>NC_020506.1:0-1419775 GCF_000344785.1 Corynebacterium callunae DSM 20147 | reverse complement strand
AGAATAATGCTTCGTCATGACAGAATCCTCTTATTCCCTGCATCCACCAATTCCTCCGGTCTCTAAAAAGAATGCCCCCATATTTAATGGTGAGCAGCACCGAGAAATTGGGGCTCGAGCCTTCAACCATGGCAGTACCACTTATAATGACGCGCGCCCTGGTTATCCAACTGACGTTGTTGAATTGGCTGCCGGATATTCCAGGATTGCAGATGTCGGAGCTGGCACCGGAAAACTCACTGGGTTGCTGGACACTGCTGGGCATAACGTGCTCGCGCTCGATCCCAGCATGGATATGTTGCGCGTTTTGCATAATTCTTTTCCCACAATTCCGGCTTGGCAGGCAGTTGCAGAGGCCACTGCTTTAGCGCCGAACTCCGTTGATTTAGTCAGCTGTGCCCAGACCTGGCATTGGGTTGATGTGCCGGCTGCCGCTGCCGAATTTGATCGCATAATTTCTCCTGGCGGAGCGGTGTTATTGGTATGGAACAATTTAGATACCGCTATCCCCTGGGTGCATCGTTTAAGCAGAATTATGCATGCCGGAGATGTACTCAAACCGGGTTTTATCCCTGAGGTTGCTGCTCCATGGGAAATCAGTACAACCCTACGCACCACCTGGGAACAGCACCTTAGCCCCGAAGAAATAATCCAATTGGCGCACACCCGTTCCTACTGGTTGCGCTCTAGCCCCAAAATTCAAGAACGCGTGGACAATAACTTGCGCTGGTATCTCTATGAACATCTGGCTTTTAGCGAAGCTGAAGAGGTAGCACTTCCCTACCGCTGTGATGCTTTTGTACTCACTCGAAAGAAGTGACTTTTCGGTATGGTAGCGAATTAAAGTTAAGAAAAACCAAATATTCGCGGTAGTTGATTGTGATTGGATAAATCTAATGGCTTCCAAAGACCTATACCTAAATTCTGCCCCTGCCACAGACCTTGAAATCCTTGAGGTCCCGTAAGTACCCACCGCAGTTGTATTCTTCACCGACTACCCCATGTCTGAGATGGATGTAGCCTTTGATCAAACTTTCCACGCGTTGATCCCCACTTTGGCGCAGCGCGGAATCAGCCCCCAAGTCCCAGGCTTTGCTCTTCATCACCGCATGCCCACCGATACTGTCACCTTTGAGGTAGGAATTTCTGTTGATCATGTTTTAGCGGAGGAAGTAAGCGAGCAGCACGTTACCGTTATGCCTTCCACAATTCCTGCCGGTAAAGTCGCCCGAATTTCCCATATCGGCGCCTATGACGGATTACCCCAGGCCTGGCAAGGTTTTATGGAGGCCATCGAGCAATCCGGACAGACTCCTGCTTTTCCTTTGTGGGAGGTTTATGTCACCGAACCCACCCCGGATATCGATCCTGCAACTTTAAGAACTGATCTTTATATTTTGCTGCAGTCCTAAGCCTTTAAAGTTTTTAAAGACTAAAAGGCCGGTGAACTTGAAGAATATTCAAGTTCACCGGCCTTTTAGCGCATTTGGCGACGCTTATTTGCGCTTGCCGCCCTTGCCACGACGCTCACGAACACGTACTGCAATACGTACTGGAGTGCCTTCAAATCCAAAGCGCTCACGGAATTTACGCTCGAGGTAACGGCGGTAGCCAGCTTCCAAGAATCCGGTGGTAAAGAGCACTACAACAGGAGGCTGGGTGGATGCCTGCGTGGCAAAAAGCACACGAGGCAAGCGACCACCACGCATTGGAGGTGGGTTTGCAGCAATTGCTTCACGCAGCCAAGTGTTGAGCTGGCCAGTGGAGATGCGGCGATCCCAGCTTGCCAAAGCTTCCAACATTGCAGGCTCAAGGCGCTGCAAAGCACGACCTGTCTTAGCGGAGATATTAATCCGCTTTGCCCAAGGAACGTGTGCTAACTGCAGGTCAAGCTCACGATCAAGATCAATACGACGATCCTCATCCATGAGGTCCCACTTGTTGAAGGCAATAACCAAAGCCTTACCAGCATCGGTGATCATGGCCAGCACACGCTGATCCTGCTCGGTGATTGGCTGCGAGGAGTCAATCAAAAGCACACAGAGTTCTGCTGAATCAATAGCACCGTGGGTACGCAAGGATGCGTAGTACTCGTGGCCGGTGGCGGTCTTAACCTTCTTTCGAAGGCCTGCGGTATCCACAAACTTCCACAGGTGATCATCCAATTGAATCAGGGAGTCAACTGGATCAACGGTGGTACCAGCAACGTTGTCAACAACGGAGCGGGTTTCGCCGGCGAACTTATTAAGCAATGAAGACTTACCAACATTGGGCTTGCCGACGAGCGCTACTCGGCGTGGGCCTTCAACGATCGACTTCGAGCGCGGCTCGGCTGGGAACAGGGACAAAATTTTGTCCAAGACATCCGCGCCACCACGACCGTGCTGAGCAGACACTGGGTAAGGATCGCCCAGGCCAAGTGCATAAAACTCAGCCATATCAGCCCACTGGCTATCAGAGTCGAACTTATTGGCAACCAAAATAACTGGAACCTCAGAGCGCAGCAGTTTATCTGCCATCACAGAGTCAGTCTCAGTAATGCCGACCTTGGTATCAACCACAAAGACGATAACGTCTGCGGTTTGCATAGCCACTTCTGCCTGATAAGCGATGGAGGCGTGAATGCCCTTAACGTTAGGATCCCAGCCACCGGTGTCCTGCACCCAGAAGCGCTGGCCGCCCCAGTCAGAAATATAGGAGATTCGGTCACGGGTAACACCCGGGAAGTCCTCCACCACTGCTTCACGACGTCCAATAAAGCGGTTTACCAGCGTGGACTTACCCACGTTTGGACGACCAACAATAGCGACTGTGCACAAGGATTCTTCAAGGTGAGGGCTCTTGATGCCAAAAGCAGTTTCAATCTGCTCCCAGTCTTCTTCGCCATAACCTTCGCCAAAGTCAGGTTCTGCAAAATCGGAATCATCAAAATCTTCGGGATCGAAGTCTGCATCATCGTCTTCAGCGAAGTCATCATCATCTAGACCAAATTCGCTGGGGTCAAAGTCAGCTGAGGCCCAACCGCCATGAGGCGCAAGTTCTTCCTCATCGGCAAAAGCTCCCACAACATCCATTTCACCTTTGTGGGTGTGGTAAACGAAGACGGTCTCGTCCTCTTCACCTGGCATATTATTTTTATCGGTCACTGTTTGCTCCTTTCGGCGGAGGCTTCAGTCAACTGGACAAGGAGATCGAGGACCTCATCCATAGTCATAGTGGAAGTATCTACAATGTGTGCATCTTCTGCTGGTTTCAGCGGAGAAGCAGCACGAGTGGAATCAAGTTCATCACGACGCTGTACATCAGCGAGCACTTCGTCAAAATTAACGCTGCGACCAGCAGCGGTATCTTGATCAAAGCGCCGGCGGGCGCGTACTTCCGCTGAGGCGGTGAGATACGCCTTGATGGGCGCGTCGACAAGCACTGCGGTTCCGATATCACGGCCTTCAACCACGCAGCGTTGCGCTTTGGAAGCCAAAGCGCGTTGCAAGGCAACCAGGTTTTCACGGACTTCAGGGATCGCGGAAACGGCCGAGACCTGTGCGGTCACCTCTGGTCCACGAATTTCCTTTTGTACGTCCTGACCACCAAGAAGAACCTCGGTGGAGGCTGGATCATCGGAGATAGTCAAAGGCAATGTTGCCGTAGCCGCAATTACAGCTTCAGCATCAGTTGGATCGATGCCCTTGTTGAGCACATGCAAGGTGGCAACTCGGTACATCGCACCCGTATCGAGGTATTTTGCCTCGAGGCGGGTGGCTAAAGCGCGTGCAGTAGTGGATTTTCCAGTGCCGGAGGGACCATCGATTGCAACAATCAAGCCACCATTAGGCATATTGGACACTGCTGTCACAGCTGCACCACCTTGTAGAGGCTGGCGAGCTCTGCAGAGTTCAGCGCACGCAAGGTGCCTGGCTTTTGATCGCCCAATTGCACGGTGTGCAGCTTGGTACGGACCAGACGCTCAACTGGGTACTCGAGCTCTGCAAACATACGACGCACAATGTGCTTGCGGCCCTCGTGGATCTCCAGGCGAATCAAGGACTTGCCCTGGAAAGTATCGATGATCTGCACAAAGTCAGCCTTTGCAGGACCGTCTTCTAGCTCAATACCATCACGCAAGGCAGAGGTAAGCTTGCTTCCGGCTTCACCGCGCACAGTTGCCAAGTAGGTTTTGCGAACCTCGTACTTAGGGTGCATGAGGCGGTTGGCGAGCTCACCATCGTTGGTAAGCAAAAGCAGACCTTCAGTGTCGGCGTCAAGACGACCGACGTGGAAAAGGCGCTGACCGGAGGCAGTTTTCTCACTGACCAGGTCACCCACGCAAGGACGACCGAGATCATCACTCATGGTGGAATGCATGCCACGTGGCTTATTGAGGATGAAGTATTCAAGATCCTCGTTGATGTTGATGCGAACGCCATCAACACGGATGACATCCTTAGCAGGATCAACGCGGACACCTTGAGCGGTGACGATCTTATCGTTGACCTCAACACGACCTTGGTCGATCATGATTTCAGCGTGGCGACGGGAAGCTACTCCGGCTTGGGCCAACACTTTTTGGAGGCGGATTCCGTTGGAATCGTTGCGATTGAGGAAGCCCAATGACCAATCATCATTGTTTGATACATTTTGCTTCTTGGCAGGTTTAGCATTTGAAAGAAGGAGTTCTTCCTTCTTTGGCTGCTGCTGGCGGGCATCTGGGCGGGTGGATCCTGGCTTATAACCACGAACATTGGACCGGTAGCCGCCAGAGCGATTGCTCTGCTTCTTTTCCGGTGTGCCATCACGGCGAGCGGGTGGGGTCACGTTAGTGTCCTTAATCTTGAAATCTTATGAAGTTGAATCTTAGAAATCCTACACCACAACACTCAAAACCACTATTCCCGCAGCTATAACACCACTCAGCTATCTAGGCCACATAGTTCAGGAATTTAGAAGTCTTCATCAATGGAGTCAACCTCGGGCAATAACGGCGCCAGGTCAGGCAATTTATCCAAAGATTCAATACCTAATAATTCAAGCAATAACTCTGTGGTTGCATAGCGGTGAGCACCGGTTGATTCCTCAACATCAACTTCCTTAACCAACCCGCGCAGCTGCAGGGTACGCATTACTCCATCAACATTGACGCCACGGACCGCGGAAATTTGGGAACGCGTCACCGGCTGCCGATATGCAACAACAGCCAAGGTTTCTAAGGCTGCACGAGACAATCGCGTTTGGTTACCATCCAGGAGAAATTGCTCCACGATGTCGGCGTTTTCCGGACGGGTGTAATAACGCCAACCTTCTGCGGTTTCCCGCAGGTCAATGCCACTTCCCCGCTCATCAAGTTCAGTGGCCATCTCCTGCAAAATGCCTGTAATAGCCCCGGTCTCACTGCCTAAAACTCGGGCTAAAGTGCTAGCTGGAACTGGTGAATCAACCACCAATAAAATTGATTCCAGCCGGGATCGGGTTTGAGGAATCAAACTCATGGCTGGAATCAATGCGGGGTCAAAGTCATTCATGGAGTGAGAGTTTACTCGCTCGGCTTGACCATTAAGGAAGCTGGTTTATGCAATCGGGCGCTGATTTTTAGGATTGCCCCACTCTGCCCAAGATCCGTCATAAACAACTACGTCTTCATAACCTGCAACAACGGCAGCATACGCATCAACGCAGGCAGTTACTCCTGAGCCGCAGCTAAACACCAGGGATTTTGCGTGGTGGGTGCGGTGTTCAAAAAGTTCACGTAAATCCGCAGGTGCCCTTAACAATCCCTCTGCATCCACAACTTCATCAAAAGGAATATTGACACTGCCGGGAATTGAGCCCTTTTTCAAGCCCGGACGAGGTTCATCTTCCACTCCGGAAAAACGTCCGGCACTGCGTGCATCCACTACTGCTTTACTAGATCGCGCAATGGCACGCTCTACCCCATCAGCACCGACCAAAAGTTCAGGACGAGGCGTAGCGTTAATGTGCCCCTTAGCTACAGGAATTGCCAGCTCAGTAACGTCTAGCCCAGCTGCTTGCCATGCCGGTAAGCCTCCGTCCAAAACGCCGATCTTTGTTAGGCCAGCGGCACGCAATAGCCACCACACTCGCGGTGCGACCATTAAGCCCTGTCGGTCATAAACCACCACTGTGGTGTCATCGCTAATGCCATAGCTTTCCAACACAGTTTTAAGATTGCCCGGCACGGTGTGAGGAAGTGTTGCCGATTGATCGGAAAAATCAGCTTCCAGATCAGCAAGGTGGGCGCCAGGGATTCCGGCCGCTTGGGCCTGTTCTGCATCATTCATTGCAGCACACAGCACGACGAGGTTGTCCTGGCCTAGGTGTTCAGCAAGCCAGCTCACGGTAACTACCGGACCATCGGGGTAGAACGGCACTAAAGGGGCATGATCATGCTCTGTCGGAGATGAATATACAGAAGTCATAACCAGCCATCATAGTGCTTAAGATCACTAAAAACACTTAATTTGGGTGAATATAGCCCGATTTAATTCACACAACCACAGAATTGCTCAACCTCTACCCTGGTTTTTAAGCTACTAAATCACCCCTACGCGGGGTTAATGCGGAAAGCTCTGCATTCTTCTCTTTTTGATGCAATCCTGGGAAAACTCTTTGAAAAAGGACACAAACTAAACAATTTCGTGAGAGCGGTCACATTAGCCGTTAGTGATGTTCTAACATTTCTCCATGGCTACGATTACACGCACCGACAGGCTCATCCTGGTTCCGCTAAATGTGGAGCACGTTGATGAAGCACACCAGATTTACTCTGATACCCGCCTTTGGGAGCACCGCCCCCAAGCTCGGCACAAAGACCTCCGCGAAACCCGCGAGATCATCAAGCGGACCAACGATAGTTGGAATCAAAAAGATCTTGGACCTTGGGGTGTATATCTGCGCGAGCGTCCGGCGGAATTTGTAGGCGTTGGTGGCGTAGAGCTAGTAGATGGCAAGGTATGGGATCTGAAGTACCGCCTTCGCCCAGATCTTTGGGGCAATGGTTATGCCACCGAGATCTCAAATGCCGCCACAACTGCCACCAAGCGTATCGACGATTCCCTGCCACTTACTGCCCGCGTGACAACCAACCACCCTGCGTCTTATCACATTCTGGAAAAGCTTGGTCTCTCCCCTGTTTGGGAAGGCCGTCGCATTGGTACTGAGAACGATCCCAATGAGCCCAATGTGCGGATTTATGCTGACAGGCCACTAAGCGACGAGGTTTTGGAGTTATTAAAGAATCGTCCCTAGCAGCTGCACCGGTGGTGGATTATTGCCAATCGCTGGCAGCCACTACCGCTGGATCAACTTCTTTTCCTGTCCACGCCACTTTAAGCTCGCCCAGAGGCTCGTCTTGCACAGTCTCAATGGCGCGAGCTTTATAAAGTTCTAGAAGTGCCAAGAATCTTCCCACGATTTCCATGGACACGGTGCAATCACGAGTGAGCAATTGGAAGGTAAGAAAATGGTCAATACCAGCAAGTTTGAGGGTGCTTAGGATTTTTCCTGCTTGTTCCGGCACCGATACTGCAACTTGGTGAATGTGGTCGGTGCGTACACCTTCTGGGGGTTGTGGTTTAAACACCGCTGCGGCAAGTTCACCAAAACTCTGGGGAGAATGGCCTAAGGAAACAGGTGGCAAAAGATCCACAAATTGTGCTTCCAAAGACACTGCACGCGGATATCGCCTGCGGGCCTCTCGCTGCCATTGCCCAAAAAGATCGGCAACCTGCTTATAAGCGCGATATTGCAAAAGGCGGGCAAAGAGCAGATCGCGAATCTCAAGCAGTTCTAAATCTTCTTCATCATCTACTTCACCACGTGGCAATAAGCGGGCAGTTTTAAGATCCAATAAGGTTGCTGCCACCACCAAGAACTCTGTGACTTCATCAAGATCACTAGTTTCACCAAGTGCGCGCGTATAAGAAATAAACTCATCGGTTACTTGAGCTAAGGCAACTTCAGTGACATCAAGTTTCTTTTTTGAAATCAGCTGCAATAGGAGGTCAAAAGGACCTTCAAAATTATCTAGCTGAACCTTGAACCCCGCGGCGTCTTCATTTGTTTCCGGGGTTGGAGAAACAAGAGGTTCCGGCCCAATGGGGCCAACCCCTGGTTCTCCTGCGGAGAGCTCCTGATGTTTTTCAGCGACTGTAGTCATAAGAATTCTTTAAAAACCTTAACCCACCCCGCTGCTGTCACCCCAGTGACATGCCTGAAGGCCTGCCACGAGGGTGGCGTCGACAAGCAATTTAGTGGGTAGCGCGGTGAATGACTTCGCGTGCCAGCGCGCGGTATTGCTCAGCGCCCTGGGAAGTCGGAGCCCACGTGATAATAGGCTCGCCGGCGACAGAGGTTTCAGGGAAACGCACCGTGCGAGTGATGACGGTATCAAAAACCTTCTCATCAAAAACTTCCACCACTCGCGACATCACTTCACGCGCATGGGAAGTGCGACGATCAAACATGGTGACCAAGATGCCCAAGATCTCCAGATCGAAGTTGAGGCGATCTGCAACCTTCTCCACGGTATCGGTGAGCAAAGCCAAGCCGCGCAATGAGAAATACTCACACTCCATTGGGATAATTACGCCATGGGCGCATGCGAGCGCATTGACCGTCAGCAATCCAAGGGATGGCTGACAGTCCAGGATGATGAAGTCATATTCCTTCATCACAGGACGCAAGGCACGAGCGAGAGTTTGTTCACGACCAACCTCATTAACCAACTGGATTTCAGCGGCGGAGAGATCAATATTTGCTGGCACTACATCTAGGTCTGGGACCGTGGTGTGGTGAATAGCCTGATCGATGGTGGAGTTATTGTCCACCATGAGGTCATAGACGGTGACATCAACATCGTCATAACGAATACCTAGGCCCGCAGTTAAAGCACCTTGAGGATCCAAGTCAACGAGCAGGACTTTACGCCCTGCCTCTGCGAGGCATGCACCGAGGTTAATGGTGGAGGTGGTTTTACCCACGCCACCTTTTTGGTTTGCCATGGCGATAATTGTTGCTGGACCATGCTTTTCCAAAGGCTGGGGGTCCGGCAATTCACGCAGGGGTCGGCCGGTGAGCCCGACCTCCACTTTAGAAGTGTTCTGCTTCCCCGCATCACTCACAGTCAAACTCTCTTCCTTGACTCGAATTGCTCTCAATGGCCATCTTTGGTGATGAACAAGTCTTTCACCACCGGGTTTAAATGACGCTTTGTGACGTACCGTGACTATCTTTAGCTGTCTAAGACCGGCCCTGAGACCAGCTCAGACGATCACTGCGCGATAAAAGAATTATCACGATGTCATTAACTATCTAAGACCACAATACATTCAGGATATAGACCATTTGGACATACCGTCGCCTCACACGCCGAACACTGTCCGGCTACTGCCCAGCTACTCTGCGTTGCAAGGATGAAAAACCTGCGAAAACACGGTGATTTTTCCCTAAATGAAGTTCAGAGGCTTGACTTTTTGAAGGGCTAAAAAAGATACACAAGATATCCATAAAATTGGGCGATATCTGTGCAGGTGTAATCGCAAGGTTCTCGCCCGGAGTTGACTCCCGGAGTTTATGCCCGGGGGTGAGATTCGCGCCAAACCTGACGCAAATTTTCGGCGCTGACATGAGTGTAAATCTGCGTAGTTGTCACCGAGGAATGCCCTAAGAGCTCTTGCACCACACGCACATCTGCCCCGCCCTCTAAAAGGTGCGTGGCAAAACTATGACGCAGGGTGTGCGGGGAAATATCCTTATCTAGCCCTGCCCTTTGCACGGCTTTCTTCAACACCGCCCACGCTGACTGCCTCGAGAGCTCTCCACCGCGTTGGTTGAGAAAAAGCGCATGGCTTTTACCCTTGGACAATGCAGGCCGCGCACGTGTGAGGTAGTCCTCCACCGCCTTCTTAGCCATTGACCCAAAAGGTACAATGCGCTGCTTGGAACCCTTGCCCAGGATTCTTAAAACCTCGGGCCTATCGGCAACATCATCAACCACTAAACCCACGGCCTCAGAGATACGCGCACCAGTGCCATAAAGTACCTCAATCAAGGCTCTATCCCTGATATCTACTGGAGTAGCAATATCTGAGGTAGGAATCGCGTCAATCAAGGCACCCACTTCCTCAATGCTCAAAGTATCGGGTAGATGGCGACCAGTTGCCGGAGGCGAAACTTCCGCCGCGACGTCAAACTTAACTAGGCCTTCAGCGAGTGCAAATTTGTGTAAACCACGTGCTACAATCAACGCCCGGCCTGCCGAAGAAGCTGAAAGTGGTTGGCGCCCATCCACTCCACGCCTCAGATCCATGACGTAATTTTCCACATGGGAGGTAGTGACATCGCCTAATTCTTCGATGCCAGCGCGCTCCAGCCATTCCGCATATCGCGCGCAATCCCGCCGATAACTCTTCAGCGTATTATCCGAAAGCCCGCGCTCCACAGCCAGATGCGTGAGCCAGGTTTTGACGGTTGCTGCGACACTCACAGCTTTTTCATGTCGGGGACAATACCCCGTGCTTTGCGACGCTCCGCCAGTGCGGTTGGGCGATAAGGGAAAGGTACATCAGTGGGCCGCGCTGCCGCGCGTCCTGCAATAACTGCATCGGCAGCCAGGACGCCACCAATTGCTACAGAGTTTGCAAGCCTGCCATCAAAAACCATAGCAACAGCTTCTTCCAAAGGCACCCACTGGAAAACCATATCGGCTTCTTCATCACCCGTAACCTCAGGGCGTGGAATGCTTTCCAGATCTTGAGCCAAATAGACTCGAATGGTTTCATCGCAGAAACCTGGTGAAGTAATGAGGTCGGTAAGTACTGACCATTTATTGGCTTTGAGCCCAGCTTCTGCCATCAGCTCGCGCTGGGCGCCGATTAGTGCATCCTCATCAGCAATATCCAACAAGCCTGCAGGAAGCTCCCACAGACGATCTGACACACTATGGCGGTATTGGTGAACCATGGCGATTTTTTCACCATCAAAGGCCACCACTGCCACAGCCCCGAAGTGCTCGATGATCTCTCGCCGGGCGGTGGTGCCGCCCGGCATGATGAGAGTATCTCGCCGCACACTTAAAATGGGCGATTCCAAAAGGAGTTCAGTTTCCGTAACAGTGAACTCATGTGTACCCGGGGCTGTCCCATGTGAAGTCATGGGACTCATTGTAGAACTAAGCGCGCTGGCTTAGCTCGAGGGCAGTCTTAACCAAGCCCACAAAGAGTGGGTGCGCGTGGGTTGGACGGGACTTGTATTCAGGGTGTGCCTGGGTTGCAACCAAGAATGGGTGTACGTCCTTAGGGTATTCCACAAACTCAACCAACTGGCCATCTGGAGAAGTACCGGAGAAAATTAGATCCGAGCCTTCTTCAATCTGACCACGGTAAGCGTTGTTGACCTCGTAGCGGTGACGGTGACGCTCGGAAACCTCAGTGGTGCCGTAGAGTTCTGCAACCAAGGAATCTTCCCGCAAGGTGGCTGGGTATGCACCCAAACGCATGGTGCCACCTAGGTCAGCTTCACCGGATACAGCAGCCTTCTGCTCCTCCATGGTGGCGATAACTGGTTGCTCTGCCTCAGGATCAAACTCAGTAGAGGAAGCGTTTTCCAGACCGGCCTGGCGAGCGGCCTCAATAACGGTGCACTGCAGACCAAGGCAAAGTCCCAACAAAGGAACCTTGTTTTCACGGGCATAGGTGATAGCACCGATCTTGCCTTCGATACCACGAATACCAAAGCCACCTGGGATTACTACAGCGTCAACGTTTTGCAAAGCGCGCTTAGCACCGGCTGGGGTTTCGCAATCATCAGAGGCAATCCACTTGATGTTGGTGCGGGTCCAATTGGCATAACCTGCCGCACGGACTGCCTCAACTACGGAGAGGTAAGCATCTGGCAGGTCGATGTACTTGCCCACGATGCCAACGTTGATCTCGTGCTTAGGGTTGTTGACTCGATCAATGAGGTTGTGCCAGCTGGTCCAATCAACATCGCGGAAAGGAAGTCCCAGGCGACGAATAATGAAGGTATCCAGGTGCTCACGGTAAAGCACATCTGGAATGTTGTAGATGGAGTTGGAATCAGGGCAGGATACAACGCCCTCATTCTCAACGTCACACATCATGGCGATCTTGTCTTTAAGACCCTGTGGGACCTCACGGTCACAACGCAGTACAAGTGCATCTGGCAAGATGCCGATTCCGCGTAGCTCAGATACGGAGTGCTGGGTTGGCTTGGTCTTAAGCTCACCGGAGGTAGCCAGGTAAGGAACCAAAGAGCAGTGAATGAAGAAGCAGTTATCGCGACCGATTTCATGGCGGACCTGACGAGCTGCTTCCAGGAATGGCTGGGACTCAATGTCACCCACGGTGCCACCGACCTCAGAGATAACAACGTCTGGAACGTTGCCATTGGCATCTGGTGCACCCATGGCAAGGATACGAGCCTTGATCTCATCGGTGATATGAGGAATGACCTGGACAGTCTTGCCCAAGTATTCGCCGCGACGTTCCTTGGCGATAACGGTGGAGTACACCTTGCCGGTGGTTACGTTGGCATTGAGAGTCAGGTTGCGATCCAAGAAACGCTCATAGTGGCCCAGGTCAAGGTCGGTTTCTGCACCATCTTCGGTAACAAACACCTCGCCATGTTCGAATGGGTTCATGGTGCCTGGATCAACGTTGAGGTAAGGATCAAGCTTCTGCATAGTGACGGAGAGACCCCGAGCGATCAGAAGCTGTCCAAGGCTAGCAGCAGTAAGTCCCTTGCCCAGGGACGAAACAACGCCACCGGTAACAAAGATGTGCTTGGTGGTACGCGTATTGCGTGGTGAGGTCATGAGTTTCAGGGACCTTCCTATATCGACCGAAGCTCAGATGTTTTTCCGAGCTAAGGCGGTGCGGTGAACTTAAACGAATGGTGTGTTTAAACTGCCGGCACGTGGCCACGGTCCCCGCCGTTTCTCAGCAATGCGAGAGATTTGTTTTGGGAAAAAGAGCCCAGAAAACAAAAAATCCGCAGTGAAAAACTCGGCGAAGTTTCCGACTTTTCAAACCTACGGAACCCCAGCATAACATACCTAGAACAGATGTAAATAACCGCAGCTTAGGGCTCTAAAACACAAGACTTAACTATCGCCTAATAGATGATGTTTTGCCCGCAAAAAAGCGCCAAACTCCTAGCAGAAATTAACTAGGAGTTTGGCGCTTAGGAAAGTGGAGCTAAGGAGTAGCTACCTCCACCCCATCAGCCTCGGTGGAATCATCGGCTGGTGCAGGAGTAGCCCCATCAAGAGATGGGCTTGCTGCCTCTGCAGAAGCAGCTGAGCCATAGGCCCCTGAGCGATTAGCAAGTTCATCGCGTATGGAAAGGACCGTTGCCATCTTGCCCCAGGTGCGATCAAGGGAATCCACTGTAGAAACCTTTGATGCTGCATCTGGATTAGCACGGAGACGACCAATAACTCCGGTGTCTGAAGCACTAAGAATACGGCCTGCGACCACTACGCCGGAGCCCTTGGAATCTAGGGCGCGCGCGAACATCGATTGAGTTTCTGCGGCAAAGGCACTATCACCGCTGCCGTCGCTATTTCCGGTGATAAAAACAACTACCTGGCCAGGCAAAATAGTGCCGTCTTGATAAGAAATATATCCACTATCGCGTAGTACGTTAAGTAATAAGCCTCGCTCAGCGGTGCTAGCTAGTGGCTCTCCATTTTCAGGATTTAACATCAAACCTGCACCAAGTGCTTCACCGGCGTGAGTACCCGGGTCTAACTGAGTTTCAGAAAGCTGAGCTCCTGCAGGCAAGGTATTTGCCACGATGGATTTCAGTTGGTCAGCACCGTCTTGGGAGAAAAAGGAATCTTCCAGGGTGATCGTACCGGCATCAATGGCACCTGCTTGGTTGAGCAACCAGGAGACATCATCAATATCGGATTGTTCGGCATCTGTGGTGTGCATAATCAAGACTGGACGGTCAGTCAGTGTTCCGGCCACGACATCTTCCACAATGTGGTCGATAATACTATCGGCTTGATCGGCCTGCACTGCATTAACTTCAGCCTCTAATTGTGCAGCTTTAAGGTCTGCTGAGGTTGGAGCATTTGGATCGCTATTTTCCGGGAGATTAGGAGCCAAAACATAGGTTCCCAATGCCACACCGGCCGCTAGTCCAAAAGCAATGCCAGCAATTGCGGTGGCACCCTTGGCGCTCTTTTTAGCCATATAAGTTCAACCCCGTTTTCTTATTTGAACCAACCCTGGACAGTTAGCGCGAAGCTATTCCAGGTGTCGATGAGGTTGTCTACAAATGATCCGCCGCCAGCCGTACCAGCGATAACGATGATGACTGCAACTGCTACCAAAATTCCTAGCAGCGCCCACAGCCAGGCAAAGCTACCTGAGCTGCGGACATTATAAAGATCCGCGATCACGGAGCCGTCGACAAGCTTGGTGCCCACCTTCGCACGAGTGAGCAGCGCTGCGGGGTCCGCGTCCTCCTGGCCGGCAAAGACATCGTCGAGGGTGACAGGGCCACCGACGTTTACGATCATCTGTGGGTTGTGATAATTAGCCAGCAAGAGGGCCAAATCAGTGGCGGAGCTTACCGAGGAAGGGAACGTCATGGCGCCAATGCCGAGGTCTTGAATGCGCTCCAGACCAACGGTGTGGCCATCGGGATCAGCAGGCAAGATGACATGTGCGCCACTGCGCAAGGCATCTGCGCCGATGCCCGTGGGATTGCCCACGATCAATGCTGGTTTGTAGCCCAATTCCACGAGGGTGTCTGCTGCCCCATCAACGCCGATAAGTACTGGGTCATATTCCCGAATGAAGTTGCGGAGTTCTTTGAGTTTGCTGCGGTGGTTGTTGCCAGGGCTGACAACCAGAACCTTCTTGCCTTCGATGGTGTTGCCGGTGTCAGGGATGCCTAAACCATCAATAAGCAGTGGAGCTTCAGAGTGAATGAACTGAATGGTGTTGCCAAAATAGGCTTCCATATGATCCAGCAAGGATTGCTGGGCTTCGGTGAAGGACTTTTCAGCGGAAGCTGCGTTTACCGGAGTTCCGGAAGCGATCAGGCGCTCACCATTGAAGAGTTGTCCGTCTTCGGTGAGGCGACCTTTTTTACCGTCTTTAATACCGTCAACGATTTCATTGCCAAAGCCCTCAACGAGGATGATTCCTGCGTCGAGAAGCATTTGGGGCCCAAAATTGGGCACTGCACCGGTGGTAAACCGGGATACGTTGAGTACTGCTGCGGGGCGGGCAGCGAGCAAGCGCTGGGCAAAAGCCCTGGAGAGATCTGGTGCATCGATAATTGCGAGATCGCCCTCAGAAAGACGCTTAAACCCCTTGCCTTGAGTGGTGCAATTGCGGGTAGCACCTTGCAGGCCAGGTAGGTCGGCATTGCGGTTGAACAGACTCATAGCCCCCATTGTGCGGGCAAAGTCTCAACCTTTGGTGGAGGCGCGCCAAAAATAATCTCAGTTTTGGAAGATTTTAGGACGCACCATGGAAATTTCTAGGCACTTGCTGCTAAAAGTTCCCTATTTTCACTCGCGCAAATATCTTGCTTCTCCCGCTGTGCACGTTCCAACAGCTCAGTAGCATGTGCGCGACCAGTGGCAGTATCTTCCAAACCAGCCAACATTCGGGAAAGCTCTTCAATTCGGCGCTCATAACTTAGGGTTTCCACTCCTGAAGTCACTGCCTTTTCATGGACATCTTTGGCGACATGCAGGTGAGTGTCCGCGTAAGCAGCAACCTGTGGCAAGTGCGTGACCACAATAACCTGGTTGGCAGTTGCAAGTCGAGCCAGGCGACGGCCAATTTCTACAGCTGCCCGGCCACCGACACCGGCATCAACTTCGTCGAAAACTAGGGTGGTTCCGGTGGTTCCTGCCGATAAGATCACCTCGAGGGCAAGCATCACGCGGGAAAGCTCACCACCGGAGGCAGAGGATGCCAAGGGGCGAGGTTGCGCCAAGGAATTAGCTGCCAACTGAAATTCCACCTGGTCCATTCCGGTCGGTCCGGCGGCAACAGTGCGAATATCAACTACAAAACGCGCCTTTTGCATGGCAAGACCCTGCAGTTCCTCAGTGACGGTATCGCCCAGCTTTTTAGCAGCCTTAGCTCTTAAGGTGGAAAGCTTTTTGGCAGCCTTATTCATGGCCAACTCAGCCTTTTTAAGGTCCTCTTTAAGCTTGTCCAGTGCCTCGGTGGAAATATCAATGCTCTCTAGGCGAACCTGAGCTTTTTGCTGCCAGGTGATTACGCCGTCAATATCAGCGGCGTATTTTCTGGTGAGCAATTTCAGTTGCTGTTGCCTGGTTAATAGTTCATCCAAGGCTTGGGGATCTGCAGGCAGGTCTGAAAGGAATCCGCCCAGTTCCATAGAGACCTCACTGAGCATCGTGGTGATCTCCCCCAACTGCGCAGAAAGCGCCTTTAGGGTGGGATCTTCACTGCTTCCCAAGGCGGATTCTGCCTGGCCCAACTGATCGGAGGCAGATTCTTGAGCATCATCAAAGCCTTGAGATCCACCCATGGCTTCACTCAAAGAGCTAGCACCGTCAATTGCTGCAAGCGCACTGGCAGCTTGTTCACGCAAGGTATCAACATCCTGGAGCCGGCGAATCTGCAGGAGCAGTTCTTTATCCTCGCCTGGTTGTGGTGCAACCTCATCAATTTCATTAATGGCAAATTGCAGGCGGTCAACCTCTTGGGCTAATTCTCGGCGGCTGGAAATGCGCTTTTCCAAATCCCGGTGCAGCGTTTTCCAGGTGAGGTATTTTGCGCCATAGGCTTTGCGCAGCTCCGCCAATTGGGGATCAAACCGATCCAGTGCGTCCAATTGGCGCTCCGCAGAGAGCAAACGCAATTGATCATTTTGGCCGTGGATGGTTAACAGTTCATCTGAGAATTCATTAAGGGTAGCTGCTGGCACTGCTCGGCCACCTAAATGAGCTTTGGAACGGCCATTGGCGTTAACTGAACGTACCGCCAAAAACTCCCCATTTTCATCTGCTGCGCCACCGGCGTTCGAAACTATTCCGGTCGCACGTTCGACAATGTCTTGAGGTACTCCCTCGGTAATAAAACGGCCTTCCACAACCGCTTGAGGGGATCCGGTACGCACCCGTGAGGCGTCCGCACGTCCACCGCATAAAAGGCGGAGACCAGTAACAACCATGGTTTTACCTGCGCCGGTTTCACCGGTGAGCACGGTAAGCCCCGAGCTGAACTCAGCTGAGGCGGCTGGAATCACTCCAAGGTTTTCAATGGCGATGTCTGCGAGCATGCCTCAAAGTGTACAACAAAACACGGACATTCATGCGAACATCCGTGCTACTTGTTCGAAAAATTTTCGAACTACCCCGCTGAGCTGCCGTCTTGTAGATCAGCTGATTTATGCGGTCCGCGCCAACCCACCACCGGCAGGTGCAATTTGCTCACCAAACGATCGGTAAATGGCGAAGAATCAAGGCGCACCCAACGCACTGGACGATGTCCGCGGGAAACCTCAACACGCGATCCAGGTGGCATAGACAATTGACGGCAACCATCCATCACTGCAATAGCGGGTGAGGTATCTGATTTAGATTCCACTGCTACTGAGGATTTAGGGCTTACTACCAGGGGCTTTGTAAAGAGCGCATGGGCATTATTGGGCACTACCAAAATGGCATCAAGTTCTGGCCACAATACTGGGCCACCAGCAGAGAAAGCGTAGGCTGTCGAGCCCGTTGGAGTCGAAATAAGGACACCATCGCAGCCAAAAGAAGCTACTGGGCGTTCATCTACTTCCAAGGTAGCGTCCAAAACACCACGCCTATTGAGGTTTTCAATGCTCACCTCATTTAGCGCCCAGCCACGGCCAATTTCCACCAGATTGTCATCACGGACAACCAGATCCAAGGTCATGCGGTCTTCCACGCGGTAGTCACATTCGACAACACGTTTGATGGCTTCTTCCAGGGAATCCGATTCCCACTCCGCCAAGAATCCAACATGTCCAAGGTTGATGCCCAAAACGGGCAAATCCACTGCGTGTGCCATATCAGCAGCGCGCAAGAAGGTACCATCACCGCCCAGCACCAGCACTAGTTCAACGCCTGCAGCTGCATCCTCAGTGGGATGAACCTGCACAAAATTTCCTAATACGGGGTGGTGTGCAATGGGATCATCTTCAGCATTGACCAACACCCGAACTTCAATTCCGGAGCTATCAAGAAGTTCTGCAGCCATCACTGCAGACTCAATATTTGAGGATCGACCGGTGTGCGGTACCAAAAGAACAGACCGTTTTTTGGCTGCGCTCATTATTGCGGCCCTTCTTCCACTGCTTTAGTAATCATCTCATGCAATTGTGCAGCATCTGGCATAGTTTTGCCGTCATCTTTGACCAACCAGAGGAAATACTCTACGTTTCCAGATGGTCCCGGCAAAGGAGATGCTACAACCTGCTTCAAGCTAAGGCCTAGCGTAACTGCAAATTCGGCAATATCTTGGGTAACTTCCGCACGCAGCTGCGGTGAGCGCACAACTCCACCATTACCTAGGCGCTCTTTTCCGACCTCAAATTGAGGCTTGACCATAGGCAATAGGTCAGCGCCTTCACTGAGCACGGCGGCGATTGCCGGCAGCGTGAGCTTGAGGGAGATAAAGGAGAGATCGCCGACCATCATGTCGCATTCTCCGCCAGTATCCTCCAGCGTCATATAGCGAATATTGGTGCGGTCAACCACGCGCACGCGATCATCGTTTTGCAAGCGCCAAATCAGCTGACCATATCCGACGTCCACGGCGACCACTTCGGAAGCTTCTCGACGCAGCAAAACGTCCGTAAACCCACCAGTTGACGCGCCGGCATCAAGTACGCGCCGGCCCTTAACACTAAGCCCCGCGGGCTCAAAAGCTTCCAGGGCGCCCAACAACTTATGTGCGCCACGGGATGCCCAGTTTTCACTGGTATCTTCTTCAACTCGAATTGAGACTTCTGGCTCCACTACGGTGGCTGGCTTCAGAGCCAAAATTCCGGCCACATACACACGCTGCCCACGAATCATCTCCACAGCGTGTTCCCTAGAACGCGCGATCTTGCGACGAACTAGTTCTGCATCCAATCTTCTGCGTGCAACCATCTAGAGGTGTTCTTCTTTCTTCATTCCACGTGTGGGTTTTAAGCCAAAGCTTCATTGAGGATGCGGTGTGCCTCTTCCAAAAAGGCAGCTTCTTCACTGAGGTTTTCCGCAGTTTTACTGAGGATTTCATTAACTTTGGCAGCAATTAATTCAGGGTCGGCGCTGCTGCGCGGGTCCTGTGGTTTGGGCGCTACCACCAGGCCTCCAAAGCTTTGTGCGCAGCTGGAGATTGCGCAACAACCTCAGTAATGGGCTGCGGGGCAGCCCAGGCTGCTGCTAAAACGGTGCGCAGCGCGTGCATAGGCTCGCCTGACTCCCCGCCACTCAGGACCACAGTGGCGCCGTCGACAAGCGCCTCAAAACCGCCCTGGGCACCAGGCCGCAGGGTATCGGGGTCGCTGAAAAGGTCAGCCAGGGAGCTGCCAATATAGGTGGGGCGCTTTTCGACGGAGGCGAATGCGAGATCATAAAACCCACTGACGCCAGTTAGCACTTGGAAAGTATCCATACCCGCTGCGTTTCCGCCGGCGATATCAGTGTCCAGGCGGTCACCTACGGCCAAAGGGCGGGTGGACTGCAAAATTTCAGCTGCGGCATAAAACATGGCAGGACCAGGCTTTCCAGCAGACTGTGGGCTAACTCCGGTGGCATTAACTACGGCGGCGACCATAGACCCATTACCCACGTGCAGTCCGCGCTCCATGGGCAAGGTTGAATCTAAGTTTGATGCAAAATAGCGTGCGCCTTTGGCAATTGCCAAGGCAGCTTCGCTTAATTGGGCCCATCCAGTTTCCGGATTGTGGCCATGGAGAACTGCTGCAGGTTGATCGTCCGCTGAGGCAACAACCTCAAAGCCCGCTGCGCGAGCTAGATCCCTAAAAGAATCAGTGCCGAGGATCAACATCTTGGAGCCAGCGGGCACCTCTTGGGCTGCCATGCGGATAGCAGCTTGTGCGGAGGTCATCACGGAGTCGGCGGTCGCTGTTTCAAGTCCAATATCTTGCAATTGTTGCGCCACCACTTGTGGGGCGCGAGATGCATTATTGGTGACATACATGACCGGCAGGCCGGAGTTTGTAATGGATTCCACTGCGTGGGAGATGGCCCGTCCACCTTCATAAACGGTGCCATCAAGATCCAGCAAAAGGCTGTCGTACTCCGTGATTAGACTCATAACCTCACAGTCTAGTTGCTTCCCTTATCGAGCTGTTCAATACGCTCCTCTGCATCCAAGAATCCATCTTCATCAAGGTCTGCAGCATGCTGGAACCACTCACGAGCTTCATCGCTACGACCAGCCAAAACAAGCGCATCAGCATAGGCATAAGAAAGACGAGACTGAGTGAATCCAGTGGAGGTCAAACTAGGGTTAACACGCTGCAATTCAATAACCGCAGCATCGTGCTGGCCGAGGTCATGACGGGCACCCGCAACGACAATAGCCAACTCGATGGTGTTTTCCTCATCCAGTTCACTAACGTCCTCGGAACGAGCAAGCTCAATAGCCTTTTCTGGACGGCCCAAACCGCGTTCACAGTCAGCCATCACAGCAATTAGGCCAGGTCCGCCAGACATACGACGAGCAGCGCGCAGCTCAGAAAGAGCTTCCTTCCACTCACCTGCATGATAAGCAACAATGCCGTTGGTTTCACGAACCACCGAAATACGGCCGGCCCGATCCTTAGCTGCACGAGAGTGACGCAAAGCCAGTTTTGGATCATCAGAAAGCCAGGTAGCAGCCATGATCATATGCTTTGCTACAGCATCTGCATTGTCCTTGGACAGCACGCGCAGATCCTGCAACACCATTGGATCAAGATCCTTGATGTCAATATCGCCTGGCAAATCAGGCTCATTTAGACGAGTGTTCAGGCGCTCTTCACGGAAACCGGAACGCTGTGGGTTGAGAGTGTCGCGCTGAACTTCGCGGCCGCCACGGTTAGCATGGCTGCGCTGATCGCGACCGCCTGGTCGGCCACCGCGATTGTCATCGCGCTTTTCATAACGACGCTCACCGTCACGGCTTTGAGAAGGTCCACGACGGTCATCCCTGCGATCATCGCGACGATCGTCACGGCGGTCATCGCCACGGTAGGAGCTTCGTCCTGCTGCACCACGGTCATTACGATCATTGCGTGCGTATGGGCGATCGCCACGAGGACGGTCTGCTCCACCACGGTTGTCGCCGCCACGGTATTCACCACGGTTGTCATTACGATCGCGGTATCCGCCACGATCATTGCGGTCATCGCGACGATCGCTGCTGGAGGAACGGTCTGAACGATATCCGTCACGGTTACGATTCTCGAAGCGACCGGAGCCAGAGCCGGAGCCCTGACGATCGTCACGGGAACGGTCGGAGGAACCTCCGCGATAACTTCCACGCTCGCGAGAATCACCGTTGTCGGAGGGACGACGTGAAGATCCACGGTCATCGTTTGCGCGTCCACCGCGGTATCCGCCACGGTCACTGCGAGGAGGGCGACTTCCTGAGCGGTCATTGTCGCGCGAGCGATCGAAATTATCAGCCATGTTGTTCCTTCATTAGAGAACCGAGTAAAGACTTTATTATAGAACGACAAAAAGAGTGTGACTCAATGGGAGGGAAATAAACACCTCTACCATTGAATCACACTCTTTCTGTTTCACTTTTAAGTTTTAGGTCGGCGGTAACCTACTCTCCCACACCCTCCCGAGTGCAGTACCATCAGCGTAACCAGGCTTAGCTTCCGGGTTCGGAACGGGACCGGGCGTTTCCCTGCTACTATCACCACCGACACAACCAACCACCACACCACAATCCGATGCGCGTGTTGTGTCAAATACTGCATAGTGGACGCGAGCAAATCTTTGTGCTATTTTTCGTTACATATTTTGCGTATCACCAACAACCCCATAAGGATTGTTCGTGTTTTGTTGTCGGTAAATTAGTACCAGTCACCTCCACACCTTACAATGCGTCCAGATCTGGCCTATCAACCCCATAATCTATAGGGAACCTCAAAAGAAACCTCATCTCGAAACAGGCTTCCCGCTTAGATGCTTTCAGCGGTTATCCCTTCCGTACGTAGCCAACCAGCCCTGCTCCTGGCGGAACAACTGGCACACCAGAGGTACGTCCGTCCCGGTCCTCTCGTACTAGGGACAGCCTTCCTTAAGTTTCAACGCGCGCGGCGGATAGAGACCGAACTGTCTCACGACGTTCTAAACCCAGCTCGCGTGCCGCTTTAATGGGCGAACAGCCCAACCCTTGGGACCTACTCCAGCCCCAGGATGCGACGAGCCGACATCGAGGTGCCAAACCATCCCGTCGATATGGACTCTTGGGGAAGATCAGCCTGTTATCCCCGGGGTACCTTTTATCCGTTGAGCGACACCACAACCACAAGTTGGTGCCGGATCACTAGTCCCGACTTTCGTCCCTGCTCGAGTTGTCACTCTCACAGTCAAGCTCCCTTGTGCACTTACACTCACCACCTGATTACCAACCAAGCTGAGGAAACCTTTGGGCGCCTCCGTTACATTTTGGGAGGCAACCGCCCCAGTTAAACTACCCACCAGGCACTGTCCCCAACCCAGATCATGGGCCAAGGTTAAGACATTCAATCCGATCAGAGTGGTATTTCACCAACGACTCACACACAACTAGCGTCATATGATCGAAGTCTCCCACCTATCCTACACAAACCGAATCAAACACCAATACCAAGCTATAGTGAAGGTCCCGGGGTCTTTTCGTCCTGCCGCGCGTAACGAGCATCTTTACTCGTACTGCAATTTCACCGGGCCTGTGGTTGAGACAGCAGGGAAGTCGTTACGCCATTCGTGCAGGTCGGAACTTACCCGACAAGGAATTTCGCTACCTTAGGATGGTTATAGTTACCACCGCCGTTTACTGGGGCTTAAATTCTCAGCTTCGCCTTTAACAGCTAACCGGTCCTCTTAACCTTCCAGCACCGGGCAGGCGTCAGTCCGTATACATCAACTTAAACGTCTTCGCACGGACCTGTGTTTTTAGTAAACAGTCGCTTCCCTCTATTCTCTGCGACCACCACACGCTCCCACCGCAAAGGTGTTCACCTATGATGGCCCCCCTTCTCCCGAAGTTACGGGGGCATTTTGCCGAGTTCCTTAACCACAGTTCACCCGAACGCCTTAGTATTCTCTACCTGACTACCTGTGTCGGTTTAGGGTACGGGCCGAATATGTACATCGCTAGAGGCTTTTCTCGACAGTACAGGATCACCAACTTCACCCCAAAAGGGCTCTGCATCACGCCTCACACATTAATAGTTGGCGGATTTACCTACCAACAGTGCTACACGCTTACACCACAATCCAATAAGTGGCTTAGCTACCTCACTGCGTCACCCCATCACTTAGCTACTACCAGATCAGGTCCCACGCAAACCACAACCACACATCATCAAAGATGACACATGGAAGCATTCGGGTGGTTAGTATCACTGATTCACCATGGTCGCACACACTCGGGTACGGGAATATCAACCCGTTATCCATCGACTACGCCTGTCGGCCTCGCCTTAGGCCCCGACTCACCCTGGGAAGATTAACTTGACCCAGGAACCCTTAGTCATCCGGCGGATGAGTTTCTCACTCATCATTCGTTACTCATGCCTGCATTCTCACTCGCACACACTCCACAACACCATTACCAGGCTGCTTCAACGCGTGCACGACGCTCCCCTACCCAACAACACAATAAAGTATCATTGCCGCGGCTTCGGCGGTGTGCTTAAGCCCCACTACATTGTCGGCGCGGAATCACTCGACCAGTGAGCTATTACGCACTCTTTCAAGGATGGCTGCTTCTAAGCCAACCTCCTGGCTGTCTTCGCGACCCCACCTCCTTTTCCACTTAGCACACCCTTAGGGGCCTTAGCCGGCGATCTGGGCTGTTTCCCTCTCGACTACGAAGCTTATCCCCCGCAGTCTCACTGCTGTGCTCTGACTTACCGGCATTCGGAGTTTGGCTGATGTCGCTAAGATGTTGGTCCCGCTAAACCATCCAGTAGCTCTACCTCCGGCAAGAAACACACAACGCTGCACCTAAATGCATTTCGGGGAGAACCAGCTATCACGGAGTTTGATTGGCCTTTCACCCCTACCCACAACTCATCCCCTCAGTTTTCAACCTAAGTGGGTTCGCGCCTCCACAAAGTCTTACCTCTGCTTCACACTGGCCATGGGTAGATCACTCCGCTTCGGGTCCAAGACATGCCACTAACACACCCTATTAGGATTCGGTTTCCCTACGGCTACCCCACACGGGTTAACCTCGCGACATGCCGCTGACTCGCAGGCTCATTCTTCAAAAGGCACGCCATCACCCCACAAGTGAGGCTCTGACGGATTGTAAGCACACGGTTTCAGGTACTATTTCACTCCCCTCCCGGGGTACTTTTCACCATTCCCTCACGGTACTAATCCGCTATCGGTCATATCAAGTATTCAGGCTTACCGGGTGGTCCCGGCAGATTCACAGCAGATTCCACGAGCCCGCTGCTACTTGGGAAAAACAACCACACACACCAACTGATCTTCGCGTACAGGACTATCACCTTCTACGGCAGGCGTTTCCACACCACTTCCACTAATCAATTAACCATGTGCCAGTGTCCGGCAGAACACACACGCTGTAACCCCACAACCACCTACATGTAACCCCTGCCGGGTATCACACACATAAGCTTTAGCCATCATCCACGTTCGCTCGCCACTACTAACGGAATCACAATTGTTTTCTTCTCCTACGGGTACTGAGATGTTTCACTTCCCCGTGTAAACCTCCCAACCGGCTATATATTCACCGGCAGGTAACCACACATTACTGCAGCTGGGTTTCCCCATTCGGACATCCTCGGATCAACGCTTAGTTGGCAACTCCCCGAGGCATAACGCAGCCTCTCACGTCCTTCATCGGCTTGATATGCCAAGGCATCCACCGTGTGCTCTTAAAAACAAAACACTAAGACAACACACCAACAAACACTCAAACAAGCATTCATCGTGTGTCACGTTCGGATACACAAAAAAATATACAAAAAATAAAGATGCTCGCGTCCACTATACAGTTCTCACACAACACACCATCACCACCACCAACCACACACAACCGTGCACAATCACTGGATAATCATGATCTGATGAAGAAACAACACATTACATGTCATTTCAGACACCCAACAGCATGCCACCTATTTTTATCTTCCCCCACAGAGAGAAGTGTTTACCACACCAAGGGTCATCTCCACCCGATTAATTTGTGTTGATGGCAACCACACATGGGTTCCAACACCAACAACCCATACAACCCAACAACTGTTGAGGATGAGTTTATTTAAAGCTCCTTAGAAAGGAGGTGATCCAGCCGCACCTTCCGGTACGGCTACCTTGTTACGACTTCGTCCCAATCGCCGATCCCACCTTCGACAGCTCCCCCCTAAAAGGTTGGGCCACTGGCTTCGGGTGTTACCAACTTTCATGACGTGACGGGCGGTGTGTACAAGGCCCGGGAACGTATTCACCGCAGCGTTGCTGATCTGCGATTACTAGCGACTCCGACTTCATGGGGTCGAGTTGCAGACCCCAATCCGAACTGAGGCCGGCTTTAAGAGATTAGCTCCACCTTACGGTGTGGCAACTCGCTGTACCGACCATTGTAGCATGTGTGAAGCCCTGGACATAAGGGGCATGATGATTTGACGTCATCCCCACCTTCCTCCGAGTTAACCCCGGCAGTTTCTCATGAGTGCCCACCATCACGTGATGGCAACATAAGACAAGGGTTGCGCTCGTTGCGGGACTTAACCCAACATCTCACGACACGAGCTGACGACAACCATGCACCACCTGTATACCGACCACAAGGGAAAACGTATCTCTACGCCGATCCGGTATATGTCAAGCCCAGGTAAGGTTCTTCGCGTTGCATCGAATTAATCCACATGCTCCGCCGCTTGTGCGGGCCCCCGTCAATTCCTTTGAGTTTTAGCCTTGCGGCCGTACTCCCCAGGCGGGGCGCTTAATGCGTTAGCTGCGGCACAGAAGACGTGGAAGTCCCCTACACCTAGCGCCCACCGTTTACGGCATGGACTACCAGGGTATCTAATCCTGTTCGCTACCCATGCTTTCGCTCCTCAGCGTCAGTTACTGCCCAGAGACCTGCCTTCGCCATTGGTGTTCCTCCTGATATCTGCGCATTTCACCGCTACACCAGGAATTCCAGTCTCCCCTACAGCACTCAAGTTATGCCCGTATCGCCTGCACGCCCGGAGTTAAGCCCCGGGATTTCACAGACGACGCGACAAACCACCTACGAGCTCTTTACGCCCAGTAATTCCGGACAACGCTCGCACCCTACGTATTACCGCGGCTGCTGGCACGTAGTTAGCCGGTGCTTCTTCTCCAGGTACCGTCAATGTAACTCTTCGTCCCTAGCGAAAGGAGTTTACAACCCGAAGGCCTTCATCCCCCACGCGGCGTCGCTGCATCAGGCTTTCGCCCATTGTGCAATATTCCCCACTGCTGCCTCCCGTAGGAGTCTGGGCCGTGTCTCAGTCCCAATGTGGCCGTACACCCTCTCAGGCCGGCTACCCGTCGACGCCTTGGTAGGCCATTACCCCACCAACAAGCTGATAGGCCGCAGGCTCATCCCACACCGCAAAAGCTTTCCACACACCACCGTAAAGATAGTGTGTCCTATTCGGTATTAGACCCAGTTTCCCAGGCTTATCCCAAAGTGCAGGGCAGATTACCTACGTGTTACTCACCCGTTCGCCACTAATCCACCTAGCAAGCTAAGCTTCATCGTTCGACTTGCATGTGTTAAGCACGCCGCCAGCGTTCGTCCTGAGCCAGGATCAAACTCTCCACAAAATATGAAAAAAATTCAAGGCCGTGAAAAGCCCAAAACCCAGCCAACAACAAACAACCAACCACCACAAAAAAGGGTGATTGACTGGCTGTTAACCAAAAATAATGGTTATAAAAATAAAACAAAAAACGTTCCCCACCAACCCGACGGGGTCAAAGAGTGGGAAACAAAAGTGTTCTACCACAACCATGCACAAAAACTAAAACACACCCCAAAGAGCATGTTCCTTATTTACAGTGGTGGGATATATGCAACCCACCACCCGGCATGACCAACCCCAAACCATGTTTGGGGATTATGGTAAACATAATAAAATAAATGGCACACTATTGAGTTCTCAAACAACATACACATACCCAGCCAACATCAATCTAAAGTTTGATGTTGCCTTAAGCAGCTGAAGATTCACTGTAGTTCACTTTAAATTTAAAGTCAACTTCAATTTCACCTTGTCTTTACCTTTATCAGCTAACAACCTCTTCTAAGAAGCGGATGCGCTGTCCTGGCGACTCGAATTAATTTACACACTCCCTCGCGAACCTACAAACCTGCAGGTCAACCCACAAAACAAAAAAATCGGGCTGAGGTTTCAAAAACCTCAACCCGGAAATCCCCTCGCAAAGCGAGAAATTAGCCACCAATCTTCACGCCGGCAAAGTTCTTCTTGCCTTTACGAAGCACCAACCAAGAACCATGCAGTAGATCCTCGGCTGCTGGCTCCCAATCATCGGAGCTAATGCGCTCGTTATTTACGTAAGCGCCACCTTCTTTAACTGCGCGCTTGGCAGCACCCTTGGAATCAGCCAAACCGCTGGCAACCAATAGGTCAATGATGGTGCGTGGCTCGCCGGCCTGAATTTCTGCCACTTCGGTCTCGGAAACCGAAGCTGCAAGAGTCTTTTCATCCAGATCACTTAGATCAGCGCGACCAAAAAGTGCCTGAGCTGCCAGCTCAACAGCAGCAGTTGCTTCTTCGCCGTGCACCAAGTTTGTCATTTCACGAGCCAAACGGCGCTGAGCTTCACGCTTACCTGGACGCTCAGCAACTTCTACTTCCAACTCAGCCAATTCTTCTTGAGTAAGGAAGGTGAACCAACGCAGGTAACGGATAACGTCAGCATCGGCAGCATTGATGAAGTACTGGTACCAAGCGTATGGGCTTGTCATCTCAGGATCGAGCCACAAGCTTCCGCCACCGGTGGACTTACCAAATTTCTTGCCCTCGGAGTCAGTAACCAGTGGAACGGTAATGGCATGTACGGACTTGCCGTTTACACGACGGTTGAGGTCAACACCGGAGACGATATTGCCCCATTGATCACCGCCACCAACCTGCAAGGTGCAGTTAAAACGCTTATTGAGCTCTACATAGTCATTTGCCTGCAGCAACATGTAGGAGAATTCAGTGTAGGAAATGCCATCGCTTTCCAAGCGGCGCTTAACGGTATCGCGCGCCAGCATCGTGTTGAGGGAGAAGTGCTTTCCCACATCACGGAGGAAGGAAACTACGGACATTTCATTGGTCCACTCGGCGTTGTTCACCAAACGTGCAGCGTGCTCGCCCTCAAAATCAACAAAGCGGCTGAGCTGACCGGAAATGCGCTGTGCCCAATCTGCAACGGTATCGGCAGAGTTCATGGTGCGCTCACCTACGTCGCGAGGGTCGCCGATCATGCCTGTTGCGCCACCAGCCAGCACGATTGGGTTGTGGCCAGCCTTTTGGAAACGGCGCAGCATCAGCAAAGGAACCAAGTGGCCAGCATGCAGAGATGGGCCGGTTGGGTCAAAACCGCAGTACAGGGTGATTGGTTCTGCGGTTTCTTCACGTAGTGCATCCAGGTCGGTGGACTGGTTAATCAGGCCACGCCAGGAGAGTTCGTCAATAATATTGCTCATTGTTTAAATTTTTCCTTGATCAAAATCTAGTTAGCTGGGGTCCACGGGGTCGCTTCGTCGATAAGCAAAACGGGAATTCCGGCATCAATGCGATATGCCAAACCGAGACGCTCATTCACCAGGAGCTGTTCGCTCTCCAGATATCGCAGTGGACCCTTATCCTTTGGGCAGGCCAGGACTTCTAGAAGCTTCGGATCAAGACTCATATGGCTTATACTACTTGCCCCCAAAAATTGTGGCGCATTAAGGCATGGAAAAATCCCGAACCAAAAGGAACGGGATTTTTAAAAGCATTTAACGCTCATCGACGAACGCCCTCGCGTGCCCATTGCGCACCAGCCGCGCTTGCGGCTTCTACTCGGCCGAGCTGCTCCGCTACGCGGACACCGGCGGTGCCGCCACGGGTAGCACGGGAGGCAACTGCACCATCGATGGTGAGTACCTCGCGCACCTCAGGGGTAAGGCGTGGATCAACACTGGCAAATTCCTCATCGCTAAGGTCAACCAGGTCTACTCCCCTGCCCTCTGCGATACGAACGCAGGCACCGGAAGCCTCATGAGCTTCGCGGAAAGGTACACCTTGGCGCACCATCCACTCGGCCAAATCGGTAGCCAGAGTAAAGCCAGCGGGTGCCAGCTCACGCATACGGTCAGTATTAAAGGTGAGGGTGGAAACCAAGCCTGTCATCGCGGGGAGCAAGAGGTTAAGCTGCGCCACCGAATCAACAATGGGCTCCTTATCTTCCTGCAGGTCGCGGTTATAAGCCAAAGGCTGAGCCTTCAAGGTTGCCATCAAACCAGCGAGGTTACCGATTAAACGACCAGTCTTACCGCGGGTCAGCTCTGCCACGTCTGGGTTCTTCTTCTGGGGCATGATGGAGCTGCCGGTAGACCAAGAATCAGACAGTGTGATGTAGTTAAATTCTGGGGTACACCAAGCGATAATTTCTTCAGCCAAGCGTGACATATCGACAGCGATCTGAGCCAGCACAAAGGCAGTTTCAGAAGCAAAGTCACGGGAGCTGGTGGCATCGATAGAGTTATCAGCGGCGGAATCAAAGCCGAGTTCCTCCGCAATTGCCTCAGGATTGAGCTGCAAAGAAGATCCAGCCAGCGCTCCGGAGCCATATGGAGATACTGCTAGACGCTTGTCCAGATCCTTGATTCGTTCAATATCGCGTAGCAGCGGCTGGGCATGAGCCAGCAACTGATGAGCCAGCAGCACCGGCTGAGCTGCTTGGAAGTGGGTTTTACCAGGCATAATGGCAGCAGGATGCGCCTTTGCCTGAGTGGCTAGGGCGTCGACAAGCTCACTGACACCGAGTGCGATGCCACGTACAGCGTCGCGCACCCACATACGGAAGAGGGTGGCTACCTGGTCATTGCGGGAACGACCCGCACGCAGGCGGCCGCCCACTTCAGGACCAACGCGATCGATGAGGCCACGTTCCATAGCGCCATGCACATCCTCGTCGGAAGGCAAAGGGCCAAAGGAGCCGTCAGCGACATCTTTTCCGAGCTGGTCCAAGCCCTCAAGCATGGTTTTGAGGTCTTCGTCGGAAAGCAGCTGTGCCTGGTGGAGGACCTTGGCGTGGGCCTTGGAGGCAAGCACGTCATAGGGAGCGAGCACCCAGTCAAAATGGGTTGAGACACTCAGTGCAAACATGGCCTCAGAGGGGCCACCTGAGAAGCGACCGCCCCACAGGGCACCTTCATTGGTTCCGTGTTTTTCCACGCGTTGATCCTTCTACTTTCTTCTTGAAAATCTTTAATAAAACAATGCTGCGGGCAAGCCTGAAGGCTTAGTTAGCGCCAGCCTCGCGGTCGCGCTTGTTGGCGATCTTGGAGGACAAACCGTGCAGCTGGACAAAGCCCTTTGCCAAAGTCTGGTCGAAGGTGTCGCCGGTGTCGTAGGTAGCCAGGTTGAAGTCGTAGAGGGAGTGGTTGGAACGACGACCATTAACGGTGATGGAACCTGCGTGCAGCACCAGACGGATATCGCCGGTGACGTGCTCCTGGGTGGAGTCAATGAAAGCATCGAGGGAGCGCTTCAGCGGACCGAACCACAGTCCGTCATAAACCTCTTCAGACCAACGCGCCTCAACAAGGCGCTTATAACGTGCAAGTTCACGCTCCAGGGTGACATCTTCCAAAGCCTCGTGAGCCTTGATCAAGGTGATTGCACCTGGTGCCTCGTAGATTTCACGGGACTTGATGCCGATGAGGCGGTCCTCAACCATGTCGAGGCGGCCAACACCCTGTGCACCTGCACGACGGTTGAGCTCTTCAATAGCCTGCAGCACGGTTACTGGACGGCCGTCGATAGCTACTGGCTTGCCACCTTCGAAGGAGATGATGACCTCATCTGGAGCGTTGCCCAGTGCTGGATCCTCGGTGTATGCGTAGATGTCCTTGGTAGGAGCGTTCCACAGGTCCTCAAGGTAACCGGTCTCGATTGCGCGACCCCACACGTTCTGGTCAATGGAGAAAGGAGACTTTACGGACTGCTCGATTGGCACATTGTTTTCTTCAGCGAAGGCGATTGCCTTGTCGCGGGTCCATGCGAAGTCACGAGCTGGAGCGATGATCTCCAGATTTGGGTCGGTGCTCATAAAGCCGACCTCAAAACGAACCTGGTCATTGCCCTTACCGGTGCAGCCGTGTGCAACGTGGGTGCCGTTGAACTGCTTGCCGGCCTCAACAAGGTGCTTGACGATCAGCGGACGGGAGATTGCAGAAACCAATGGGTACTGCTTCATGTACATGCCGTTTGCCTTGATGGTTGGCAGGCAGTACTCCTCTGCAAACTCATCCTTAGCGTCAATCACGATGGACTCAACAGCACCGGCGTCCAATGCGCGCTGGCGCACGTTGTCCATGTTCTCGCCACCCTGTCCGAGGTCGAGGGAAACTGCGATAACTTCGCCCTCAATCATCTTCTTCAGGTATGGGATGGCAACGGTGGTGTCGAGGCCGCCGGAGTACGCTAGTACGACGCGATTAGTCATGTGTTTAAAGCTCCTTTAAATTTTAAAATTCTTGCCGTCCGCTGGGGGGTGGCGAACGGTCGTACATACTTTTTGTTATGGCTCCGAAGTGGTTTGGAATAATTCCGCATCCTCGGCAAAGTAAAGCACTGACACGCTCGTGCTATACCTTACCTTCCAACTTCGGATGAGTTGAACGTCTCCCCAGCAATTCGCCCAGCTCTTTTCCAGTGAGCGGATCCCTGGCCAAAACGAAGACGGTGTCATCACCTGCGATGGTGCCTACTACTTCTTTAAGCCCCACCCTGTCGATAAAGCTAGCCAGGTATTGCGCTGCTCCAGGCGGAGTGCGCAACATGGCGATATTTCCTGAGTGATCGGTGGAAACTAGCAGCTCATCGAGCATGCGGCGTAATTTTTCAGAAGGTCCGCGGAGATCTTCGCGGGCGATGCTATCGACGGGCCCGATGGCATAAAAGGATCGACCACCATCGGGACGGACTTTGCGGGCACCAAGCTCATCCAAATCTCGGGAGAGAGTTGCCTGAGTGATGTCGATGCCTTCGTCGAGCAGCAGCTCTGAAAGCTGTACCTGGCTGGTGACCTTTTGGCGGTCTAGGATCTGGACAATGAGCGCCTGACGTGCAGTGCGCGTTGCCGGTGAGATGATGTGATCTGCGGTTTCTTCAGTGCTCATGGTCGTCTCTCCTAGGCTGGCTGGTTAGCTAGCAGCCAAACCAACAAGGCCTTTTGGGCGTGCAGGCGGTTTTCCGCTTCATCAAAAACCTTGGAGGCAGGGCCGTCGATGACAGAGGCTGCAACTTCCTTGCCACGGTATGCAGGCAGGCAGTGCAAGAAAATGGCACCTTCGTTCGCGCGCGCCATGACCTCATCATTGACTTGATAAGGAACAAAAGGCGTGGTGCGATCGATGCCGTCATTTTCCATACCCATTGATACCCAGGTGTCGGTGATAACTACATCGGCGCCGGCAACCTCATCAAGGCTGTCGGTGACAACTACGGTGGCGCCAGTTTGAGCCGCGCGGTTTTGGGCGCGAGTAACAAACTCTTGCTTGGGCTGGAAACCCTCTGGCGCAATGATGGAGATATCCATGCCTGCGGTAGCAAAGCCAATCATGTAGGAATTGGCCATGTTGTTATCGCCATCGCCGAGGTAAACAGCCTTCTTGCCCTTAAGTCCTGCTGGGCCTTCTTCTGGTGCCAGGTTTTCAATGATGGTCTGCAGGTCAGCAAGGATCTGGCAAGGGTGCAGGTCATCGGAAAGGGAGTTCACCAAAGGCACGGTGGAGGTTTCCGCCATCGCGTGGAAGTTGGAGTGTGCATAGGTACGCCACACAATTGCTTCTACATAGCGGGACAATACTGCGGCGGTATCTTGCAGTGTCTCGCCCTTGCCCATCTGAGAGCTGCCGGAATCAACCACGATGGCGTGGCCACCAAGCTGTGCGATACCAGCGTCGAAGGAGAAGCGGGTGCGGGTAGAGGTCTTATCAAAAAGCACTGCAACAGACTTTGGTCCTTCGAGGGGACGCTCAGAAAAAGGTGCCTTCTTTAGGTCTGCAGCAAGCTTTAATACTTCTGCCTGCTCAGCTGGGCTGAGATCATCATCAGCCAAGAAGTGACGTACAAGTGGGGTGTTTGTCATGGGTTTTCTCCTCGGGGTTTAGGACAAGGCTGCCAGAGTGTCGGCAATTGCCTTTACTGCATCGGCGATTTCATCTTCAGAGATCACCAAAGGTGGAGTGAGGCGGATGATATTGTCTGCCGGCGCGTTCAAAATGACGCCGTGCTTGAGGCCTTCCGCTACAGCTTGTTTAGCAACTGGCTTATCAAGAACCACACCGAGCATGAGGCCACGGCCACGCACCTCAGTAACACCATCCAGCTTCAACAAAGCCTCGGTAAATTGTGCGCCTTTGCGGTTAACGTCAGTGCAGAATTCATCATCAACTATGGAAAGCACGGCACGCGCTGCGGCGCAGGCAACCGGGTTACCACCAAAAGTGGTGCCATGCTTGCCGGGGGTCATTAGTTCAGCAGCCTTGCCAGTTGCAAGACAAGCTCCAATAGGCAGACCGCCACCCAAGCCCTTTGCCATGGTGACAACATCAGGGATGATGCCTTCATGCTGGTGCGCAAAGAAGTTTCCGGTACGGCCGATCCCGGTTTGGACCTCATCAACGATCATCAAGATGCCATTGGCGGTGCACAATTCGCGCACACCAGTCAGAAATCCTTCTGGAGCTGGGATAACGCCGGTTTCACCCTGAATTGGCTCCAAGATGATTGCTGCTACATCATTAGGGTTGGTGGCTACCAATTTTTGCAGGTAGTCAAGGTCACCATAGGGATAGAACTCCACACCTTGGACCATTGGTGCAAAAGGTTCACGCTTATCTGGCTGGCCGGTAAGTGCTAGCGCACCCATGGTGCGGCCGTGGAATCCGTCCACGGCTGCAAGGATACGTCCCCGCCCAGTCAAGCGTGCAATCTTGAAAGCTGCCTCGTTTGCTTCGGCGCCCGAGTTGCAGAAGAAAACGCGGGTGTCCGCGGCGAGGTGCGCGTCGTTAAGCGAAAAACGCTGAATGAGCTCGGCAGCAACCTCAACCACCGGGCGGGAGGCAAAGAGATTTGATACGTGGCCGAGTTGGCTAATTTGGCTGCTCACGGCCTCGATGATGGCGGGGTGTGCGTGGCCAAGGACGTTGACAGCGATGCCAGCGAGTAGGTCGATATAAACATTGCCCTGGTCATCGGAGACGGTTGCGCCCTTGCCGGACACTAGCTCGATTGGTGGTGTGCCATAGCTGTTGAGAATGACCTGTGGCCAGGACTGGAGGGTGTTATCCACCGTTGCAAGGTTTTTCATTTTAGTTTTCTCCATCCTTATCGTCTTTTCTAAACACTGTGCCCTGCGGGTAATTCTCGCGGTCGTACACATCGGGCAACACCATGGTGCCAATGCCGCCCATAGTTAAAAGCTCCAAAAGCACCGAGTGTGCAATGCGGCCATCGATAACGTGAGCGGCACTAACTCCCCCGCGCACTGCATTGAGGCAGGATTCCATCTTCGGAATCATGCCGGAATCAAGTCCTGGGAGTAGATTTTCCAGCTCCGTTGCCTTGATTTTAGAAACCAGGGAATTCTTGTCGGGCCAATCAGTGTAGAGGCCTTCAACATTGGTAAGCACCAGCAAACGCTCCGCGCCGATCGCTGCGGCCAAGGCGCCAGCTGCGGTATCTGCGTTGATGTTATAAATCTGGCCATCCTCACCGGGAGCGATGGTTGAAACCACCGGAATGCGCCCAGCTTCAATCAGGTCCATCAGTGGAGAGGCATCAACGCTGACAATATCGCCGACCAAACCGATATCAGTTGCTACCCCATCGATGTTGACCAGGCGTTTTTTGGCGGTAAAAAGCCCCGCGTCCTCACCTGAAGTACCAACGGCATAAGGACCATGAGAGTTGATAAGACCAACTAGATCGCGGCCGACCTGCCCAAAAAGCACCATGCGCACGATATCCATGACCTCAGGAGTAGTAACCCTAAAGCCACCCTTAAATTCGCCCTGCAGACCAACACGATTGAGCATCTCAGAAATCTGTGGGCCACCGCCATGGACAACCACTGGCTTTGCGCCAACGGTACGCAAAAATACCATGTCAGCGGCAAATGCGGCTTTAAGTTCCTCGTCGACCATGGCGTTTCCGCCATATTTGACAACCACGATCTTGTCGCGGAAATGCTGCAGCCATGGCAGCGCCTCAGCCAGCACATTCGCCCGTGCTTCTGAGCCAAGATCCTTTATCAAATCATTCATTTCTTACTCCCCAGTGCTTTTCGACGCGCCCTCCCACTGTGCCTTCCAGGCGCAGTCAGGCGATGTGCGGGTGTTTTTTAGGTGCTATATGCGGAGTTGATCTCCACATAGGAATAACTGAGGTCGGTGGTGCGAACAGTTGCTTCGCCTTCTCCCCCAGTTCCCAAGTCAATGCGCACGGCAATATCAGCACCGGAAAGATCAACCTCACGAGCACCTGGAGCACCGGTGGAGTCAAGGCAGACTGCTTGATCATTGAAGAAAACAGAGATCTTCTCAGGTTCCATATCAGCATCGGCCATTCCTACTGCGGCAAGTACACGGCCCCAGTTAGGATCCGAACCAAACATCGCGCACTTAAAGAGGTTGTCGCGCGCAACGGTACGAGCGGCATTAATGGCCTGCTCATCGTTGGTGGTGCCGGTGACAGTAACTGATACGCGCTTGGTTACACCTTCAGCATCGGCTTGCATCTTGGCAGCCAAGTCAGAACACGCTGCATAAACTGCATCATTGAGGTCATCTTGTGCTGGGGTGATGCCGCTGGCACCAGAAGCCAAGAGGAACACGGTGTCATTGGTGGAGGTCGATCCATCAATATCCAGGGTGTCAAAGGTAACTGCAGTTGCCTTAGCAAGTGCGATTTGTGCCATCTCCGGAGTGATGGAGGCATCAGTGGTTAGACACACCAGCATGGTTGCCAAAGAAGGTGCCATCATGCCAACACCCTTGCCCATCGCCCCAATGGTCCAACCATCGGCAAAGATGGCAGTTTCCTTGTCCACGGTATCGGTGGTCATGATTGCTTTGGCAGCTGCTGCGCCATTGTCCCCCAAAGCACCTGGGGCAACGAGCTGGTTAATGCCAGCGTTGATCTTGTCCATAGGCAGGAGCTCACCGATCAGCCCGGTGGAACACACACCAATGTCGCTGGCTTCAATTTCTAAAGCGGTTGCTAATGCTGCAACAGATTCGCGTGCGTCCTTTTCACCCTGCAGGCCGTTACAAGCATTGGCATTACCAGCGTTATATAGAACTGCTTTGATTTGACCATCTGCTACGTTTTCGCGGCTGACCTTTACTGGTGCCGCAAATACGCGATTGCGGGTAAAAACTGCAGCCGCAGTAAATTCTGGGCCTTGGTTAACAACCAGTGCCATATCTGGGTTGCCGGATGCCTTAATGCCCGCGGTGGTTGCTGATGCAACAAACCCCTTTGGTGCGGTGATGCCCTGTTCAGCCATCTGTTTCTCCTTGAAAATTGTGTGGTTTTTTATTTAGGGTGCGACGCCAGCCTGTGGCAGGCCGGCACTTTCTGCATAGCCTAGTGAAAGGTTCATGCATTGGATGGCTGCACCGGCGGTGCCCTTGGTGAGGTTGTCGATTACGGAGGTAAGCAGCAATTTGCCGGAATCCGCATCGACTTCTACCTGCACATGGCACATATTGGAGCCGACTACTGATTGAGTTTGAGGCTGCACGCCGGGAGCGAGCACATGCACGAAGGTTTCCTGTGCATAAAAGTCCTCATAAACCTTTCGAGCTTGCTCCGCGGTTACTTCGCCTTTAAGCGGTGCGGTGGCGGTGGTGAGAATGCCGCGTGGCAATGGAGCCAGCACCGGGGTGAAGCTCACGGTAACTTTCTCAGCAGTGACTTCTGCGAGGTTCTGCGCAATTTCTGGAGTGTGGCGGTGCTTACCAGCCACGTTATAAGCCTTGAGGGATCCCATTGTCTCTGCACCGAGCATGGCTACATTGGCTTTTTTGCCAGCGCCAGAAACTCCAGTAATTGAGACTACAGAGACATTTGGCTCAATAAGTCCAGCTTGAACGGCTGGCAAAAGGGCTAAGGTAGCTCCGGTTGGGAAGCAACCTGGAACCGCAATCCGCTTAGCACCTTTAAGTTGTTCGCGGTGGCCTGGCATCTCCGGGATGCCATAAGGCCAGGTGCCTTGGTGCTCGGAACCGTAATACCGCTCCCAGTCTGCAGCATTTTGCAAACGGAAGTCTGCGGCACAGTCAATAACGGTAACATCGTGACCTAATTGCAATGCGATTTCTGCAGAGAAACCGTGAGGCAGTCCAAGGAAGACTACATCGTGACCAGAAAGCACTTCTGGGGTGGTGTCTTCAATAACACGATCGGCTAATTGCGGCAGGTGTGGCATCAGCTCCCCCAGGGTGCTGCCAACAGTGGAGCTAGCGGTGAGAGCACCGATTTCTAGTTCCCCCGCTAGATAGGCTGGGTGATTGAGCAGGAGGCGGAGGATTTCTCCACCGGCATATCCACTGGCTCCGGCAATTGCTACCTTGATCGTCATACCTTCACCATACACCTTATGCATGATCATGCAAATTATTCATTCATGTTTGTGGAAATTATGCAGAAACCCCCTGATTTTGGAAGGTTATTCCAAAATCAGGGGGTAAGAGCGGTTTTTTAATTAACCACGCATCTCTGCATTAAAACGCTCCTTGGCCAATTCAGCAGCCTTGAGTCGAGACTCATTGGCTTCCTCATCGGTCAAAGTGCGGTCGCTGGCGCGGAAGCGAATAGAGAAGGCCAAAGACTTCTTAGCCTCGCCCAATTGTTCAGAGCGGTAGATATCAAAGAGTTCTACTGCCTCTACCAAATCTCCAGCGCCTTCTTCAACGGTGGCGCGAACTGCTTCAGCAGACACTTCTTCATCCACGACCAATGCAATGTCTTGGTACAGGGCTGGGAAAGCAGACAACACGGGAGCAGGCAGTTTTTCAGTGAAAGGCAGCGCGCTGATGTTGAGCTCCATTGCGCAGGTACGCGCTGGCAAACCTAGCTTCTCAACAACCTGGGGGTGCAGCTCACCTGCATGACCGACAACCCGACCGTCGACAAGCAAAGCCGCGCAGCGGCCTGGGTGCCAAGGCAAGTATTCTGCATTGGCCAAGTCCACCTCCACACCGGCAGCGCGGGCTACGACGCGTGCAGATTCAATGGCATCGGCGAAGGTGTATTCGCGACCCTTGCCCCATGGGCCTTCAAACTCAATGAGCCCGGTGCCCACAGTTGCAACATACAGCGGCTGAGCAGGAAGGGAATCAATAAGCTCGGCTACCACATCTGCGCTTGGACGTGCAGCGACAGAAGGCATTGGAGAAACACCACTACCCTGCTTAATGGATACTTGCTGCAAACCAAAGAGGGAGAAATCCTTGTGACCACGAGCTACGTTGCGCTTCACAGCATCAAGCATGGAAGGCAGCAAGGTGGTGCCTAAGACGTTGCGATCTGCTTCCAAAGGATTAAGCACTGCGACGGTCTGTCGACGCTCATCATCAGCAGGCAAGTCCCACTCATCAAAGATGGAGCCATCAATAAATGGGCTTGGGATGATTTCGGCATAACCGTTATAAGCCAGTGCGTGGCCGATTGCGCGGCGACGCTTTTGCTTATCAGAAAGACCGCGGCCAGCCGGTGCAGTTGGAACGATGGTTGGAATTGCTTCCAGACCTTCCAAACGCAAAACCTCTTCAACCAGGTCAGCTGCCATGGAGATATCGGAACGCCAGGTTGGAGGGGTGACCTCAAGGGTCTCGCCGGATACTACAACGGTGCAGCCGACTTCTTCTAGGCGAGCAACCACGGTTTCTGGGGTGTACTCCACACCAGCAAGCTGGGATGGGCGCTTTACAGACATGGTGATAGTTGGCATTGTTGGAACTTCACCAACCAGGGTGCGTCCGGCCTCAACGGTGCCGCCAGCGATGTCAACCAACAAGGTTGCTGCAATATCCAGGGCAATTTCCACGATAGCTGGGTCAACACCGCGCTCGTAGCGTCGAGAAGCCTCGGAGCTCAACTTGTGGCGGCGTGAGGTGCGCGCAACAGTGATGCTATCCCAGATACCAGCCTCGAAATAAACATCGGTGGTGGTATCAGAAATCTCAGAAGTAAGTCCACCCATTACACCGGCGAGGGACTGAATGGCCTTGTCATCGGTGATAACAACATCTTCTTCATTAAGCTCGCGCTTAACGTGATCAAGGGTTTCGAACTTCTCTCCTGCCTGCGCATTACGGACAACAAGGTTGCCGCTAATGAGGTTGGCATCAAAGGCGTGCATTGGTTGACCAAGCAGCAACATAACATAGTTGGTGACGTCGGTAGCAGCATTAACTGGACGCTGACCCGACAGCATGAGCTCACGCTGCATCCAGAATGGGGATTCTGCCTTTGGATCAATGCCAGTAACCTTACGAAGGCCAAATCGCACGGCCTTGGTCTCAGGACGCAGATCAACATCGATCAAAGTTCCATTAACCTCTGGAACCTTCACTTCAATGCCGGCAACTGCAGGGTTAAGAGCAGGATCGGTGTAGCTGAGCTTAAAAGCGGATGCAAGCTCGCGGGTTAGGCCACGGGCAGAAAGTGCATATCCGCGGTCTGGAGTGATGTTGACATCGAAAACAGTGTCATCAAGGCCCAAAACGTCGCGTGCATCAGTACCAGGCTCGCCCACGGATGGATCGAGGGTGATAATGCCGGAGTTTTGCTTATCTGCCAAGCCCAGTTCTGCAGCAGAACAGATCATGCCAGCAGACATACGGCCGTAGGTCTCGCGGGCGGAAATTGCAAAGCCACCAGGCAAAACTGCACCTGGCAGGCTTACTACCACGGTGTCGCCTTCCGCAAAGTTGCGAGCGCCACAAACAATGGACTGCAATTCGCCGGTGCCATTGGCATCGCCAACATTGACATGGCAATGACGGATTGGCTTCTTGAAACCAGTGAGCTCTTCGATGGTCTCAACGCGGCCAATGACCAAAGGGCCAGTGGTTTCGGGAATGGCTTCATAGCCTTCGGTTTCAAAACCGACGCGGACGTATCCGGAATCAAGGTCTGCGGCGGGAACGGACCAACCTGCATTGGCATGGCCGAGCAATCCCGTCACCCAGTTTTGTGCAATCAACATGGTGGAAGTAACTCCTAAAGTTTCTAAAAAGGTGCGGGAAATTTAAGCCTGGATACCGAATGGCAAGGTGAAGCGAATATCGCCTTCGACCATATCGCGCATATCGCTCAGTCCATTGCGGAACTGCAGGGTGCGCTCAATACCCATACCAAAGGCGAAACCGGTGTATTCTTCTGGATCAATACCTACTGCACGCAGCACGTTTGGGTTGACCATGCCACAGCCGCCCCACTCGATCCAGCCTGCGCCACCCTTCTTATTAGGGAACCACACATCTACCTCTGCGGAAGGCTCGGTGAAGGGGAAGTAATTGGAACGCATACGGGTCTTGGTTTCTGGACCAAAAAGCTCCTTAGCTAGGTGATCCAGGGTGCCGCGCAAATGAGCCATGGTCAGGCCCTTATCAACTGCCAAACCTTCAATCTGGTGGAAAACTGGGGTATGGGTGGCGTCTAGCTCATCGGTGCGGAAAACACGGCCTGGGCAGGCGATATAAATAGGAACTTCACGGTCGAGCATGGTGCGTACCTGTACTGGTGAGGTGTGGGTACGCATGACCTGACGGGAGCCCTCTGGTCCGATGTGGAAAGTATCCTGCAGGGTACGAGCCGGGTGATCTGGCAGGAAGTTCAGGGCATCGAAGTTGAAGTATTCAGCTTCAACCTCAGGTCCCTCGGCGATTTCCCAGCCCATGCCCACAAAGATATCAGCGATCTGCTCATTCAGGATGGTGATGGGGTGCAGGGCGCCAGTTTGGGCGCGGGTGGTTGGAACGGTGACATCCACGCGCTCAAGTTCGAGAACTTCAGCATTGCGCTTTTCTTCAAGAACCACCTTGACCTGAGCAAAGTGCTTTTCTGCACGGCCGAGTGCCATGTTGACAAAGCGACCCGCATCTTTACGCTGGTCCTTAGGAATGCTTCCTAGGGAACGACGTGCCTGTGGGATTGGCGCTGCTTCGCCGAGGTGGTCACGGCGCAGTGCGGCGAGCTCCTCCAGGTTTTGAGCGCCGTCGAAAGCCTTGATCGCAGCATCTGCTGCCTCATTCAAACTGGCTTCGGTCAACTGAATTTCGGACACCGTGTAGTCCAGCCCTTCCCTTAAAGTTCAATAAAATCAAATGCTCAACTAACCCCGCCATCATACTCTGTTGCGGTATCTACTGCGGGGTGAGGTTGCTATAACTGTTTAGAGCTAGCGCTCTTCGTCGGCAAAAAGTGCCTTCGAGGATTCATAAAGGCAGATTGCGGCTGCAGTTGCCAGGTTCAAGGATTCTGCGCGTCCCCGAATCGGAATGCGAATGCGGTGATCAGCTTTAGCCAAAAGCTCTTCGCCAAGGCCGTGGGCTTCATTGCCAAAAAGCCAGGCAGTAGGCTTGGAAAGTAGTTCTTCTGCATCATCAAGGTCTACTTCCCCATCTGCGGAGGTAGCTAGAATTTGCAGTCCCTTAGAGCGCAGCTGACCCAGTACATCATTGATGTCGGTATTACGCGCTACTGGAATGTGGAACAAGGATCCAGCGGAGGAACGCACTGCCTTGGCACCCTGGGGATCCACGGATTCACCAGCAAAAACTACAGCGTCCGCGCCAACCGCGTCGGAGACGCGGATAAGCGTGCCGGCGTTGCCGGGTTCGCGGGTTTCTACCGGTACGCTCACCAGGCGTGGTTGGCCGTTGATGGCCTTGCCCACTGACCACATCACGTCGTCGCAAAGCGCAAAAATGCCAGTGGTGGTGACGGTATCACTGAGGTGTTTTGCGGCCTTATCGGTGATGGCGTGGATATAAACGTTCATATATCCAGCTGTGCGCACCACCGCTTCAAAGCGCTGAGCTGCTTCTTCGGTAACAAAGAGGTCGGTTGCGGCACCGGTTGCAATTGCTGCATCTACGGAGTTTTCGCCCTCAACGAGGAATTTTTTATCTTTGCGACGCTGAGATGCGCGGTGCAATTTTGCGGCATTTACAATCCGCGGGGTGCGTTCGGTGAACGGGTCATTAAAGTCCAAAGCCATGCGTTAAGACTAACAGGGGCCAAGTTAATCAACAGATGACACCTTTGATTCACGCTCCGGTTACCTCAAACGTTTATCCTGGGGCTTTAATTTTGGCTCTTAGAAAGTGGATTTTATGCATATTGTTGCCCACCGTGGTGCTGAGGATTTGCACCTAGAAAATTCCATGGCTGCTTTTCAGGCTGCAGCCCCCGCGGATGCATTTGAGTTGGATGTGCACACCACCCTGGACAACCAGCTGATTGTGCTCCATGACCGCACCGCAGCGCGCGTGGCTGCAGCGGATTCTGCACACCGCGATGCTCCAGTGGCGTCTTTAACGCTGGAGCAGGTTAAAGAAATAACGCTTCTCGACGGCTCCCGCGTCCCAACACTGGAGGAAGTCTTGGCAGCCACTGAGTTGCCCATCCAGGTAGAAATTAAGGCGCCGAGCGCCGTACCGGCGCTTCAGACCTTATTGGCGCGACAGCCTTCCGAATTGGAAAGGCTGCTATTTATCTGCTTTATTGACGTCGCTTCGGTGGAACTTGCAGATCGGTTGCCTGCAGCACGCTTGGGCTTTTTAAGAGAACATGGTTTTGGCGATCTCAGCGTTTTGGAGCAAGTGCCAGCCCGCAACGCAGCTGCGGTACTTCCCTACTGGAAGTCCTTGGAACTAGAGGCAATTTCCGCATTGCATGCTCGAGGTATCAAGGTGGGTTGCTGGACTATTCGTGATGAACATTCCTTTGATATTGCGCAGCAGGCTGGCGTGGATTTTGTAACAGTAAGTGATCCCACCAGATTTTTAAATCCTGGAAATCCTTCACCTTTGCAGTGGTAAACAAAAAAAATGCAGCGTCTCCACATGGAGACGCTGCATTTTTTGTGTGGCTTTTATTTATGCCTGCTGTTTTTGCTGAGCAGATTCTTTCGCCGAACCCAGGCGGCGACCATCAAGGCCGTCAAAAAGGTGAACATCTTGTGGGGCTGCCACGACATGTACCTTATCGCCCGGGCGCAGGCCATGATGACGGTCCACCCGAATACCAATCTGTGCCCTATCCCCTGCTTCAGCTGGGATTACCTGGACACGCATATCTTCTGGAATGCCCTCACCCAAAACATCAGTATTGGGGTTTTTTACACCTTCAGCCATGACATAAACCATGGAATCAGCACCAAGTTCATCAATGTGGCTGACTTCTGCAGCAATTGCACCGCTTTCCTGCGCGGAAGTGAGATACATATGCTCTGGTCGAGCACCCACAATCACTGCTCGGCCTTCAAACTCACCTGGGTTTTGACGCAAGTGCGCGGCGAGATGATCCGGCAAGTTGATCTTGACGTTCTTGCCAATGCGCACCGCATCCCCTGCAATGGTGCCTTCAATAAGGTTCATTGAAGGCGAGCCAATAAAGCTTGCTACAAACGCGTTGGCAGGATAGTCATATAGGTTTTGTGGGGTATCAACCTGCTGCAACACACCTAATAGCAAGACAGCCACGCGGTCTCCCATGGTCATCGCTTCCACCTGATCGTGGGTGACATAAACCGTGGTCACACCCATACGCCTTTGCAGCGCAGAAATCTCTGCACGGGTAGATACACGCAACTTGGCATCCAAGTTTGACAGTGGCTCATCCATGCAGAACACTGCTGGTTCGCGCACGATAGCGCGACCCATTGCCACACGTTGGCGCTGGCCACCGGAAAGTGCTGCAGGCTTGCGATCCAAATAAGGATCAAGCTGCAGAATACGAGAGGCCTCAGTAACGCGCTTTTCAATCTCAGCTTTTTTCACCTTTTGGTTTTTCAAAGCAAAAGCCATGTTTTCCCGAACAGTCATATTCGGATAAAGGGCATAGCTTTGGAAAACCATGGCGATGTCACGGTCCTGGGGACGCAAACCAGTGGCGTCTTTGCCGTCGATAAGCAAACGTCCTTCGTCGATAGGCTCAAGGCCGGCGAGCATGCGCAATGAGGTGGACTTGCCGCAGCCAGAGGGGCCAACAAGTACCAAAAACTCACCGTCGGCAATTTCTAGATTGAGCTTATCGACGGCTGCCCGAGCGCCTGGGGTGTACTTTCGGGTGACGTTTTCAAAGACGATTGACGCCATGGTGATAGCTTCCTTTCAAACCGAGCTGCCTCTTAGTGAGGCAGCTCTGAGGGGTTGTGCAGATGGGTGTTACTTAGATCAGTGGCTCAATGTCGCGCTTGTAGATGGTGTTGAGCTGAGTCTCAACATCAGCCAAGGTGACATCGATATCTGCACCGGTGAGGCAGATCTTTTCCAGCGCATCGCCGATGGTGCGGTCACCGTTTGGCAGCAGCACGCGGAAGTTGTCCTGGGAACGGGTGTGTGGCAACTGCTCCACTGCAACGTTGTATGCAGGGTTTTCCTTCAGGAATGCAGCGTGCTCAGTGTCCTGAGCTGCGTCCTTACGAACTGGCATGTAGCCGGTCTCGCGGGACCAGTAGCCGGTGTTGGAGGTGTTGGTGATGAAGTCAATGAACTTCATAGCGTTGTTTTGGCGCTCTTCGGAGATACCAGATGGGATGCCCAGGCCAGCACCACCGGTTGGGCAAGCACCTTCGCCAGTTGGGTTTGGCAGTGGAGCGACACCCCAGTTGAAGGTGGCAGCTTCTGCAACGGAGGAAAGGTCACCGGTGGACTGAATGCAGGAGCCGATAAGGCCAGTTGCAAACTCATTGGTGACATCGGTGGAGACAGTTGCGTATCCGTTGTCCACGGTGGACTTCAACCACTCAACTGCGCGGATGGTTTCTGGGGTGGTCAGACGAGACTCCCAGCCCTCAGAGTAGTTGCCACCGAGGGACCACATTGGGCCTTCGAAAGTCCAGGAGAGGTAGTTGGTTGCGTCTCCCCAACCATGTGCAAAGCCGGAGCCAATTGCTTCCTGCAGCTTAGGGCCCCACTCGGAGAACTCTTCCCAAGAGTTTGGTCCACGATCCTCGAGGCCAGCCTTAGCCCACAGATCCTTGTTGTAGTAGAAAAGCACGGTGGAACGAGCAAAAGGCAGACCATAGTGGCCACCCTCATGGGTGTAGTCATTGTAGAGGGAATCGACATAGGTGGAGGTGTCGATGTTGTTGCGCTTTGCTACCTCATCAATGTTTGCGGTTGCTCCGTTGATGGCAAAGTTAAACCACTCGGTATCAGAAAGCACAACCAGGTCAGGAAGGTCGCCACCGGACAGTGCTGCGTTGAACTTCTGAGAAACTTCCTTGTAGTTAGCGCCAGCATCAATCAGCTGAACCTTTAGATCTGGGTTCTCAGCCTCAAAGCGAGAAATGAGCTCTAGCTCAACATCCTTGGAGTTTGCAGGGTGGTTAGACCACCACACAATGGTGTTGGTTGCGCCTTCTGCGCTGGAACCTTCTGCGGAGGAGGTGCTTCCACCGGTGCCTGCACACGCAGCCAAGGTAGCGCCAGCGCCTGCGACGCCAACTGCTGCGAGGAAATTACGACGAGAAATCTGAGGATTAAAAGACATTGTTTTTTCCTTTAAAGGTGAGGAGGTTGAGAAGATATTTGGGGTGCCGGTGGACTTTTAGCCTTTGACAGCGCCAGAGATGAGGCCCTTGATCATGTATTGCTGCAGCGCCAGGAACATCACAAGCACGGGCAACATGGTCATGATGGTGGCCGCCATAACCGGACCCCAGTTGGAAACGCCTTCATTGTTTTGCAGCATGGTTAGACCAATTGGCAAGGTTGCAGAATTTTCCGTTTCAGCCATGAGGAATGGCCACAGGTATTGATTCCATTCATTAACCACGGTGATCATGGAGAAAGCCACCAGGGTGGGCATAGAGATCGGCAGTAAAACCTTCCACAACATGCGGAAATGCCCGCAGTGGTCCATGCGTGCGGCTTCAATCAATTCGGTTGGAATTGACATGAAGTGATTTCGCATAAGGAAGGTGCCAAAAGCGATGCCGGCCAATGGAACGATGATGCCTTGGTAGGTATCGCGCCAACCCAACTGGCTCACAAATGCGTAGTTGGAAATAACGGTAACTTCTGAAGGAACCATCAATGCCGAAATAACCAGGAGGAACACCAGGTTACGGCCGGGGAATCGCAAAATGGAGAGCGCATAAGCAGAAATGACGCCCAAAACAATCTTGACGGCACACAAAATTACGGTAATGATGACCGAGTTTTTGAAGTAGTCAAGGAAAGGCACACGTTCAAAAACGCTCTGGTAGTTTTCCAAGCTAAATTCTGAAGGCACCCAGGTAACTGGTTGGGTATAAATCTCAGATTGTTGCTTGAAACTGGTAAGAACGATGAACAGCAGCGGCACTCCGATAAAGAGAATCGCCGCAATCATGCCCACATAACCCATGATTTTTAGCAGCAGGCTGTTATTTGTGGAGATCATTTTTGCTTATTCTCCTTATCCATATAGCGAACTTGGATAACCGTGATTGTCAGCAAAATGAGGAACAAGATGGTGGCAATGGTGGCGCCATAACCTGCTCGGTAATTACTGAAGGTTTCGGTGTAGACCTGGTAAACCAAGGTTGTTGTGCCATTGCCCAAGGGGCCACCACGAGTCATGGTGTGAATGATGTCGAAGACCTGCACGGAGTTGAGGGTGACGGTAATCGAGAGGAAGAAGGTAGTTGGGCGCAATTGCGGAAGGGTGACCTTCCAAAATCGTGTCCATGCGCTTGCGCCATCAATATCCGCTGCCTCAGCGAGATCCTTATTTAATCCCTGCAAAGCGGCCAGGTAGATCACAAAGGAATAGCCGAGGTTCTTCCACACGAAGGTGAATGTCACCATAAATAGAGCCCATTTGGGATCTTGGTAGAACTGGGGAGAGCTTATTCCCAGGCGTAACAACAGGTCTTGCACCAAACCGAAGTTGGGGTCAAAAACAAATTGGAACGCCACACCGATTGCTGCACCGGAGATCACGAAAGGCGCAAAAACCATGGAGCGCACAAAGTTACGTCCAAAGAGCTTTTGGTCCAGCAACATGGCAAGGAGCAAGCCAAGCACCATTGAACCCACCACTGCGAAGAAGGTGAATACAAGGGTGTTGAGCAGAACTTGGGCAGTATCTTCACGTGTGAAAAACTCCACGTAGTTGTTGAGCCCAATAAAGGTTGAGTTGGGAGAGGAAATATTCCAGTTAAAAAAAGATAGCCGGAAGTTATCGATCAGTGGTCTGTACGTAAAAAGGACCAAGAGCAGCAGGTTTGGAAAGAGTAATGCGGCGGCAAGCCACCACTCATTCCTTTTGGAGCGCTTGGCACGTTTACGCAAGTTATCCACTTCTGGTTCTAGAAGTAATGTGGACACGATCGGAAATGCTATGCGATTGAAATGACTATTAAATGTTTTCTGACTTAATTGATAGCTACAAAAGCGTCAATCACATGAGCATTGAGCAAGCATTAGGTTAATTAGTGCTATTCTTCTTCACTCTTCCTTGCAAGGTGCTACATGGCGTCGGTATTATCACTTCTTCTGTCTCAACTTTTCTAAGCGATCCCTGAGCGGAAACTCATGCGGGAGTCCCGTGACGTAGAAAAAGCTGAGGTCGGCATGCAAATGGTGGCCAAAGCACCGGAATAAAAACCAGTTCCCACGCCACCAATTTCTGCAGCAACTCATTCGTCGAGAACGACGGCGATTATTGCATTGGACGAAGCTCTACCGGTTGTCCGCAGGCGGCCGCACCTTGTTCTGCCAACGCTACTGCGACCTCAGGACTTGAGGCCTCAATAACCCAGAAACCTCCCAGCATCTTATCCCCGGATACGGCTGGACCTGCGGTTATTGTGGCATCAGGATTCACTACTTGAGCAGATTCCGGCGGTGTCAGGCCACATGCGTACACAAAATGGCCATCGTCGATAAGTTTCTTGTTAAATGCTTCTACCTGCGCAAATGACGCCTGCATCGCTTCTTCAGACTGATTATGCTGTGCCGCTTTGTTGGACGCCAGGATCGTGGTACACACCAAGGAGAAATTGACTCATGCTGCCCAAGTGTAGCGGGTTAAATAGCAAAAAGACCTGTCCCCCACATTCGGAAATGTGGGAAACAGGTCTCTGCAAGTACAAAAGTACTTTATGCAGCCTTAGGAGCGTTAACGTCCTCAGGAAGTGCAGCCTTTGCAGCCTCGCAAATTGCGGAGAAGGTTGCAAAGTCGTTAACAGCAAGCTCAGCAAGGATCTTGCGGTCAACCTCGATCTCAGCAAGGCGCAGGCCCTGGATGAGACGGTTGTAAGTGATGCCATTCATGCGGGCAGCAGCGTTGATGCGCTGGATCCACAGCTTACGGAACTCACCCTTACGAGCGCGACGATCGCGGTAAGAGTAAGTCATGGAGTGCAGCCACTGCTCCTTTGCCTTACGGTAAAGGCGGGAGCGCTGGCCGCGGTAGCCCTTGGCGGACTTGAGAATTTCGCGACGCTTCTTCTTGGCGTTGACGGACCGCTTGACACGTGCCACGGTGGTACTTCCTTAAATCTTGTTGAAAGGTGGAGGGTTTGTGGGCGAAAGTCTGTTTAGACTTAAGCCTTGCCGAGCAGGCGCTTGATGCGCTTGGTGTCGGCCTTGTCAACCTCAACGATGCCCTTCAGGCGACGGGTACGGGTGGATGCCTTGCCTTCGAGGAGGTGGCGGCGGTTAGCCTGCTCGCGAACGAGCTTGCCGGAACCAGTCACCTTGACGCGCTTTGCGGTGCCCTTGTGGGTCTTGTTCTTCATGAAAGTTGTCCTTAAACCCTATTCGTGATTATTTCTTGCCCTTGCGCACCGGACCGAGAACCATTGTCATGTTTCTTCCGTCCTGCTTCGCGCGGGTTTCTACGATGCCGAAATCTGCAACATCGTTTGCCAGGCGCTCAAGGAGTCTGTAGCCAAGCTCTGGGCGGGCTTGCTCACGACCACGGAACATGATCGTAACCTTGACCTTGGATCCCTTCTCGAGGAAGCGGATCACATTGCTCTTCTTCGTCTCATAATCATGATCATCGATCTTGGGACGAAGCTTCTGCTCCTTGACCACTGTCTGCTGCTGATTCTTGCGTGACTCACGGGCTTTTTGAGCCTGTTCGTACTTGAACTTTCCGTAGTCCATAATCTTGCAGACCGGAGGCTTGGCGTTGGGTGCGACCTCGACCAGGTCTAGGTCTGCATCGAAAGCGAGCTTGCGTGCATCCTCAATACGGACGATGCCAACCTGCTCACCATTTGGTCCGACAAGACGGACCTCGGGAACTCGGATACGCTCATTAATGCGAGCTTCAGCGCTGATGTGGACTCCTCTGTTAGCAGTGCGGGAAAAATTGACGTACCGAACCACTCAAGGCGATTGCCCCTATGCAGACCAAAAACCCGTTCATCACACGTGATGAACGGGAGATCTGACTTCCAAGAGTTATCCACGGGCACTAGTCCGTGACATCACTACTTGCTTTACCTGTATCCAACCGATCTCTCGGCGGCCTTAGGTGGGAAGATCTCCTCTTGCGGCCCACGCATACATGTACGCGTTGGGCGGTAGTGTTCTATACCTTAACACCTTCACTCCCCCATTCCAAATCGCATCCCGCTACTCATTCTCTGATCCCAGCTAACCCCGTTTGGTAACAATAGGGTTTCATCCATGTTTTCCACCTGCAATAACCCTTAGCCTTGGATTATGGACCCCAAGTCTCTTGACCGGATTACCCTCAGAGCGGCTGTGGAAAAACTCTCAGCTTCCGCGGCTGCGTTGGCTGAGGCGCAAAAAGATATTGATTCTTTGCTCGCCCGCTTGGATTCTGCGCAGCAAGCAGAAATGACCCCAGAACAGACCCCAGAGCATTCAAAGTCTGTTCTCATTCCCGCTATTTCAGCGCGTAACCTAAACGTTCCTGTCGGTACGGCCAGCGTGGAAACGAACAAATGGCAGGCCCCTGCAGCAGCTCAAACCATTGCTTATCCAAAACCGCAAAAGCCTGCAAAGGTGAAAAAGCAGCTGAGCTCTGAAGAAAAGATTATGCGAGCGGTAGCCATCGGCGGAGGGATTATTACCGTCGCTGGTGTCATTTTATTGGTTTCTGTTGCGATCCAACGGGGCTGGCTTGGACCGCTGGGGCGCGTAGTCGGTGCTTATTTTATTGGGCTGATTTTGCTGGGTGCTGCGTTGTGGCTACGTTCCAAAAAGGGCCGCATCGAAGCAATTGTTGCACTAACGGTGACATCACAAATCGCGTTTATTGCAACCACTTGCGCCTTAATATTTATTTTGGAGTGGATACCCGAAGGTTTAGGATCCTTCATTATCTTGTTGGGCAATAGCGCTTATCTGCTTCTTGGCAGAATTTGGAGCACTGAAACAAAGGACCAGCGAATACCCGCCACACCAGCTGTTTTCTTGGGTGCCACCCTCGTTACCGGCTTCTGTGCTCTCAGCTTTGTATTCAACAACAATGCCTGGTGGCCAACATTTGGCATTGTTGTTGCCCTCATCATGTCTTGGCGAATTTCCACCCGCAGCATGCGCATTGCAGCTGCGGTATTGGGTATTGGCATTCAGATTTTCCTGGTCGAAAGTTGGGTCGCCACCACGTGGCCTGCCGCCGCAGTCGGAGTTTGCACTGCGGTGTTGTTAATTGGCCTGACACTTTGGGATCACCCAGCCGGTGGCTCCACAGCGGAAACCAAAGCAGTATCAAAGTATTGGAACAGCTTTAATGGTGACCCCACCGCAGTGGGCGTAGGAATTTTCGCACCGATCCCCATTTCCATGGCAACCAGCCTCCTGGTTAGCGATCATGGATATCCCTGGATTGGCCTCTTTTTGGGCCTGGTGGTCTCCTGCTTTGCCCTTTTTGGAGCGCTCAAGGGCGCGTCGACAAGCACTGTTCTTTATCAAGGAGCTGCGCCGAGCAGCTTTAAGAGGCTGACTGCGGTAATGGCAATATGCCTGGTTGCTGGCAGTTTTGTGATGGTTTTTGGCAGCTCGCTAACAACACGCAATTGGATGACCCTTACATTCCTAGTGGTTGCTTGTCTGCTATTTATGGTGCTGCAACGCCTGCCACGGGAGCGGCAATTTGGCGTTATTCCGTGGCTAGTGTGGCTGTGCGCTGCGGTGTTTATGACGGGAACGTTGCTGCGTCATGTGGTCTCGCTCGCCCCGCTGTGGCTCACCGATATTTCGGCTCTGGTGCAGGCGCTGCTGATTCTCGCATTTATTGGTGTCACGATCCTGGGGCGTCGCACATTTTATGGACAACCTTTGTGGCTGCAACTACTTGTCGGCCTAATCTTGCTGACACTTTCGGCCACCGCAATCGTAACAATCGTCACTTTTATGGGAAGTCTGCTAGCCGGAAATAGTGGCATGTTGCTGGGATTTATTATCGGCCACGCCACGGTTTCCATTTTGTGGATGATTATCGCCGCCGCCGCCATGCTCAGCCGCCGGCTCTTCAACGTCCCCGGAGCGCTCTGGACCGGCGTGGCGTTAGCGCTCGCGGGCACCATTAAGCTGGTCTTTTTCGACCTTGTTGCACTTTCTGGTGTGCCACGCGCAATCGCCTTCTTGCTCTCTGGCATCGCCTTGCTCGCCATCGCCGCCCTGCGCGGGCGTCGAAATAACAGCACTGAGCTTGTCGACGAAACCCCTGCCCCTACAGCAGTTCTTTAAGGAACCGGCCCGTATAGGAACCTGAAACCTCAGCGACCTGTTCAGGTGTGCCTTCGGCGACCACATTGCCGCCGCCGGAGCCACCTTCAGGGCCCATATCCACCACCCAGTCCGCAGCCTTAATGACATCAAGATTGTGTTCAATAACAACAACTGAGTTGCCCTTGTCCACCAAACCTTGAATTACCATCATCAGCTTGCGAATATCTTCAAAATGCAAACCTGTGGTGGGCTCATCCAAGATGTAGATGGTGCGCCCATTGGAACGTTTTTGCAGTTCAGCAGCAAGTTTGACACGCTGAGCTTCACCACCGGACAAGGTGGTTGCTGCTTGACCAAGGCGTACATACCCCAGTCCCACATCCACCAATGTTGCTAGGTAACGGTGGATTGAGGTGATGGGTTCAAAGAAATCCGCTGCTTCAGAGATAGGCATATCGAGGACTTCTGCAATGTTTTTACCCTTGTATTTCACCTCGAGAGTTTCGCGGTTGTAGCGCTGACCACTACATACTTCGCAAGGAACATAAACGTCTGGCAGGAAGTTCATCTCAATTTTGAGTGTGCCATCACCTTGGCAGGCTTCACAGCGGCCTCCCTTGATATTAAAGGAGAAACGGCCTGGTTTATATCCGCGTACCTTTGCTTCGGTGGTCTCTGCAAAGAGATTACGGACCTTATCAAATACACCGGTGTAAGTGGCTGGGTTTGAACGAGGGGTCCTACCAATTGGCGACTGATCTACCTGCACCAACTTATCCAGATGCTCCAAGCCCTCTACTCGCTTGGCACGTCCTGGCACCTGGCGGGCGCGATTGAGCTTATTAGCCAAAACCTTTGCCAAGATCTGATTAATGAGCGTGGATTTACCCGAGCCAGATACACCAGTAATACAGCACAAGACTCCCAGCGGAATATCCACATCAACGTCTTGGAGGTTGTTTTCTTTTGCTCCAACAATGGTGAGTTTGCGCTCAGGATCAATCTCACGCCGCTTATCAGGCACTCCCAAAGTGCGACGGCCGGATAGATAGGCACCGGTTAGAGATTCTTCACAATCCAAGATGCCCTCTGGCAGGCCTTGGTAAACAACCTCACCACCAAATTCACCAGCACGTGGTCCGATATCAACCAGCCAGTCGGCGCGTCGAATGGTGTCTTCATCGTGTTCAACCACAATGAGAGTGTTTCCGATATCGCGAAGATGCTCCAAGGTGGTGATCAAACGCTGGTTATCGCGCTGGTGTAGACCAATAGAAGGTTCATCTAGCACATAAAGCACGCCGGCCAGACCCGAGCCAATCTGGGTGGCCAAGCGGATGCGCTGTGCTTCACCGCCGGACAAGGTGCCTGCAGCACGGTCCAATGTGAGGTATGCGAGACCCACGTCCAACAGGAATTTCAAGCGGGCATGGATCTCTTTCAGCACTGCACCGGCGATCATCTCTTCGCGCTTGCCCAAGGTCAAATTATCGAGGAAGTCAAAAGCTCCCTGTACTGAAAGTGCGGTAAGTCCTGCAATGGACAATGCGCCATGAGATTTGGAATCCAGACGTACAGCGAGAATTTCTGGCTTGAGCCTTGCTCCTTTACAGGTTGGACAAGCTACCTCGCGGGTATAGCCTAGGAGACGATCTTTTTGGGTTTCAGAATCGGTTTGTTCCAGCTTGCGATCAAAATAGCCCATGACGCCTTCAAAAGGAGCCGTCCAGGCACGCACGCGCCCATAGCGGTTTTTATAGCGCACGCTCACTTCTTTTTTAGTACCGTAAATAAGTGCCTTGCGCTGCGGAGCGGAAAGATCTTTGAAGGGAGTTTTTGGATCAAAGTCCATAGCTTTAGCTAGGCCTTCAATCAGCTTTTCAAAATAGGAATGGTTAGGGCTGGAATTCCACGGCTGTATAGCTTTAATAGCAGGTGCATCGGGGTCTGGAACGATTAGATCAATATCTACCTCGGTGCGCACACCGAGACCATCACAAGCTGGGCAGGCACCATAAGGAGAGTTAAACGAAAAGGCACGTGGTTCCAACTCATCGACTGAGAGAGGGTGACCATTGGGGCAGCTCATCTTCTCTGAGAAGCGACGCAGGCGCTGTGGGTCATCCTCTTCAAGGCCCACAAATTCCAAAACTGCAACGCCGTCTGCCAAACGTAGGGCGGTTTCTAGAGAATCAGTAAGGCGCTGCTTTTGGCTGGCTTTGACCTGCAAACGGTCAACCACCACATCAATATCGTGTTTGATCTGCTTTTCTAGCTTCGGTGGATCAGACAGTTGGTGCACTTCGCCATCAACGCGGACGCGGGAATAGCCCTGAGCTGCAAGATCTGCAAAAAGATCAACAAATTCACCTTTGCGCGTGCGAACGACTGGAGCCAGGATTTGGAATTTTAATCCGTCTTCCATTTCCAGGATTTGGTCCACCATTTGCTGTGGAGTTTGCCTTTGAACGGGAGCGTCACACACTGGGCAGTGTGCAGTTCCAGCACGTGCATAAAGCAAACGCAGATAGTCATAAACCTCAGTAATAGTGCCCACGGTGGAACGCGGATTGCGGTTGGTTGACTTCTGGTCAATAGAGACCGCAGGAGAAAGTCCGTCAATTAGATCAACATCTGGCTTATCCATCTGCCCCAGGAACATACGAGCATAGCTGGAAAGAGATTCAACGTATCGACGTTGGCCTTCCGCAAAGATGGTGTCAAAGGCTAAAGAGGACTTTCCAGATCCAGACAGTCCGGTAAACACCACCATGGAGTCACGCGGAAGATCAATATTTACACCTTTGAGGTTGTGTTCACGCGCACCGCGCACTACAAGGCGATCAGCCACTGCTCAACTGCCCTTCAAATTAATTAGGAATTGATTCAAGATTTATTACTTCGAACATAGCATCGAAAGTTGAATTTGCGCTACCCTATCTTCTATGACCAATGAACTCGTCTTACATAAGATTTCCGTCTCTCAGATGGACAATAACTGTTACCTTTTGGCCGCTAAAGGAAATGGCCTTTTGATTGACGCTGCCGACAACGCACCCGCACTGCTAAAAATGGCTCAGGATGCAGGGGTAAAAATCACCAAGGTTCTCACTACCCACCGCCACTCGGATCACGTTCGCGCCCTCGAGGATATTCTCGACGCTACCGGAGCTACCCATTATGCCCCATTTTTGGAGGTGCCAGCACTACCTGCAACAGTTGACGTTGAGCTACATCATGGAGATGTCATTGAGTTTGAAGGTTTCGAACTGCCCATTATCATTTTGCGCGGTCACACCCCGGGTGGTGCAACCCTTGTTGCTGAGATCGACGGCAAGACCAACCTTTTTGTGGGAGATAGCCTCTTCCCAGGTGGACTAGGCAAGACCAGCAGTGAAGGTGACTTTGTTCGCCTCTTTAATGATGTTAAGCAGCGACTCTTTGAGACATATCCTGATGATTCAATTATCTGGCCAGGTCACGGCAAGGAAACCACCTTGGGTCAAGAACGCCCAGAGCTAGAGGCGTGGTGGGAGCGACGCTGGTAAGCCACCCCCCGAAACGGACAGTCAGTGAGCTTTACAAGCAGTTTTCATCAAAGTTTTTCCGGATAGACGCGCAGCTCACCCCACAAATTAGGGTGCATTCTGTTCGTTTTGAGAACACTTCCAAAATTCATTGTTAGATAGCTGACAAAACCCTCCAAAAGGTGATAACTTCACGGCACACCAGTCATAACCTAGGTAAGATAATTGAGTAGAGAATAACTCTGGAAAAACCCATGCGACCACCACCTGGAGTGGCCTGGAAAAACCGTTAGATAGGAGCATAAATACATGATCCGCAAGTTCGCCCGACCAATGCTAGCTTCGGTGTACATCGCCGATGGTGCAGAAACCGTCCTGAACCCCCAGGCACATGTCGAAGGAACCGAGGTGGTCTTGGACCGTATTCGCTATGTGCTCCCCCGCAAATACGCAAAGCGGATTTCCAAGGATCCAGCAACTGTCACCCGTATCATCGGTGGCACCAAAGTAGGTGCCGGCTCTTTGCTCGCATTAGGTCGGCTTCCTCGCATCTCCGCAGCAGCCTTGGCTGTTGTTACCGTTCCAACCATCTTGGCTCGAAACGCATTCTGGGAGACTCAGGATGCCAATGAAAAGCGCGATCGTCGCAATGGGTTTGTCACCAACATCGCACTGCTAGGTGGCCTGTTTATTACTGCAGTAGATACCGAAGGCAAGCCAGGCGTGAAGTGGCGTGCAAACCACGCTGCTCAGGTTGGTAAGAAGCAGATTCAGCAGGCACTTCCAACCAAGTCTGAAACCGAGAAGATCGGTGAGAAGGCTTCTGATTGGATTTCTGACACCACCGGCAAGGTTTCCGAGTATGCTCACACCGCTCAGGAATTTGTGGGTGAGAACAAGGAAGATTGGCTGAAGACTGCAACCGAAACTGCCCGCAAGGCTGCTGATACCGTCACCGATTATGCTCACAAGGCAACCGCGTTTGTTGAAGACAATCGTGCAGACTGGCTAGACGCTGCTCAGACCAACGCTAAGACCGCGCGTAACTCCGCAGTTAAGGCCGCAACCAAGGCGCAGGATAAGGCTAACTTTGCACTTCAGGTTGCGGAGGAAACCACCGGCCGTGCTGCAAAGAAGGCAAATAAGAATTACGGCAAGCTGCAAAAGCGTGCTGATAAGGCTGTTGACCGCGCACAGAAGAAGCTCAAGTAATACTTCTTTAGCCCGCTTATTTAGGCCTTAGCCTTTGCATACGCTCCGCCACGCACTCCCATCATGGAGGTTGCGTGGCGGTTTCGTTTATTCGACGTTATTTTTACTGGCTAAAGTGCTGGAAGTTCGGAGATCTCCCACTTTCGCCTGCATTTTTGCATGGTGAATGCGCGAGTTGAGGTGCTATCTGGAATGATTAAGAGCTTCTTGGTGTTGTATTGAAAACGCAAAACATCAGATTGCTGGCCATATTATTTCTCGGGTGGCACCTTTAGCCTCCTTCATCTTTGGGTTTTAAGCAGATGAGTTTTCTACCAAGTCACATGAAGTTAGGTACTTAGATCAGGAATTCAGGAGGTCTATCTCAATGACCACCCCAGGCCACTTCCCTGCTGGTGCGGATGTGCAAGAGTCCGCAGTAAAAGCCATCCAGGAGGAACAGGCTTATGTTGATATGCTCTTTCAACGCCTCGATGATGAGGTAAATAGGGCAAATGAGCGGTTGGCGGAAGTGATGAAGGACGTCGACCCATCCAACCCTGATCCCGAGGCTTTGGTGCGCCGTGAAACTGAATATCACGGACTTAATGAAAAACTCGATCGCCTCAACTTAGCCCAATTAGGACTTGTTTTTGGCCGCATTGACGTTGCTGAAGAATCTGGCGAGACCCCAGAAAATCCCGTTCCGGGCAAGCCCACTCTTGATCGTCGTTATATCGGCCGCATGGGTTTGGATGCACGTGAAGATAATTACCGCACCCTGCTTTTGGACTGGCGCGCTCCCATGGCGCGACCATTTTATCTAGCTACCACGGTGCAGCCAGAAGGCGTGGAATTACGGCGCCATATCCGCACTCGCGGCCGCAAGGTGAGTGGAATTGATGATGAGGTTTTATCAGGTGATGCTGCTTTAGCCGCTGCTCAACAGCAAGGCGTTGGTTCCGAATCTGCCTTGCACCAAGCTTTGCAAGCAGCTCGTACTGGGCATATGACCAATATTGTGGAAACCATCCAGCGCGAGCAGGATGAAATTATTCGCGATACCACCAGAGGCGTCATGGTCGTCCAGGGTGGCCCCGGCACCGGTAAGACCGCCGTGGCACTGCACCGGGTGGCCTATTTGCTCTATACCTGGCGCGAACAATTGGCCAAATCTGGTGTCTTGATCATCGGTCCGAATAAGACTTTCTTGGAATATATTTCTCACGTTTTGCCCGAACTCGGTGAAACTGGCGTGGTTTTATCCACCATTGGCGATCTCTACCCTGGCATCAAACCCACTGGTCATGAGGATTTGCTCACCCGAGAAATCAAGGGCTCTGAGGAAATGGCCACCATCCTCAATGAGGCAGTGCGGGCTTATCAGACTGTTCCTGAAATCCCGCTTGAAGTCACCGTTGATGGCATCGTGATCGTTATCGATGAAAAAACTGTGGCTAAGTCACGCACCCGCGCCCGTCGCTCCCGTCAGCCGCATAATTTAGCGCGTCCAATTTTCCGCGAGCATCTGGTGGAGCAGTTGGCTCACCAAATGGCGCAGACCATTGGCGCCGATCCTTTGGGTGGCAAAAACCTGCTCTCTGCAGCAGATATTGATCAATTACACGACGATTTGCTTGACGACGTGGCCCTGTTGCAGGTCATTGAAGGTTTTTGGCCGGAGTTGGCGCCTCAGCAGGTCCTCCAGGATCTGCTTACCGACGCTGAGCGCATCGAAACTGCAGCAGCCGGTTATGACGAGGAAACCCACGCATCACTCCTTCGTGCAGAAGACGCTCCGTGGGCACCTTCTGATGCAGCGCTTTTAGATGAACTAACCACTCTTATTGGCTTACCTGATCCAGATGAAGCTCGAGAAGAAGCCCAGAAAAAGTGGCGTCAGGAAATTGAAGATGCTCAAGAAGTCCTAGACGTCTTGAGTTCTTCTCAGTCCTCGGATATTGATGAAAATCCTGATATCGATCCAGACGCAGAAATTCTCTCGGCATTCGATATTATCGATGCGGAAACCCTCGCCCAGCGCCAAGAAGTGCGGGATAACCGTTCCACCGCTGAACGTGCAAAGGCTGACCACACCTGGGCTTATGGCCATGTCATTGTAGATGAGGCACAGGAACTCTCCCCCATGGAATGGCGTATGGTTTTCCGTCGCAGCCCTTCCAGGTGGATGACGCTGGTTGGTGATATCGCACAAACCGGTTCGCCTGCAGGTGTTGACGATTGGTCCGAGTCTTTGGAACCATTTATCAAGAACAGATTCCGTCATCACGAACTCACAGTGAATTACCGCACCCCTGCGGAAATTATGGTGGTGGCAAACCAACTGTTAGCCCGAATTAATCCTGATTTGGCACCGGCAACTGCAATCCGAGAATCTGGACGTGCCGTAGAATTCTTTCCCACAGATGCCGACACTGAGCAGCTCAAAGAGGCATTTCTCCGAGAGGATCCAGAACGTAGCATCGCGGTTATTTCTTCCCAAGCACGCTTTACTCAAGCCCATAATCATTTCCTGGTTGAGGAAATCAAGGGCTTGGAGTTTGACCACGTCATTGTGGTTGATCCGGAGGGGATTATAAAAGAATCTCCCCAAGGGCTGCAGGATCTTTATGTTGCAGTAACGCGTGCAACCCAGACCTTGAGTGTTCTTGGAGAGATTTCTCTTTAACTAATGCTTAAGCAAGTGCCTCTGCAGCAGATGTGGATGGACGGCCAATGAGGTCTTGAAGATCGGTGCTCTCGGAATAGAGGGCACCTTTTTCAATGCTGCTATCCCAATCTGCAATCATGCCGGCAAGTCCGGTTGGTAGGCCTGCGCCCTCAAGAACTGCCTGGTACTCAGCAACAGTCTGGTTAACATATGTGACTGGGGAACCAATAACCTCAGCGGCAGCATCTGCAATTCCCTGGTAGGTCAAAGCTGGCGCACCGGCAAGCTCGTATACCTTGCCAGCTTGGTTCTCACTGGTGATGACAACAGCAGCAGCCTCTGCATAATCCTTACGTGCTGCGCCGGATACCTTGGCATCGCCAGCTGCACCGAAGAATTGGCCCATAGCCTTGCCGGTATCAATTGCGGAAGCGTAGTTCTCCCAGTACCAACCATTGCGCAGTAGTGCATATTCAACGCCACTGTCTGCCAAGAGTTGCTCGGTGACGCGGTGCTCTTCAGCCAAGGAAAGGTCAGAGGACTCAATATTGAGCAAGCTGGTGTAAGCGATGAGCTTTACATCTGCAGCCTTGGCTGCATTGATGAGGTTGGTGTGCTGCTCAACGCGCTTTCCTACCTCGCTGCCGGAGATCAGTACAAGGCGATCCACGCCCTGCAAAGCTGCGGTGAGTGCTACTTCATCCTCATAGGCTGCAACACCAAGGTTGATACCGCGCTCAGCCAAATCTGCAGCCTTTGCTTCATTGCGGACAATTGCCACAATGTCTGCAGCGGCGACGCCACGGTTGATGAGGGAATCAATGACAAAGTGTCCGAGGTTTCCGGTTGCACCAGTAACTGCAATGCGCATTTTTCTATATCTCTTTCTGCGGGAAAATTTACTTATGCAAACTTAGCACTAATAAAAAGTAAGCGCAATACTTTCTTTAGTTAATGGTGGGGACTAAACTATTTCCCATGACAGATCAAGCCACTGATACTCAAACCCCAGCGCCCAATGTTTTATCCGCTGCGTGTTCCTCCCGAGTAGCTTTGCAAGAGGTCACCGGCAGATGGGGCGGATTAACCATTCTGGCCTTGGAACAAACAGAAAGCCCACTTAGGTTCTCCGAAATTCGCCGTCAGGTGGAGGGCGTAAGTGATCGCATGCTCTCCCAAACCCTTTCCAAGTTGGAAAGGGATGGAATGATTGAACGCACTGTCCACAGCTCAATCCCACCCCATGTGGATTATCACTTAACGCCTCTCGGGCTAAAGATCGCTGAACCGCTGCGCCTACTAGCCGGCACAGTAGAAGCCGAGCTCGCCAAAGTCCTCGAGGCCCAAGAAGAATTTGATGCCAAACATCAAGACGATTAAAGCCGGTCTCCACTCCCCTGTTTAGGGTGAATGAAAACCGGCTTTAGCTTTAAAGAAAATCTTTTAGCTCACAGTGTGAACAATCATGACATCACAGTCGGATTGACGAGCCACATCAGCAGGAACCGAACCTAGCAAACGGCCGGTCAGTGAGTTAATACCGCGGTTACCTACCACGAGTAGGTCAGCCTGGTTATCGTTAACCATGGCCATCAGTGCTTCAACTGGAGTGCCAGAACGAACCTCTGCCTGAATCTTGTCACAACCAGCTGCGCGAGCAACCTCAGAAGCCTTTTCCAGGTTTGCACGGGCGGGATCATCACCGAGAATGGTCATGGAATCCTGGCGCAGCGTCTTGGAGGCATCATCTTTGCTCTCGTAATATGCACAACCAATGATCAATGTGGCATCAAAGGCTGCGGCAATCTTCGCAGCGCGCTCCACCGCGAGCAGAGAAGACTTAGATCCATCTGTTCCGACGACGACTTTGCTGTAATTCTCGCTCATGTCACCTTTCCCTAAAGCTCTAGGCAGGATAATCCCTGCTGCTGTGTCATTGTGCATAAGTCTAACAAAATAGTTGGTGATTAAGGGCTTAATTCATCTTATATACCTGCGTCTTTAATTCCGCGGAGTTCTTTCTTGAGCTCAAAGATTTCATCCCTCAGACGTCCAGCCAACTCAAACTTCAACTCCCTGGCCGCCGCAGCCATCTGGGCGCTCAGGTCGTCGATAAGCTTTTGCACCTCTTTGGCAGGCAAGCTGGAGATATCTGGTTTCGCAACCACCGCAGCCTCTCCGGATCCGCTGCCGGCGGAGTCGGAAGTGTTTTCATAGACCTGGTCTAGGATATCGGCAATCTTTTTGCGCAACGGCTGCGGGTCGATGCCGTGCTCCTTGTTATAAGCAACCTGCTTTTCACGGCGTCGATCCGTTTCTTCAATGGCATTAGCCATGGAATCGGTGATCTTATCGGCATACATGATGACCTCGCCGGAGACGTTACGGGCGGCACGGCCAATGGTCTGAATAAGCGAGGTGGTCGAGCGCAGGAAGCCTTCTTTATCGGCATCCAAAATTGCTACCAGGGAAACTTCCGGCAGGTCAAGACCCTCGCGAAGCAGGTTAATACCAACGAGCACGTCATATTCACCAAGGCGCAGCTGACGCAGCAATTCCACACGCTGCAAGGTGTCAATATCGGAGTGCAGGTAACGCACTTTAATGCCGTTTTCCAGCAGATAATCGGTGAGATCCTCGGCCATCTTCTTGGTCAAAGTGGTCACCAAGACGCGCTCTTTTTTATCGGTGCGCTCGCGAATTTCATGGATTAGATCATCGATCTGCCCCTTCGTTGGCTTCACGGTGACCTTTGGATCCACCAATCCTGTCGGGCGAATGACCTGCTCCACAAACTCACCATCGGCAGCGGCGATCTCAAACTTGCCTGGAGTTGCGGACATGAATACTGTTTGGCCACGGCGTTCATCAAACTCTTCCCAGGTCAATGGGCGGTTATCCATCGCAGACGGCAGGCGGAAACCGAATTCTACGAGGTTACGTTTACGGGACATATCGCCCTCAAACATGCCGCCGATCTGAGGGACCGTAACATGAGACTCATCGATGATGGTGAGGAAATCCTCTGGGAAATAGTCAATGAGCGTGGCCGGCGCTGTCCCCTCCCCACGCCCATCGATGTGGCGAGAATAGTTCTCAATGCCCGAACAAAAACCAACCTGCTCGATCATTTCCAAGTCATATTCAGTACGCATCCGAAGACGCTGCGCCTCCAATAACTTGCCGCGATTCTCCAGATCAGCCAGACGTACTTCCAACTCCGCCTTAATATCTGTGACAGCCTTTTCCATCCGCTCTGGTCCTGCAACATAATGCGTAGCTGGGAAAATACGGATCTCATTCACCTGCCGGATGGTGTCACCAGTCACGGGGTGGATGTAGTACAACGCATCAATTTCATCACCGAAAAACTCAATGCGCACCGCCAATTCCTCATAGGCCGGGATGATGTCCACGGTGTCGCCTTTCACGCGGAAAGCTCCACGAGTAAAGCCCACATCATTGCGTTCGTATTGAATATCTACCAGCAGGCGCAAAAAGCGATCTCGGTCGATCTCCTCCCCCACGTTCAACACAACGGAGCGATCAAGATAAGACTGCGGAGTGCCCAGACCATAAATACATGACACCGAACTAACCACCACGACGTCTCGCCTACTTAGCAAAGACGACGTCGCCGAGTGACGCAGACGCTCCACATCCTCATTAATCGAGGAGTCCTTTTCAATATAGGTATCAGTCTGCGCGATATACGCTTCTGGCTGGTAGTAATCGTAATAAGACACGAAATACTCCACCGCGTTATTGGGCAACAGCTGCCGCAATTCATTAGCCAACTGCGCAGCCAACGTCTTATTCGGAGCCATAACCAAAGTGGGGCGCTGCTGCTTTTCGATCAACCACGCCGCCGTTGCGGACTTACCCGTACCGGTAGCACCCAGCAGCACCACGTCCCGCTCACCACGGTCTAAGCGCTCATCGAGCTCTTTAATAGCCGCGGGCTGGTCACCCGCAGGCTCAAATTCACTAATAACCTCAAATTTGTCATCGCTTCGCTCGATCTCACCAACCGGGCGGTGCTCAGAGTAGGACAGGACAGGATGTTCAGCAGCAAAAGCCATGCATTCTAGGATACGCCACAGGATGGACACGTTGCGGCCCACAGCAAATCACTGCGCAAGCAAACGCTTTTCGACGGTTGATCCCTTTGGTTCACACATGGCGTTGTGGCGAACCTCTAGAATTCGCATCAAATACCCTAAAGATTCCATACACATTAAGAAGCCCGAACCATTAGCACACGATTCAGCCTTTCGAATCGTTATTTGGCAGCTGATGCGACAGTAATCTACTGCGTGGTACACACCACTTGAAAGGGAGAATAAACCGCAACCGGTGAGATCTCTGGTTTTTATCTCTTCATAGACCAGAGAGGTTTGTATTGAGAAAAGTACAAAGCCCTATATTCAGTTCCCATTTTTAATTATTGTCGGAAGAATGCCAATCATGTCGAAACGTACGATCAATCAAGCATAATTCTGCTGAGCTAGACCATTCAGAGTCTCCTAGAGAAAGTTTCTGATTGCCGGACGGGCCATATCATTGTCCAGATTCAGGTCGATTTTCAAAAACTTTCAGGCAAAGTTGCAGTGATGCCCACTCCATCTAGAACATGCCATTCAGATGTAGAGGTTTAGCGTCGACAAGTGTCACTTTAGGTGCGTACCCAGCCATCGTCACTACGCTTCACCAACCCGCGTTCAGCAAATGCCACCAGCCAGCCTTCCATAGGCCAGATACCCCAAATGGAGTGGAAGCGCGTCGCGTTAGCCAAGATATCATCGAGGTGTTCGACTGGTGGAGAGGATACTAGGTGCCACTGATGATAGGCGTGGGCTCCGCCCACCCAGCGCAGTTTTTTACCCTGCGCCCGGAGGCTAAACGCGAAATCAGTATCTTCGCCTCCGTACCCAGCATAACCCTCATCAAAGCCTCCGCTATCCTGCCATGCGGAAGTACTCATCGCGAAGGAAAGCGACCAAAATAACTTCCACTCCTCTTCTGTCCCTAATCTACTCTGCCCCGCGGGCAGGTTCGGACGCGCTGGGTGGGGGTTAGTCAACTCCAGCAAAGTGTCTAATTGATATCCCCGATCGTCAGGTTCCTGAAGGTAAGTGACCGGGCCACAGAGGACTTCATCAGGCCAGTTACGCGCTGCCTCCACGTAGAAAGGTATTAAGAAGGGCCCTGGAATGCAATCAGCATCAAGGAAAATCAGCAGCTCGACCCCATCTGCCACAGCCCTGGCAGCTACTTCGTTGCGGGCACGCGCAAGGTTCATATCTGTGTCAATATACCCACGGTAGTGTGGAGTACCTTGCGCCCATTTCTTCAATCCTTCCAGCTGCATGTCCACATGCGCTTGTCGTGAATCATCAGCTATGGTCACTACCGCATACTTCATATTCTGGTTAATTTCCTTCCACGTTGGCCACATCATCAATCACCGCTGCAGCTCTTTTAGCTGCACCTTCGGCTTGCCAGAGGTGCCAGTTCGCTGCTCTATTCCTCGCCTGTTCAAACAAAACCTCCCACTCTCCCGGTTCCGGGAATGTGGTGGGAACTACGGCAATCCGGGCTTGAGTCAGCGTCTTTGCAGTGGTGCTCTGCTCACCGAAGGGACGGTCCTGCGGGAGGATGATTGCAGGAGTTCTAGTAATGGCAAGGTCAGCCACGGAGTTCTGTCCGGCCGCTGCGATCGCTACCGAAGCACTCAAAAGGAGTGGAATGGGGTTGTCCACGAATCTATCTCCGCCAAGCACCGTGGCCTCCGGCCAGGTATGCTTATCAAAGTCGTCTCCGCCTGCACCACGAAGGATTATGACGCCGGACCGTTGGCATGACTGCGTCGGAGGTTCGAAGCGGGAGATACCACCAACCATGTGAAGCTTATTCACGTGGGCAATCAGGTGAGTAGGTACGGGAACCCAGTCCGGCCATGCAGCGATTATGGCGCTAGCCTGGTGGTAGCTCAATTGGTGGGGTTGATCATGTCGAAATCCTGGCATGGCGATCGTAATTACGGGAATGCCCATGAGACGTACGAAGCTAGCGATCTCGACGGAACAATCTACATAGAATGCGCGGGGGCGATGCTTGGTGATCCAGGCGGCGATAAGCGCCAAACGCTGTGTGTGTCCTGGTACTCCTATAGGCGACCAATGGAGGGTCCCCCCAGCCGTCAGATCCCGGGGGGCGGGATTATCCGGGTCAGTGTCCAAGGGCAACTGGATATCCGCGCCGGGTGCGGAGGAAAAGACCACGGTTTCGTCTTTCAGATGCCTGGCAATTGAGCGAACGCGGTGCAGGTGCCCGCTACCGCTGTGGTGTGCATACATGCCTATCATGGCTGGGCCTCCTCATGGGCAAAAGCGGCGATACGGGACACAATTCCGGTGGTGACTGGAGCTTTTTTCCGGTCCGATCTCTCTGCTGTTACTTTTCTATACACCGCGAGGTAGCGGTCGAGGAAAGCAGCTATCCCATAATTTTCACGGGCATAATGGGCGACCCTTGCACGGTCGATGAACCTCGAATCACGAATGGCCTGAGCGAGCGCTTCAACGTTACCAGCCTGTACCGAAGGGCATGGTGAGGCATCTAGTACGTCAGCCATCCCACCACGGGCAAATGCCGCCACCGGGGTGCCACAAGACATCGCCTCGATGGAGACCAACCCGAAGGGTTCTTCCCACTCCGGGGTGATCACCGCGACGCGAGAATGACCAACCCGCTCCGCCAGTAGGGTGTGATTGAGAGTTCCGATCCACTCCACATCGTTGCCTAGACGCGGTACGATCTCGCTTGCCCAATAGGTCGGGCTGGAACGTCGGCCCACAATCGTCAGTGGGATTCCAGCCTTGCGGCAGGCGTCGATAGCCAAGTGTGGTGCCTTCTCCGGCACAATACGTCCAAACCAAATAGCACTCTGACCTCCAGGCCCCTCTCGCCAGACAGAACAATCCACCGCGTTAGGGATGACCTGGATTCCAGGCAGAGCCCAGCTGGCGGCGGTAGAGTTGCTAACTGCGGTAAAAACGCTTCTCGATTCCGGTGCCACCGCTGCCATACGATCTACTGGTGGGCAGTGCAAGGTGGTAACCAGGGGTAGGGTCTGTGATAGCAACAGTTCCGGGTGCAAACTATTGTTATGCACCACGTCGTAGTTGCTTGCCTCAAGGTGCGCCCGCAGACGCGCGAATGCCCGATCTTCCTGTTCCGAATGCCCAGGCGGATAGTCGTGATCGTTTTCCTCGGTGGCAGTGAACCGCCAATCTGGTCTGGGGAACTCAAAATCACGGACATGCCCCTCGGACCCAGCTGTGGCGTACAAGTCCACCTCATGCCCTCGGTTGCGCAGACTATTGACTAGGATGCCGCAATAGGCCTCTAGGCCACCGGCATAGGGTTCAATAATGGGGTGTCGGCCCGGTGCAACAACAGCAATTTTCATAACTCACCCGCTGCAGCGAGATAAACGTGACGATGTTGGCCACTGACATCTGGCACCGGGTGTGGACGCGCGGGGTAGCAGCTTTCTAGCATTGCCACGGCGCGAGCTGCATCTTTGCCGTCACCGGTGCGGTAGGTAGCCACACCGTCATCACCCGGCATCTGAGATGCATAGCAACCACAATCAGGGACGGCTACGCTGACGCCGAGATCGCGGCACATGCGCAACCAGCCAGAATGGGTTCCACATTTATATGGCAATACAACCACTCGGTGTCGAGCGATCGTGGTGTGCAATGTTTGATCATCCATGGGCATGTGTACGTGATCGGCCATACTGGTTAGTTCCAATGGCCCATTCTCATGGATGTAGATCTCCGCACCTAGATCGCGATAAAACCCCGGATCGGTGATGACATTGGCACGCACCGATTTAAGGAACACCCCGGCGCGGTTAGTAGTCGGGTGTGGCTGACCTTTGGTGATCGCGGGGTGTGGCGTCACCTCGACTGCGCTGTTATAACGCCTGTTGACGAGCTCCGCTGCCTGCTGCGACAGCGTAAATACATGAGCAGCAGCCCGGGTAAGGATACGCAGTTGTTCGTGGTAATTGGTCTGGTCAGTCAGGTGGGGATTATCCAAATCATGAATCGTAAGCACCAGCGGAATACCATTGCGATCGAGAACTTCAGTGAACTGTCTGGTCTGTTGCACGGTAAGATGTTCAAACCCGAAATGAACATGAACCACATCCACCTTCCGTGGGTTGATCCACCATTCAGGTGTAAACGCGGGGTGGGGCCACCACTGCTCTGGCTTATCAGGGTTCACCACTGGATCCGGCAACACTGTGATTCCTTCCCATCCCCCCACGGGTTGCAACGCTCGCGGGTATGGATGGCTTGACGGAATGGACAGCACTTTGATTGACACAGCACCACCTTTCTAGATATGGGCGAATCTTCTTGTATAACCTGTAATATTATCTTTAATGATTACGCAGGTATATGATAATAGGCTTTTGGGAGCTGCTACTGTGGCCCGCCGTCGCCATTACGCAGAGTTCTACCGACTTCGCGCTCCCATCCAAATCAGTGAAAATCCCACTATAGCGGTAGTCGGCAACTGCCAGGCGGAATCCTTGCGCATACTCCTTGATTCCACCGGAGCCGTGAATTCTTTCCGTATCCCCGCCATCCATGAATGGACCTGCGAAGATATCGATCTTATTAGGGTGGTGTTGCAGACCACCGATATTCTGATTATGCAACCGGTGCGCGATAATTATCGGGGGTTGCCCTGTGGCACCGACCAGTTGGCCAGTTTTCTGCCAGATAGTGGCAGGGTAGTTACGTTCCCAGTATTGCGTTTTGATGGCCTCATGCCCTATCAGGTCATCATCCGCTCCCCAAGCGATTCGTCCCTCAATCCGCCGGTTGTGCCCTACCACGATCTGCGGACCCTAGTCGCTGCGTCACGAGGAATCGATGCTCCAGCTGTGCCTTCCGTAGAGGAAGAAAAACTGCGTGAACTGGCTGAGATGAGCATCGCTGAGCTGCGGAAGCGTGAAAAGGCCCATGGCACGGTGCGGGTTTCTGACTTCATCGAGACCTGGCCTATTTGGCATACCATTAACCATCCTGACAACAGCACCTTGGAATTTCTCGCACATCAGGTACTGTCAGCCATCGGTGTATCCGGTGAACTGCAGGATCCTGGCCGCGAATTACTGGGCGGCTTAGATGCCCCGATAGACGCCAGGGCTGCCTGCGCCTTAGGTGTGACGGTAATGGGACGTGAGACGTGGCATCCTCTACCCCCTGAAGATATCCATCAAGCGCAGCTTGCGTTCTACCACGAGCACCCAGAGGTGATGAAAGCAGGAATGAAACGTCATGGGCAGCGACTGAGATTGCTAGGTTTGATCTAGAAATGTGGTCCGATGGATGGAATAAATGAACCATAACGATGACCGACCATGGCAATCACACCCCGCAGCCCCAGTGGGTTTTGATAAAGTCGCAGATCATTGCCCGATGCAATGCTTGGCTTGAAAAGGAGCGCTACGGATGAATATAACCCACCTGTTAGTAGGTCCCACAGAACACGGTGTAACCGAATACGCGCGACTACTAGCAACTCACAGTGGCGGCCTCCGAGCTGGGCTTGAGGACACACTTCACCCGGGCCCGATCCATGTTACGTTTACCGACCACCTTTTCGGCCCCGATCCAGAGTCTGCAGTAGATGCCGTTTTGGCCGCTGTAGAAGGTCATCCGTTTAGTGTTTCCTTCCATGACGTACCTCAACCCGAGGAAGGACTGGAGCGTTTCGAACGCCGCAGTAATGCTTACCAGCGCCTGGCCCGAATGGCTGACCTCTCGGTTACTAACTCATTCCACGAGGCTTCCTTCTTCGACAGCGATATTCATGTCATTGCTCTACCGCTTCCTGAGGCACCCGACCCTGCCAGCACCCCGGATCCTGGTACTGTCGGTATCCTTGGTTTTATCTATCCAGGCAAAGGCCATGAGACCATTGCCACAGCGGCGCGGCAGGTGGACGGACTTTCTGTTCGCGCACTCGGCACGTACTCCTTAGGCCATGAGAACATGGAGTTGCCCGGGGTGGAAGTTACCGGTTACCTTTCCGATGCTGATTTGTGGGCGGAGATGGACCGCATTGCCATCCCCGTATGTGCCCACCGACACTTCTCTGCATCAGGATCTTTAATGCGCTGGCTCGCTGCCGGGAGACGTGTGTTGGTAGCCGATAGCGATTATGCTCGTGAAGTTGCAGCTAATCATCCCGAGCAGGTGGTGGTGGTTAACGATTGGCCTTCTGCGCTCGCCGAAGCGGCCAAAGACCCAGAATTTACCCAGCGCGTTAACACACTCCCTACCTGGGGGTGGCAGGAGGTGTCCACCTCCTGGCAGGATCTATGGATCAAACATTTCGGACCATGGCTGCGTGGCAACATACCACCAAGGCCTGTTGATGATCCGGCACCAGTCAGCGTCGTAATTCCCTATTACAACGACATCGACTCCTTAAAAAAAGTCATCGCAGGGATCGAGAAAAACAACCATGAAGGCAAAGTGGAGATTATTATCGCCGACGACGGATCCGACATTCCGCCTGAGGTTACCTCGACGTTGCCCATTACAGTAGTTCGCCAGGAAGACCAGGGGTTTCGTGCAGCAGCCGCACGCAACTTAGGTGCCCGGGCAGCCTCTCACGAGGTGCTAATTTTTCTCGACGGCGATACGGTCCCCCGCCCTGGGTATTTAAGTGCGATGAGCAGATGGATCACAGCTGATCCCCGCAGTGTGGTGGTGGGTACCCGTCTTCAGGACGGAGTAGAACCGCAGTGGCTCCGTGATGCCTGGGAATATACCGACCACCTGCGTCTATCCGATGATACCTCCTGGCGCTTCATTATTTCCTCAGTGCTAGGTACCTCGAAGCAATTGTTTTCTCACGTCGACGGGTTCGACGAGACAATGATTGGTTATGGTGGGGAAGACTGGGAATTCGGATGGCGACTGTGGAACACCGGTGCTATCTTCATTCACGACCCCGAAGCCGTCGCCGATCACCTTGAGCCGGAGTGGGATGTCCGCGTCCAGCCTGAGAAGGACAAGCTCGCGCAGAAAAATACTGAGTCTATCGCCCTGGCTTCACGCATAACTCACCCGATAGCGCGCCCTGCCGGTGTATTTTTCAAGCAACAAGACATTGTTGTATACCTTCCAGGGAATACTCCCGAACCAGTGGTAACAGCCTGGCTCCAAGCCGGTGACGTTCGTGTGGTGGGTCCCATGTCCGAGCTATTCCAAGCCGATCCACGCGTGGGTCTTGCAACAGGGAGAATCAGCATCGAACTGAGCCAACCCCTCTGCCCTCCTACCGATCTCGCGGAATGTCTCCTGCGTGTGGAGCAGCTCGGTGGCCACGGAGTTTTGTGCCACAAAAACCGGAATGTAGGGCAAATCCGATATAAGCGAATTACTTGCCAAACCCCCGCAATTATCCACACCCAGATGAATCCATGGCAGGGATCACTACGATTAGAAAGATGGTTTGCCAGCTGGTGATCTCCTTTGCGATTACCATCAGAGTCATTTTCGCCCGGATATGGCTTTGGGAGGATTGGAGTTGTGAGAGAAGATTTTTCATCGCTTTGGTTGTAGCGTCTAAATGTCATATCTAATGCGGAGACCAGTCGTAGGGTTTTTACTTGGTGCCCGCTTCTAGGTCTCGGGTAAGAACCGCAATGTAACAGTTCACCGTCCACGCTTACAGAGCGAAATACCTTGGCTAGCCGGTTACATTCAGAAAAATTCACCTGCCACTTCTCGCAGAACATGAGCTATCAAACCCTCAACCACTAAAGTAGAGACAGTCTCAGACCCAATTGGGACAAAAGGGTCATCTTGATGAAAGTAATCCCCCAATTCCTACCCCTGTTGCCAACGTAGCCCTGCACGTAATAGGTTGAAATAACAGTTTATGTAAACGATTGCATCAAGGTAGGCAATGAGATAAGGAGGGGGCGTCGTGGCGACGGAAAAATTCCGACCGACTCTTAAAGATGTCGCTCGTCAAGCAGGTGTCTCCATCGCCACAGCATCGCGGGCACTGGCGGATAATCCGGCGGTTGCCGCATCGACTCGTGAAAGAATCCAGCAATTAGCCTCTGATCTGGGCTACCGGGCCAATGCCCAAGCTCGTGCGCTTCGCAGTTCTCGCAGCAACACCATTGGTGTCATTGTTCCCAGTTTGATTAACCATTACTTCGCCGCCATGGTTACCGAGATTCAGAGCATTGCTAGCAATGCCGGACTAGCCACGATTATCACCAACAGCAATGAAGATGCCACCACTATGTCTAGGTCTTTGGAGTTTCTAACCTCGCATGGTGTCGATGGAATCGTCTGCGTGCCTAATGAAGAATGTGCGAATCAACTAGAGGACTTGCAGAAGCAAGGAATGCCCGTGGTGTTGGTTGACCGAGAGCTTCCGGGAGACTCCACAATCCCGACGGTGACTTCTAATCCCCAACCAGGAATCGCCACAGCAGTAGAACTCCTGGCCTACAACAACGCTGTGCCGATCGGCTATCTCTCTGGCCCCATGGGTACTTCGACAGGTCGCGAACGATTAGAGAGTTTCAAAGCAGCCTGTGCCAACTCCAACATCGGCGAGCAGCTCGTTTTTCTGGGTGGGTACGAACAAAGCGTTGGATTTGACGGTGCTACAAAATTGCTCAACCAGGGAGCTAAAACTCTTTTTGCGGGCGATTCCATGATGACGATCGGTGTCATTGAAGCCTGCCATAAGGCTGGTTTGGTTATCGGAAAGGATCTCAGCGTGATTGGTTTTGATACCCATCCGCTCTTTGCCCTACAGCCCCATCCATTGACGGTGATTGATCAAAATGTGGAACAACTAGCCCAACGAGCAGTGTCTATCCTGACCGAATTAATAGCAGGCACGGTGCCCAACGTCACGAAAACTACGATCCCCACTGCCCTTATTCATCGTGAATCAATCATCAACTCCCCTCTAAGGAAGAAGAATGCACTCCCCAATGAGTAACTCAACCTGTACCGACATTGTCGTTGTTGGATCCATCAATGCCGATCTCACCGCCAAAGTTCAACGCCACCCTGAACCCGGAGAAACCCTCCTGGGCAGCGGCGGCACAGTTAGTGCTGGTGGCAAAGGTGCCAATCAAGCTGTGGCGGCAGCACAATTAGGTGCCAAAGTCACCATGATCGGTGCGGTTGGAACTGATCAAATGGCTGGCGAGGCGCTGACACACATGCGTCAATCAGGAGCAGATATGTCCGCGATTGCCATTGTGGATGGTCCCACTGGTCTTGCCATCATCACTGTGTCTGACGATGGGGAAAACTCCATCATTGTTATCCCTGGTGCAAACGCGTCTGTCACAGCGGAATTTGTTGATAAACATTCCCAACTCATTGAGAATTCCGGCATCGTGTTGCTTCAAGGTGAGATCCCTGCCGATGGTTTCGAGCGTGCCGTCGATCTTTCACAAGGACGTGTGGTGATCAATTTGGCTCCAGTTGTGTCCGTGGGCCATGTTCAGCTGCGTCGTGCAGATCCATTGCTGGTCAATGAACACGAAGGTGCTCTGGTGCTGGACATGCTCGGAACACCAGCGACCACTTCGGATCCCCAAGGATTGGTCGCGGAATTGCTGAATCAGGGTTTTGCTTCCGTGGTGATGACCCTTGGTGCCGAAGGTGCTCTGGTTGGCACACCTGGCCAACTCACGGAAATCCCTACCCCCAAAATCCAGGCAGTCGACACAACCGGAAGTGGAGACGCGTTTGCGGGGGCACTCGTCGCAAAGCTTTCTGAAGGTGCTGGCCTTATTGAGGCCGCAACTTTTGCTGCGCGCGTTGGCGCCTATGCCGCAACCAAACCGGGTGCTCAAGCCTCCTACCCCACCCTGACCACTGAACTCCCCTCAATCATTCACTGAAAAGAGAACACTGATGTCACTTCCTGTTCAGCCGAGTAAAACCTCGGCCGCCACAGTCGTACCATTGATGATCGCCTTGCTGGTCGCGGTATTCGCCTTCCAGCTCAACGCCTCTATGCTGGCGCCAGCACTGGCCACCATGGAAACTGAACTTAATGCAACAGCTGCCCAAATCGGCATGACGCAGACTGCCTTCTTCACCGCGGCCGCGCTGTTTTCCCTGTTCCTGCCACGGTGGGGCGATCTGATTGGTCGCCGCAAAGTGCTGGTCGGCATGATGATTGTTACCGGTATCGGCTGTATTGTCGCTGCCTTTGCCCCGAATGTGACCATCCTCTTCCTGGGTCGCCTCATCCAAGGTGTTGCTGGTCCAACCGTGCCACTGTGTCTGATTATTCTGCGCCAGCAGGTAACCAATGAAAAGCAATATGCGCTGCTACTCGGAATTGTCACCTCCGTTAACGGTGGTATCGGTGGCGTGGATGCGCTTGCTGGTGGCTGGCTGGCTGAAACGTTTGGTTTCCGTTCCATCTTCTGGGTCATGGCTGCCTTCTGTGCTGTCGCTGCCCTCTCGCTCCCCTTCAGTGTGAAGGAATCCACCGCTACCGAAACTCCTAAGATGGACTGGCTGGGTGTGCTTCCGCTGGCAGTATCCATCGGCTCTCTGCTTATGGCCTTTAATGAGGCAGGCAAGCTCTCCGCAGCTAACTGGGGTCTGGTTGTTGCGCTCTTTATTATCGGCATCGCCGGCGTTGTGGTCTTCTACAACATCGAAAAGCGCGTTAAGAACCCTCTGGTTAGCGTGGAATATTTGGGACAACGTCGCACCTGGGCGCTGCTGCTCACCACGCTTTTGACCATGACTGGTGTCTTTGCGGTGATGAACGGCTTGCTGCCAAACCTGGCGCAAGACGTGGACAATGGCGCTGGCATGTCCGCAGGAGTTGTCTCTTGGTGGACTCTTACTCCCTATGCGCTGGCTGGACTTATTTTTGGACCAATCGCCGGAGCAATGGCTGGAAAGCTCGGCTATAAGATTGTGCTGCAAATCGGCATCGTCTTGACCATCATTGGCGTCGCCGGAGCAACTTTCTTGGTGGGTACCGACTCACACCTGGCTTATTTGGCAATGTCCGTCTTTGTGGGTATCGCTTATGCCGGCATCGCCAATATCATGCTCAACGGCCTTGGCGTGGTTCTCTCCCCTGCAGATAACCAGGGCTACCTCCCAGGAATGAATGCTGGTGCCTTTAACTTGGGTGCTGGAATTTCCTTTGCCATCCTCTTCGCCGTAGCTACCAGCTTTGGTGACAATAATGGCGGATACGCAGCAGGTATGTGGGCTGGCGTGATCATTTTGGCAGCTGCCTTCCTCTGCTCCCTGATGATTCCACGTCCAGAAACCATCAAAGACACCGTGGCGGCTAAAAACCTCGCGGAAACCTCCGCAAAATAGCAGGCCTAAAACCACCCCATTTCAAAGGAGAACCACATGAGCACGAAAATTATTCTCGACTGCGATCCTGGCCACGATGATGCAGTAGCTATGCTGCTTGCTGCCGGCAGCCCAGAAATTGAATTGCTGGGCATCACCACTGTGGGCGGCAATCACACCATCGATAAGGTCACCCACAATGCGCAGGTAGTGGCCACTATCGCAGGCATTGATGCCACAATTTACCCCGGTGCTACCCGCCCACTGGTGCGCGCCGTTGAAGTTGCAGAAGACATCCACGGCGATACCGGTATGGAAATCCACAACTTTGAGTTGCCAGAACCCACCAAGCAGGTTTCTGATACCCACGCTGTGGACTTCATCATCGACACCATCATGAACAATGAGCCCGGCACTGTGGCATTGGTTCCTACTGGACCACTGACCAACATCGCACTGGCAGTCCGAAAGGAACCTCGCATCGCTGAGCGCGTGAAGGAAGTTGTGCTCATGGGCGGTGGCTACCACGAGGGCAACTGGACTGCTGTTGCGGAATTTAATATCAAGATTGACCCTGAAGCAGCCCACATTGTTTTTAATGAAAAGTGGCCACTGACCATGGTCGGCCTGGATCTTACCCACCAAGCACTGGCAACCCCTGAGGTGGAGGCCAAGATCGCAGTACTTGGCACTCATACCGCTGATTTTGTGGTTGCGCTATTTGCCGCTTTCCGCAAGAACTACCAAGATGCCCAGGGCTTTGAGAACCCACCAGTGCACGATCCTTGCGCAGTTGCTTACCTCATCGATAATTCAGTGTTCACCACCCGCAAGGCTCCACTTGATGTAGAGCTCACGGGTGCGCTCACCACCGGCATGACCGTTGCAGATTTCCGCTCCCCAGCGCCTGCCGATTGCACCACTCAGGTTGCAGTAAAGCTGGACTTTGATAAGTTCTGGAACTTGGTTATCAACGCCGTCGAGCGAATCGGCTAAGCCTACTTTTCTAAGTGGCTTTCCAAATGCTGCTGCAATTGTTGACCTGCAGCAGCCATATCAAATCGAGTTTTAAGCACTGTGCGTTCTTTATTTAACACATAAAAACGCGCAGTGCTTTTTACTTCTTTAGCAGCCGGCGAGTTCACCACAGTGGACTGCTCAAAATCGAAGCGCAGCTCGCCATCAAACTCTGCAACAGCGCCTTCCAAAAGCTCAGTTTGGCCCGTAGGCTGAGCGAGAGTGAATTCCAGCTTGCCCTCCCCCACAGGACGGAAAAATCCCAGCTCAGTATGCATCGGACCGTGTGCACCCTGCGTCTTTTGCTCATAGCGCAAAAAGGGCTTGCCGGGAATCGCACTAAAAGTTACGGTCTCGCGGTATTCAAAACCCGCAATAGTCGGATAATATCCACGGCCAGCACCGCTCCAAGTACCGATCAAAAAGGAAAATGGCGCAACATTTGGGTGAAGGTTCATAAGCACTAAGCCTAACCACTTAACCCAGTTTCGCGCCCGCGCAGCGGTTTTTCGTCGAAAAGCGTCTTATTTTAAGAGCACGTAGGAACGCGATTTCCACTCGTGGAGCTTCTCGCCCTCGCGCTGCCAGCGCGCATAAAGCGCCGAAACCGTACCATCAATCAATACCGCTTCCAGGCATTGGCGCAGCTTATCCTTCATAGCCGGAGTCTGAAGCTTTTCGACGTCCACCGCCGCGCCTTCCGCAGGCTGATTACCGGCTGCCAGGTGTGCGAGCGCGATAATCAGAGCTCCCTGGTCCTCTTCGATATGCCGCTGGCCGATGTCAGGCAGCAGCTCCGCGGGATCCAGGTGCCCCTCGCGGAGATCCTCTAACACTTCCTGAGCTTCCTCATTATCAAAGGGACCAGTATTCCAAATCTTCATGGGCGCTAGAATACCGCTTTTAGGAAGGTGCGTGGGGGTTTAAGCTGCAATCTCTGGCGCAGATAAATTTCTGCCCAAGGATGCTACTTAGAACGCGTCAAAATCTCCGCAATAACGTTCTTCATATTCGCCTTAAGGTCATCCAAGCTGCCGTTATTGTCAATCACCACATCTGCAGCTTTCAAACGCACCTCATCGGGAACCTGGGAATCAATGCGGCGACGCACGTCTTCCTCCCCCAAACCGCGCTTTTCGACGAGGCGGCGCACGCGCTCCTCAACGTTGACGTCCACCACCAGCACCATATCCATGCCACGATCCAAGCCCTTATCCACGAGCAGCGGCATGTCATAAATCGCCACCTTGGTGCCATTGGCCTCGGCTTCCGCAAAACGTCGAGCAGTTTCTTCAGCGATGCGTGGATGCGTAATCGAATTAAGCAATGCGGTGTGCTCAGGGTCTACAAATGCTTTGGCAGCAAGCCCTGGACGGTCCAGTGAACCATCTTCTTTGATGATCTCTGGGCCAAAAGCCTCTACCAATTCCGCTAGGGCTGGTTGACCAGGTTCCACTATTTCGCGGGCGATTTGGTCTGCGTCGATGATCAAAAATCCTTCAGACGACAAAAGATCGGCAACGGTTGATTTACCGCTGCCGATCCCGCCGGTCAGTCCAATCTTTAACATACTGACCAGATTAGTTTGTTCTGCCCTGTTATGGGCAAGGTTTGAGCTTATTCAGCGCCATTAACCTTAATTACCGTGGTGGTGGCGTCTGCCTGTGCTGCTTCGATGCCAAGGATCTCACCGAATTTATTAGCGTTGGAGACCACAACTGGGGTGATCAAAGGCAAGTTCTTGGAGCGAATGAACTCTGGATCGAAGGTGATCAAAGGATCGCCAGCCTTTACCTGCTGCTTGCGCTCAACATGAACCTCGAAGCCTTCGCCACCGAGCTGAACAGTGTCCAGACCAATGTGGATGAGCAATTCGATGCCACTATCCAAGCGCAACGCTACGGCATGTCCGGACTTCTGAACCAAGATGACAGTCGCATCAGCTGGTGCTACTACGGTGTTACCGGTTGGTTCAATTGCGATACCTGGTCCAAGCTTGCCAGCAGCGAAGATTGGATCCGGTACCTCAGAAAGGGGAACTGCGCGGCCCTCGAGTGGTGAGGTGATTTCCACAACCTGACCGGCTGCCAAACGAGGCTTGGTAGCAACTGCAGTTGCGGCTGCTGCGCCACCAGCTACGGCTGCGCCTGCTGCAGGAGCAACTGGAGCTGCGGGTGCTGCTGGGGTGTTGTTAGCCTGCTCAGCTGCTGCCATCTGTGCCTTAGCTTCATCGCGCTCTGCATCGGAACGGTAATCGAAGAAGAGAACCAAGAGCATTGAGGTAAAGAAGGCTGCTGCGATACCAACGGTGTAGCCCAACCATGGATCCATTGCTGGGATGGTGAGCAGGGAGGTGAACACGAAGGCATAAGCCTTGATGTCAAAGATGCCCATGACGATACCGCCAACAAGGCAGCCTGGAAGCAGACGGAAGTAAGTCTTCTTGAAGCGCAGGAGCACACCATAAAGGGAAGGCTCGGAAATACCGCCGAGGAGACCTGCAAGCATGCCACCAAGGGAAACCTGGCGCATTGCGCGGTTCTTTTCCTTCAAAGCGATCAGGAATACGCCGGTAACCAGACCGAAGCAGGCAAAGTTCCATGCACCCATTGGTCCCTGGATGAAGTCATAACCCAAGGTGTTGAGGTTCTGGATCATGATGGCGTTGAGAGGCCAGTGCAAGCCCAGTGGTACCAAGAATGGGTAGAGCAAAGGAATAACGATAGACAGAATGAATGGGCTGAAGTTGTTGACAGCTTCAAGCAGGCTGGAGATGCCATTACCCACACCAATACCGAATGGTCCGAGCAAGAATGCGGTTGCTGGAATCATAATGAGCAGGGAGAAGAATGGTACAAACACCATCTGCACTGCTTCCGGAATGATCTTCTTCAGACCCTTTTCAACCCAGTACAGGCCGATTGCTGCAATCAGTGGTGGGAAGACCTGGCCGGAGTAATCATTAAGAACCATTGGCAGGCCAAAGACGGTGACGGTATCGCCGGCAGAACCTAGTGCCAAGAATTCTGGAGTAAGTAGTGCGGCTGGAATAGCTGCACCAATCCACTCATTTGCGCCGAGCTTTCGAGCTGCGGTGGCACCAACCATAATTGGCAGGAAGTAGAAGACCGAGCGCCACATGGAGTGCAGGAATACATAGGTATCAGGCTGCTCATCCATTGGAGCACGGAAGTCTTGCAAACCGAAGGTATCCGCAAGAACCAACAGAGTAATAATCAGTGAGGCACCAAGCAGGGCCCACAGGATTGGTCGGAAAGTATCAGACAAGAACTCGAAGGCGTAGTCTACGCCAGAGAACTTGCCACGGACTCCGCCGTATTCTTTCTTAGCAGCGGCTGGCTTAGCGTCATCCTCACCGCCGGCGAAGCGGCTCATGCCGTCAAGCTTGAGCATCTCTTGGTAATAGTTGGCAACAGATCCACCCATCACTACCTGCATACCGGTAGAGCCCTGTGGCACAACGCCCAGCACTGAAGGATCTGAGTCAATCGTTTGCTGATCAACAGCGGATTGATCTCGCACCTGGAAGCGCAAGCGGGTGGCACAGTGGGTCATCGACGTAATATTGTCTGGACCACCGAGGTTATCCAGAATATGCTGCGATGTCGTCGTTAGTTTGGACGCCATGTCAAACCTTTCTGAACGCGCGGCTCTTAGCTCTCCAAAGAGAGTTATCTACCGCAACGAAATTGGAGCCGTCAAGATCGCGGTTCGATCCTGCAGCGCCTACCAATTCTCCGGGGTGCTATCATCGAGGGTGATAATAGAACCGCATAAGAAAACGATTGCACACTATGCAAAATTTTTTTCCTGATAGCTCAGGAAGCTTTTAATCTTCTTTTGGCAAGGGCTCTACATCTTTTGTGATGGAGAACACTTAATTCCGAATAAGTGGTAAGTCTCCCTAATGATATGTCCGAATACCGCACAAAACAAGACGAAACACACAAGTACAAACAAATCCAAAAGGTATTACTTATCTAATTTATTGAAATGCCACCTCAAAGGCCAAATTTGGCCAAAACTTTATCTAACGGCCCAGCTTCCCAAAAATTTCCCCCAAGCATTCAGCGGCGCTAGCGCAGAGATTTTTGAACCCCACGAAGTTCATTACAACACTTCCCTATTAACGTCTCTGAAGCTAATTAGAGTAGCCAATTCTTAAGCGGGCTATGGCGCAACATTCCATTCGGTTCGCCATGAGTGCGGGCCGGCACGGGTGCAGACCACCATTTGGCCGCTCGACCATCAACCCATACAAAACACCCCGTACCACTGCCCTAAAGCAAGTGATACGGGGTGTTTATGCGGAGCAAGCGCTAGTGGTGCCAATTGTCAACGTCAGTTGACACCTTAGAGCTAAGCGCAGGAATTATTAGTTGCCTGCAAGCCTCTCGCGCAGAGCAGCGAGCTGCTCGTCGGAAGCCAGGGATCCACCGGTGGTCTCTTCGGAAGATGCTGCTGCTGGAGCTGCCTCTTCGGACTCGGAGGAGTAGTTGCCTGCAGGAGCCTCGGCAGCTGCCTCTTCTGCCTGCTGGCGACGACGCTCGATCTGAGCGGTGTGAGCAGTGAAGCGACGCTCGGACTCTGCGTAGCGAGCCTCCCATGCCTGACGCTGCTCATCGAAGCCCTCGAGCCATTCGTTGGTCTCTGCATCGAAGCCCTCAGGGAAGATGTAGTTACCCTGCTCGTCGTAGGAATCGGCCATACCGTACTTGGATGGGTCGAATTCCTCGGTGTAATCCTCGTCTGCCTGCTTGAGGGAGAGGGAGATACGACGACGCTCGAGATCGATGTCGATGACCTTGACCATAACCTCTTCGCCAACGGCGACAACCTGGTCAGGAACCTCAACGTGGCGCTGAGCCAGCTCGGAGATGTGGACGAGGCCCTCGATGCCCTCTTCAACGCGAACGAACGCACCGAATGGAACAAGCTTGGTGACCTTGCCTGGCACGATCTGTCCCACAGCGTGGGTACGTGCGAAGACGCGCCATGGATCTTCCTGAGTTGCCTTCAGGGAGAGGGATACGCGCTCGCGGTCGAGATCAACGTCGAGAACCTCAACGGTGACTTCGTCGCCAACGGTGACAACCTCAGATGGGTGGTCAATGTGCTTCCAAGAAAGCTCGGAAACGTGAACCAGTCCGTCGACACCGCCGAGATCGACGAATGCGCCGAAGTTGACGATGGAAGAGACGACGCCCTTGCGGACCTGGCCCTTCTGGAGCTGGTGCAAGAACTCGGAACGGACCTCAGACTGGGTCTGCTCGAGGAATGCACGGCGGGAAAGAACAACGTTGTTGCGGTTCTTGTCCAGCTCGATGATCTTCGCTTCGAGCTCCTGGCCGATGTATGGGTCCAGGTCACGAACGCGACGCATTTCGACGAGGGATGCTGGCAGGAAGCCGCGCAGTCCGATGTCGATGATAAGGCCGCCCTTGACGACCTCGATGACGGTGCCGGTAACAGGCTCGTCCTTCTCCTTGAGCTCCTCGATGGCTCCCCATGCACGCTCGTACTGAGCACGCTTCTTGGAAAGGATCAGACGGCCTTCTTTGTCCTCCTTGGTGAGAACAAGAGCGTCGATCTGGTCGCCAACTTCGACAACCTCGTCGGGATCGACATCGTGCTTGATGGAAAGCTCGCGGGATGGGATAACACCCTCGGTCTTGTATCCGATGTCGAGAAGAACCTCGTCACGATCGACCTTGACCACGGTGCCCTCAACGATGTCGCCATCGTTGAAGTACTTGATGGTTGCGTCGATTGCTGCAAGGAAGTCCTCAGCAGAGCCAATATCGTTGATGGCTACCTGAGGTGCATTGTTGGTGGGCATATGTAAATTGCTCCGAAATGGATAGGAAATTTAGAATGGACAGGAAGCAATGTCTCCCAAATACCCTGTATAGACGGGGTTTTGATTTCACGTACAAGCTCGGTGTGCTTTCCTACAAGAACACGCCGACACCCTACGCAGCGACACGCCTAATCAACACTACGCTGTTTGTGCAGCTAGAGCAAATAGAATTCAGCAAATGGGCACATATGATACCAGTGAGACCAATGAGTTTTCGCTAGCCAATCGTCATTGGTGGGATTTAGACGCTTCCGACTATCACCAACGGCATGGTTCATACCTTGGAACGGATAGTCCACAAGGTGAATTTTATTGGTGCCCGGAGATGCTGCATGAAAAAGATGTTCGCCTGCTTGGCACAGCGGAGCAGCTTAAAGGTGCAAAAATCTTAGAGATTGGCTGTGGCTCCGCGCCGTGTTCACGCTGGCTTTCCCATGACATCCCAGAGGCGTTTGTTACTGCCTTTGATATTTCTCGAGAAATGTTGCGCCATGCTGGCCCAAACCACACAGTATCTTTGGTACAAGCCGATGCCATGGCACTTCCCTACCTAGATAATGCCTTTGATCTGGCATTTTCTGTCTTTGGGGCGATCCCATTTGTTGAGGATTCCGCGGCATTAATGCGTGAATTTGCGCGCGTCCTTAAACCTGGCGGTCGCCTCGTTTTTTCCATTACCCATCCCATGCGCTGGATTTTTCCTGATGATCCCGGCCCCGCGGGCCTCGAGGCAACCATTAGCTACTTCGACCAGTCAGGTTATGTGGAAGAAGATGAGGAAACCGGGCATTTAACCTATGCCGAACAGCACCGCACCATGGGTGCGCGGATTAATGAGCTTATCGACGCAGGCTTTGTGCTGGAAAAGCTTATCGAACCAGAATGGCCCGCAGATCTCACTGAGACCTGGGGCCAATGGTCGCCACTGCGCGGAAAGCTTTTCCCCGGCACGGCTATTTTTATTGCATCACTTCCGTTTTAAGCCTCTGGAATAGGCATTCCGAAGGTTTCTAGGTTGATGTCTTCGGGCTCAGGGCCGCCACGCTTTTTAGTGTCCAGCGCATCGATGACGCGCAGTTCTTCGTCGTTAAGCTCAAAGTCAAAGATATTGATGTTCTCAGCAATTCGAGAAGGTGTCACCGACTTTGGAATAGCATGGTGTCCTTCTTGGAATTGCCAACGCAACATAACTTGAGCTGGGGTTTTACCGTACTTCTTGGCGATCTCGCCGATGGTGGGATCGTTTAGGGTGCTGGTGTGCTCGCCCTCGCGATAGAAGGTAATTCCGCCAATTGGGGACCAAGCTTGGCTCAGGATGCCCAGCTCAGCATTGCGTGCAAGGACTTCTCGCTGCTGGAAATAAGGGTGAATCTCTAACTGGTTTACTGCTGGTACGACAGTGGTTTCTGCAATCAGCTTATCCAGGTGCTCAACCATGAAGTTACTAACGCCAATTGCGCGCACCTTGCCTTCAGCAAGTAGCTGCTCAAGTGCCTTATAAGCCTCGATGGTCAGGTCAAAGTTTGTGGGAAGTGCCTGGTGGAGGATAAAAAGGTCAATGGTATCAACCCCAAGCTTGGCGGCGGACTTTTCAAAAGCATGCAAAGTAGCATCAAAGCCGTAGTCGGAGATCCAGACTTTGGTTTCGATGAAGATTTCAGAGCGATCAATGCCGGATTCAGCGATTGCTTGTCCAACTTCACGTTCATTGCCGTAGGCAGCTGCGGTGTCGATGTGACGGTAGCCAGCCTTGAGGGTTTCTTTAACTGCAGCAATTGTCTCGGCGGGTGGTGTTTGGAAGACTCCATAGCCTAGGGCTGGGAGGCTAACACCATTGTTCAAAGTAAAACTAGGAATGGTCATGTTTTAAAGGCTATCTTCCACAGAAAGGTTGAGGGAGGGGCTGTTATTACCTGTTTCGGCGATGCCACCCACGCTCCAATTAGCCAGCAATTGCAGGTTGTCAGCCGAGCTGGAATTTGGAGCTGCGGAATAAACTATTAACGCCAACTCTGATTCCGCGGGTAGCACGAGGGTTTCAAAATCTAGGGTGATATCTCCAACAAGTGGGTGGTGCACCGTTTTGGAACCTGCGCGGTGAAGATGCACATTATGCTGAGCCCACATTTGAGCAAAGTCCTCACTGCGGGTAACTAGCTCGCCGATCATATTGCTAAAGGTTGTATCAAAGGGATACTTCACTGCCACTGCGCGCAGGCTGGCCACCAAGTTGCCTGCCATTTTCTCCCACTCCGGGAAAAAGTCACGAGCAGCCGGATCCAGGAATGTAAAGCGAGCAACGTTGACTGCATCCTTATTATCGCCAAGTGTTTGCGATACCTTGCTCTCATATAAGGGTGAATAAAGTGCACGGCCCAAAGCATTGGCTGCGATAATATCGCGACGCTCAGAGCGTACAAATGCTGGCATATCCTGCATGGAATCCAAAATGCGTCTAATCTCTGGTCGCACTGAGTCCTTATCTGCAGCTGGAGTTTGCGCCTTTTTGCGTGCGGCTCCCCCAGCATTTGCCAGACGAGATAAATCAAAAAGGTGCGTAGTTTCTGCCTCATCAAGCTGTAATGCCTGAGCGAGCGCAGATAAGACTTGATCGGAAACACCACTGAGGTTTCCGCGCTCCAAGCGGGTGTAATAGTCCACGCTCATTCCAGCAAGCATGGCTACCTCTTCACGCCTTAGCCCGGGGACCCGCCTTCTACCTTGATAAAACGGCATGCCCGCATTTTTGGGGCTTAAGTTATTGCGGCGGGTGGTGAGGAATTCTTTGACGTCAGCTTGTAGATCCATAACCCCTAATCTATTCCTCCACTGAAAACTAAGGGAGGTACTGCGATTACCAGGCAAGGCACAATCTGAGCCTAACCCTCCCCACGGTAGCTTTTCTTTAGACTTTATTAGGGTTACTTCAAAGCTAGTGATAAGCAGAGCTCGCCCGGCAGAAGGAATAGGACATTGATTAACTCCCCAGCACAAGTTGCGGAAAACTTTGTGGCTGCCTGGAACAAAGCAAATGCCGATGAAATAGCAGAGCTTTTTAGTGAAGATGCAGATTTTGTCAACGTCGTCGGCTTGTGGTGGAACTCTCGCAAACAAATCCGCGATGCTCATGCCTACGGTTTTGATCGTATGTTCCCCGACACCGTCATGACCTTAAATAAAGTAACTACTCGTCTCTTGGGTGTAGATGTGGCGGTGGTTCATGCAGCATGGACAATGGAAGGACAAATTACCCCACAGGGTGAAAGAGCCGGAGTGCGCACTGGCGTATTTAGTTTTACTCTTTCCCGCCAAGACGATGCTTCGTGGATATGTGTAAGTGCGCATAACACGGACAAAGTTCCCGGAAAACAAACTCACATTGCTAGTGCTGACACATTGACTCCTGCTAGCTATGTCCGCAAGCTTCCGCGCAAGAGTCCACCTGAGAATTCGCACGAGTCCTAAACAGGTACTGGCGTTACCGGGCTAACTCACCACTGTTTGCTGCTTTCCAAAGAGCCAACAATAGAATTTATGATTTTAGCTATTGTGCTCCTTGGGTATCTCATGATTTTGCTAGATACCTCCATCGTGGTCACCGGACTACCTGCCATCGGCGCCGAGTTAGGTCTTGATCCCTTGCATCTTTCATGGGTGCAAAATATCTATACCCTCAGCTTTGGAGCACTTTTGCTCTGCGGATCTCGTGCTGGTGATACTTTTGGTCGCCGCCGAGTACTCAACGTAGGCCTATTACTTTTTGGGCTTTCTTCCCTTGCTATTAGCCTCGCCCCTAATGCTGCGGTGCTTATTGGAGCGCGCTTTGTGCAAGGTGCAGGCGCGGCCATTATCGCTCCAGCAACTTTGGCACTTATTACGGAGTTTTTCCCTGAAGGCCCTCAACGTCTGCGCGCAACCTCTGCTTATGGTGCAGTTGCTGGCATCGGAGTGGCTTTAGGAATGGTGCTGGGTGGCATATTTGCCCAAATGCTGTCTTGGCGAGTTGGCTTCATTATTAATGTCCCACTTGCCATCCTCTTGTACTGGATGGCTTCGCGAGTACTGCCTAAATCTGTCACAAAACAAGGCAGTTTGGATTTACCCGGAACTATTTTTTCCGCGAGCTCAATTGCGCTGATCCTCTATGCCGTAGTGATGAGCGCAGAGCAAGGCTGGGGTTCCCCACTGGTACTTGCCTCATTAATTGCAGGTCTCGTGCTTTTTGGAGTGTTCCTCTGGAATGAGTCGCGAGCAACTTCCCCATTAATGCCTTTAACTCTTTTCCGAGATCGCAGCAGGAATGCCGCGCTAGTGGCTCGCTTCCTTTTAGTGGGTTCCGTGATGTCCTACTTTTTCTTTGCAACACAGTTAATGCAGGACAACTATGATTTCACTCCACTGCAAGCAGGTTTTACTTTCCTACCCATGTCACTCCTACAGTTCTTTAGTGCCTCTTTTGTGCCACGCTTATCACGCGCAGGTTTTTCCAATCGCACCCTTCTGATTAGCGGGTTGGTTTTTATGGTAATCGCAATGGCGGGACTTGCCTTTATCCCACAATCTGCAGGCATTACCGCGTCCTTAATAATCCCCATCGGGCTACTGGGCGCAGCCCAAGGTATTGCTTTTGGTCCTTTGACATCAATGTCAGTACAAGGTGCACAGCCGGAAGAATCCGGTGCAGTATCAGGCCTCGTCAACTCAGTTCACCAAATCGGTGGCACCTTTGGAGTTGGGGTATTTTCTGCACTAGCAGTTACTTTCCTGGGCAACTCTACCGCCCCGGAGATGGTCCTACAGCGCGCACACCTGGGATTTTTTATGTCCACCTTGGCACTTTCGCTCGCCACTGCCATCGCTATTTTCTTTATCAAAAAGCAAAAGCCAGGGCATCAAGCTTAATCCGCAAATACAGCGAATTGCTTAAATACCCTGGCTTACTCCTCACCTAGTGCGCGGCAGCATCCCAGTTAGTGCCATCACCTGCAGAAACTTCCAGTGGAACAGACAATGTAATAGCGCTGTCCATTTCTTTTTCTACAATTTCACGTACTTGCTCAAGTTCACCGGTAGCAATTTCAACCACCAATTCATCGTGAACCTGCAGCAAGACACGTGATTTCACGCCCGCTGCACGTAGCTCACGATCAACACGGATCATCGCTACCTTAATGATGTCAGCTGCGGTGCCCTGAATTGGTGCATTAAGTGCGGCACGCTCGGCATTTTCGCGGGCCACGCGGTTATCAGAGGTTAACTCTGGCAGGTAACGGCGGCGGCCAAAGAGAGTTTCGGTATATCCGGCCTTGCGGGCTTTTTCTACTACTTCACCCAGGTAGCGTTGCACTCCACCAAAGCGCTCAAAATAGGACTCCATAATGGACTTTGCTTCGCCGGCAGAAATATTTAATTGCTGGGATAGTCCAAAGGCAGAAAGTCCATAAACCAAACCATAGGACATAGCCTTGACGCGGCGACGCAGCTCCGGGGTGACTCCGTCGATAGGCACATCAAAGACCTTAGAACCTACATAATTGTGCAGGTCCTCGCCTTCGCGATAAGCCTCGATCAACCCTGGATCCTGAGACAAGTGCGCCATCACACGCATTTCAATCTGCGAGTAGTCCGCGGTAAGCAAGGTTTCAAAGCCCTCGCCCACCACAAAGGCAGAGCGAATTTTACGGCCAGCCTCGGTACGCACTGGAATATTCTGCAGGTTTGGATCAGTGGATGAAAGTCGACCTGTTGAGGCAACAGTCTGATTAAAGGTGGTGTGAATTCGCCCGTCAGCTGCGACCTCGCGAATCAAACCCTCCAAGGTGGTCTTCATCTTTTGGTACTGACGGTGCGCCAAAAGATGATCCAAGAATGGGTGTGGATTCTTCACTGCCAAAGCTTCAATTTCTGCAGCTGCGGTGGAATATCCAGTTTTAGTCTTCTTAGTTTTGGGCATGCCGAAGGTCTCAAAAAGCACAACCTGCAGCTGCTTAGGGCTGGAAAGGTTGAGAGTTGGATCGCCAGCGAGCTCCCGAGCTGCTTCTTCTTCCTGGGAAACTTGGTCAATAAAGGTCTCAAGCTGCTGTTCCAGCGTATTGACATCAACTGCAATACCCAGGGCTTCCATGCGCGCCAAAATTCCCGCCAAAGGAATTTCCATATCCCGGTAAAGCTCAAAGGCTTGAATTTCTTGGAGCTGCTTGGTTAGTTCTTCAGACAATTCCAAAATCGCAATAGCATCATCCACCAGCGACTGATCATCGGCAGCATCCAACAGGGTTAATTGTCCACCGTTGTCATTGGTGCTGAGGCGACGCTGCAAATGACGCTGGTAAACGTCGGCAAGCTCATAGGTACGCTGACCCGGGCGCAACAGGTACGCCGCAATGGCGGTGTCGTGTGCCACCCCGTTGAGCTCAAGGCCGCGGCCAGCCAGCATGTGGAAGGCGGCTTTGGCGCCGTGCAGCAGCTTCGGGTCCTCCGAAGCCAGCCACGTGGCCAACGCTTGTTCATCTTCGGCACTGATGTCAGCCAAATCGGCCAACACAGCGTGGCGCGCGGTATCCGCAATACCCACCGCGTATGCGTCCCCACCAGCAGGTTTGGCCACACCGCTTAGTGCCAGTGCGAGTGGCTGGCCAGCGCGGGCTGGCAGCCATTTAGCCAAAGGGAGCGTATCGACGACAACCTGCTCAGCTTCTTCAGCGGCGGCTTCAACAACATTGCCCTCCGCTTTAATAACTGCGAGGACACGCTCGCGCAGGTTGGTACCAAACTCTAGATCATCAAACTTCGCAGCAATTTCTGCAACCTGCGCAGGTTTCATCTCTAAATCATCGGGGCCAACAGGTAGCTCGAGATCCTTCACCATTTCGGTGAGTTTGCGGTTCATACGCACCTGATCAATGCGTTCTCGCAGGCTAATGCCTACTTTTCCCTTGATTTCTTCGGCATTCTCTAAAAGGTTTTCCAAGGTGCCATATTCCACAATCCACTTCTTGGCGGTCTTTTCACCCACACCTGGAATATTGGGCAGGTTATCGGAAGGATCACCGCGCAGAGCTGCAAATTCTGGATATTGCTGTGGGGTCAGGCCATACTTCTCTTCCACGGCTTCAGGAGTAAAGCGGTGCAGCACGGACACACCCTTCATTGGATACAACACCGTGGTGGTGTCATTAACCAACTGGAAGGAATCGCGGTCGCCGGTAACGATGAGGGTGTTATAGCCCAAAGGTTTTGCTGCTACGGACAAGCTGGCAATCACATCGTCAGCCTCAAAATCCACCTTTTCAATGGTGGTGATGCCCAACGTGGCTAAAATCTCCTTGAGGATTTCCACCTGCCCCTTAAATTCAGGAGGGGTGGCGTCACGTTGTGCCTTGTACTCCGGGAACATATCCGTGCGGAAAGTCTTTCTTCCCACGTCAAAAGCCACCGCAATATGTGAAGGCTGCTCTTCTTTGAGCAAGGTGGAGAGCATGGAGAGAAAGCCATAGACAGCATTTGTTGCCTGGCCTCCCGTGGTGGAGAAGTTCTCCGCGGGAAGCGCAAAAAATGCACGGAAGGCCATAGAATGGCCGTCGATAAGCATGAGGGTCTGGTCAGTCTTCTCAGTCACCTATCCGAGTGTAGGCGAGTGTTAAATTTGGCGACACATTCCCCCACTTCACCTCCCGATTTCCATTTTGTGGGCAACTTGGTCTAATATTTCTTCCAGTCAGCAAGACAAGTTCTTCCACGAACTTGAGTTGATTTATTTTTAATGCCCTTGTAGCCCAATTGGCAGAGGCAACGGATTCAAAACCCGTCCAGTGTGAGTTCGAGTCTCACCAGGGGCACCAAATACACCTCCTACCAGGCAATATGTCAGGTAGGAGGATTTTTATTTTTCTTGGAGACCTAAGTTCAGAGGGTCGTTGCAACAACGACTCCTAGAATTCAAGCTTCACCTCACCATTTAAAATACCCCCGTACTAGGCGCCTAGTACGGGGGTCCCACCATGGAGTGGAACACCACGTCCACCTACCAGTTCCCGCCCACCACAGACGGGAACATAGGAATCTTACATCACCACCTCACCCATGCATCAAATTTGCTAACACCTTTTGTAAATTTTCACATTCTCCTGCTTTCGCAGCGTACTCATGGTTAAAATAACGCCAATCGAGTGTCAAAAATACTTTGAAAGTTGACCCCATGAACCCTTCAATTCAAAGACCGCTGCAGCTTGATTCAGCTGGTAAGACTACTTGTCCAGAGTGTGGACAAAAGGTTCGGGCTTTGAAATTATCGGGCGAGCTTGGAGTGCACCTAGAAGTTAATTCCACTCAGAAAACCTGCAATGGCTCAAAGAAAATCTATAAGTTCATCAGCCCTAAAGTTCATGTCCAGCCCCTGAAAGCTAAGGCGCCCCTGCCCTCACGTGAAGATCGTCGCGAAAGCCGCAAACGCCGGCGAGAAGAGGACGATCTCGCAATTTGGGCTGAAGATTCTTGGGGTAAAGATCACCTCGGCTGGGAAGGCGGAGAAAATTCCGTTCGCGCTAGCCGGGCTGGACGAGTAGAGAGCAACCGAAATCGTCACTAATCCATACCTCTGCAAAAGCTAATGGCAGTGTCTCTCCCCTAATCTTCAAAAACCAATGATGCGGACAGTCCCTTGTTTGCATCAATCTGCCCCTGAATCGTAGCCAAGTTGTCTTCAACACCCTCCATTGCGTCAGCGCCGGCAATAAAACGCAGTGGCAGGTCTTCCGAATCAGATAACGTCACTAGCGCTGCAGCAAGCTTGGCTGGGTCACCGCCTTGCTGGCCATTCATGCTCTTCCAAGCCTCAATGGTCTGGCTGGTGCGTTCTGCATAGTCGTCGATCTCCAATTCTGGCCAAATTGTAGAGGCACCTTCCACCAACAATTCAGTACGGAAGAATCCCGGTTCAACTGCCATGGTGGAGATCCCATATGGCTCAAGGTCATAACGTAGGGATTCCATCCAGCCTTCGAGGGCAAACTTAGAGGCAGCATAGGCCGCACAGAATTCTTGGCCAATCAATCCTGCGGTTGAGGTCACTGTAATAACTTGGCCGGAGCGCTGCGCGCGCATTACTGGTAACACTGCGCGAGTGACATTGAGAGGGCCAAAGAAATTGGTTTCCATCTGCGCCCGGAATTGGGCTGGGCTGATGTTCTCGAAGTAGCCTGCATAGAAGTTACCTGCGTTGTTAACCAGTACATCAATTCCACCAAAGCGCGAAACTGCAGCATCAACTGCATCCAATGCCGCCTGAGGATCAGTGATATCAAGGGAAACAGTGAGCAACTGTGGGTGCTGCCCTACTGCTTTCAGTACTTGTTCTGCACTGCGACCAGTGGCCACAACACTGTGCCCCGCCGCCAATGCTTTGTGCGCAATATCGATTCCAAGCCCGCGGCCTGCACCAGTGATAAACCAAACTTTTGAAGAACCCATGAGATCCAACTTCCTACTTGTGAAATACCGCTGCTGAATCCAATGGCCAAGCGGTAGGGAAACTCTTTCCTTTTACAAGTAAATAGCGTGTTCAAGCCCCCAAACAGTCTCTGCTTATAGGGTTAATTCCAGTGACCCCCTAACAGCTATGAACTGGCTTAAGCTTGAGGAATGGACAATCGCAACGATATTCGCGAGTTTTTGACCACCCGCCGAGCCCGCCTTAGGCCGGAAGATGTTGGATTACCTAATTTTGGCGGACGCCGTCGAGTTCCGGGGCTACGTCGTGAGGAAGTCGCACTAATGGCTGGAATGAGCGTGGAATACTACGTCCGCCTCGAACGTGGCAATGCCAAGGGCATTTCAGAGGCTGTTTTCGAAGGTGTGTGCCGGGCACTACAGCTCGATGAAGCTGAACGCTCCCACCTGAATGATTTAATCAGAGTCGCCAATCAAGACACGAGTGCCAAAAAGCGGTGCACGAAGCCCGCAACCGCGCAGATAAGGCCCGGGGTACAGCAGCTTCTCGACGCGATGGATTCGGTTCCGGCATACGTTAATAATGGACGCCTCGATGTGATTGGGATTAATCGTCTTGGCCGTGCCGTATTCTCTGAAATCTATGAAGAGCCCCGGCAGGCACAACAAGCACCCAATTTTGCGCGTTTTGTTTTTGTGAACTCAACATCTAGGGACTTCTATCGGGATTGGGACGCAGTAGCACAGCAAACTGTGGCATTGTTGCGAGCCGAAGCTGGAAGGAACCCCCATAAACGCGCTTTGAGTGACCTAGTTGGTGAACTTTCCGTCAATAGTGAGGATTTCCGAACTCTTTGGGCTTCACACGATGTGCGCGAGCACCGCACCGGACTAAAGCATTTCCATCATCCGATTGTCGGAGATCTGGATCTTAATTTTGAAGCCATGAATTTAGAGAGCGAACCTGGGCTACTGTTTGTGGCACTAACAGCAGCCGTAGGTACTCCCTCCCACGATGGACTGTCCTTGCTTAATAGTTGGACTTCCACGCCAGCCAACGTGGAGCAAAAGGATTAGGAGGCAAAAAGCTCGCTAAGATTTCGATCGATCTGCGGCATATAGTTTGCAGACATTCCAAAAAGTCCCAAATGTCCTGCGTTATCTTCAATTACCCGCAGTTCACTTCCCGGGATGAGCTCTTGTTCGGCGGCGCAATCGCGTACCGGGAAGAACATATCCTCACTAATAGGCATAACAAAGGTCTTTGCTGTTACACGGCCTAGAGCAGCAGCCAAATCACCATCGGTGTGGCGGGAGACATCTCCGCGTTGCCACTTCCAAGCGTTGTTTAGCAAGGTATTGGGATCCATGGACAAAAAGAGTGGATCCAGGAAGTCGGAAAGTACAGCTTCCTTGGTCTCGAATCCCAGGGTGCGCCATTCTTCACCCTTCCAATATTCCGTAGAAAAGCCCATCACTGACCAAATATGGGACTGCCGGCGCAATCCATCAGCAACCTCTGTATGCGAGCCATACTCTCCGCCCTTAAACCCGGGGTCGGATTCAATAGCTTCATTCAAAATCTGGGTGAAGAGGAAATCATGTGGGGTGTTTTTCGCTGTGCCGGCGATTGCAGCTGCGCGCTTAACCTTGTCGGGGAATCTGACGATCCACTCATAGGTTTGCTGCGCTCCCATGGAACCGCCAACCACAGCAAAAAGCTCAGAGATGCCAAAATGCTCACGCAATAGTCGTTCCTGGGCAACGACATCATCCCCAATGCGCACATCCGGGAACTTTGACATAGAAATGCTGTCATCAGCGGTATTGAAGGGAGAAACAGATAGTCCATTGCCAATTTGGTTGACGGAGATGATGAAGTACTTTTCCGGATCTAGTGCATGGCCAGCACCAACATAGGTTTGAAAATATGCACCGTGACTGCCGGAGTACCAGGTAGGAAGCAAAATCGCATTGGATTTATCCTCATTGAGGGTGCCGGCGGTGGCATAGGCCAACCAGCAATCTTCAATTACTCCGCCCTCCTCCAATTCCAAGCGTCCAATGGATGCGGTTTCATATGCTCCATGTGCCTCGGCACCATAAAAACCATTCTTTAACATGCATATACCTCATTCTTGAGAGACAGATCACTAATTGACCACCGCCATAGTAGAGGTCACAGATAAGCTTGGCCACCAAGGTGGCGTCGAAAAGCGCTTTTCGACGCGCTGCGCGGGCAATAATTGATAGATCGAGAATTCTCGATTAGTATCGTGGACATGGCAAGCCAGGTAGAAATTTTTAAAGCACTTGCAAATGAAGCACGGTTAGATATTCTCCGGTGGCTCGGCGAACCGGACCGCTATTTTGTTGAGCCCGCTAAACATGCCACCGAAGAAATTAGAAACGCCGGCGGTGTTTGCGTGCGAGACATTCATGAAAAAGCCAATATGTCTCAGTCCACCGTCTCGCACTATTTGCAGATTCTGCAGCGTGCCGGATTGGTTGAATCCGAAAGGGTTGGACAATGGACCTATTACCGCCGCAAGGAGGAAACGATCAAGAACATCGCACACTTTATCTCCGAAGAACTTTAAATAGTTTTCTCCGCGCTTTGCCTGCGCTTAGCCATAATATCGAATATTCGCAATACTTATGATCATCTTTTCTTCCAAGGAGGAAAGCCAGTGACAGCCAAAAACCTCACCGACCTCAAGGTCTCTATTCTCGATTTAGCAACAATTAGCGATGGTTCCACCCCGGCCGATGCTTTCCGCAACACCCTCGATCTGGCTGAACACGCCGACCGCTGGGGATATGAACGCTATTGGATTGCAGAACACCACAATATGGCGCCCATCGCCAGCGCAGCTACCTCAGTTTTAATTGGTCTGGTGGCCCAGCGCACCAAAAACATCAAAGTAGGTTCCGGCGGCATTATGCTGCCAAACCACTCCCCTCTGGTTATCGCCGAACAGTTTGGCACCCTCGAATCCATTTTCCCTGGACGTATTGATCTGGGTCTAGGTCGTGCCCCTGGCACCGATCAAATCACAGCCCGCGCATTACACCGCAGCAACTCCGATGATTTCCCCGGCATGGTGGAAGAACTTCGTTCCTACTTCACCCCAGATCGCACCGGTAAGCACCTAAATGTCACTGCAATCCCAGCTGTGGGCCAAGATCCGCTGGTCTGGCTGCTTGGTTCAAGTGATTTCAGCGCCACCCTGGCAGCCAAACTTGGTTTGCCCTTCTCCTTTGCAGGCCACTTCTCCCCTGGTTTTGCCTACCCTGCCATTGAGACTTATCGACGCAATTTCCAGCCTTCCGAGGTCTTGGATGAACCTTATGTCATGCTTGGCCTCAACTTGGCCGTTGCCGATACTGATGAGGAAGCTGTCTCACAGTTCTCCTCCACCCAGCAGCACTTCTTGGCACTGTCCCAAGGTCATCCACTGCCAATTCAGCGCCCTCGCCAAATGAGCCAGCAGGAAATGAATATTGTGCACAATTCGGTGGCTGGTTCTGTCGTCGGCAAGCCAGATTCCATTAAGGGACAAATCGAAGGTCTGCTAAAGCAGGTAGAAATCGATGAAATCATGTTCACCTCCTATATCTATGAACATGAGGCTCGTTTGCGTTCCTATGAATTGCTCAAGGAGGTTGTTGATGCCGGCTAGCACACCGCATCGAAACAGCATTCAAGAAACCTTCCACACCATTATTGATGCCTTCAAAACTGGCGAAGCTGGTTCCATCGCTGAATATTTTGCGCCTGAAATAAAGATGGAAACCTCTAATCTGGGCGATGCACAGGGTCGTGCAGTGGTCGTTAGGGCTTTAACAGGAGCAGCACCAGCGGGTGAATTTAGCCGCTACTACCTCACCAATGAGTACATTGCAGTTACAGCTGAGAAGGCCCAGCACAGTGTGTACCTCACAGCTGCCATCATTCAGAATGGACAAACCAGTTGGTTTGGGTGCACTGTGATCAAGGCTGGCAGCTAGATTCATTGCGTTTTGAGCTGGACTGGGTCTTTGGCTCCCACCCCACTTTGCAGTCCTGGCCACCGGCTCGGAACCAATTGGGATGGGCACCAGGTGCTCAGCTGCCTAAAACTTTAAGTGCGCTAGATGCCCCCTGGTATGTCATTGCGGAAAACTCAGAATTAGGCGGCGACGAGCAACAAATTATTGATGCTTTTACCCGCTATACCTGGGCTGTTGATCAATGGGATTTGTCCTTGATGGATGAAATCTTCGCGGAAGATCTCTACACAGATATCTCACCTTTTGGACCACTTCGCAGCAAACGCGAGTTCTTAAGCACTTTGTTGCTCTTCCGCACTGGTAGGCCTTATCTGCACCACGCAATGGGCGCCACCGAGGTTATTGTGGATGGTGATAGTGCGCAATTGCAGGTCTACCGCCTGGTTCCTTATGGAGCCACCCCAGAACTGCTCGAACGCAATATCTTTGGTGCAATTTATGACTGCACCCTGCAGCGCAAAGATGGCAGCTGGCAGTTTAAGAGCATCAAATTCACCGAGGGACAACTTTTCGAAATTCCCACAGCCTAAAAACTAGAAGGAAAAGGAAAAAGATATGTCAAAGATTATGATCATCGGCGGACACGGCAAGGTAGCTCTGCGTCTTGCTCCCCTGCTGGTAGCAAATGGCCACAAAGTGACCAGCATCTTCCGCAATCCCGATCACCGTGCGGAAGTAGCAGATACTGGAGCAACACCAGAGATTCACGATATTGCAGCTCTCAGCACTGCAGAGATGGCACAGCTAATGCAAGGCTTTGACGCCATTGTGTGGTCTGCAGGTGCAGGAGGCGGAGCTGCAGAAAATACCTACGCCATTGATCGCGACGCTTCAATGCGCAGCATGGATGCGGCCAAAGACGCCGGAGTTCAGCGTTATGTAATGATGTCTTATCTGCGTCCCCGCGCTGGACATGGTGTAGCCAAGGATCAGGGCTTTTATCCCTACATTGAATCCAAGCGCATCGCAGATGATTATCTCCGCGAAAGCTCACTGGACTACACCATCGTGGCCGGAGATATTTTGACCCTGGATGAGCCCACCGGAAAGATTGATCGGGTACTTATTCCAGCCGAGACCACTTATGTGCCACGCGCTGATGTGGCAGCAACCATTGCAGCTGTTCTTGAGGATGATTCCACTATCGGCACCACCCTCGATATTTGTGGCGGAGAAACTCCAATCGCGGAGGCAATTAAGAGCTAGAACCGCCCGGTTTTTCGTCGAAAAGCACGCTTTTAAAAAGAGATCTGCCAATTTTGGCAGGTCTTTTTTAACTTCCGCCAACCACACTTCTGGTATATGCACCCTCAACAGGTAGTATTTTGCCCATGATTGAGAGTTTGACCCGATTGCGAAAACGGCCGCTATCTTCGCTGCGCCGCGATAAAACGCCCCCACGCGGGATGCCACGCAAGGTGATAGCGGCTGTTGGGATCATGGCAGCCTCACTCAGCCTTGTTTCCTGCGTGACCAATGAGGAACAAGGAACTCCTGAAGGCTGGGAAGAAGTTCTTCCTGCGCCCGTTCCGGAAATCCAAGCAATGGTTCCTGATGCTATCGCCAGCCGTGGTGTGCTCACCGCTGGCGCGAACCCACCTTTCCCACCATTTGAGTTTAAGGATTCAGATGGTGAGATCATCGGCGTGGAAATGGATCTGGTGCGCGCAATGGCTTCTGTAATGGGCCTGGATTTTAGCGCACAGGAGCAGGACTTCTCCTTAATTTTGCCTTCAGTTCAAGCCGGCACCATTGACATTGGCGCTTCTGGCTTTACGGACAATGAAGAACGCCGTCAAAACTTTGACTTCATCGATTTCCTTTATGCAGGTGTGCAATGGGCACAAGCAACTGACCGGGAAACTCCGGTTGATCCCAATAATGCTTGTGGTCTAACTGTTGCTGTTCAGCGCACGACCGTCGCAGAAACTGATGACGTGATGCCAAAGTCTGAGGCGTGTGTGGCGGCTGGCAAGGAGCCAATCACCATCTTGTCCTATGAAACTGCAGATACCGCTGCTACTGCCCTAGTTTTGGGTCGTGCCGATGCACTTGCTGCAGACTCTCCTATTACTGCCTGGGCTGCTGCTCGTTCCGAGGGTCGCATTGAAGTTGTCGGCGATATGTTCTTGGCTGCACCTTTTGGTTTTGCTTTTACCAAGGATTCCGAGCTCACTCCAGCTGCTGGCGCTGCTTTCCAGCACCTGGTGGAAACTGGCGAATATGAGCGCATTTTGTCTCAATGGGGAATCAAAGAGGGTTTGGTAGATGAAACCCTCATCAATGAAGTCCCGCTCAGTGAACTTCCTGATAGCAACTACGCGGCTGCCAAAGCTGCCAGCACAGCTAGCTCTGCCAGCTAAATAGCCCCCTGACCTGATCTATTTTTCTTTTTCCAAAGGACTAAAAACTTATGTCTGATTTGAATGCCAGAGCTGGGCAAACGCGCACCCAGCCCAAACCCATTGAAGCTAAGCCTTTGCGCCACCCTGGTCGCTGGATCTCCGCCGCAATCATCCTGGGCCTTTTAGCCTGGTTTATTATCGGCGCCCTCAACAATGAAGCTTATGGTTGGGAAACCTACCGCACTTATCTTTTTGATACCCGCATTGCTACTGCAGCTATGCACACCATCGCCTTGACCGTGCTCTCCATGGTCATCGGTGTGGTCCTGGGTGCCATCTTGGCTGTTATGCGTATGTCCGGTAACCCCGTATTGCAGGGTTCTGCCTGGTTGTACCTGTGGATTTTCCGCGGCACTCCGATTTATGTACAGCTGGTGTTCTGGGGCTTGCTGGGCTCCCTCTACCAAACCTTAAATCTGGGCTTCGCTGAAATTGATCTGCAAAGCTTCCTCTCCAATATGTTCATTCTGGCAGTTATTGGTCTGGGCCTAAACGAGGCTGCTTATATGGCAGAAATCGTGCGCTCTGGTATCCAAGCTGTTCCAGAAGGACAAATGGAAGCATCCAAGGCTTTGGGCATGAACTGGGCTATGACCATGCGCCGCACCATCTTGCCGCAGGCTATGCGCATTATCATTCCACCAACCGGCAATGAGCTAATCTCCATGCTTAAGACCACTTCCTTGGTTGTTGCAGTTCCTTATTCCATGGAGCTTTATGGACGCAGCATGGACATTGCCTACTCACTCTTCGAGCCAGTCCCTATGCTCTTGGTTGCTGCTACCTGGTACTTGATTATCACTTCCATCCTCATGGTTGCTCAGTATTACTTGGAAAAGCACTTTGAAAAGGGCAGCACCCGTACTTTGACCGCCCGCCAGTTGGCTGCACTTGCCGATGCCGAAGGTGCCATTCCTGGAAATGTCACCGTCATTCCTGAGCTTCCCAAGGAGAATAAGTAAATGTCTGAACTGATGATTGATGCCCAACAGGTATGCAAGAATTTCGGTCGCCTAGAAGTTCTCAAGGGAATTGACCTACAGATCCCTAAGGGAACTGTTACCTGCCTCATCGGCCCTTCCGGCTCGGGCAAGTCCACCATGTTGCGATGTGTTAACCACCTCGAAAAAGTTAATGCAGGTCGCCTTTACGTTGATGGGGACCTCATTGGCTACCGCGAGCGCGATGGAGTCCTTTACGAGATCTCCGAAAAGGACGCAGCCCGCCAGCGCGCCGATATTGGCATGGTGTTTCAGTCCTTCAACCTCTTCCCACACCGCACGGTGATTGAAAATATCATCGAGGCACCAATTCACGTTAAAAAGGTGCCAGAAAAGCAGGCCCGCGCACGGGCCATGGAACTGCTAGAGCAGGTCGGGCTTGCCCATAAGGCCGACGCCTACCCAGTCCAGCTTTCTGGCGGTCAGCAGCAGCGCGTCGCCATTGCGCGAGCTGTGGCCATGGAGCCAAAACTAATGCTTTTCGACGAACCAACCTCGGCTTTGGACCCAGAGCTAGTCGGTGAAGTTTTGCGCGTAATGAAGCAGCTTGCAGACCAAGGCATGACCATGCTGGTTGTTACCCACGAAATGGGCTTTGCTCATGAGGTTGCAGATCAGGTTGTTTTTATGGCTGATGGTGTAGTCGTAGAAGCTGGTACCCCAGAGCAAGTGCTGGATAATCCTCGCGAAAAGCGCACCCAGGAATTCCTTTCTTCCCTGCTCTAAACAGACAGCGATGGAAAAAGCGGGAGGGCCCGCCGAGATACTCGGCAGGCCCTCTTTTTGCTTTCCTTCTTCTTGTCCGGAATTTGTCTAGCGCGATTTTTCAATTGCAGATGTTCCTGAAGCCTTTCAGGATTCATCTTCCACATTGATCTATCTACACCCATCGCTGTCACCTCCTCCGCTATCGATCGAATGCCCGATACCTTAGGCGAATCTAAGCGATAAGGCCACTAACGCCCTTAAATAGCACGGTAAATGCTCCTCCAAAAGCAACCGCCAAGGCAAACTTCCGCGCAGTGCTTTTCGCGATATATGGAGTAAGGCGTGCACCTAGGAGATTCCCTAGCACCATGGCGATAAGCGCAATTGGCCAAATCCACACGCTGGTATGTGCCATTTGTGCTGTTCCAAAAACGGCCTTAATGAGGATAGAGATTACTGCTGCCACCAAGAAAATGGGCTGCAAGGTGGCGGCAAAAGCTCGTTGCTCCCATCGCGTGGCTTGGGCATAAATGGTCAATACTGGCCCCGAAGCTCCAGACAGTGAGTTGCTAAAGCCAGCTACAATGCCCGCCACCAATGCGGGAGTTTTGCCGGAAAAGTGCGGAATTTTATGCTGTGCAAAACTAACCACGCTCAAAGAGAGCAAGAGGAGGATTGCGACGCAGGTCAAAACAACTGCAACAGGCACAAACTTTAATAGCACAGTCGCAGGAATTGCTCCCAGTACCAAGACGCTCGAAATAAGGCGGAATTGAGGCCAATCAATATGTGCCCGCACACCTGCAGAACTCAGGGCAGCATTAAACACGGAAATTACATTGACCACCAAAATTCCCTCAATGGGACCAATGATGATAGCCATGACAGGTCCGGCCACCAGGCCAAGACCCAAACCTGACACTCTTTGTAAACAAGCCCCAAAGCAAACGATCAACCCTATGCTGATTAATGCAAGCATAAGTTAGTTTTGGCGGTACTTTTTGGCCATCGCTTGAGCCACTACCTCAGGCAACAGTCCTGAAACATCACCACCAAAGCGCGCTACTTCTTTGCACAGGGTGGAACTGACATAACCGTATTTTTCATCGGTAAGCAGGAAAAAGGTATCAACGCCAGAAAGCCTGCGGTTCATCTGCGCCATGGGCAGCTCATATTCATAGTCAAGGGAGCTGCGCAGACCCTTGACCAAAGCTGTCACCCCGTGGGCCGTGGTGTAATCCACCAACAATGAAGCCCAGGTATCTACTGAGACATTGCTCAAGTGTGCGGTGGATTCCCGGATAAGTTCCATACGCTCTGGAACGCTAAAAAGGCCGGTATTTTTATTGGGGTTGGCGGTAACAAGAACCGTAACCTCATCAAATTGCGCAGCCGCACGGGTAATGATGTCTAGGTGACCCAAGGTAATGGGATCAAAGGAACCAGGGCACACGGCTTTCATTAGCTCTCCTCAAGCAGGGTTTCATCAAACACTGCCATATCCATCCGAGCAATGCCATAGGTACGCTTCTTCAGCTTCTGGGTGGTGGGCACCATCCAGGCTGGCCAATCAGTTTCAGGAGATTCAACGTGGCGTTCCACCACAATTGCAGCGCCATCTAGCAATTTGGGCGTTAAAGCATCCAGCATTTCCCGCACCGCTTCGTCGGCAAGCTCATAGGGAGGATCAGCGAGCACCATGGTGAAGTGCTTATTGGGGGCTGAGGCGAGGTAGGTAGATGCTTTCATCTCTGCTACCTGCACGCGTGGGTGTTTAACCACGCCAATATTGTGGCGGATTACTTCTGCAGCCTTAGGGTTGGATTCCACCAACACCACTTCTTCCGCACCGCGGGAGGCTGCCTCTAAACCAAGGGCTCCGGAGCCTGCAAAAAGGTCCAAAACACGCTGGCCTTCAAAGCCAAAACGCACCTGAAGAGAAGAGAATAGGCCTTCGCGGGCGCGGTCAGAGGTAGGGCGGGTGCCAGCTGGTGGCACCTCGATCTTCCGGCCACGTGCTTCGCCGGAAATAATGCGTGTTTGTCCCATTATTTCTTAGCCTCCAATTCCAGCAACTCATCGCCGCCGGTGACATCGGAAAAATCATCAAAGGCAAGGGAAGCGACGATGCCTGGGCCGGGAGCCAGGATAGGTGCTTCGAGCTTGATTGTTTCAACAGTGCCAAGTTGCATTCCGGTTTCCACTGCATCGCCCTCATCGACGAAGTAGTGGACGATTCCGGCAAAAGGTGCGCAGATCTTCATGGCTTATAGACTATCGCAGGTTGCCCATTTCTTAGCAGGCAGGGTCAGCTCTTTTCCAGGTAGTCCTGATTAACCATCGCTATCTCACTGACTAGCTCAAGCGCGCGACGGCGGTCGCGCGAGACCAGCTCGGCGGCGTCGATAAGCGCCTGTTCGATAATTTTTTGGTCAGTGATAAAGGAAAGGTGGCGCAATTTGGTGTCGCTGCCCGATTGGCGGGTGCCCAGCACGTCCCCCTCTTGACGAACCTGCAAGTCAAGTTCAGAGAGTTGAAAACCATCGGTTGTAGCCGCAATTGCTGCAAGCCTTTTGCCCTGCGGTGAGTGCTCATCAAAGGTGGTGTGCAGCAAACACAGCGAATCAAAAGAGCCACGGCCTACACGACCGCGCAGCTGGTGAATCTGCGAGACGCCAAAGCGCTCGGCCTCGCGGATGAGCATGACAGTGGCATTGGCAACGTCAATACCGACCTCAATAACGGTGGTGGCAACTAAAATATCAATCTCGCCCCGGGCAAACTCCCCCATCACTTCATCTTTAAGCTCGGTATCCATCCGCCCATGTAGCATGCCAACATTAAGGCCGGGGTAAATCTTTTCCTCCAGCAGCGCGTGGATTTCTAAAACGCCGCCTTCACCCTCGATGCGCGGGCACACCACATAGGCTTGCCTGCCAGCTAAAACCTCCTCACCGATGCGCTCCCAGCCGCGTTTAACCCAGCCGGCCTTGTAATCAGGAATTACCGAAGTCTGAATGGGGCGACGACCACCGGGGAGCTCGCGGAGGGTAGACACCGCAAGATCCCCAAAGACAGTCATGGCGATGGTGCGCGGAATCGGCGTTGCTGTCATCACCAGCAAATGCGGAGTCAGACCCTCGCGACCTTTGGTGCGCAGACGATCGCGCTGTTCCACGCCAAAGCGGTGTTGCTCATCCACAATCACCAGGCCCAGATCAAAAAACTCCACGTTATCTTGAATAAGCGCGTGGGTGCCCACCACAATGTCAGCATCGCCGGAAATAATCTCTAGTAGTGCTTCCTTCTTGCGGGCCGTGGACATCGATCCGGTCAAGAGCACAACCTTGATGTCTAGGCCTGCTGCTTTAAGAGTCGCGGTAATACTCCGAGCGTGCTGGGTAGCCAGAACTTCAGTTGGCGCCAACATCGCACACTGCCGGCCAGAATCAATGGCCTGACACATGGCGATTAAGGAGACGATGGTTTTACCAGAACCCACCTCACCTTGGAGCAGACGAGACATTGGAATGCGCTGTTCAATATCGGCGCTAATCTCTCGAATCACCTGCTTTTGACCTGCGGTGAGTTGGAAATGAAGTGCTTCAATGAGCATATGTTGATGCCCTTTAAGCGCGCGCGGCATCGGAGGCGCCTTGCGGTTTTTGGTATCCGCGCGGCGAATGGCCATCACGGTTGCCAGCGACAGCGCCTCATTGTATTTAAGCCGATTAATAAAGGTGCTGGGTGGTTGATCTCCTGGATCGTGGATGCCACGGATGGCTTCATCAAAACTAGGCATGCCGTCTGGAACCACACTTAGCGGTTCTTTAATAACCGGCATGGTTTCTAGTACTCGCTGCACTGCTGCCATAATCCGCCATGTGGTCATGGTGGCTGTGCCTGCGTAGATCGGAATGTATTCGCGGTCCACCAATCGGCGGGCAACCTCTTCAATATCGCCATAGGCAGCCAAAGATTTCATGCCACCGGTGGCGGTGAGTTTGGCGGTCGAACCTGGGGTGGGGATGACGATGAATTCAGGATGGGAAAGCTGTGGCTCATTGCGGAAGAATTTCACCTTGCCGGTAAAAAGCGCACGGGTACCCTGCGGCAACAGGCGTGGAATATGCTTTGCCCCGAAAAATGAGATACCAATACGCTCAGTTTCGCTTACCACCATTACCTTGTAGAGCAGCTTGCCGGATTGGGTATAGGACTGTTTGGCCACCGCAACTTCACCGACAATGGTGACAAGATCGCCTTCTACGGCATCGCCGATGCCCACACCTGAACCGTGGTGGGAATATTTGCGCACATGATGGCCGAGCAGTTGTTCCGCGGTTGTGTAGCCTAAGGCCTTTTCAATGGCTTTTGCTTCTTTTCCGGGCAGAATATCCTTAAGCAAACGCTCATCATGCCAACCCAACATCGCCTACTCCACCCCGATCTCTACGAGATTCTCCATTCCAGATGCAGGATAGACGGTGATCTCCACACCCGTATGAGTGCCCAGGCCACGGCGGAAAATATCCTCATCAAACTCATGCTGGCGTTCTTTTAGAATCAGCAAGGTGATTTGCTCTCCACCGCCATCGAGCAATCGCAAAGCGGTACGAGCTAATGCCTCATTTAATTCCTCAGAGACTTGCACAATCTCCGGGCCAATAAAGGTCAGCAGATCTCCCTTGGAACATGCTCCGGCTTGAGTAAGGGCTGCGCTGGTGGCAGCCCGAACCACGGCAGTACGCATGGCGCCAGCTGCTTCAGCCATCGCATAGGAATCCACTGCGATTGGCTGAGCCGGATCATGAACGGCGACAGCGGCAATGCCAGAGACCAAGGTTGAGGTGGGCAAAATAATCACATTTTGTTCAAAGGCATGGCTGGAGCGCTCAATGGAGACCAACTCCCGTTTGCTTAATAAACCATTGGGCAAAAGAATGACCTCATCAGCACCGGATTTGCGGGCACTGGAGACAATCTTGGCCACAATGTCATCGCTTGGGTCTGCGGCATGTAGCTGCGCAATCTCACGCGGGATGACATTTACACCAGCACTGCTATAAAGCTCTGCTACTAATCCGTAGGGAGCGACGGCCATGAGAACCCGGCGCGGTTGGCCGATGCTGCTATGCCGGGTTTCGGGCAAAATTTCTAGGCGGAGATCTTTTACTTCCCCGCTGGCGAAGGCTTGTTCAATTAGTTCCCCAGCGCGACGGGAGTGGATATGCACCATTGCTGCGTTGTCTGTTTCGCGGGCGATAATCAGGCTGTCGCCATATTCCTGCAGCGTGCTTTCCAAAGCGTTGAGTGCAGTCTCAGTGGCGCAGGTGATGTAGAACATCACTTCAAGGTTGCCTACTCGCCCATGTGAGTCTTGGTCTTCTGCCCCTTCAGCATTATTAGATTCTGCAGATTCACCTTGACGGGAACGGTGTTCTTCCCTGGTCATGCTGGGGTCTATTTGGGCAAGTAGGCTTTCCAGCAAAATAACTAGGCCTTGGCCACCGGCATCTACTACTCCAGCTTCGCGCAGTACTGCGAGTTGGGAAGGCGTGCGAGCTAGCGCAGTGCGTGCTGCTTTAACGGTATTGCGTACCACGCTGAGGAGATCGTCCTCGCCGTTTTCCACGCTGTGTTCAGCTTCGATGGCGGCTGAACGCAGGACGGTAACAACGGTGCCTTCTACCGGATCGGTAATGGCGCGGTCTACTAGGGAGCGGGCGATGCCGAGTGCTTCTTGGACTGTGTGTCCATTGATCACGCCATTGGCTGCGGCTTGGGAGATGGCGCGGAGGACTTGGCTTAGCACTACTCCGGAGTTTCCACGTGCCCCACGAACGGAACCAACTGCAAGAGCTGCGGTCATACGTGCTACGTCAGAGGTGTCGGTAGCTTTGAGTGCCTCATCGAGCGCCGCTGTCATCGTGTGGGTCATATTGGAACCGGTGTCGGCGTCTGGCACTGGGAATACGTTAAGTGCGTTGATTTCGGCGCGACGTTCGCTGAGTTCTTTTACGGCAGTGTGGGCCCAGCCGAGGACGCCTGGGCCGTCGAGTTGGAGTGTAGGGTCAGATGCCACCGCGGTGTGTGGGGTGTCATTCTGGTTTTCGCTGCTACTGCCGGACATAGTGATTTACTTTACAGTTGCCAGTGCACTGGGGTGGCACCGAGGTTCTTTAGGATCTCATTGGCTCGGCTAAAAGGCTTGGAGCCAAAGAATCCGCGGGAGGCGGACAGCGGTGAGGGATGTACAGAGCAAATGCATGGGGTATCGCCGAGGAATTTTTGGACTTCTTGGGCTTGTTTACCCCACAGGATTGCTACCAGGGGTTTATTTCTTTGCCCTAATGCGGTGATTGCTGCTTGGGTTATCTCTTCCCAACCTTTACCTTTGTGGCTTCCGGCAGCTCCCGGGGTAACGGTGAGCACGCGATTAAATAGTGCAACGCCCTGTTCACACCACGGGGTGAGGTCACCGGAGCTGGGCAATTGGGTCGCCTCAGCAGGCGTATTTGCAACTGCCTCCAGTACTCCCAGGTCCAAAGCCCCCTGCGCAGCCTCCACCTCAGCAGAGCCAGCAGAGCTTGTAGAAACAGCAGAGCCCAGATCACTGGCCATCTCTTTGAAAATATTGTTGAGGCTGCGTGGCAGTGGTCGCACCGCAGGTTGGGTGGAAAAGCTTAAACCCATAGCGTGTCCCGGAGTTGGATAAGGATCTTGGCCCATGATGAGAACCTTAACTTCATCAAAGGGATAGCTAAAGGCCTTAAACACATCCTCTTCAGCGGGCAAAAAGCCACGGCCGGTGGCTACTTCACCAGCAAGGAAGCTCCCCACTTGGGAAATTTGTGCAGCTACTGGCTCTAACACTGGCTTCCAGCTGGGGTGAATGGGTAATTCATCAATGCTATTCCACATAGTTTTTTAAAAGCTCTTCCATCCGGCGGAGTAAGCGGGTGTCTTTTTGTCTACGGTTACCAGGTCATCGGGGCGAGATTTGGTTACCCGGCCGATTACTCGGAATCCGGATGGTGCGTCACCAAAGGTGGTGGACAATAGGGTGTGGTCTTCCCCACCGCTGAGGATCCATTCCCAAGGATCGCAGCCTAATTCTTCGCCTGCCAGACTTAATAAGGAATCTGGGGCGATTTCGGCGGAATCGACGTCAATGCGGACTCCGGACTTTTTAGCCATGTGGGAGAGATCCACAATCAGCCCGTCGGAATTATCAGTCATGGCCGTTGCCCCGGCAGCACGCGCCACCATCCCGCGCCCGGGGGTGAGTCGCGGGGAGCAGTGGGCGTCGATAAGCGGTTTAAAATGCTCGGGTACCCCGGCGCGCCCGAAATGTTCAAGCAGCGCCAGACCTGCGGCGGAATAACCGATACGGCCGTGTGCCACCAGGGTTTGACCGGGGCGGGCGCGGCCGAGGGTGAGTTCGGGCAGGGAGCCGCCGAGGGCGCCGATGGCGGTAACGGAGATAACTAGCGATTCTCCGGAGGCAACATCTCCGCCCACAAGTTCTGCGGAGTACTCCCCGAGGCGTTTTCCGATGCCGGAGGCGAGCCCTCTAATAAATTCCACGGGGGTGTGGGTGGGTGCGGAAATCGCTAAAAGCGCTGCTACTGGACGTGCACCCATGGCTTCAATATCGGCGAAGTTTTGCAGGATTGCTTTTTCACCAATTTCTGCAGGGGTTGACCAGTCCAGGCGGAAGTGGCGGCCAGACACCAGCATGTCTGTTGCTACCACGGCGCGGGAGTTGGGGGTTGCGTGCCTGAGAACTGCGGCGTCATCACCATTAAGTGAGGAGCTTGCCTGTTCGGTAATAACCCGGATGACCTCAAATTCGCCAAGCTCGCCGACGGTGGGTCCATCCTGCATGGATGCGGGGAAAATTGGTGCAGGCACGGCTTTATTAACTCCTCGAAGGTTGGGGGCCACAAATCAGGTTGATCTTTGAGGGTCTGATCAGTGTTTTTCTAGTCTATCGTCTGCCGGGTAACGTGTGCTTATATGAGTGCCGTGAATAACGCAGGTGGGTCAACTGCCGGGGCGATGAAAAAAACGCCGATCATTATTGCTTTAGTTCTTTCCATTGTTTTGGTTTTAGGTGTGTTGGTGGCAGCCCGCGCGCTATTGGGCCCGGCTGGTCAGCGCCAGGTTTCTATGAGTGCTTTGCCTGCTCCGGAGGCAGAATCTGCGGCATGTTCTGCACTTGTCGAGGCTTTGCCGGACAAGGCGTTTGGCCATACCCGCGCGGTTATTGCCGAGCCACAGCCAGCGGGTGTGGCAGCGTGGTCTTCTTCTGACATTGAGCAGGTTACGGTGCGTTGTGGCGTGGATATGCCCTTCCAGTTCACTGAGCTTGCAGATACCGTCGAGGCTGGTGGCACCACCTGGTTGCCAGTTGCCGATATGACCCCGGGTTCTACCCTGCAGACCTGGTATTCGGTGGACCGTTTCCCCGTGGTCGCGGTAACTGCCGATAACCTCAGCACCGATAATGCTGAGAACCCGGTTGATCCTTTTAGCGATGCTGTGGCCCAGCTTGAGCAGCGCGCGGCCACTCCTTATCCCGCTCCCCTGCGCGATTTGCCCGCTGGAATCCAGTCGGATTCCTGCCAGGCGCTCACCGACGCCCTGCCCCAGACCTTGGAGGTCGGGGGCGAGGATGGTGCCACTTATACGCTTATCGACGAAACCCGCATGGCTGAGGTGGGATATGGCGCTGACGCGATTGCTTGGGAAGCCCCTGGTCTCGAAGCCATTGTGATCCGTTGTGGGGTTGCTCCCTCTGCAAACTACGCAGCAGGCGCCATGTTGCAGCAGATCAATACCATTCCGTGGTTTGAAGATACGATCCTCGCCTCCGGAACCACTGCTTCCACGTGGTATGCCTTGGGTCGGGAGACTGATATTGCGGTGTCTTTGCCACAGGCTGCCGCTAATTTGTTGATCACCATCTCTGGAATTATTGAAGAAACTGTTCCAGCCAGCTAAAGCTTTTGGTTGTAATAAACCAATGGCCGCGGTTCCCGTTTGGGAGCCGCGGCCATTTTTGCAAGCGTGGACTTCCGAATACATTCCGAATAGTATGTGAAACATGACCATGACAGCTGATTTCCACTCCCGTACACGGCGTTCATCCGATCTCAGCAAACACTCCGCTGAAGTCTTTGCTGAAGCCGAAGACCATCCAGTAATCGTGACCCGCCGCGATGGTGAGGCCCTAGTGCTAATGTCACAACGAGAAGCAGAGGGTCGTACTCGTCTGCTGGAGGTTGCTGCGCAATTGATTTCCGTAGTCACCGATGATCGCGGCACAATAGCTGAACGAATGACGAAGGTTTTTCCATGGATGCTGGCATTATCAGAATCAGACCGTGAAGTATGCGCCCGCGAGGTTCTTGATGCAGCACTCGCATCCTTTTCTACTGAACAGCCTCACCTGGCAATCGCAGAGCTAACATCCTGGAAAGAAACAGCTACTGCACTCGCCGCCGGGCTAGCAGGCGCTGACCTCGAGTGGCTCGATGTTGAGACTCCGGTGGAACGTCCCTAGCCGTGGCTGGAAAGAAAAAAGATTTAGTTCCCCGACCAACTAAGAAAGTCGAGTATGAGATCCGCTTTGCCACGATTCAAGCAGCTAGAGGATGGCGTGATCTCATCGCAAGTAGTCGCAACTCGATGGCGGATACCTGGGACTTCTTAACGAGGACACCGCTATCCACTACATCAACCAATTATCGGCTCAAAGGGGAGCTCGGCACAATTTTGCGCGAAGGTACACCTCATAATCGATGGCAGCATAAGCCTTCTCTTAAAGGATCTGCCAGGATCTGGTTTTATGTAGTAGAGCAAACGGTGTTTCTCGAACAAGTACACACCCATCATCCCAATGAGACAAAATAAACCAATGGCCACGGTTCCTGATTGGGAGCCGCGGCCATTATCTTTATTCTTTAAGAATTAATTGCTAACGCGGTGCAATGCCTGCTGCACCAACACATCCAACAAATCCTCATAAGCAACTCCTGAGGCTGCGAAGATTTGTGGGTACATGGAAATTGGGGTGAATCCTGGCATGGTGTTGATCTCGTTGAGAACAGGTCCAGATGCTGTGACAAAGAAGTCCACGCGGGCGAGACCTTCACAAGCCAGAGCCTGGAAAGATTCGATTGCTAGCGACTGAATAAGCTCAGTGGTCTTTTGATCTAGAGGTGCCGGGATCTCTGCAGTAACTACATTGTCCAAGTACTTGGTATCAAAGTCATAGAAGCCACCTTCTCCGTCTTCAGTACCCATCAACATTGCTGGAACGGATGCGATAATGCGTCCATCCGGGTACTGAAGCACACCGCACTCTACTTCACGGCCAACGATTTCAGATTCCACAATTACTTTTTCATCGTGGTTTCGAGCTAGTTCAACTGCAGCTGGGAAATCTTCCCATGAGGTGACCTTGGAGATACCAATGGAGGAGCCACCGCGTGCTGGCTTCACAAATACTGGTAGGCCCAGCAGGTTCTTCTCTGCTTCGCTTAGTTCACTGCGTTTGCGTAGAATAACTTCCTTGCCGATTGGCAAACCTTCAGCTGCCATTAGCTTCTTGGTGAATTCCTTATCCATACCTGCTGCAGATGCCAGGATTCCCGGCCCCACTACGGGGATATCAGACAAGGCAAAAAGGCCCTGAACAGTTCCATCTTCACCAAAGCGCCCATGCAACACTGGGAAGATAACGTCTGCAGTGGCATAAAGGCTGCCGTCAAGGAAGTGGAATTCTCCACGGTGTGCAGGGTCAAGACTGGGTCGGATTTCCTCGCGGTGTTCAACCTCAGGCATGCGACGATCACGGAGTTTAAGATTTTCCGGATCATTTTCACCTACTACCCAGGCGCCATCAACTGTGATGCCAACTGGGATGACCTCATACTTTAGAGGATCAAGGTGTCCCATGACTGCGCCGGCTGAGACACAGGAAACCGAGTGCTCAGAGCTGCGGCCACCATAGACAACTGCGACACGGACTTTTCCGGAATTTGAGATGCTCACAGCTTTGAAGCTTACAACCTGAAGTTACTCAGCCTTCTTAGACCTGCCCATGAGTGCCACAATCATGTCACTTACTTTCATTTCTTTATGGCAGACCCCATAAACAGCGGCAGTAATTGGCATATCCACGCCCAGGCCAGCAGCCAGATCAAAAATGGACTGAGAAGAAATAACTCCCTCCGCTACCTGGCCATTTGTCGCTTCGCGGGCTTGCTCCAAGGTCTCTCCCCTACCCAAACGCTCACCAAAACTGCGATTTCTAGAAAGTGGCGAAGAACACGTAGCCACCAAATCGCCCATGCCCGCAAGCCCAGAGAAAGTCTTGGCATCAGCACCGAGCGCACTGCCCAAACGTGCAATCTCCGCCAATCCACGGGTAATTACCGAAGCATTGGTGTTTTCCCCAAGGCCAAAACCATGGGCAATGCCGCATGCTAAGGCGATTACATTTTTGCAGGCTCCACCCAGCTCAGCACCAATAACATCGGTGTTTGTATAAGGGCGGAAATATGGGGCTGCCACAGCGGCTTGTACCAACATGGCACGATTTTCATCCGTGCAAGCAATAACAGTGGCAGCAGGCTGCCCCTGGGCAATCTCCAAAGCCAAGTTAGGGCCAGAAAGTACGGCAATGCGTTCTGGATCAGCGCCGGCAACTTCTGCAATAACCTGACTCATGCGCAGGTGAGTACCTTTTTCAATGCCTTTGGCCAAAGACACGATGGTGGAATCTTGAGAAATAAGATCTTTCCACTGCGCTAAATTCGCGCGCAGGGATTGCGAAGGCACAGCAAGCACCACAATATCTGCACCATCTAATGCTTCAGCAGCGTTGGAGGTAGACATAATTGTCTCCGGTAACTTAATACCGGGCAAATAATCAGAGTTTTCGTGGGTTTCCCGGATAGCGGTGGCTAATTCTTCGCGCCGGGCCCAGAGGGTGACCATATTTCCGGCGTCGGCAAAAACTTTAGCCAAGGTGGTTCCCCAGGAACCTGCTCCCATCACGCTTACGGAAACCACTAACCACAACCTTTCGCCTACCAACATGAACTGCTCTAGGTTAGCCCATTTATTTCAGCTGGTGCATTTAAAACACTCAATAAAGCTTGTACACGCCGGGGTCTTGTTATGCATTAGGGCTCCTACTGGTGAACAATAGGGGCATATGTTTCTCATTCACTCTGTGCGCGTTTTTCGCCCCAGCCCACTTGGCAGTTCGACGAGTTTTGTGCACCTCAACGCGAAAGGTGAATTAACACCCAATGGCTAATAAAAACAATAAGCCCCATGAGGTTGATAAAGATCAGGCTTCCGCCATGCTGATCAATGGTCGCCTGCAAATGATTGCTGCCCGCCCCACCGAGGAATACACTCGCCCCACCTTGGCTGCTGGAGCGGTTTTGTGGCGTGGCGATATTCTAGATCCCGACAATATTGAGGTGGCTGTCATCCACCGCCCGCATTATGACGATTGGTCTTTGGCCAAGGGCAAAGTTGATCCGGGTGAGTCCATTCCCACCACTGCTGCGCGCGAAATTCTGGAAGAAACCGGCTATGATATTCGCCTCGGCAAACTCATCGGCAAGGTCACCTATCCAGTCTTGGACCGCACCAAGGTTGTTTATTATTGGACTGCTCAAGTACTTGGTGGCGAATTCACTCCCAATGAGGAAGTTGATGAAATCCGCTGGCTGGGCATCGATGAAGCCTGCGAGCTTTTGAGCTACCAGGTAGATACAGAGGTATTGGCCAAGGCTGCAAAGCGTTTCCGTACTCCTACCAACACTCGTGTACTGTACGTCCGTCATGCAAGTGCACATGCCCGCCAGACCTGGGGTGGCGATGACAATAAGCGTCCTTTGGATAAGAAGGGTCGCCGCCAAGCAGAAACGCTTGTTCCTATGCTGTTGCCTTATAAGCCAACTGCAATCTATTCCGCCATTCCAGATCGTTGCCAGACCACTGCCCTGCCATTGGCCGATGAACTTGGTCTTGATGTCTCGGTCAACAGACTTTTTGGTGATGATGCTTGGTCCCAAGATCCCGAAGCCTGCAAGAAGCGTTTTGAAGATGTTGTTGCCCAAGGTGGAGTGCCGGTAATTGTGGGCCAGGGCGAGATCATCCCGCAGATGATTTCCTGGGTTGTCTCCAATGGCACCTTGCCTATCAATGATCAGATTAAGGCGAAGAAGGCCAGTGTGTGGGTCTTAAGCTTCCACGATGGTCAGCTCACCGGTGCTGATTATTTGGCAAGCCCACTGCCAGTTAAGTAAATACACTTAAAACAGCAAGAAGCCCGTGGTTACCTCCCCTTTCGAAGGGACGTAAACACGGGCTTTTGTACTAGCTAGGCCAATTAGATATTGGTCTTTGGCTTGAAGGCAGGACGCTTTGCTTCATATTCTTCAATAGCGTCAAGCTTGCGCAAGGTCAGTCCGACATCGTCGAGGCCTTCCATCAGGCGCCAGCGGATGTATGGGTCAACTTCGAAGCTGACAATGACATCACCTGCAGTGACCTGCTGGTTTTCCAGGTCAACGGTAAGTTCCAGACCAGGCTGCTGTTCCATCAGCTTCCACAAAAGCTCAATATCGGACTGCTCCATGATGCCGGTGAGCAAACCAGCCTTGCCGGAGTTACCGCGGAAGATATCGGCAAAACGGGAAGAGAATACAGCGCGGAAGCCATAGTCCATTAGTGCCCAGACAGCGTGCTCGCGGGAAGATCCGGTACCAAAGTCCGGTCCGGCAATTAGCACGGAGCCATTTTTGTAGGTGTCGGTGTTGAGCACAAAGTTTGGGTCATTTTTGCGCCAGTTGGAAAACAGGCCATCTTCAAAGCCGGTGCGGGTTACGCGCTTGAGGTAAACCGCAGGGATGATTTGGTCAGTATCCACATTGGAGCGCTGCAGCGGAACGCCAACGCCGGTGTGCTTTTGAAATTTCTCCATGGTTTTGGTTCCTTTTATCTTAAAGATCTGCAGGTGAGGACAGGGTGCCGCGAATAGCGGTGGCAGCAGCAACAGCTGGGGATACCAGGTGGGTGCGGCCTCCTGGGCCCTGACGGCCTTCAAAGTTGCGGTTGGAGGTGGAAGCAGAGCGCTCACCTGGCTTGAGCTGGTCTGGGTTCATGCCCAGGCACATGGAGCAGCCTGCGGTGCGCCATTCTGCACCTGCTTCGATGAAGATCTTGTCCAAACCAAGTGCTTCTGCCTCCTGCTTGATCCAAGTAGAGGAAGGAACAACCATCATGCGCAGGTTATCGGCAATCTTGTGGCCTTTAAGGATATCCGCAGCAATTTGCAGATCCTCAATGCGGGCGTTGGTGCATGAGCCCAGGAATACGGTGTTGATCTTGATATCACGCAGTGGAGTGCCTGGTACCAAATCCATGTACTGCAGTGCCTTTTCGGCTGCTGCCTTGTCATTGTCATTGGTGAAGTCTTCAGGGTTTGGCACGGTTTCGCTCAGTGGCAGACCTTGGCCCGGGTTGGTACCCCAGGTAATAAATGGAGTCAGTGCAGAGCCGTCGATTTCCACAACCTTGTCAAAGGTTGCGCCTTCGTCAGTAGGCAGAGTCTTCCAATAAGCAACAGCCTCATCCCAATCAGCACCACTTGGAGCCATTTCGCGGCCCTTGACGTATTCAAAGGTGGTCTCATCGGGTGCGATCATGCCGGCGCGGGCGCCTGCTTCGATGGACATATTGCAGATGGTCATACGCGCATCCATAGACAGCTTGCGGATTGCTTCGCCACGGTATTCCAGCACATAACCTTGGCCACCACCGGTACCAATCTTGGCAATAGTGGCCAAAATCAAATCCTTAGAGGACACACCTGGCTGCAGTTCGCCGGAAACCTCAATGGCCATGGTCTTAAAAGGCTTAAGTGGCAGGGTTTGGGTAGCCATGACGTGCTCTACCTCAGAGGTACCAATACCAAAGGCCATAGCACCAAAAGCGCCGTGGGTAGAGGTGTGGGAGTCACCACAAACGATAGTCATACCTGGCTGGGTAGCGCCCAGCTGTGGTCCAACGGTGTGCACAATGCCCTGGCGAACATCGCCCATGGGGTGCAAACGCACGCCAAATTCCTCGCAGTTATCGCGCAGGGTGGATACCTGCAGGCGGGAGATTTGATCATTAATTTCCAGCAAGGAACCGGTCTTGATGCCCTCAGTAGGAACATTGTGGTCCTCGGTGGCCAGGTGCAGCTCGGGGTGGCGCAGTTTACGGCCAGCCATGCGCAGACCATCAAAGGCCTGTGGGGAGGTCACCTCATGCAGCAGTTGCAGGTCAATATAAAGGAGGTCGGGTTCACCGTTTTCTCCCTTTGACACAACGTGGTCGCGCCAAACCTTTTCTGCCAGGGTCAGCTTTTGCGCTGAGGTGCTGCTGTCCACGGGGCTGGTCATGGAACTCACCGTCCTTTAAAAATCTGTAAATCTCACTATATGAGATTAAAATATCGTTTCATGGGACAGTATAGCTATTAAGAGGCATAAATGTCACCTCCCGCCCAAAATCTTTTTATACCCCCACACACAGTGAATCCCTTCACCACGTCTCATTGGGTGAAATGCTAAATTCAAGGTATGGGACAGCAAGAAATTATCGAGGACTCCACCGAGAGCGGTATTAAGGTTTTAGACCGCACTGTATTAATCCTCAATGTCATCGCAGAACAGCCTCGATCCTTGGCAGAGCTCGCAGCTGCCACCGATCTGCCCAGGGCTACAGCCCACCGCCTCGCCTCAGCGCTTGAGGTACACGGCATGTTGGCACGCTCCCGCGATAATAGATGGACCATCGGCGCACGGCTTGCCTCATTGGGTGCACGCGGCGCTGACACCCTCATCGATACGGCCGTACCAATTATGGCCGACCTCATGGAGCGCACCGGCGAATCCGTTCAGCTTTATCGCCTCACCGGCACCACCCGCACGTGCGTAGCCAGCCAAGAGCCCAGCTCCGGGCTAAAAAACGTGGTTCCCGTGGGCACTCGCATGCCTTTAAATGCAGGGTCGGCAGCGCGCGTTTTTGCCGCCTACCTCCCCATCCCCTCTGTCAGCGTCTTTTCCCGCGAGGAGCTTGACCAGGTGCGCGCCACCGGCTTAGCGGAGTCCGTGGGCGAGCGCGAGCTCGGCCTTGCTAGCCTCTCCTCCCCTGTTTTTGATTCCAACGGATCCATGATCGCAGCACTGTCGATCTCCGGCGTGGCCGAGCGCCTCAAGCCCCACCCCGCCGCCATGTGGGGCACCGAGCTTATCGACGCCGCCGAGCGCCTAGGCGCTTTGCTTTAAGAGCTTTTCGACGCACCACCCCAGTTGTTCATTCAACTCATTGAACCCTAAGCGCTGGAGAGATATCTGATAAACCTCGCTATACCACCAGATTTGCTGCTTTTTGCCAGCGTTAAAGCGTTGCCATAAATCTTCACCGTGTATTTCAAGGTCATCCAAGATGGACATGAGATTATGCAGTTTATCTGCGGTGGAGATTAAGACAGCCTCTAAGCTGGCACCTGCGCTGAGGTGCAGGAGGTAAGCGTCGGCACGCGCTTTCCAGCTTTTTAAAGGCTGTTTGGTGAGCTCTTCCACCAACCCGCGCACCCGGGGGCCAAAATCAGCTTCAAGTTGGGCAGAATTGTATTCCTCGGGTACGTCTTCGAGGGTGTCGTGGAGCAGCCCGGCGATGAGCACATCTTCATCATTAGTAACACTGGCCAGCAAGTACATCACTGAATAAAGATGGCTGACATAGGGAATTCCACCGCCTTTGCGCACGTGGTGGCGGTGTGCCCACGCGGCAGTATTCATAGCTTTGCGAAGGCGCGGGGAAAGTGTATTCACGCAGGAAACTTTCGGCTAGAATTTTTAATATATCCCATGCAAAACGCAGGAGGAATAGATGTTGAAATTCCAGTCTAGAGCCTTAATCCTCACAGTTTCTATGCTTGCAACTTTAAGTGGATGCAGCCAGGAATCCGATCCCATTCAGCCACCAATAACAATCACCACAACCGCCACGACCATGCTCACCACAACGGTCACTACATCCGCCCCGAACCCAGTTCCCCCAGATGCACAGCTGGGCGATTCTGTAGACCTGGAAGTTTCGCGAGCCACAGTATGCATTTATGGCGATGGATACGGCACCACTACCTGGCTCGCAGGGTCGGATACCAGCTGCGAGTTTGTCGGCGCGGTGCATCAAAAATTAATAACCGGAGTAAATGCCACCACTGAAGATATCCGCGACTTTTTACCGATGGACATTAATGTCACCAGCCCCGTCACTGGCCAGGAATATCAGATGAGCTGCACTAATGAGAGTGCGAAAGTAAGCGCATGCCGTAGCAACACTAACGCCAGCGTTTATTTTTACTAGGAACGTGAGCTTGGTTTTATAATACCCCCCAGGGTATCGTTAGTCAGGTGATTTTAACCCTGCTTGGCGGCCTAATAATAGGCCTACTTCTTGGCATGCTCGGTGGTGGCGGTGCCATCCTTGCCATTCCGCTGCTTATTTATGGATTTTCTTTTAGCGCCACACAAGCTACTGCAGCTTCATTAATCATCGTCGGACTTGGCGCCCTCATTGGACTGATCAGCCAATACGCTGCCGGGCACGTCCGCCTTAAAGAGGGTCTAAGCTTTAGCCTGCTAGGGTTGGTCGGCTCATTTGTAGGCAGTCACCTTGCTAGCAATATCCCCGATTCCCTACTCCTGAGCGGCTTTGCCATCCTCACCCTCGTGGTGGCGTTGACCATGATTTCTAAATTAAGAAGCACCCGAGAATACACAACCAGAAGGCCAAGCATCTTTGCCATTGCCCTTAGTGCCACCGGCGTGGGATTTTTGACGGGATTTTTTGGTGTGGGTGGCGGTTTTGCCATTGTGCCAGCCTTGATTTTTGCGCTCGGTTTTTCCATGCGGCAGGCTAGCGCCACTTCCCTAGTGGTGATCGCCATTAACAGCGCTATTGCCATGGGATTTAGATATTCCGATTTGGCAAGTATTGACTGGTCAGTGATCTCGCCAATTATCATCACCACCGTATTGGGCGCTTTTAGTGGCGTAAAACTAGCCAAAAAGGTCAAAGCATCATCACTGCAACTAGGTTTTGCTGGCTTCTTGATCTTCATTTCGATCTATATGGGATTTCAGAATTTCCCGGATCTTTTTTAAAACTTCAAAATATACCCCCAGGGTATCTTGACAGATTAAAGCTCGATGTTTTAGGCTCTACGTATACCCCCAAGGGTATATCCTCAACTTTGATCTAAGGTGTCACATGCTTTTTGAACGCATCTACGAAGAAGGCCTCGCCCAAGCCAGCTATTTCATTGGCTGCCAACGCGAAGGCAAAGCGATTGTTGTTGATGCTCGCCGAGATATCCAGACCTATCTGGACCTTGCAGCAAAAAACAACATGGTCATCAGCGCCGTAACCGAAACCCATATCCATGCCGATTACCTCTCCGGTACTCGCGAACTTGCAGCTGCCACCGGCGCCGAGATCTTCCTCTCTGGCGAAGGCGGAGCAGATTGGCAATATGGCTTTGCAGGCACCACCTTGATGCACAATTCCACCATCAAGCTGGGAAATATCACCATCACAGCCAAGCACACTCCCGGACACACTCCAGAGCACCTGTCATTTTTGATTACTGATGGCGCGGTCTCAAAGGATCCCGGTTTTATGCTCAGCGGTGACTTCGTCTTCGTAGGTGACGTGGGACGTCCAGATTTACTTGATGAGGCAACTGGCGGCGTGGACACCCGCTTCGCCGGAGCACAGCAACTCTTCCATAGCCTAAAAGAGCAGTTCCTTACACTCCCCGACCACATTCAGGTTTATCCAGGTCATGGTGCTGGCAGCCCTTGTGGCAAGGCATTGGGCGCGATCCCTAGCACCACCCTGGGATATGAAAAAGCCAATGCATGGTGGGCTCCATATCTGCGCAGTGATGATGAAGCTGGCTTTGTGGAAGAGCTTCTCGACGACCAGCCAGATGCCCACGCTTACTTTGCTCGCATGAAAAAGCAGAACAAGCAGGGACCTGCAGTACTTGGTACATTATCCCCGCTTGTGAAGCTAGAAGCCGCGGAAGTCGTCGAAAAGCTTGGTTCTGAAGCAGTATTTGTGGACACCCGCGAGCAAAACCAAGTCCATCTCGGAACCGTTGTTGGGGCATTGAATATTCCGCGCGGTGCCAAGGCGTCCAATTTTGCGGCGTGGGTTATTGATCCTCAAAAGTATGCTCAGGACCTTATTGTTTTGGCTCCGGACGCCAATGCCGCTGCGGATTTCCGCGACGCTTTGCTGCGTGTTGGCATCGACACCGTGCGTTATTTCACCAACAGTATCGATGGTTTGCCTACCTTTGTGCCAGAACTCATCTCCCCCGCTGAGCTAGCTGAGACCAACTATGACGCACTGATTGATTTCCGTGCAAAGTCCGAATTTGCCGCTGGCAGCATTCCCGGCGCGCAGCAGCTTTCTGGAGGTTCGGCCATGTGGCGCCTAAATGAGCTGCCTGCGGGTGGCACTTTGGTAACCTTCTGCCAATCAGGAGCGCGAAATACCGTGGTAGCCAATGCTTTGCGACGCGCCGGGTTCACCGTTATCGAGCTCGAGGGCAGCTACGCCGCGTGGGAAAAATCAGCTGCCAACCCTAAAAAAAACTTGCAGACTGCCGTCTAGTTTTAGATCCGGCGCTGTATCAACTAAACAATCACCCCTTTTAAGAGAGGCCACATTATGTGTCGTGCAGTTACTTGTAAGAAGTGCGGAAAGACCACCTGGGCAGGCTGCGGCCAGCACGTTGATCAGGTTATGAAAAACGTTCCGAGCTCCCAGCGTTGCCAGGGCCACGAGGCAGAGCCTTCCAAGGGCTTCCTTTCCAAGCTTTTCGGCTAAGCATGCCAGATATGGCCAATCCTTCCGGGGGTTGGCCGTTTTTTGCTTTTCGACTCAAACCCACCGCCGCAGGCAAGAGTTTTTCGTCGAAAAGCGCAGTGTTTTTAGCAATCGGAAGCAATTATCGAATTTAATAGTCCCAATTATGCCCGATTGGGCTACATTTTCCGGCATTTGCCTTTAGACTCATCTGCTATGAGCCCTGAAAAACAGCCACTCCCCGCCGCACTCGTCGGCAGCCATGTTCGTGCCGCTGCTGGCACCCCTGCCGACCTCGCTACTGATCGCAAGTTCTGGACTGGTCTTTCCCGTGCAGTCCAGGAGCGCATTGCCGATGATTGGGAGCGCACCCGCGAAGCTTATGGTGCTGCTCGCCAGCAACATTATTTCTCCGCTGAATTCCTCATGGGCCGTGCACTGCTGAACAACCTGACCAACTTAGGTCTGGTTGATGAGGCTGCAGCTGCTACCCGTGAGCTGGGCCATGAGCTCACCGACATCCTGGAAATTGAAAATGACGCAGCACTGGGCAATGGTGGCTTGGGCCGCCTCGCCGCTTGCTTCCTGGATTCTGCTGTTACCCAGGACTACCCCGTTACTGGTTATGGTCTGCTCTACCGCTTCGGTCTTTTCCGTCAGTCCTTTAACGAGGGCTTCCAGGTAGAAAAGCCAGACCCATGGCGCGAAGAGGAATATCCTTTTACTATTCGTCGTGCATCCGACCAGTTGGTTGTGTGCTTTGACGATATGAAGACCCGCGCTATTCCTTATGACATGCCGATCACCGGCTATGGCACTCACAACGTGGGAACTCTGCGCCTGTGGAAGGCGGAGCCGTGGGAAGAATTCGATTACGATGCCTTCAACTCACAGCGCTTTACGGACGCCATCATCGAACGCGAGCGCGTTTCCGATATCTGCCGCGTGCTCTACCCCAATGACACCACCTACGAGGGAAAGAAGCTGCGCGTTCGTCAGCAGTACTTCTTCACCTCTGCTTCCCTGCAGGCCATGATTCAGGACCACCTGGCGCACCACAAGGACCTCAGCAACTTTGCCGAGTTCCACTCCGTGCAGCTCAATGACACTCACCCAGTGTTGGCTATCCCTGAGCTTATGCGTCTGCTCATGGACGAGCATGACATGGGCTGGGAAGAATCCTGGGCAATCGTATCCAAGACCTTCGCGTACACCAACCACACCGTGCTCACCGAAGCTCTTGAGCAGTGGGATGAGCAGATCTTCCAGCAGCTGTTCTGGCGCGTGTGGGAAATCATCGCAGAGATCGATCGTCGCTTCCGTTTGGAGCGCGCAGCCGATGGACTGGATGAAGAGACCATCAACCGCATGGCTCCAATCCAGCACGGCACTGTTCATATGGCATGGATTGCCTGTTACGCGGCATATTCCATCAATGGCGTGGCAGCGCTGCACACCGAGATCATCAAGGCTGAAACCTTGGCTGATTGGTATGCCCTGTGGCCAGAGAAGTTCAACAACAAGACCAACGGTGTTACCCCACGCCGCTGGCTGCGCATGATCAACCCAGGCCTGTCTGACCTGCTCACTCGGCTTTCCGGTTCCGATGATTGGGTAACCGATCTGGATGAGCTGAAGAAGCTGCGCTCCTATGCCGACGATAAATCCGTGCTTGAGGAACTCCGCGCCATCAAGGCTGCAAATAAGCAGGACTTCGCCGAGTGGATCCTCGAGCGCCAGGGCATTGAGATTGATCCAGAATCCATCTTTGACGTGCAGATCAAGCGCCTCCACGAGTACAAGCGCCAGCTCATGAACGCCCTCTACGTTCTGGACCTTTACTTCCGCATTAAGGAAGATGGCCTCACCGACATCCCAGCACGCACTGTCATCTTTGGTGCAAAGGCCGCGCCGGGTTATGTTCGCGCCAAGGCGATTATCAAGCTCATCAACTCTATTGCTGACTTGGTAAACAACGATCCTGAGGTTTCCCCGCTGCTCAAGGTGGTTTTTGTAGAGAACTACAACGTCTCCCCTGCTGAGCACATCTTGCCTGCTTCTGATGTCTCCGAGCAGATTTCCACGGCCGGCAAGGAAGCCAGCGGTACCTCCAACATGAAGTTTATGATGAACGGCGCCCTTACCCTGGGGACCATGGACGGCGCCAACGTGGAGATCGTGGATTCTGTGGGCGAGGAAAACGCCTATATCTTCGGTGCTCGCGTGGAAGAATTGCCAGCCCTGCGCGAAAGCTACAAGCCATATGAGCTCTATGAGACCGTCCCTGGCCTCAAGCGCGCATTGGACGCCCTGGATAACGGCACCCTCAACGACAACAACAGTGGCTTGTTCTATGACCTCAAGCATTCCTTGATCCACGGTTATGGAAAAGACGCCAGCGACACCTACTACGTGCTTGGCGATTTCGCAGACTACCGCGAAACCCGCGACCGCATGGCCGCCGACTACGCCTCCGATCCGCTGGGTTGGGCGCGCATGGCCTGGATCAACATTTGCGAATCCGGCCGCTTCTCCTCCGACCGCACAATCCGCGACTACGCCACCGAGATCTGGAAGCTCGAGCCAACTCCTGCTGTTAAAAAGTAGGTTTTAACCTCTGCTTCTAACAAACGGCTAACCCTTTTGGGTTAGCCGTTTTTTGGGGTTAAGGGGTTTAAAAGAGGGCTTTTCGACGAGTGTTGGTGGGCATTCTTATTTCCCACAATGGCAAGGGGCTTCGTCGAAAAGCGCGCTTCGTGCCCCTGAAAAATAGTTTTCCCGCGCGGGAAGCGCCTGATCAAACCGCGCGGTCATTTCTACCTAATCCTGTTCAGTGCCATATTCCCGCTCAACATACTTGAAAGCCTCTAAAGCCTGTTTAAATCCTTCGTGAAAATCCAGGCCCGGGCTTGTTGGCACTATCCCCAGGGAAATATTGCCATAACAACCATTGCGGTCGTACTTCGGACCAATACTGACCATGTAATGCCCATTTTTGGACTCAAAACGCATGAGGCGTCTGGTTGGACTAGATCCACTCCATTCAGCCAGACCACCATTTTTTACAAACCATTCCATCCGAGCCGGATCATGATTCCAACCGCGAATATGTTCCCCACCAGCATCAAACTCGACGAACTGGCCATCCATACGCAGGTTAGTAACTGGCTCCCATGTCGCCCTTTCGCGCAAAACCTTTACTTGTAGGTAGAAGGGTTCGTGTCCTGGTAAATGATGTCCGCAGCTATTGGGCAATGGAGGCTTAGCAGAAATATTCCCCATGGGAATCTCCTTCAAAAAATCGCTCTTCTCTGCATTCTTTTGAGTACAGAGCCGATCTTCCTTCGGGGGCACCGTGCGCGATGCGCGGTTGCCAGTCAGCCTGCCGAAGGGCTTGCGGCTGATCTTCTTGATCGTGAAATCGACATTAACAGACAGCTTGGTCTAGATGCAAGCCGAATTTATAATGTCCCAATCCTTTTGTGTCGATGGATTCACCGATACCCTAGCCACTCTATTCAGGGCATCAGATACGAGCGCTTGAAGAAAAAACAAGAGCCCCGGTGATGTACCAAAATGGTAGGGATCACTCCGGGGCTTAGGAATCCTAAGCGTAAGACCTTGGCGACGTGACTGGCAACTCCCCTACATCTATCGCAGAGCTCGAACAGTGGTTCTCCATCCCTAGAATGAATACATACCGAAATTCTGAAAATCCCGAAAGTTTTTACATCTGGAATACCCAGTTATCTAAAGCATATTTAGAAGATATACAACATGTAGAAGTGCTTTTAAGAAACAGGGTTGACGCCCAATTACGATCTGCTCGTGGCCCCTTCTGGTTTGAAGATGATAGCTATTTTAGATTTGCTCAACAGTTCAAAAAAGCTCTAACAACCGCCAAAAGAAGAACTAAAACAAACGATTCTCCTGGGAAAATAATCACCGCTCAGCAAGTCACATTTAAACGTCGAAAATAGGAACCTCAATATGTTTGATTCAGCAGTTTTTAATGTCGCCTCTTGGATTGAGAAAGGATTCAAGACCACTCACGGGTGTCTGAGATTCGCAGGCAACGGCCGAGTTAGAACCACTACGTAGGCGTACCTCACCATCACCCCGTCGAAAAGCGCCCTCTCTTAACCCCCGCAAGGGGGTAACTTTTACGCGCACGCGTGCAACGCGCTAGTTTTGACGGCAGTCCCCACGGGCGCCCGAGCACGGGCTGAGATCGCGCTGATTGCTGCGCGAGCACCGTTTGAACCTGTCCGGTTAGCACCGGCGAAGGAAGAGAGGAATGGTGCAATGCCGCCTACCCAAAATGAGATCCACCCGAAACACAGCTACTCCCCCATCCGCAAGGCCGGTCTCGAGGTCCCGGAGACTGAAATCCGCCTTGATGACTCGCCAAGCGGCCCCAACGAACCCTTCCGCATCTACCGCACCCGTGGCCCAGAAACCGACCCCAAGCAGGGACTTCCGCGTCTGCGCGAGTCATGGATCACCGCCCGCGGCGACGTTGCCGCCTATCAGGGGCGCGAGCGTTTGCTTATCGACGACGGTCGCTCGGCAATGCGTCGAGGTCAAGCTTCGGCAGAATGGAAAGGCCAAAAACCAGCTCCTTTGAAGGCGCTACCTGGCAAAAGAGTCACCCAAATGGCCTATGCGCGCGCTGGCGTGATTACTCGTGAAATGGAGTTTGTGGCGCTGCGCGAACACGTTGATGCGGAGTTTGTGCGCTCGGAGGTTGCACGCGGTCGGGCGATTATTCCCAACAACGTCAACCACCCCGAATCTGAACCGATGATTATTGGTCGCAAATTTTTGACCAAAATCAACGCCAATATTGGCAATTCTGCGGTCACTTCTTCAATCGAGGAAGAGGTGTCCAAGCTGCAGTGGGCCACGCGCTGGGGTGCCGATACCGTGATGGATCTATCCACCGGCGATGATATTCACACCACGCGCGAATGGATTATCCGCAACTCCCCCGTTCCTATCGGCACCGTCCCGATCTACCAAGCGCTGGAAAAAGTAGATGGCGTGGCCGCAGACCTTAACTGGGAAGTATTCCGCGATACAGTCATTGAGCAGTGCGAACAAGGCGTGGACTATATGACCATCCACGCCGGCGTCCTGCTGGCTTATATCCCACTGACCACCCGTCGCGTCACCGGCATTGTCTCACGCGGCGGATCCATCATGGCCGGTTGGTGTCTGGCGCACCACCGCGAATCATTCCTCTACGAGCATTTCGACGAGCTGTGCGAAATTTTTGCACAATATGACGTCGCCTTCTCCCTCGGTGATGGCCTACGCCCCGGATCGCTTGCCGATGCCAACGACGCCGCGCAATTCGCCGAGCTGAAAACCATTGGTGAACTCACCCAACGCGCCTGGGAATACGATGTGCAAGTAATGGTCGAAGGACCTGGACACGTGCCACTAAACATGATCCAGGAAAACAACGAGCTGGAACAAAAGTGGGCAGCGGACGCGCCTTTCTACACCCTTGGACCCCTAGTTACCGACATCGCTCCAGGTTATGACCACATCACTTCTGCCATTGGTGCGGCTCACATCGCCATGGGTGGCACCGCCATGCTGTGTTATGTCACCCCAAAAGAACACCTTGGCCTGCCCAACCGTGACGACGTCAAAACCGGCGTAATCACCTACAAGCTCGCTGCCCACGCAGCAGATGTGGCCAAGGGTCATCCCGGCGCGCGTGCCTGGGACGACGCCATGAGCAAAGCGCGTTTTGAATTCCGTTGGAATGATCAATTTGCACTCTCCCTCGACCCCGACACTGCAATCGCCTACCACGACGAAACCCTGCCGGCGGAGCCTGCCAAGACCGCACACTTTTGTTCAATGTGTGGCCCGAAGTTCTGCTCCATGCGAATTAGCCAAGACATCCGCGATATGTTTGGCGATCAAATCGCGGAATTGGGGATGCCTTCGGTTGGGGCTTCTTCTGGCGATCCTTTGGAGGGCGCCTCTGGTGGGGTGCAGGAAGATGCCTCTGTTGGGGCGCGGGAGGGGATGGCTGAGAAATCCCGGAAGTTTATTGCTGGTGGAGTGGAGGTTTATCGGCGTTAGACAGAGCGATCCCAGATAGCCTCATATCGTTTTTCGACCAATGGCCAAATAATGTCCTGAACATCCTCCAATGTGGTGACGCCTTCCGCGAACTGCCCCCGAAGGACAAAGTCATGTGGAATTATGCGGCCAGCATGGTCGGTGCGTCCTAGAGGATCAAACATGCGCGTGGCCGTGAATTCCGGGCGAATTAGCACAAATTCACCGGCCAATTCGCGGTCTGCAAATGCCTGCTCCCGCTATAACTGCAATTAATGTCATGTTAAGACCAGCGCCACGACACCAACGTTACACATAATTATCAATGGTCCAGGTGCTAATTTTACTTTCTCCTAAGATCCCGTAAGGAGAACCTCGTAAGAGTCACGCACCACTGAAAGTCATTAAGCTTGCCTCATTGAAATCCTCCCCAATAGATAAACTTAGAAATCAGACACATACATAAAGGGAGGATTTCTAGGAGAGCGCGAAGTTCTCTGACCGAGTTTCAGCTATAGCAACTTATTGAATTATTGGAACAGGACGTGGGATACAAGGCGACAACGAGCCGCCTCGGTGGCAACCTGGGGCCGGTGAAAAAGTTTGAGCCCAATTCTCCAAAGAAACACAAATCCAATTCTTCTCGGATGGGCTACTTTTCGACAGTCACGGACGTCTTTGCCAGCTTACGCCATGGAAAGCAGATGACTCACGTTGCAGAAACAGCAGCCCACGTTCTTACAAACATGCTTCATCCAGAAATTTCGATCCGCTTATTATCTGCCAGTAACTTAACTATTTGGGCAATTACGCTTGTCGTGACCTTGGTAACCGCAGACGCTGCAACGCCCAGCATTTGCACTCACTTCACAACTTCTCCGATCGTGCCCCTCTTCGCCACAGATAGAGCATTTGCGCGACGCCATAATTTCACCTTCCAAGACTATCAGCATTGATATCCATAAACTGCTACGCACGTCAGAAGTCAAATCCTGGAAGTTAGCAACAGGTTGATACTGATACTAATCCACACGGTAAATGAAGTAAATTGAGCAATTCTTCAAGAAGTCGGCTGTTCCTGAAGTTGGAACACCTAACCAGTTAGAAGTTCATGACCACATCTGAATCGCCCGAAGAAAACTTCCCTATTAGAACAACAAACCTGATCCAGGAAAATGGTAGATAGCAAAAGTAAACGGTCAGTGGTGGATTCCACTGACCGCTCCGTTAATTGTACCCCCTTACCATGCCAGGCATGGAGAAGAAGCACACCTGCAACAAAGTCATCATCGACACCATCCCCGCAACCTGAATGCCACACACTCAAGCAGCCGACATGTTTAGGTTCAGCACTAGATGGATCAGAAATCTCCTTCTCCGATACGACTCCGGCGGATACCAAGCCCTAGAACCACAATCACGCCGTCCACACACCAACCCGCACACCATCGCCGATGACGTCACCTACTCATCCTCACCCTGCGCCAACAACTCGCCGACTGTGGCACCGACGCCGGCACCCACACCCTCAAATGATGCTTCGAGCAGGAAGGACTTCCAGCTCCAGCAGAATCAAACATCCATCGAATCCTGGTAACTGGACTACAGTCACTGGCCCCTCGCAGGCACACTGCACATCCCCATCTTGAGGATCATCAATGATCACTCTCGTTACGTTCTTGCTGGCCGAGCATTCAACCAAGAAACCACAGCCAACGTCATCGAAACATTCATACACGCAGGCAACACCTACGGATTTCCAAAATCAACACTGGCCGATAACGGTTCTGTATTCACGACAAAGCTCTACCGAAAAGCAGAAACTCGCAGCGGATGTAAACACCTCCTGCTTCACATCTGGATAAAGCAAAGCACGGCTCACCCTATCGCCCACAAACCCAAAGGAAAGTCGAACAATTTCACTTAACACCCCAAAAAGCTCTATCACACAGAAAAGCAGCACGAAACCTCGGTAAACTCTACAAACAGCTCAGCGAGACCATCGACTACTACAACACCGAGCGACCCCATCGCGCTGCATACCAAGCATTCCCCAAAGCGCAACCCGCAGGACTGCCACTTGGTGACTGTAACCGCATACGCCGCGATGTCATAGATTCGGCCGGAAAAGTAAGCCTGCAACGGACTGGAGAATTCAAGAAGCTCTACGTCGGCACTAAACTCGCCGGCACCCGGTCTTGCTTATGCGTCCCAACAACGACATCACCGCGATAAACCACGAAACGGCAGAAATCCTCGGAACATATCCACTCGAAAAAAGACGCAGCCATCACCACAGCCTGACAAAGAGAAGAAGCCCCGAGACATCTCCTAGCGGCTGGGTGAGATGTGTCCTGACTAGTCAGCGCTAATCGGCAAATTCGAGCAAACGGGGCACAACGCAAACCCAGATTTCCCTCGTGGCGGCCATACGGTTCGGGCTGACCCTGGCTCACTCCCCAATCTCGGCATCAGAGATTCCCTGAGCTATCTGGCGCACCAGGTTATCTCGCTAATATCCGTATACCCCTTCGTAATCCGCACACCAGACGCGGTGCGACGATTTAGCAGAAGATGGACTCTTAAGGCTGCCTAAGGCGTAGGCCGTATACTAATACTGCATGCGTTTGGACTGGAGTTGATTCTTGCTTCCCAGTCTGTCCCCAGAATCTCTTCTACCTCATTTATATTGGAATGCGCCCTTAGGTGTTCAATCACAGCTTGATTTTCATTGAGATCCGCTCTGCCGCAGCCAGAGCCGTCTGGTGCTAGCCAATACAGTTCTGCGCGATCTTTATCGTTCCGCGCGTCGAAAGAGACCAATATTCCTCTCGTTCTGATAGCTAATCCCCCAACAAGTTCTGCTGATCGATAAATTTCCAACATAGGTGTCAAGGTGTTACATCTGCCACTAGCTAGAGCGTCAGTTAAGGGGGTATTTACGCTATATGACAGCAGTACGTCTCCATTACTAGGATGTATGTACTGGTAGTATTCCCCTTCGGCGAAGTGCTCCGTGGCTGGATAGTCGGATAATGAACCTATGCAGCCAGTATAGAATCCATATTGTTCAGGTACGTCATAAGGCGAAAGATGACTAAAAGACCCGTCGATTATGGCCATGCCAACTGATTTCTCAAGCGAATCAACACTAGATGTTACCTGCGCTGTTTGCGCCCTCTTCTGTATACCGTTATAAACCACAATCGAAATAGCTGCCAATATCCCAATTACTACAATAACAATGAGCAGCTCAACTATCGTAAAGCCAGGCAGTCTATTGTTTCTAGGCTGAGTTTCCGCTTTAAAGTAGTTTCCGATATACATGGCTTCCTTTTATATTTAATTATATTTTTATATTAAATTATATTTATTAATCTTTAAGCCTATTGAAATATAAGCGATGATAAATTGTAAGAGCTTGGGTGAGCTACCTGATTTTACTCCAGTCAAACTCCTTAAGAAACTTTGCGATCTTAGGGCCATGGGTAACTACGGTCCTGACGCCCAGTTTTAAAGCTGCCTCTGGTAGCTCATCACGCTGCATTTGGATAGAGCGGGAAGCAAAGTTTGCAAGCATGCCCAACTCCCCTACTGGAATACTCTCTCGATCGACCTTAAGCTGCACTGCTTCGGCAAAGTTGTAGGTCAGCTCTACCATCTGGTTTGCTCGCTGATTCAGAGCCTCTGCTGCCGCCCGATTCGTAACTAGCTTTTTGTCCGCAAACTTCGCCACTTCATGAGCCGTCTCATATAGATCATGAACCCTCGTCGCACGCTCCCGGTCTCGATCCGCTTGAAGTACCCGTAGCGTATCTAGCTCCTGGTTATACGCCTCAAGGGATTCTTCTAGCTTCTCTTTGAGCTTGAAGTCATCCAGACGACATTCAGCCAGGTAAGCATTGGCAAGAAAACCCAGCCACTGAGAAATTTCTCGCTGAGCTTCTCCAGTAGCGACCATCATCGATTTAAGTCCGTGCATATCGGCAAGGTCTTCGCGGATAGTAGTGGTCTGATCCCACGCATAACTCTCGACCGCACTCACGGTGTTTTGGAAAGAGATAATCTCGTTCATAAATCGAGAATCGACGGTCCCCTCAATCTCATATCTGATCGTGGCTTCCCGAAGCGTTTTCAAGAGGCCCGAAAGATCAGACTTCTTAGCCTCATCTACTTTCTTAATGACCGCATCAAGCTTGTGGTCAATAGTCTGGAGGTAGGCAGTAATCTCAGCCAGAGACTGCTGCAAAGCCACCTGCGTAACAATCCCGCCCACACCCGACAACACAGCAGGATTAGTAAGCAAAGATCCAAACCCATTGTCAACCTGTAGCCATTTACCGGTCTTCCCAGGCTTTCCAAGCTTTTCGATCATCGCATAGGTGATACCACCTTTGGTCTCATACAGTCCTAGCTTTTTGACGCTCGCCGCACTCTCCTTCGTGAGCTTGATGTAGTAGCCCGAATTCTCTGCAATCTCAGACACCCCCTGTAGTACAGTGCCGCTCTTTTTAAACTGCTCACTGAGATGGCGAAAGAGGATGTTATCTATCTTGGTTGTCTTCTTTGCAGAAATCGCTAGAGAGTCTATAAATTCCCGAACAGCCAGCTCATCACCGAAAACCATGAGCTCATCATCACGTCGAACCACTTCAATCTCTAGAGCAACCTGGCTATCTTCGGAAAGGTCATCGTCCTGCTTAATCAAGCTGTAATCCTCAGACTCCTCCGTGGAGACAGAATCCTCCGCCGGATTAGCCTCCGTAGCCTCGGTGATGTCACCAGGATCTTCACCGTGGGCGATCACTTCCTCGGTCTCGATCGGGCCACTCTCGTCGTCCATGATTAACTCCTCATCTGTCTCCGCTGACACCCGCCCGTAACGGATCCGCTTACTGACCCCAAGCCTACTAAGCCAGGTGGACACCGGGACGGAACTCAGGCGAGATCTCGCTGGTTCACTCACCTTGAAGCGCTACTGGTTGATGCTGTAGCTCTGCTCAATGAGCGTCATGAGATAATCCATATCGCTATTGGGAGTAACCTCAACTCGGTAGTCTCCATTCCCCCAATGACCGATCTTCACCGGATCAACCAAGTTCTCGGCAATGCCTCGCGGATCATCGAGCGTGCCACTCTTGACGTTGATAAAGACCCAGAGCTTTTGCTTTTGGAAGACCACGTCGGTCACGTTGCGAGTCATCTTAAATGCTACATAGAGCTTCTTGAACTCGAGTTCCATCTCTTGATCGAGACCAAGTACCCGCTCTTTAAGGTCGTCATAGAGCTTGCGGCTGGCCGGCCCAGACTTCGCCAGGTGGTCTTCCAGTGTGTAGGTGACCTGGAGCGGCTCGGCCCTCTTCTCGACGCTGGTGCCAAGTTTCGGGACGCCTTGGAGCTTCACCTTCTGGTAGCTCTCCATATCTAAGGTGAGCATGTTGTTCTCGAACAGCTGGTAGCGCATCAGTTCAATCTTGATAGGAAGCAAGTCCGCGGTATCGGTATCGAACTTGCTGTAGCTCTCCGCTACGCAGATAACCCGAGGCGCATCCCACTGGACTTCTTTCTCGACACCCTTCTCCTGGCAAAGGACGTGGAACGAGTCCTTGTGGTCGAGCAGCCAACGCAGGTATGAGAGTCCCTGGTTGATGACGTTCTCGTTCTGGCCCTTCTTGTACTCGATAATGCACGGGTTGCCGTCATCGTCGATGCCAAGAGTGTCCATGCGCCCACCGAAGCTGGTGGAGTACTCGCTGGCCAAGAAGTGGACACCCAGGATCTCGTGAAGGCTACCCTCGAAAATCTTCTGGATATCTCGCTCCAGAACCTTCTTGCCATTGACGATAGTCTTGGGCTTAACCTGCTTGGCCGAGTCCTGGCCGACTTCGAAGAGAATCATATGGGGTGTTATATCACTTTGACCAGCAGTTTTCGTGCGGTCATGGAAATGGGCGACAAACTACCCAGACAATGCAAGAGGAACCTCGTCTCTCTCCAGGATTAGCTTCACAGCATCTGTGTATTTATTGTGCACGGCCAGTATGAGCAGACGTTTAGCCCTTGATGCGCCGACATAAAGGACTCTTCTCGCTTCAGAGCCTTCTCCTTCTCCCCAGCCACGAATAGTGGCCCCCGTCCGCTTGTCGCCTGGAACGACCAGGACGATCGAGTCTGTCTCCAGTCCTTTGAAACCGTGAACTGTTGAATGCTCATATTGATGCTCGGCTGTCGGTATACCATCCCATGGCCAGGCATCGGCTGATGGTGTCTTGGTCCGGCCACGGTTGAGCGCGATCCCGAATCCTTCCGCAACCTGGATAAGTTTCTCCCTGTACGCACTGCGGGACTGCCTTGCGGGATCTCCTACTGCCACAACGAACCTCAAACACAGTTCATGATACGAACTCTTGGTCAGCCCGAGAGTCTCAAGATAAATCTCTTCGCCAGCTTTTGCTAGCTGCTCGTCGGAATGCAGTTGCTGCAGCAAAATTCCGGTTTCTGCGAGGGCTTTAGTCCTTTTCGCTGAGGTCGACGAGGAGTCCAGGAGCAGATTGCCCGACTTGGCTAGTGCTGCAACCTTGCTTTTTGACGACTTACCTTTTCCGTGGCCACCAGCAGCGAAAGCTGCATTGTCTTTGCTGTGCGCCAGAAACACCGGTTTTGCCAATCCCCGGTATTGGTCAATTACTGTCTCGACCGATGGCCCGATCTCCGAATGATTTCGGTAGCCGATGAGATGAACGGGGATATCGCAGGTCGAGGCCTCTCCTACAGGAATGTCGATGGTTGGCCCCTCACGTAAACTATTCACAACCTTGCAAATAGCGGGAGAGCTACGAAAATTTGTATCGATGCGCGGCTGAGGGCTGGCCGACCGCAAGAAGTTGCGGACTTCTGGAGCCGAAGTGCCTCTGAACTCGTAGATGGACTGGTCGAGGTCTCCGACAGATATAAGACGGATTCCCGCATCTCGCAGCGACTTTAGAACCAGAATATCGGCGGAGTCGCAGTCTTGAACTTCGTCGACGATGACTTCCTCGAATCGTGAAGTGAGTAACTCGACGATTCCGTACCTGTTCTCTTCAATCTCTATTCTCGCTATGAGTCTCGAAGTGTCCGCGTCGAGGTGCCCCGACCTAACCAGCTGGTTCCATTTGCTATACGCCGCAGACTCCAACGCACAAATTTGAGACTCTGAGTACCTACACCTGTACTCATCCAACAGCGTTGCCCAATCATTGTGGCATTGAAAGTGATCCAAAGACACCGGAGGTTGACCTTTAATCCTCACAACAGCCGAATCAAGACTGCTCCAGGAATCCCAGAAAGTAGGAACCTTGCCATGCTTTCCTTTGTAGAATGGTGCGGCAAAGAACCTATTGATAAAGCTGTCGATAGTGCCAACGAAGTTCGGTGCTTGAAGTAGTTCGGGTTTGTGGGCGCATCTCCTCTGCGCTTCCTCGGCAGCGGCGTTGGTAAAGGTAACCAAGGCGGTACCGCGCCGCGAGTCTTCCGAGTCACCTCGCCTTGCAAACCGCTCAACGATGGTCTGCGTCTTACCTGCACCCGGACAGGCCTCAAAGAAACCGCCGGACTCCGACTCTATTAGCGACCTCTGCGCCGATGTGAACTCAAGACTCATGCTTCCCCCTACTCTTCAGCTGCCGCCTCGATCGCTGCTTTGAGCTGAGCCGGACAGTCGATAACTACGCCTGGCTCCGCAATAGCAAGCGCAATGTCATGAGCAAACTGCCCCTTACTAATATCCAAGTTCTCGGCGCCCTTCTTGACCTGGAGTCTGCGGTACATCTCCCTGCCTGGCTCTTTTGCCTCTTCGATCGCATCCCACTTCCCGCCTGACTTCGGGTGCTGTTCTAAGAATGCTTTTCTAAGGATTCGGTTGTTCTCACTCGCACCGGTCAAAAGGGTTGCTTCCAACGTATATTTTGATGTCTCCACCCTCAGGATGTTTTCAGCCTTTAACTTGGTAGCAATGCTCTCGAGATCCTCGGATCTGTTAATACTCTTGGCCTCCGAATCTTCAAGAGGTGGGTCTTCATCCGTAAGTGCGATCACCTTGTCTGCGATACGCATCCCTCCACCGAAGTCATGCAAGAGCAGCGTCAGGTATGGGCGAAAGTCAACCGATCCAAGATTGACGATCGGCGTGGCCTTGAAGCGGCGGAGTCGTTTTGCCTGTTCGGGATCGCTTCGATCAAACACGCAGTGTCTCGCAAGCGCGGGGAGCAACACTGCCTCAGAAATTCCCTCGACCAGAATGACCCGCTGAGTAAAAAGAAGATCAGACCGAGTTACGTCCAGATATTGGTCGATTTTCCGACGGTCGTTGTCGTTTGCGAATTCTACCTGCTTCAGCGCAAGTGCGACTGAGCTACTTCGAATATCGCGTTTAGCTGACCGAATAACGACAGTCCTTTCTATGCCAACCGAGCTGGCCAGGTTAGGAGAATGAGTTGTCGCGATAACCTGGATTCGCCCAGCAGGACGTCCCTCTTTGGCCTGCTTAACGGACTCTTCGGCTTGCTCGAGGAGGAAATCAAGCAGAACACCCTGGAGCTGCGGATGTAAATGCGCTTCCGGCTCCTCCACCAGGAGAAGGGTGAGCTCTGACTTGTTTGCCTCCTGCAACTCAAGCAAAACCGTCGACATGAATAATAAGTTGGCATAACCCAATCCGGACGATGCGAGATCAGTTATATCTATCCCTTGCTCTGCCATTTTGAGGCGGAGTCCCCGTGCGAGGTGCTCCAATGTAGGCCGTTCAAAACCGATCGCCACCTGTTGTCCTCGGACCGCATCGGTCAGCGAGGAAAGGTGCTCCTGAATCTTCTTGCTTACACCTTGGACAGCGTCACTTACGGAAAGCTGATCGGTGGCAGCATGGGCCTGCTTCAGGAATTCCTCACGCTCTTTCTCATCAAGCAAGTAACGTAAGACAGCCCCCAAGCGCCGCCCGTTGGCAGAGTCCAACTCACGCTTCGCATCACGCAGTGGCTCGAGGTACACGTGGTTGATCTTCGAGCGCACCTCCGATTCAGGATCCGGAGAGGCAACCAGTCCTGCCAAACGTTCTGTCCGACCGCGCGGGTACTGATCTGTCGGCGGAAAATAGCGGACATGGTGGTGGATCTTCTTTGTTTCCAGGTCCAAAGCCCCGATGAATAACGCCTGCTGGAAATTGTCTCCGTCCGCGAAAACAAGCTCAATATCGGGGTTAGTGGCGGCCCCGATCGACGGGTCGTCAATCTCGAAGTACCTCGTCCGTCTTCCACTCAGTGGAGCCGTTGCCAGGCGAAGCGCATCGATAATGTTGGATTTGCCCGCGTTGTTTTCGCCGACCAAAAGAGTGAGATCAGGACTAAGTGCTACCTCCGTTTTCTCACAAGACCTGAACCCCTTAATCCGAGCACTCTCCAGCCACATCACCGTAGCGGAGTCGGGATCAGTCGCCATTGCAATCGCTCCAATCTTCTGCTCGGAGGAGCTCCATTTAGCTCATCACGTCTGGCAGTCCAGTCCGGTCGATGTCGATCCATCACCGCTATAGTCCTAGAGTTGTGGCTTCTAGCGATCAGGTGCGACAGCTCATGGACCACTATGTACTCCAGACTTCGGAGGGTTCTGAATGTAGACGGTCTTAATCCTCATTAAATTTCCGGCCTCTCGGGAGACGATTTAGCGTAGTTAATACCGATAGCTTCGAAGTGTCCCTGGGCTGAAATGATCTTGGCTCGCTCATTTGGGCGCAGGAGGCGCGGATCAGCGGTGCTCTTGGTTTCCCGAATCATATAGATCCGCTCGTCGCCATCCTCGTACTTTACAATGGCCCAGTCTGGGTTATATGGGCCGACCGGAGTGTCAATCTTAAAGCTTGCCGGCAGCTTCATAAACAGCTTGATGTCCTCCCTCGAGTCCAAAAGCTCGGCAAACTTACGCTCATTGTCAGAGTCGTAGAGGACGTAGTCGAAGTCCGACTTCTGCTGGTTCTTCACCTTGTAGAGATGATCGATGAAGTGCTGCTTCTCCTGCTCACCATCCTTCTGCAGCTCCCGTAGCGTATAGACGCTGCCACCAATCGCTTCATACTGGACTCCCTTGACCAAGATGTCGGCCAATTCACCCTCCACCGAATCCTTGACCAGTTTCAAGAAATCGTGAGGGTTGGAGAGAAACTCATCCAGACGGCCACTACCGACGAGAATGTCGATGATGGTCTGACGAGTCAGCGAAGTCGCATCCTGCAGCTCATTAATGATATTGGGCAGTTGATAGCCGCCCCGCAGATCGGCTGACCTGGTACCTAGTTCCTCGCCGTGTGCTCCGCCGCGCACCACCTTGAGATTTGCTCGGGTCACCTGAACACGCAAAGGCTCGATATCGGGTGCCTGCTTGATCGTATCGATCGACTTGGTGATCAGATCATCGCGGTCAACCTTGACCTTGTAGGTCGTGCGCTGACTAATAGCCTCCCAAAATTCCTCAAACTCCCGCGACGCATAGATCTGCTTGTTGAGCTTACGAGTACGGCGCTTCCGCTGCTGTTTCACGAACGTCTCTATCTTGCTGTCCTGGAGAATCTTCGTCACGAATGGTTCAAGCCACGTAATCTCTTCCGACAAATCCAAGGTGAAGTGTTCGTCTTCAGGTCTGAAACGCTCAGTGACTCGACCATCTTTGTCCAGGAACCCCTTTGTATGAAGCTGATCCCAGATTAGGGAAGACTCCACATAGCCCAGCACCTCACCAGCATCAGAGTCTGGGCGGGGGATCTTGGCGAACTCCTCACGCCGGACATAGCCAATCGCCACGCCGACCTTGATGTACTCCTGTTGAAGGCTTTTCGCAAATTGTTGATACGACTCATTAGCGACCACCGTCAGTTGAGCGACTGACGGATCAGCGATCCGCTCACCATCTTGGTTGACCGGCAGCCGCAATCCACGACCGATGGTCTGTCGACGTTCTGTCTCACCACCCATTTCCCGAAGCGTACAAATCTGGAAAACATTGGGATTGTCCCAGCCTTCGCGAAGAGCAGAGTGAGAGAAAATGAAACGAACAGGCTCATCATGGCTGAGCAGTCGAGCCTTATCCTTCATGATCAGGTCGTAAGAATCATCATCTTTCGAGGTAGCTCCCGTGGTATCACCGAAAACGCCCTTCTTAATCTGCGAGAAATAGGCATGGCGTAGCTCTGCAGGCTCTTGGGGCAATAGTTCCGCATACTCAGGATGACGCTGGCGCTCCTCGTGGAACAACTCATCAAACCAGACCGCGAATTGACCATCAGCGGTCTCATTATTAGTGCCATCACCCAGGTAGCTGGCCACCTTGTCAACAAAGAACAGACTGAGCACCTTGATACCCTTTGGGCGCAGAAAGCGCTCCTTTCGAAAATGCTCACGAATCGTTTCCCGGATCATCTCGCGGTACACGACTTCCGTGCTGCCGCCGATCTCCTCCCCCAAGTTGAGCACACCGTGGTTGGTCAGCTCGACGAAAGCAGGTTCAAGGCTGATCTCGTTGATCCGCCAGTTGTTCTCGTAGGCAGGGTTGTCCGTGATACGAGCTAGGTCCTGATGCTGCTTCACCGTCTTGACTTGACGGGTAAACGACCCGTCAGCCTTGCGACACACCAGCTCCAGTTTGGCCTGCCAAGGATCACGCTTGACGTCCACCAGTTTGATATACGGTGTTGCGTCTCCGCCCTGCTGAGTCGCCTCGGCCACCACAATCTGTTTGACCAAGCCATGTTCGTGCGCATCGACTGGATCTAGACGATAGATGACGTTGCGTGTCTTGCGGTGTGTAGCGCTATAGCGCAAGGTGCAAGCAGGATCCAGATCCTTAATGGCACTCTGGGAGAGCTTGGACTCCATATTTTGTGGCTCATCCATAATGACCACCGGGTTGGTGGACCTGAGGTAGTCCACTGGCCTAAGTCCCTGCAGCTTGTCCCTGGTTTGGTGGATAATGCGGGTGTTGGCGTTACCTCGAATCGAGTCGATCGTCATGATCATGATCTGCACGCTGGTTGACGTAGCGAACGACTGCACCTCCTCAGGAGTTTTGCCGCTGTAGACAAAGGCATCGAAAGGGTGTGCTGGGTAAAGCGCCCGGAAATGATCCCGCATGAGATCGATGCTAGTTTTGACACCTTCCCGGATCGCTACGCTGGGCACGAGGATGATGAACTTGGTGAAGTTATACTTCTGCGCTAACTCAAAGATAGTGCGTAGATAAACGTAAGTCTTACCCGTACCAGTCTCCATTTCGATATCGAACTGGGGGCCGTCCTTAAGGGTCTCGGAACCCTGCAGTCCGTTTCGGTTCTGGACGACCTTGAGGTTTTCTAGGATGGTCTCTTCGGTAAGCAGCAGGTTGTTTCCGATCGCTCCGATCTCGACCGACAAATCCATATCCAGGGACAAGTTTTCACGGTCATCGAAATCACGGTTGCTGCGCAACGTTGTAAGCAACTGATCAGCGTCCGCTGGCTGCCCATCGAACAGGTCAATGGTGGCTGCAATAGCGTCTAGTTGGTATTCCTGCTTAGCATCAAACTTGAATTTCATAACCAACTCCTACCTACGCCGTCCACAGCTCAATGCCGTTATTCTTACAGATCTGCACCAAGTTTGTCTTCAGCTCGTCATCCCCTTGGAAACAGTCCTCGAGGATCACAAACCTAACCGGTTTAGAGTCAGCGATCTCGCGCAGTTGATCGATCGTTGGCTTAGTGTGCTCGTCTAGGTAGGCAAGAACAGCCACGTCACCGTCAGCATCCAGGACAGTCTTTAGATCCAGTCCCTCAATAGAGACGTCCCCAATGTCCTCAGTCAGGGAGTACCCCTGCTTGAGCAGCAACTCGACAAACAAGTCAGCCGGGGTGGCGTTATCATTGGCTGATTCGCGCAGCTCCAGCAGGTGCTGCTCTAGTTCATTTGCAGGAGTGTCACTGGAGACCTGCCACTTCGAGAAGTTGGTGTCACTGAGCCTATAGGAACGGAAACCGACATCGAGAAGATTATCACCCACAGCACAATCGCCGGTAGCGCTGGAGAGTAACTGTTCACCAGCTAACTCCAGTCGCCGCCGTGCGACCTGCGGGATAGTCAAAAAGCCAGCTTTACGCGCTTCTGACGTTTCCGGAGTCGGCTCGGGCAATTGGACTAAAATTACCCGACGGTTCCCACCATCTTCACAATTTTGTCGCATTACTGCATGTCCTGTAGAGCCTGAGCCCGCAAAGAAATCAAGAACCAAAGAATCTTTGTTAGTAAATTGTTTTAACATCCGTTCAATTAAACTTACTGGCTTTGGACTGTCGAAATACGGGCCACCCATGAGTGCCTTCAGAGCAGAAGTTGCGCTTGAGGTGTAACCCGCGTCGTCCCACCAGGTGGTATCTGTCTTCCTATTCTGTTTCGCCTTATTAAGATAATACTTTCGTTGAAGGGTACTACCGCGTCTGATTATCTCCCCAGCATCGTAGAGGCCTTGCATTGTCTCCAGGGAGTATCGGAAATAACCCTCTACTCCGAGAAATTCGTAATATGGATTGCCTTTTCGCGCACCCCCTGGACCGTCCACCGGAACAAGCTTGTAAGCTCCACGCTCGTCTAATCCGTTGAACCCTGATAAATCAGGATCGAGTCCAATCGATTTACGACCGGCATAAATCACGTCAAATCGACGTGCGTAAACGTAAATTACATTGTGATTTGGAGAAATAATTTTATCGTTTGAGACTGAACCGCGAGATTTATGATTGATCGCTGCTACAAAATTGCTTTCGCCGAATATTTCGTCTAAGAGCCTTCGCAGGTTTCCAGACTCGTTATCATCGATCGAAACAAAGATCACTCCATCATCTGCCAAGAGGTTTCTCGCGAGCCTTAAGCGCGGAAACATCATGTTCAGCCAGTTAGAATGATACCGGCCTTCAGACTCAGAGTTCGTAGAGATTTTCTGTCCTGCTTCATTAAGCTGCTTCGTCCACTCCAAATAGGAATCCAGCCCCTCCTTGAAGTTGTCCGGATAAACGAAGTCCTTGCCGGTGTTGTATGGGGGATCGATGTAGATCATCTTGATCTTGCCGTGGTAATGCTTCTGCAGAACCTTCAACACTTCCAAGTTATCGCCTTCAATAAAGACGTTCTTGGTGGTATCCCAGTCTTTGGAGTTCTCCAGATCCGGCTTTAGGGTTGCAGTGGTCGGCTGCTGAGCCGCCCGCAGTGCCCGCTTCTTTCCCGGCCAGAACAATCCGAAACGCTCATTAGACTCATCAGCATCGCCATCTAATAGTTCCCTGAGCTTCTCAACGTCGATCTTGCCGTCAGCAATCGCTTCTGGAGCCAACTCTGCAAGCTTCTCAGCCAGTTCTGTCTGGAAATCTGGGGTATTCGATGGAATGTGGTTGATGTCGTCGTTCATAAGTGTTCTCCTGAGTTATTAGTTGGATTTCTGGGTGGCTGGTCAGCCCGGGGGTTATGCGGTGATTTTCCAGCGGATACTGAACAGATCATCGATTCTCTGCGTGCCGTTGAGGGATTGTTCGATCAAAACCAACATATCGTCCACTTCATCAGTGAGTCGATCTCGCTCACGCATGTAAGCCTCCTCTTCTTCTTCGACCCGCTCTCGCCACTTGCGGGCTTGCTTCTTGTGGCGCAGCTCCTCCATTGGGTCATCGGCTTGGCGAGACAGCTTTCGATGCTCCTTGCGTTTTGCCTCATACTCCCGGATCTTGGCGTCTTTTTCCGCCTTGCGGTCCTGAATGCTTCGCTCAAGGATCTCTTCCTGCTGGTTGTAATACCGAGTATTTCTCGACTGAACTTCCCTTTCCAGCTGGGAGCGCTGCTGATCAAGAGCCGCTTCGAGGAGTTCTTCATCACCTGCTGCCGTTACCTGGTTCTGCTCCGTGACGACCAGCTCCATCAGGTCAGTGACATGCTCCGCATCAAGACGTCGCCCATCATCCGCAAAACCCGCAGCAAGAATGTATGACTCCGAGACATCATCATTCTTGGCTTTCATGTCGAACGTTATCTTCTTGACCACGACGTTTCCGCTCGCACCCTCGAATTCCCTAATAGCAGCCGGAACACGGGGTGACTGGGACAGGCTCAAGATTAGTTCTGCTGGAGGTGTGGGTGCTTCGATGGCACTTGTCACCGCATGCTTAGCTAATGCACTGCTGTAGCGGTATTGATGCGCCCCCTCAATCGGTGCCGACTTGAAGAAATAGCGACCCAGCGGCGCATCAGCCACCGGTGAGGAGTTCAGTTCGAAGGTACGTCCATCGCCATGGAAGGTCGCGTGATCTCGCAGTTTATAGCGGGTCACCGCAACCAGGAGCCGCTCGAACTTATTCAGCACCTCACCGGATTGCTCGTCATAGGATTTCAGGCGGTCTTGCACATGAGGATCAAGGTTATCAAAGACCTTGGTCTTCGCTTTCGCCATTTCCTCTGTGATTTCTGTGGAATACTGCTCCTCCAGAATTTGGAAAGCAGCATCAATTTGTTCAGCAGTCGTGCACTGGTCAAGGATTCGGCTGATCTGCCGTTCGAAGTCGAACCCGTCTTCAATCGCACCGAGAACCTCGTCACTGGCCCCAAAAACGCTATCGAAGAGCTTGAACTTACCCTCAAGCAACTCCAGGATGCGTTGTTCAGCAATGTTGCCCTTATTGGAGAAGTTGACCACCACGACGTTGTGCTTCTGGCCAAAACGGTGGATACGACCGATACGCTGTTCCACGCGCTGAGGGTTCCACGGCAAGTCATAGTTGACCAGCATTGAGCAGAACTGAAGGTTGATACCCTCAGCAGCAGCTTCCGTAGCGATCATGATCGACCCGTTGTCCCGGAAATAATCCACCAGAGCTTTGCGACGATCGGAAGCTGGGATGCCGGTGACGATGTCGCTATCCTTGTTTTTCATCAGCCAGTCCTGGTAGATGGCAGTGGCAGCTGGCGAATTGTTTTGCCCGTTGAACAGAACAAGCCCATCGCTGCGTCCCGCCTCACGCAAAGTCTGAGCGATATATTCCTGAGTCTTCGTCGAGTCAGTAAAGATAATCGCTTTCTCGGGGGCGCCAATTTCCCGCAGTTTGGCGAAACCACGATCCAGCGCATCGCCCAAATGGACAGCCTTCTGATTGACCCTAATGGAGCGGGCCAGGTGTGCAAATCCGCGTAGTTCTTCGATCTCTGCCTGAATCCCATCCCGAAGTTGATTATCAGACCAAGTCTCGTTAGCCGTCCGATCTTGACTTGCAGAGTCGGCTTCCTCTAGCTCCTCAGTGGTGAGATCGTCATCGAAAACGAGAACGCCACGCCCGTCACGTCGCTGTCCCACCTGTAGTTCTTCAGCCAGTCGACTGGCTATGTTTTCGAGGGTGCTGGCAACGGCGAACGTTGAAGACCCGAGTCGCTTACGCAAAATGAGTGCTGAAAGATGCCGCTGTGACGCTGCAAACGCGTAAAGATCATCCCTCTGAAGATAATCATTGACCAAGTCATAGAGTCGCTTTTCCTCATCAGACGGCTCAAACTCGATTGTGATCGGCATGCGCTGGGTAAATTGGATGTACTTCTCCGCGTCTCGGCGCAAGGTACGCTTGGAAATGGTGGCCACCCGCTCAACTAGATCATCATCGCCCTGAAGGTCTCGATTTTTGATGTAGCGCTCGCGGAAAGCTTCGAGCGAATGGAAATAGTCAGGATCAAAAACCGACACCAGTCCATAAAGCTCTTCAAGCTTATTCTGAAGTGGCGTGGCCGTGAGCAATATTGTTTTCGAGGCATTGCGGACAACGTCCGCGAAAGCACCCGCAACTTTGGCTCGTCCGTTCCAGTAGCTACGAAGTCGGTGCGCCTCATCCGCAACTACCAGGTCCCAAGATCGCATCAGCTCAATTTCGTTACGCTGAAGGAACTCGTAAGAACAGATAAGTACCTCGGAAGGAATGGCAGAAGACTTACCCAATAGCCGGACTTTAGAGGTGGAGTCTAATAGCTCGGCAGGGATCAAGAATTTTTCAAACAACTCTTGTTTCCATTGCTGGCGCAGACTCGAAGGGGCAACGATAAGGATACGACGTTTACGCTCCGCCCAGTACTGAGAGATGACAATACCAGCCTCAATCGTCTTACCGAGCCCAACCTCATCAGCCAAGATCACGCCGGGCAAAAACGGGGTTTGAAGTGCGAAAAGAGCGGCGTCAATCTGATGAGGTTTTGGTTCAACCTGCGCATCGAACAGAAGTCCTGCTAGTTTGCCCACGTGATCATTAGCGTAACTGCGCTCCAACTCATGCGCAAAGAACTTCGCTTGATAATCAGTTAGCGGAACTTCATTCGACATATTTTGGGTATCCTTTTCTAACAGAACAATCCACTACCAATGAGGCCAGAGAAATTAAGATTACACTGAACACCGGGCACAGTAGAAAAGTGTCTAATCGACCCATTCCCCGTCCATCCGAATATTGCTTACGGGAACCCACTCAGCATTCTCAAGGCTCTTGCCAACACGCATATAAAAAGGATCATGACCTGCGTGAAATTTGCCGCACTTTGGGTACAGCTTGATAACCAACGGGGTGTTCTCATAGGTATTCCGCATGGGAATCTCCTTCAAAAATCGCTCTTCTCTGCATTCTTTTGAGTGCGGAGCCGATCTTCCTTCGGGGGCACCGTGCGCGATGCGCGGTTGCCAGTCAGCCTGCCGAAGGGCTTGCGGCTGATCTTCTTGATCGTGAAATCGACATTAACAGACAGCTTGGTCTAGATGCAAGTATTTGAAGTGTGAACCTTTTCAGAACTGGTTTCCCAAAAGCAATCACGGAGGGAGTTCTTGGGACGAAGAAATTCTTAACACTCGTCAAAAATTTCTCGCTAATTTATCAAAATTGCTTACTAAAACGAAGTTGAAAGCTACCCACTAATATCTCTAGCCCCAAAATATACCGCTTCAAACACCACCCTCTGGAACAAGCAAACTGTTTACCGGCAAACGCAGGTGGCAAATTGAACAGTTCACACTTGGTCTTGTTTTATGGCGATAACGACACATGGCCTAATATCCCGATCGAGAGCATCGATTACTAAAGCGGGCTGACGGAAGCTCTCGGTGAAGGTTCTGTCACTATTACTTTCAAAGCAGGATAAGGAGACAAAAAGAAGCCACTCAGTGAAATTCACTGAGTGGCTTCTTTGGTTTGTACCCCGTACGGGATTTGAACCCGTGTTACCGGCGTGAGAGGCCAGCGTCCTAGGCCGCTAGACGAACGGGGCGCGTTTGGTACGAGAGAAACTATATGTCATAAAGTTAAAACTAAACAAACCGGCAGGTCATAAGCACTTTTTCGGACTATTTTTTAAGAACAAAAAACTAAGGGCACCTCCCTTCGAATTTTGCTTTCGAAAGAAGGTGCCAGGCGTACAAGGGTCACATTGTCTGTTCTTATCTGACCCTTTCAACCTCTCACAGAAGCTTCAACCTGCTTCCACTACTTTCCGGCTGCGTTTCGGAAGTTTCGTCAACTCGAGTAAATTGTTCTCGCTGTTGCGTCCGTTAATACCCTTAGTGGGCTTGAGGTGCCGAGTGTGGGTTGTTGAAGGTGGAGAAGTTGGGTGTCAGATGACTGCAACGAAGTGTCATTTCGAGGCGAGCTCCTGATTCACACATCTTTAGTGCTTGGAATTCATGGTTATGGCGATGCCAGCTTCCAGGAGGACAGCTTCGTTGTGTCCGAACTTCATCTTTTCTTCACTTACTGCCATACACTCTCCTTCTACTGGATCGTTTCCATTAACTCCAGAGCACTCTTTCCGAAGCCTTTTAAGATGCATTTGTGCTGGTCAACAGCTACATCTTGTGGTGATCGGCTATGAGCTTCTCTGTATGAACCTGACTTTAACCCCAAGGGAAATGCAGGTAAAGGGTTAGCGCGCTATTGCACAGCAAGAGAATTTTTGCACCTACCCCCGCTTTTTAAATTTCTGCAGCTATTTGCCACCGTACAAGCGTCCTACACAGGGGTAAGATCAGATGTCTTGAAATACACAAAAGCATCCACCTTCAGATTTGAAGGTGGATGCTTTGCTTTTGTACCCCGTACGGGATTTGAACCCGTGTTACCGGCGTGAGAGGCCAGCGTCCTAGGCCGCTAGACGAACGGGGCATTAGGACACGATCATTTGTTTTCCAGCTGATCGCAGCTGGCCTACCAGGACTCGAACCTAGAATGACGGTACCAGAAACCGTAGTGTTGCCAATTACACCATAGGCCAATGTTTTCCAAGGTTTAAAGCACCTTGGGAAGTTTGCACTTCATATAAAAACCCTTCCCCAACAAAGTTGGAAGAAGAGAATTTACAACGTACCCCGTACGGGATTTGAACCCGTGTTACCGGCGTGAGAGGCCAGCGTCCTAGGCCGCTAGACGAACGGGGCATTAGGACACGATCATTTGTTTTCCAGCTGATCGCAGCTGGCCTACCAGGACTCGAACCTAGAATGACGGTACCAGAAACCGTAGTGTTGCCAATTACACCATAGGCCAATCGTTGCAAGCTTTTCGCTGAGCAACGAGGAATACTATAACCACAACCATGCAATACGGCCAAATCTGCAGGTAATCTTAAAAACTCGCAGCAATACCAAAGTGGCATGGGGTTGCGTCGAAAAGCGGTTTTTCCTGGTTTTTCCGGGCTAGACTGGGAGGAAGTTACTAACACCCGAAGGGATCTTGGCCTATGCCTTTTCCAGCGCTGCTTATTCCACTTATTTTTTGGACGGCGATTGCGGCATTTTCATCGTGGGCGGTGAGCCGTGCACTGCCGCTGCGTGCGAGCCACACCATCACTATTAACGCTCCGGTGGAAAAGGTATGGGAACTGGTCAGTGATCCACAGCGGGTGGCGGAGTGGAATGAGCATATTGTGTATGCGCGCCCCAAGGATAAGATCGCAGCCGGCACGCGCTTGATCATGAAGGCGAAGCATCCCGAGGCGCCACATCTTAACGCGCGGCTGCGCCCGCAGATTGAGGTTTTTGAGCCCAATACGGAGGTAACCTGGAAGGCCAAGATTATTGCGCCATGGGTGCTTTCTGTTAGTGATTCCACCACCTTGCGCGCGGTAGATGAAAACCATACCGAGGTAACGCAGGCGATGGCTTTTAGTGGCTTCCTCTCCCCTGGTGTGCCATTTTTGACCAGCATTGAAAACATTAAAGAGACTTCAAATAAGAAGCTAAAAGCACTGTTAGAGGCCTAATTTCTAAAACCGCGCCGAAAAGTGAAGCCACTTAAAGCCTGCATAAACATATCGAATAACGATAGATTCATGCCTTGAAACGACAAGTGGAAGGCTGAATCGTGAATCCCCGCATCCTATTTATTCTGCGCTTTATCTTTGGATTCTCCTTTGTGGGAATCGCCGTTGTGTAAGTGCTGCTGCTAATAAAGCTCATTACTGATTCCTCAAACGGCGGTGAGCTCTCTCCCCTGCCGCTGATCATTTTGGTGAGCCTGCTTATTCTCCTGATGGGCCTGGTGGAGTTTGTGATCTTCTGCATCTTCAAACTGCTCAACCTGGTTCACCGTGATGAGATCTTTGATCAACAAGCAATTGCGTGGGTGGATCGAGTAACCGCTTCCATCGCCATTGCTGCCTTTGTGGTGCTGCCCATGGCTTATATTGGCGCCGAGCTTGATGATGCACCTGGCATGGTGATTGTGGGCCTGGTGGTGGCAATGCTCGTGATGGGTGCAGCACTGCTGGTCAACATCATGCGCATGCTATTTGCCCGTGCCATTGGCTTCTCCACTGAACTGGAAGCGGTGATCTAATGGCGATCATCGTGGATATTGATGTGATGCTGGCCAAAAGGAAAATGGGCGTGGGTGAGCTGGCCAACCTCATCGGGATTACTCCGGCCAATTTGTCCGTACTTAAAAACGGGCGCGCAAAGGCTATTCGTTTTAGCACCTTGGAGGCTATTTGTCGGGAGCTTCAGTGTCAGCCCGGAGATATTCTGCGTTTTTCTGAGGATTAAAGCGCCACAAGCAAAAGGGTTTCGTCGAAAAGCGCACACCCGAGCGCGCTGAAACATACAAGCGCCGGCTCACCTTAAATAACTGGTGGGCCGGCGTTTTTGGGGTTGCGGGTTTTACTCCGCTGCCTGATAAGGAGTCTGAGCGCGGGCGGCGCGCAGGCGAACCATGGTGGATTCCTTACCCAAAAGCTCCATGGACTCAAACAATGGTGGGGAGATAGCCTCGCCGGAAATACCCATGCGCAATGCGCCGAAGGCAACACGTGGCTTGAGCTCTAGATCCTCAATGAGGGCCTTGTGCAGCGCGGCCTCAATGTTTGCGGTGGTCCACTCCTCCACTGCTTCCAAAGCAGCGATGCCGGCATCAAGTGGCTCGATGGCGGTTTCCTTGAGGTTCTTCTTGGCGGCCTTCTCGTTAAGCACAAGATCTTCATCAGCAATGACCAGGAACTTCAGCAGGTCCCAAGCCTCGCTCAAAACCTTGATGCGGGTCTGTACTAGCTCCGCAGCGATCGCGAACTTCTCAGCTGGGTAGTCGGCTGGGAATTCGGTGTACTCGGTCATGTAGGCGCGCAGACGCTGTTCAAAATCGGCAGGCTCCAGCAGACGGATGTGGTCTGCGTTGATGGATTCCAGCTTCTTCTGGTCAAAACGTGCAGGGTTACCCAAAACGTCAGCCACATCGAAGTTGGCAACTAGCTCATCAATGCTAAAGATGTCCTGATCAGCAGACAGTGACCAGCCCAGCAAAGCCAGGTAGTTCAGCATGCCCTCAGGGATGATGCCGTTATCACGGTGATTGAACAGGCTGGACTGCGGATCGCGCTTGGAGAGCTTCTTATTGCCCTCGCCCATCACGAATGGCAGGTGGCCAAACCGTGGGGTTTCCTTGGCAACGCCGATGCGCTTCAATGCCTCATAAAGAGCCAGCTGGCGTGGGGTGGAGGGAAGCAGGTCCTCGCCACGGAGCACGCAGTTAATCTCCATTAGAGCATCATCAACTGGATTCACCAGGGTGTACAAAGGCTCACCATTGGAACGGGCAACCACAAAGTCAGGCTGGGTGAAGGACTTAAACTCCACCTCGCCGCGGACGAGGTCATTCCACTTCCAGTCCTGATCAGGCATGCGCAGACGCCACACTGGCTTGCGTCCCTCAGCTTCAAAAGCTGCAACCTGCTCCTCAGTAAGCTCGCGGTCGAAGTTGTCATAGCCAAGCTTAGGATCGCGGCCTGCAGCCTTGTGACGCTCTTCTACTTCCTCCGCAGTGGAGTACGCAGGGTAAACCTCGCCTGCGTCGATAAGCTTCTTCAGTACGTCCTGGTAGATTTCCTTGCGCTGAGACTGGCGGTAGGGCTCATGTGGGCCACCAATTTCAACACCTTCATCCCAGTTGATTCCCAACCAACGCAGGGAATCAATGATGGCAGCGTAGGATTCCTCGGAATCGCGCGCAGCATCGGTATCTTCAATGCGGAAAATCAGCTTGCCACCGGTGTGGCGGGCATATGCCCAGTTGAAAAGTGCAGTGCGCACAAGTCCAACGTGTGGGGTACCGGTGGGAGACGGGCAGAAACGAACACGAACATCAGTCATGCAGGCTATGGTAATCGCCCCTACCTTATGCCCGCGCGTTTACCCCTCATGCGGTGGGATTAGAATGGGTTCACATGTCTGTCCACCGCGATCCCGCCGCCCCGCCAACAGCACCAGATTTTTTGCTTTCCCGAGGTCACGGCTCTATTCGCACCCAGGGTTCAGTGGAAACCTTCACCGATGCTTGGGCTGCGGTAAACGCTCTAAAAGAAGGCCGGGTGCCACTTGTTGTCGGCGCCCTGCCCTTTGATCGCGATAAGGCCGCGGCCTTGACCGTTCCCAAAACGGTCATCCGCGAAGAGGGCCCGCTGGAGCCCCACTCCTATTACCGATTCGGCCCAGGGTCAGTGTTGAGTGCCGAGGTTGCAGGCGTCGATCCCTCACCGCTTGAGCATTTACGACGCGTAAACGCAGCCATTGCAACCATTAAAAAGACACCCTTGCAAAAGGTCGTTTTGGCGCGCGCGGTGGACATCAGCTTTAATCCCCCGGTTGATCCATTGCTGGTAGCAGCTCGTTTGATTGATAATTCCCACAACAAAGATGGCTTTATTGCTGATCTCACCCCAGCCGGCCCGGAATTTGCAGGCCATATGCTGGTGGGCTCCTCCCCCGAGGTCTTGATCAAGCGCCAGGGCTCTACTGTGAGTGCCTATCCCCTAGCAGGCTCTGCCCCACGCCTTAGCGATCCAGTACGCGATCTCGAACAAGGCCAAAGCCTGCTTTCCAGTACCAAGAATTTGGAAGAACACAGCTATGTGGTTAACCATTTGCGCGCGGTTCTAGAGCCCTTGTGTGAACGCGTGGATATTTTAGACACCCCAGAACTCACCAAAACAAATGAGATGTGGCACCTGGCAACTCCTGTGGTTGGCACTCTAAAAGATCCCGCCACCAGCGCTTTGGAGCTTGCGCTTTTGGTGCACCCCACACCGGCAATTTGTGGCACCCCCACCGATGCCGCCGAAGGCCTCATCAAAACTGCGGAATCTCCCCGCAACTTCTATGCCGGAGCCGTTGGCTGGTGCGATTCCACTGGCGACGGCGAATATATGGTTGCTATCCGCTGCGCCGAGGTTTCTGGCGATGGAACTCATGCCCGAGCTTGGGCCGGCGGCGGAATTGTGGCTGATTCCGATGCTCAACAAGAGTTCGACGAGACCACTGCGAAGCTACGCACCATCATGAGGTCGCTCGGACTCTAGTTTTGGGCCTGAAGGTGCGCCAAGGCGCGCCAATCTACGCAGAATACATGTTCTAATAGGGTTTTCTTCGTAAATCGGCACGATATAGGGGCTTGAAGTGTGCCGATTTACGACGAATACAGGTTCGCTTTGTCCAAGTTGCGCAAATCGGCACGCTTGGTGAATAAAACTCCCTCAGCATCCAAAAAAACGACGCTCCAGAAGGCCGTTTAAGGCGATATGGGAGCGTCGTTAAGGATTTAACTCAAGATGAAGCCAACAGTTGGTAAATACGCGCTCGACTAATACCCAATAGTGAGGCGGTGTCTTCAGAGTTGATCCCCCTATCTTTCAAATCCTTTACCACGCGTCGAATACGTGCAGCAGCCAGCTCCTGCTGCCGTGCGGCCTCTTTACCAGCCGCCTTAGCCTGCGCAATATCATCTTGTAGTCCACCAAGATCGACCTGAATCTTGATTGAAGTATTTGCATGATCTTCACCTGGAAAAGCAGTATCAAGATAATCTCGAACCTGCGATTCAGCATTTTTTAGATGTGCAACACTAGTTGCATGATCATCGTCAATAAGTAGATCCCATCCTCCAGACCACCTGGTAGCAGTCACTGAGATGAGATTGGAAGCTTTAACGTTCATTAGGGCACCCTCTTAGGCGTTTTTACTTAACTGCTCAATTGCTTTTAGTGCAATGCGAGTAACCGCGGGAGATATTTCACGAGTTTGAGTCAGAATCACAGGGCGGGATAACTCTGGATGTTCCCAAACTTCATGATCCCCTTTTCCTTCACGCGCAAATACAAATCCCGCATTTTTGAGTAGTCTCACCAGATCCCGATACTTCATCGGCTTAGTCATACCGTACGTTATATCCCCTCTATAAAACCAGTGTAAAGGGGGACTATAAATCCCTCGCCCAACCCTCCACGGCCACATTTTATCCCACCACCCTAATAAAGCGAACCAATTTACGCAGAATACATGTTCTAATAGGGTTTTCTTCGTAAATCGGCACGATATAGGGGCTTGAAGTGTGCCGATTTACGATGAACACACGTTCACTTTGTCAAAGTTGCGCAAATCGGCACGCTTGGTGAATAAAACACCCCCAGTGCCCAAAAAAACGACGCTCCAGAAGGCCGTTTAAGGCGATATGGGAGCGTCGTTAAGGTAAAAGCTTGAAAGCGTTATTTAGCCTTCACAGCGAGCAAAACAATATCAACATGATGATGGGCGCCGGCACCAGTTTTAAGATCACGATCAAAGGCATCTAAAACCTCGACGGTGAAATCGCTACTGAGGTGCGATCCAAGCCAGCGGGTGGTCATCATGGTCTCGGATTCGAAGTCATGATGGGTGACAAAAAGTGAGCCGCCTGGTGCAACTAAGCTTTCTAGCTGCGCAAGGGAGGTTTCATTGGCTGGGATTTGTCCATAAGAGCAGGTCACCAGGTCAAATTGGCGGCCGGACTCAATGGCAAATTCCGTAAAAGAAACGTCGAGGACTTCCGCCGAAAGCGAGTTTGCGTCGACAAGCTCTTTGGTGCGTGCTACGGCGGTGGGGGCAAAATCAATGCCTGTTACCTGAAAGCCCTGTTTTGCCAGCCAGACTACGTCGGCGCCCTCGCCGCACCCGATATCGAGCGCGGTGCCGGTTGCTTTAACGTCGCTGAAATGGCGCAGTAGGACCTGGTTGGGGTTGCCGCTCCAGACCTGATCGGCGGAGTTGTAGCGGTCCTCCATCATCTCCGGGGAGACGTCATCATAAGGACTGCCCTGATGGGAATGCATTTATGCGTTCACAATCGGGTTACCCAGCTTGCCGATGCCTGGGATTTCGATCTCGATGTAGTCGCCATGAACCATTGCTTCGGTGCCGGCTGGGGAGCCGGTTGCGATGACGTCGCCTGGCAAAAGGGTCATGGAGGCGGTGATGAATTCGATAATCTCGCCCATCTTCATGATCATCTGGGAGGAGTTGGAGTCCTGTTTAAGCTCGGTAACGCCCTCGTGGGTGAGGCGGGCTTTGATAGGAAGATCATCTAGATCGATGGAGTTGAGGTCAGTCTGGATCCATGGTCCGATGGGGCCGAAGGTATCAATACCCTTGGCGCGAGCCCACTGTCCATCGGCGAACTGCAGGTCACGCGAGGAGACATCGTTAATGATGGTGAAGCCTAGAACGACGGACTTCCAGTCAGCTGCCTTGACATTCTTGCATGGCTTGCCAATGACAACGGCGAGTTCGCCCTCAAATTCCACCTTGGTGGCAAAGGAAGGGATACGGATAGGTGACTCAGGGCCGGTCACAGATGTTGGAGGCTTGAGGAACAAAGTTGGTGGCAATGATTCAGCGGACTTCTTAAAGACCTCAGCCACGTGATCGGCATAGTTGCGACCAATCGCAACAACCTTGCTTGGCAACATTGGCGCAAGCAGGCGCACCTCCTTTAGTGGCCATTCCTTGCCGGTGTACTTAGGTTCGGTGAAGGGAGTTCCCTCGATCTCACGAGCGGTGAGATTTGCTACATCATCTCCTTCGCCCTCAATCGTGCAAAAACACATTCCATCTGGGGTGGCAATTCTTCCAAAACGCATGACGGCAATGTTACGCGGTAGCCTTAGTAGCTCGCACCTCAGGTGCCCCGGCTCACCTTAAAGCAGCCCAAAATTTAGCTGATAAGCACTAGGAACGCAGATCTTTAAGTGTCTGTGCCCTACCCTGCCTAGTTTGCGCCAAATACAACTCTGCGCAGGCCAGCGCATCAGTAAGGGCATGGTGATTGGAATAATTGGGCAATCCATAACGGGTTCGCACGCGGGCCAATCGCAGATCCTCGCCCCGGGGATAAGTGGACATCTTCTCCATGTGGGTACGTTCCATGGCAAAGGTATCCACGATGGGTACTTCCAAAGGCGCTTGAAAAATTTGCTCACAGGCCCGGGAAATGAAATCCTTTTCGATCACTGCAAAATGCGCCAAAAGCGCCCTCCCTTGCAAAGCTTGCAAAAATTTTTCCAGGGCTTTCTCAAGGTCAATTCCAGCAGCGATTTCATCATCGGTGAGCTGATGAATCGTGGCCGAGGAACCCACAGAAAATCCCTCACTGCCACGAATCACCACATACCCGGCACCGCCAAGGTCAATTTCAAAACCATTAATCGGCACCCACCCAATCGACACAATCTGATGTTCACTGGGTTTCAACCCCGTGGTCTCCACATCCACCGCCAGCAGGGGTAACTCTTTTAAGCTTGTCGACGCCGCCGGGCAGGGTTGTTGATAAAACTCCTGCAAGGCGCCGGTGGCGCGCCTAATTTTCCTTTTAGATTTGGGAGCGCCGAACATTAGATTGTCCGCACCGGATATTTGGTGGCCAGCGCCGATTGCATGGACTTTATAATGCTAAAGGCATCGCGCAAATGTTCCCGATCCATCTTGCTCAACGTCTTGGGATCAATATGATAGTTCGGGCTTTCACCTGCCTTAATCAGCCGTGACTGATGCTGGAAAGCAATGGAATTGAGGAAATCAAAGGCATCAAGTAGGTCTTGAGCACCTTGAGTAGATACCTGACCGTGTCCAGCTGCTGCCATTAAACGATCTCTGGTTCCAATAGCTGTGTTGCCGGTAGCCAATGAATAGAGCCTGGCCATCTGCACAATCCCAGCGGTTCCGCCCTTTTTCACATTTAGTGTGGCGCCGTATTCACCGGAGCGTTCCACTACTAAACCGCGGAAAAATCCCAGCGGTGGATCACGTCTAGCTGCCAAGGTTGCTAAGTGAGCATGTAGCCTACGCGCACCTTGTGCCATATCCACTGCAGCTTGATGAACATCTGTTGCCATGGAGATTTCTCCAAAGATTCCGCGGAAATCAAAGAAGGTTTGGGCATGTAAAAGGGCATCTGGTTCGGGAGCTGTAATCCACTGATGGAAGGTATCAATCCACTCGGCGTGTGTTTTACGCCACTGAGGATTGCTTGCCATCATGTCGCCGGGGCAAAAAACTTGTCCCGCTTGGTCGAGTCCACTGCATACAAATTTGGCAAGCTGTGCAAAATAAGGTCCATGCAGAGCTTCCTCAAAAGAATCATCCAGCACTAGCGCATTATCTTGATCGGAAGCCAGTCCCATTTCTTTGCGACCTTGGGACCCAACCGCCACAAAACAATAAGGAATAGGTGGGGCACCAAATTTTTCCTCGCCAAGTTGCAGTAAACGTCTGGTCAAGGAATCAGCTGCAACGGTAATGAGGCTGCTGATTTCTTGAGCAGATGCGCCACGATCCACAAAACGCGACGCCACCTCGGCTGCAGTTTTGAAGGTATCGGCAAGTTCTTCCACAGTGTTTTTGCGCGATAGATCTGCTGTGAGATAAATCGGGTCATGCCGCATCAGGCGCATAATGTCGGCGGCCGTAACAATCCCGGAGATTTTGCCTGCATCCACAACGGGCAGGTGATGAATGCGCAGCTCTGCCATCAAAAGCATCGCCTCAAATGCTAAATCCTCTGAAGTGGCGCAGCGGGGATTGGCTGTCATAATTTCTTGCACCGGCAGTTCCACATTTAAGTTGTGGGCCACTACTCTACTGCGCATATCTCGGTCGGTGACAATGCCGTGGAGTTCTCCGTCGATTTGCACAATCAATGAAGACACGCCGAATTGATCCATCTTTATGGCGGCATCGCGAATGCTGGTATCTGGTTGGCAGCTCACTGGATTGGCGATCTTAAAATCGCCTAATTTATTGCGCAGGACTTTAGTGCTGGATTCTTGACGCAGTTGGTCAGCTGCCGCGCGGATTCTTTTGGACCAACTGGAAAAATAACGCTTAAGCTCAGGATTTCTTTCGGCCAGCCCGCTAAATTCCGCACGATCTAAAAAGAGAATGAGGCTATCTTCAACGGCCACCATGCTATAACGAGCGATAGGATCATGGCCCATGGTGGAATAGCCAAAGCAGCGCCCGGCATCGCGGCGATCAAGCAGGACGCCTTCTTCTTCCAAAACATCTACCGCACCAGAGCGGATAACTCCCATGCGGTCATTGGGTTTGTTGAAGGCTATAATTTCTTCCCCGCGACGGAAATATTGCATGGTCATTCGTGCTGGCAGCTGCTCCAATTCTTCTTTGGGCAGCTGCGCAAAAGGATCAAAACCAGCTAGAAAGTCCCGGATCTCCTCGAGTTCAACCGACATGTCTTAACCATAAGAGATCAAGCACCTGCGCGGGTGGGTTTTAGTGAAAAAAATCCCGCCCTCCCCCACGCTGGTTGCTAAAGGAAAGGAACGGGATGGCACAGGCCTAAGAAATTTAGGCCTGCAGAGCTGCAGCAATACGATCGCCAACTGCAGTGGTGGAAATTGGCTGAGTGTTGTCGCGGTTTGCCACATCTGCTGCCACAGCCTTTTCAATGCGGACTGCATTGTCCTCATCGCCGACGTGACGCAGCAACATCGCAGCAGAAAGGATAGCTGCGGTTGGATCCGCAATGCCCTGACCAGCAATATCTGGTGCAGAGCCGTGAACCGGCTCGAACATAGATGGGTTGGTGCCGGTGGCGTCAATATTGCCAGAGGCTGCAAGTCCAATGCCGCCGGAAATTGCGCCTGCCTCATCGGTGAGGATATCGCCGAAGAGATTATCGGTGACAATAACGTCAAAGCGGGAAGGGTCGGTAACCAGGTAAATAGTGGCAGCGTCGATGTGGTTATAATCCACTGCTACCTCTGGGTATTCCTTGGCAACTTCATTAACAGTGCGCTGCCACAGTCCACCGCCGTGAACTAGCACGTTGGTCTTGTGGACCAAAGTGAGCTTCTTGGAACGGGACTGAGCCAGTTCAAAGGCGTAGCGGATAACGCGCTCTGCACCATAACGGGTGTTTACAGAGGTCTCGTTGGCAATTTCGTGTGGGGTGCCAACGCGGATTGCGCCACCATTGCCGGTGTATGCGCCTTCGGTTCCTTCACGAACAACCACAAAGTCGATCTTTCCAGGGTTGCGCAGTGGAGACTCCACTCCGTCGAAAAGCTTTGAAGGGCGCAGGTTAACGTGGTGGTCGAGGGCAAAGCGCATCTTCAGCAGCAGGCCACGCTCAAGTACTCCCGGTGGGACGGAATCAGGTGCGCCAATGGCGCCCAGCAAAATGGCATCATGTTCGCGCAATGATGCGAGGTCTTCGTCGGTAAGCAACTCACCGTTTTTGAGGTAGCGGCGGGCGCCGAGATCGTAGTCGGTGGTCTCAATGTCGTCGCGGACAACGTTGAGAACCTTAAGGGCTTCAGCGGTAACCTCGGGGCCGATTCCATCGCCACCAATAACAGCAAGTTTCATTTTGCGGGATTCCTTTCTCACTATATGAACTTAATTAGTGTAGCTGATTACCCCAAGGTCTCACCTAAATCCCGCGCCACACTCCCCCATATGCCGCACACTTCGCCCTAAAAATTATGTCTGAGCTGCCGAAATAAGAGCTGTACAAGGTGAAATTATCAGCCCATCCACCCACTTTTGCGGGCAGCCGACAGCATTAGGCAATAAAAAACCGCCTTCCGGGCTGTTCATAAAAGAAGCAACCAGGAAAGCGGTGATTAAAGTGCTAGAAATTAATCCAGGCTAATGAGGAAGGAGGTAGCGCCCAGCTCTGCGTCGATTTCAGCAACGAGAGCTTCTGGAACCTCGGACTCAACACGCAGGATAAGAACTGCGCCGTCGCCCTTTTCAGCCTGGGTCAAAGCTGCAGCAGCGATGTTGATGCCAGCTGCACCCAACTTGGTGCCAACGGTACCCAAAGCACCTGGGGCGTCGGTGTACTGCAGGAAGAGGTTCAAGCCCTCAGCGCGTAGATCAAGTCCACGGCCGTTGATGCGGGTGATCTTCTCAACACGATCCAGGCCGGTGAGTGCGCCAACGACAGTTGCGGAGGTGCCTTCGCCGGTGATGACCTTAACCTGCAGCACGGAGCGGTGGGTTACGGACTCGGAGTTGGTCTTAACGGTAACTTCGAGGCCACGCTCTTCAGCGATGCGAGGGGCGTTAACGAAGGTAACTGATTCTTCAATGATTCCGGAGAAGAGGCCACGTACAGCGGACAGTCCAAGTGCGTCAACCTGCTCGGTGGAAAGCTCACCACGAGCTTCAACCTCGATAGCCACAGGAGCGGTGTCAACGAGCTTGCCAGCCAGCAGACCAAGCTTGCGAGCCAGGTCAAGCCATACAGCAACTTCTTCGCCAACACGGCCACCGGAAACGTTAACTGCATCTGCAACGAACTCGCCGGCAAGTGCCTTGAGTACGGAGTCAGCAACGTCGGTGCCGGCACGGTCCTGAGCTTCCTCGGTGGAAGCACCCAAGTGAGGGGTAACTACAACCTGTGGCAGCTTGAACAATGGGGAGTCGGTGCAAGGCTCGGTGGAGTAAACGTCGAAGCCAGCGCCACGGATGTGGCCTGACTCGATTGCATCAGCCAATGCCTGCTCATCAACAAGGCCACCACGTGCGGCGTTGATGATGATCTGGCCCTTCTTGGACTTAGCCAACAGCTCAGCATTGAACATGCCAGCAGTTTCCTTGGTCTTTGGAAGGTGAATGGTGACAAAGTCAGCGCGGCCCATAAGCTCTTCAAGTTCGACGAGCTCTACACCAAGCTGCGCTGCGCGAGCTGGGTTTGCGTATGGGTCATAAGCGATAATCTCGGTCTCAAATGCTGCGAGACGCTGAGCGAAAAGCTGACCGATGTGGCCAAAGCCAACGATACCGATGGTCTTGCCGAAGATCTCAACACCGTTGAAGGAGGAGCGCTTCCATTCGCCCTGACGCAGGGTGGCGTCAGCAGCTGGAATCTGGCGTGCGGTGGAAAGCAGCAAAGAGATTGCGTGCTCACATGCGGAGTGGATGTTGGAGGTTGGTGCATTTGCAACCATGACACCGGCAGCGGTTGCTGCAGGGATGTCAACATTATCCAGGCCCACGCCTGCACGGCCGACAATCTTCAAGTTTGGGGCAGCGGCGATGACATCTGCATCAACCGTGGTAGCAGAGCGCACGAGCAGTGCGTCAGCTTCCTTAACTGCTTCAAGTAGTGCTGGGCGGTTAGGTCCGTCAACCCAACGGACTTCTACTGCATCTCCAAGCGCGTCAACAGTTGACTGCGCTAGCTTGTCGGCGATAAGGACTACCGGACGGCCATTCTGGCTCACAAGTTACTCCTGGAAGAACTAGGAATGTCCGCCTGCAACAGGCACGACCGCGTCGGCTGCAGACGTGTCCACGCCGGTTTTTGGCGTGCGACTATGAAACATTCTAAACCCTCCCCCTGGACTTAAGGCACCTTCCCACCATTTTCATGGGGTGAGATACACCCCCATTTGTGTCCCACCAGGCAGATTTCTGCTGTTAGTTGCCAGATTCTAGGTCATCTCAACCCGCCCTTAGACAGCAAAAAGGGGCCTTGAATTTATTTCAAGACCCCTTTGAATGCCCCGCTGCAGACCCCGCTGAATGACTCTTGGAGTGACCCTAATATTGCTCCTCCGAGCGCCCCTAACAAGTCCCCGCCGTTAACCCGGCGGGAGTCTAGGCCCGGTATGAGCCTTAACCCGGCAGGAGCTTTAGCAAAGCACCTTACTGATAGGACACAAACCACGGACGTGGATTGACCTCTTCATAGGTTTGCTGCGGACTAAAGGTGGGGAAATCCTCGTCATAGAAGTTCTTCCACGCCATGAAGTAGTTAGGGCTCAAACCTTCACGCATGGTGTTCCAGGTGGCAATTTTTTCCTCCGCCACACCGTGCCCATCAGCATGCAAAACAAAAGCTAGCTCCGGGTAATCAGTTTTGATGCTTTCGCGATCACGCAGCATTTGAGTTTGGAACTGGTGCAATACAAATGCCTTTTGTGGCAGCTTATTTTCATCAATGAGCTGAGCCAACCACTGCGCCACCTCATCAATTTCGCTGGCTTCTGCAGATCCCACGCGGGTCATAGGCTGCTCATCTGGCCCAATTTTCCACTCCGGATCAAGGGCTAGGCCGACATTTGGTCGCTTCAGCAGATCCTCATAAAGCTTCGCTTGTTCCAAGAAGCTGGCGCGTCCGGGCTGCAGGTCAATAACGGCATAGCCACCAGCCTCGGTGATCGCATCGATATAACCTGTAAGTTCTTCCGGTGCAAACTCATTGGAGAAGTTGCCATCATCACCAGGGAATTCTGAGGCAACCGTGGCAATAACCTCAAATGCAGGGATAACAGGTTGCTCTTCAAATTGCTGGTATTCCGCAGCCATTTCTTTGACACGCGCCACTGCCTCAGCAGGTGGCTGCTCCCCCATCGCACCCAAAGCTGGACCTGAAGGATGACCATATAGGGCCACCATGCGACGGCCTGGGAATACTAATCCGCCACCGCCAGGCAGCTCAGTAGTAATGGTTTCACCGCGTTCAATTTTGGCAGAGAGCAATTCTCCGGTGCCAAATTGATCGCCCAAAGCCAGAAGTGGTTTATCCGCCAATCCGGCCACCATTTCCATGGTTTCCGAATTAAGTCGCGGATCTGGATAGTCCATAAAGCGAATTTCTGCACCATAAGCGCGTGCAGTAGCTACAGCGGAGATTCCACTTTCCGGGCTGGCGATTACAACTGGAGCCATATCGCCATCACGCTTGGTTTGCACTGGGAAAGCCTCAACCTTCTCAGCACCAGCCTTTTCCGGCATCTTTTCCCAGCTTGGCACCAATAAAGTTTGCTCTTCAGGCACCAATTGCGCAGTCATTCGCGTGACATCTGAAATATCTTCGACAGTCTTGTCCTCAAATTGCAGGGAGGTCAATTCTGCCAAAGCTTCTTCGGTGCCCGGATCATGAATAACCGTGTTCACCTTTTCCAGGCTATTTTCATCAAATCCTGGCAGTGCATCTCCAACCAGCAAAACGGTGCTTGCACCCAGGCGCTCAATTTCCGCAATTACGGCGGCATCATTAATTCCGGGCGCATGCAGAACTGGCGAATGCGCAACCACACCAATTGAGGCGGCACGCAATTCCTGGGAAATTCCTGCACCGGCCACCACGACGGTTTCGGAGGAATCAAAAAACATCTTGCTGCTTTCAATTCCTGAATATCCCGGATCACTAATCACCGTCGGAGTCTGCGGAAAATCCTCCGAGACCACACGGGCCAAATTCTCGGTTTTCGCCTCGCGATAAGGAGAATTATCTGATTCCGTGCTTGTCGACGCCGCCTGGGTCTCTTCTGGTTGCTCTTGTTCGGCGGAGGAACAAGAAGCCAGGCCTAAAACCAGTGCCGCTGACGCGGCAATAGAGATTAGGTGGCGTACAGGAGTCTCATTGAATGCCAAGTGCTTGCCCTTCGTCATGGTGGCTATGGTAACCGATGGCTTAGGTCTACTCTTCCACCGTATCCTCAAATGCGTCTGGACCGTCATGTCCACCCGCTAAATCGGTGTCGTCAACATCCCTGACTACAGGCTTTCCAATAGCATCTTCCACCATGGCAATAAAGTTTTTGCGTCGATCAGCAAAGAAGCTGGTGGTATCGGAATTGTGCAGGTCTTCGGCCTTTAGCAGATGGGTATTAAGCATCTGATCAAATTCCTCATCGCCCATCAAGGACTTGGACTGCACGCGGGAAAGGTAGCGGGATGGAGGGGTATCGCCAATAACAACCTCGGTGCGGCGTCCCATGGGGGTACGGTTCAGCACAGATTCTGCCAGAACTGGATCGATGCCACGCTCAATGCACCATTTGGTGGGGAAAATCTGGTGGAAGCTACAACCCAGCTCCTCGAAGGTCCAGCGATCGAATTGCTGGCCAGTGCGCCAATCTCGGGCACCTCGTCCCATTAAGAGGGCAAAGATTCCCTTCCACACACCGGTATCTGGGGTGGCGCTGAGGAATCGAGATTCATGGAATTGGCAATCTCTAATGGTCTTTGGCTCAACAATGTCTTCTGCGGCACCTTGACGGATCCAAGCAGTGACCTGATCAGTATCACGACCAGAACGAGCAATAACGGCAGGTGAACCATAAAGCTCGCCCAGGACACCACACCAGAACCATTGGTTAAGACGATCCCAGGAGCGTGCATTGGCCATCTCATCAGAACTCAACAGAGTCAAAATGACAGCTAGTGGCACGATCTGAGCGGTGTAAGGAACCTGGTCCACGCTGAGGATACAGCGCTGACGCAAGAATTCTGCAGCCTCATCAAACCCAGTGCGGATTTCTTCTGCCGCTGGAATGTATTCATCCAAGGTGAGGTTCAAAATATCTTCGCGATAACCTGATGCACTGCCCTTGCGAGAATTCACCAGGAGGGACACTGCCATGAGGAACTCGGTACGCCCAATGCCATCGAGTGCTGAGTGCTGTCGCAAGCGGTTTTCGGTGCGAGCCCAATCATCACGCAAGGAGAATTCTTCTTCGCGGGATTCATCGGCGGCGAACACCGCAGTGAGCAGATCAAAAACATCCATCTGAAGACCAGAGGTATTGGCCTGGGCGAAAATCGAGCCCACTCCCCCTTTGGCAGTTTCACGATCCAAACGGATCATGGGGATGTCATAGCTCACCAATGTTTTGACGATTTGAGATTGGAACTTCTTGGCATGATCGCGAGCGCCTTCGCCAGCCAGATCAGCTAAATCAAAGAGGATGTCGGTGCCCTTATCACCCAGTAGCATGGACACTGGCAGGCAACCATTGCGCAGTGCTGAGTCAAGATCAGTGATGCCACCTTCAACGGTTGGTCCAAAGTGGGACATGATTTGACCGTTTTCATCGACCGAGAAAACTGCCTCATCGGGCATAACCGGAGATTCAATTGCCTTGGCAACATCTACATAGAATTTACGAATGACCTTCTTGGAGCGGAAGTCAACGGTATTTACATAGCCTGCGCCACTGAAGCAATGGTAAAGGGTGGTAAGGCGCTGTTGTCCGTCGAGAAGCAAAAGACCTGGATCCAGACCAGTATCAGGCGCGCCTACAAGGGCGCGGGGCCGGAAACGCATCTCTTCGCCGCGGGTGTCGAGCGCCATGAGCACGCCGACCGGAAAACCGCGGAGAACAGTGATAATTAGGCTGCGGATGCGGTCAACATCCCAGGCATAATCCCGCTGGAAATCGGGAAGTTGAATATCGCCACGGTCGATGCGGGCGAAAAGATCATTAAGCGCATAGCTTGGTGTGGAAAACCCCATAGGTCACACTCTATATCAGCACACACTCTCGTGATCGCTATGTTCGGCACTCTCGAGCTGAATTGTGGAATGGTTGATCCCAAGTTTGGATAATTCCGCTTCTGCCCGATCCAACACACCGCAGCCATAAACGTTTTTCTCAGTGGATTCCACCACTAAATGGCAGGTAGCGAGCACTTCTTTGCCATCAATGGTCCAAATATGAAGATCATGGACATCTGCAACACCTTCAACATCTTTTAGCGCTGCAGTAGCTTTTTCTGGATCGGCATTGGTGGGCACACGCTCTAGAAGAATATTAATAGCCTCTTTAAGCAATCCGAAGGCACGCGGAATGATAATTGCTGCGATAACAATTGAGGCGATCGTATCGGCAGGCATCCAGCCGGTGTAGCGGATAACTAGGCCAGCAATTATTACTGCCACCGAACCCAACATGTCACTAAGCACATGGAGGAAAGCGCCACGCATATTAATATTGCCGTCTTGGTGACGCATCAAAATCAGCGCAGAAATGGCGTTGGTCAGAAAGCCGATAACCGCCACAATGAGCATAAGGTTGGTGTGAATTTCAACATCGCCACCCAAACGCATCAGCGCCTCAACTACGATCCACACCGATAGCGCTGCGACCACCACAGCATTAGTCATGGCAGCGAGCACTTCTACCCTTTTAAAACCATAGGTGGCGCGATCAGTGGGAGCTTTACGGCCAATGAGCATGGCTACGGCAGCAATAATAAGGCCAGTGGAATCAGAAAGCATATGCATGGCATCTGCCAGCAATGCGAGAGAACCAGAGATCAAGCCAGCGCTGAGCTCTGCCACAAAAATTACGGTGGTAAGAACTAGGACCCCAAGCAAAGCTTTTAAAGAATTAGGCGCGTGGCTATGGCCTAATTCATTGTGGTTGTGGCTGTGATCGTGTTCGTTGTGGTGGTCGTGCGAGTAATCGTGGGTGTGCTGCTGCGTGCTCATATCTCTACCTAAGCACACTGGGCGCCTTATTGAAACCCTATTGAAAATGTTTTTTGAGGTTTAAGCAGGGTTTTTTCATTTAAGAAACCTTAATCAAAGCAAAAAGGTGCCAACTGACGATTGTCAGTTGGCACCTAGTTTGCACCTTAAATTAAAGCCCTAAAGGCTTTATTTAAAGCAGTAATTATGCGGTCTCTGCGCGAGCGTCAACCTTGACCCAGCTCATGAGGTCGCGGAGCTTAGCGCCGGTCTCCTCGATTGGGTGGTTGTTGTAGGAAGCACGCAGATCCTCGAGCTCCTTGTTGCCACCTTCAACGTTAGCAATAAGACGCTTGGTGAAGGTGCCGTCCTGGATATCGGTGAGGATGTCCTTCATGCGGGACTTGGTGTCTGCATCGATAACACGTGGGCCGGAGAGGTAGCCACCGAACTCAGCGGTATCGGAAACAGAGTAGTTCATGTTGCCAATGCCACCCTCGAACATGAGGTCAACGATGAGCTTGAGCTCGTGCAGAACCTCGAAGTATGCCATCTCTGGCTCGTAGCCAGCTTCGGTAAGAACCTCAAAACCGGTCTTAACGAGTTCCTCGGTGCCGCCACAGAGAACAGCCTGCTCACCGAAGAGGTCGGTAACAGTCTCAGCCTCGAAGGTGGTTGGGATAACGCCAGCGCGTGCGCCACCGATTGCGGATGCGTAGGACAGAGCCAAAGCCTGTGCCTCGCCGGTTGGGTCCTGATCAACAGCGATCAAGCAAGGAACGCCCTTGCCGTCGACGAACTGACGACGAACCAAGTGGCCTGGGCCCTTTGGTGCAACCATGCCAACGATGATGTCATCAGCAGGCTTGATCAGGTCGAAGTGGATGTTCAGACCGTGGCCGAAGAAGAGTGCGTCACCTGCATTGAGGTTTGGCTCAATGTCGTTGGTGAAGATTTCTGCCTGTGAGGTATCCGGAGCCAGCAGCATGATGACATCTGCCCAAGCAGCAGCCTCAGCGGAGGTCTTGACCTCGAAGCCAGCTTCCTTTGCCTTCTCCGCGGACTTGGAACCCTCACGCAGACCGATAACGACCTCAACGCCGGAATCGCGCAGGTTCTGGGAGTGTGCGTGGCCCTGGGAGCCGTAGCCAATGATGGCAACCTTGCGGCCCTGGATCAAGGAGAGGTCAGCGTCAGCGTCATAAAGCAGTTCAATAGCCATGGGAGAAAATCTCGCCTTTCGTTAAAAATGGTGAAAAGTAATCTGTTCTACTTCACTCAAGCAATTAAGCCAGAGATTTAAGTATGAAATTCAGACAACTACATTATTGTTCTACCACACACATGCGACTGAAATGTGTTTTGGCAGTCACATTTATGCAGTAATAACGGTATAAATTACGGTTTTAAAGCTTTCCGGCTTAGATCTTGTTAGATGATCTTGTTAGATCTTGGCCGGCGCCATGGTCTTTGGACCACGGTTAAGGGCAATCTGTCCGGATTGGATCAATTCGCGGATACCAAAAGGCTCCATAACATCCAGCAGAGCGCGGAGCTTGCCGGGGGTGCCGGTAGCTTCGATAACTACGGAATCTGGTGCAACGTCTACGACGCGGGCACGGAAAATGCTCGCTGCGTCGACAATTTGCGGACGGTTGGTGCTATCCGCGGAGACCTTTACCAGCATGATGGCGCGGGCAATGGTGGTCTCATCATCAAGACGAACGACTTTGAGCACTGGAATCAGCTTGTTGAGCTGCTTGGTGATCTGCTCAATGTTGAGCTCGTCGGCGTCAACAACCACGGTGATGCGGTTGATGCCATCGGTTTCAGTCTTGGCCGAAACCAAGGAAACTAGGTTGAATGCGCGGCGGGTAAACATACCCGAAACGCGGGAAATAATGCCGTCGACATCCTGAACCAAAACGGACAGGATGTGGCGAGTGATGTCGGTACTAGCCATCTTTAGCTCTCCTTATTCTCCGGTCGACTTAACTGCTGCGTCGATACCGTCGACGGCTTCGTGGATATCTGCAGGATCTTCTGCAGCGGACTCATCGCCATCAAAGAATGGGCGCAGTCCTCGCGCATATTGGATATCAGAGTTGGAGGCGCCTGCTGAGACCATGGGCCATACTTGTGCGTCTTCTCCCACGATGAAATCAATAACAACTGGTCGGTCGTTGATCTCTCGGGCTTTTTGAATAGCAGGCAAAACATCTTCCGCTTTGGTGACGCGGATGGCAACACAGCCCAGACCCTCGGATAGGGTCACAAAATCGGGCATGTATTCACCTTGATTACGTAGCTTAGTATTTGAATAGCGTCCCTCATAAAATAGGGTCTGCCATTGACGCACCATGCCCAGGTTACCGTTGTTAATCAAAGCAACCTTGATGGGGAATCCTTCCACCGCAGAGGTGGTCAATTCCTGGTTGGTCATCTGGAAACAACCATCACCATCGATGGCCCAAACTTCCTTTTCAGGAGCACCAGCCTTAGCACCCAGAGCTGCAGGAACTGCATAACCCATGGTGCCCAAGCCGCCGGAGTTCAACCAAGTGCGTGGCTTTTCAAAGTCCAAGAACTGCGCAGCCCACATCTGGTGCTGGCCCACACCGGCGCAATAAATTGCATCCGGTCCGGCTTCCTTGGACAAGGTTTCAATAACAAACTGCGGGGACAGCATGCCGTCAGGCTGCTCATCATAACCGCGGGGGAAACGCTCGCGGAGATCCTTGAGGTAGTTAACCCACTCAGAGATATCCTCATTTGGAGTGGTCTTTGCCTTGTAGGTTTCCAGCAACTTAACCAGGACCTCGCGGGCATCGCCCACGATTGGAACCTCAACCTGCTTGATCTTGCCAATTTCAGCAGGATCAATGTCAGCGTGGATGATCTTTGCATCTGGGGCAAAGGAATCAACATCGCCGGTAACGCGGTCATCAAAGCGGGAGCCAATTGCAATAAGCAGGTCACTGCTCTGAAGAGCTCCAACTGCAGAAACGGTGCCGTGCATACCTGGCATACCCATATGCAGCTCATGGGAATCAGGGAAAGAACCCAAAGCCATCAAAGTGGTGACAACTGGAATACCGGTGTATTCCGCAAAAGCCAGCAATTCTGCGTGGGCATTAGCCTTGATAACGCCGCCGCCAACATAAAGAACTGGCTGCTTGGATTCACCGATTAGCTTGACTGCCTGCTCAATTTGACGAGCATGAGGGGTGGTCACTGGTCGGTAACCTGGCAGGTCAATTACTGGAGGCCAAACAAAGTCAAGCTCTGCGTTTTGGACATCCTTAGGAATATCAACCAAAACTGGTCCCGGGCGGCCGGTGCTTGCCAGGTGGAAAGCCTCAGCCAAAGCCTGTGGGATGTCATTGGGGTTGGTAACCATAAAGTTGTGCTTGGTTACTGGCATGGTGATGCCACGGATGTCTGCTTCCTGGAAAGCATCAGTGCCGAGCAGCTTGCTGCCTACCTGGCCGGTGATAGCAACCAATGGAACGGAATCAAGATTCGCGTCAGCAATTGGAGTAACCAAGTTGGTGGCACCAGGACCAGAGGTGGCAATGCACACTCCCACTCGTCCAGTTGCTTGGGCATAACCGGTAGCCGCGTGACCTGCACCCTGCTCATGGCGTACCAAAACGTGGCGCACCTTTGTGGAGGAGTAAAGGGGGTCATAGAGAGGTAGCACTGCGCCACCTGGAATGCCGAATACAATATCGGCATTGAGCTCCTCGAGCGATCGAACAATTGCCTGTGCGCCTGTCATCCGTTCCGGTGCTCCGGAACGACCACGGTTTGCAACCGTAGCGGGAGTGGGCTGTTGAGAAGCTGCCACGTTCACGACTAGTTGGCTCCTTTTCATAGAAGGATTTTCAGGGCTGCCTTTCCACCAAAGGGAAAGGAATCAGCCTTCTTAAATTGTTCCGACGCGGATGCGTGTGCACGCAGTGCGACAGATGTCTGTTGCGATGTTGAACATATGGGTCATGTCCAACAAGAAAGCCCTCGTTCCAACACTGTGGTGAGTGTTGTCGAGGGCGCTTGACGAGACGACTTGGTAGGCCGCTACGGCAGGCGCCGTGGGGTTACTAGTACAAGTCGAATAATGGTCATGTCGTGTAATGCTACACACACCATCCTGTTGGTGCCAGTTTGCGCACAATTTTATGCGCCCCCTTCATTCCCCCCCTCCGCACTGCGAATTCAGGCAGCTCTCAAAGTTCCATCAGCTTCCCCCTACCCTGCGTAGCTATCCTGGTGCGCATGCCCATTCCCGTGCTTTATTTACTTTCACAGTTTTGGTCCTGGGTTGTTGAAACCGGACTAGATCTTGCGCTGATTTTGGTATTGGCATTTCTTATTCCCCGCATTGGTCGTTTTTCTATGCGGGTTATTAAGCACCGTATTGAAAACAATGCAGATGCCGATACCACCAAAAACCAACTAGCCTTTGCCGGCGTTGGAGTTTATATCGCGCAAATAATCGCCTTTTTTATTCTTATTGTTTCGGCCCTGCAACAGCTCGGGTTTTCACTAGCCGGCGCGGCGATTCCCGCGACAGTTGCCTCTGCGGCCATTGGTCTTGGCGCGCAATCCATCATCGCCGATTTCCTCGCCGGATTTTTTATCCTCACGGAAAAACAATTCGGCGTGGGTGACTGGGTGCGCTTTGAAGGCAATGGCATCGTGGTGGAAGGCACCGTTATTGAAATCACGATGCGTGCCACGCGCATTCGAACCATTAGCCAAGAGACGGTAATAATCCCGAATTCCACGGCCAAGGTCTGCATTAACAACTCCAATAACTGGTCGCGCGCGGTGGTTGTCATCCCGATCCCAATGCTGGGTTCCGAGAATATTTCTGAGGTTATTACCCGCTCGGAGCAGGCAACTCGCCGCGCATTGGCCCAAGAAGATATCGCTGCGGAGGTACTTGGTGAGCTTGATGTACACCCGGCAATTGATGTCACTCCCCCCACCGTTGTTGGTATGCCATGGATGGTAACCATGCGTTTCTTGGTGCAGGTCACCGCTGGTAATCAGTGGTTGGTTGAACGCGCCATCCGCACCCAAATTATTGACGAGTTCTGGGCTGAGTACGGCTCTGCCACCACCACGTCAGGCACCCTGATTGATTCACTTAACCTCGAGCATGAGGACCCCTATTATAGGGGTGTAAAAACCCCGCTTGTCGACGAAAAACTGGAGCGAACTGGCACCCAACCAAAAGCTGCAGAAGACGCCAGCATCGTATCGATGGCAGCAAGTTCCAAAGATGATCCAGATCCCGCCACTGAGGTACTAAGTCCAGGGAATCCAGAGAAATCCCTTGACTTGGAGGTGCCACATGCTGAACTAGAATCCGAGAAACCGGCGGAAGAAAGAGCCGATAAGGATCATTTTATCGGTGGCTTTTTCCGCACCGATTATTATCCAAAGCGCTGGCAAAAAGTGTTGTCCATTGGTGGTCGAGTCCGTATGACCACCTCCATCCTGTTGCTTATCCTGGGCTTTTTACTGTTACTCAAAGGTTTAACGGTACAAACTAGCCCGGAATGGCAGGGCTCAAATGGTTGGTTAGCTCCAGATACTGAAACCACAACTACTCAAAGCTCCATGGTTGCTCCCACCACATCAGAGTCCACTACAACTACTCCACCGCAGCGTTCCAGCGTCGAAACGCGCTCTTCTACCTCTATTCCTGAGACCAGCACTTTTAGCACCTTCGACGAGGAACCGGCGCCCGCGGAGCAAAGCTCTGCAGCTTCCACAACCAGCCAGCAGCAACAGCAACAGACCACATCTGCGCCGACTACACAGGAGAGCACGCCGACCTCAACGGCACAGCCACAGGCAACAGTTACGTCCACCCAGTAGGACGTTGATTATTGGAACGTCCCATTTTTGACTAGAATTGGAAAACATGAGTTCAGACGCAGGAAAGAGCACCGAGGCTAAAAACCCAGCAACCGCGGTGGAGCTTTCAGAAAAATTCCACCCCGAACGCACCCATATCCTCGGCGCAGTCGTCCTCGGACTGATCTCACTGTTGGTTATTGGAGCCGCCCCGCAGTACCTCTTTTGGCTCCTGGCCTTTCCAATTATTTTTGTTTTTTGGGTTCTGAAATCTGCCACCATCGTGGACGAATCTGGCATCACAGCACAGTATGCATTTAAGGGAAACAAGTCCGTGGCCTGGGAGAACTTCGCTGGCATTGGATTTAAAGGCGCGCGCACTTTTGCCCGCACCACCGATGACAAAGAAATCACCCTGCCTGGTGTGACCTTTAATTCCCTACCTCGTCTGCAAAAGGCATCCTATGGACGCATTCCTGATGCTTTGACCGCCGGTTTGGAAGCTCAAGATGGCAAAGTTGTGGTTGTTCATGAAGATGGCTATTCCGTCCTTTTGACCAAGGAGGAGTACCTGGAACGCCAGGCAGCCCTTGGTAAAGAGGTGCAAATCAACTTTGATGATGAACCTAAACAGGGATAATGGGAATACTTTTAAACCTTCCGCCGTTGAGGAAGCTGAGGAGATCCCGAACCCAGCTACACAATCTTGCAAATACGCCGTGAATACCCCCGCGTCAGCTGCAGATTAATAGCCTCTAGTGTTGAATGTCTCGCCCGAACCAAAGGGCAGGAACAAAATCCAACCACCCCAGAGCTCTCAGAAACTACCTTGAGCTCTGATATACCCCACCCGCCGCTCTTTCGAGCTGATATGAAAAGCGCATCATGATTCCTCTTCGTTCAAAAGTCACCACTGTCGGTCGCAATGCTGCTGGAGCTCGTGCCCTATGGCGCGCCACCGGCACCAAGGAAAATGAATTTGGCAAACCAATTGTTGCCATTGTGAACTCCTACACCCAGTTTGTTCCAGGTCACGTACACCTTAAAAACGTGGGAGACATTGTCGCTGACGCCGTGCGCAAGGCAGGTGGCGTTCCAAAGGAATTTAATACCATCGCTGTTGACGACGGCATCGCCATGGGCCACGGCGGCATGCTGTACTCCTTGCCATCCCGCGAAATCATCGCTGACTCTGTGGAATACATGGTCAATGCACACACCGCGGACGCAATGGTCTGTATCTCCAACTGTGACAAGATCACCCCCGGCATGCTTAATGCCGCAATGCGCTTGAACATCCCAGTTGTGTTTGTTTCCGGTGGCCCAATGGAAGCCGGCAAGGCAGTTGTTGTTGATGGTGTTGCACACGCACCAACTGACTTGATCACTGCTATTTCTGCCTCTGCAAATGACGCGGTGAATGATGCTGGACTTGCTGCAGTTGAGCAGTCCGCCTGCCCTACCTGTGGTTCTTGCTCCGGCATGTTCACCGCTAACTCCATGAACTGCCTGACCGAGGCTCTTGGTCTTTCCCTGCCAGGCAACGGTTCCACCCTTGCTACCCACGCAGCCCGCCGCGCACTCTTTGAGAAGGCTGGCGAGACCGTTGTTGAGCTGTGCAAGCGTTACTACGGCGAAGAAGATGAGTCCGTCTTGCCACGTGGCATTGCCACCAAGAAGGCCTTCGAAAACGCTATGGCTCTGGATATGGCAATGGGTGGCTCCACCAACACCATCTTGCACATCCTGGCTGCCGCTCAGGAAGGTGAAGTTGACTTTGACCTCAAGGACATCGACGCTCTTTCCAAGCGTGTTCCTTGCCTGTCCAAGGTTGCTCCAAACTCCGATTACCATATGGAAGACGTCCACCGCGCTGGCGGCATCCCCGCTCTGCTTGGTGAACTCAACCGTGGCGGCCTGCTAAACAAGGATGTTCACTCCGTTCACTCCAACGATCTGGATAGCTGGCTTGAAGAGTGGGATATTCGCTCCGGCAAGGCATCTGAGGAAGCAATTGAACTCTTCCACGCTGCTCCAGGTGGCATCCGTACCACCGAGGCTTTCTCCACCGAAAACCGTTGGGATGAGCTGGATACCGATGCTGCCAAGGGTTGCATCCGCGACGTTGAGCACGCCTACACCGCCGATGGTGGTCTAGTTATCCTGCGCGGCAATGTTGCTCCTGATGGCGCAGTTATTAAGGCTGCTGGTATCGATGAGGAACTGTGGCACTTCTCTGGCCCTGCACGCGTTGTTGAAAGCCAGGAAGAAGCTGTCTCTGTCATCTTGAATAAGACCATCCAGGCTGGCGAGGTCCTTGTGGTCCGCTACGAAGGTCCTGCAGGTGGACCAGGTATGCAGGAAATGCTGCACCCAACCGCCTTCCTTAAGGGCTCTGGCCTGGGCAAGAAGTGTGCCTTGATCACCGATGGTCGTTTCTCCGGCGGTTCTTCCGGACTGTCCATTGGTCACATCTCCCCTGAGGCAGCCCATGGCGGTGTCATTGGACTTATCGAAAATGGCGATATTGTCACCATCGACGTTCACAACCGCCAGCTTGAGGTTGAGGTTTCCGAGGAAGAATTGCAGCGCCGTCGCGATGCTATGAATGCTTCTGAAAAGCCTTGGCAGCCAGTTAACCGTAACCGCGTTGTTTCTAAGGCACTGCGTGCTTATGCGAAGATGGCTACCTCTGCAGATAAGGGTGCTGTGCGCCAGGTGGATTAATTCCGATTAATTCCCCAGTGGCGGATTGATTCCTTTAGCTAAAAATCGTCTCCACGCACCTAAATGGTGCGGGGAGACGATTTTTTAATGACTTAGGCCGTTCCGCTGACATGCTCGGCGTAATACAATGCCTGGGCAACAAGTGCCTTCACGTGGGCATCGCTGGCGGAGTAGTAGACAAAGGTCCCTTCCCTACGGCTGCTTACCAGGCCCGCAAGGCGCAATTTTGCAAGATGCTGGCTCACCGCTGTTGGCACGGCACCCACATGTTCAGCAAGTGCATTAACACTAAGTTCATCATGAAAAAGGGCCCAAAGAATTCGAACTCGGGTGGCATCAGCGAGCATTCTAAACGTCTCAGCTGCGATCTGTGAGTGTTCCTCATCTGGAATTGGGTTAACCAGTTTCTCATGCATGGGATCAATCTTAGCCCTATTCTTCTATCTGCATAGTTGCGCAGGTATGGTTATAAGAATGAACTCCGCAGCCGATCTACATCAGTCCGGCCATCATGACCATGAAAACGATGATCACGCTCATGGCCACCATGACCACCCACATCATGAAAATCACGACCACTCCCACGGCCATTCACACGACCACGATCATGAACACGGCAGCTCCCTCGGCGCCAAATTACTGCACGCTATAAAACCTCACAGCCACGATCACCTCGACCAAACCGATCTTGCTGCCAGTTCCGAAGAAGCCAGCCGAATCGGCATCCGAGCAGCATGGATCAGTCTTGCCGGCATGGGAATTACCGCCGTTTTGCAGCTGATTATTGTTTATTTAAGTGGTTCCGTAGCACTGCTCGCAGACACCATTCATACTTTGGGACACCTCGCCACCACTATCCCGTTGATCATCGCTTTCCACATCAGTAGGCGCCCTGCCACCCGCAAATTCACCTATGGTTATGGCCGTGCTGAAGATTTGGTGGGCCTAATTATTGGTGCTGCCATCGCAGTATCGGTTGCCATTATCCTGTGGGAATCTATTGCGGCACTGAGCAATCCGCGCGATCTTAGCCACGGTGGCTGGGTTATTGCCGCTGCCATCGTTGGCGCTTTGGGCAATGAGGCAGTGGCAATGTATCGCATCCGCGCTGGTCGCCGCATTGGTTCTGCAGCACTTGTTGCTGAGGGCTACCACGCGCGTGCAGACGCATTAGCTTCCTTGGCAGTTATTTTGGGCGTCATTGGAGCAATGCTGGGACTGTCCTGGATTGATCCCCTGATCGGCCTATTTATCGCTTTTGCCATCACCGGCGTGCTTTATGGTTCCATGCGGACTGTGTTGCGCCGTCTGATGGACGGTGTAGAAGATTCCGTTGTTGAGAACTTTGAGCACGCACTTCACACCTTCGCCCAAGAGGTTGAGGTTAATTCCATTCGTGCTCGTTGGAGTGGGCATCAGCTTTTTGCAGAAATCGAGCTACCTTGCGACTCCCCCGTTAATACGGTGATGCTCAGCGATCACCTTTATCGATCGGTGCCCCACCTTCATGAAGTAAGAATTTCTGAGGCGATACCTCGAACATAAAAAAATCCGCTGTGATCAGTTTAAGATCACAGCGGATTTTTTTATGCCCCTACATATTGCATAAGACGTGAGCAAGCAGTTTACATCAAGGAACCGGAGTTAATTGGGTTAATTCCCGCTCCGAACCACCACAGCAAAACAGCCAGCGCGATACCGATGATGACAAAGATCCAGGAGCTCACTAGCGGGCGACGAGCCCAGCCACGGCCCGAGTCCAGGGAGATTTTGCCTGGTCCGGTAAATTGCAGACCAACAACAACCAGGGTGAGAATCAGCGCAAGCATAATGGGCTCGCCTAGCTCACCCCAACCACCTTCATGGATATTGACCTGGTGCAAAGTGGTAAATGAGGTAGCCACCGTTGCAATTGCCGCAGCCACCGGAGTCATCAGACCCAGCAGCAGGAATACGCCAGAGGCAAGCTCGATGGATGGCAGCAAGATAGCCAGAATTTCTGGCCACTGGTAGCTCGCAAACTCAGCTTCCAGCCCTGCCAAACCTCCGGAACCACCAAGGGTGAAGAAGGTAAACACACCTCGCACAATCAGGTAAAGACCAACCACTGCGCGGATAATGAGTAGACCAAAATCCAAGGTGCCACGGCGGGCATCTTCAATAATGGTGGGCTGCTCAATGAGTGGCTGCTCTTGCACTGGCGCTGGGCTAACCGGCGCAAAATCAGTATCCGCATAGGATTCCTGCGGAGCCACATAGGCCTCCTCGCGTGAGATCTGCTGAGTCACCTGTGTCGGAGGCGTCTGCTGTGGGGTCACCGTAGTCGGTGCATCAGAGGCCAACTGAGCGCTTGTCGACGCGCCCCCGGCAGCCGGGTAGTTAGTTGTGGCAGGCGCCGTTGGGGTTGACTGCACCTCGGGGCGTTCAAAAGCTGAGGTCTCGGTATTATCCTTGGCCCCTGGAGGCGCAATATTTTGTGGCGCTGCACGACCTGTGCGGTCATAAAGTTTATCTGAGGCGTTGGTGGAATTCGCCGATGGTGATCCCCCACGATAGGTTGGGATCGCCGAATCATCATCTAGGTCACTGAGATCTGCCGAATCAAACTTAGGGTCGGAATTTCGCGAGTTGTCAGTCATGGTGCCCAGAATATGCGAATTTAAGGTAATGGGGTGGAAATTACCTCGGCGTGCCGAAATGCAGCGCGCAAAAACTTCTGGTTTAAGCGCTGCAGGTATTTAATTGGGTCTCTAATGCAGTTTCTTCTGCAGCAGTTACCCACAATCCATAACGAGCCTTCACTGTGATGATGGCCTTTGCATAGTCACAACGCTCAGCTTTGTTCGGTGGCAACCAGGTTGCTGCGTCCCCAGCGCCTTTTTGCTGATTGAGGTTGCCATTAACGGCCCGTAAATTATCTGGGTCGTTGGCAAAGTTCCAGCGGGTTTGTTCATCCCATTGCTGTGCGCCTTTAGCCCAGGCATCAGCGAGTGCAACAACGTGATCAATTTGCACCTCACCAGAGCGCGGTCCGCGCACAAAATCCATGGTGGTTCCAGAATAGGGATCATTGAGGGTGCCTGATTCCACAATGCAGTCGTTCGTGCCAGGGCGAATCTGAGTATTTATCAAGTCTCGACGCAAAATGTCATTGCGGGTATCGCAGCCATTGTGTCCAAATTCCACGTCGACGTCATCAGTCCACGCGGAACCGAAGTTGTCACGATCATAGCCGGTTGAGGGTGCTCGTCCTTTTACCTCTAGGGAAGCTAACTGCGCATAAAAATCACCAGCAGGTGAGGTTGATGGTGCTGGAATGGCAGTAGATGTTGGCTCCGTAGACACCACAGACGGCGCCACAGTCGTGGTTTTTGTGGCAGTTGTTGTTACCGTGGTTTTTGTGGCAGAACTCGAGGTAGCAGTTGTTTCTGAAACTGGCTCCTCTGCTCCATCGCGGAAATATGCCACTAGCGCTACGCACACCACAAGAAGGGTGATTACTCCCGAAAGAATGGGCTTCCATTTATTGGAGGAGCGCGGTTTATTTAGATCTTCAAAACTAGAAATACCTTTTGCCATGATGAGGGGATACTTTAGCAATCGCCTGGGACAGCATTTGATTCGGGAGTCGAAAACTAGTTCCCTTGCTAAGTCCCCGCCAATCCCCTAAGATTGTTGATACATCACATAAATCTTGCAGGAGGATATTTTCATGACCAAGGAATCTTCAGATTGGACCGGCGCCCCTCAAAACGCCTCACCGGATGGTGAATTTGTCCGCGACACCAATTACATCACCGACCGCATCGTGGCAGATGTCCCCGAGGGCTCGGCACCAGTCGCCCAGTCCGACGGCATCTTCCACTGGCCCGTTGAAGCTGGACGTTACCGTCTAGTTGCAGCACGCGCTTGCCCATGGGCTCACCGCACCGTAATTACCCGCCGACTCCTCGGCCTCGAGGACGTTATTTCCCTCGGCCTGGCTGGACCAACCCACGACATTCGCTCTTGGACCTTCGATCTTGATCCCGGCGAAGTTGATCCCGTACTGCAGATCCCTCGCTTGCAGGAAGCCTATTTCAATCGCTTCCCCGATTACCCTCGCGGCATTACAGTGCCTGCCTTGGTGGAAGAATCTTCCAAGAAGGTTGTCACCAATGACTACCCTTCCATCACCATCGACTTCAATTTGGAGTGGAAGAAGTTCCACCGCGAAGGCGCTCCTGATTTGTACCCTGCAGAGCTGCGCGAAGAAATGGCTCCTGTAATGAAGCGCATCTTCACCGAGGTCAACAATGGCGTCTACCGCACTGGCTTCGCTGGCAGCCAAGAGGCACACAATGAAGCTTTTGAGCGTTTGTGGGTAGCCCTGGATTGGCTAGAAGAACGCTTGTCGACGCAGCGTTACCTGATGGGCGACCATATCACCGAGGCTGATATCCGCTTGTACCCCACCTTGGTGCGTTTCGACGCCGTCTATCACGGCCACTTTAAGTGCGGCCGAAATAAGATCACCGAGATGCCAAATCTTTGGGGATACTTGCGCGACCTCTTCCAGACCCCAGGCTTTGGTGACACCACCGACTTCACCGAGATCAAGCAGCACTACTACATCACCCACGCAGAAATTAACCCCACTCAGATCGTTCCAGTGGGACCTGATCTCAGTGGCTTCAACACTCCTCACGGCCGTGAGAAGCTGGGTGGATCTCCATTTGCTCCAGGTGTTACCCTGCCGGGACCAATTCCTGCAGGTGAAGAAGTAAAAAACCCTGAGCCTTTCCAGCTCTAAGGCCTTAAACCCACCGTGGCAGCGTTGATGACTGCTTCCGTCAGTCTAGTCAATGACCTTGACTCTAGGCGCCAACGCTGCCAAAACATAGGTGTATCAACAAAGTTGTTATCCAATAAAATTACATCTCCCGATTCCAACATGGGGGCAGCTTGAGTCTCAGGCAACAGCCCCCAGCCCAGCCCTAAACGCACGGCTTCACCAAAACCTTCAGCTGAGGGGACGATCGATACGCGCCGTCGCCCAATGCGGCCAGATACTCGCCCAATCAAGTCTCCATCCTGGAGAACATCTTTGGGTCCGAATCTCAGCACCGGCATCGATTCCCAATCTAAGCCCTTGCTTGTGGTGTAGGTATCGCGGAATTTTGGGGTTGCCACCGGAAGATGCCTCATAACACCCAGTCGCACGGATTCACATCCGGCGACTGGGTTTTCTTCTGTAGTGACAGCCCCCAATACATCTCCTCGTCTAAGTAGCGATAACGTGTGGGATTCATCTTCGATTCGCAGCGAGAGCGTCGCCCCACCCCAACTTGCAACCTCCGCAAAAACTGGCGGAAACCAGGTGGAAAGTGAATCGGCATTAATGGCGATAGTCAATGGAATTTCAGCCAGACGGCCCGATAATTGCGCCTGAGTTTCAGCCTGCAAAAGCGCCATTTTGCGAGCTGCTTGGACCAGTACTTCGCCAGCATCGGTAGCCTTTGCAGGTTGGGTGCGAGAAACCAGTACTCGACCAACCGAATGCTCTAGAGCTTTAATACGTTGGCTTACTGCGGAGGGCGATATTGATAAAGCTAAAGAGGCTCCTTCAAAACTGCCTTCATCAACAATGGCGAGCAGGGTTTCCAGGTGCGAAGGGTTCATGAAGCAATTCTAAACCATGTTAAGAACCAATCATTTTACTTAACTCAAAATCTGAGTGAGTATATCTACATGGAAATCTTCATGACAGGTCTGCTTTTAGGAGCCAGTCTGTTGCTGGCAATCGGCCCGCAGAATGTACTGGTGATTAAACAAGGAATTAAACGTGAGGGCATCACAGCTGTCATTGTGGTGTGTCTCTTATCTGACATCGTGCTTTTTAGCGCGGGCACTTTAGGAGTTGGACTGCTTTCCAACACCGCGCCAATCGTGTTGGATATTTTGCGCTGGTGTGGCATTGCATATCTTTTATGGTTTGCTGTTATGGCTGCCAAAGACGCAATGCAGCCACCCAAAGAAGGCACTTCGATTATTGAAGAAACTGAGCCAACACTCCCCCAAAATTCGCCCACCACAGGTGGGGGAACTTCGGCGTTGGCTACTGATACCCGTCAAGTTTTAAAGACTAACCCCAGGCAAGGATTCGTCGAAAAGCGCCCGGTTTGGGTGAAACCCATGCTAATGGCCATCGTTTTAACGTGGCTGAACCCAAATGCTTATTTGGATTCTTTTGTTTTTATTGGCGGTGTGGGCGCGCAATATGGTGAGACGGGGCGCTGGATTTTTGCGGCCGGCGCTTTTGCTGCCAGCCTAATTTGGTTCCCCGTGGTGGGTTATGGTGCAGCAGCGCTATCACGCCCACTATCCAGCCCCAAGGTGTGGCGCTGGATTAATGTGGGCGTGGCGATTGTGCTGTCCGGACTCGCCCTAAAGCTCATCCTGATGGGTTAATTTTCGCGGGTTTTAGATTTGGTAGCGCGGGCCCAAAGGTTAATACCAGCATCGTGCGCGATCTCATCAATAGCCTCAAGCTCGGCATCACTGAAGGTGAGATTGCCTAAGGAATCCAGGCTATTATCCAATTGCGCTACCGAAGAAGCGCCGATCAGCGCGCTGGTTACCGTATTTGCACCGTATTCGCCCTGCTCACGCAACACCCAGGCCAAAGCCATCTGTGCCAGCGATTGTCCACGCTCCTGTGCAATATCGTTAAGACGACGCACCATATCGATGTTTTCCACGCTCAACATGCCCTCTGACAAAGACTTACCTTGGGCTGCGCGTGAGCCTTCGGGAATTCCATTGAGGTATTTATCAGTGAGCAAGCCCTGCGCCAATGGTGAAAAAGCAATAACGCCCATGCCATTAAAGGCAGCAGTTTGCAACAGGGATTCACCATCATCGCCCGGTTCTTCAACCCAGCGATTAACTAGCGAGTAGCTGGGCTGATGAATAAGCAGTGGACAGCCCTCTTCTGCCATGAACTCTGCAGCCTCCGCAGTAAGCTCTGGGCCATAGGAAGAAATTCCGACATAGAGTGCCTTGCCTGAAGCGACAATATCGCGCAGTGCGTAGAGCGTTTCTTGCAAAGGAGTCTCAGGGTCTGGACGGTGATGGTAGAAAATGTCTACATAATCCACACCCAAACGCTGCAAAGACTGGTCTAGGGAGCTGACCAAGTATTTGCGGGAGCCACCAAAACCATAGGGGCCGGGCCACATGTCCCAGCCAGCTTTGGAAGAAATGATGAGCTCATCGCGGTGGTTCTTGAGATCTTCTTGGAGGATGCGTCCAAAGTTGATTTCTGCAGAACCTGCTGGTGGGCCATAGTTATTAGCCAGGTCAAAGTGGGTTACTCCCCTGTCAAAAGCACGGTGAATAATCGCGCGCTGGGTTTCCAGGGGTTTATCATCACCGAAGTTATGCCACAGACCAAGAGAGATGGCGGGTAGCTTGAGGCCGGATTCTCCGACCTTTCGATAAAGCATTGAGTCATAGCGGTTGTCCGCAGGTTGATAAGCCATGCGCCCCATTGTGCTCAGAAATAGCTGGCAATGCCAGAAAAGTGCCACCGCACACCCCGATGGGGATTTTGCGGTGGCACTTTAATGATTTTTCAGGCCATTATTTGACCTGTGTGTTGGCTAAAATTTAGCCAATCAGTCTTACTTGATAACGCCGAAGCCGCCGGTCCAAGAGATCTTCTCGGAAGCTGCGAGGGTGAGCTGCAGGAATCCAACAGCCTCGAGCTCGTGAGCGCGCTTGAGGGAACCTGCATCGATTGCGTCCAGGCCGCCAGCGTTAACGTCGGTGATTAGGGCGGTCTTAGCTGCCTCATCGTCACCTGCAACAAGAACGGTGGTGCTAAGGTCGCCGACCTTGCCGGTAGCCAAGGTAGCAGCGAAGGTGGTGTTGAAAGCCTTCAGTACGCGGGACTCAGGAAGCTGAGCCTGGATCTCTGCAGTTGCAGAGGAACCAACTGGTACAACGAGGGAATCGAAGGTGTTGAAGTCGAGTGGGTTGGTGATATCGATAATGTTCTTGCCTGCGAAGGCAGCCTTGTGGTTAGCGATAATGCCCTCAACTGCAGGGTAAGGAACAGCCAAGATAACAACGTCACCATTGATGGTTGCGGTTGCGGACTCTTCAGAGCCGATGTGCTCTACAGTTGCGCCGCCCTTGGTCAAAACGCCTGCAATAGCGGTTGCCATGTTGCCGTTACCGAAAATGGTGTAGTTGGTCATGATTTTGGTCTCCTTATGGGTTTGTGTTTCAGATGGGGTCATTGCTGGGGAAACTTGCTTGTTCCCGAACAGTTTGTTCAGCAGCTCTTTGATCATGCTCATGAGTGTAAGCCTAAATACTTTCCATGTCAACTAAAAGCTTTGGGTAAGATTCAATCAGATTTACTGACGTCAAATTCGAATCAAATGCGGTCTGAGGAAAAAGCCTGATTAAACCCTGCTGTCACCTAAAAACGGCTCAAAAAAGGAAAAAGCTCCCCACTGGTTAGTTTCTGATTTCTCAGTGTAACCAGGGGGGAGCTTTTGGGCAGTGGGCGTTTTAATCATCCCAGCTCAGTGCGTGAAAATTTATGAAAGTTTTGCTGCAATGAGCTTATTAACCTGTGCCGGATCAGCCTTACCGCGAGTCGCTTTCATTACAGCGCCAACAATGGCACCAGTGACCTTGGTGTTACCAGCACGGTACTTCTCAACGATGTCAGGGTTTGCAGCCAAGGCATCATCAACGGCCTTTTCAATGGCTCCATCATCGCGCACAACTTCAAGACCACGAGCAGCTACCACTGCGTCGACATCGCCCTCGCCGGCAATAACACCGTCGATTGCTTGACGGGCCAGCTTATTGGTGAGCTTGCCTTCAGAAACCAAGGCAACCACACGCGCAACATGGCTTGGGCTAATGCCAAGAGCATCCAATTCCACACCAGCTTCATTAGCCTTTTGGGAAATGTAGGAAACCCACCACGCACGAGCTTCATCAGGAGTTGTTCCAGCTTCAACGGTCTCGATGATCAAATCAAGCGCATTGGCGTTGATAAGGTCACGCATTTCGGCGTCGGAAAGCTTCCACTCTTCCTGGATACGAGCACGACGCACCCAAGGCAGCTCAGGCAAGGTAGCGCGGATTTCTTCCACCCACTCGCGAGGAGCAATCACTGGAGGCAGATCAGGATCGTTGAAATAACGGTAATCCTCAGCAGTCTCCTTTGGGCGACCCTTAGAGGTAGAACCATCAGTTTCCTGGTAGTGGCGAGTTTCCTGATCAATAACTCCGCCATTGTCCAGCACCTGAGCCTGGCGCTGCATTTCAAAGGTAATTGCCTGCTCAACAGACTTCAGAGAGTTGATGTTCTTGGTTTCGGTACGAGTACCAAACTCCTGCTGGCCAACTGGACGCAGTGAGAGGTTTGCGTCGACACGCATAGAACCTTGATCCAAGCGACCGTCAGATACTCCAAGGGCCTTAACTAGGTCACGAAGCGCAGAAACATATGCCTTAGCAATCTCAGGGGCGCGGGCACCCGCGCCTTCAATTGGCTTGGTCACGATCTCAATTAGCGGAATACCAGCACGGTTGCAGTCCACCAAAGAAGCAGTAGCGCCGTGAATACGTCCGGAAGTGCCGCCCAGGTGGGTGAGCTTTCCAGTGTCTTCTTCCATGTGTGCGCGCTCAATCTCAACACGCCACTCGGTGCCGTCTTCCAGCTGCACATCGAGGTAGCCATCATAAGCAATTGGCTCATCGTACTGTGAGATCTGGTAGTTTTTTGGCTGGTCAGGATAGAAGTAATTCTTACGCGCAAAGCGAGAAGATTCAGCGATGCTGCAGTTCAGCGCCAAACCAATCTTGATTGCCCATTCCACACCCTTGGCATTAACGACTGGCAACGCGCCAGGCAAGCCTAGGGAAACAGGATCTACGTTGCTATTGGGTTCAGCGCCAAAGTTGGCAGAAGATGCCGAGAACATCTTGGTCTCGGTGCCCAACTCGACGTGGACCTCAAGGCCCATTACGGGGTCATACTTCTCTAGAACTTCATCGAAGTCCATCAGATCATAAAAGGCTGCAGTCATGGGTCATTATTCTAGTCCCCTTTATCCAGCAATGTAGACATGGGGTGGACAGAATCCCAAAGCATTTAAGAAACCGTTTGGGAAAAGGCATAAAAATAGCACTCCCCCTCTTAAAAAGAGTGGAGTGCTAATTTTCTAAGCCACCATTGCGCCGGCACTATTTAATGTAGTGCACCGACTTTAGCCTTTAATTAGGCCTTTAATTAGGCCTCAGCAAGCGCTGCCTTTTGTGCAGCACGTTTATCCGCAGTACGGCACAACGCGGCCAAAATAGCTCCAGAAAGGTTATGCCACACGGAGAAAATCGCGCCGGGCAGAGCCGACATTGGAGACATATATTGAGCTGCAAGGCCAGCAGCCAAGCCAGAGTTTTGCATACCAACTTCGATAGCAATGGTGCGGCGTGATGCCACTGGTTGGCCGGTGAACTTGCCAGCCAGATATCCCAAGGTATATCCCAGGCCGTTGTGAATCATCACTGCTAGCAGTACCAATAGGCCTGCCTCAATGATCTTTTCCCGAGATCCCGCAACCACAATGGCCACAATCATGGAAATTGCGATAACTGAGATCCAAGGCAAAAGTCCAAGCACCTTAGTTACAGCCTTGGGGAAGATCATGCGAACCACAATGCCGCCAATTACAGGAACTAACACCATCTGCACGATGGAAATTGCCATTGCACCAGCATTAAGCGGCATATATTGTCCAGCCAGCCACAGAGTCAGAAGCGGGGTAAGAATAGGAGCCAATAACGTGGAGATAGAGGTCATGGTTACAGACAACGCCACGTCTCCACGGGAAAGATAAGACACCACATTGGAGGACGTGCCACCTGGAGCACAACCAACCAAGATCACACCAGCTGCAATTTCTGCCGGTAGTTGCAAAATCCACACCACAAAAACGGCTAGCAGCGGCATGATGACATACTGCGCAAAAACACCGATCAAAACCGGCAATGGACGCTTGGCCACCAGCGCGAAATCAACCGGTTGCAGAGTTAATCCCATGGCAAACATAACAATGCCCAAAAGTGGGTTAACCCAGGAAGAAATATTTAGCACCGCATCAGAGGCACTGAATCCAATAATGCCACCAATGATAACCAGTACTGGAAAACCCAAAGCGGCAATATACGCTGCCCTGTCTTCGGATTTTGCCTGGCTTACTTGTGTTGTTGTACTCAAGTTCTTATCCGATCAAGATTTGGTCCACGGGTAAATTCGCACCCGCAAAAGCTTAGAAAATTTGATGAAATTCCCACTATTTGAGATATTTTTTAAAAACTGTCCCAATTAATACTTAGAATATGATGTGAATCTCGTTTTTCCAAACACTTTGAGCCCCCGGGTGCCCCCTTTCAGACCGCGGAAGCTCCATCAGACACAAAAGAACCGGCTCCTCCCCTAACTTTTCATCCCACATACACGCTGGGAATTCAAAGGGGAGAAACCGGTTGAGATCAACAGGAGAATTTCTAAGCTGCTTTAACTAGCGTCAAAAAATGCTTTCTCATTAGGCATTGTTGGCACTTGCAAACGGCGATGCATACGTTCCAAAAGGGTGAGCTTGACTGCTGGCCATTCATCATTGGTAATGGAATAGATAACGGTATCCCGCACCGTTCCGTCTGGATGAATCTTGTGCTTACGCAGCACACCGTCCTGCTTTGCACCCAAACGCTCGATAGCAGCGCGGGAACGGTGATTGTGCCAGTTAGTACGGAATTCCACAGCATTAACGCCCAGAACTTCAAAAGCACGTTCCAGCTGCAGGAATTTCACGGCTGGATTAATGCCAGCACCATGGACATGCGCAGACATCCAGGTACGACCAATTTCCAGGCGTCTATTCGCATGGTCAAGTGTATGGAAGGAGGTCATACCAACAGCACGGCCGGTAGCAGTTGAAATGATCGCCCATGGAGCACACAAACCATCTTCATGCTCAGCCAGACGACGATCAATTTCCTCTGCCATGCCCTCTGGGGTAGGTAGAGCGACGAACCAATGACGCCACAATTCTTGTGAGGCGACAGCTTCTTGGAGATCTGAAGTCCACTGATGTGACAATGGCTCCAGGATCACCGCGTCGTTCGCCAGACGCGGGTTTTCAGCGAATTGCATGAGATGAATATAGTCATAGTTTGACCATTTGTCCTATTCTAATCATAAGACCATTTCAAACCTATTAAATTCACTGCTTTTTAAAGCTTTTCGACGCAAAAACGCCGCGCCGCGAACACAATGTCCGTAGCGCGGCGCGGGGGCGCGTCGAAAAGCGTTTAAAACGCCACTCCTGCCTTAAAAATGGCATTGGCATAAGCGGTGGTATCACCGGTGCGCACCACAAAAGCACAGTCATCGATGAGCTTTTTAAGCTCCTCGTGAGATATTTCCTCTACTTCAGAAGGTAGAAGCTCACGAATCTCAGCAGGCGACTGCTCTGCAAGGATCACGCCCTCCACCACTACCTCATCAAGGATGGCGGCGGATACCTGAGCAAAAGTAGGAATTCCGAAAACCAAGGCAAGGTCAATGACCTCAACATGATCAGGAATTGGGAGGCCACAATCGGCAATCGCCCACATATCAGTATGTCCTAGACGAGCTAGTGCATAGCTGAGATCAGGGTTAAGGATCCCGGACTTTTTCATTGAGACCTACTTGAAATCTACAACGTTGTCGAGCTTGACAGTGACAACCTCAACAGGGACGTCAGCCTGTGCTTCTTCACCACGCAGCAGCTTCGCAGCCTCTTCTACAGCCTTTGCACCAAGTTCCTCTGGCTGCTGGGCAATGGTGGCAAGCATGCGGCCGTCCTCTACTGCGGTAAGGCCATCGGAGGTTCCGTCGAAGCCAACAACCATAACGTCCTTGCCCGCACGATCGCCCAGTGCCTCAATTGCACCCAGAGCCATCTCATCGTTCTCCGCGAAGATTGCCTTTACGTTTGGGTGAGCTTGTAGCAGGTTGGTCGTAACGTCAAGGCCTTCAGCGCGATCGAAGTTCGCGGTCTGCTTGGCGGCAACAGTGATTCCGGAGTGCTTTGCGATCTCCTCTTCAAAGCCCTTGCCACGGTCACGAGATGCAGATGAACCGGCGATTCCCTGCAAGATGATGATCTCACCTTCGCCACCAATAGCTTCTGCCATGGCAGCAGCTGCCTGAGCGCCGCCGGCCACGTTGTCGGAAGCTACGAAGGAAGAAATTTCACCTCCGTTGGAGGAGCGGTCCACCGCTACCACTGGAATCTCAGCCTGATTGAGCGCCTCCACGGAAGGAACAACTGCATCTGAATCAGTTGGGTTAACAATGACAACTCCGGCACCAGTGGTTACCGCATTGTTGAGCTGATTAGCCTGAGTTGCTGCATCATCGGAGGCATCTTGGACGTTGAGGGTCACACCAAGCTCATCAGCTTTCTCCTGCGCGCCATCACGCAGCTGCACGAAGAAAGGATTGGTTTGAGTTGAAAGTGCCAAGGTGATGGAGCCTTCGGTTGCACCGCCCTCTGCGGAAGTATCGGCAGATTCGCGGTTGCAGGCAGCAACGCTGAATGCCAGTGCAACAGAGGTGGTCAGGGCAAGGATCTTACGAGCGTTCATGAGATAGGTGTCCTTTCAAAGACGAGTAGAAAATACTATTTGGAGGTCTTATTACGAATAACGTCGAAACCGACGGCGATAGCAATCACACAGCCAATGACAATTTGCTGCCAAAATGACGACACATTAAGAATGTTCAAGCCATTGCGGATAACCGCCAGCAAAATTGCGCCGATTAGTGTTCCAGTTGCTTTACCAGAGCCGCCTGCCAAAGAAGCGCCACCGATAACAACTGCTGCAATAGCATCAAGTTCATAACCCACACCAGCCTGTGGCTGCGCAGAGGACAAACGTCCTGTCATCACCAAACCAGCGAGGGCTGCATATACACCTGCCAAGGCATAAACCATGACCAAGATGCGCTTGACTGGGAGTCCAGAAAGTCGGGCTGCTTCCATGTTTCCGCCGATGGCGTACATGGATCGTCCGAGTACCGTGCGGCTCAAAATAAACCAGCACACAATTCCGGCAAGGGCCATCATCAAAATTGGCATCGGAATTCCGAGATAGGTACGGCCCAATGCATTAACGGCGGGTGCGCTGGGGATTGGTGAACCTTGAGAAATCACCAAGGTGATACCGCGGGCAATGGACATCATGGCCAAGGTGGCAATAAATGCCGGGAGCTTGCCATAAGCAATTGAAATGCCTGAGATTGCACCTGCCAAAAGACCAATAAAGAGGCCAATAAGCAGTGTGATCCAACCAGGTAGACCAACCTCAGAGAAAAAGTAGGCAGAAGTCATGGCGCCCAAAGCAGCCACTGATCCCACCGAGAGATCAATACCTGCGGTGACAATAACGAAAGTCATGCCGAACGCCAAGATGGCCACGGTTGCTGATTGAATACCGATATTGATCAGGTTGGGAATCGTAAGAAAGTGTGGCGTGGCAATAAATAGGCCAACACACAACACAATAAGTCCTACTAATGCTCCGTTATTGAGCATCCACTGCCCAATACTTGAGCTGGCAGAGCCTTTAGGTTTTACAGCGCGTCCCGATGCAACTGTTGCGGGCTGCGCAGAGTGGGTATTTGTCTCAGTGGTGCTCACTTTTCCTCCTTTTGTGCGTCTATTCTCGCTGCGGCTTCGGCAGTGATGGAATCTTCAATTTGGGAAACTGCAAGGGCCATAACATCGTCTTGAGTAGTGCCTTCAGCTGGTAATTCACCTGCGATTCGACCGCCTGACATCACCAGAATTCGATCTGCCATACCAAGTACTTCGGGAAGTTCTGAAGAAACCATCAGCACTGCACCGCCCTTGGCAGTTACCTCATTGATGATGTTGTAAATCTCTACTTTGGCGCCTACATCAACACCTCTGGTTGGTTCATCAAGCAACAACACCTTGGAACCGGCTAGTACCCAGCGGCCGAACACTGCCTTCTGTTGATTTCCGCCTGATAGATCTCTGATTGGCTGCTTGATATCAGCCATTCGGATCCGTAGCTTTTCGGCCACTTCTGATGCACGTTCCAGCTGGCCTTTACGATCTACCAACCCCAGTTTTGAAGTACTGGACATCGTGGCGAGTCCTAAGTTCTCAGCCACCGAAGAACCTAAGACCAGACCTTGGGCTTTGCGATCTTCTGGGATATGCCCCACACCATGTTTGATGGCATCAGAGATATCTCCAGCCCGCAATTTCTTGCCAGCTACCAAAACTTCACCCGAATCGATGGAATCTACGCCGGCGATGGAGCGCACAACTTCTGTTCGTCCGGCTCCCACCAGGCCTGCAAGCCCCACAACTTCACCGGCATGAACCTTGAGTGAAATATCGCTAAATCTGCCAGCAGCATTGAGGTTTCGCAGCTCTAGGAGAGTTTCTCCAAGTTCTGGTTGTTTACGCGGGTACTGATTTTCGATGCTTCGTCCCACCATCAGACGGACAAGTTCATCTTCATCTGTCGTTGCTGGCAGCTCTGCAATAAAGCGACCATCACGCAAAACGGAAACGGTATCTCCAATTCGTGCAATCTCATCGAGGTGATGGGAGATAAATACCATTGCAACGCCCTTGGCTTTGAGATCATCAACCACTCTAAAAAGTTGATCGATCTCGCGGCCGGTGAGTGCAGCAGTCGGCTCATCAAGAATCAGAATACGAGCATTCATGGACAGCGCTTTGGCGATCTCTACCATCTGCTGGCGAGCAATTCCAAGGCTTCCAACCTGAGCATTAAGGTCTACATCCACCCCGATGAGGTCCAAAGCTGCTTGGGCTTCACGACGCAAATGTTTAAAGTTGACCAAGCCAAATTTGCGCGGAGTACGACCCAACATGACGTTTTCAGCGACCGTCATAGTTGGAACAAGGTTGAGTTCTTGGTGAATTGTGGCAATTCCCAAAGCTTCTGCTGCCCTAGTATCCGCCAAAGTGACAGGCTTGCCGTCCACCAAGATTTGTCCACCGTCTGGTTGATATACACCAGACATCATCTTGATGAGAGTGGATTTACCTGCGCCATTTTCACCAAGTAGAGCCAAAACTTTGCCAGGTCGCACATCAATGCTGACTTCATTGATCACATTGACCGGACCAAAAGACTTAGAAACTCGATCTAAACTCAGGATGGGATCTGGATCCACAGCATGGATAAACTCTGCAATTCGACCATCCTCAAAAGGCTGTAGGTTATTTGCCATTATTTACTCGCCTCCTTGTCTTTCTTTTTCTTGTTGGCTTTGCGACTTTTCTCAAATGCTTTGAGTGAAACTGCCGTCGAGCCGTGGATTTCCAAGCTTGTTGGCAAAAGCACCGACTTTTGGTCTGTTTCTCCATCAATGAGTTTTTGCAAGATCCCAAATGCCGCTTTACCCATTTCTTGGACATGCTGGTCAATGATGGTTAAGGGTGGATTTTGCAAGCGGAATGTTGGATTATTGTCGAATCCAATAATCTGCAGATCTTTTCCGATCTTTAAATCCATCTCATGTATGGCATGTAGCGCACCGATGGTCATCATCGAATCTCCGGCGATGATGGCGTTGGCACCTTGTTCGATTAGCACTTTGATTCCGTCATAGCCAGACACCTGGCGATAACCGCCGTAGAAGACGCTGGCACCGGTGATTTCTCGATCTACGCAGAGTTTTTCAAAAGCTTCTAAACGTTGGCGTCCGGTGGAGGTATCTTGTGGGCCAGCCAAATAACCCAAATGCACATCTGCGGCACATAAGAGATCAAAGGCTTCAGTCATGCCAGGAGTTGGGTCTGAAGTCACTGAGGGAATCGACGTATCTTCAAAACAGCGATCTGCTAGGACAATCGGCACTCCCCTGGCGGCGAGTTCGACAACCTTGTCCTTGGATTGCATATGAGGAACCACGATAATTCCATCAAGGCGTTGATCATCCATAATGTCCAAGGTCTGGCTGAGAATCTCGGGATTCTCCTCAGAGTTGGACAGAATCGTCGATACGCCTGCTTGCCGTGCAACAGATTGAATTGCGGCAGCAAGGGCCGAGAAATAAGGATTTTCAATATTGGGGATGATGAGTCCAATAGTGTCTGTCCGTGATTTTCGCAGCGCCCGGGCCTGCGCATTAGGGCGATAATTTAGCTTTTCTGCAACTTCAACAACTCGCTGTCGGGTGGATTCCGGAATGCTTGAGTTATTGGCTAGAGCTCGCGAAACTGTGCTTACTGAAAGCTGGGTGACCTGCGCAATATCTTTGAGCGTCGTGGCCCGCTTTTTCCCAGCCGGTAAAGAACGCGATGTGGGGATTTCAGAAACCATCTCTTCACCACCTTTCTGTTATTTACCCCGTTTGGGTTAAAAGCTCTTAAATGCAATCGATTGCACTGTGTTTTAATGAACTTAACCCTTTCACATATTGCAAGTCAAGTCACCCAGGTCACAATTGATCATCGATTTATCTGCAGGCACAAAAAAAACCGGCCTTCCCACCCAAAGTGGAAAAGCCGGAAATATTTCTTGAGCTGCAGCTAAAGGATTAGCCGAACATAGCTTGAGCAGTAACCCAACGCTCCATTGGAACTGCCTTTAGGGTGCCAACTGCATCTTCAAAGGAGATCATCTCGATCTTCTCACCCTTGAGGGCTACAACTTTGTCAAAGTTTCCTTCGTGGCAGGCGCGAGCTGCGCGCACACCATAACGAGTGGCAAGGACACGGTCAAAGGCAGTTGGGGTACCGCCGCGCTGAATGTGGCCCAGCACCGTGGTACGAACATCGTGACCCAAACGGCCGTGAATCTCATCTGCAATCTGCTGACCAATTCCGGTGAAAGTCTTGTGACCAAATTGGTCAACGTGGCCTTCGCGCAGCTCCATGGTGCCCTCCTTAGGAAGCGCACCTTCAGCGACGACGATAATGCCGTATTTTTCACCCATTTGGAAGCGTCGTTCCATGGCCTTGCAGATCTCTGCAATATCAAAAGGAACTTCAGGGATGACGGTGTAGTGTGCACCGCCTGCCATGCCTGCATGGAGAGCAATCCAGCCAACGTGGCGACCCATAACTTCCACGATCATCACGCGATTGTGGGATTCTGCGGTGGTGTGCAGGCGGTCAACAGCATCGGTGGCAACGGCTACTGCAGTATCAAAGCCGAAGGTGAAATCGGTGCCGTTTACGTCATTATCGATAGTTTTTGGAACGCCCACTACCGGGATTCCATTATCAGAAAGCCATTTTGCACCCTTGAGGGTACCTTCGCCGCCGATCGGAATGAGGGCATCAATGCCTGCATCCGCGAGGTTAGCTTTAACCTGCTCAATTCCGGCTTTGAACTTATCTGGGTGAAGACGGCCCGTTCCCAAAATAGTGCCACCGCGGAGGAGGATACGGTCAATATCTTCATCGTCATAAAGCTGGACGCGGCGATCGGCTAGGAGGCCTTCCCAACCATCTTGATAGCCCACTACGGTGGAGCCATATTCATTGCTTGCAGTGCGGACAATTCCTCGGATTACTGCATTAAGTCCGGGGCAGTCGCCGCCTGACGTGAGAGTGGCAATTCGCATGCTTTCCATATTAAACCCATCGCAAGAAGCCCGCCGGAACAATCAAATAAAAAGGTGTCACCAGAACAGTGCAAAAATCCATATTTAGGGTCTTAGCACTGGATTTAAGGCTTTAATCTGCGGTTTTAGGCCATTAAAAATGTGCCCGATCAGACATGAGGCTTCAAGCACACTTTTTTATTCGGGCATTCCTTGGCGCAGTACAGTGGGAAAGTTCTAAACTGGCATGTCATGGAACTAAAACTTAAAGACGCACACAAGGTAAGTACTTCAACCGTGGTGGCAGCTGGGCTTATTGGTGGCTGGCTTACTGCTCGTGAATCTGGCATCCGCCCCTTGGGTACTATCCCACTCGTCGCTGCTGGAGCTTTGGCCGGGCGCACCTGGAACGCAAAAAAGGGACCATCTGTTACCGCTGGACTCCTAGCCACTTATGTTGGCGCCTTTGGACTCTCCCACCCTTTGGCTAAGAAGGTCGGTGCCTGGCCTGCAGTAATCATTGCCACTGCAGGCGCTGCTGCGAGTGCATACGTTGTCGCCGACGCGCACTAGTTCCCTACTTTTCTAAAGCTGCGCGCTCTGCCGCCTCATTTTCTTCGTTAAATTCGCTTTTGGATGCTTGCCATTGATCTTCGGTCATACCCAAGCGCCAATACCCAGAAATTGAGGCGTCTTCCTTATTTACCCCGCCGTCAACAAAAAGGAAACGGCGGGTTTCTTTCACCATTTCCGCGACCCCATGGATAAACCATGAGGTCTTTTTTGTGGGATATCCAGCCTCACGCACTGCCTCAATAAGTTTGGTGCCATGTGTGGCACCATCGCGTGGCACCCAGACCAGGTTAATTGCTGAGCTCGAGGGGGCGTCGAAAAGTGCCTGGTTATTAGCTATTTCTACAAAAGCTGTGGCGGTAGTACCCGCAGGCAGCTGCTCGAGCGCGGCAAAGATTGCAGGAGCTGCGGCTTCATCGCCGGCGAGCACAAAATGCTCATAGGATGCCTCGGGTTTCCAACCGCCTCCAGGGCCTGCAAAACCTAATTGATCCCCAATTTCCGCGCGCTGCGCCCATGGTCCAGCCAGGCCGGTATCGCCGTGGGCCACAAAATCCACATCAAATTCGCCGGTGTTGCTATCAAAGGTGCGCAGTGTGTAGGTGCGGGTGACTGGATGGAACTCGCGGGGTGCGGTCTCACGGATCTGAGCTAAATCAAAAGGCCAGCTGTAATCAGCACCGGCGGGAATAAAAAATAATTTGATGTAGTGATCGCTAAATGGCAGCTCGGTGCCGATCATCTCAGGGCTGGAAAAACGCAAACGAATAAGATCTGGTGAAATTTGCTGCTTTCCAATGACAGTAGCTGCTTTTGCTTTCATACCTTTTCGGCCACCTTGCTTAACCACTGCAGCCGAGTCACCTGAAGTTGTGGGAGTTTCTGATTGGTTCATATCATCCTTGTTTCCGATATATCTTTATTGGATTGAAGGCAAGCCTAACAAAACTTCTTAAACAGTGCACCTAAAATTTTCCCGCTCCTCCAAAAATCACCAAAAGCCCAGCTCTCCTACCTAAAAAGGAAGGAAACTGGGCTTTGTAGCTTTTAAGGTAGCTTTTAAGCCACCAAAGTCTTACTTCTGGCCAGCCTCAAAAGCTGCGCCAACACGGTAAAGACGATCATCGTGGAAGGCTGGAGCCATGAGCTGCAGACCAACTGGCAATCCGGAATCGGAAGCCAAACCTGCAGGTAGGGACATACCTGCCAAACCGGCCAGGTTCAATGGCAAGGTGAAGAGGTCGAAGTTGTACATCGCCAGCGGATCGGTAACCTTCTCGCCCAGCTTAAAGGCGGTGGTTGGAGTTGCTGGGGAAACGAGGATATCAACCTTCTCATATGCCTTGGCAAAGTCCTGTGCGATCAAAGAACGCACACGCTGCGCCTGCAGGTAATAAGCATCGTAATAACCAACAGACAATGCATAAGTACCAAGAATGATACGGCGCTTAACCTCAGGACCAAAGCCCTGTGCACGGGTCATAGCCATAACTTCATCGGCGGAGTGAGTTCCATCATCACCAACACGCAGGCCATAACGCATGCCATCAAAACGTGCCAGGTTGGAAGAAACCTCACAAGGCAAAATCAGGTAATAAGCACCCATTGCATCATCAAAGTGAGGACAATCAACTTCAATGATTTCCGCACCCTGGGAACGCATTTGCTCCACAGAAGCATGGAAAGCCTCAAGCACACCAGGCTGGAAACCTTCGCGGTCAAATTGCTTGACCACACCAACCTTGACTCCCTTGAGGTCACCGTTGGCGCCTTCGCGGGCAGCAGCAACAACTGGAGCTACTGGGCGGTTGACGCTGGTTGCATCAAAAGCGTCATAACCAGCAATAACCTCGTGCAATAGTGCGGTGTCAAGCACGTTACGCGCGGTTGGACCACCCTGATCCAGGGAGGATGCACAAGCAATCAAGCCATAGCGAGAAACAGTGCCGTAGGTTGGCTTCACACCAACTGTGTTGGTCAAAGCAGCAGGCTGACGGATGGATCCACCAGTATCGGTACCAATTGCCAATGGTGCTTCACCAGCAGCCAAAGCTGCAGAAGAGCCACCACCGGAACCGCCGGCAGTGCGCTCCAGATCCCATGGGTTGTGGGTTGGGCCGTACGCAGAGTTCTCAGTAGAAGAACCCATTGCAAACTCATCCATATTGGTCTTGCCCAAAATTGGAATACCAGCTGCACGGATCTTGCCCGTTACAGTGGCATCATAAGGGCTCATGTAGCCCTCAAGCATCTTTGATGCAGCCGTGGTTGGTGCATCGGTGGTAGTGAAAACATCCTTCAGGGCCAAAGGCACGCCGGCCAGAGCTGAGGCAGGTGCCTCACCAGCATCCAGACGCTTATCGACGTCGTCCGCCGCCGCGAGCGCAGCCTCTGCACCGACGTGCAGGAAGGCGTGAATATCGGTATCAACCGCTGCGATGCGGTCGAGGTGCGCTTGGGTGACCTCCCGGGAAGTCACTTCGCGGGAATGGATCAAACCAGCAAGCTCTGCTGCAGTCTTGGTGGTCAGCTCATTTTCAGAGCCTGCAACTAGGTATTTATTGCTCATTATTTTTTAGTCACCCTCGCCCAAAATCTGCGGAACCATAAAACGTCCATCTTCTACTGCTGGAGCCTGGTCAAGGGCTTGCTCAGCATTAAGAGTCTTTTTAACTACATCTTCACGCATGGTGGTGGTGATGCTGTGGGGGTGGCTCATCGGCTCAACACCAGCGGCATCGACGTTTTGTACGGCGGAAACATAACCGACAATGTCATCGATCTGTCCGGCGAATTGCTGCAGTTCTTCTTCACTGAGCGCCAGACGGGACAGTTTGGCAAGGTGAGCGACCTGGTCGCGCGAAATCTCAGGCACTTGGTTTCTGATCCTCTTCGCTAGTCACAATGGATAAAATCTTTATTCTTACGCCCTCACTAAATAAGGTGGGCGCAACTGTTGGTTTATCTTACTGCACAAGGTGGACACAGACTGGTGTGGGTCGAATGAGCAAGACTTGCCGACTGAACAAAAGGCTCGACTTGCAACCTAGTGCACAATTACGGTGGTACTGTCGAATGCTAAAGGTAGGAACAATGCCCTTTAGTTTCTCACTTATCTGACCAAAGCTAGCCCTCCGATTTTAGAAGGAAGCGATCCCATTGTCTTTCCTTATCCGCGTACTGTTGTCCGATACTCCAGGCAGCTTGGCAGTCCTTGCTGAAGCCCTTGGGGTGGTTGAGGCAAACATACAGTCCGTGGATGTGGTGGAGCACTTCCCCAATGGCACTGTCATGGATGATCTAGTTATCACCATCCCTCGCAATGTCATGGCGGATACCATCATCACCGCAGCTGAAGAAGTAGATGGTGTGGAAGTTGATTCCATTCGTCCCTTCTCCGGAACTGTGGATCGCCGTGGTCAGATTCAAATGCTGGCCTCTGTTGCGGCAAATCGCAATGACTTCAAAAAGGCACTCGAGGACTTGGTTAATGTCATCCCTCGTACCATGACCTCAGGTTGGGCAATTGTCATTGACCTTAAAGGTCCAATCACCCGCATCGCAGCTTCTCAGGCAGCACCACAAGATGATGGCACTGTTCCCGAGAACATCGTGCTGAGCGAAGCCCGTCTCCTCTCCAACACCAATGAGCCTTGGGTACCGGAAAACTGGACACTTCTAGATTCTTCCCTGGCTATCGCACCAATTGGCAAACATGGTTTGGCATTGATTGTGGGTCGCCCCGGTGGCCCTGATTTCCTGGCTAGCGAAGTTAAGCACCTGGGCAATATCGGCGATATTATTGGCGCCATTTTGAGCTAATTGTGCACCTCACACCCTTGGGTGTGTAACCATTCCCTCGCCGTGCGTTCTGGAAAAGATGAAAGCTGATCTGGAATGATGGGATCTTCCCCGAAGATCTCGCCGGTGCGGGTTTTATTTTGCGAGGTTGTTAAGAGAATCCAGGCGCCATCAGGCATTTCAAAGGAAATATTGGCAGTGGCATAGCCTGCAGTTGGCAGTCCAAAGGTGCGAGTATTTTCTAAGCCGTGGAAGGCCAATAAGGTTGCTTCACCTGAGCTGCCGGTTTTTTCGTCGATAAGCAAGGCAGTGGGCACCTTAAACTTGCCCTCCGCGCTGGCGGTGGTGGGTGTGCCACCCCCACTTACCGAGCTGCCTTTGATGGTGACCGGGGAATCATAATTTCCGGTGCTAAACCACAGCACGTCTCCATCAGGCAAAATTGATGACACGCCAGCGAGCATCGGCCCCATATCTCCACCGGTATTTCCGCGCAGATCAACAATAACTCCACAAGCACCGCCCTCCAGCGCAGCTACCAGAGGTTTAGCTGCGGCATCGGCATATTCCTGACCATCCCACTGTTGGTCAGTCGGGGGCAAGGTCACCTTAACTATCCCCTTTTGCGTTTCGACGGTAGGTAGCGGCGCCGATTCACGTTCCGGGGAGATTCTGCCCGGAACAACGAGTGTGGAATGCTTGCCACCAGCAGCTTTAAGGACAGAATCAATAAGAGGATACGTATCTGCAATGCTGTCGGCTTCTGCTAAATCCTCTTCCGCAAGTTGCCTGGCACGGGCAAATTCTGCAGAATCTGCATAAAAATCGTGCCTTTCGGCAATATCAAAAACGGTGGTTGCATAACGCTGAGGTGATGGTTTCAGCAGGAATACCGGCCTTCCCACCAAGGCCGTTCCGTAGGTGGGACCAAAGATCCAGACCACGCCCAGACCTGCCACGATCACCGCTGCCACAAGCCCGAGCAGCCACCTTCTCGCCTTTTTCATGCCGCCAAGCTCCTTAAATCATTGATTAAGTACTAAGCGTATGGATTTATGGCAGGACTGTCACTTCATGTGGAATTTATCGGGAGCTTCCCTACCCCCTCCAATACAGACTCAGGGTAATTCCGGAGCTCCCTTTTTCAAAAGTTCCACGAAACCTTCCTCATCCAAGATCTTCAAGCCCAGTTCCTCAGCTTTAGTTGCCTTGGATCCGGCATTTTCACCAACCACGACAAAGTCAGTCTTTTTGGACACTGAGCTAGCTGCCTTACCACCGCGGGAAATAATGGCTTCTTTGACAGAATCGCGGGTAAAGCCTTCCAAACCTCCAGTGACCACGATGGTAAGTCCAGCCAAGGTCTGCTCTGCTTGTTCAGTAATCTCCTCTTCCATGGTCACTCCCGCGGCAGCCCAGGTCTCAACAATATTGCGATGCCAATCAACCTCGAACCACTCTTTGAAAGACTGTGCGATGATACTGCCCACCCCCTCGGTTTCTGCCAACTCCTCCAAGGGTGCATCGACAAGCGCCTTTAATGAGCGGTAGCGGCCTGCAAGGGCGCGCGCGGCGGTGGGGCCCACATGCCTAATTGAAAGCGATACCAGCACGCGCCACAAATCAGTTTTTTTACTTTCCTGCAGGTTGCGCAGCAGTTTCTTGCCCGAGGCATTAACCTTGCCGGCTTTAGTGGTGTAAACCTGTGACTTTAGAAGATCTTCTTCGGTGAGATCAAAAATGCCGGATTCATCTACCAAGATTTCACTGCGAATAAGGTCTTGTGCACCCTTCTCCCCCAAAGCTTCAATATCAAAAGCTCCACGTCCAGCCAGGTAAGTCAGGCGCGCACTGAGCTGACCAGGGCAGCTTTGACTATTGGGGCATCGCCAATCCACATCATCGGCTTTTGCAGGCGCCAACGTTGTGCCACATTCGGGACATTGGCTGGGGAAGACAAACTCCCTTTCTGTGCCATCTCGTAGCTCTACAACGGGACCCAAAACCTCTGGAATAACCTCACCAGCTTTGCGAATCACCACCGTATCGCCAATGAGCACGCCCTTGCGCTTGACCTCGCTTTGGTTGTGCAAGGTTGCCATGGACACCGTGGAGCCGGCCACAAAAACTGGCTCCATCACAGCAAATGGGGTTACGCGCCCCGTGCGACCCACTCCAACTTGAATATCAAGCAGCTTGGTGGTGACTTCCTCTGGCGGATATTTATAGGCAATTGCCCAGCGTGGGGCGCGACTAGTAGCACCCAGCTCACGCTGCGAGGCAATGTCATCGACCTTAATCACCAAACCATCCATTTCATGCAAGGCAGCATGGCGATGATCAGCCCAATAGTTCACCTTTTCCACCACAGTTTCAGGATCGGTGACGGCCTCGGTATAAGGCGAGGTAGGCAGCCCCCAGGCAGAAAGTGCCAGGTAGGCATCATGTTGAGAGGATGGGCTAAAGCCCTCAGTAAAACCGATGCCGTGGCTAATCATCCGCAGACGGCGCTTTTTGACATCCTCGGTATTTTTCTGACGCAAGGAACCTGCAGCAGCGTTACGCGGATTAGCAAAAGGTTTGCCACCTTCGGCGATACGCTGAGCATTTACCTCTGAGAAATCCTCAACCGGGATGAAAACCTCGCCACGGATCTCCAGGACAGTGGGTAAAGGATAATCTACAGTCGCTTTAAGCTCATGCGGAATATCCTCAATTACCCGGGCATTAGCAGTGATGTCTTCACCAATGCGGCCATCACCGCGGGTGGCAGCACGCTCCAGCACACCATTACGGTAGACCAGATCGATGGAGAGACCATCAATTTTTAGTTCAGTGAGATATTGCTTAGCAGGAGTTCTGGCCAACCATTCCCGAAGTTCTTGCTCATCAAAGACATTGTCGAGGCTGAGCATTCTTTCCAGGTGGGTGACATTGTCAAAACTGGATTGCTCTGCGATGGGCGCTCCCACCTCTTTGGTGGGGCTATCGGGAACTGCGAGTTCTGGATAATCCTCTTCCAACTTTTGAAGTTGCTTAAAAAGGACATCGAAGTCCGCGTCGGTGATTTCAGGCTGTTGGTTGTAATAAAGGTCGCGGTGGTAGCGCACCTTTTCAGCAAGATCGTTCCAGGTTCTGCGCAGTTGAGCATTATCTTCAGTCACGGCTCCCGATTCTAGTGCCTTGGGCTGTGCGGATGATGGCGGGGCTAATGTGAAATATTTTTGAGGCGAATGTGGAGCGCTAGAAACCCCGGGGGCACCCAGTGTCCGGTGTGTTGATTAGGGTTGGAGACTATGAACGCACCACAAGGAACCCCATCCACTCTCCCCTCCTTTGATCCTTCCAATATGCTCTCCTTTGACTTGGAGACCACCTCGGCACAACCTTTTGAAGCTCGCATTGTTACCTCCGCACTGGTGAGCATCACTAAGGCTGGTGCGCAGCCCATTGAAATGCTGGCAGATCCCGGCGTTGAAATCCCTGCAGGCGCTACCGCAATCCACGGCATCACCACTGAATATGCGCGCGAACATGGCCGCCCCCATGATGAGGTACTAGCGGAAACCATTAAGTCCATCCGTGGCGGGTGGGAGCAAGGTCAAGCTGTAGTCATTTACAACGCCCCTTATGACCTCACTGTCCTGCGCAGCCATGAGTCAGGATTTACCGTTGATGGGCTGGTTTATGATCCATTCACCATCGATAAAATCAAAGACCCCTACCGTAAAGGTGGCCGCACACTCACCGATCTTTGCGCCCATTATGAGGTGCAAATCGGCAATGCCCATGAGGCTACTGCAGATGCCCTCGCAGCAGCCCGCATTGCGTGGAAGCAGGTGCGCATTTGGCCAGAGCTTGCCACCATGAGCGGTGAAGAGCTCATGGAGTTCCAGGCTATTGGTTATTACGAGTCCCAGATTGGTCTACGCAAGTATTTCGAAGGTAAGGGCCGTGATGACTCTACTGTTAACACCTCCTGGCCAGTGCAAACTCAGCAAGGTTAAGCCACTCCCTCACCCAAGCTTTATTATTATCCTTTGGTGTAATACATTGTGGGGTGTACAAAATTGGGTTTAATGACTCTCCTACGCGGAATGGAAAGATTGGCACATTGTGGCTAAAGATCAGCTAGAACCACCCATTATCCAAGGCGGCAAAAGCTACCCCGCCATGCCTTTGCCGGAAAAGCAGGCCTGGCCAGCACTTATCGCCTTGTGCGTGGGATTTTTTATGATCCTATTGGATCAAACCATTGTTGCGGTCTCTACCCCAGCGCTCCAAGCAGATATGGGTGCCTCTTATAACCAAGTTATTTGGGTTACTTCGATCTACCTTTTGACTTTCGCTGTTCCGCTGCTGGTGACAGGCCGTTTAGGTGATAAATACGGGCCCAAAAATGTCTATGCGGTAGGCATGGCACTTTTTACCCTTAGTTCCCTTGCCTGTGGGCTCGCCCCAGATATGTTCACGCTCATTATTGCCCGCGGTTTCCAAGGCTTCGGCGCAGCTTTGCTTACCCCTCAAACCATGGCAACAATCAATCGCATTTTTGCCAAGGAAAGGCGCGGTGCTGCACTAGGCATTTGGGGCACTACCGCCGGTCTCGCGTCATTAGCCGGACCACTGCTGGGCGGAGTGATTACAGAAAACTGGGGCTGGCAGTGGGTTTTCTTTATTAACGTGCCCATTGGAGTTGTCTCCATTTGGGCTGTCCTCAAATATGTTCCAGCTTTTCCACCACTTACCCGCCCGCTTGATCCGCTATCTATTGTGCTCTCCATAGGTGCAGTGTTCCTCCTGGTCTTCGCATTCCAAGAGGGCGAAAATGCGAATTGGGCGCCATGGATTTGGATGATGCTGCTCGCCTCGATCCTGCTGTTTATCTGGTTTATTAGGCAGCAAAGCAAGGCGGACAAGTCCGGAAATGACCCGCTTATTCCCCTGCAAATTTTTAAGATCCGCAATTTTAGTTTGGGTAATATCTGCATTGCTGCCATGGGCTTTACTGTCGCTGGCACACCCCTGCCAATGATGATGTATTTCCAACAGGTCCACGGAATGGATCCAATGCATGCCGGCATGATGATCATCCCGCAGGCCGCAACTGCAGCAATCCTCTCGCCCTTTGTCGGAAAATTAGTTGATCGCTCCAATCCCAATATTTTGGCAGCTTATGGTTTTGGCACCGTAGCACTTTCCATTTTGGGCTTGGCTCTCATCATGATTTTCAACCTGCACATCGTCTGGGCACTGGTAGCACTGTTCTTCTTAGGTGTTGGCAATGCCTTTGTGTGGGCGCCAAACTCAACCTCCACAATGCGTGATCTTCCCCCTCGCATGATGGGTGCAGGCTCTGGTGTTTTTAACACCACCCGCCAGCTGGGCTGTGTGATTGGAGCAGCTGCCATTGGTGCGCTTTTGCAAACCCGGTTGGCAGCTGGCGAAACCGGCGCAGCCTTTGGTCAAGCAATTTTGCTAGCTGTGGGTGTGCTGGTTATTGGCGTTATCGCTTCCCTCTTGGCAGAAAGCGCGAGCTCCAGTAATTCCGGAGCAAAGCCAAAAAAGCCAGCACAACCTAAGGCTTAATTAAAGATCGCCGGCGTCTTTTTCCAACATTTCAGACACCACGCGGGCCATTCGATATGCCGGCGCTGCATCTGCAGTAGTGCCCTCCAATAGAGAACCGCGCGGGTGAATATCCACTTGATCCACTAAAAGCGAACGGTCAAGGCCAATCTCATCAAAAAATCGGGCAATGGCCACAGCCTTGGCTCGAGGGTTTTCATGGAACTCATCCACCACATCCTGGGAATCAGTAATCCCCAGTCCAAGGCGAATCCCGGAAGTGAGGGTTTCTCCAAAACCATCAAGGTGCTCATTTCCGCTCACCTGGTTCATTGAGACCTGCACAGTACCTGCACCTGCACCTGCACCACGTGCTACCTCCCAGTTGGGAAGCTGGCCAGTGATATTGAGGTAGTTGCTGCCTTCAATTTCGCTAAAAACTCGGTGCAGACGTTCATTAATGTCGGGAACTCGTACCGGAGCAATGGTGTCAAAGGTGGAGGTTCCCTCCAGCTTTCCGTCGATAAGCGTAGCAAGGTCAGGTTCATCAATTTGTACCTTGACTTCGGCGCGGAAGCGGCGTGCTACCTCGCTTTTATGGCGGTTGATGCCCTCAATGAGGGCTTCGGTGAGGTCACGCATGGCGCCGCGGTCGGTGAGTACGCGGTGTCCGTTGTTTAGTTCAATGCGCGCGCCAAGTGTCCACGGCCCTACAACCTGGATTTTTATGGTCTCCAGGGAGGTTCCCCAGACTTCTTCGCAGCTATCTAGATCGCTGTTTATAAAGTCCAGGGTGCGGTGACTTAGCCGAGATGGTCTAGTGCTCATCATCCAGGAACGCGGGCCACGGGCTACGTTGAGCGCTTCCAATAGGCCAATGCTGCGGCCGATGTGGTCCGCGCCAAGTCCACGTGCCGGCAATTGTGGCAGGTGGAGCAATTGGCCGGTTTCCCCCTGAATGATGTTGGCAGCTTCAAAAACAGATGTTCCGGGCAGCTCACCTAGACCATAGGCAGACATTTTTTAAGACTCCGTGGCGCAAATGGTGCCGGAGCCCAGGACAATATCGCCTTCAGGATCTGGCAGGTAAAGCACTGCAGCCTGGCCGCGAGCCACACCAGATAGTGGCTCCTTCAGCTTAAGAACCATAAAATCACCAGCGCGGTCAATGCTTGCTTCGCAGGCAACTACGCCACCATGCGCACGAACTTGCACCTCACAGGTGATTTCACCGTCCATTGCAGGATGTAGGAACTTTAGGCGATCGGCATGAATGGTAGATACCTTTAGGTTCTCGCGGGAACCAACGGTGACAGTACCGGTGGCAGCATTGATATCAGTGACATAGCGGGGACGGCCATCTGCAGCCGGAGCCTTGATATCAAGACCTTTACGCTGGCCAATGGTGAATTCATGGACGCCAGCGTGTTCGCGTAGCGTGGTGCCTTCTTGGTCCACAATCATGCCGGGGCGCATACCGATATGCTTGCCCAAGAATGCCTGGGTATTGCCATCTGGAATAAAGCAGATGTCATAGGAATCAGGCTTTTTAGCAACGGAGAATCCTGCAGCTGCCGCCTCTTCACGGATCTCTGGCTTTACTGTATCGCCAACTGGGAACATGCAGTGCTCAATTTCATGAGCTCCCAACACGCCCAAAACATAGGACTGATCCTTGTTGGGATCAACGCCGCGACGCAGGTAACCATCGCCACCATCGGCAGGCTGGGTAAGACGTGCATAGTGGCCGGTAACTACGGCATCAAAACCAAGCGCAATTCCTCGCTCAAGCAAGGCGGCAAACTTGATCTTCTCATTACAGCGCAAACAGGGGTTAGGGGTTTCGCCGATGGCATAAGACTCGATGAAATTATCAATGACATCTTCTTTAAAACGGTCCGAGAAATCCCAGACATAAAAAGGAATGCCGAGCTTATCGCATACGCGACGCGCATCCGCGGAATCCTCCAAGGAGCAACATCCCCTAGAGGATTCGCGAACTGTCTGCGGATCCTGCGATAGCGCGAGATGCACGCCGATCACCTCATGACCAGCTGCCACCGCACGCGATGCTGCCACGGCGGAATCGACGCCTCCACTCATTGCTGCAAGAACCCGCATGATCTCCCCTCAAAAAATAAGTAAAATTTTAGGCCCAGTCCGGCACCTTATTTAAGTATCAACAACGTAGCCTAACCCCGTGTTCCCAAAAACCCGAATTTCTTAAATATTTTTTTGCTAATATGCGTGCCCACTTGTGCGCACCTGAGTGCGCACAGGGTTAAAGCTGCTTTACGACGCAAAAACGTGGTGGAAAAGTTCTAAAAGATCTAATCCCACATGAAAGTTCTAAAAGATCTAAACTGTACTGAGAGTTCTAAAAGATCTAAAACCAACTCAAACAAGGTGTCCCCTATGTCAGCTCGTAATCCTTTTCGGCCCACCTTCGGCGTTTCCCCCACCATCCTTGCAGGCCGTGACTCCCTCCTCCAATCTTTTAAGCTTGGCCTTGCCGAGGGGCCGGGCAGCCCTTTCCGTGCACTATTAATTTCTGGCTCACGTGGCATGGGCAAAACTGTCTTGCTTAATGAGTTTGAAGATGCCGCAGCTTCTCAAGGCTGGATTACCCTGCGCGCCTACCCTGATGATTCCATGGTGGATAACCTGGTTAATTCAGCCATTCCCGAAGCACTGCAACAACTTGCAGGACCTCAATCCAAAAGAATGCTTAGTAGTGTTTCCATCCCGGGCATTGCTACTGTTACCGCGATTGCTGATCCATATAAGAAAGATCCCACTCCCACTCTTATTTCGCGCCTTCGCGAGCTTGCCACCCACTTACAAAAGCACGGCTCGGGAATCCTCATCACCCTCGATGAGCTGCAAAGTGCCAATGTGGATCAATTACATGTGCTGGCTACCGCCGTACAGGATCTCCTCCGCGATGACTTTGATATTGCACTGGTGGCAGCAGGTTTGCCCGAGGGAATTAATCAGCTGCTACAACATGAGGGCACCACCTTCATTCGCCGGGCTGAGCGCATTTTACTCTCGCCGGTTAGCACCCCAGATTCCATAGGCATGTTTATCGATACCACTGCAGAAGGTGGCAAGCAGATGCCTGAAGAAGCTGCTACCCTAGCCGCCGAAATCAGCAAGGGCTATCCCTATTCCATGCAGCTCACAGGTTCTTTAGCGTGGGCCCAGAGCACCTTGGATAATTCCGCGAAAATCTCCACCCAGCAGGTTGCTGCGGTACGCGATGAAGTTATTCGACGCATGGGCATGCAGGTTCATGAACCCAGCTTGCATCACGTTCCAGATGGCGAGCTCACCATCCTTTATGCCATTGCCCAATTATCAGAAAATGACGGCATGGTGTCTACTGGAGATATCGCAAACCTCATGAAGGTTAAGCCCAACGCCTTATCAATGCAGCGCAAACAACTGCTTAGCCGCGGACTTATACAAGTTCCCAAATATGGATACTTAAATTTCACACTGCCGTATATGCGCGAACATCTGCTAAATAGTCCCCAGCACCGCCCCATGATCTAAAACCCCTAAAACTAATTAAAGAAAGCTCTCCGTGGCCCGCAAGAAAAACACTCCCGATCACGCTAAGACTCATGCCCAAGCTGCCAATACTCCAGTGGCCGGCACCTATAAAGGCGAGTTCTCCACGATTGATTTAGAAGCCGATTCCTATACCACCGACGGCTGGCTGATCAGCATTAATGGCGTGCCAAGTTCCCATATTGTGCTGGGCCAACCACAAGCCTTGGAATTTGAATATATGCGGTGGATTGCCACGGGTGCACGAGCTTTTATTGATGCCCACCTGGATGCTTCCAAATTGCGCATCACTCACCTCGGGGGCGGTGCCTGCACCATGGCGCGTTATTTTGCAGATGTTTACCCACAGTCACGCAATACTGTGGTGGAGTTGGACGGTGAATTAGCCCGCCTGGCGCGCGAATGGTTCGACATTCCGCGCGCACCACGGGTGAAAATTCGAGTCGATGATGCCCGTAAAGTTGCTGAAACTTTTACACCTGCAAGCCGTGATTTGATTATTCGCGATGTTTTTGCTGGCGCTGTCACCCCGCAAAATTTCACCACAGTGGAGTTTTTTGAGCATTGCCACCGTGGCCTTGCAGCAGGTGGGCTTTATGTTGCCAACTGCGGTGACCATTCCGATTTACGTGGCGCCAAAGCGGAATTGGCAGGCATGATGGAGGTTTTCCAACATGTCGCGGTAATTGCCGATCCCCCCATGCTTAAAGGCCGTCGCTACGGCAATATCATTTTGCTGGGCTCTGATACTGAATTTTTTGGCTCCACCAGCACCGAAGCTTCCGCGATTACGCGCGAACTCCTAGGTGGCGGTGTTCCGGCTCAGTACAAGGATGAGGACTGGGTGCGGAAATTTGCCTCCGGTGCGCATCCAAACCACGATGAGGTCCCTAACCTCCAAATGCTGAGTGATACTCCACAATCCCCTGCGGAAACATCTGAGCATTAAGCCACACAGCCATAAAATACTCGGCCTGCACCTCGGGATAAGTCAGTCCGGGCACAACCTCACCCAGCTCCTCAGCGATGAGCGACAGGCTCAGCGCCTTCTCCGCGCGGAGCTTGTCGACGAGTTCTGGTTCTGTTCCATCTGAATGCGCGATATCAGCAAATGCAGCTGCGGTGACCTCTATGAAATGTGCTCATACTCCCCGAGCGTATCAACAAAGAAGAAAATGGAGCACTGATTTTCAGTGCTCCATTCTTTCTTTAGAAGGCCATTCCGGCGGTGCGTGCTCGAGAAACCACATCTGCAATTACTCCAAGCACAGCCTTAATTGACTCTTCAGTGGTGTTTCTTCCCAAGGTGAATCGAATTGCACCACGCGCATCTGCCTCAGCAATGCCCATGGCTAACAGCACATGGCTGGCACGATTAACACCATTGGAGCAAGCGGAACCAGTGGAAGCTTCAATACGCATGGAATCCAGCAACATGATTAGGCTATCGCCTTCCGCTCCAGGGAAAGACAAGTGTAAATGCCCAGGCAGGCTTGGTTCGGTGGTATGAACCATGACGTTGTCGACCTGCGCCAGGATTCCGTCGAGAAGCTCCGCTTTAAGCGCACGCAAACGCTGAGCTTCCGCGTCCATCTCGCCCACTGCCTCGCGGAGGGCGGCTGCGGTGGCAGCCGCACCGGCAACGTCTAAGGTGCCGGGGCGGATGCCGCGCTCCTGTCCGCCACCGTGCAACACGGCCGAAGGCGCTGGTGAACGCTTGGCCAATAACAAGCCCACTCCGCGGGGCCCGCCAAATTTATGCGCCGACGCCGCCAAGGTAGTCACTCCCAGCTCGCTGAAGTTGACCGGCAAGTGACCAACAACCTGCACCGCATCAATGTGGGTAGGCGTGCCGGACGCTTGCGCTGCAGCTATAAACTCTGGCACCGGCTGAATCGCACCGGTCTCATTATTTGCCCACATCATCGCAGCTACAGCGGCCGGCTGTTCCAATAGGTCAAAGGATGAAACGCGACCATCAGCACCGATCGGCAATAAATCAACGTCCGCACCATTGGCACCGAGTGATTTAACCGTTTCCAGCACCGCTGGGTGCTCAATCGCGGTAGAAACCACCCGATTGAGCTTTGAGGACTGGAAGAGGCCCTGCACAGCAATATTGTCTGCTTCAGTGCCGGAGGCAGTAAAAATTACCTCGATTGGCTCGCAGCCAAGTAGCTGCGCGATTTCCTCGCGGGCGGAATCTGCCACGCTGCGCGCTCGCCGACCTGAGCCATATTGGCTGGCCGGGTTGAGCGATTGTGCATATTCCATCCACGTGGCAGCAGCCACCTCACGCATAGGTGTGGTGGCTGCATGGTCCATATAAAAAGTGTTCAAAGCTCCTACTTGCGCTTGTTGATCTCCTCGACCAATTGTGGCGCAATCTCGAAGAGGTCACCCACAACGCCGAGGTCGGCGATCTGGAAGATTGGTGCATCCTCATCATTATTGATAACAATGACCTTCTTAGCGGTCTGCATACCGGAGATGTGCTGGATTGCTCCAGAAATACCCAAACCGATGTACAGGTCTGGAGATACCGTAACACCGGTTTGTCCTACCTGATATTCGCCAGGGTAATAGCCCAGGTCAACGGCGTCACGGGTAGCGCCCACGGCACCGCCCAGGATATCTGCAAGTGGTTCCACGATGGTGCGGAAGTTTTCTTCACTGCCCACGCCACGGCCGCCGGCAATAACAACCTTGGCCTGTGGAAGTTCAGGACGTGCGCTCTGCGCTGCAACCTTAAAGGAAGTGATGGTGACATCCTTGGCACTGGCCTCTGGAAGTGCCAGTTGCTGTACGGTGCCAGCTGCTGCCTGAGCTACGCCATCGACGGCACCTGCACGCAGGGTATATAGCGGTGCAGCGCCACCAACTGCAGCGGAAACCTGAATGGTATCGCCAAAGATGGACTGCTGAGCGGTGCGATCAGCGTTAATACCGACCACATCGCAGAGCACGCCAGAGGCCAAACGTGCAGCCAAACGGCCTGCGATTTCATTGCCACGAGCATTTGCGGCAATAACGATGGGAGCTGGGTTATTAGCAGCCAAAATATGCAGTGCATCAACTGCTGGCAGGATCAAGCGATCCTTGGCACCGGCAACGGTAGCGGCAACAACAGTTGCGGCACCCATTGCAGCGAGTTCAGGAGCGAGGGCATCAACGCTGCCTGGCTCGCCCACAACAACTGCGGTGACCTCGCCAAAAACGCGAGCTGCGGTAATAAGTTCCAGGGTTGCTGGTTCGACGCGGCCATCTAGCTGCTCGACCAGAACATAAGAAGTAGACATGTAGTGGTTCTCCTTTGAAGACGTGCTAGATGAGGTTTTCAGCGGCGAGGTAATCAGCGATCTTGGCAGCAGCGCCGGATGCGCCAATGACATCGCCTTGGGTGCGCTCTGGGCGATCGGCTGCTGCAGTAACTGCGGTGGCAGCGTGTGCCAGGCCAACCTGCTCAGGCGCTACGCCAATTTCAGCCAAGCTAAGCTGCTTAATTTCAGCCTTCTTAGCGGCCATAATTCCCTTGAAGTTAGGGAAGCGTGGCTTATCGGCTTTATCAGAAATAGACACAATGGCAGGTAGTGCTGCCTGCAACTCATAAACACCGTGGTTGTCGATGCGGGTAGCAGTGACAGTTCCGTCTGCAAGGGATACTGCAGAAAGGTTGGTTAGTGCTGGAACCTGGCGGTATTCTGCCAAAACTCCAGGAAGTGCGCCCATTGCTCCATCAGAAGATGCGGAACCGGTGACAATGAGGGAAACATCGGGGATGGTATTGATGGCGTTGTTTAGTGCCCAAGCAGTACCCAAAAGGTCAGAGCCTGCCAAAGCATCATCAGCAAGCTGAATGGCTTCATCGGCACCCATGGATAAAGCCTTGCGCAGTGCTTCATCAGCACCGGCAGCGCCAGCGCTAAGAGCTACCACGCGGTAACCGGCCTCTGGTGAGGCTTCTTTAAGGCGCAGAGCCTGTTCCATTGCGAACTCATTGATCTCATCGAGCACCCGATCCACGTTTGCACGATCCAGGGTGAAATCAGCTTCGAGGGTCCGCTTGGACCAGGTATCTGGAACGTTTTTCACCAGAACCACGATTGTGGACATCCACACTCACCTTCCAAATAAGTCTTTTTTCAAAGATTTTAATTTTGTAGCCATGATACGCCCGCGGAGTACCTGTATTTAGTACAGCCTAATACAGACTGCATGGTCTATTTAGTACAGACTAGTTAATTCAGTTCGAGTTTAACAATGCGTCGGGGCTACTAAATTCACGAGGACCACAAAGCAAGGCAACTCCCCTACTGCCAATACGCGTAATAACCACAGCAAAAGGCAAAGAACCCTTCAATTGCAACTTCTTACGCAATTGATCAGGATCTACATCCACCCCGCGCACCAAGATTTCCACCGAACCAGCTTTGTGTGCTGCCAATGCTGATTTGAGCTTCTTTAAAGGCACTTCTTCCAAGAACCTAAATCCGCTGGTGCCAGCCGGAATCCAATTGCCTGTGAGATAAGCAATACGATCATCAAGCATCCACAAATCTTCTCGGATGGCGTAATGACGCACCAACCCGGCGCGCACAATCGCGCCATCTGGATCAATAATGAATTCTCCTGGCTCCCGCGCCAAGGATTCCGCGCCGCCATCATCAAGTTGGTCATTTAGGCGGTCTAGATGATCCCCTCGAATCACCACCGCCTCGCGGGTTTCACCATCAGCAAGCTGAGGGCTATATAAACAAGCTTCTTTGACGCCACCATCAACGCTGACCAAACTTACTAGGCCTTGCCATCCAGAAAAATCCACGCCAGGAGCACATTTAACAGCCATGGGGAGCCCAGCCCAGGTGTCTAAGAGGCTTGGCAATGGAGGCAAAAGTTGGCCAGGATCACTGATTCGACGACCATTTTTACGGCGCGCGGGATCAGCAATAATGACATCAGCGCCGGTAGTTGCTGGAATCAAAGCATCTGCCTGTACCAACTTTGGCAACTCCGATGCTCCGTCAAGGCCAGGATGCAGGCTCAAATTATAGTGAGCCATAAGCAGGCGTGGCAGATCAATATCGGAACCAAGGTAATCCAGGCCCGCATCTAGAACTGCATGGCCTTCGGTACCGATTGAACAGGTCACATCATGAGCTAAGGCGTCGTTACCCAAGGCAACTTTAAGGCGTCGAGCGCGTTCTGCAGATACTGCCAGAGGAGTGGTTTGTTGTGCAGAATCATGGCACATCATCCACTCCTGTGGCAGTTTGCCAGCCACACTGCGACGTGCTCCCGCAAGCTCCGCCACCGCTCTGCCCTGCTCGCCAAAGGTGTCGCGCAAAGCAGCGATATCTGCAATCATCGTTTTTTTGTTCAGGGCCAGGTCGGCGGTGGCTGCGGTTATTTTTTGGGCATTTTCGACGAGAAAGTGCACCTCGGCGGCATCAAAACTCAAATGGGCACTCCAAACTCATCAAAAATCAGGTTCGCAAATTAACAGCTAGGTTTAGAAACGTTCGATTCGATCCGCTTCATAAAACTCTCTATACCGCGGATTATCTACGGCATCATCAACCACTGGGCTCATGTCACAATCAACAATTGCTTGTAATAATTCCGCGGTGGAATGATACTGGGTTAATTCATATAGCGAAGCCCAGGTGGAGATAACCAATCTCAGGAGCCCGGCGCGCCAGCCGTCCAGCAGCAAACTCGGTGGGAAGTATCCGGTGGAGGAAGCTTCCATGGTTTTACCATCAGGAGTTTGGCCTTCTGGCTCTACAGCAACAAAGGTGAAGGTATCAAAGCGCGCGGCGGTACCTTCGGGGCTGGCCCATCTGGCAAAAGGCACAATAAGGTCACTGCGCACCACCAGGTTTTCCCTGATGAGCATTTCAGTAAGTGACATCTCATGGCTTTCCAACAGGGGTCGGTAGTCATGATACTGGCTGGCGTTTTTGACTAATTCTCCCGTTTCACAGTGTTCCGCCAACAGGGTTCCGGCTTCTTCGAAAAGTTCGCGGATGGCGGCGAAAATGAGGGCATGGGCGATTTCAGCGCTGGTATTAAGCCGCTTTGCCCATTCTTCGGCGCTGGGGCCTTTCCAGATTCTCATGTGATGGTAATCAGGAAAGTCTCGCGGATCTACTCCGCCTCCGGGAAATACTGTTGCGCGTGGGAAATGGGGCATGGACGATACCCGCTCTTGGACGTAAACCTCTAAGTCTGGTTGTCCGTCAATGATCCCGTTGCGGACCAGCATCACGGTTGCGGCTAGTTTTCTGCCACCGACACCCTTCATCACCATTGCTGTCCCCTGAGCTTTCTTGTGTTTGCCTTAGTAATTATCCATTTTAAGCGCGGTGGCTGCGCGCGGTGCGCACCCGGCGGGCAAAATAGCGTTCTCCAATGCGATCAACCTGAATTGGCTGGTGGAATGCCTTAGAAAGATTCTCGTTAGTTAGAACGGAATTAATAAGTCCCTGCGCTACAATTTCGCCTTCATCAAGCAGCAAAGCGTGGGTAAAGCCAGCGGGAATTTCTTCCACGTGGTGGGTAATCATCACGATTGCGGGAGCGTCTGGGTCCATGGCAAGTTCGCCTAGGTAGGACACCAAGTCCTCACGTCCGCCGAGATCCATACCAGCGGTCGGTTCATCCAAAATAAGCAGCTCAGGGTTGGTCATTAGCGCACGGGCAACGAGCACTCGCTTGCGTTCACCTTCGGAAAGGGTGCCCCAGTTGCGGTCTGCTAAGTGCATAGCTCCCACTTGTTCCAAAATGGTGGTTGCTTGGCCAAAGTCCGTCTCATCATAATCTTCACGCCAGCGACCCAAAATGGCATAACCTGCTGAAATAACAAGGTCTGCCACTTTTTCCTCAGCTGGGATGCGGTTTCCTAAGGCGGAGGAGCTAACACCAATCATGGCGCGGAGATCACGCATATCGGTTTTGCCAATTCTTTCGCCCATAATCCGGGCGATTCCCCCAGAGGGGAATTCCTCTGCAGCGGCCATACGGATAAGGGTGGTTTTGCCGGCACCATTTGGTCCGATGATGACCCACCGCTCGTCTAATTCGACCTGCCAATCGACAGGGCCAACGAGGTTTTTGCCATTTCGCTTAAAAACTACCCCTTGGAAATCAATAAGGAGATCTTCATTGAATTCCTCGTCTTGGGGGGTATTTCCTGCTGCTGCGGTGTTATTTGAAATGTTAGTCACATCGTCCATCTTGGCTGATTTCTCTTCTTCCGTGTGGAACTGACACAGCTCCACTAAACTTTTGGGAGGGTTTGCACCGGTGGAACTACCCCCGATTGCTTCCTTTGAGTTTTAAGTATTGCAACCTGCAGCACTTCACACCGCGTTTTGAGGAGAAAACTGTGACTGGCCGTCTCGGAATCGATGATGTTCGACCCCAGCTCTTAGATGGAAACCCAGCAAAGGCTGTGGTCGGGGAAATTGTCCCTGTATCCGCAGTGGTGTGGCGCGAGGGCCACGATGCAATTGCTGCGACCTTGAATGTGCAAGGTCCCGAAGATTCGGCAATTGCGGCTGAGCCAATTCAGATTCCTATGCGCCCCACTCCTCATAACCAAGATCAATCAAATGCCTTTTTTGTGCCAGATGTGCCTGGTACTTGGACTTTCCGCGTTGATGCGTGGTCGGATCCCATGGCCACTTGGCGCCATGCAGTGACCACCAAGATTGAGGCTGGTCAGTCCCCCGAGGAGCTTTATAATGACCTCGAGCACGGCGCGCAGCTTTTTGAGGCCGCCGCGCTAGAGCTGCCCAAGGCCGAAAGAATAACGCTTCTCGACGTCGCCTCTGTCCTCAGGCGTGGCGGTGATCTGCGCGCGCGCATCGCCCCAGCGCTCTCTGCGCCGGTCTTGCAGTTATTAGAGCTTAACCCGCTGCGCGAGTTACTCACCCGGGGCGAGAACTTGCAGGTCGCAGTGGAGCGTCGAGAAGCGCTGGTGAACTCCTGGTATGAGTTATTCCCCCGCTCCACCGGTGGTTGGGATAACAATGGCACCCCAGTTCACGGCACTTTCGCCACCACTGCCGCAGCGCTCGACCGCGTGGCAAAGATGGGCTTTGATACCGTCTACTTCCCTCCGATTCACCCCATTGGTGAGGTCAACCGTAAGGGTCGCAACAATACTTTGACCCCAGAGCCTCATGATGTGGGCTCCCCTTGGGCAATTGGTTCCAAGGACGGTGGCCATGATGCTTTCCACCCAGATTTGGGCACTGAGGAAGATTTCAAGGCACTTGTTGCTCGCGCCCGAGAGCTCAACTTGGAGATTGCTTTGGACCTGGCTTTGCAGGCCGCTCCAGATCACCCATGGGCTGTAGAGCACCAGGATTTCTTTACGGTGCTGGCCGATGGCACCATCGCCTATGCCGAGAATCCTCCAAAGAAGTACCAGGATATTTATCCGCTGAACTTTGATAACTCCCCGGAGAAGATTTACAAGGAAATCTACCGTGTGGTGAAGTTCTGGATCGACCTCGGCGTTACCACTTTCCGCGTGGATAACCCACACACCAAGCCTGCTAATTTCTGGCAGTGGCTTATCGCAGAGGTTCACAAGACCAACCCTGAGGTAATTTTCTTGGCCGAGGCTTTCACACGCCCGGCGCGTCTTTATGGTCTGGCCAAGATTGGCTTCTCCCAGTGTTATTCCTATTTCACCTGGAAAGTCTCTAAGGAAGAGCTCATTGAGTTCGGTACCGAGATCTCACGGATGGCAGATGTAGCTCGCCCCAACCTTTTTGTGAACACTCCAGATATTTTGCATGAGTCTTTGCAGCATGGCGGCCGCGCAATGTTTGCAATCCGTGCGACACTTGCAGCCACCATGTCCCCACTATGGGGTGTGTACTCCGGCTACGAGCTCTTTGAGCACCAGGCGGTAAAGCCAGGCTCTGAGGAGTACTTGGATTCCGAGAAGTATGAGCTGCGCCCCCGTGATTTTGAAGGCGCTTTGCGACGTGGAGATTCGCTCGAGGATTATATTGGCCTGCTCAATAAGATCCGTCGCGCAAACCCTGCTTTGCAGCAATTGCGCAACCTGCACTTCCACGACACTGATAACGATCAAATCTTGGCCTATTCCAAGGTTGATGCCTTGACTGGAAATACTGTGCTGGTGGTAGTTAACCTCGATCCACGCAGTGCACGTGAGGCCACCGTCAATCTGGATATGGCTGCCTTAGGTCTGGATAAGGGAGCCCAGTTTGAGGTTCGTGACGCCATCACCGGTGCACGTTATGTCTGGAGCGATAGCAACTTTGTCCGCTTGGAGCCTTTGCGCGATGTAGCACATATCTTTGTTTTGCCTGAGCTACCTGCAGCGCGCCGTGAGCCTGTAGCTTGGCGCACCATCGAAGAATATCGCGCCTAATTTAGTCCTAATTGGGGGCGGGTTTCTGATTACCGCCCCCTGCTTGGCTAACTCCGGTACTTTCGAACTAAGAGCTTGATTATCTAAAGATTTCCCCCGTTATAAGGACTTTTATCTATGAGCGTAGATCCCGCGAGCCACCTTCAGATTCCTGAAGCGGACCTAGTCCGACTGCGAAATTGCAACCACCATGACCCCCATGGTTTTTATGGATGGCATCAACTAGCACAAGGCTCGGTAGTGCGCACCCGCCAAATCGGCGCGGAAAAGGTTGAATTGCTACTCGACGGCACCTCCGTTGAGATGGTCAACCTTGGTGATGACATATTCGCAGCGGAACTAGAAACCCGCGAGACCCTAGACTATCGCCTTCGCATTACCTGGCCAGGTCTGGCACCACAGATAAAGGCAGATCCTTATTTCTTCCTGCCTACTCTGGGTGAGCTAGATATTTACCTGATTTCTGAAGGTCGCCATGAGCGCCTCTGGGATGTCATGGGTGCCAACACCAAAACTTATGAAACCTCCCTGGGTACTGTAAAGGGCACTGCCTTTACTGTGTGGGCTCCCAATGCCATTGGCGCTGCCGTAGTTGGTACCTTTAACGGCTGGAATGCCTCCCAGCACCCCATGCGTTCCATGGGCGGATCAGGCCTGTGGGAAGTCTTTATCCCTGGAGTCGGCACTGGTGAAGTTTATAAATTTGCCGTCCAAACTAAGGCCGGGCATCGCCGCGATAAGGCTGACCCCATGGCACGTGCTGCTGAGTTGCCTCCCGCAACGGGTTCCATTGTGGTCGATTCCTCCTATGAGTGGCAGGATTCCCAGTGGCTAGAGCAGCGCGCTAGCAGCGATCCTGCCAACTCCCCTATGAGCGTTTATGAAGTCCACCTCGGGTCTTGGCGCTGGGGCCTTAACTATGAAGACCTCGCCACCGAATTGGTGGATTATGTAGCGGATCTGGGTTATACCCACGTGGAATTTATGCCGGTTTCCGAGCACCCCTTCGGCGGTTCATGGGGATACCAGGTTTCTGGCTACTACGCACCTACCTCACGCTGGGGCACTCCCGATCAATTCCGAGCATTGGTTGATGCCTTCCACGCTCGTGGCATTGGCGTCATCATGGACTGGGTTCCCGCCCACTTCCCCAAGGATGACTGGGCTTTGGCCCGCTTTGACGGCGAAGCTCTCTATGAGCACCCCGATTGGCGCCGTGGCGAACAAAAGGACTGGGGCACCTATGTCTTTGACTTTGGTCGCAATGAGGTCCGTAACTTCCTAGTTGCCAATGCCCTGTATTGGATTGAAGAGTTCCACATTGACGGTCTACGAGTCGACGCTGTGGCCTCAATGCTGTACTTGGATTATTCCCGTGAAGCTGGCGAGTGGGAGCCCAATATCTATGGCGGACGCGAAAACCTAGAAGCCGTCCAATTCTTGCAGGAAATGAACGCTACCCTGCTGCGCTTGCACCCAGGAGCACTCACCATTGCAGAAGAATCAACCTCCTGGCCTGGTGTCACTGCACCAACCTGGGATGGTGGCCTGGGCTTCTCCCTCAAGTGGAATATGGGTTGGATGAATGACACCTTGGAGTACTTCTCTAAGGATCCTATCCATCGCGCTTTCCACCACAATGAGCTCACCTTCTCACTGGTATATGCCTTCTCTGAGCGCTTTGTGTTGCCTATCTCCCATGATGAAGTAGTCCACGGCAAGGGTTCACTATGGACCAGAATGCCAGGCGATACCTGGAATAAAGCTGCTGGGCTTCGCACTCTCTTGGCATATATGTGGGCGCACCCCGGCAAGAAATTGCTGTTTATGGGACAAGAAATTGGACAGCCTGAAGAATGGTCTGAGGCACATGGTTTGCCTTGGGATATTGTTGATGGTTGGCAGGGCGAATACCACGGTGCCATTCGAGATTTGTTGCGCGATCTCAACAACACCTACACCTCTGCCACAGCACTTCATACCCAAGATTTCCAGGGTGAAGGCTTTACCTGGAATAAGGCAGATGATGCGGCCAACAATATTTTGGCCTTTACCCGCTTTGGCACCGACGGCTCTCAGATGCTCTGTGTCTTTAACCTCTCCGGCACCACTCAGCAGGCTTATAAGTTGGGTGTTCCTGCAGGCGGTCAGTGGAAGCTTGCTCTTAACACCGATGAAGGACAGTTCTTCGGTGCAGGTAATGAGCTCCCATCAACCCTCCAAGCAAGTGATACTGGCTGGGATGGGTTCCCCCATGCCCTCGAAGTAGAAATTCCAGCTATGAGTGCACAGTATTACTCATGGGAAGGCTAATTCCCTTAAGCAAGTAAAAATGGTTCGTGCCCTGCCACCGTCAAGTGGCAGGGCACGAACCATTTTATTTAGTCTTCAAAACGGCGATCCACAATGCTGTCAAAATCAAAATCTTCCAGCAAGCCTGCACTCACAAAAGAACCAATGAGGGCATTTTGGTAGGTATTTACCTCATCATCTAAAGGCACTTGGAGGCGCAAGCTGCGGGTATTTAGTTTGGCGGCTTCTAGATCAAAACCGGATTCATCGGAGTAGATTTGTGCCCACTCATCTGGGTTGTCGCTGGCCCACACATAAGCTTCCGAGACCCTGGTGAGCAGATCATCAAGTGCGGCTTCTTTTGCCGGGTCGGCTAGGGCTTCATCACTTGCTACGCCAAAGCCATAACCTGCAGATACTCCAGCGGCGTTAGTAAGCACCTTTGCGCCTTCTAGTTCAGCTTGTGAGGTATAAGGATCCCACACTGCCCACGCATCCACCTGGCCATTTTGGAAGGCCGCTTTGGCATCTGAGGGCTGCAGCAGGTTTAGTTCCACCTCATCAAGGCTGATTCCAGCTTTTTCCAACTGCAGGATGAGGTGCCCATGGGCACTTGATCCCCTAGCAACGGCAATCTTTTTGCCTTTAAGATCAGCCACGCTGGAAATTATGGAATCAGGAGCAATCAAAATCGCATCACCCAAGGCTCTGTTGTTATAGGCAGCAACCACCTTGGTATTGGTTGGTCCACCAATAATCGGTGGAGTGTTACCTGTGATGGCAAAGTCGATTTGGCCAGCATTAAGTGCTTCTATTTGGGGCGGGCCGGAAGTAAAGGAGGACCATTCGATGTCATAGGGCAGATCATCAAGTTCTCCTGATGCCTCCAATACCTGTTCGGTGCCGGCTATTTGGTCTCCAACGTTGAGGGTAACTCCGCTGAGATCAATGCTCCCATCGGCAGCTGGTTGAGCTTCACTAGAAGCTGAAGAGCAAGAGGTCACACCCAATCCGAGGGCAATAAGAGCAGTGGCGAAGATAATCTTGTGGCTTTTCATTTTGCTAAAGAATTCCTTTTTAAGATGCGTATTTAGGCAGGGGTGGTGATTTCAAGCCAGTCCAAAAGCTGAGCGGTATGAGCTCCAAAGCTTGGGTGGCTGCGGCGGGTGTGTTTTGGCCCGGGAATATTAATGTGCAGGGTGTGGGTGATTTCGCCTTCATCGAGCAAAATCACTTGATCGGCAAGTGCAACAGCCTCGCCAACATCATGGGTGACCAGCAAAACACCGAGGTTACGGGAATCTACAGTGCGCAAAAGCAGGTCTTGGGCGGTCAGTCGAGTTAGTGCGTCAAGTGCGCCAAAAGGTTCATCAAGCAGCAGCAATGAAGGCTCTGAAATTAGAGCTCGCGCCAGTGACACGCGCTGTGCTTGTCCGCCACTTAAGGTTAAAGGCCAGGCGTTGTCAGCATCCGGTAAATTCACTTCTTTTAACAGGTCACTAGCTTTTTGCCGTGCTTCTTCCCAAGCTAAATCACTACGGTTAAGCCCAAAGGCCACATTGTCGAGCACTGTTTTCCAGGGCAGAAGGCGTGGTTCTTGGAAAGCAACCGCTGGATTGCCAGCGACCTCAATGGTGCCACTATGTGCCCCAGATAGTCCGGCGAGCACTCGCAGTATTGTGGATTTTCCCGAACCGGAGCGACCAATAAGGGTTACAACTTCGCCGGATGCAATGTGGAAATCGATGCCTCGCAGAACTTCTTTGGAGCCATAGGATTTGTGCAGATTTTCTACGCGAGCGGCGGTAGAAGTGTGGGTGGGTGCAGAAAGTGTGCTGGTCATTTTGAGTCCTACCTTGCAGTTTCGTTGTTGCGATAGCGGAAAGTGTGGCGCTCCCAGGCTCTAATGAGCGCTTCTGAAAGCAAGCCCAAAGTGGCGTAGACAATTAGTCCAAAGATCACCAGGTCTGTGCGATAAAAATCGCGCGCATTATTAATGAGGAAGCCCAGGCCTTCACGAGCATTAACTTGCTCGGCAACAATCAATGAGAGCCAGGCCGCGGCACTTGCTTGGCGCAGTCCCACAAACAGCTGCGGGGCGGCGGAAGGGATGACAATATTGCGCAATTTCTGGCGCACATTAAAGCCCATTACTTCGCCCGCTTCGAGCAGCTTTGGATCAATCTGGCGGAAGCCGCTTGCGGTATTGAGGTACAGCGGAAACAGCACACCAAGGCTGATAATTAGCACCTTTGGCAGTTCGCCAATACCGAACCAGATAATAAAAAGCGGTACCAAGCCGAGGTGTGGCAAAGCGCGCGCAGCCTGCAGCAATGGATCAATTGCGGTATCTGCCAGGCGAGACATTCCGGTGATCACACCAAGGCTAATTCCAATAATCGCGCCAATTAAAAATCCAATAATGACCCTTTGTCCAGAGATCATCAAGGCGTCGAAAAGCTTCCCGTTAACTAGCACCTCCCAGCCCGCGCTGGCAATGGTGATGGGCGCCGGCAGCACGCGCTCGGAGATCAGCCCGAGCATCGAGCCAAGCTGCCACAGCACCAACACAACAATTGGGGAAATAATTCGGGTGGGCACCGCCACGCGGGGCCGGGTTGCTAATGCAGTCATTAGAGGTCCTTTAAAAATGCTTATCGACGTCAACTTGGCGGGGGTTAAGCGCCGCGCTTAGCTCGCGGTTACCAAGGAAGGGTGGTTTTTAACTGCAACGCCACGGCGCAGCAGTTCGGGGATAACCCCTTCACCAAAGTGGAATGCTTCTTCTAAGTTGGGGTATCCGGAGAGCACGAAATTATCGAGGCCAAGGGCGGCATATTCTTCAATTCGATCAGCAACCTCGCTATGCGAACCAACTAGTGCCGTGCCGGCTCCGCCGCGCAGCAGCCCAACTCCAGCCCACACGTTGGGATAAACCTCAAGATCACGAGCTGCCGTCTTGGCATTAAAGATCTGCCCCTTTCCATGCAATTGAGCCATGCGACGCTGACCTTCAGAAGCAGAGGTGGCAAATCCCGCCTGTGCCTTGGCAACTTGTTCGGGAGTAACATGCTCAATCAGCTTTTCTGCCACTGCCCAGGCTTCTTCAGCGGTATCGCGAGTAATTACGTGGAAACGAATGCCATGGGAAACTTCGCGTCGATGTTGCGCTGCGAGGCCATTGATCCAGTTAATCTTCTCCCCTACCTGCGCGGGAAGTTCGCCCCAGGTGAGATAGGTATCGGCAAATTGCGCAGCGACAGTTCCAGCAGCTGCGGAAGATCCACCAAAAAGCACCTCTGGAATGACCTGCGGTGGATTGGCCAACCGCGCATTTTCCACCTGCAGATGTTTGCCCTGGAAGGTCACCGTCTCCCCGCGCCACAGCTGACTGACAATATCTAAGAATTCCCCGCAACGCTCATAGCGTTCTTCCTTATTTAGATAATCTCCGAAGGCGCGCTGTTCTGCGTCCTCACCACCGGTAACCACATTGATAAGCAAACGATTATTGGACAGACGCTGGAAGGTGGCAGCCATCTGGGCGGAAAGTGTTGGCCCGATTTGTCCAGGGCGTAAAGCAACTAAGAATTTTAGTTTTTCAGTGGCCTCAATGAGGGAAGCATCGGTGATCCAGGCATCTTCGCACCAGGTGCCTGTGGGAGTGAGCACGGATTCAAAACCGTTGGTTTCTGCGGCCAATGCCATTTGCTTGAGGTAACTATGGCTAAGAGGTCGGGAGGTGCCGATCTTTTCGGCGCCGTGACCGCCGCCAATTATGCCGCGGGAATCGCCGGAGGTGGATAGGAACCAGTGGAATGTTAATGTCATGCCACAATATAAACAGACCGCACAGTCTATCCAGTAGCATTAAAACCAGTTTGGAAATAATAGATACTACCTGGTCTTTTAAAGCCCTCTAGACCGACTAGTCTATAAAAATAGCCACCCCATTAGGAAATGGGGTGGCTATAAGAATGGCTTAGAACAAAGCACTTGCCATCTGTCCGCGTGCAGTCAGTACCCGCGGATCAGTAGCTTCAAACATGCCAAAAAGCTCTAATAGCCTATCTTTGACAGCATCTTTATCGGCGCCGGCGGTGCGCATCAACAATGCAATGAGTCGATCAAAGGCAGCTTCAGGTTGTCCATTCACCACCGCAGCATCAGCGGCTGCAAAGGCCTTTTCCAAAGATGCTGGATCAGCGTCAGCTGCAGCAATTACATCCTCCCCTGGCGCCACCGTGCTCAGCCTGCCTAGCAGCTTTGCAGTATCGCGAGCTTGCTTGGCATCAAGGTTATGTGGCTCTTCTTCCAAGATGGCATCATAAACCGCAATGGCTTCTTCAAAAGCACCACGGTTTAGTGCATCGGTGGCCGCGTCAAAACGAGGATCCTCCGGCTCAGCTGCCGTATCTGCTGGTGCCGTGGCGTCAGCTGGTAGGCCTTCTAGCTGTGGTCCCACTGCTTGTACCACCTGGCCGACCCATTCCGCTAAGGCTTCAGCTGGCTGACCACCTTGGAAATCGGCCAATGGCCTACCTGCAGCAATTGCAATTACCGTTGGCAAACCCTGAATACCGAAAACCTGAGCCACATCAGCATCGGTATCAGCATTGACATAAGCAAAGATAAACTTCAATCCCGCATTTGCGGCGAGTGCTGTGAAATCTGCTTTCAACTGCTCAGAGTCAGGGCTACGTGGAGTACCAACCAACACAATTACTGGCACCTGGGTGGAGCGTCGCAAAACCTCGTTTTCCAGGTTTTCCATGGTCACATCAATAGAAGATGCAATGCCACCTGCGGTAGGACCCTGTTCATGAGCCTTTTGGCGTGCCTCTGCACGTGCTTTTACTTCACCTAAGTCAATTGCGCCACTGACAAAACGATGTGGTGTAGTCACCTTAAAATCACGCTTCCTTTAAATTTGCTATTAATGCCCACTATCCTAATGATCTGCGGCAAGCCGTTCTTCTACTGCCTCGACCTTGCGGGTGAGCTGTCCGGTATGTCCGGGGCGAATATCAGCCTTAATAACTAATGAGGTACGTGGAGCGACCTTGGAGACTGCCTCGGTAGCCTCCTTAATTACGGCAAATACCTCATCCCACTCCCCTTCAATGAGGGTAAACATGGCATTCGTTTCATTGGGAAGTCCAGAAGCCCGGACCACGCGGATCGCTTCGGTGACGGCATCTGCCATCTCTGCATCAGGGTTATCGGTTACTGCGGGGGCAACAGAAAAAGCAACAATCATAGCTGCCAGCCTACCCTTTTTAGCGACGATCCCAACACGGCTTATGCCAATGACGGCGATCATCAGCCCTGCCACCTGTCTCCTTGGGCCACGCCACAATATGAGCCACACCAGGCGGAATATTTTGGTTACAGCCAGGACAAATATAAAACTTCTTAGCTGCGGAGGAACCTATTTGACGTACCAAATAGGGCTCCCCAAAAGACCAACTTGGACCCTCCTGGGTTTGGGTTCCCCAGTACACCGCACCATCTGGTGGCAAAACATGAGACGATTGGATATTGTTTCGTTTATTTCGACGTGGCATGAGCGTATTTAGAAAAGGGTGAGCTCATTGGATTCAATGCCCCGCAAGGCCTGGTAATCCAAGATGACACATTTAATGCCACGGTCTTCCGCCAAGGTTTTGGCCTGGGGCTTAATTTCTTGAGCCGCGAAGATGCCCTGCACAGGCTTGAGCAACTCATCGCGGTTGAGCAATTCCAAATAGCGGGTTAACTGCTCTACACCATCGATACCACCGCGTCGCTTAATTTCCACGGCCACGGTCTGACCATCGGCATTGCGGCACAAAATATCAACAGGTCCAATAGCTGTAGGGTACTCACGGCGAATAAGCGTGTAACCGTCACCCAAGGTGGTGATATGTTCTGCCAGCAATTGCTGCAGATGATCCTCCACGCCATCTTTTACCAAGCCCGGATCAGTTCCGAGTTCAAAGTTTTGCTCGGAATGGATCTGCTCAACAGTGATGCGCAGCTGCTCACCCTTCTTGTTTTCCACCACCCAAAGGCTTTCACCGGTTGCTTGTCCATCCTCATCCATGATGGGGGTTTCTTGGAGGCTGCACGGTGGTGTCATCCAGTTAAGGGGCTTATACGCACGGTCATCGGCATGGATGGACACGGAACCATCTGCCTTAACCATTAAAAGGCGATCGGCCACGGGAAGGTGAGCTTCCAGGCGGCCGACATAATCAACTGAACAACGGGCGATGACAAGACGCATGCACCCACCTTAACAAGGTTGGGTGACTATTTATCCTTTTGGGTGCCTTTGCCAAATTCACCAAAGCGGAAACGCTGCAACTCATGAGCACTAATGGAATGCTCAGAGCGAGCATCTGGGGCAGCTTCCAGCCAAGCGGTAAAGGCCATCTCTCCATGGCTATCTAGGGCAAGTTCAATTTCTTCATTTTTTGACTTGATGTGAATAACGCGGGAGCCTTCAGACATAAAAACCGCCTCTTCGGCAGTAGGCTCCCTGCGATCAAGGAGGGTTACCGAAAGGCGGTTGAGAATAAGGTCAGCCATAGGAGAAAGAGAGCGCAGCTTAAAGTACTCAAGATCATTCGCGTTATAACGCAAGGTGCCATGGCGCCAGCCGTGCAGGCCATTTTGTGGCAGGTGGCGCAAGATGACAGTGGTGCCACGTGAACGCAGGGTGAAAAAACGCCAGGCTGCGAGCACAACAGCAAGAACTGCAACGATCACCAAGGCCCAAGTAATAAATTCCACGGTGTCTTAAGTCCTCCCTGCACAAAGAAAAACGATTTCTAACGATCCTACTCACATTGTTTCAGAGTGCGAAAATTGCCGTTACGGGGGTAATTCCGACCCAGTATCTATAAGTATCTGCCCGCTCGCCCACCCCCCTCTTGGGGGTCTGGAAAGGCCGTGCAGGGGCGCGTCGACAAGCAAGAATATAAGAAAATCGCCCTGTAGTAGAAAACTACTACAGGGCGATTAACAGCTAAACGGAGGTTTAGAGACCTTCGCTGCTGCGGCGGACCGCGCGCAGCCCAGCCTCGGCATGTGCCTTGGCCAGCTCGTCGTCCGAATTAAGGTCTGCCTCGGCGGATGCGGTATCAACCTCATTCGCCCAGACGGCGAAGTCCGCGAGGATCGTCACCTTTGCCTTGGATACGGAGAGGAATCCACCCGACACGCCAGCAACAAGCTTGTCGCCATTGGTCGGTTGGATGGTCACAACACCATTCTCAGCCAGCTGGCCAAGAAGAGGCTCGTGATCGGGCAGCACGCCGATCTCACCCTCGGTGGTCTGAGCAGTCACAATGCTGGCCTGACCCGACCAGAGCATGCGCTCCACAGACACCAGTTCAACGGTGATTTCAGCCATGTGTCTCTACCTTACTTTCCGGTCAGCTTCTTGTAAGCAGCTTCGACATCGTCCAAACCACCGAGGCCGTTGAAGGCCTGCTCTGGGTAGTGGTCGAAGTCGCCGTTGCAGATGCGCTCGAAAGCGTCGATGGTGTCAGTCAGTGGCACATAAGAACCTGGAAGACCCGTGAACTTTTCAGCAACGAAGAAGTTCTGGCCGAGGAAGCGCTCGATACGACGGGCGCGAGCAACGGTGATCTTGTCCTCTTCAGACAGCTCGTCCATACCAAGGATGGCGATGATGTCCTGGAGTTCCTTGTTCTTCTGCAGAATGCCGATGACACGCTGAGAAACCTCGTAGTGACGCTCGCCAACGATAGCAGGCTCGAGAATACGAGAGGTAGAGGTCAGCGGGTTCACTGCAGGGTAAATACCCTTGGAAGCGATGGAGCGGTCAAGCTCGGTGGTTGCATCCAAGTGAGCGAAGGTGGTCGCTGGGGCTGGGTCGGTGTAGTCGTCGGCAGGGACGTAAACGGCCTGCAGAGAGGTAATCGAACGGCCCTTGGTGGAGGTAATACGCTCCTGGAGCACACCCATTTCATCAGCCAAGGTTGGCTGGTAACCCACGGCGGAAGGCATACGACCCAGAAGGGTAGAAACCTCGGAACCAGCCTGGGTGAAACGGAAGATGTTGTCGATGAACAACAGCACGTCCTGGTTCTGCACATCGCGGAAGTACTCCGCCATGGTCAGGCCGGACAGTGCCACGCGCATACGGACTCCTGGTGGCTCATCCATCTGGCCGAAGACCAGTGCGGTGTCCTGGAGAACGCCCATTTCTTCCATTTCGAGGAAGAGGTCGGTGCCCTCACGGGTACGCTCACCAACGCCTGCGAATACGGAAGTACCGGAGAATTCGCGAGCGATACGGGTGATCATTTCCTGGATAAGAACGGTCTTACCCACACCTGCACCACCGAAGAGACCAATCTTGCCGCCCTTAACGTAAGGGGTCAAAAGGTCAATAACCTTGATGCCGGTTTCCAGGATCTCGGTCTTACCCTCGAGCTGATCGAATGATGGAGGCTCACGGTGGATGCCCCAACGCTCGATGTCAGGGTTGGTGTTCAGGGAAACATCGTCCAGGCAGTCGCCCAGAGCGTTGAATACGTGACCCTTAACAACATCGCCGACTGGAACGGAGATTGGCTTAGCCGTATCGGTTACAGCAGCACCGCGGACAAGTCCGTCGGTAGGAGCCATAGCGATGGTACGGATAAGGTTGTCGCCGAGGTGCTGGGCAACCTCGAGGACGATGGTCTTCTTGACTGATTCGAGGGCAACCTCAACAGTCAGTGCGTTGTACAGTGCTGGCAGCTCGCCGCGGGGGAACTCCACGTCGACGACCGCGCCAATGACACGCACGACACGGCCGGCAGTAGCTGCCTGCTGTGCGTTCTGCTCTTCAAGAGCTGTAGTCATAATCTAGTCACTTTCTCCGCTGTCGGCGAGCGCACCAGCGCCACCGACAATCTCTGTGATTTCCTGGGTGATCTGTGCCTGACGTGCCTGGTTGGCCACACGGGACAGGTCTTTGACCAGTGCCGTTGCGTTATCAGTAGCAGATTTCATCGCGTTTCGACGTGAAGCGGACTCTGCAGCTGCGGCCTCCAAGAAGATGGAGAACAGCCGACGCGAGATGTACTGCGGAAGCAGTGCCTCAAGCAAAGTGTCAGCATCCGGCTCGAACTCATAATCTGGTTCGACATCGCCGGAAGAGGACAACAGATCCTCGCCTTTTTCGAAAATATCATCTTCGACGACTGGCTCGATTGGCAGTAGCTGGTGCACTACTGGATTCTGAGTCAGCATAGAGATGAACTCGGTGTAGACCACATGAACCTGGTCGAAGCCCTGGATATCCTGGCCTTCTGCCACATTCAGGCCCTCGCGATATGCAGCCTCTCCCTCAGAGGTGGCGCTAAAGCCATCAATGAGGTGGCGGCGGACGTTGTGGGTAGCGTTCCAGTCTGGATCCTGTGAGAATCCAGTCCAGGCGCCCGCAACGGCATCTTCGCGGAACTTGTAGTAGTCCACGCCCTTCTTACCGGTGACATAACGAACCACTTCGTAGCCGCGCTCGCTGAGGAGCTTCTCGAGCTCCGCAGCCTTCTTCAGCACGTTGTGGTTGTAGCCACCGGCCATGCCGCGGTCAGAGGTGACCACGAGCACGGCGGCTCGTTTGCCGCCTTCACGCTCACGAAGCATGGGATGGTCGAGGGAGCTTGCCGACGCGAGACGCTCCAGCACACGCTGGATTTCCTCGGCGTACGGCGCAGCTGCCGCAACGCGACCCTGTGCCTTGGTGATGCGAGAGGTGGCGATGAGCTCTTGAGCCTTGGTGATCTTCTTGGTTGAGTTAACCGAACGAATTCGGTCACGCAATTCACGAATTGTTGCCATGGTTCACACGCCTCCCTTCAGTTGCTTGGACAGTCATAGAGTGTAGGCTCGCTGCCTTTACTTCTTGCTGACCTTGCGGGAAACGGAAAGCTGGTTCTTCTGAACCTCGTTAGCGTCAAGTGCCTCTACCTCAGGCTCATTGATAACTGGGGAGCCATCAGTGGTCTGGAAAGAACCCTTGAAGTCTTCAGTTGCCTTGAGCAGAGATTCCTTGGACTCATCAGACAGCTGAGCGCCGCCTGCGATCTGCTCATAAACCTGAGCAGCGTTGGATCCGAGGTACTCGTGCAGTTCGGTCTCGAAACGACGCACGTCTTCGACGGGAACGTTGTCGAAAGCGCCTTCGCCGGCGAGCCACAGAGAAATAATCTGGTACTCAACGGACTGAGGAGCATTCTCAGCCTGGATCAGCAGCTGAACGAGGCGCTGGCCACGCTCAAGCTGTGCCTTGGAGGCAGAGTCCAGGTCAGATGCGAAGGTAGCGAAAGCTTCCAGGTCGCGGTAAGCAGCCAAGTCCAGACGGAGTGAACCGGCAACCTTCTTCATACCCTTGGTCTGAGCTGCGCCACCGACACGGGAGACGGAAACACCGACGTTAATTGCCGGGCGAACGCCACGGTTAAACAGATCGGACTCAAGGAATACCTGACCATCGGTAATGGAAATTACGTTGGTAGGAATGAAGGCGGAAACGTCATTTGCCTTGGTCTCAATGATTGGCAGTGCAGTGATGGAACCTGCGCCTAGATCATCAGACAGCTTTGCAGCGCGCTCCAGCAGACGGGAGTGCAGGTAGAAGACGTCACCTGGGTATGCTTCGCGGCCTGGTGGGCGACGCAGCAAGAGGGAGATGGCACGGTATGCCTCAGCCTGCTTGGTGAGATCATCGTAGATGACCAAGACGTGATTGCCCTGGTACATCCAGTGCTGTGCGAGAGCAGCGCCAGCGAATGGTGCAAGCCACTTAAAGCCTGCAGCATCAGAGGCAGGAGCAGCCACAATGGTGGTGTACTCAAGAGCGCCCTGCTCTTCAAGGGTCTTACGCAGGGCTGCAATGGTGGAGCCCTTCTGGCCGATTGCGACGTAGATGCAGCGAACCTGCTTGGTCTTGTCGCCGGTCTCCCAGTTAGCCTTCTGGTTAAGGATGGTGTCAATGCAGACTGCGGTCTTACCGGTCTTACGGTCACCAATGATCAGCTGGCGCTGACCACGGCCAATCGGAGTCATTGCATCGATAGCCTTGATACCGGTGGCCATAGGCTCTTCGACAGGCTGACGCTCAAGCACGGTAGGTGCCTGAAGCTCGAGGACGCGGTCCTCTTCAGCTACGATTTCGCCCAAACCGTCAATCGGCTTGCCAAGGGGGTTGATAACGCGACCCAGGAAGTTCTCACCGACGGGGATAGACAGAACGTCTCCCGTGCGGCGAACCTGGTCGCCTTGTTTGATTAGCTCGTAGTTACCCAGGATTACAACGCCGATGGAATCGGTGTCGAGGTTCTGTGCGACGCCGATGACGCCGCCCGGGAATTCGAGGAGCTCATTCGCCATAACAGACGGGAGGCCCGAAACCTGGGCAATACCGTCAGCGGCCGAAATAACCACGCCGACCTCCTCACGGGAGGCCTCCGCGGAGTAGCTCGAGGTGTAGTTCGCAATCGCGCTACGGATCTCATCGGAGGAGATCGTCAGCTCCGCCATGTTCTTCCTGCTCTCGGTTGTTTCTTCCAGCATTACTAAATTTGTCAATTCGTCGTGTCTTTAAGCGAAGGTTGCACGAAGGCGCTCGAGCTTACCCGAGGTGCTTCCGTCAATAACTTCGTCTCCGACGCGGATGATCATTCCACCGAGGAGGCTGGTATCAACCTCGGAGTGGATGCTCATCGCACGACCATAAATACGTCCCAGCTTTTCGGCTAATGCCTGCTGCTGTCCCTCGTGTAGTTCAACCGCAGAGACAACATATGCCACGGAGCGACCTTGTAGCTCAGCTACGTTGGCTGCCAAAGCGGCGATGTCATCAATTGGGTTGTGCTCGGGGCGACCAATAACCTGCAGTGCCAATGCCTCGGTAACAGCGGTTACCTTGCCATAAAGCACCTTGGCTAGCAGTTCGCGGCGAGTTGCAGCTTCCTGGGTGCGATCAGAAAGCAACTGAGTGAGCTTGCCTTCACGATCTAGGATGCGGCTTAGTCGGAACAGTTCGTCTTCTACCTGGCCTAGCAGACCCTGCTGCTCAGCTGAGCGAAGCAGGGCGCGACGGCCAAGTTGGACGAGTCCAGCACGGAACTCGCGTGGGGTGGACCAAGTCTGCTCTGCGGCGTCTTTGAGGACTTCGAGAACAGATGGGCTCACCTTTCCACCGAACACGGCCTCGATGAGGCCGACGCGGCTTTGCGCGTCCTTGGAGGAATCAGCCACAGCCACACGCAGAGCGCGGTCGCCATCGAGGATCTCGACGACGTCGAACAGCTCGTTTCCAGCCTGGGCGGCTACTGCCACGGTGTTATCTGCTGCAAGAGCAGTGTCCAGATCGGACGATACCTTTGCCAGTGCCTCACGGCTCGCTGCGTGCATGTCGCCTACTTTCCGGTCGGTGCCACAGTGTCGAGATCGGCAAGGAAGCGGTCAATCGTGCCAGAGCGCTTTACGTTATCGGAGAGCTGATCTCCAAGTAGGTGCTCGGCAAGGTTGATGGAGTTCTGGCCCATTTCGCGGCGCAGTTCGTTAACGACCTGCTCGCGCTGTGCCAGAAGCTGCTTCGTACCGGACTCGATGATGCGGTTGCTCTCTTCGTTGGCCTTGTCCTTCAGTTCTGCTTCGATCTGCTTGCCGCGCTCGCGCGCCTGCTCACGGATCTCTGCAGCCTCGGTACGGGCCTCAGCGAGCTGTGCGTTGTACTTTTCAAGGGCAGCCTTCGCCTCGGCTTGTGCAGCCTCGGCACGCTGAATGCCTCCCTTGATCCGGTCCTCACGCTCGGTCAGGACCTCCTGGAACTTCGGAAGAACAAACTTCCAGAAGACAAACAGGATGATCAAAAACGGGATGAGGGACCAGACGATGTCATAAGCCTTAGGCCACAGAATGGAGTTGCCACTTTCGAGCGGCAGGGACTCTGCGTTTGCATGCGCAAGGTAGTAAATGGGATTCGCCATGGTTTACCAGCTTTCGGTTAAGTTAGCTGATTAGAACAGGAAGCCAGCAACGAGGCCGATCAGTGCCAGGGCCTCAACGAAGGCGATGCCCAGGAACATGGTGGTACGGAGCTGTCCGGCCATCTCAGGCTGGCGTGCCATGCCCTCGAGTGCCTTACCAACCAAGATGCCGATGCCGAGGCCTGGGCCGATGGTTGCGATGCCGTAGCCGACAGCGCCAAGGCCGGTGATGGTGGACTCGGTTGCGTCCTGAGCCAGGATGATCTCGTTCATGAGGTGTCGTTCCCTTTCTGGTGCCCGAATTTCGGGCGTGAAGTGTTTAGTGGGGTTATTCAGTTGACCGTGTGGTCCGCTCGGCTTGATACTCCCCTGTTTTAAGGCAGTATCTCGTCGACCTTTTTATTTGTTCATCTAGTGAGAATCCGCGTGCAGGGAAAGCTCAATGTAGACAGCAACCAGCAGGGCAAAGATGTATGCCTGCAGGAAGATGACGATGAGCTCGTACACAGTGAAGAGGACTGCCAAGATGATGGTAACGCCAGACATTGCAGTCCAGCCGTTCATCTGCCAGAAGAAGAAGTTCGTGGCGGAGTACAGCAGGACCAGAATCAAGTGGCCGGCAAGGAAGTTAGCCATCAAACGAAGCGCCAGGGTAATTGGCCTCAAGATGAAGGTAGAGAAGAACTCAATTGGAACCACCAGCACGTGAAGAGCTGGAGGAATATTCGGGATCACAATGGAAGACTTAACGTACTTCGCAAATCCGTAGCGCTTAGATCCTGCGTAGATGAAGGCAATGTAGCCGGCGACCGCCATAACAATGGGGAAACCGATACGAGCGTTCGGCGAGATGTTCAGGCCTGGAATGATGGTAGTCAAGTTCATCAAGAGGGCAGCAAAGAAGATGGTGGCGATAATCGGTAGGAACCGACGGCCTTCCTTCTTTCCAAGGATGTCCTCAGCGATGTGAATACGAACAAAATCGAGCGCATACTCTGCAAAATTCTGGACTCCATGCGGAATAAGCTTTGGCTTACGCATGGCCAAAAGGAAGAAGATCACAATAATTGCCGTCATAAGAAGACGGATCAACATAATGCGATCAAGTGCGAACCAACCATTGGCGAAATCGGTGAACAACATGTCCACGACGTCGCCATTTTCGGTTACGTGCCCCGGGAAAAATTCGTCGTCCAAATTCGGGCTGTGAAATTCACCCTTCATGGACAGTGTTGTAACGCTCAGCGTTCTCTCCCGTGTTCGGGCCGTGCACTCTTTGTTATGCACGGTGCGATGGACGTCTGAAAAACTCGCTGCAATCGCCACGGACTCCGTCGCACATCAGCGCAACGATCACAGGGGACGTGCTCCGCAAAACCCCCTGCGGCTTAGTGTCTGCTGCCTTGGGAGGTTTCTCGGTTCAACCCGCGTTATAGATTAACAGGTGTTTTTAGCTTTTATTCAAACGGGGCGGGGGCAAAACTTACTTCCCACTACTTAGTTCGAAGAAATAGCGCGTGAGCGGGAACGATTAGCAGGTGTTATGTGTGTCACAAAGCCCGACTTGCGGGTAAACGGGGGTAGCTGATAAAGAATCCCACGAATTATTTAAGCAGTTTTTTGCCAGCTATTCATGGGCTAAAACCTAAAATCTACCTGCTCTTTTCCCAGAAGACATCTGAAAACGGCCCAATTATGTGCGGTTTCAATCTCTTTCACTTTTACCCTGTGGCAACCAACACATGAATGATTTCGGGCCTCCACCCCTACTTCCCTACCCTCTAATGTGGTGCAAGCCAAAAATCCCGGGGGCTTTAAGCGTCTAGCGCTTAAAGCCCCCGGGATTCGTCGAGAAGCGTTTTTAGCCCACGTAGGTGACTCGTGAGGTAATAACTCCCCAAACTTCGGTAAGGAGAACAGCCAAAAGGGCTATCACCACTGTGACAAAAAGGGCGACATTGTCATAGAAAGTCATATCTTTAATAACGGCTAGCACGATCACCAAAATGACGATCTTTAGCAGCCAGCTACCCAGCACCACAGCCCCGGTGGTGGTGACATTGGAATTGGCGGTAACCAACACGCTGAGCGCAGTGAGCAGGACAAATCCGCCTCCAACTGCGGCACCAATCAACACACCCCACACTCCCGGCAAGCCTCGAGTGGTTCCCCAAATGGCCAAGGAAACAACGGTAAGAACCACCAGGGCGATGGTTCCAAACTTCACTGCACGCTGCAAAGGCCGGCGGTGATCGTCATATTGGGAAATTTGAAAAGGTGAATCCGCAGAATCTGGCACAGACTGTGCAGTGGGATCTTGGGGCTGTTGGTTAGTCACGAGGGGGAATCCTACCGGTTTTGGCTTAAAAATCTTAAAGGGAATCTTAAACTAACTATTGTTTAGGCAGCCGGATTGGCATGGCGCGGGTTATAGTGCCGGCTGCGCAATACAGGAATGGAGGTTAGCGCAGCTGCCAGCACCAACCCAACGATGGTTAAAAGGGTGGCAAAAAGTGGGGGCACAATGGAAAAACTTACAGCTCCAAAAGCCACTACAGTTACCCACATATACAACACCAAAACCACGCGACGATGAGTATGTCCGATGGCGAGCAGACGGTGATGCAAGTGCATTTTGTCCGGCGAAAACGGTGACGCTCCCCTACTGACACGACGAATAACAGCCATCACTAGATCCAAAAGTGGAACTGCTACGGCTGCCAACACCACGATAATTGGTGACATCAGCGCGATGATATCCACCGTGCCATAAAGGCTCATATTGATTTTGCCGGAAGCAGATGTGGAGGCAGCAGCCAGCAAAAGACCAATCAGCATGGAGCCAGAGTCACCCATAAAAATGCGCGAAGGCTCAAAATTATGAGGCAAAAAGCCGGCGCAAATACCTACTAAGGCTGCTGCAATAATGGCCGGCGGATAAGCGGAAACCGCACCATTTTGGTCAAAAAGAATGGTGAGGGAGAAAACCAGAATGGCTGCGCCGGCAATCATGCCCACACCAGCAGAGAGTCCATCGAGGCCATCCACAAAGTTCAAAGCGTTAATCAAGGCCACCGTAAACAGTGTTGTCAAGATAGTGGACTGGACTTGGTCGATAAGTAATGTGGTTCCTCCCCCAAAGGGAAGATAGAGAATTGTCCAGGTAAGTCCCAAGAGACTCATGGTGACAGCACCGACAATCTGGCCAATTAACTTGGTGATCGCATCAAGATCAAAGAGATCATCAAGTGCACCCACCACCACAATGACAAAGCCTGCCCAGATGACGGCATTCATCTCTGGAGTGATGGGCATAAAGCCTCTTGTCAAGGCTGGAAGCTGGTCCGCAAGGAATACCGCACCAAGGAATCCACTGAACATAGCCACTCCACCAAGACGTGGTTTAGGCATGACGTGGACATCTCTATCGCGGATCTCATTTAACCGGCCACTTTTGACCATGAGGATCCGGATAATCCCGGTGCTGAGGTAGGTAATTGCCGCTGCGACCAGGATGATTAGTCCTAGTTCGCGCAGCGGAATCCCTGCGAAACCGACTCCCATTTAGCGCAGGCTCTCTGCCGTCACCCCTAGCACTTCTCCGACGCGCTCAGCGCTGATTGCTCCCTCACGCAGAATCTTTGGATGATCGCCCGAGATATCAACAATGGTGGAAGGCAAACCAATGGCGCACTCGCCACCGTCAAGATAAACCGCCACATTTTGGTTGAGCTGCTGGCGTGCCGCAGTAACGGTGCTTGGTGGGGTCTGGCCGGAAATGTTGGCAGAGGATACAGCCATTGGGCCGGTCTGGCGTAGCAACTCAATGGCAACTGGATGCAAAGGCATACGTAGCATGACGGTGCCACGGGTATCGCCAAGGTTCCATGGCAGGCTTGGAGCCTGTGGCACGATGATGGACAGTCCACCTGGCCAGAAAGCTTCTACCAGAGCTTTAGCTTGTGCAGAGTAGGTGTGAACCAAGCCCTGGATGGTATCCCAGCTGCCGACCAGCACTGGGACGGGCATATCCGGTCCGCGGTGCTTGGTGGCTAGGAGGTTGGCAACAGCCTGGTTGTTGAAGGCATCGCAACCTAATCCATAAAGAGTATCGGTTGGCAGGACTACCAGCTGGCCGGTTTTAACAGCATCTACTGCTGCTTTGAGGCCGGCTGCCCGAGATTCTGGTTCTGCACAATCGTAAATTCTGCTCACTGTTTCCTCCTCAATTGAAAATCAAAAATATATTTCGGGCCCACGGACCCACGGACCCACGGGCCCACAGGCCCTAAAAATTAAAGCCCAAGCCCGCAAAAGAGCCTTTACTCGCTCACAGCTTACTCGCTGTCACAAAGCGGTCTCGGCCAGCAAGATCTTTTAACACCTCAATGTTGCCAAAACCACCATGTTCACGGAAAACTGCCTGCACTTGCGCGGAGGTGGTGTCATCATGTTCCACACCAACTACTCCCCCAGAACGCAGCAAACTAAAGATCAAATGAACCATTTCCGTGATGACATCCATGCCAGTATCACCACTAAAAACGGCCATATGCGGATCCTGATATACCTCTGGGTCAAGCTCTAAAGTTTCTGGAACATAAGGCGGATTGGACACCACAATATCCACCGTGGAGTGCAAACCAGGCAAAATTTCAGCATCGGTAACGTCGCCAGCGACCAAATTAACGTGCGGAGCAAATTCCATGAGGTTGCGGCGCGCCCACGTTAAAGCCCCCGGATCGAGTTCCACCGCGGTGAGGTGGGCGTCGACAAGCTCATGGCCGATATAGGCTGCTAGGGCACCGGAACCGGTGCACAGATCTACAATAACGGGCTTGTCGACGCTCGCCGCCTGCCGCACGGCCCAGTCAGCGAGAACCTCCGTTTCTGGGCGGGGAATAAAAACCCCAGGTCCGACGTGTAAATCCAGTGGTCCCATCGGTGCGCTACCCAGGATATGTTGCAGCGGCTCGCGCTGAGCGCGCCGTGCAACAGCCTCGCCAAAGCCCTCAGGCACTTCATCGCGCATGCGCAGCGCTATGTCCAAGGGCCCGCAGTCAAGTAGATGTGCTGCAATCAGGCGGGCGTCATTAAGTGGCGACGCCACCCCCGCCTTTTCAAGGGTGGTGGTGGCGTCGCGCAGTGCTTCCCCGAGGGTGAGCATTTTTTAGCCTTCTGCCTCAAGGCGTGCTGAACGCTCAGCAGCTCGAAGTGCAGTGAAAAGATCATCAAGTTCACCGTCAAGCACGGAGTCAAGGTTATTGGATTTAAACCCAATACGGTGATCACTGATGCGGTTTTCTGGCCAGTTGTAGGTGCGAATACGCTCGGAGCGGTCCATGGTACGGATCTGAGCGGCACGTCCCTGAGCTGCCTCAGCTTCGATTTCCTCTTCCTTCAAAGCCTGCAGACGAGCAGCCAAAACCTGCATTGCGCGGGCCTTGTTCTGGATCTGAGAGCGTTCCTTCTGACAGGTCACAACCAAGCCAGTGGGAAGGTGAGTAATACGCACAGCGGAGTCAGTGGTGTTAACGCCCTGGCCACCCTTACCGGAGGAACGGTAAACGTCGATACGCAGATCCTTTTCGTCGATTTCCACGTCTTCGATCTCATCGGGTTCTGGGTAAACCAAAACACCAGCTGCAGAGGTCTGAATACGTCCCTGAGATTCGGTCACGGGCACACGCTGTACGCGGTGCACGCCACCTTCAAACTTAAACTGGCTCCAAGCGCCATCGCGAGAAGGCTGACGGGAACGGATAGACAAGGTGATGTCCTTAACGCCACCGAGGTCAGACTCTGCAGAGTCCAAAACCTCAATGGAGAAACCGTGCTTATCGGCAAACTTCTGGTACATACGGAGCAAGTCACCAGCAAAAAGTGCTGCTTCTTCGCCGCCGGCGCCAGCCTTGATTTCCATCACGATGTCCTCGCTATCGTGAGGGTCACGTGGAGCTAGCAGGTCAGCGAGCTTTTCCTCAAGCTCAACAACCTCAGCTGCCAGGCGTTCTGCTTCCGCTTGGAACTCATGATCTTCATGAGCCATTTCCTTGGCGGCTTCCAAATCATCTTGAGCAGCGGTGAGTTCACGGTGCACATTGATAATTGGCTGCAGCTCGGAGTAGCGCTTGCCTACTTTACGAGCAGCTGCGGGATCATTGTGCAGCTCGGGGTCAGCCATTTGCTGTTCTAGACCGTGGTATTCGGCCAGGATGTCATCTACTGCAGAAACCTGCGATGCCATTAGGAGTATTCCTCCTCTTTCTCAGTTCCTGCCATAGGTGCACTGGAAGCAACCTGCATCAGGAATTCTGCATTGGACTTGGTCTTCTTAAGCTGCTTGATCAAAAGATCAATAGCCTGCTGGTTATCCAGCGCGGACAGGATGCGGCGCAGCTTGTGCATAATGCGCGCCTCATCAGGATTGAGCAACAGCTCATCCTTACGAGTACCGGAAGGATTAACGTCAACAGCTGGGAATACACGACGCTCAGAGATCTTACGATCCAGCTTGAGCTCCGCATTGCCGGTGCCCTTGAATTCCTCGAAGATCACAGTATCGCCGGCGGAACCGGTTTCCACCATGGCGGTAGCGATGATGGTCAAAGAACCACCGTTTTCGATATTGCGGGCAGCACCCAAGAAACGCTTTGGAGGGTACAGCGCATTGGAATCCACACCACCGGAAAGAATACGTCCCGATGCTGGTGAGCTGTTGTTATAAGCACGGCCCAAACGAGTGATGGAGTCAAGCAAGACAACAACGTCTTGACCCTGCTCTACCAGGCGCTTTGCACGCTCAATAGCCAGCTCTGCCACTGCGGTGTGCTCTGATGGTGGACGGTCAAAGGTAGAGGAAATAACCTCGCCACGCACGGAGCGCTGCATATCAGTCACTTCTTCTGGACGCTCGTCAACCAAGACAACCATGAGGTAGCACTCAGGGTTGTTGGTGGAGATTGCATTGGCAATGTTTTGCAAGATGGTGGTCTTGCCGGCCTTTGGTGGGGAAACGATCAGCGCGCGCTGGCCCTTACCAATAGGCATGATCAAGTCAATGACACGGGTGGTCAAAATGCGCTGCTCAGTTTCCAAACGCAAACGCTGGTTCGGGTACAGCGGAGTCAGCTTGCCAAAATCAGGACGGTTGCGAGCTTCTTCAACTGGCAAACCGTTCACAGTTTCCACGCGCACCAGGTTGTTGTACTTCTGGCGGTTACGGCCACCGTGGTTGTTGTGGTTGTTGGTGCTGCCCTGGTTCATACGAACCTGACCGATGATGGCATCGCCAGAGCGCAGGCTCATTCGGCGGATCAGCTGATTGTTAACAAAAACATCGGAAGGCGCAGCGTGATAACCGGTGGTGCGAACAAACGCAACGTTGGTATCAACGATGTCCAAGATGCCGGCGACTGGCTGCAGCTGCTCTTCATGCTGAGTGCCGTTGTCAGTGTCTTGGTTGTTCTCGCGGTTGTCGCGGTTGTCCCGATTGTCGCGAGTATCGCGGTCACGGCCACGACGGTTGCGGCGGCCACGGCGTCCGCGACGATCATCATCGTCACCATTGCGATCATCGCGGTCATTACGCTCACTGCGATCGCCACGATCGTTACGGTCTCCACGATCATTGCGGTCATTCCGGTCGCGGTTATTGCGGTTGTTGCGGGAACGGCGATCCTCATTATGATCCTCGCCGTTGTCAGCCTGGTTATCCTGCTTTTCGACGCCCGCAGCCTGGTCAGTGGTGTTCTCATCACGGGAGTTGCGGTTGTCACGGGAGCCACGATCATTGCGATCATTACGGTTGTTGCGACGGTTGCCGCGCTCACGGCGGTTATCCTCGCGAGTGTCCTCAACGGTGTTTTCTACCGACTGAGTAGGTTCTGCCACAGCTTGTGCTGGAGCCTCAGCTGCCTGCTCGCGCTCAACTACAGGCGCAGCAGTTGCTTCCTCAACTTCACGAACCTCGCGTGGCTCGCGGTTGCTCTGAGCATGGTCCTGGGTCTGGCGCTGACGATTACGACGTGCCCGGCGCGCTGCGGAACGAGACTCAAAGCGGTTGTCCTGGTCTTCGCCGGCGGCAGGTGCACTATTTGCAGCCTCAGTGTTAGCAGCCTCGGTGTTGGCCGGAGCAGTCTCAGCAGCGGTAACTACTGGGATTTCAGCCTGCGCTGGTGCCGGCTCAGCAGCGGCGGTGACGTTGGTGGCGCTAACGCGACGACGTCCACGGCGCGGAGCTGGAGCTTCTGCAGCCTCTGGGGTTGCAGCGTTGTCTGCAGTGCTGGTTTCTACTGCTGCAGGCTGAGCTGCGGGAGTTTGTTTGGTGCTGCGACGACCCCGAGTACGTGGTGCAGGCGCGGTGGCTTCTGCGTTTTCAACAGGCGCTTCAGCAGGAGCTGGAGTTTCTGCAGGTGCAGCGGTGCGCTTGCTAGCTCGCTTTGGGGCGGTTGCAGCTGCAGTTGGTTTACCAGCTTGTGCTGCGTTGATCGCGTTTAAGAGATCGCCTTTGCGTAGCGCAGAGGTGCCTTTGAGACCAAGGTCTGCCGCAATTTTGCGCAGATCCGGCAGTCGAAGGGAGGTCAGTTCTCCCTGATTCGCTGCGGTGTTGTCTGTGTCAGTCACAGATTTCCTTTCATAGCAGTTCAGGCCATCTGAGGGGTTACCCGGATTTTTCGGGTTGGACGTTGGGCCGAACGCGGCTTCTGTGTAGTTGAAAGTGGCATCAGGCTTATAGCTGAGCTGGTAACTGTGCTGCTCTAAGCAGCACTAATTACGCGCACAACAATGGTTGCGCAAGATGACACTGGAGGAAGCTAATACATCAGTGCACGGTATGTAGTGCGCTTTTTGATGTTGTCTTCCAGACCAAGATGTGGCTGGGAAAAATATCCACAGCTCCGGGTGCTTTAAAAGTAATCCTCTGCCCCGCGATGAGAGTCAGCCGCAATATTGTGGGATCTCAGCAGGTACTGCGAAGGATATTGGTGTGCACCGGGAAGCGTTTCCTCGGTCTTGATGGCCTATATTAGCGCATTCTTTCCCAAGTGTCTCAATCGCCCTTGTATATACCGGACCTTATGTATGTGGAGCCCTAAAATGTGGGCAGTTTCTCAGCTATTTGACCATCTTGCCCAGTCTCTGGCCAAAAGTTTGTTCCCACCCCGCTATTGTTGAATACATGCTCAGCACGATGCAGGATGTTCCCCTTTCCCTCAGCAGAATCCTCACCTACGGTTCCACCGTGCATGGCGATACGCTCATCACTACCTGGGACGGTGGCGAGCAGGTGCAACAGACTTTTAGCGGTGTTGGTGCCCGTGCTGCAGCACTGGCACATGCCCTTCATGATTCTTTGGGTATTACCGGAGATCAGCGTGTGGCTACCTTGTTGTACAACTGCGCCGAACATATGGAAGCTATGTTCGCGGTAGCCTGCATGGGTGCTGTGTTTAATCCGCTGAATAAGCAATTGATGAATGATCAGATTTCTTTTATCCTCAACCACTCCGAGGCCGAGGTCATCATTGCTGATCCTCGTTTAGCGGAGCAATTAGCAGAGATTGTGGCTGACTGCCCCAAAGTTCGAGCCGTGGTTTTTATTGGAGATAATGATTTTTCAGCCGCAGCTGCGTTGCTGCCAGCAGGCCTAGACGCCTATTCCTATGAAGCACTACTTGATGGTCGCTCCACTTCCTATAACTGGCCAGTACAAGATGAGCGCACTGCAGCTGCAATCTGCTATTCCACCGGTACTTCTGGTCCGCCAAAGGGCGTGGTGTATTCCCACCGTTCTTTGTATTTGCAGTCCATGAGCATTCGCACCACTGATTCCCTAGCTGTGGAACACGGTGAGACTTTCTTGTGCTGTGTGCCTATTTATCACGTGCTCAGCTGGGGTGTGCCAATCGCTGCGTTTATGTCGGGCACTCCCCTCGTCCTGCCAGGAGCTGATCTTTCGGCCCCTACCCTGGCCAAGATTATTTCCACTACCTTGCCTCGTGTAGCTCACGGTGTGCCAACGTTGTGGATTCAGTTGATGGTGCATTATCTCAAACACCCGCCAGAGCGTATGTCTTTGCGTGAGCTTTATGTGGGCGGTTCTGCGGTTCCGCCCATCGTGATCACTATGTGGGAGCAGCGTTATGGTGTGGACGTGGTGCACGTTTGGGGTATGACGGAGACTTCCACCGTCGGTACTGTATCTCGTCCGCCTTCAGGTGTATCTGGTGAAACCAGGTGGACTTATCGTGTTTCTCAGGGCCGCTTCCCGGCTTCGGTGGAATATCGAGTGGTTAATGATGGTCAGGTTATGGCCTCCACAGACCGCAATGAGGGTGAAATTCAGGTGCGTGGTCCGTGGGTGACCGCCAGCTATTTCCATTCCCCCATGGAAGATGATGGCGGACTTGCACATACCTTCCGCGATTCTGAGGTAGATGATGCCCACGAGCTCTTTACCGCTGATGGTTGGTTGCGAACCGGCGATGTCGGCTCGGTTACCAGCGATGGCTTCTTGACCATTCAAGACCGCGCTCGCGATGTTATCCGTTCGGGTGGTGAGTGGATTTATTCGAGCCAATTGGAAAACCTCATTATGGCAACCGATGAGGTAGTTGAATGTGCAGTAATTGGCTTCCCAGATGATAAGTGGGTGGAGCGTCCGCTGGCTGTTACGCTGCTCTATCCCGGCATCGAGCCCACCCGTGAGACTGCGGAGAAGCTGCGTTCCCAGCTTAAAGACCGTTTGCCCAATTGGATGTTGCCGGAATACTGGACCTTTGTGGATGAGATCGATAAGACCTCAGTGGGCAAATATGACAAAAAGGATCTGCGTTTGCACCTGCGCGACGGAGACTTCGAGGTTATTAAATTGAAGGGTCCAGGCGAGAAATAAAAAGAAAAAGCTTTTCGACGCCGCCTTGCAGGCGGAAAAAGCAATTCTCTTAAGTCTTTTTCAGTAGAATATCTTCTATGCCTGATTCACATCCAATAGGAAGCGGCCCCAGTCGCCACGATAAAATTATCGAAGGTTGCCTACAGGTTATTTGTGAATTTGGTGTCGCCGATACAACACATCGCAAAATTGCAGAAGCTGCCGGGGTTCCTTTGGGGTCAATCACTTATCATTTTAAGGATCTAGACACCCTGATTCACGCCGCCTTTGAACAATTTGTGGTGGACAATGTCAACTGGTGCGCCCGGCAATTCCAAGGGGTAGATTCCTTTGAAAGCGCCCAAGCTGCATTGCTTCGGGTCTTTTCCCCCAATGACAAGACAATTGTCTTAGGCGTAGAAATCTATTGCCGAGCCCTGCACTCTGAAGCTGTGGCAGGGGTATTTTCAGACTGGTTAGCGTCCTATAACGAGATCTATTCGCGCTTTTTTGATGATTCCACCACGCGCATTACAGATGCCTTGTGGCTTGGCATGGTGCTAAACCGAAATTCTGAAGCTGAGGCTCATCCTGATACCCTCGTGGCTCTTGCGCTGGAGCGCATTGTTTTGCCAGAGAGTTATATCGGCCCTAAATAAACCAAAAAACCGAGTGCCTTTAAGCACTCGGTTTTTTAAGTTTAAGCTCGGTTTACTTCGACCTTTACGCCTTCGGCTACTTCTAGCTCCAAAACGCGAATTCCAGATTCACGAGCATCTTCCAGCACCTTATCTGGCACAGCTTCAGTGGAGAGCACCATTGCGGTGGGGCCAGCGCCAGAAAGATAAGCGGCGTGTCCGCGGTTGCGCAAACGGTTGACCCATTCTGCGGTCACCGGCAAAACATCTGCTCGATAAGGCTGGTGCAGGCGATCCCTAGTGCCTTCCCACAGCAGGTCAGGACGATCCTGGAGGGCCACGATCATAACGGCCACGCGGGAAACGTTGAAGCGGGCGTCGATATGCGTAACCTCGGTGGGCAGTACTCGTCGCACAGCTTCGGTGGAGGCGTGGAAGTCTGGCACCAAGGCCGTGGCCTTGATGTCTTTATGTACCTTAATTGGCACGGCAGCGTATTTAGGCTGGCTCTTGCCATCTACGGACAAGGTGGTCCAAGAAACCACTGCCCCGCCGAGCACGGAGGCCGCGGCATTATCGGGGTGTCCCTCAAAGGCAGAAGCAAGCTGCACAATTTGATCTTGGCTAAGGGGGAAATCTGCCAAACCATTTGCTGCGGAAACTCCTGCTACTGCCGCGGCAGCTGAGGATCCCAAACCACGGGACTGTGGAATGTTGTTGTGGCAGATTACGCGCAGGCCGGGAACTTCAACGTCGGCAGCCCTAAGGCCTGCTCGGATTGCTTTGACAACCAGGTGTGAACCATCAAGTGGCACCTCGCCTTGGCCTTCGCCAAAAACTTCTACTTCCAACCCGGAGGGGATAATTTCCACTTCCACGGTGTCATAGACAGAAAGTGCAAGTCCGAGGGTGTCAAAGCCTGGGCCGAGGTTCGCAGATGAACCCGGCACGGTGACGGTGACCTTGCGGCCGACGTTTAGTTCAATAGCCATGGAGTAAAACTAGTCCCTTTCGAGGCGGATCACACTGTTGATTGCCTTAACAATCGGCTTAGCCTTGAGCAAATCAACGGTGTGGCTGAGATCAGATTCCAACGCGGCGTGGGTGACCACGATGAGGCGGGCACCATTTTCGTGCTCTTCCTGTCGGATTGTACGCAGTGAAATTCCCTGCTCTGCAAAGAGGTTAGCCAATTCAGCCAAAACACCTACGCGGTCTTCCACTTCCATGTCGAGGTGGTAGCGGGTTGGGGTATCGCCAAAATCTGCAATAGGCAGATTTGCATAGGTTGACTCGCCGGGCGCACGACCACCATGCACCTTATTACGGGCCGCACCGACGACGTCGCCAAGCACAGCAGAGGCGGTAGGCGCACCACCGGCACCATTGCCGTAGAACATCAGCTGTCCGGCGGCCTCTGCTTCTACGAAGATGGCGTTAAAGGATTTATTAACGGAGGCCAAAGGGTGAGAGGTGGGAAGCAGGGTGGGGTGCACGCGCGCAGAAATGGCCTGACGTCCTTCCTTATCGGTAATTTTCTCACAGATGGCAAGCAATTTAATGGTGTGGCCGGCTTGCTTGGCGGCTTCAATATCTGCAGCGCTGATCTTGGTGATGCCTTCACAATGCACATCATCAGCGGTAACTCGAGTGTGGAAAGCAAGGGAAGCAAGGATGGCTGCCTTGGAAGCAGCGTCATGGCCTTCAACGTCTGCGGTTGGGTCAGCCTCGGCATAACCCAAACGGGTTGCCTCTGCAAGGGACTCCTCATAGCCGGCGCCGGTAGAGTACATTGCGTCCAAAATGAAGTTGGTGGTGCCATTAACAATGCCCATGACAGACTGGATCTGATCGCCTGCAAGGGAACGACGCAGTGGTCCAACTACTGGGATAGCAGCAGCAACGGCAGCTTCAAAGTAGAGGTCAACGTTGGATTCTTCAGCGGCATCTGCAAGCTCAGCAGAGTGTGCTGCTACCAAAGCCTTGTTGGCGGTAACCACGGACTTGCCAGCACGCAACGCGGCGAGCACAACCTGGCGTGGGTAATCGATTCCGCCGATAACCTCAACAACAATGTCGACATCTTCGCGCTCAATTAGGGCAAAGGCATCTTCGGTAAGCAGCTCAGGTGCCACACCTTCGCGGGGCTTGGAGGTATCAGAAACGGCAACACCGCGAAGAACCAAAGGTCCGCCAATACGGTGTGCCAGCTCATCTGCGTATTCTGTCATCAAACGCATCACCTCAGAGCCAACGGTTCCGTATCCAAGAAGAGCAATACCGACTGGTGAGCCGGGGCCCTTGCCGGGGTTGAAGCTGGGGGCAGGTGCTGAGGTCATGATTCTCCAAAATAATCGTGGTCGAGCTTTATCGTCCTAGTTCAAATAGCCACCCTACGTGGGATCGCCGCTGAGAAAAAGGATACTAAGCCACTATAGACCAAGCTGTTCACTTTTGGGAGATATTTCCACTCTTTCAATTCATCTACTTACCCACTAGCTACCAACAAGTTTCCCACTAGCAGAAAATCTAAGCGCGGAAAGCTTGGAAGATATTTCAGCGCCACCAATTAGTAGCCAAAGATTGATCATTTATGCTGATAGGTAATACCAGAACCATTGGCCGTATAATTACACTCTCTGGTTTACTACCGCTTTAATCTTTTATATTGGATAACTTGGGACTAATATCATCGTTATTCCGAATTTATCTCTGAGTGAAACACTTAAATTTCCCACTGGCCAAGTCCACTTGGGAATATATAGATTCGACATTAGTTTTTAAGGACCTTCCACTTTGAGAATCCACGCCATTGCCAGCTCTTTTCTTGCCTGCACAATTCTCGGCTCTTCACTTTTGGCCACTCCGCTGGCGAGTGCTGCTGAGGTGGAAGTAAATAAAAACACCTGCGTTATCACGTTTTCTGAGGCTGAATTAGCGGGCCTAGACTTCTATTTCCATCAGGAAGATTCCACTTCTGAGCGACTCATTGCGGAATTTCCAGAGCAGGAAGCCAATATCACCACCGCAATCACAGCACTTGGTGGCTCCATGATTCGAAATAATGACTTTTCTTTGACTGGTATTAGCGAAAGTGATGCAGCAGCTTATGAACGTGTCATCAACGCTATGGAAGCCAAAGGAATTACTTTTAGGGAAGCAAGCTACGTCATTTTTGCAGCTGTGTGGGACGAATATTTCACCAATTGGTTAGCAACTGATGCCCAAGCTTTGGCCGGCAGTCGCAACATTCCTCAGCAAAAGGCTGAGAAGCAGGTTGCCGATCTCCAAAGTTTTTATGCCGGTGCGGAGATCACTGCAGCTTTAACTTCTGAAACTGCCCGGACGCTAGTGGAGCCCCGCGTCAGCTCTATCACCAAAATCCTGCAAACCATCGCCACGCCATATATCGCCTGTGTAAATAGAGAGGCCGGAAGCATCTTCATCTCCCCCGAGGTACCGTCAACCCGGGCAGCCAGTGGCTCCAGTTTTGGCAGCAGCTAAGCGCTTTTCGACGAAAAACCACAGCTAAACGTGGATCTGCAAGGAAACTTAATAGAACCTTTCTACTTCCACCTGCTCAGAACCAGCTTTAGTAATCCGCATCAATCCAAAAGTAGATCGCCCCGGCGGGAAAACTCGTACCGTAATCGCATCGCCTTGTTTTAGCTCATCCAAGGCTCTCAAAAGTTTTTCTTGGAGCGTATCAATACGTGCATCTTGTACCGGGGATCCACCATTGCCGGAAAGGTCATCTAAGAGGCTAACCTGCACTCCCCTCTTCCGAACTTGCCACACTGCTGCAGTTATCGCTGGCTGATCAAATAGCGGTGATCTAAGAGCATCTCTTAAACGCAGTTCCATTAATAGTGCGCCAGTTTTTTGATCAGCTTCATTAAGTCCAGGCACCAGCAAAAATCCCAGGCGCTCCTCCAACCAGGTGCGGGTGGTTTCTATAAATTCTTTTTCCACTGCCGATAGAGCCCGGCGCGCAGCACGAATTCTGCCAGTGGTGATCAACAAGGGTAATCCTGCTGATACCTTCCTAACCAGCATGGGCAATAAAGCTCCGGGCAGAATCGCCAAAATTAAAGGCAATGAAGCAGTCCAAATTAATTGGGTAGAGGCCCAGCCAAAGGAACTAAAAACCTGGCCGATTAAGACACACCCCAGCCAAGATCCCAAGCCCATTAGAGGTTGGAATCGTACTGACAACAGCACACACATCAAGGTAGCGCTCGGAATAAACCAATTCACCGGCCAGCGGCTTATATCCTCTGCCCCGGATGAAATGGCCAAGGCATAAAAACTCCAAATACCGAGTACAACCAGCATGGAGTTGCGCAGCGACAAGCGCGCGGTTTCATCTTCAATCAACACCACCAATGTTATCGCTGCAGCTGCAAGTCCGGCTATCCAAAACCAAGGATGCGCGTGATCAACCAGCAAAGAGATACCCAAGATCAAGAACCATACGATTAGTGCAGGTAGTGGCCGATAAAGTTCGGCATATCCCATCGTTTGATAGATCGAGGGAATTTCATCCAATTGATTATTTTCTGTATCCTGCAGCGCTTTCCATTGGACATCTACCTCGGTCCCATGGCCGGGTGCAGTTGTCACCGTTGCAAAGCCGCCGGCCAATTGATTTATGCGCCCCAAAATGCTTAAAGAAATCCCAGCGCGATGTGAGGGAATATCTGCCAAAACAAATCCGCTGCCATGATCCTTGATTTTCACAAAGAGAGCTTCAGTTTCCCAGTTAGCCTTAATTCTTAATTCGGCCGATACACCAGGTGCATGAAGCGCAATATTTTTTGCAGCCTGTCGAATCGCATCAACCAGCGCACTGGCAGCTTCAGCAGGGATGTCAAAACCTCGGGTTGGAAAATCAACCTCTACAGAAATAGCGGGATATTCTTCCCTTGCCGCATTTAGGATTTCAGAAACCACCCCATCAACTGCGCGCAAACGATGCAGCAAATGCACATCCTCCAAGGAATATGACTGCGCAATGGTCTCTGCATTAATCGCGATAGTTCCCCGCCGCATCGCATTTAATTGCGCCAACACTTTGTCATGAATAAAGGATAAGAACCGCGCTTCCAACTCCACCAGCGCAGTTTGAGTAGCCAAGACTTCCGCATTTCTAATCGTCTGCTGCGCGCCATGATCTATTTGCTGCGCAGTTTTAAGCATCCTCATCACCACATAACACAGCGGTAGCGTGATCACCACTGCATTTGTCATCTCAACAAGCAGCGAAAAATCCCAATTAAACCCGTAATTAAAGGCTGCAGATAACATCGATCCACCCAGCACACTAATGCTTATCGACGTCCACCGCGGGCGCGCGGCAACAAAGATGGCGGCAGGCAACGCCGCATAGTCCCCCAGCCGTAGCTCACTTAAATTACTGTGCCCATACATCACTGTTTGCACAGTATGCAGCAACACCAAAACTATAAAGATGCCGCCAGCAGCAGTCATCGTCGGCACAAGCGCTTTTTTAAAATTAAAAATGCCTACCACCAGCACGATAAAAACACTGCCTCCGAGGAGGATATTCGCCACACTGAACGAACTCAAGATGCCTGCTTCTATCAAGAGCAGCAGCCACGAAAGGCCTCCACCAAAGGCAACAATGCGTCGCAAAGAATTTGTAGCTTCTCCAGACGCTTCTAAATAATCATGCACCTGCGGAGCAATGAGCTCATACTGACGTCTGGGCACTGCATCAAAAAATTCAGCAGAGGCCTTATCATCTGGTGAAAACTGTTTTTTAGACATCAGAAGGGCCGGGAATATAACCGTCTTCTATCCCACGCAAATATAAATCGATTTTGGAGTTAGCTGGCCGTCCTACCATGCTATATTTCTGACGAATCCGGTTGATATAGTCCTGCACTGTATCTGCTGAGAGGCTTGTGAGCCGAGCTACCCGCTTGGCAGATTCCCCAGAAGCATAAAGCTCAAGTACCTCTAATTGGCGCGGCGAAAGATCGACCGCCCCCAATAGCGGATCAGAATCAATAGCACTGGCCCATTCCGCATTGGCATAGGTATCTCTGCTGTGCACCGTCAAAATTGCTTGAACAATCTCTTCATCACAGGCTGTCTTGGAAATAACTCCTTGCACCCCGGCCTGGAGAGCTCGGCGGATTAAGAAAGGACGATCAAGTGAAGAAAAAATCAGCACCTTAACGCCCAATTCTTGGAGACTTCTTGCATTGTCATATGGATCAGAGGCATCACCCAGCCGCAAATCGAGCAGTGCCACGGAGACTTCCCTACCATGTGCTGATTTAAGAAAATCATACGCCATGGAAACCTCAGAAAATGCTCCCACCAAATCGCAACGATTATCACCTGCAAAGAGCGCGCTCACGCCCAATAGTGATACTCGATGATCATCAATTGCTATGATTTTCACAGTCATTTCTACATATTAAGACACTTATAGCAATTTTTCTTCCCAGATTGGAAAATCTGGTACGCCTTTCTTAAAAATACGCCATTTCCCCCAGAGTACATGCATCAATCATGAATGAAATGCCATCTCCTGCCCCCAAAAATAGGGGCTTTTAGAAAATATGCTACACAGGTAAAGATATCTACATCAGGAAGTTCTTCCTGCGAACCTGTCACTTCTCACTTAGGGGATTAATATGAGAATCAAGCAAGAAAGCTTCCATCGCTCTAGTTGCCGCAGCTGCCTGCGGAATTGCCGGCTTCAGTGCACCAGCAGCAAACGCCTATGAACTCAAGGTTGAAGGTGAAGTTTGTACTTATACTATGACTGAGCAGGATTACAAAGATGTTCTTGCTTTTTATACAACTCAAGCCAATTCTTTGAACTACGCCCTTAAGGCAGCATTGCCGGAAGCCGCTGATGAGATTGACCAACTGATTGGACTAATTGGCACAGACTCCGCTACGGAAGAAAAATTCTACCAACTAAGGCAATCCATCTCTGACGAAGCTTTGAAGAACGGCATGACAGAAAGTGAAATCGATGGAACCCTTTATTTATTTTCGATGTTTAACGCATTTGCAAAGGTCGACCCGAGCACTTTGATTGATGAAGGTGGCCAAATCTTTGGTGAAGATCGGGTCATCACAAAAGCAGAGGCAAGAGAATTAATTGAATTAGAAGAATTTAACGATTCTCTTTTTCCCGATGAAGCACTTGAAAATGCTTCCGAAGCCTTCAAGAATTTTGTCAAAACATTCGAAGAGCAAAGCGACAATGTGCTTCTAGTTTCCGAAAGAACCGCGTTTCAAAATTGTATCGATGGAAAATCCGGAACTTTCCGTCTTTACAGCGGTGGCGCCCCTACCGATACCCCGCGCGCTGGTGGCAGCTCCTTCGGCAGCAGCTAAGCACTACAGATAAAAAGAAACGCTTTTCGGCAACTTCCCCGCCCTACGATGAGTGGCAGCGAGGGAGGCGTCGAAAAGCGTTTTCTTTTTAGACCTCGAGGGAAAGGATGTCGTCGAGGGTCTCGCGGCGCAGCATCAAACGGGTGTTACCGGCGCGCACGGAAACAACCGCAGGGCGGGTGAAGGCGTTGTAGCGAGAGGCCATCGCATAACAATAAGCACCGGTTGCAGCCAGGGCGAGGAAATCGCCACTGGTTATATCTGCAGGATAGAGCTCATCATTAATGAGGATATCGCCGGATTCGCAGTGGGAACCGACCACGCGGGTAGGCACAGAGTCGCCCTCGCTGAAGCGAGAGACAATGCGAGCGTCGTACTCGGAACCATACAGAGCTGGGCGAATATTATCCGACATGCCACCGTCAACGGCGATATAGCGGCGCGTGGAATCATCGTCAACGTGGACGTCCTTGATGGTGCCCACCTCATAAACGGTAACTGTGGAAGGTCCCACAATCGCACGGCCTGGCTCGACCAACACGGTTGGAGCTGCGATGCCGAGTTCGGCCGCAACCTTGGCAACCTCGCTCAACAAATCAGCAGCAACTGCTGCTACATCAAGTGGCTCCTCGTTGGCGGTATAGGCAATGCCGTATCCGCCACCGAGATCTAGCTCAGGCAGCGCCACATTGAGCTCACTGTGGATCTGTGCATACAGGCCAAGCACGCGCTGCGCAGCCAGCTTAAAGCCCTCTGCATCAAAGACCTGAGAGCCAACGTGGCAGTGCAAGCCAACCAGGTTCAAGTTCTCCGCCTTGGTGGCAGCCTGAGCCGCGGCAAAAGCAGAACCTGAAGCTAGAGAGAAACCGAACTTCTGATCCTCATGGCTAGTGGCAATAAATTCATGGGTATGTGCTTCAATGCCAGGCTTAACGCGGATGAGAACATCCTGCACTTTGCCTTCACCAGCAGCCACAAAATCAAGAAGCTCAAGCTCTTGAGCTGAATCCAGCACCACATGCCCTACACCGTTTTGCACCAAGGCACGTAGGAAATCTACGGACTTGTTGTTGCCGTGTGCAGTAATGCGTGATGCTGGGAAACCAGCTGCCAAAGCGACACCAAATTCATTGAGGGACGCAACATCGAGGGACAGGCCCTCTTCATCTACCCAACGAGCAATGGTCTTGGTAAGAAAAGCCTTGGACGCATAGTGCACATGGTCTGGGCCGCCGAAAGCTGCAGCCATATCGCGACACCGAGAACGGAAATCATCCTCATCCACCACAAATAAAGGCGTGCCATATTCCTCGGCCAAATCTGGCAGTGGAACACCTGCGACGGTTACTACCCCATCTTCTTGGCGTACCGCATTACGAGGCCATACGTGGGCTGGGAGCTCATTAAACCGCTCTACAGGAGTGGCTGAATCGATGTTCTCAGTGGCGTTGCTCATTTACATTTTCTCCGGGGCGGATACACCGACAAGGCGCAAAGCGTTGGCAAGAGTCTGGCGGGTAGCTGCTGCTAGTGCCAGGCGGGCAGCGTGAATTGGAGCTGCTTCCTCATCTGCCTTAGGCAGGATGTGGCAAGCGTCGTAGAAACGGTGGAAGGTTCCCGCCAACTCCTCTGCATAACGAGCAACGCGGTGTGGCTCGCGCAGATCAGCAGCTGCACGCACGATAGCTGGGAACTCTCCGAGGGTACGGATGAGGTCGCCTTCGCGGTCATGGCTAAGCAGGGAAAGATCGGCGCCCTCATAGGTGATGCCCAAGGTCTCTGCTTTACGCGCGATGGAGCACAAACGAGCATGTCCGTACTGCACATAGTAGACCGGGTTGTCAGAGGACTGGGACTCCCACAAGCCGAGATCGATATCCAAGGAAGAATCCACAGAGGAACGGATCAGGGCATAACGAGCGGCATCGATGCCGATTGCTTCTACCAGGTCATCGAGGGTAACCACGGTGCCGGCACGCTTGGACATACGAACAGCAACACCGTCGCGGAGCAAGTTCACCATCTGGCCAATGAGAACTTCCACGGCATCTGCCTGGTAACCCAGTGCTGCAGCTGCGGCCTTCAGGCGTGCGATATAACCGTGGTGGTCAGCGCCCAGCATATAAATGTTGAGGTTGTGGCCACGGGAGAACTTATCTGCAACATAGGCGATATCGCCAGCGATGTAGGCTGCATCGCCATCGGACTTGATGACAACGCGGTCCTTATCATCACCGAAGTCAGTGGAACGCAGCCACCAAGCGCCCTCATTTTCGTAGAGGTTGCCATTGTCTTTAAGGGTCTGAACGGCCTTTTCTACCGCACCAGATTCAAAGAGGGAGTTCTCATGGAAGTAGACATCAAAGTCAGTTCCGAACTCATGCAGCGAATCCTTAATGTGCTTAAACATCATTTCCACGCCTTCAGCGCGGAAAAGCTCCTGGGTCTCAGCAGGGTCGAGGTCTAGCACGTTGGGGTGCTTTTCGACGATCGCAGCTGCGATTTCGTGGATGTAGTCTCCGCCGTAACCGTCTTCAGGAGTTGGCTCGCCCTTTGCTGCTGCCATGAGAGAGATGGCGAAGCGGTCAATCTGGCGACCGTGATCATTGAAGTAGTACTCACGGGTTACCTTTGCGCCTGATGTTTCCAAAACGCGACCCAAAGAATCACCAACGGCAGCCCAGCGGGTGCCACCCAAGTGAATTGGTCCAGTGGGGTTCGCGGAAACAAACTCAAGGTTTACATCCAGGTGGGAAAGGTGATCGGAATGGCCGAAGTTCTCCCCCTGCTGCAAAATCTTGGCTACGATTTCACCCTGCGCAGCCGCTGCCAAACGGATATTAAGGAAGCCTGGACCTGCAATTTCAGCTGATTCAATGGCATCATTAGCTGCCAAAGCTTCAGCCAACCAGGTTGCCAAATCCCGTGGGTTCTGGCCGACCTTCTTAGCTACCTGCAAAGCAAGGTTGGTCGCGTAATCGCCATGCTCAGGGTTTCGCGGACGCTCCACAACGACCTGTTCTGGAAGAACAGAAGTATCGAGATCACGGGAGGACAAAACCTCAACCGCGGTCTCCTTGATCAGTGTTGCGAGATCAGCTGGTGTCATGGGGTAAAATTCTAGCCGAGCCACACGCTAAGCACAGAATACGGGGCCGAATTTGGGGTCAAAACGGCGTTCTGAGTGTTTTTGTGAAGTATGAGGAACAAAACGGCGACGGTTGCTGGCTGGGTGCTGGACGCTCAAGCTCCAGATTCCGCCAGCCCTAAGTTGTCTACCGCTAAGGTCGTGGTGTTAGAATCACATCGTTGTTTTCTTGCGATGTTCTTAGAACTTTGTGTTGAAAGTAGCGTTGCCTCCGTAGCTCAGTGGATAGAGCACCGGTTTCCGGTACCGAAGGTCGTAGGTTCGACTCCTATCGGGGGCACTTCTTAAATCCCATCACTTTGACTTATTTTCAAGTTGAGGTGCTGGGGTTTTCTTAGTTTCTAGGCCACGGCAAAATCTAGAAACCGCTGTAATTGTTGCCCGACCCCTTCCTACTACCCCCACTTCGGTAACGAAATAACAACAATTACCCCTTTAACCTTTTATTTATATTCTTGATCCCCTAGAAATTTACCTTCTCTTAGCTGGGAAAAGTGTGATCAAATAGTGGCTTTCATCACCATTTTCAAATATTTCTCGCGTTTTCTAGGAATTCAGTTAAAGTTCTATAAATAACGACCGTGCGGTAGAGCACAGCTCAATAACGGAGAGCACACTTAGAAAAGTGCCCGGGTTTCTATTTAAACCCTCATTAGCGAAGCTCCCCTGGTCACTTCACTGCTTTAAAAATGTTGGGAAAGGAAAACGTGAAATTGCGAGAAGTCTCAACGAAGCGATCCACTGAGCTTCGACTGCTAACCGCAATCGTCTATTTCAAAGCTCTAAATGGAGATTTGGGCTCTATACGTGATTTTGATCCGCAAACGCCTGTCATCCCCGCTACTGCACATACCCCACTTGCGGAATTGTGTGCAGACGCTCGGATTCACTTTAACAATGGTGCATCCCAGGTGATGATCCCCTTCATTTCCCCCGGCAGCTTCACCTTGTCTGTGGTTACTCTTAACCACCAGGACGTGAACGCGCTTGATCGAACGACTTTCCAGAGCAGCGCTGCCCTTTTGGAGATTCACACTCCAAAACGTAGCTGGTCTTTGAAAGAGCTTTATGGCGATGACAATGAAGGCCTCGAGCGTTTGTCTAGGTCTTTTAGCAAGTCCTAAATAAACGGCAATTCCCTCACAGTTCACATTTTGAACAGTGAGGGAACTTTTTATATCTTTGCCCGGGATGGAATCAGCAACCAGGCCAGGCCGTAGATCAGAATCTGTGAGCCAGGCAGCGGGAAAAGAATTGACGCGGCAAACGCCAGACGCACATAGTTGGAGTTCCAGCCATAGGTTTCTGCCAATCCGCCGGCCACACCGCCAATCCACTTGTCGGTAGTACTACGTGCAAGGCGTCGAGACTGAGTAGGGAAAGACATGTTAAGCAGCTCCTTTTAGGTGGGGGTGAAAACTTCACTACAACCTATTGTGCTCGCTTTTTCCCGCCCGGTCATCAGGGATGACCCGCCTAAAAACCCCTAAAAATGCTTGTCGACGCCACCCTCACCCCTAGGGGTAAGGTACTACTCGACTTTCGATTCAGCGTCTTTATCGATGCAGGCTTGGGAGCTGAGCACCTCAGTAAAATACTTGTCTAAAACCTCCATTTGACCCTTTTGCATTGGGTCGAAAATGAGGCTGCGTACCGTTTCCACATGAGCAGGAACGGCATCTTTAAGGCGTCGCTCCCCTTCTGGAGTGATTTCTACGATCACACCGCGTGCATCGCCGGCGCATTTAACTTTTGCAACAAGACCCTTTTTGTCCATTCGGGTAATTTGGTGCGAGGTGCGGCTGCGGTCCCAGTCAAGATCTTGACAGATATCACGCAATCGCATTTCGTGACCATTAGCTTCCGAGAGGCTTACCAACACTGCATATTCAGAACTGGTGAGCTCATGGTTTTCCAAGAGGGTCTCATCGAGCGTGCGCTCCATTTTGCGCACAAAGGCGAGGATTTTTCGCCAGAGCTGTTGCTCTTCTTCGTTGAGCCATCGTGGTGTTGTCATGTCAGCTACTTTAACCTTTAAAGCACTTTAAACAAAGTGATGTTCACTTTACTTGCCTTAAAGAGATTAGCTGTTCAGGAATTTCATTCATACTCCTACCAGCGCATTTAGTTTCCATTTCAAGTTTTTTAGCGATTATTGTTGACACGTCACCATATGGGGCTATGATAGTTTACGAACCACACAGACGGCGAAGCGTTGAACGTGTAGGTACCATTTAAACGTAAGTCACATCACTTCTTTTTAAGGAATTAAACACATGAGCATTCTTTCCGGCACCTGGGCCCTCGATCCTGCACACACAGAAATCAAGTTCGTTGCTCGCCACGCAATGGTGACCAAGGTCCGCGGTGAGTTCACCGAGTTCACCGACTCCATCATCGTTGATGGCGACAACCCTGAGAACTCCTCCGCAAAGGTTGTTATCAAGACCGCTTCCGTTACCACCGGCAACGCTGACCGCGATGCTCACGTTAAGGGCGATGACTTCTTCGCAGTTGATAAGTTCCCAGAAATGACCTTCGAGGCTACCTCCTTCGTCATCAAGAACGATTCCGAAGGCACCGTTACCGGCGACCTGACCATTCGTGACACCACCAAGTCCGTCACCCTTGACGTTGAGGTCGGTGGCGTTGCTGAGGATCCATTCGGCAACGTTCGTCTTGGCTTCGAAGCAACCACCGAGATCAACCGCAAGGACTTCGGCGTTGACTTCCAGGCTCCTCTTTCCACCGGTGGCGTTCTTGTCTCCGAGAAGATCAAGATCGAGATCGACGGCTCCGCAATCAAGCAGGCTTAAGTTCTAAAGATCTTTTAAAAACCGCTGGTTTCCATTCATATGGAAACCAGCGGTTTTTTCGTCGAAAAGCGCGCTTTTAAAGGGCTTTTAAGCTATCGATACTAAGCATGGTTTTTGGAGCAACATAGTTATAACGCTCCGGTACACAGGTGAGTACAAAGACCTGGTTTTCGCGGGCGACATCCCCAAAAAGCGTAGAAATCTTGGTCAGACGGCCAGGGTCGGTGCTCCCGAGAGCATCATCAATAAACACTGGCACTGCGGTGTTATCACCAGCTTCTGCCACCAAATCCGCAATAGCAAAACGAGTCAAAATAGCCAATTGCTCCTGCGCACCGCCGGAAAGATTGCCCAAATCAACCGTGCGTGTACCGATAGACCTACTTCCGATGGAGAGATCCTCATTCAAATTGAATTCCGTCTCCTCCCCGAAAACGCGTGCTGCCAGCCTCGATAGTTTCTCTGCAAAAGGAGCGGCATATCGTCGGCGAGATTGCTCACGGTGATTAACCATCACATCATGTAAACGCTGTGCGGCCAAGGCGCGACGCTGTTCAGAATCCAGGCGATGCTCCGCAGCCTCCAATGCAGCAGTCGCCTTATCAAAACGTTCATTAGCGCCAGCTGCCACCGAAATGTGGCCTTCCAAACGCACCAACTCTGTGGTGGCATTACTAATGGTCTCGTTATAAGAAGCAACATTGGCCTCTGCACCAGCAAAAAGCAGCTGTGCGGTCTCTGGATCATTAAGAGCCAAGCGCCGATTAATCTCTTCCTGCTCTTCGGTCACTGTCTTAAGAGATTGCGCTGCTTGTTCCAGCTTTTCCGCAATATCCTCATCACTTTGCGCCTGCGTGGCAAGTTCCAATTCCTTAGTAACCGCTGCAACGTTATTTTCTAAAGCCTCAATCTTGGTCTTGAGAATAACCAATGCTTTGTCTGCGGGCTGGGAACGCACACCATCGAGCGCCGCATTGGCAACTTTGAGGTTCTCCCCTGCTTCTTCGCGGAGAGTCTCAGCAGCTTCTAAATCTGCCTTCGCTTGTTCCAGAGAAATTTCTAGATCTTCTAGTTCCTCGTCATTGCTCAGTGCCTCTAATTCGGCCCGTACGCTGGAAATATCTAGACTGCCAACGAGCGCTAGGCGTTGATTATTAAGGGATTCAATCTCCGCGGCGCGCTTTTCTTGCTCATTAAACAGCTGGCGCAGTTGTTCAATGTTCTCAACCTCCAGGCGGTCAAGGAGTTCTGCAAGTGTGGCTTCGGCAGATTCCAATTCTGCATGGCGTTCTGCAATTGCTGCGCCAGGGTTGATAATTAGCGTGAGATCTCCGACCACAATGGAGGTCTCTTTATCCAATTCAAGTTCTTGACCGTTGGCATCAACAGCGATGGTTTTTTGATCAACGCTAATCTCAAGCGGATTTGTGGCTTGCAAAGAAATGCTGCCGCTGCGAGATTTGGCCAAGGTGGTATACGCAGCTACCTCAGAGGTTGCCTTTTGTAATGCATCAATATCTGCACTGCTAAAGGTTTTGGTGCCGTGCGCAGTGGTACGCAAGTGCAGCAATTGTGCATCTAGCTCATCCACTTTTTCCAGCAGCGCTTTTAGCTCGTCCCGGCGTTCACCTTGAGCCTTGGCGGTGACCTTTTTGCGAGCTGCCCGCACGGCTGCGATGGCTGCAGTCTCTGCCTCGCGCACTTGCCCAAGCGTTTCTTGGAGCTCGGCAAGAGCGGATGCTTCTTTTTCTGCCGCGGCTTCAGCATCTGCTAATTGTGGGCTAAGTTTTTCCAGCTCAGCGGTAGCTCGCGCCCGTTTTTCCTGCAGGTTTGTGCGATCTGCCTGGGCTTTCTTGGCTTGTTCCACATTTGTTGTGGCTTGCAATAGACGGGCGGCAATTTCTTCTGCCTGGGCTTGAACTTTTTGAGCAGCCTGCAGCTCTGCTAAACGTTCGGCCTTTTCTTCTGTTGCAGCAGGCAGTTTGAGTTTGGCTGCGGTGCGATCTGCTTCCAAACGTTCCACCCGTGCTACCTGCTCAGCCAAGGTTGATACTGCACCCTGTGCAATGGCTACCTCTTCTTTAAGCTGCGCTACCTCGTTAACAAAAGCTTTAAAGCGGGTGGACTGCTGACCCTTCTTGGTGAAATAACGCAGATACTCATCTTCAACCGCCTGCATCAAGGCAGTATCTTCTTGAGCATCAGCGGCGCCACCGTTTTGGGTGTTTAGCGCGCTCGTTAAGGAAGGAATGCCGACGGCATTAATCCCCTCATTAACCTCATCCTGCTTCATCAAAAGCGTGTTGAGCAGTGTCTTATCTAAATGAGCGTCAAGGATTTGATCTAGCTGGGAGTCTGCTTCTTCACCGCGGTAGTTTGCGCGCTGCGGAGAAATAATCTCCAACTCGGATGAGGGAGTTTTAAGGAAGGTTTTGGCAATGACTAGGCGGTAGGGACCTACTGAGAAGTCCAAGGTAATTTTAACCGGCACATCTCGGTCCACCGGTTGAATTGGCTTGGTGAATTTGTTTTTAGCCTTGTGCTTTTCTTTTAAGACGATCTGAATTGCCTCCAAAATAGAGGACTTGCCTTTTTCATTATCGCCGTGAATAACCACCACACCGGTATCTGGAATGTCGTGGAGTTTGAGGTGCTCGATTGCACGGAAGTTTTCAATGGTGAGGGCATGAATACGCATTATTTTTAAGACTCCCTGCTCAAACGGAACAATAGGTTAAGGGCATCACGGTCTACTTCTGAACCCGGATTTTGGCTCACCGCATCCACCAGCTCAAGCGCTACTTCTGCGGCATAACCGCTCAGCGCCATTTGGTCGATTTCCTCAGCTCCTGGTTCTAAAACCAGATCTGTGGTGCGTTCACGCGGTTTGAGGGAGGCAAAAACATCCTCTAAAGACGCAAGACCTTCTTCAAGCTGGCGGTTGATTTCCAAGGAGATGGTGCCCTGCAACCCGTACTTAATGACAGTGCGTGATTTATCTGGATAGGCACGCAGGGTTTCTAAAAACTCCTCAGCATCAGCGCTGGAAGAAATCTCGCGGGATAAAGCATGGAAAGTCCACTTCCCAATTTCCACCTCTTCAACGGCAACCTCGCCCTTGGAGACCTCAACAACCAGGACTTTTCCAGAGTTGACCTCACCGCCAGTCTTCTCAGGGTCAAGATCATGAAAGTCTGTTGTTTCAGGGGCACCAGAGAACCACATTTTGCCGGAAGTACCAACAGGTTGTGCGGAGTGAGTATCCCCAAGTGCTAAATAATCAATGGTGCCATCACGCAATTTGTCTTCAACGTTGCCAAGATCAATCAGATCAGCACGATGATCGGTGGTGCGAGCTTCAGCCTGCCCGTGCCCAACGGCAATTCTAATCGCTGTTGTGGGTTCCAAGGTGTCAAGCATTTGAGCCACGAGGTCAGTCGCTGCGGTTTTATTAAGCAATGGGGCACCCACAATTTCTACTCCAGGGCGAAGTTCATGGATGGTGTTATCAGCCAGCACAGTCACTCCCTCAATTGCTTCCGCGCGGTAAAAGAGAGAATCTGCCGTCAGTGGATCGTGATTTCCGGGCAGCAAAAAGACAGGCATCTTTAATGAGCGCAAGGCTTCCAAAGCTCTGCCACTGGTGCGCTGTTCCAGGGAGTTTTGCTCAAAAACATCGCCTGCAAGAACTATAAATTCGCATTGTTGTGCGCGCGCAACCTCCCCCATTTTTTCAATTGCTCGAATCCGGTCATCATCAAAACGTGCCTGTGCTTCATCGGATAAAAACCAGCGTGTCATGCCAATTTGCAAATCAGAAGAATGAAGGAATTTTATCTGTGTTGTCATGACTGCCATTTCATCATCAAGCTGGGACACCGGGGACACCCGCATCGGAAAGAGGGTACTAAAAGTGCAGCCCAAGCTCCCAATTTTGGGCTGCAGCTAGTTATTCTGGGGCTTCTTCTTCGCTGAATTTTGCCCGATTATCTGGATGATTGCTCACCAAGATTTCATACATATCTTCAATGTCACTTACAGCCCGCAATTGCTCAAGCGAGGTATACGAGACCAAGCGCAAAGCCTTGTGCAAATAGTTGATATCGGAATCATCGATAGCAGGTGCAATCTTCGGATCGGGAAGATCTGGGAGCTCTTTACCCTCCCAAAAACTTTGATTATCCTCCGGCTCTTCCTCCACTTTGGTGTGATAGGTGCGAATCAGTGCTTCCAGGCCAGCCATTCCTTGACCACGCATGTCCAGCACTAATGCTGGATTGGCTGTCATTTTCTCCGCAACATAGTAGGCACTGGCTACTGCGTGTTTGCATACCAATGAGCGGTCGGGGCAGGTGCAATCAAAGTAGATTGATTCATCACTATTGCCCACTAGGTGGTCCAACATGGAGGCAGTCAAGTGACCATCTCTTACCAAACGCAGGCCATTGGTGGTATCTGCAATAGAGGCATAGGCTTCGCGCAACTTTGCTGAGCTGCGATAAGGGAAGGTTAATGTCACGGTGAAGGGTTCATTTTGGGAACCTGCCACAGTGCACTCCACGCGGCCTTCCAGCACATTAAGTCCAGTGACATTGCCATTGCGGTAGTACTGCTCACCACGGGTTTGGCGTCCATTGTCTGCATTTTTTAAGGTCAACTCAACGGTGCGCTGGCCCGTAGGGCTAAATTGTTTGCCCCGATATCGGGTAACAACCTCGGCGCGATCTTCTGGAGTGGACACACGTTGTTTATTGCCAAAGTTGGCATAAATAACGTTGTCCATTGTGACGCGGCGTGGCTTGTCGGAGGACATCTTAAAGTCACTCATCTGCGCCCTCCTTTTCCCGGTAGCTCATGAGCATCGCCAATTCTTCAGGATTCAGCTCGGTAATCCAGCCTTCACCTTCACCAACAATGGCGCTGGCCAAATGCATTTTTCCGTCGAGAATGTCCTGGATAGATTCTTCCATGGTTCCGGCGGTGATCATTTTATAAACATCAACATTGTTTTGCTGGCCGATGCGGAAGGCGCGGTCTGTCGCCTGGTTTTCCACCGCCGGATTCCACCACCGGTCCATGTGCACCACGATAGAAGCCGCGGTGAGGTTAAGGCCGGTACCACCTGCTTTAAGCGACAAAATCATTGCAGGTGGACCATCTGGAGCTTGGAATTCTGCCACCATGCGGTCACGCCCCGGTTTGGTAACACCACCGTGGAGGAATGGAATATTAGTACCCGAGCGGTCGGAAAGATATGGGGCCAAAATACGCCCAAAGGCGGTGTATTGGGTGAAGATCAGCATGCGGCGCTCTTCTTTGACAGCGTCATCAATGAGCTTCATCAAGGCCTCAACCTTGCCAGAACGGTGCCTTCCCTTAATGGTGATAGCGGAACCGTCACCCAAGAAGTGCGCTGGGTGGTTACAGATCTGCTTAATGCGGGTAATGGTTGCCAGCACCAAACCCTTGCGCGACATTCCTTCACGCTGGTCTAGCTGCTTTTGCACATCTTCCACCAAGGCCTTATAAATTGAGGCTTGTTCGGTGGTCATATCAACGCGGATAATCTTCTCTGATTTCTCCGGCAGATCATCAATAATCGAAGGATCAGTTTTGAGGCGTCGCAAGATAAAGGGTGCTGTGAGCTGGCGCAAACGCTCTGTCATATCGGAATCTTGTTCGCGTTCAATCGCCTTGGCAAAGTGATTGCGGAAAAATGATGCGGAACCCAGTACTCCGGGGTTGCAGAAATCCAGGATGGAACGCATCTCTGAAAGTCGGTTTTCCACTGGCGTACCAGTCAATGCCACGCGGTGCCTGGAAGGCAAAGATCGCACAGTTTTGGACACCCTGGTGGAAGAATTCTTAATCGCCTGCGCTTCATCTAGCACTACACGGTCAAAACCTACCTCTCCCAGTAGCTTAAAGTCACGAGATACCACGCCATAAGAGGTAACAATAAGGTCAGCTGCCCGGGCTTTTGCTAAGAACTCTTCATCACCAAGACGCTGCGGCCCATGGTGCATAACAACCTTGAGGCTAGGCACAAATTTCTGTGCTTCAGCAGCCCAGTTTCCCACCACCGAAGTCGGGCATACCACCAGGGTGGGGCCTTTAATGTCGGCTGGGTGTTCGTGCCTTTCGACGGCTAGAAGTGCCAATAGCTGCAGGGTTTTACCCAAGCCCATGTCATCGGCAAGCACAGCTCCGAGATTGTTTTCCGACATCCAATACAGCCAGTCCACGCCGCGACGCTGATATTCACGCAAATCAGCATGCACTGTCTCAGGAATGTCTACACGGGTTGGCGCTGGAGTTTCAGTACCACCAAGGAGAGAGTTGTACCACTGCGAACCGGTGAATTCGACCGGCTCATTTTCGGCTGCTTTAAGCGCAATTTCACGCAGCTCAGCCAGGGTAACTTCGCCTTGGCCTTCACCGGAGAATTTCTCATTAAAGTCTTTGCGCAATTGTTCAGCCTTGGCAGCCAATAATTGCCAGCCTTCCTCCCCTGCTGCTTCAGCAAGTTTGGCTTCCATCGCCACTTTTTCCATCTCAGCACGAGCGCGCTTTTGGGAGGATTTGGCAAGTTCATCCATATAGCCAGTGATGCGTCGCAAAGCATCTTGGTCGGCCATGACCCAGTCACCGCGCAGGCGGATAAGTCCTGATTTGGATTCCACCAATTCGCGCATTTCCTCATCGGAAAGCTGAATATCACCGACGCTAATGCGCCAGTTATATTCCACCAGCTGGTCTAAACCAATAATGGCCTTGGTAGAGGAATCAGCAGGGTCGCCTGGGGTGCGGGCTTCCACCTGGGCCCGCGTTTCATAAGTGCTCCACGCCTTTGGCAGCATGACGGGAATGCCAGCCTTGCGCAATTTGGCTACATCATGGGTAATAAAATCCACAATTTCGGCGGTGGTGAGGAAGATATCCCAATCGCCTTTTTGCACAATGTCAACCGAATGCGCCAGCATGGCATCATCACGCGCTGGATCAAGCAAAAAGGTTACGGTCTTGGCGGTTTCAAATTGGTTGCGTAGCTGCTCCATTCCGCCACTATCGATTGCGCCTTTTTGGATTGGCTGTGGGGCGTCCACTCCAGTGCGCACCATCAAGCGCACTGGCCAGACCGAATCCATGGGGTCCTCATAATCGGAATCTGCAGGTGGTTCTTCCACCAGAATCACCAATTGCAAAGTGGATGAGGTGATGGTGTTTTTCCACTGGTTTAGCGCATGTGTTAAAACCGTGGATCCCTTGCGCAAAGGATGATTAAACAGCAAAGAATCTAAGAACTCATGGCGTGGATAGGGCAATACTTCATCGCGATAATCGCGCAAAATTGCATTGGCAATCCAATGTGGCAGCTCATTAGCCATGGTGTCAGCGAGATCCCGTCCACCATTTTTAAGCAAAATTCCTGGGGCCGCGTGGTTCATTTCAGCTAGCCAACCTCGTTCAGAGAGGCTGGCAGAAAGCTGCCACTGGGGCCACCACGAATTATCCATCATGACGGTGCGCAGAGTTACTCGACCGGCTTGCACAAATCGCGCCAGGCCTTGGTACATGGAAATTAACCACCATAAATCTGGGGCTATTGATTCCCGTTGGGCCCGGGTGGCAGCTGGGGTTTCAGCTTTGAGGAAACTGAGCTGGGAAAAAACCATAACCGCTTCTTCAGGAGTAAAAGCTGCGGTAGGTGTAGGTAGCTCCACGTGTCTGCCTTTGGGCGTACGCAGGTGCACATTCATACGCGCGCGGAAGGTTTTATCTTGCAGAATCTGGTCAACCACAGGCGGAAAAGTGCCTGGTGATACGGCCTCCGGGAGCACAATCCGGTGCCCGTCGACCTGCTCAATCCATAGTTGCAGTCCGCGATCCTTGATCCAGAGACCGTGAAGCAGGTGAGACGTCATGAGTTCTTTTCTACCAGTTTGGGGACAGTTTCTCGTATCCATGTGCGAAAGCGGCGGACAACTACACTAGCCTACCGTGTTCTTTTGCATAGCAAGGGATTAGCAAAAGATTTTGCGTCGAAAAGCCCCCTAATCTTTCCCCGCACCTGCATTGGTGGCACCAAATAACCTGCGCCCACTAGGGGGTGATTTAGTCTTAGGGCTGCTATATGGCTTAGCTGTGAGTTAGTGTTTTAGTTCACAGCTTCTTATTAAAAATAAGAACTGCCGAGTTTGCCCCCTCAACTACAAGGAGAACCTCGTGAGTGATAACACCTGGTTCATCATCGCCATCATTATATACATGTTGGTCATGGTGCTCATCGGATATTGGAGTTACCGCAAGACTGAGAAATACGACGACTACATGCTGGCAGGCCGTGGGCTTAATCCCTTTGTAGCTGCAATGTCTGCTGGCGCTTCGGATATGTCTGGTTGGCTACTTATGGGTCTACCCGGCGCGCTGTATGTCACAGGTATGTCAGAACTGTGGATTGCAATTGGTCTGACCATCGGCGCTTGGGCTAACTGGATGTGGGTTGCCCCGCGTCTGCGCTCTTATACTGAAGTGTCTGGCGATTCCATTACCTTACCGTCCTTCTTTGAAAGCCGCCTCCGCGATAAGTCCCGCACTTTGCGCATCGTGGCAGCACTGATCATCATTATCTTCTTCACCTTCTATATTTCCTCCGGCATGGTTGCTGGTGGCGTGTACTGGGAATCCACCTTCGGTGGCGATTATTGGGTAGGCATGGCAGTGGTCGCTGGTGTAACCGTGCTATACACCTTTATCGGTGGTTTCTTGGCGGTGTCTTATACCGACGCTGTCCAGGGCACAATCATGTTCTTCTCGCTAATTATCGTGCCGCTTTTTGCCTACTTTGCGCTGGCCAATCCAGCCGATATTTGGAGCTTCGCGGCATCTAATGATTACGGCCCATATACCGATGGCATTGGTAACCCCACCTACTTCTCACTGATCTCTGGAGTTTCTTTTGCAGCGATTGTGGGCAACCTGGCCTGGGGCTTGGGTTACTTCGGCCAGCCGCATATCGTCGTGCGTTTTATGGCGTTGCGCTCCCCTGCGGAAGCTAAGCAAGGCCGTCGCATTGGTATTTCCTGGATGATTTTGTGCCTGTTTGGTGCCACCTTTACCGCACTGATTTCTACTGTGTACTTTGCGCAGCATCCAGAGCACACCGTCACCGATACTGAATCCTATGAGTCCATCTTCTTGGATCTGGCAAATGTGCTCTTCCACCCACTGATTGCTGGTTTGATTCTCACCGCCGTTTTGGCAGCGATTATGTCCACTATGTCTTCCCAGCTGTTAGTTACCGCTTCTTCCCTCATTGAGGATCTGCTCAAGGCTGTGAAGAAGGATGACTTGAGCGAAAAGACGCTGATTACGCTTTCTCGCGCAACCGTTATCGTCTTGGCGATTGTTGCAGGACTGATGGCCGTTAATCCTTCGGATTCCATTTTGGGTCTGGTTGGCTTTGCCTGGGCTGGCTTCGGTTCTGCCTTCGGTCCGATTATTTTGGCCATGCTTTATTGGAAGCGCCTAAATGCTCCTGGTGCCATTTCCGGCATGATCACCGGTGCTGTGGTGGCTATCGGATGGGGTATGTCCCCACTGAGCGATACCCTCTACGAGATCGTCCCGGGCTTCATCGCTGCAGCAGTAGTGATGGTTGTGGTTACCATGGCAACCAAAGAACCACAGCAGGAAATCCTGGACGAGTTTGAAACTGCTCGCAAGCTTTCCAAGGTTGTGGAGTCTAAGGAAGATATCGATTTCCGTCAGGCAGCTAAAGAAATTTAGCGCCAGCGGGAACCCCATCTAGTAGGTGGCGAGTCTAACCAGAATGTGAAGACATTTACTCGGTTACTCGCCACCTTTAGTATTCTCCTGGGACTTTTTAGTGTGCTTCCCTACCTCAGCTGGGATCTCGGCACTTCTGCAGCTGATCTGCCGGCTGTTAAAGAGGTCAACCAACGCGCCACTGTCATTGGTTATGATCGTGACGCCATGTTTGGTGGGTGGCTCACAGGCGTGCGTGAGGGCGTTGTTGCTCAGGCGGGTACAATTGATCCTTATTCCGGCGCCCCGCTAGACCTCAACAATGCAGAGGTTGATCATATTTTCCCACTTAGCGCTGCCTGGGATTTGGGCGCACATTCTTGGACAGCTGCCCAAAGAATTACTTTTGCCAATGACCCAATCAATTTGGTGCTGGTGTCTCGGGAGCAAAATCAAACAAAGGGCGATCAGCTGCCCAGCGAGTGGTTGCCCCAAAATCCACGGGTGCGATGTTGGTACGTCGAAAAGCTCTTTGGGGTGGCCAATGCCTACCACCTCCCCTTGCCTGCTGCCGATGTGCGCATTGCGCAAAAGCAATGTGGGTTCGCGAAATTTTAGGTGGCTGGTTAGGCTAGTTATTAAGCATTGTTATTGCCCATTAATAATTGAAAGGTCCACCAGCCCGTGACCACTATCATGGTTATCCTGCACGTTCTTGCAGCGATCCTCTTCCTCGGCCCAGCCACCGTTGCCACTTCTCAGTTCCATGTCCGCGCGCTTGATGCCCACAACGGCAATAAGCAGTCGGAGGGTTCTGCTAAAACCCTATTCAAGATTTCCCAGTCCTATGGCATGCTTTCCTTGCTCGTTCCCCTCTTGGGCATTGCGATCATGCTGCTGAATTGGTCTCATTTTAAGACCGAGGGTCAATTCCACGCCGCTATCGCGCTCAGCGTTGTTGCCTGGGGTCTGCTGCTCTTCGTTATTTTCCCACGTCAGAAGAAGATGATGGGCGCTCTTGGCCTGCTCGAGGCTGATGAGCAAGCTGCCAAGACCTACGAGGTAGCCAATTGGGACAAAGCCAAGGGCCAGCTCTCCATGTTCGCTGGTATCTGGGCACTACTTTGGGTGATCATCGCAGTTTTGATGTTCATCTAAAATTTCACGTCTTTAAGCCCGCACTTTTTAGGTGCGGGTTTTTTTAATGCTTATCGACGCCGCCCCGCAGTGCGTGGCTTCAACACTGCGGCGGAGGTGGCGGTTTTAAGCTGGTTCCGCTCCCACCAAAGCTTTTTCTAACAGCTCGGTGAGGTTCTCTGCAGTAACGGGACGTGGATTATTAGCTGGAATGTTTTCCAAAATTATTGAAACCGCCTCCGGAATTCCGGCAGCACTAAAACCATAATCAGTTAATTTCTGGGGTGCCTTAAGCTGCGTCCGCAATTTTTGCAATCCTTCCAGCGCAGTGCTGCTACCCAATGCTGTGGCTGCACGCTTTTCTACCTCTGGTGCAAAAGGTGCATTAAAGGCTAAGACATACGGCAGTACCGTGGCATGAGTTTGTGCATGGGGCAGATTAAAGGTGCCTCCTAGAACATGGCAGATCTTATGGTGAAGCCCAGAACCTGCGGAAGCAAATGACACCGCGGCAAGGTATGCCCCATAGAGTGCCTCATCGCGCCCGGAAATTCCTTGTGGATTGTTCATAATTTTAGGCAAGCCTGCAGCCAACGCTCGGATGCCTTCCAAAGCCAGGGCTGCATTAATGGGATCTGCGCGCGGTGCCCACAAAGAATCAATACAATGTGCCAGGCCATTTAACCCTGAGGCAATAGACATTTCTACCGGCAGTGAAAGCGTGAGCTCAGAATCATAAATGACGACTGTGGGCAGTACCTTATTATCTACACCAGTGGTTTTTCGAGAATCCTCCGTTAAACCCCACACATTGGTTGCTTCTGATCCTGCATAGGTGGTCGGAATCGCGATTATAGGAATTCCCATGGTTAGGGCAATGGCTTTGGCTAGGCCAGTGGCTGATCCCCCACCCACACAGACAAGAACATCAATATCACGTTTTGCAGCTACTGCTCTTGCGTTTTCTGCCGAGGCCAAAGGCACGTGCATAACAACGTCACTATGCCAGACCGCAACCTCAACGCCTGCGGCAATTTCCTGTGCTGCGCGGAGCGCTGACCCGCTGGCGATAACCATAACTTTCTTGGAGTCAAGATCTTTGAGAGCCGCTTTGAGATATTCATTGGCGCGACCCGCCCCAAAATAAACCCTCTGCCCAAGGGTGTGATGGTCAAAATTTAATGCCACTTTTACTCCTACGTTGGGGGTGCTAAATGAATTTTTCGGCAATTTTCTGCCGAATTGGCTTTTCTAAGTTTTTCCCAAGATTACGCTGCTAGAGAGACCTTTTGTTAAGCATTTGCTAAGTATTAGGCTTTAAAACACCGTTGTTTTACCCCCTATTTCAACCCCCATATCTACATAACAACAGAACCGCTAGGGTTCACGTATGAGCCACCACGATACAGAGTATTTTGATGCCGAATCATCGGCCGCTAAAAGTGGTGGCACAACTAAGGGACGCAGCCTAAAGCAAGAACAAACTCGTGCCCGCTTAATTAACGCAACTCGAATTTTGATGACACAGCGCAGCTTTGACAATATTACGATTGCTGAGCTCACCGAGGCAGTCCATGTGGGAACAGGAACCTTTTATAACTATTTCCACTCCCGCGAAGAACTTCTAGAAGCAGTTGCCAAAGATTCATTTGAATCCTTAGGCGATGCACTTGATACGGCACTAAGCACCCTTGAAGATCCCGCCGAGGTTTATGCTGCATCCCTTAGACATTTAATTAGGTATTCACTGAACGACCGTGTCTGGGGTGACCTTGTAGTCCAAATGGGCGGCACACACCCCCTACTAACCAGAATCCTTGGACCTCGTGCCCGCCGTGATCTGCTCCGCGGTCTCGAGGCTGGTCGCTTTAAGATTGACGATCTTGATCTTGCCACCTCCTGCACCTTTGGAGCTTTGGTTTCAGCGATTGATCTCGGGCTTAAGGGTTCGCCAATATTACCGATGGAAAAACATGATGAAATCTTTGCCACTGCAATGCTGCGCATGGTTGGCATGACTTCTATTGAGGCAAAGATGATTTCCTCTCGATCTTTGCGTGACATTTCCTTTTAAAGCATGCTTATTGAAAAATGTTTCACTGGGCAAAAACGAAGTTAATGGGATGATCTTTGAGATTTAACCCGGAGGAAATCTAATTTCCATAAGTTGAAACAGATTGCCAGTTCGGAGTGTGAACATTTGTTTTCACCCTAGGCAATCGATTTCATGCTTATCTAATCCACAGAACTTGCCCACCGCTGAACCAGTTGGAAACTAAATAGCTGCTTTTCCTACTCATTCATGACCACGGTTTATAGGTTTGGATAACTCCGATTACAAAGAAACGGTTCCATGAAGAATTCAACTTCGCGCCGCTCCCGCGGCATTTTGCTCTGCACCACCCTCATTGCAACTACTGCAGTAAAGCCAGTAGCTTTTGCACAAACATCCGCGCTACTCGACGAAACTGCGATTGCACCTCACGCTGGCCCACATGGCTACTTTGTAGATAGCTGGAACACCAATAACACCTCACTACAAAGTGCAGAAACCAATGCTGGCATCGGTGTTTTGTCCGGCATGTTTGAATTGTGGACTCCTGGAACCACCTGAAACAATGGCACTAAAGCTAATCCGACAGTGCTCGATTCAAATATTCAGCAATCCATTGACATTTCCACCGCAGCAAGCGATGAAGAGCAAGTGCGCGCATATGTAATTGACCGCCGCAACCAGAACTACACCGCTACGGATGGTTTGGGAGCTTACGCCGAGGCTTATCGGGCCGCAGTTAATGCTGGCACAACCATTCCAGATACCGTGCCTGCCGAGGCCTACACAACCAAGCAAGAAGATGGTGGCAATACAAACGGCAGCTGGGCCGATTCAGATGGTGAACTAGGGTCCACCGTGCAGCTTATCGAAGCAATCCGCGGACACTCCGCTTCATCCAATCCTTCCAAGATTTACTTCCAGTACCCACGTCCCTACCGCTGGACTGGTTCTATTGAGGCAGGATCATGGGGTGCAGGTGTAGATATGCCGGAGTATGCCTACTCATTGCGAAAGGATGAAGCTGAAGCTGCCTCTGATGGTGGATTCCCATCCGGGCACACCAGTGCTGGCCATATGGCTGTTAATGGACTCGCTTATGCATTTCCCCAGCAGTATGATGAGCTCCTTTTAACTGCAGCTGAAATCGGCACCAGCCGCGTCCAACTCGGTATGCACTCTCCCTTGGATGTAATGGGCGGCCGGGTGCTTTCCACCGCCATCACTGCAGGTGCACTCAACGATGCTGCCCTCGACGAGGTCAAAGCAAAAGCGCTTGTCGACGGTCAGACGTGGATCAGCAACCAGGCCGACATTATTGCTAATGAAGGTACTTATGACGAGCAATTAGCTGAGTACACCGAATACCTCACCTTTGGGTTTACTCAAACTGGCGATACCACCGAAACAATGCGTGTACCTAAGGGTGCTGAAGCTCTCCTCGAAACCCGCCTGCCTTATCTAGATGATGAGCAGCGTCGCTGGGTTTTGCACTCCACCGGAATTGAATCTGGTTATCCTGTGGTCAACGACGAAGAAGGTTGGGGTCGACTTAATCTCTTTGCAGCTCAAGCAGGCTATGGAGCATTCAACACCAATGTTGCGATCACCATGAACGCCGAAGATGGTGGATTCTCTGCGGCTGACAATTGGCAAAATGACATCGAAGGTGCAGGTTCTTTGGCCAAGGACGGATCTGGTGAGCTGACTTTGTCTGGTGAAAACACCTATACCGGCGGTACCACTCTTGCAGGCGGCACTTTGGTAGCTACCACCGCTAATGCACTTGGAACCGGTGATTTAGCAATTGAAGACGATGCAACATTGAAACTTGACGGTACCGGAGTAGAAAACTTGGGCACTGCTGATCTCGACGGCACTTTGGAAGTTACACTTCCCGCTGGCGCGGATCTTGCTGAAGGTTTCACGGTACTCCAGGCCTCCGCTATTGAGGGCGAATTTGATTCCGTTGAGGTTACAGGAGCTTCAGACGTAAAGGTTTCCTATGCCAATGGCGAAGTAACTCTTTCTACTACCAATGAAGAGGACTCCCCTGCGGAAGCAACGGGAAATTCCTCTGCAGACAACGGGTTGCTGAAATTCATTGGAATTATTGCTGCTCTTGGTGGGCTAGCCGCAGCGCTAGGCGGTCTATTTACCGGTGCAGTTAACAATGGAATGATCTCTCCATCACTGCTTCCACAAAATCTGCGGGATCTTCTCAAGGTCTAAATGCAAAAAGACACTATCGGCTAAACCACCAGGTTTTTCGTCGATAGTGTCTTTTAAATCTTTTAAACAAGCAAAAGGCCCGCACCTCAAATTATGAAGTACGGGCCTTAAAGCATGTTAACTAGTCGCGTGAGCCACGGCTGCGGAAGCCGCCGCGCTCGCCGCCACGTCCACCACGATCATCGCGGTCACGGCCACCGCGGAATCCACCACGGTCACCGCCACGTCCACCACGATCATCGCGGTCACGGCCACCGCGGAATCCACCACGGTCACCGCCACGCTCGCCACGATCTGCACGTGGACCACGGTCATCGCGCTCGAAACGACGAGGAGGGCGTCCGCCTGCATCGCGTTCGATGTTGATGAGCTGTCCGGAGATGCGGGTGTCGCGCAGGTTGTCAAGAACGCTCTGTGGGAGGTCCTTTGGCAACTCAACCAAGGTGTGGTCAGCTGCAATGGTGATGCGGCCGAAGTCCTTGGAGTTAAGTCCACCTTCATTTGCCAGGGCGCCAACGATGGCACCTGGGCGAATGTGCTGGCGCTTGCCAACTGCAAGGCGGTAGGTTGCCAGGTTCTCATCGTCACGGTCGAAGCGTGAACCACGATCGCCACGGTCGCCGCGATCTCCACGGTCACGGTCACGTCCACGTCCGCCACGATCTCCACCACGGTCGTCGAAGTCACGACGACGGTCGGTGCGCTCACGACGCTCTGGTGGGAGCTCCTTGAGCAGGAAGTCACCGGACTGAGCCTGGGTAGCCAAAGCTGCAGCGATGTCCTCGAGAGGAACATCATTAGCCTGGGAGTACTCCTTGACCAAGGATCGGAACATATCGATCTGCTTGTCTTCCAAGGACTTGGTGATGGAGTCAGCGAACTTAACCTTGCGGAAGTCGTTAACCTCATCAACAGTAGGCAATTCCATCTCAGTAAGCGGTGCGTTGGTTGCACGCTCAATGGAGCGCAGCATGCGACGCTCACGAGGAGTTACGAACAAGATTGCCTCGCCGGAACGTCCTGCACGGCCGGTACGGCCAATGCGGTGAACGTAGGACTCGGTGTCATTTGGAATGTCGTAGTTAAGCACGTGGGAAATGCGCTCAACGTCAAGGCCACGGGCAGCAACGTCGGTTGCAACAAGGATGTCTAGGCGACCGTCCTTGAGCTGATCGACGGTGCGCTCACGCTGTGCCTGAGCAATATCACCATTGATGGCAGCTGCGGAGAATCCGCGCGCGCGCAGCTTTTCAGCAACTTCTTCAGTCTCGTGCTTGGTACGCACGAACATGATCATTGCTTCAAACTCAGTTACTTCAAGGATGCGGGTAAGAGCATCCATCTTGTTGCGGTGTGCAACAGAGATAAAGCGCTGGGTGATGTTGGTGTTGGTCCTGGTCTCAGACTTAACAGTGATCTCAGCAGGGTTGTTGAGGTACTGCTTGGAGAGACGACGGATACCATTTGGCATGGTTGCAGAGAACAAAGCAACTTGCTTGTCATCTGGGGTGTCTTCGAGGATGCGTTCCACATCTTCTTGGAAGCCCATGTTGAGCATCTCATCAGCTTCGTCAAGCACGAGGAAGCGCAAGCTGGAGATATCCAGGGAGCCCTTTTCCAAGTGATCGATGATACGACCTGGGGTACCAACAACGATGTGGGCACCACGACGAAGGCCGGAAAGCTGAATGCCATAAGCCTGACCACCATAAATTGGCAGTACGTTAACGCCGCCAACGTGATCGGCGAAGGACTGGAAGGAATCCGCAACCTGCAGTGCAAGTTCACGGGTAGGTGCTAGCACCAATGCCTGCGGGGTACGCATGGACTTATCAATACGGGAAAGGATTGGCAGCGCGAAAGCTGCGGTCTTACCGGTACCGGTCTGTGCTAGACCAACTACGTCCTGACCCTGCATAAGGATCGGGATGGTCTGTTCCTGGATGGGGGAAGGAGTCTCGTAACCTACCTTGCGCACAGCAGCTAGAATCTGCTCTGGCAATCCGAGTGCATCGAAGCCAGTCTTGGCTTCCGTAGAGGATGACTCGTTTGAAGATGGGGTTACATCTTCCGAGGAGTCCTCGTTCACATTCTCATTGATTACATTGCTCGCGTTGTCTGCCTTAGTAGCAGAGTCGGCGTCCTCAGAATTATCCGCAACCCTGGTGATCTCTTCGCTACCCTCAGACACGGTGGTGCCTGCAACATTGTTGTTTGGGGTTTCGAGAGCGAAGTCAGCTGAAGCTGAGTCACCTTGCGGGGTTTCCTGAGATTCCGACGAAATTACGTTATTCGGCTGTTCTACGTCGCCGTTGACGTTCTCGGTATTTCTCATTGTTCCTCTAAGCTACGCTATATTTCCCCGAAACTCCAGAGCTCCTTATTAATTAGCCTCCGACAAGAAGTACCTGAGCTGGGTAAATGGGATACAGTTCACAATTTTGTCCCAAAAATGGTCATATCTACCCCACTATTGGCAATTTCTATGGGTTTATAGGTGACTTGGCACACTATTGATTTATTTTGAGTCCTTTCCCTCCACGTGGCCAAACGTTGGCAAACTATACGACCACTATTTTTTGGCGGGAACAGAGTAATGTGATCTGCGTTCAAATTCGATCACCCTAACTGAAAAGAGGTCAGCATGACGTTGAATGCTTCACCTGCTCCAACCCAAACGTATAAAGGGCTGCGAGCACGCCACATTCACTTCATCGCGCTGGGTTCGGCAATTGGCACGGGCTTGTTCTATGGTTCCGCCGGAGCCATCCAAGCTGCTGGCCCCTCAGTATTGCTGGTTTACCTATTAGGCGGCGCTGTCGTCTACTTCCTGCTCCGCGCACTCAGCGAGATGGCCGTGCACCACCCCGTTCGCGGTTCCTTCGCGGTTTATACCCGCGCACACCTCGGAGGTTGGGCCGGCTACATCACCGGCTGGATGTTCGCCTTCGAGATGCTCATTGTGTGTCTAGCTGACCTCACCGCAGTTGGCATCTATATGGGCTTCTGGTTCCCCAACACTCCACAGTGGATTTGGGTTGCAGCCACTTTGCTCATCGTTGGCGGAGCTAACTTGGCTTCAGTTCGTTGGTTTGGCGAGCTGGAATTTGTGTTCACCATTGTTAAGGTCACCGCAGTTGTTGCCATGATTATCGGCGGCGCCGCCATCTTGGCTTTTGGACTTGGAACCAACACCGAAGTTTCTGGTGTATCTAACCTTTGGGAGCACGGCGGATTCTTCCCTAACGGCGTCGAAGGCATGATTGCAGCCTTTATTCTGGTGCTCTTCGCTTTTGGTGGCACTGAAATCATCGGTGTAGCTGGCTCTGAAGCTGAAGATCCTGAAAAGTCCATCCCACAAGCTGTTAACACTGTTCCAGTCCGCATCTTGCTCTTCTACGTAGGCGCGATCCTGGTTATCTTGGCGCTGAACCCTTGGCAGTCTATTACTGGCGAAGAATCCCCCTTCGTTCAGATTTTTGACACCTTGGGAGTTAACTGGGCTGCTGCTTTGCTTAACATTGTGGTTATTACCGCTGCCCTTTCTGCTATTAATGCTGACCTCTTTGGCGCAGGCCGCGTCCTTACTGGCCTTGCAAAGGAGAACCTCGCACCACAGATCATGGGCAAGATTTCCAAAAATGGTGTACCAGTGATGACCACTGCCATCATGATCGTGGTGCTCATTTTGGGTGTCGTGCTAAATGCTGTGCTGCCAGAGCGTGTCTTTGAGATTGTCGCTTCTCTGGCCACCTTTGCCACTGTGTATGTCTGGCTGATGATTCTGCTCGCGCAGGTAGCTTCACGCCGCAAGATGTCTGCTGAAGAAGTCAGTTCCCTAAAGTTCCCTGTGCCTTTTTATCCTTTTGGCCAATACTTTGCTATTGCGTTCATCGCCTTCACCTTCGGAATCATGGTGTGGTACGCCGATTACCACCTACCACTAGCTGTTGGCGTTGGGTTCTTGGTTGTTATGACCGTCCTCTACTTTGTTAGTGGTCGTCCAAAAGCGATTGCACCAATTAACTATGAGGAACTAAATCCGCGTCACGCTTAAGATCAAGCCGATCCGTATCTAGTTAAAACTTCTAGTTAAGACCAAAAAATGCTCAGTGCTTTTTGCACTGAGCATTTTTCTATTTACTAGCTGCTTCCGAAAGAGCTACCGCCACCGGTGTTAAACGGATTATCTGGATTTTCCGATCGTCCCGCTGCGCAATCGTCATAGGGTTGTGTTACTCCATCTACCAGCACTTCAAAGCTGCTCACACCCGGAGCAAGGATGTTTTTGACCTGCGTAGTTATGGCGTAGTTAAAGTACTTAGAGTTGGCTAGATCAACGCCAAGACCTGCGGGATAACCTTCTAGCTGCAGAACAAACTCGGCAGCGTCAACACGGGAAACTGAGTTCTCCCCCACCAACTTTGGGGTGAATTCTCTATCTAATTGCACCGCTAAGAACTCCGGAGCTGCAATGGAAATGATCAAGGCGGAAAGATCATTTTGGGTAAATCCAGCTTGCCTACCTGTCAAATAAAAATCTGACCAGGCCTCTTGCCCAGCCACACTAAGTTCCTCGATCTTTATGGTTCCACGCTCCAGTGCCTGAGCCCTCAATTCCAAACTTATTAGGTTCAATTCCGGATCAATGCCAGGAATCACAGCTTTAATCCGCTCCAGGCGCAAAGGATCGGATTGTAGAAGCTCGGCCCGAATTGCAGCCATATCCTGCACCCCAATGGAGATAAAACAAAGGTCACCATCTACCTTCACAGTGGCAGCCTGTGCCGAAGATAGTGGCAAAAGTACTGTACAAGAAGTTGCTGCAACCACAGCTGCAGCCAATAATGCCCGGGGGAAATTCATGGGTCGCCCTTAAAGCTCTCGGAAGGAATCAACAGGGAACGTGTCTATGGTCTGCTACGTACCTCAAAACCTAACGGGTGACTCTCAGCTTTGAAAGACCTCATTTTCTGGGGCATGTTTTCGCTATGCTGTGATTACCCCGTGATCTAAGACAATTTAGAAAAGAGGATTGACCTCCTTCGGGGCTGATTTCCACAGCGCACCTAATTGCTTGGGAACTCTACCAAGGGTCCTGCCGACAAATCTCTTATAGACCGCCCGAGGCTCACATGTCCTTGGTTGTCATTTAAATCAACCTACCCACGAGGGGAAGTTCCAACTGTGGATGTCGTCGACATCGCACGGTGGCAGTTTGGCATAACCACCGTCTATCACTTTATTTTTGTTCCTTTGACAATTGGCTTGGCTCCATTGGTTGCGCTAATGCAAACCTTTTGGCAGGTCACAGGGAAAGAACACTGGTATCGCGCTACTCGTTTTTTTGGCACTGTTCTACTTATTAACTTTGCACTTGGTGTCGCTACCGGCATTGTCCAAGAGTTCCAATTTGGTATGAACTGGTCGGAATATTCCCGCTTTGTCGGTGATGTTTTCGGCGGGCCGCTTGCCTTGGAAGGCTTGGTTGCCTTCTTCTTGGAATCAGTTTTCTTAGGTTTGTGGATCTTCGGCTGGGGTAAAATCCCTGGTTGGCTGCATACTGCCTCCATTTGGATCGTCGCTATTGCCACGAATGTATCGGCCTACTTCATCATTGTTTCCAACTCATTTATGCAGCATCCGGTGGGCGCAGAATTCAATCCGGAAACCGGCCGCGCAGAGTTAGTGGATTTCTGGGCTTTGCTTACTAATTCCACTGCTCTTGCTGCTTTCCCCCACGCAGTTGCTGGCGCTTTCCTAACAGGTGGCACCTTTGTTCTAGGTATTTCCGGTTGGTGGCTGATTCGTGCCAAGGTCCAAGCTAAAAAGGCCGGTATTCCTGAGGAAGATCGTCACTCCATGCACCGACCTGCTTTGTGGGTTGGTTGGTGGACCACTGTGTTGGCCTCTGTTGGCCTTGGTCTAACCGGTGATGCGCAGGCCAAACTTATGTTTGTGCAGCAACCGATGAAGATGGCTTCGGCTGAATCACTGTGTCACACCACTACTGATCCCAATTTCTCAATTTTGACTATCGGTACGCACAATAACTGCGATTCCGTCATCCACCTGCTGGAACTTCCTTTTGTGCTGCCTTTCTTGGCAGAAGGAAAATTCACCGGTGTCACGTTGAAAGGTGTGAAGGATCTCCAAGCCCAGGCTGAGGCACTTTATGGCCCGGGCAACTACTCCCCTAACCTCTTTGTCACCTATTGGTCTTTCCGCGCCATGATTGGCCTGATGCTGGGTTCGTTGGCAATTGCTGCAATCGCGTGGTTTTTGCTTCGTAAAAAGCGCACCCCACAGGGCAAGATTGCGCGTCTCTTCCAGATCGGCAGCCTGGCAGCTTTGCCTTTCCCCTTCCTGGCTAACTCCGCAGGTTGGGTGTTTACGGAAATGGGTCGCCAGCCTTGGGTGGTACATCCCAATCCGGATTCCGCAGGTGATTCCCGTACGGAGATGATTCGTATGACGGTGGATATGGGTGTTTCTGACCATGCCACCTGGCAAGTGTGGCTCACGCTCATTGGATTTACCATCTTGTACTTGGTGCTCTTTGTGGTGTGGTTCTGGCTGATTCGACGCGCTGTTTTGCTCGGTCCGCCTGCAGAATCTGGCCCTACTGAAAGTGATCACACCGGACCTGCCACCCCAGTTGGTTCGGATTTGCCCATCGCCCCCTTGCGTTTTAGTGCGCTGACAAGCGAAAACCAGGAGCAGAAGTAATCATGGATCTTAATACTTTTTGGTTCATAGTTATCGCCGTGCTTTTTGCAGGATATTTTCTGCTGGAGGGCTTCGATTTTGGCGTGGGAATTCTAGCTCCCGTCATCGGCAAGGATAAAGACGCACGCAATACGGTTATTAAAACCATCGGCCCAGTGTGGGATGGCAATGAAGTGTGGCTGATCTCTGCTGGCGGCGCCCTTTTTGCCGCCTTCCCAGAGTGGTACGCCACCCTATTTTCTGGAATGTATTTGCCACTTTTCCTCATCCTCGTTTCCCTAATTTTGCGCGTGGTTGGTTTGGAGTGGCGCAAGAAGGTTGATGATCCCCGCTGGTTTAAGTGGTCTGACCGCGCGGTATTTATCGGTTCCTGGGCTCCAGCGCTGCTGTGGGGTCTCATCTTCTCCAATATTGTGCGTGGCATGCCAATCGAGGCAGATCACCGCATTGATGCGGCAGCTGCACTACCGGAGATTTTTAATCCTTATGCTCTACTTGGCGCGGCAGCCTTTACCGCCCTCTTTAGCATGCACGGCCTTGCTTTTATCCGCCTCAAAACCGCAGGTCGGGTGCGCACCGATGCCGGCCGGGTGGCGGGCCGCGTCGTAACGCTTGGTGCGGTGTTGGGCGCCCCCTTTGCCCTGTGGACGGCGTTGTCTTATGGCAAGCAATGGTCGTGGATTATTGCGCTATTGATCATTGTGGCGGTACTAGTCGGCGGGTTTGGGCTGATTAAGGGCAAAGATTTCCTAGGTTTTGGAGCAACCTCAGTGGCTGTGCTTGGAGTGGCGGTGCTGATGTTTAGCGCGCTCTTCCCTCGCGTTATGCCAACTACCCTGGCCGGCGGTGTTGACCTTGATATTTGGAACGCAGCGTCAAGCGATTACACCTTAAATATTCTGACCTGGTCAGCGGTATTTGTGGTGCCTGTGGTGCTGCTTTATCAGGGCTGGACCTATTGGGTATTTAGAAAGCGCATTAGCGCCCCACCACTTAGCGCCGAGAGCGCAGGTACAGCAGGTACAGCAAGTTCAGCAGGCGTAGTGGCGTGAGTGAGACGGCAGAGTTAGAAAAGCCCACCTTCCGCGGCCCGGTTGATTGGCGTTTATTAAAGGTCTCACGCACCACCCGTAACTGGGTGGTGCTGGCTGGCGTGCTCAGCGCCGCCAAGACCTTAAGCACCGTAGCAATCGGCCTACTGGTGGGTTCTGCAACAGCGGCACTGATTGAAAATCCAGGCTCAAGCCTTGTTATGAGCACCGTGGTCTACCTTATCGCAGCGGTGATAATCCGCGGCGCCCTCACCTGGCTGCATACCCGTTATGCGCAACAGGCAGCCGCAAAAACCATTGTGGATCTGCGTGCAAAAACGCTTAAACACCTGGCCAGCATGGATCCGCGTGACATTGATCAGGCAGCCTGGCGGATCCGGCTTTCCCAGGGCTTGGATGGTTTGGGGCCTTATCTCACCGGATTTTTGCCCGCGCTTGCGGCCACGATAATCGCCACTCCCCTAATTTTGGCGGTTATTTTAAGCCTTGATTTAGGCTCTGCATTAATTGCCGTTTTTACTCTGCCGCTCATTCCGCTTTTTATGTGGCTGGTTGGCACCTTGACCGCCGGCCGCACTGAGCAACGCCTGCGCGATCTGGCCACACTTAGCGATCAACTCCTCGACCTCATCGCTGGCCTGCCCACTCTGCGCATTTTCCGTCGCCACCGCGAAATGGCCACTGAAGTGCGCCGACTTTCCGGCAGCCACGCGACATCCACTTTGGGAGTACTAAAAATCGCCTTCCTTTCCAGTTTTGTGCTGGAATTTTTGGCCACCCTTTCCGTGGCGCTGGTAGCTGTCGGCATCGGTTTCCGCCTCCTCGACGGCGAGCTCACCCTTGCCATCGGACTGAGCGTCCTCATTATCATCCCCGAGGTATATAACCCCATCCGCGAAGTAGGCACCCGCTTCCACGACGCCCAAGATGGCCTCATCGCCACCGATGAAATCCTCACACTTCTTAATAAAACAACCCCGCTTATCGACGCCTCCCCCGCAGCCAACCACGTCAGCGGAGGGCTCAGCCTTATAGTCAGCGGTTTAAGCGCCCAGGGGCGCGATGGTGTGCACCCATCAAACTTGAGCTTTGCAGCTCACCCCGGCGCGCTCACCGTGCTGTGGGGTGAAAATGGCTCCGGTAAATCCACCACACTTTTAGCAATTTTGGGGCTTGCCACATCTGGAATCTCAGGTCACATCAAGGTGGCTGATTCTGCTGGTCAAGAGCTTAAAGGCGAGCAGTTGTGGAAGCATTGTGCCTATTTACCGCAACGCCCCGTACTTGATGCAGAGTTAGTGGGCGATAATTCCCAGCTTTCACTTGGCCAGCGTCAACGCTTAGCCCTTGATAGAGAGCTTTCCCGTGGGCCTGCAGACTTGGTTTTGCTTGATGAGCCCACCGCACACCTCGACCCAGAAAATGCCCAACTCATCATCGAGCGCTTGCGCCTTGCTGCTGATAAAGGGGCCACTGTGGTTGTGGTTTCCCACGATCCTCTCTTTAAAGCAGTTGCTGATGTGGTGGTGAATGTGCAATGAATAAGCTCTCCCCCATTCGCTTCCGGGAACTAGTCCCACCTATTTTGGCTGGCACTGTCACCATGCTGGCGTCAATCACCTTGACTGTGGTTTCTGCTTGGTTAATCACCAAGGCTTGGGAGATGCCACCGGTTATGGATCTCACGGTGGCAGTTACTGCTGTTAGAGCCTTGGGCATTAGCCGCGCACTGTTTAGATATATCGAGCGCATTGTCTCCCATAAATTAGCACTTAATGTGGCAAGTCGTACCAGAGCTGCTGCTTATGAGCGTTTAGCCGCAGTTCCGGCACAGGCAATGTCCCTCAAACGTGGTGAGCTTTTAAGCCGGCTGGGTGCTGATATTGATTCACTTTCTGATGTGATTGTCCGCACCATCGTGCCCACTGGTGTTGCGGCACTGACCAGCGTGTTAGCCATTGCTTTTGCTGGCCTTTTGAGCTGGGCCGTCGCGCTGGTTTTGCTGCTTGGCCTATCTCTCGCTGCCATAATTCCCCCCGCTTTGGCAGCACGCGGGGTACGCCTTGCTGAGGAAAACCGTGCCACAGCGTTTGCCGAATACACCTCCGCCATTGACCACGTTTTAGTTGATCAAGCCGGTTTGCGAGTACGCGGCGAGATGCCTCAGGCCTTGGCTACTGCTGATCGCGCCGCCACCGCCTATGCTGCTGCCGATGAATCCGGCGCTAGCGCCACGGCCATTGGAGCCGCTAGTTCCATCTGGCTGCACGGTTTTACCGTTGTTGCAGTGTTACTGGTAGCAGGTGGTTTTTATAGCAGCGATTCCTATTCCCCACAGTGGTTAGGCGTATTGGTGTTGCTTTCTTTGGCTGCGTTTGAGTCAGTGTCCTTGCTGCCTGATGCTGCCGTCGCCCGCACGCGTGCTGCCGGCGCTGCCCAGCGATTGGCAGAGATCGCGGAAATTCCAGTGGAACAGGCACCTGCCCTGCGAGTTGCCTCCGCCACTCCACATCTGCGGGCCCATGGTCTGGTTTATGGCTGGGATTCCGATCTTGGAACCTGCGATCTAGACCTCCCATTCGGCTCCCGCCACGAGATAATCGCACCTTCTGGCACCGGTAAAACCACGCTTTTGCTTACCCTCGCCGGTTTCTTAACTCCCCGCGCTGGATCCGTAGAGATCGACGGCATCTCCCCTGCTCATCTTGCTGGCACCGTGCTTTTCAGCCCGGAGGACGGCCACATCTTTGCCACCACCCTGCGCGATAACCTAGCCCTCGGCGCACCCACCGCCACAGACTCAGACATGCTTGCTGTTATAGAGGCCGTGGGCTTGAGCGACTGGGTCAACGGCCTGGAACAGGGACTTTCCACCGTGCTACGCCAGGGAGCACATAGCCTTTCCGGCGGTCAACGCCGCCGGGTGCTGCTTGCACGTGCGCTGTTAAGTGACGCCCCCATTTTGCTTCTCGACGAACCGACTGAGCATCTTGATGCCGAAGGCTCCGCCGAAATGCTCGCATTGCTATCCCGAGACGAACTCCCTGGAGCATTAGCTAAGAGAACTGTTGTGGTGGTTCGGCATGTGAGGTGATACTGGTCGTCTTAGATAAGTTTTTTTGCTCTCGGGTTTTCTCTACCGGCAGTAAGAAAAATTTTTCGATTTAGATTTTCACCAAATCTCGCGGTAACCCGGTGCCCGGGGTTCTTATCTAAGTCCTTAAGAATTGCAATCATCTTCTTCTGTGTCTCAGATTGAGGTGGTTCAGATTTTTTGGTCTCACGGAACCATGCAAATTCTTTCTTGAGAGACTCAGGATTTGATCCCAAGAAACTCTGTTCCCTTTCCCACTTTGCAAGTGATGATCTTCTCGCATTCATAACATTCAAAAGCTCATGCAGTTTATTTCGCTCAGCATTATTTCGAATATCTTGAGAATATCGATTCCAGATCTGGCGATACTTGTAATAGTCATCTTTCAAAAAATCCAAGTATGCACTCGAAAATGGCTTTTCTACGCAGAGTTCTTCTTCTGGTTTCGACTGAGGTTGTGATTTCTCGACCATGACGTTTTTCGCCCTAGTCTTCCGGCCCTTGGGTATCTCTAGGGAAGGACGTTGGAGGTTCACTTTGGCTTCAGAATCTACGGGGTCCAGAACGGAAACTTCAGGTTCGAATTCGATATACACCGGAGTTGGGGCTTTGGGCCCCGTTCTGGTTTTGATCTGAAGACGTCGTGCTGTCTCTGCTAAATAGTCCAGCCAGCTCTTAATTTCCGCTGCAACGATCCGATCTTCAAGACTTTCGATACTTGCATTGAGCCTGTACCAATCCAAGAGATGACGACGATGAACACTAACTACTTTTCGCAATTGAGTTTCAAATTCTTCATTTGTCGGCATCGAAGACTTGGCATATCCATAGAATTTTCGACAATCGACGATTGCGGCCTCCAACAAATCACGCACATTTTCGGCAGAGAGTTCAATTGATTCGCATTCGCTGCTCAGTTCAAGATCTGCAGCCTCCCAAGCTGCTTCAATTACGGAATTTTCTTTTTCGAAAAGCTCCCTTTGAAGTTCAATGAACAACTCATCAAAAAATTCAGCTTGTTCTTCAAGCGTAATGCAGGAACTTTCAACTGCGATTTCGAGATCTTCTATTGAACTTGCCGTTCTCATTCGCTCACAAGAAGCCAATAGAGAATTGGCTCTTTCCTCCAGAAACTGTTGTACAGCTTCCAAGAAACTATTGGTGATTGCGCGAACTTCCTCGCCGAGTTGTATCGAATCTAAAGCAGGCATAAAGGCAGCTTAGAATAGACCCCGGACATACGAATACGGAATCAAACATTTAGTCTAAAAATTTAAGATACGACTTTCTAAATGTTCTCTGTACCGCATGCTTGCAATCTTTCAAGTGTTAGCATGGACCTTTCTAAACGGTACCTCGGAGGAGAATAGTGAAGAAGCGAATTAATGTAACCGGCGCAGTACTCATGCGGGATAACTTGATCCTTGCAGCACAGCGCGGTCCTCAAATGTCACTTCCCGGCTATTGGGAATTTCCTGGTGGAAAAACTGAGGAAGGCGAAACTCCTCAAGAGTCATTAGCTCGCGAGCTCCAAGAAGAACTTAAATGCACTGCCACGATCGGCGACCACGTCACAACGACAGAACATGAATATGATTTCGGCATCGTGATCTTGTCCACCTACTTCTGCACCATTGAAGCTGGCGAACCTAAACTAACCGAACATGCTGAGATCCGCTGGGTCACCCCAGCAGAGATGAATTCCCTTGAGTGGGCTCCTGCGGATATCCCGGCAGTCAATATCATCGTGGAAAAACTGTCTGCATGACTACCTTTGAAAGTGCACTGGGGAAAGACACCCAATTTGGGTTTTTAGATAGTTCAATATCTTCACAACAGCTTCTAAATCCCCTTTTGATTTCCAATGATCCACCCGACACCATGCTGCACGCCATTAAGTCGAAGCTTCGGCGATCACGCACTTTTACATTCTCGGTGGCTTTTATCTCGAGCACCGGTATTGCCCTCCTGAAGCAAGCATTGCTTGATTTTAAAGGTACTGGGCAGATCATCACGTCCCGTTATCTAGACTTCAATGATCCATCAATGTTTCGAGAGCTCATGCTCTTGGACAACGTTGAAGTTTTTATCCATCAAGATGATGGATTCCACTCCAAAGGTTATGTCTTTAACCATGATCTGGGAGTAACAGCCCTGGTGGGAAGCTCGAACCTTACTGAGAAAGCTCTCGTTGTAAATCGAGAATGGAATCTTAAGTTCTCCACCAGTCCCGATGGCGATATTGCATTCCAGTTGGACAATGCAATTGGAATGCAACTTCAAAGGTCAATTCCGCTCACTGAGGACTGGATTCGCGAATACGAAGCTAATCGACGCGCTCCTGAGCGTCTGATTTCCACTCGCCTTCCTTTAGAGCAGACTTCCAATTCTGGCCGCATCGTGGCTAATAAGATGCAGGAAGAAGCATTAGAGTCACTTCTGGAGTTGGTTAATCGAGGCGAATCTCGCGGTTTGATCATCTCTGCGACTGGTACTGGAAAGACCATTCTGGCGGCTCTCGCTACCCGCATGTTAAAACCCAGGCGTGTGCTATTTGTGGTGCACCGCGAGCAGATTTTAGACAAAGCACGCCAAGAATTTATCAAGGTCTTAGAAGAGCCAGAGGACCGTTTTGGCAAGATCGCTGGATCTATAAAGCAGCTAGATCATCCTTATGCTTTTGCCACAATCCAATCTTTGACTCAAGAATCCACTCTCAAGAAGATCGCACCTGATGCTTTTGATCTAGTCATCATTGATGAGGTCCACCGTGCCGGCGCCCAGTCTTACCTCCGACTGCTGGATTACCTCACCCCTAAATTCCTTTTGGGTTTGAGTGCAACGCCCGAACGCACTGATGGCTTTAATATCTTTGAGCTCTTTGATTTCAACGTTCCCTATGAAATCCGACTTAAAGCTGCACTTGAAGAGGATATGCTGGTCCCCTTTCACTATTACGGAGTCACGGACTTCACCATCAATAATGAAACCATTTCGGACCTCAGCAAATTAAGCACCCTGGTGAGTGAAGAACGGGTCAAACACATTGTTGAATCCCTGAGAAAATATGGCTTCCCAGAACACGTGAAAGGCTTAATTTTCTGCAGCAAGAAGGATGAAGCACATGAGCTTTCCCGCTTGCTCAATCACTGCATGCTGAATGGCAAACTGTTGCGAACTGCGGCTTTGACCGGTGATGATTCCATCTCTCAGCGTGAAGATACGGTGGCACGACTGGAAGCAGGCGAGCTGGACTATATCCTGACCGTCGACATTTTTAATGAGGGAATTGATATTCCTTCACTCAATCAAATTGTCATGCTCAGAGGCACCCAGTCCAGTATTATTTTTACCCAACAGTTGGGTCGTGGTCTAAGAAAATCTCCTGCTAAAGACCATCTCCGGGTTATTGACTTTATTGGAAACTACGACAATAACTATCTCATCCCTATCGCGCTTTTTGGCGACAATTCCAGGAATAAAGACAGCATTCGCCGACGCATGATCGACAATGAGACGGTAGGAACTCTTGCCGGCGTATCCAGTGTGAATTTTGATCCTATTGCCCAAGCACGAATCTTGGAATCCCTCCAACGGGCGCGTCTGGAAACCAAGGCAGAATTCAAAAATGACATTCTTCAGCTAAAAGATCGACTCAACCACTTGCCACAGCTCATGGATCTTGCTCGTTTTAATACGGTTGATCCAGTAGTTATTGCCTCGAAGTATAAAAATTATTGGTCGCTGTTATTTTCTTTGAAACTAGTTGACGTAGCTCCCACCAAAATGGAAGAAAACTTCCTCACTTTGCTCACCAATGAGCTGCTCAATGGCAAGAGGCCCCATGAGCTCTTGCTGCTCCGAGAGCTCCTTAAATTTGGCCAGCTCAGTGTCACGGAGTACCGCGAACTCCTTGCCTCTCAATTAACCAAGAACGACAATGAAACCATTAGCTCCGTCGAGCGGATTTTAGTCTTGGAATTCTTTACTTCCCAACAGGTGCAGAAATACGGAGAAAACCCTCTTATCCGCAAAGTTGGAGACACCTACTTCTTAGCTCCAGAATTCCAAAATGCTTTCAAGTCAAGTCCAGAAGTAACCAGGCCAGAGCACGCCTCCGAGAGCTTCCAAGCCCACGTCTTAGACATCATCGAGACCGGGCTCTATACCTCTCGCCATAGTGGATTTTGGGCTGGTGAACTCATTGTTGGCGAAAGATACACCCGCAAAGATGTGTGCCGAATTCTCAACTGGGAAAAGAATCATGAAGGCACAATTTATGGTTACAAGGTAGATCGCTTCTCCTCGACCTGCCCGATCTTTGTCACCTATCACAAATCCGAGGATGTCTCTGCCAGTACAAATTATGGGGATGAGCTTAAAGATCCACAGACCTTGCACTGGTATTCCAGGAGTAAACGGACTTTAGAAAGCGCTGAAGTCTTATCGATTACCTCAAACAGCATGCCTATTTATGTGTTTGTGAAAAAGGATGATCAGGAAGGCACAGACTTCTTTTACCTGGGCCAGGCTCATTCTCAAAACAGCCAACAAGAAGTAATGGCTGGAAAAGAAGGAGCCGAGCTTCCAGTAGTGAGTATGGATCTGCGTTTCGAGACTCCGGTGGAACAGAGCCTCTACGAATACCTCAACACCTCGTCGAAAAGCGTTAAATAGCTGCAGTTTCGACAACCCGCGCCCCGCGTGCGCGGCCGTGTTGCTCGGCCCAGGCCAGCATTTTTTCCTTCAGTCCGCTATCGCGCAGCTCGGGAATTACGTGCGGGCCTTCCACGTCAAGGCGCAGGCCACCGCCGTGCGCAAGGTCTGGCACGATGGTCAATTGCATGGTGGCAACTATTGCTCCAGCGCGGTCGCGGACCACGGCGAGGAAATGTGATGACTCATGGGTGAGCACGTCAAAGGCGGTCTCCAAAGCCTCCAAAGGTGCTGCTTCCCCATTGCCCAACAGGCGCGCGATCTCCGGGAGGTCCTCGCGGTGACCACGGCTGAGCTGGAACTCCTCAGTCAATTGCACGCCTGCTGCCATGGTGCGCATGCGGGCCACAATGCCGTCTAGCCAGCGTCCCACATTGGCGCGGGCTTCGGTGGTGTCCGGGTAACGGCAGCGCAGATGCGCGCCGGAGCGGTCCAGAATAAACCAGATCATCACGCCATCGGTGCGGGTGGCGGCGCTGACATACTGGGCGTCCAGCCCGATATCGTCAATGCTTACCGGCAGGCGTCGCAGGTCAAGCCAAGAAATGGCCAGCATGCCTGAGGTTTCGGGCATGCCTCCCCACGGCTTCAAAACTTCTGCCAGCGGATAACTGCCCAGCTGCACGGCCTCACGCACTGACTTTGCGGCAGCTTTGGGCCCTGCAGCGGTGAGCTCAATAACGGAGTTGGTAATAAACCAGCCCACACTATCGTGCCAACGCTCATCAAAACGGCTGTGCACTGGGAAGACTGCGCGTAAGGGTTGATCGGCAATTTCCTGGGTAACCTCAGCCATGATTGAGGTGGTCATGGACAACGTGCTCACGGATTCACTACGCGCGCGAGCAGAATAAATAGCTAGGTCATTAACGCCAAAAATATCGCGGACTTCAACACGCTCGGTCATGGTGACGGTATTACCCAATGGCAGCGGGAATCGTGGCATCTTGCCTTCGCCAGCTTCCAGGATTTCCTTCCACCGCTGGTGAATTTCTGGCGGAGCCGGTGGCGATTGCTGCAGCTCAAGGGTGTGTTCCTCAAAGGACAATGGCATTTCATGCAGCGTTGCACCAGTAATCGTGGAGCCTGTAATGGTAGCCATCAGATCACGCACAATGACCAGCATTGACCACATATCCACATGGGAGTGGTCACTGCCGATAATTACCGTTGGACGTGGTGCGGCATCAATAATGCACAAGCTATGGGAAGGCCGGGAATATGGCGAGCACTGGCGGTTTAGCACGCTGCGCACCACATCGTTAATGGATTCACCGGGGGCGATGGGATGTTCCACCCAACTTCCCGGGCTTACTTCAATGCGATGTGCCTGCACTTTGCCGGTTGGTCCGGTGCTAAAAGTAGTGCGCAAGGTGCCGTGGCGTTCGATGACATTAAGCCAAGCTTTTTCTAATTCTTTGTGGCTAATGGCCTTAGGCAATGAAATACTAATAGCCATCCAGCTGCCAGGGCGCTCGCCGGCGCCGACGTGCCTGCCCTGGTCAAAGGACACTGGTACAGCCTCGCCCGGCGCGGAGGCGCGAACGTGGTAGCTATGTAATTTTCCGAAGGGAAGTTTCAATTGGTCTACATGTGTCAGCCTCATAGCGCTATCATAAGCTAAATATCTATAATTCGACAGAAACCTGTTAATTGGCCTGCTGATTGGAGCGATCATGACGCCGCTAGAGCACAGTACCTTTGAGGTCCCCGGTGCCACACTTTCCCTTTCCTACAGCGATGAGCACGGCCATCCAGTCATTCAATTACACGGCCTGACCTCCTCGCGCGACCGCGATCGCTTATTAGACCTCGACCTCGGACGGGGCCTTTCAGGCACCCGCCTTTTGCGTTATGACGCCCGTGGGCACGGCCGATCCACCGGCCGGCAACGCGCGCAGGACTACAACTGGGAGACGCTTTGCGACGACCTACTCGCCGTACTTGATCACTACTTTCCGGGGGAACAGGTCCATGGTGTTGGACCTTCAATGGGCTGCGCCACGTTATTGCATGCAGCAGTTCGCAGGCCTTCACTTTTTAGTGGATTAACCCTCATGCTGCCACCTACGGCGTGGGATACTCGTAAAGCTCAGGGCGCTGATTACCTCTCCCGTGCGGAATTTATTGAGACGCATGGAATGGATGCTTTGCTTAGAGCCGAGCAATTAAATGCCAAGCCTCCAGCTACTGTCGGTGTTCCTGATACCGTTCCCGATGTTCCAATCGAACTACTACCTTGGGCTTATCGCGGTGCGGCAGCCAGTGATCTTCCCACCCGCGAAGAAATCGCCCAGATCAATGTGCCCACCACAATCTTGTGTTGGGTGGACGATCCCGGTCACCCGGTTTCCACCGCCGTGGAACTCACCCGCTTATTAAATGATGCCCAATTGCGCATCGCCGCCACCCCAGCGGAGGTTTCGCAATGGCCCAAGCACCTTTGTGATGATCTAGGCCTGGATTTTTAGGCTTGCAAAAAATCCATCATGGCGGGCCAATCCCTCTTGGTTTGGCGCATTCCTGAATCAAAGGTGGCACGCAACTTGGCCAAGTTGATTTCAGTGTTTTGGATCTTCATATCCTCTGCGAAAAACACATAGGCTTGGCCTGCTGTTTCGAGCTCCAAAATGCGCTGCTTGGTGGCGTTATAGAGCGCAGGCCGGCCAATGGTGGCAGCTGCAATCGCAGGATATCTCCGCAGCGCTGCCCTAATAAACCCGGGCCGCGCAATTTCTGGGCGCCAATATTCACGTGGCCTGGAAGCCAACACTAGGAACTTTTTAAATCCTGCATCGATAGCTGGCTGCAGCATCAAGCCACCGGTCTCACCCACTGCACCATCAACATAGGGTGCGCCATCAATATAAGTCAGTGGCATAAAGCCAGGCATGGTGGAAGATGCTCTCACCCGCTTCATCAGTGAGTTAAGATCCGTTGCCGATTCCCTGCCCCAGTACACGGTCTCACCAGTATCAGCACGCACCGCAGAAATCTGGAAAGGAGTGGGATCTGCACTTAAGGTTGCAAAATCAAAGGGATAAGGCTGCGTTGGACCGGGGGCGGTTTCATAAATATATTCCGCATTAAAGTAGCCCCGGCCCCGCAGGAACGGGCGAATGCCCGAGGCATTGCGGTCTGCTGCAAAATCTACAAAACTCGCCACAGTTCTAAAGCGGTCTGCGGAAAGATAATTCACCACATGTGAAGATCCAGCAGAGACGCCGCCCACCCAGCCAAAGTGAATATTGTGCTCAATAAATTGATCTATAACAGCTGCGGTATAGGCATTTCGCGTGCCCCCGCCTTCAATTACTAGGGCTACGTCTGAAAAATGCTGAGCTGGGAAAGACATGAATTCTAGGTTAGTCCCTAAATAAAAAAGCCACCTGCCCCGCCTTGGGGTAGGTGGCTAAAAAGGATTGGATATTAAACGAGTGGAGAATGTGTTTCCACAAAGGCATTAACTGAGATGAATTCCCACATCGCAGCAACTTGCTTATTGTGCTGGCGCACCATCATCAAAGATGGGTAATAGCCGAGGGGAATAATCAGCATTGCCCACACACCAAAGAAGGTGGTTGCCATCGCTGCAGACAGCATGAGTGGGAAGAATGCCACAAAGCGGAAGGTATAGGCGGTGAAGTTATATTCATCCGGTATACCGAAATAGTAGGAGATGCGTCCATAAGGGTCGCCGGCACTAAGCAGCGCAGCGGCAAGGATTGCCAACATTGCGCCAACGAGGAGGAGAACAACGCTTGCAATGATAATCACCAGATAAGTTTTGCATGATACAAATGCTTTCTCCAAAGGATTTTGGGGTGATCTTGAGCCAAAAGCTTCAAAGTGTGACCTACCCCCAATTCATACCAAAGTTCTAAGCCGCAAAATAAAGGGCCACACTCCTCCCCTTTCTAAAATTTTTAGATTCAAGCAGGTCACAGCATTATGATCAGAGTTTCTATAGAGAGACTCAAAAATATGCGCGGGGGTAGCTTACCCTTAGGTCACTTTCCAGATTTGACTATGAGGTTTGGCACATTCCAGCACCCCGCCGGGGTGCGGTGGTCCTGAGTGAGGGGCGGCGTCGAAAAGCGCAATCGTGAATTTAATTCCCGCGTAACCCTTGACAGACTAAGCAGTCTAGTGTTTGGTGGGAATCGCAATCGGTTCACCTTTGATCCTCTCCCTGGAGCCCCGGATGATGAGGAACGCGCACAGCGCGGTAGGTGGGACGACCTCGATAAATGGATGAGGAAACCCCCGGGGCAGCTTTCTGCACACCCCGCGATTTCCCGCACCCACAATCGGAGAAGTCCCCAGGGATTGCCGTGCGTCCTAGCCGGGATCCGCACGTTCGGCTCAAGCAGAAAGTCTGATTTCATGACTTCCAATTTTTCTTCCACCGTCGCAGGCCTTCCCCGTATCGGAGCGAAGCGTGAACTAAAGTTCGCTCTCGAAGGCTTTTGGAATGGCACCACTGATGGTCGCGCCCTCGCGCAGACCGCCCGCCAGCTGGTCAACTCCGCATCCGATGCCCTCACCGACCTAGATTCGGTGCCTTTTGCGGGGCGTTCCTACTATGACGCAATGCTCGATACCGCAGCATTTTTGGGTGTGCTACCTGCACGTTTTGATTCCATCCCCGATCACGCCAATGATGGTCTCCCCCTGTGGATCGATCGTTATTTTGCTGCCGCTCGCGGTACCGCCGAGCAACCAGCGCAGGCCATGACCAAGTGGTTTGATACCAATTACCACTATTTGGTTCCTGAGCTTGCTGCAGATACTCGTTTTGTCCTTGATGCTTCCGCATTGATTGAGGATCTCCACTGCCAGCAGGTGCGTGGCGTTAATGCGCGCCCCGTACTCATTGGCCCACTGACTTTCCTTTCCCTTTCCCGCACCACCGATGGTTCTGATCCGCTCGATCACCTGTCTGAACTTTTTGAGGTCTATGGCCGTTTGCTGCAGTCCTTGGATTCTGAATGGGTGCAAATCGATGAGCCAGCGCTGGTCACTGACCTTTCCGCCGAGCTCTTGGCCCAGGTCCGCGCTGGCTATCAGAAGTTAGCTGCGCGCGAAGGTATCTTTGTCAACACCTACTTTGGTTCCGGTGACCAGGCTTTAGAGACCCTCGCTGGCATCGGCCTCGGCGCAATTGGCGTGGATCTAGTAACCCATGGCATTACCGCTTTGGAGGCTTGGAAGGGCGAGGAACTGTTGGTAGCAGGCATTGTTGATGGCCGTAATGTGTGGCGCACCGATCTCTGCGCCGCCTTCGCCAGCCTCAAGCGCCTGGCAGCCCGTGGCCCTATTGCGGTTTCAACCTCCTGTTCCCTGCTCCACGTTCCTTATTCCCTGGACGCCGAGCCAAATATCGACACCGAGGTGCGCGATTGGCTGGCCTTTGGCGCTGAGAAAATCCGCGAAGTAGCCCTGCTTGCACAGGCCCTGGCTGGCAATATCGATACCGCAGCCTTTGATGCCGCCTCCACCGCCCTTGCTTCTCGACGCACCTCTGCCCGTACTGCGGCCAGCACTCAGGAGCTGCCAGGTCGTGCGCGTGGCAGCTTTGCCACCCGCGTTGCGCTGCAGGAAGAAGCTTTGCAGCTGCCAGCACTTCCTACCACCACCATTGGTTCCTTCCCGCAAACTCCTGCTATTCGATCCGCGCGTGCGCGTCTGCGTTCCGGCGCTTTGACCCAGGCGGAATATGAAGAAGCAATGCGCGGTGAAATCGATCTGGTTATTAAGAAGCAGGAAGAACTTGGCCTCGACGTACTGGTACATGGTGAACCAGAGCGCAATGACATGGTGCAGTACTTCGCCGAGCTCCTCGACGGCTTCCTAGTCACCGCCAATGGTTGGGTACAAAGCTACGGCTCCCGTTGTGTGCGCCCACCAGTGCTCTTTGGCAATGTGTCCCGCCCAGCTCCAATGACCGTTTCCTGGTTTGAATATGCCCAGAGCCTGACCAAGAAGCACGTCAAGGGCATGCTCACCGGACCTGTCACCATCCTGGCGTGGTCCTTTGTGCGTGATGATCAGCCTTTGGCTGCTACCGCTGATGAAGTTGCATTGGCACTGCGTGCAGAGATCGCAGATCTTATTGCAGCCGGTGCCCAAATCATCCAGGTTGATGAACCCGCTATCCGCGAGCTTTTGCCACTGCGTGAAGCTGATAAGCCGGCATACCTGAAGTGGTCTGTGGATTCCTTCCGTCTGGCCACCGCTGGTGCACCGGATGAGGTACAGATCCATACCCACATGTGCTACTCCGAATTCAACGAGGTTATTTCCTCGGTAATTGCGCTGGATGCCGATGTCACCACCATCGAAGCAGCTCGCTCCGATATGCAAGTACTTTCCGCGCTAAAGTCCTCCGGCTTTGAACTCGGCGTGGGACCTGGTGTGTGGGATATCCACTCCCCTCGCGTGCCTGCACTTTCCGAGGTTTCTGGCCTGTTGGATGCTGCCTTGCAGTCAGTTTCCCCACGCCAGCTCTGGGTCAACCCAGACTGTGGCCTCAAAACCCGTGGTTGGCCTGAGGTTGAGGCAGCGCTGAAGGTATTGGTAGCCGCAGCTGAAAAAGCCCGCGCTGAACTGGGTGCTGCTATTTAAATTGGCTCATCGCTAAGAAACTACAGATGAGGGGCACGAGTGTCGTAGCGATAGCCAAAGCCATGGCTATTTCAAAAGACACCGTGCCTACACCCATTTGCATCACAGCACCCAAGGTCGCAGCGCCCAAAACAGCACCCACCTGCCGAGACGTGTTATAAAAACCAGAGGCTGAACCCACCAAATCTGAAGGCACATCCCGCAGGGAAATTGCTGAGTTGGGAGCAAAGCTCATGGCGGTGGCAATGCCAAAGAACACAATGGGGATGAGCAGCCAGGCAGGCGTTGCATCTTGGAACATCAAGATTGTGAAAAGTGCCATAGCTAAAATCAGTGAGCCGAAGCCGATTTTAGAGATTGTTCCAGGCGCAACCTTATCCACCACCCCACCAATAATTGGTGACATAATCACCGAAATCACGCCCATGGGGACCAAAAACAGCCCCGCAACCTGCGAAGACAAGCCCTGGCCAGTTTGCAGATACAACATAATCGGCAGGTTTACCGAATAGACCGTAAAGCCCAGGCTGAACACCGCAAAAGCGCCGAGAGAAAAGTTTCGGGTTTCAAAAAGCCGCAGTGGCATTAGTGGCGCATGAGAATGTCTTTGCATCCACACAAAAAGCGCGGCTGCGAGCAATCCAATAGCCAGGCTGACCCAAATCCACACACTCCATCCAAGTTCTGGACCTTGTTGGAGTGCAACCACCACTCCCAAAACTGCGATCAGTGAAACCAGCCCAGAAAGCCAATCAATCTTTGAGGTGCCAGTGGGCAACTTGGGCACATATCTGGCCACCATAAAGATAGAGATCAAGCCGAGGGGCACATAGACCATAAACACTGCACGCCAACTGATCCAGCCCACCAACACGCCACCAAGTACTGGCCCAAACAATCCTGCCGAAGAAGCCACCGCACTCCACACACCAGTGGCAGCACCTCTGCGATCATGAGCAAAAATTCGGTGAATAATGCTCAAAGGCTGCGGGTTTAACAAAGATCCACCCAGGCCCTGAATTGCGCGGGCCAAGATGAGCAACTCAATGCTGGGTGCAAAAACACAGGCCACAGCTGCTGCGGTAAAAAGCGTCATGCCAGCTAGATACACATTCCGCTGCCCAAAACGGTCGCCCAACCTACCAGTGATAAGAAGTGGCACCGCAAAAGTTAAAAGATAAACAGCTGATACCCACACCGCTTGATTAAGCGAGGCATCCAAATCTTCCTGAATCTTAGGTAGGGCCACCGCGACCAAAGATTGGTCCAATAGAGTCAGGAAAAGACCGACACTTAATGCCCCCAGTGCTTTCCAGGCTCTGTTTTCCGCAATTGGTGCCGTCATAATTTTTCTACCTTTGCTTTTGGCAGGGTTTCACGGCCAAAGATCCATACCACCGCAGCGATAATACTGATGAGGCCACTGAGCATAAATCCTGCTTGGAAGCCCACATGCGCTGCGATATACCCAACCAAAATTGGTCCGATAATTGCACCAAAGTCCTGCGCCATTTGGAAGTTAGCCAGTACTTTGCCTCCCGGACGGGAATCAATAACGTCTGCCAAAACTGCCTGCTGGCTGGGGTTGAGCAAACCAGCTCCAGCGCCGGCCAACGCGGAGATCACGATAAATAGCCATACTTCATGGCCAAAGGCCAGCAATGACGTGAAAATACCATTGCTTATAAGACCTGCAATGATCAAAGGCTTGCGGCCCACCCGATCTGAAAAGTCACCAGCAAATTGCAAACACACAGCATTGCCAGCTGCAAAGGCTGCCATGGCAAAACCAGCTACAGCAGCTCCACTACTGAAATACGCGGCGGCAAAAAGTGGCAGCGTGGCAACTCTTACGCCAAAGTTTGACCAGCCATTGGCAAAAGCACCCACCAAAGCTGAGCGATAAGCGGAATCCTTAATTGCTTCGGCAAAGCCCAGTGGTTCTTGAACCACCTGACCTCGGTTTTTCAGGGAATCATTGATCTTGGGCATACGCGACCACACCATCAGTGCGGCTAGGCCAACAGAAACGCCGTAGATGAAAAAAGGCCACCGCATACCCAGCGCTGACAAACCTGCCCCTACGACCGGCCCGATAATATTGCCGAACAAAAATGCACTGGCATAAACCGAAGAACACCGACCGCGAATTTCTACCGGCGCCATCCTTACGATGAGCCCCATCGCAGAAACCGTGAACATGGTGGAACCGATGCCGGCAATTCCGCGCAGCAAAATAATCTGCCAATATTCCTGTGTAATTGACACCAAGCCAGTAGTTATAGCAACAGTGACAAGACCAGTGAGATATACCCGGCGGCTACCGAGCTTATCCACCAAACGCCCCGACATCGGAGCAAAGAACAATCGTGCGCCCGCAAAAACCGAGACCACGGCACTAGCAGCTGCCAAACTGACATCAAAAGTGACCACAAATTGCGGCAAAATCGGAGCAATAAGGCCATACCCTAGGGCAATAATAAAGGCGGCAACAACCAACACCCAGATCTGCTCCGGGATCTTGGGCTTGGATTCAGGTTCAATTTTGAGGTTCGACATATCGAATGTCAAGGCTAGCCCTAGCTTAAACTTTTAGCCAGCTGACCAGTATTTTAAAGAATTTATCGAACACATGTTCTTAGAATTTTCGAATGCATGTCCGAGTTCAGTCCTATACTCACAGCCATGATCACCCACTTGAACCGCACCCTTTCCTCTATCATTTCCCCAGCTCGTTATGCCGAGCTTCTCATCGAAGTTTTTCCCGGCGCCCTAAGCGATATCCACTCCATGATGCGCCACCCACGCTCACTTGCCCGAGCCATACCAACTTGGCGGCCACCAAGCCTTACACTCCCAACTTTGGCCGGCCATGATCAACTTAAGCTCACACTTTCCCGCCACCGCGCCGGACCTGCTGCACGTCGCATTGTCAAAGAAGCAGGCGCCACCCGCGAACCCGCTTACCTCATCACCGCACGCATCAGCAGCCCAGAGGGCTTTAAGGTGTCCTCCAAATTGGCCGAGGGCTGGATCCGAGCGCTGCTTAATAATGCAGGCACGCACAGCGTCCATGAGCTTATCGACGAACCAACCCCCACCTTCTGCTGGCTAGTTGATGCAGATTTTCGTCCCGTCTACTCCCCTGCCTCGCTTTTCCAACACGCCCCACATGCGGCATAAAAATACGTCCTGCTTAAAACAGGACGCATTGGGTGGGAGATTTAAGGATCTAAAGACTACTTAAGCTTGTCTTTTTCTTCCTCGTCATCATCTTCATCTTCTTCGAAGTCGTCATCGTCCTCGTCATTATCTTCGTCAAGATCGCCTTCGAGTTCTTCTTCGATGGAATCGTCAACAAAGAGATCGTAGACATCTGGTTCATCAAACTCTTCCTCATCAAAAGGAACAAGTTGAGCTTCCCAATCTTCGGCCTGATCATCGGCTAGGGAGAGGATGTCAAAAAGACGATCAAAATCGGTGAAAGTACCCAGATCCAAAACCTCATCGGTAGCAAGCTCTAATTCCGAGGTGAGATCAGCAAACATCCGCTGACGATCTTCCTCGGAAAGAACTGCATCGCCGTCAGCCTCCCATAGCTCTTCAATAGCCTGGTCAACCAAGTCCTCAAAGGACTCACCAATCGCAATAAAGTTCACGGTTGCGGTGGGAACACCATCTTCGACCTCAACGAGCACCTGCAGCTCAGAATTTTGGCCAACTTCTGCACGAACCAGATTTGCATTAAGTGAATCCTGGAAGAACTCCAGATCCTGAAGACGCTCATCAGTACCTTCAAGTAGATCCCTTAGCACCGTCACCACCTGGTCGGTAGCAACATGCTTAGCAACCGCTGCAACAGCATCCTCAACAGAAAACACCACCGAAACTAAAACGGCTTCAAAGTCCTCGTCATCCTCATCAACATTGGCTGCCGCAATATAAACATTGGCAGCAGGCAAAAGGGAATCGATCTCCACAAACTGGATCTCCAAGTCAGAGGTGATCGGAACGAACATTGTGTCGCCATTAACGCGGGACTCGATACCATCACTATCAAGCCCAGCTGCGATGTCCTCGAAAAAGCTCATGTTCTGATGACCTTCCATCTGGTTTGTGCTGGGGACGTCCCCTCAGACACTGTCGCCTAGCCTAGCGCTCACAAGGAATCTGTGCCTAGGAAATCACACCCCCAAAGAACATTATTAATTATTGCAGCAAAAATTTATCTGCTCCCAAACATTTGCATCAATCCCAACCACCGCAATTGAGGCTCTTCCACCTCTTCATCGACCTTTATGAAGTCAAGTTCATCTGCTAGATCGGGCCGACCTGTACCCCACTCCAACATGTCATAATTCTCCCAAGCCAAGCGTTTTTCTTGACGTGGATCCCAAGCGATTCGGGAATTTCTATCAATGACAAAAGTTCCGCGGGCGGGTTCCTGATCAGTACCCCCTCGGTAGGGTGACCAGGATTTTCCAGGCTTTCCTGTATAGATAAATTCCTTCCAGTGGTGCTGAACTAACTGGGTAATTTCCTCCAAGTCATCCATGCCACCACCAATTTTTGCCAAACTCATTGAGCGGGAAGATTCATGATCGCCAAAAACCGCATTTAGTTCAAAGGAATGGATAGCGCCCAGGCCTAATTTCCTCATGGAATCAGGCGCATAATCAAAGCGATACATCCAAGTTGGTTCATCACTTAGTGCGTGAGATTGGGCCAGTCTGATGGAAGGCGCCCAAAAGAGTGCGTCGGCAAGCAAATCTGCAAACTCAGCGCGAGATTCGGCCCCATCATAAGCCTCCACAACTGCGGGAGCATGGTCTGGATCAAAAACCGACAACATCCGCAGCGCTGCTCGACGCCGGGCTGAGCTGCGCAAATAAAAGGCTTTGGAAAATGAGGTCTCTCCATCATTCGTGCCGATGATCAGTGGAATGCGCATCTGAAGGCCCTGTTCAAACATGCTTAAAGGATGATCTGGCAGTAGGGAGCCATCCACAGTGGGTCCATAACAAGAATTAAGCTGCAATAACTCACCAGAGCGCCACATCATGGATTGCCCGGCGCGCACCAGGTCAGCTGCATCTTCTTGGCGTAGTTCTTTGAGGGTTGTCTCGCGGGGCAAGGCCATTCGGTAAATAAGTTCACGAGCCCAAAACTTTGATTGCACTGTGGAATGTACAGATGCAATGGGTGCAGATTGCACGATTGCGCGGTGAAAAAGTCCATGTGCTGCAGGAACACACATCAAAGTAACTACAGCGGCGGCTCCGGCAGACTCCCCCATCAAGGTGATGTTTTCAGGATCGCCACCAAAACCAGCGATGTTTTTCTGTACCCATCGCAAAGCCAACAGTTGATCATGCAATGACGGGTTGGCTACGCAGTCTTCTCCTACTGAGCGCAGATCCAGATAGCCGAGTGCACCGAGTCGAAAATTAATCGACACATAAACCACATTCATGTTCTTAACCAGGTCATATCCCCGCAATGCCTTTTCACTGGAGGAGCCCATAATATAAGAACCTCCGTGGAGATAGACCACCACTGGGAGTTTTTCAGTGGAGTCTGGTCGCACAATGTCAAGATTCAAGCAATCTTCAGAGCCACGAACCTTATCTGTCCACGAATATGTGGGTTGGACTGCAACCTCACCGAACATGGAGCAATCACGAATGCCATCCCACTTTTTTGCGGGACGTGGTGCACGAAAACGATATTTTCCACCGGTGTTTCGACCATAGGGAATGCCACGCCAGGTTTTAAGTCCGGGACCTTTAACACCCTTGACAAAACCAGTTTCGGTGGGAATCACCATTTCATTCGCCAACATTGAACCGGCAGCGCTATTTGCTATGCGCACTGAATCCCGAGGAATCCACGCTGAACCATTCATAATCCCAAGGCTAGGCCTCAATATCTAAGCTGGCAACGAATTTAGCCGGAAATTAACTGATGTGATCCAAGCAACGATATAAGAGAAAGGTAGCTATACTTCACTTTCATGACACTTAATCTTGCAGAAAATGGTCCTATCAAGATCGGCGATACTTTCACTTTTGAATACGTCGTCCCGGACAACAAAGCTGTGCCTGATCTTTACCCTGAATCCGAGCTATTCTCGGCTATGCCCCGAGTTTTCGCCACCGGCTTTTTTGTGGGCCTCATCGAATGGGCTTGCATGGAGCACCTTAAAGACTCCATCTCTGATGACAACACCATTAGCCTTGGTGTCGGTATTGATATCTCCCATGACGCCCCAGCAACTGAGGGCGCAACCCTAGAAGTCAAGGTTGAGGTAGTGGGCGTCGGAAAGCGCTCTGTTGAATGGAAGGTAATTGTCACCGCTGGGGATACCGTACAAGGCGCCGGTACGCATAAACGTGCATTAATATCTAGGCAGCAATTTGTGTCCCATGCAAACAATCTAGCCTCCCAATTTGGTGCCAACGAGCTAAAAGAATCAAGCAAATAGCCTTTTAAGAAACGCCGTTTATGAAGCTCAAATAGGAAGTTCTACGAGGAAGCCTTGGAAGACGTATAAAGTTGCTTCCATGGTAAACCGCGTCGACAGGGACACCACCCTGTGTATCTCACTTGCAGCTCGCCCATCTAACCACGGTGTTCGCTTCCACAACTGGCTTTATGCTGAATTGGGCCTGAACTTCCTTTATAAGGCGGTCGCCCCTGCGGACATCACCGCTGCAGTCGCCGGTATCCGCGGACTAAATATCCGCGGAGCTGGCGTTTCAATGCCTTATAAGAGTGATGTCATCCCCCTGATCGACGCACTCGATCCTTCTGCTGAGCGCATCCGTTCCGTCAACACCATTGTCAATAACGATGGACACCTCACCGGATATAACACCGATTACACCGCTGTCTATCTCCTCTTGGAAAAGCACAACGTTGATCCGGCACTCCCAGTGGCTATCAAGGGCTCTGGTGGAATGGCCAATGCAGTTGCGGCGGCTTTGGCTGATTTTGGTCTACACGGAACTGTTGTGGCGCGCAATCACGAAACCGGCGCTGCGCTGGCATCTCGTTATAATTGGGACTACTCCTCCACGGTTCCAGAAACTGCTCGCCTCCTGGTCAATGTCACGCCGCTGGGAATGAATGGCCCTGATGCAGACGTTGTATCTTTCAGCGAGGATGAAGTTTCCCGAGCCGATGTAGTTTTTGACTGCGTTGCATTTCCTATTGAGACCCCACTTATTAAGTTGGCTCGGTCTATGGGCAAAGCAACCATCGATGGCGGAGAGGTAGCAGCACTGCAAGCTGCCGAGCAGTTCCACTTGTACACCGGAGTTCGTCCTACCGAAGAGCAGATTATTGCTGCGGAGGAGTTCTCCAAGTAAATCAGCTTAAGCACTAGGAGGTACTGATATGTCTGAATCCAAGATCATCACCGATGCCCTCGGATCCGATCCCATGACTCTCGAAGAAAACGCCGGTTTCGGTGGGAAATACCTCATTGCTGCGCTCGATAAAGCGGTAGATATGCAAACCAGCGTCATTGAGGGATATGTCAACTGGTTGCGTAAACAAAACCCTAAGGCCAATCCTGCCGAGATTCAGGTGCTTATTGATAAGCACTTTATGCGCCTGGCCACTGGTTCTGGCGCAGGTGTAGGCGTAGCCGCTGCCGTTCCTGGCATTGGTTTTGTCACCGGCGCGCTCGCCGTTGGCGCTGAATCCCTGGTGTTCCTGGATGCAGCAGCTTTCTACACCATGGCTTCAGCTCACCTGCGCGGAATTGATATCAATCATTCTGAGCGCCGCCGAGCCCTAGTGTTGGTGGTCTTGTTGGGAGCTTCTGGCACCGCCATTGTGGATGCCACAGTGGGCGATATTTCCAAGCCTTCCAAGGTTCCTGGAATCGCCATTTCCCGCCTGCGGGTAGGAAACCTCGTTGAAGTTAATAGCCGCTTGCTCAAATTTGGTCTCAACCGCATTGGCAAGCAATTCCGTAAAGCATGGATTGGCAAGATTCTGCCTTTGGGTATTGGTGCTGTAATGGGCACCCTGGCAAACCGCAAGATGGCTAAAAAGACCATCGGCAATGCCTACGATTCCTTAGGTCCTGTACCTTCCAGCTTCTAAACCGCTAGCAACTGCAACGACCCCCACGGAAAGGACCTCCTCCACCTGTAGTTCCCTCCCCTTTTTGAAAGGCACGTATTTGAGCAACCACGCCACCAAAGCAACCTCAGCCAGTAGCGCCACAAAAGCGTCAACTCGCTCCCCAAACCGTATCCGGCAGCTGATAGCGGTGGCGTGGGAACGGCCGTGGCTGACCTCGCTAACAATAATTTCCGCGATTGCAGCCACGCTTTTTGAACTCACCCTCCCACTTCTCACCGGTGGCGCGATCGACATTGCGTTGGGTAATACCGGCGATACGCTGACCACCACTGTGGTTGAGAGGTGGACGCCCAGTGGCTTGAGCGTGCTAGCCGGCGTTATTACGCTCATTATTGTGCTGGCCTTGGCTCGTTATGTCAGCCAATTTGGCAGGCGCTATACCGCGGGCAAATTGAGCATCGGGGTGCAGCACGATATTCGTTTGCACACTATGCGTTCTTTGCAGCGCTTGGACGGTCCCGGCCAAGACAATATTCGAACTGGCCAAGTTGTCAGCCGGTCTATTTCAGATATCAACATGGTGCAGGGTTTGGTTGCCATGTTGCCTATGCTCATTGGCAACGTCATCAAATTGGTGCTGACCTTGGCCATTATGGTGGCAATTTCTCCACCCTTAACTATTATCGCCGCCATTTTGGTGCCGCTTTTGTTGTGGGCAGTTGCCCTTTCCCGGCGCGCGCTTTTTGCGTCCACCTGGTCAGCGCAACAAAAGGCTGCAGACTTGACTACCCATGTGGAAGAAACCGTCACCGGTATTCGCGTGGTTAAAGCCTTTGCTCAAGAAGACCGTGAGGTAGAGCAGCTAGAAAAAACTGCTCGTGAACTTTTTGCCCAGCGCATGCGCACCGCTCGCCTCACCGCCCGATTTATCCCAATGGTGGAGCAGCTGCCACAGATTGCACTAGTACTTAACATCGTGGCTGGCGGTTATTTGGCTATGACCGGCCACATCACCGTCGGTACCTTTGTGGCTTTTTCTTCTTATCTCACCAGTTTGTCCGCGGTGGCCAGGTCCCTATCTGGCATGCTCATGCGCATTCAATTGGCGTTGTCCTCGGTGGAAAGAATCTTTGAGGTCATTGACCTTAAACCCAGCCACGAAGACCCGGCAGATCCCGCACAGCTGCCAGCAGGTCCCCTTGGTTTGAAATTTGAAAACGTAGAGTTTGAGGGAGTGCTCAATGGCTTTGATCTAGAGATCAAGCCTGGTGAGACTACTGTTTTAGTGGGTCCAGCTGGCGCTGGCAAAACCATGGCTGTGCAATTAGCTGGTGGGTTTTATCAGCCAACGTCCGGCCACATTTCCTTCACCCACGCCGCAGGTACTTTCCCCTTCCCACAGCTTAAGGACACCGATATTCGGGAAAACCTTATTGCTGTATTTGATGAGCCCTTTCTCTACTCAACCTCCATCCGCGAGAACATCGCCATGGGCATTGACGCAAGTGATGAACAAATTGAGCACGCAGCCCGGCTCGCGCAGGCACATGACTTCATCGCAGAGCTGCCGAACGGTTATGAAGAAGTTGTGGGCGAACGTGGACTTACCCTTTCTGGCGGGCAGCGCCAGCGTATTGCACTCGCCCGGGCTTTCCTGGCCCATCCCCGAGTGCTGGTGCTTGATGACGCCACCTCTGCTATCGACGCTTCAACTGAGGACCGCATCTTCCAAGCTTTAAGAAAAGAGCTTTCGGATGTCACAATTTTCATCATGGCGCACCGTCACTCCACCCTGGAGCTTGGCGATCGTGTTGGATTGGTGGAAAAAGGTCAGCTCACAGCCTATGGAACTCTTGCAGAACTGAGCCAAAATCAACGCTTTGCGCACTTGATGGCCATGGGCTTTAAAGAGGAACAGGCTCCAGAGTTTGAGCTTGATGATGAAACCTCCCACACCACTTCCCTACCTGCTGCTGAGCAGTTGTGGCCGGAGGTGAAATTTGAAAAGCAATACCGTATCTTGCAGCCCGCAGGTGGCGGAGGCGGAGGCCGTGGTGGTGGACGCGGAATGGCGGTGCCTGCTACGCCGGAACTCCTTGCTCAAATCGAGGCGCTCCCACCTGCCACCGAAGATCCCAAGGTTGATGTCACCCGACTGCGCACCAGCACCCAAGGTTTCAAATTGCTCAACCTCTTTAAGCAGGTGCGTTGGCTTATCGCCGGAGTGATCGCACTCCTTCTGGTTGGCGTTGCAGCGGACTTGGCTTTCCCAACACTGATGCGCAAAGCCATCGACAATGGTGTCCAAGCTCAGGACACCACTACCTTGTGGGTAATCGCCATTATCGGTGCCATTGTGGTGCTGATTTCTTGGGTGGCGGCCGTGGTCAACACCATCATTACCGCTCGTACTGGTGAACGTTTGCTCTTTGGACTGCGCCTGCGTTCCTTTGTGCACCTTTTGCGCTTGTCCATGGACTATTTTGAACGCACCATGTCTGGTCGCATCATGACGCGCATGACCACCGATATCGATAACCTCTCTTCTTTCCTGCAAACAGGGTTGGCCCAAACAGTGGTTTCGGTGGGCACGTTGGTCGGTGTGGTTGCCATGCTCGCGCTTACTGATCTCAGTTTGGCTTTGGCTGCTCTTTCTGTTGTGCCGCTGATCGTGATTTTGACGCTGATTTTCCGACGCATTAGCTCCCGGCTTTATACCGCCGCGCGCGAGCAATCCAGCCAGGTGAATGCCGTTTTTCATGAATCAATTGCAGGCTTGCGTACCGCTCAAATGCACCGCATGGAAGATAAAGTCAACGCCAATTACGCTCATGAGGCAGATGAGTACCGTCGTTTGCGAGTCCAATCACAAACCGCGATTGCCATTTATTTCCCTGGCATCAGCGCTATCTCGGAAATCGCGCAGGCTGGCGTACTGGGCTTTGGCGCAGTCCAAGTTGCCCGCGGTGAGATCAGTACCGGCGTTTTGGTGGCCTTTGTGCTCTATATGGGCCTGATGTTTGGTCCGATCCAACAACTTAGCCAAATCTTTGACTCCTATCAGCAAGCAGCTGTGGGATTCCGCCGCATCACCGAATTACTGGCCACTCAGCCCAGCGTCCCCGACGCCGGCACCCACACTGGCGCTCAGAGCGCGGCCACCCAAAAGATTGAGCTTGTCGACGTCACCTTTGGCTATCTTGACACCCCAATTCTGCGTAATGTCTCCGTGGATTTTGAGCCAGGTTCCACTGTGGCTATCGTCGGCCCAACTGGTGCCGGAAAATCCACTGTAGTGAAGTTGATTTCACGTCTTTATGACCCAAATGAGGGTAGTGTGCGCGCGGGCGATATCAACATCGCGGACTTCCCACTCAAGCAGTGGAGGCGCACGATCGGACATGTGCCACAGGAGGCCTACCTCTTCAGTGGCACAATCGCAGAAAATATTGCCTACGGCGACAGGTTTGCGTCGAAAAGCACTATTGAGGCAGCGGCCCGCAGGGTGGGTGCCCTTAACGCAATCGCTGCTATCCCGGATGGTTTTAACCATCATGTCGGTGAGCGTGGCCGCAATCTATCCTCTGGCCAGCGCCAACTCATCGCCTTAGCGCGTGCGGAATTAATTGAGCCGGAAATTATGTTGTTAGATGAGGCGACGTCAACACTTGATCCTGCTACTGAAATGGTGATTTTGAATGCCTCTGAAAGGGTCACTCAAGGTCGCACGAGCATCATCGTTGCGCACCGCCTGGCGACGGCAAGTAGGGCCGATCGTATCCTCGTAGTTGATCAAGGACGTATCATCGAAGATGGATCTCACGAGACGCTGCTGTCTGCCGGAGGTACCTACGCCCGCATGTGGCATTTAATTGGTTAACAGGTTATTTTAATGGGAACTGTCAACAAATTAGTGCTACAACTGGGGTGCTAGGCCTTTGTGCCAACAACCAGCGTTACAGTAGATAAAAACAAGCTCAATAAAACCCTCAAGAAGCAAGGAAAAGAGGCGAGTACCTGCCGTGAGCAGCGCTAGTACTTTCGGCCAGAATGCGTGGCTGGTGGACGAGATGTTCCAGCAGTTCCAGAAGGACCCACAGTCCGTGGACAAGGAATGGAGAGATCTATTCGAGGCTCAGGGGGCCCCGAACGCTACCCCCGTTGCAGCGGAAGCACAGAATTCAGCACCAGCTGAATCTGCACAACCAGCTGACAAGTCTGCTGCGAAGACCACTCAGAAGCCCGCAGAAAAGCCTGCCGCTAAGGCAGCACCATCTCAAGCCACCAAGCAGGCCCAACCGAAGGCCGCACCAAAGGCCAAGGAGTCTCCTTTGTCCAAGCAACAATCTCTACCTGAGGCTGGCCAATTCCCTATCAAGGGCATTTTTAAGTCCATCGCTAAGAACATGGACATCTCCCTTGAGATTCCAACCGCAACTTCCGTGCGCGATATGCCTGCACGCCTTATGTTCGAAAACCGCGCAATGGTCAATGACCAGCTCAAGCGCACCCGCGGTGGCAAGATCTCCTTCACCCACATCATCGGCTACGCCATGGTGAAGGCTGTTATGGCTCACCCGGACATGAACAACTCTTATGATGTCATCGACGGCAAGCCCACCTTGGTTGTGCCTGAGCACATTAACCTCGGCCTAGCCATCGACCTTCCTCAGAAGGATGGCTCCCGTGCGCTGGTAGTTGCTGCCATCAAGGAAACCGAGAAGATGAACTTCTCCGAGTTCCTCGCAGCTTATGAGGACATCGTTTCCCGTTCCCGCCAGGGCAAGCTGACCATGAACGATTACCAGGGTGTAACCGTTTCCCTGACCAACCCAGGTGGCATCGGCACCCGCCACTCCGTTCCTCGTTTGACCAAGGGCCAGGGCACCATCATCGGTGTTGGCTCCATGGACTACCCTGCAGAATTCCAGGGCGCATCCGAGGATCGTCTCGCCGAGCTCGGCGTTGGCAAGCTTGTCACCATCACCTCCACCTATGACCACCGCGTCATCCAGGGTGCAGTTTCCGGCGAGTTCCTGCGCACCATGTCTCAGCTGCTTACCGACGACAAGTTCTGGGATGAGATCTTCGAGGCAATGAATGTGCCTTATACCCCAATGCGTTGGGCACAGGACCTGCCAAACACCGGTGTTGATAAGAACACCCGCGTTATGCAGCTCATCGAGGCTTACCGTTCCCGTGGACATCTGATCGCTGATACCAACCCACTTCCTTGGGTACAGCCAGGTATGCCAGTTCCAGATCACCGCGACCTGGACATTGAGACTCACAGCCTGACCATCTGGGATCTGGACCGTACCTTCAGCGTCGGCGGTTTTGGTGGCAAAGAGACCATGACCCTGCGCGAGGTGCTCTCTCGCCTGCGTGCTGCTTACACCCTCAAGGTTGGCTCCGAGTACTCCCACATTCTCGACCGTGACGAGCGCACCTGGCTGCAGGACCGCCTCGAAGCAGGTATGCCAAAGCCAACCCAGGCTGAGCAGAAGTACATCCTGCAGAAGCTCAACGCTGCTGAGGCATTTGAGAACTTCCTGCAGACCAAGTACGTCGGCCAGAAGCGCTTCTCCCTTGAGGGTGCAGAATCCCTGATCCCACTGATGGACTCCGCCATCGACACCGCCGCAGGCCAGGGCCTCGACGAAGTTGTTATCGGTATGCCACACCGCGGTCGCCTCAACGTCCTCTTCAACATCGTTGGCAAGCCACTGGCTTCCATCTTCAACGAGTTTGAAGGCCAGATGGAGCAGGGCCAGATCGGTGGCTCCGGCGACGTGAAGTACCACCTCGGTTCCGAGGGTCAGCACCTGCAGATGTTCGGCGATGGCGAGATCAAGGTCTCCCTCACCGCTAACCCATCTCACCTCGAGGCTGTTAACCCAGTCGTGGAAGGTATCGTCCGCGCAAAGCAGGACTACCTAGACAAGGGTGTTGAGGGCAAGACCGTTGTTCCACTGCTGCTCCACGGCGATGCTGCATTTGCTGGTCTGGGCATCGTTCCAGAAACCATCAACCTGGCTAAGCTGCGTGGCTACGACGTCGGTGGCACCATCCACATCGTGGTAAACAACCAGATCGGATTCACCACCACCCCGGATTCCAGCCGTTCCATGTACTACGCAACCGACTATGCCAAGGCTTTCGGCTGCCCAGTGTTCCATGTCAATGGCGACGACCCAGAAGCAGTTGTTTGGGTTGGCCAGCTGGCTACCGAATACCGCCGTCGCTTCGGCAAGGACGTCTTCATCGACCTCGTCTGCTACCGTCTACGTGGCCACAACGAAGCTGATGATCCTTCCATGACCCAGCCTAAGATGTACGAGCTGATCACCGGTCGCGAGACAGTCCGCGCTCAGTACACCGAGGATCTGCTCGGCCGTGGCGATCTTTCCCCTGAGGATGCAGAAGCAGTTATTCGTGACTTCCACGACCAGATGGAATCTGTATTCAACGAGGTTAAGGACGCAGGCAAGAAGCAGCCGCAGGAACAGTCTGGCATCACCAGCTCCCAGGAGCTGCCACACGGTCTGAACACCAACATCTCCCGCGAGGAGCTGCTGGAACTTGGCCAGGCATTTGCCAACACCCCAGAGGGCTTCTCCTACCACCCCCGTGTTGCTCCAGTTGCTAAGAAGCGCACCAAGTCTGTTACCGAAGGTGGCATCGACTGGGCATGGGGCGAGCTGCTCGCCTTCGGCTCCCTGGCTAACTCCGGCAAGCTTGTTCGTCTTGCAGGTGAGGATTCCCGCCGTGGTACCTTCACCCAACGCCACGCAGTTGCCATTGATCCCAACACTGCAGAGGAATTCAACCCACTGCACGAATTGGCTCAGGCAAAGGGCGAGGGCAAGTTCCTGGTCTACAACTCCGCGTTGACCGAGTACGCAGGCGTGGGCTTCGAGTACGGCTACTCAGTCGGAAACGAAGATGCAGTTGTTGCTTGGGAAGCCCAGTTCGGTGACTTCGCGAACGGCGCACAGACCATCATCGATGAGTACATCTCCTCCGGTGAGGCAAAGTGGGGACAGACCTCCAAGCTGATCCTGCTCCTGCCACACGGCTACGAGGGCCAGGGCCCTGACCACTCCTCTGCTCGTATCGAGCGTTTCCTCCAGCTTTGTGCTGAAGGTTCCATGACTGTGGCTCAGCCTTCCACCCCTGCTAACCACTTCCACCTGCTGCGTCGCCATGCACTTTCCGAGCTGAAGCGTCCTTTGGTTATCTTCACTCCTAAGTCCATGCTGCGTAACAAGGCTGCTTCTTCTGCTCCAGAAGACTTCACTGAGACCACCAAGTTCCAGTCAGTCATCGACGATCCAAACGTGGCAGATGCTTCCAAGGTCAAGAAGATCATGCTGGTTTCCGGCAAGCTCTACTGGGAGTTGGCAAAGCGTAAGGAACAGGACGGCCGTGACGATGTTGCGATCGTACGCATCGAAATGCTGCACCCAATTCCTTTCAACCGCCTTTCCAAGGCATTCGCCGGCTACCCTAACGCTGAGGAAATCCTCTTTGTTCAGGACGAGCCAGCAAACCAGGGTCCATGGCCTTTCTACAACGAACACCTGCGTTCCCTGATTCCAGATCTGCTGCCTATGCGTCGCGTATCCCGCCGCGCACAGTCTTCTACTGCAACCGGTATCGCCAAGGTTCACCAGCTAGAAGAGAAGAAGCTTATCGACGATGCCTTCCGCATCTAGTCAGCTAAGCTCTAGCTAGCACAAAGTGCCCGGTCACTCCCCTAAAGGGAGCGACCGGGCACTTTTATGTCTACGTTTTAAAATCCTTTAGACCTTAAAAATTCCAAAGCCGTTTCAGACATCGAAAGATCATTGCTGGAATCTTTAACTAAAGTCTGGAGTTCTTCAGTACTAATTGCTCCGCTAACAATATTGAGCACGTCTCGATCTTGCCGGGGTAAATTAGGTTTGCGATAAATCGGCACAATATTTTGTGGCAATTCGGTTGACTCAGCACAGCCCACGGCATTGGATGGGTCCGTGGCTGCCAGCGAGGTGGGCAAACTTCCTTGGAGAGCGTCATAAACCTTCTCACGCCATTCCCCAGAGTTTTTATCCACACTGCTCTGCTGGGCATATTCGTACTTCAGTTGCGCCGCTAAATCTGGATTATAAAACTCCAAAATATTTCCGGAGCATCCAATCACCAGATCTGTAGACCCAGCACGCAGATCATTAAGCTGCGCGTCTAGGCCGCCATCAGTAATTTGAATGGACGTGGCGCGCCCGCGATCATCTAGCGCGGTTTCATAAAGATTGCCCAGCACTAGGCCTTCTGGATCATCCTTAGGAACAAGAATCTGCAGGTAGTTAACCTCACCTAGTGGCACTGGAGGTTGAGGCTCCCGAGCTTCCAGAGTGCAAGCACTTAATGCCGCCCCCAAACTCAGCACAAGTGCAGTTGTTAGAGCCTTCTTCCCCAGGTTTTCCATAGCTGACAGCTTAACTTAAGCCCCAAATTGTGCGGACTTACGTGCAATCATGTCGCGAGCTTCTGTTGCACGCTGTGGTGAACAAATGACATCATAACGGCCTGCCACAATTTGGGTGGAGGAAGTAAAATCACGCTTGCCACGGGTTGCAGCATAAGGAACTGCAACGCCCACAGTGCCAAAAATAATGCCCATGAACAGGCCAATTGCGATGGAAGATACCCAATCTCCAGACATCAACGCCAGCACGGTACCAAAGAAAACACCCAACCAGGCACCAGAGGCAGCGCCGCCTGCAAGCACTCTGCCCCAGCTAAGACGCCCGGTGACACGTTCAACTTCCATCAGGTCCACACCAACAATGGTGAGTTCACCAACCGGGAAATTATTATCGCTTAGATAATCAACCGCTTCCTGAGCTTCAACATAAGTTTGGAAGCTTCCCACGGGCCAGCCCTCTGGTCGGGTTTTTTGAAAGTTGAGTACCTTATTGTCCGGGGTATCTGCAGCCATTTTGTATTGTCTCCTTCTAAAGTTTTTTGACTCTAAGTAGACAACGCACACACCAGCCAAAACGTTCCCCTAAGATGGGAACACATGAGTGGAATTACCCGATTATACGCAGGCCGCCTCGCCGGGATGGTGGTACGCGGACCAGATACCGATGCAATTGGTCGCGTACGCGATGTCGTGGTGATTATTCGCCCCCACGGCCAAGATTCCCGCGCCTTGGGGCTCGTAGTTGAGATGATCAACAATAAACGCCGAATCTTTGTGCCTATGCTGCGTATTGCCTCCATCGAGCCCAAGGACGTCACCCTCATCACAGGTTCGGTGTCCCTGCGTGCTTTCCGCCCGCGCACTGGTGAGCTACAAATTATTGGCGATATTATCGGCGCCAAAGTGCACACCGATGATCCAGAATTTGAAAAACTTCATGGACGTGCCGTGGAAATCGCCGATGTGGAATTGGAGCTCTCCCGTACCCGCGATTGGATTATTACCCGCGTCGCCGTCTTCGGTGAGCGCCCTAAATTTGGGCGTCGACCCGTGCTGCACACGGTGCCGTGGTACCACGTCCACGGCATCACCGCAGGTGGTGTCGGTGAGTCCAATGACACCGCTGAACTCATCGCAGGGTTTGAGGATATGAGGCCTGCGGACGTCGCAAAGCAGCTTTATCACCTGCCCACCGCGCAGCGCACGGAGGTCACCGAGGAGCTTGACGACGAAAAACTGGCGGATATCCTGCAGGAACTATCTGAGGATCGCCAGGCTGAGTTGATTGAACAGCTTGATATTGAACGTGCCGCGGACATTTTGGAGGAGATGGATCCCGATGACGCCGCCGACTTGCTGGGGGAATTGCCCCATGACAAGGCCGATGTGCTTTTGGATTTGATGGATCCTGAGGAATCTGCACCGGTGCGTCGTTTGATGCACTTCTCCCCCGACACAGTTGGTGCGTTGATGACGCCTGAGCCACTGATTATGGATCCCGCAACCACCGTCGCTGAGGCATTGGCGATGGCTCGAAACCCAGATCTTCCTACCTCTTTAGCCTCGCTGATCTTTGTGGTGCGCCCTCCCACAGCCACGCCCACCGGCAAATATCTCGGCTGTGTGCACCTGCAAAAATTATTGCGTGAGCCTCCTTCCAGCCTCATCGGTGGCATTTTGGATCCAGATCTGCCACCGCTTTATGCCGATGACACCCAGGAAACCGCGGCGAGGTTTTTTGCTACCTATAACCTTGTCTGCGGACCTGTATTGGATGAAAACGGGCACCTTTTGGGCGCCGTTGCCGTCGATGACCTGCTAGACCATATGCTTCCCGAGGACTGGCGTGACGCTGGTCTGCGCCCGGGAGAGGAGCCCACCAATGGCTGATTACTACCGTTCCGAACTTGATACACCCCGCATCGCTGGCCGTAATAAGCTTAAATTTGATGACGATGCCATTGGCGCCTATGCCGAAAATATCGCCCGCTTTTTTGGCACCGGCCAATACCTTTTTTGGCAAACGCTTTTTGTGATCGCGTGGATCTTGCTCAACATCGGTGGCTGGGCGTGGAGTTGGGATCACTACCCCTTTATCCTGCTTAACCTGGCCTTTTCCACACAGGCTGCCTATGCTGCTCCGCTGATCTTGCTGGCCCAAAACCGCCAAGAAGACCGCGATAAGCAAACCATTTTGGCTGATCGACGCCGTGCTGAAGAAACCAAAGCTGATACTGAATTTCTCACCCGTGAGCTCGCTGGTGTCCGTTTGGCCCTGGGCGAAACAGTTACCCGCGATTATCTGCGCCACGAGCTGGATGATCTACGCAGCCTCTTGGAACGTATAGAAGCCAAATTGGACGATGAGGCGGCAGCTCGTATTGCAGCTCAGCATGAAACTCTTGGCTCGGGTCCCAATGATCTTTCCGACCCCACCCAGGGTGATGTAGCCGATAATTTTAGGGACTAACCAACCCGAGTACTACTATCAATAGGTGATGTCTCAAGTAACCGAATCCGCTGTCCGCAGCGCGCTATCCCGCGTAGAGGATCCAGAGATCGGTAAGCCCATCACAGAGCTGGGCATGGTCAAATCTGTGGCCATTGACGGTTCTGATGTTCAGGTGGAGGTCTACCTGACCATTGCGGCTTGCCCGATGAAAACCACCATCGTCACCAATACCGAAGCAGCCTTAAAAGACATGCCCGGTGTTGGCAAGGTGCAGGTAAGCACCGATGTCATGAGCGATGAACAACGGCGTGAACTGCGTGTATCACTCCGCGGTGAGACCTCCGAACCCGTTATTCCATTTGCGCAACCAGGTTCTACCACCCGCGTATTTGCAGTAGCTTCCGGCAAAGGTGGCGTTGGTAAATCCTCTATGACGGTAAACTTGGCAGCTGCTTTGGCAAAGAAGGGCCTCTCCGTAGGCATTCTTGATGCCGATATCTACGGCCACTCTGTGCCTGGCATGCTGGGTTCTGATCAGCGTCCACACCAGGTTGATGACATGATCATGCCGCCACAGGCTCATGGCGTAAAAATGATCTCCATTGCGCACTTTACTGAGGGCAATGCTCCCGTGGTGTGGCGTGGCCCAATGCTGCACCGTGCGATCCAGCAATTCCTCACCGATGTGTTCTGGGGCGACCTCGACATCTTGCTGCTCGACCTGCCACCAGGAACCGGCGATATTGCCATCACCGTGGCACAGCTGATTCCTAATGCAGAACTGCTCATTGTGACCACCCCGCAGGCAGCTGCTGCTGAGGTTGCAGAACGTGCTGGCACCATCTCAGTGCAGACTAACCAAAAGGTTGCTGGTGTTATTGAGAACATGTCCGCCATGGTGATGCCTGATGGTTCCACCATGGATGTCTTTGGCTCTGGCGGCGGACAGAAAGTGGCTGATCGCCTCACTGCCATTACCGGCGAAGATGTCAAGGTTATTGGCTCTGTGCCTTTGGATCCACATCTGCGCATCGGTGGCGATGTGGGAAATCCAATTGCGATTTCCGAGCCAACCTCCCCCACTGCTATCGCAATCAATGGGATTGCCGATCACCTGGCTAAGCGCAAGGTTTCCATTGTGGGCAAAACCCTTGGATTGGGCGTTAAGTAAAAAGCATTAAAAAATTTCCCTCCACAATAGTGCGGAGGGAAATTTGCTTTGTATAACTCTTCTAAAGAATATCGGTCCAGGAAACGCCACCGGAATATTTTGGGCCTTGCTTTTGCTGCTGTGTGCTTTGCTGTACTGGCTGCGATTGCTGTGAATCAGGACGCTGCACCACAGTGGCATTGTTGTTAGGTGTCTCATTATTTCTTTGAGCAGCACCTTCAGTATCAGCTGCCATGATCTTTTTCGGATCAAAGGAATCTACAAGCGTATTGTCCCCGTCGAAAAGCGCTTTGGTAATTGCTGTTTTTGGGCTCATACGCGTGTATTGCGCGACCTGGGTAAGTGGTTTACGAATATCATCAAATTCTGAACCGAAATCATCATCCAAAGTTTTCTTCGCATTGTCGATTGCGGTACGAGCAGCAAAAATAGCAGCACGCACATCTTGGATTACTCGGGGTAGCCGCTCAGGGCCAATTACAACCAGGCCCACGACTACAAGCAGGAAAATTTCTCCCCAGCCCACGCTTGAAAACATCAGACCTGTCTTTCACTCAAGGATAAAAATCTAGCGGCCCTGAGTGCGACGAACCGCACGAACCACGGACTCAACTTTAGCTACAAAAGATTCTGGACGCTGCATTGCCAAATTCTCTGCTCCCGGACCCGGGGCACATTCATTTGCCAAGCTGGCCAATTTTGCCTTCAAATCCAGCGGTGCGGAAACCTCCGGACGACGGCATTCATTACGCAAATATTCAACCGTCTTACGTTGGCGATTGATTTCCTCACGACACTCTGCGCAGTGAATAATGTGACGCCGTGCGCGGTGCATAGCACCTCGTGATAGCTCATTATCCACAAACATTGCTGCTGCGTCGGCAGAAAGATGCTCGACGGAAGAAAACTCTTTATTAGGCTGTTTTAGCTTTTTGGTTTTCTCTTGCAGCTTGCCCGTGACTTCCCTGACTTCCCGGCTAGCCGTAGCCTTTACCGAATCAAGGGCAAAAGGCTGGAGCTTTTTCGAAGCTTTTGCCTTCAGCCGCGAGCCCTGGAGATTCCCGGTGGTCTCGGAGTTATTCATCTTTTCCGATTACCTCCTGTTTCTCATGTGAATAATGCGTTGAGCAGTCTTTATCTTTGGTGAGATATCACCTATCTCGCCAGGATACTTATCTTTTCAACGCCCAGACAACAAACTTAGTTCCCCACAAATGCGGATCTACTAATGAGTTGGAACCAGGAGGGATACTTCTTCATTGGTCAAAGCTGCAGCTTCAAGGCTAGCGCGCAGATGGCTCCTGCCTCGGTGAATACGAGAACGCACAGTACCCATTTTGACACCAAGAGTCTCCGCGATTTCGTCATAGCTCATGCCCACAACATCACAAAGCACTACAGCTACACGGAAATCGGGGCTAAGTTCATCCAAAGCCTTTTGCAGGGCTGGATCCAAATTAGCCACGTTATAAGCCTGTTCCGGAGTCATATCGTTACCGGGAACGCGCTCATAGTCCTCCGGCAGCGCCTCCATGCGGATTTTGCCACGGTGTCGAACCATATCAAGGAAGAGGTTGGTGGTGATGCGGTGCAACCAGCCCTCAAAAGTACCGGGCTGGTAGCTCTTCAAAGATCTAAATACACGCATAAAAGTCTCTTGGGTGAGGTCTTCGGCATCGTGCTGATTGCCCGAAAGCCTAAAAGCGAGACGATAAACGCTATCGGCATGCTCTGCGACGAGTTCTCCCCAGGTAGGCATTTCTGCCTGCCCCGCATCAAAAGCTGCAGTTCCTGTTAATTCCTCAGCGGTATCCGTAGGGACAGGCTCAATCTCAGCAGGTGCATAATCGCGGGACTTCTTTTTCATAAAGACCATTTTGCCCTACTGAACTTGGGAAATCTAGATTACAACCTGTGCATCCACTGACAATAATGAACCTAGTTCAAATTCTCTTGGCTAATCCGCGTGTAAAATCCTGGTCTTGCCCTAGTTTAGGCCTAAACTAGGCTGCGTGAGTAATGCCTTCGAGTTCCTTCGCAACTATGTCGAGTCCACTACTGAGACCGACCCTGCCGTCGCCCGCGCTCGTGAAGACGCCGCCGAGTTCAACCTCCCCACCCCAGATGAGATGACCGGCCAGCTCCTCTCCACCCTCGCCGCCACTACCAATGGCGAAGGTTCCACGGGCGCTATCGCCATCACCCCAGCTGCTGGCCTCGTAGGCCTCTATATTCTCCGTGGCCTGCGTGAAGGAACCACACTCACCTGCATTGACCCTGAATCCGAACATCAGCGCCAAGCCAAAGTCCTCTTCCGCGAAGCCGGATATTCCACCAGCCGCGTGCGTTTCCTACTTTCGCGCCCCCTTGACGTCATGAGTCGCCTAGCCAATGACAGCTACCAGCTCGTTTTTGCCCAGGTTTCCCCCATGGACCTTAAGGCGCTTTTCGACGCAGCCTGGCCCCTACTTCGACCAGGTGGCACGTTGGTACTGGCCGACGCCCTACTTGATGGAACTGTTAGCGATGAAACCCGTAAAGACCGCGACACCGTCGCTGCCCGCGAAGCAGATGAATATGTACGCAGCATTGAGGGTGCACTTATCACCCGCTTACCACTGGGTGCCGGATTAACTCTTATCACCAAGAAATAAAAAAATAGGAGGCCCGCAGGCCTCCTAATTTTTTATCTGGGTTTAAACAACCTGGTTTTTACCAACTACGACAACGCCGCCGGCGCTGACTTTAAAGCGCTGAGAATCGCGCTCATGATCAACGCCAATAAGCTCGCCATCGCGCACAACAACGTTCTTATCCAAGATGGCATGACGCACAACCGCACCCTTACCGATACGTACACCTGGCATCAAGACAGCACCTTCAACGGTGGCTCCCTCTTCCACGATAACGTTGTTGGAAAGCACAGAGTTACGAACAGTACCCGCAGAAATAATGGATCCCGAAGAAACCATTGAAGACTGCGCAATGCCGCCTTGTACAAACTTCGCCGGTGGCAGGTTGCCCTCGGAGGTGGTGTGGATCGGCCAATCAGAGTTGTAGAGGTTGAAGATTGGGTGCACTGAAATAAGGTCCATGTGGCACTCATAGAATGCATCGATGGTACCTACGTCGCGCCAATAACCCTTGTCACGCTCGGTAGCGCCGGGAAGCTTGTTAGCAGAGAAGTCATACACATGAGCTTCAGAACGCTTCACAAAGTAAGGGATGATGTCTCCGCCCATGTCATGGTCGGAATTCTCATCATTTTCATCATCTTTAAGAGCCTTGATGAGCGCTTCGGTGGTGAAAATATAGTTACCCATAGACGCATAAGTAACCTCAGGGTCATCCGGGGTACCTGGAGGATCAGCTGGCTTCTCCAAGAACTCGGTGATGTTGCCATCTTCGTCAGACTGAATGCAGCCAAAAGCAGTTGCTTCTGCACGAGGCACTCGGATGCCTGCTACAGAAACTGCCTTGCCGGAAGCAATGTGCTCATCGAGCATCTGGCGCGGATCCATGCGGTATACGTGGTCAGCACCAAAGACGATGACATAGTCAGGCTTCTCATCGGAAATAAGGTTAAGGGACTGCAAAATTGCATCCGCGGAACCAGTAAACCACCGCTTGCCCAGGCGCTGCTGCGCTGGGACCGAAGCAATGTACTGACCCGTTGGGCCCGAAACATTCCAAGAAACCGAAATATGCCTATCCAAAGAGTGCGACTTATACTGCGTCAACACCGCAATCTTGAGGAAACCGGCGTTAACCAGATTCGACAAGACAAAGTCGATCAGTCTGTAATTTCCACCAAAGGGAACTGCTGGCTTGGCACGGTCCTCTGTCAGCGGAAATAGGCGTTTACCCTCGCCACCAGCGAGGACGATTGCTAATACATTTGGTCTACCCTTCACACCCTCAACCATAAAGGGAAACTTCTGTCGGCGCTTGAAAGCGGAAAAACTATTTTTCCGTAGCCCCGTTTTTATGCCCCCATTGCAGTATCCCTGCGGGCGACGGATCAGATAACTAATCTCAACGTCATGAGAGTCGCAATGATGACAAGAGAATATCCACCAGAGGTCTATGGTGGCGCAGGAGTCCACGTCACCGAACTCACGCGCTTTATGCGTGAAATTACCGAGGTAGATGTCCACTGCATGGGTGCACCCCGCGATGAAGCAGGAGTCTTTGTCCATGGTGTAGACCCTGCCTTAGAAAACGCCAACCCAGCCATTAAAACCCTGTCCACCGGACTGCGGATGGCTGAGGCAACCTCAAATGTTGATGTTGTGCACTCCCACACCTGGTACACAGGTCTAGGTGGCCACCTTTCCGCCCGCTTGCACGGCATTCCGCATATCGCTACCGCACACTCCTTGGAGCCAGATCGTCCCTGGAAGCGTGAGCAGCTTGGTGGTGGTTATGACGTTTCCTCCTGGTCTGAAAAAAATGCCATGGAATATGCCGATGCTGTCATCGCAGTTTCTTCCAAAATGAAGGATTCCATCCTCGAGGCCTACCCCCGTATTGAGCCAGACAAGGTACGCGTTGTCCTCAACGGCATCGATACCGAACTGTGGCAGCCACGCCCTACCTTTGCCGATGCTGAAGAATCCGTACTAAGCCGACTCGGTGTTGACCCAACTCGCCCCATCGTCGCCTTTGTTGGTCGAATTACCCGCCAAAAGGGTGTTGAGCACCTTATTAAGGCAGCTGCGCACTTTGATGAAGGTGTGCAGCTGGTGCTATGCGCGGGCGCACCTGACACTCCTGAAATTGAAGCCCGCACCACTGCTTTGGTAGAAGAACTGCAAAGCAAGCGCGAAGGTGTGTACTGGGTGCAGGAAATGCTGGACAGGTTTAAGATCCAGGAAATCCTCACCGCAGCCGATACCTTTGTCTGCCCTTCCATTTATGAGCCACTGGGCATCGTTAACCTCGAAGCAATGGCATGTTCCACTGCTGTCGTTGCCTCCGATGTGGGTGGTATTCCTGAGGTTGTGGTTGATGGTTCCACCGGCTCTTTGGTCCACTATAACGAAAATGATGTCGAGACCTTTGAAAGGGATCTCGCCGAGGCTGTTAACACTATGGTTGCCGATCGACGTCGTGCAGCGCTCTTTGGCGAAGCTGGCCGTACCCGCGCTATCGACGCATTCTCTTGGTCTGCGATCGCGCAGCAAACCATTGATGTCTACAAGTCCCTAATGTAATTAACCAACTTCTAAAGCCAGGGTGAATGTTTTAAATAACCTCACCCTGGCTTTCTTTTGCCCTTAATAAGCCTCCTACCTGGTCTTTCTCCCCCACCTCCAGGAGAATCGCTAGCCTGAATAAGCAGATATACCCACGTGACAAGCGAGGATACTCACACATGGCGAATACCCCTGACCATTATCACCGACCAGAACTCCACATCACCGCAGAAGAAGGTGTGCTTTTTGCACCAGCTGGTGTGCTGCTCGATGGCAATACGTGGCATGTCTTCCACCAATACCGTCCCTCACCTGAGCTCGGGCCCCGGTGGGCACACCAATTTGCGGAGCGCACCCCATTTGTTTGGGATATTTGTGATGACGTATTGGCACCTGAAGGTGATGAAACTCAGGTACGCGCAGGTTCCGTCGTTGCTCGCGAAGATGGGGTTGATCTCTATTTCACCTCGGTAGTTGGTTCCTCCTCAACTATCCAAGTTGCCCATATCAATGACATTCGTGCCACGATCGAGCTCGTCAATGAAGATGTTCTCGAGCTTGATCCAGAGGTTGTGCGCATTGGTGAAGTTGTCGGCGATATCGACGGCTATCAGAAGTTCCGCTCCCCCTGTGTGATTCCCGGCTGGGAAAACCACAGCAACCGCGATGAAGGACACCAAGGCTGGCTTATGCTCGCAGTCTGTGGCCCAGTTGATGCACCCCAGGTGATCGTGCTGGATTCTGAAGATGGCCGGCAATGGAATCTCAAGGGCCAACTCACTTTTAGTGGACTCTCCGGATTGGCCAAGGACCAGGTGCTCGTTGCGCCACGAATGATTCGCCTTCGCGACGAAGTTGACCATGAGATTTATGACGTTGTCATTGTCACCATCGAACAAGATGGCATTGATGTCTCAGGTTATTTGGTGGGCCAGCTAAATGGCACAGTATTTGAGGTAACCACTCCTTTTACCCGCATTGACTTCGGGCATGATTTCTCTCGTCCCCGTAATACCAATTACACCGAGGACACCATCAGTGAGGGCGATCGTTATGAAGCCGCTCATATCTTTGGTCTAATGAATGGTGTTGGCCGTCTTGACTCTCCCACCGAGCATCTCAGCTGGATTAAAGAGGGCTGGGCAAATGTTATCTCGGTGCCACGCGTAGTTACATTGCAAGACGGCACTCTCTTCCAAACCCCTCCAGAAGGATTGTTGGATGCCATTCACGAGTCTGAGGCTGCTGCAGGTTGGACAGCGCTTTGTGAAATCCCAGCAGGTAGTTCAGTAGAGGTTGCCTTGTTGGATCAGGCAGGAGAAATTGCTGCCACCATCGCCCACCACCACAATCAGTTGGTCATTGATAGGTCAATGAACCCCAACCATGCGGGTGATCCGATGGCCATTGCTCCGCTAACTGACGATGACACCGATTCACTGTTTATTATTGTGGACGGTTCCACGGTTGAGGTTTTTGCTGATGGTGGTTATGTTTCCATGGCCAGCCGTGTCTATTTTGACAATGGCCCCTTCCAGAAGTTTGATATCAGCACTGCTGGAGAAGCCAAGATTATCCGCCAAGAAAATCATTTCCCAGATGATTTCTCATCAGTTGAATTAGATATTGAAGATATTTATGACTTCAAAGACATCGACGAACCGGATGAAGGCCCAGTGCGCTAAATAGCACAAAAGGACAGCACCTCATGGTGCTGTCCTCTTTTATATGTGGAGCATTTAGCTAATCCGCTCCAGGCAAGTGATGCGGGCGCGTGCAGTGACCTGCATCTTTTCAGGAAGGGCTGCGATACGCTCTGCCAATGCCTCAGGCTTGATGTGGCGAGCCGAAGGGCTCATGCCAATTTGAGAAGCAATGGACTGCTGGTCCAAAGTCATTTCAAACTCAACTAATTCACTTTCGCCAACAGGACGCAAATGGCCTGCGGCTTGTTCGATCATGCGATCAACTTTGCCAGCTTCTACGTCGATAATGCCCAGTGGCTCACGCAGTTCAGAGAGGTGGCCGATCTCTGCGGTCAACACAATAACTTGGCCCTTTGGCTTGAGAATGCGGGCGAACTCAGCTGCATTGCGGGGTGCGAAGATAACGGTGATGGCATCTACGGATTCATCTTTAATGGGCAAACGCGCCCAAGCGTCAGCAATAACGGCGCCAACTCGTGGATGAACCTTAGCCAGGTGCTTTGCCGCGTGTACGGATACGTCAATGCCAATACCGCGGGAATCAGTAATTGAATCCAAAGTATGGGCAAGGTAGTAACCGGTACCTGCACCAATTTCACAAACTACCGGTTGCTGATCATCACCGAGCTCTGCAGCATCAAAAACTGCTTGCACGTGATTGGTGATGGATTCAACGAAAGGCGCAAAATGTCCGCCGGAGAGGAAGGTCTCCCTATCAGCGATCATCTGGGCGTCATCGCCGGAATAGCGAAGACCCGCTCCTCCAGCCAAAGTGACATAACCCTGGCGGGCAACGTCATATGAATGGCCAGATTCAGACACCAACCTGGTGAAATCGTCGACACCTTCTAAAGCGGTGCCGTCAATGGGGTCTGCTAGAACATCGATGATGTGGGAAAGCACGTGTGCATTACTCCTTGGGACGGGGTGGATTAACAAATACTACCCATGGCAATTGCACAGGCTGTTACTGGGATGCCTCCAACAACAGGGCGCCAAGCTCGGCAGCCTCTTCTTTGTTTAGCTCCACGACGAGGCGTCCACCACCATCGGAGGGGATCCGCATGACAATCTTGCGGCTTTCTTGGACGGCTTCCATTGGTCCGCTACCAGTCCTAGGCTTCATTGCTGCCATATTGATTCCAGCTCCTCACAACGATAAAACCCGCGATTCAACGCGGCTAAAAGACCATTTTAGCTGGTTTTAGTAAATTTTGCCCGTGCACCCTAGGAAAAGTCCTGCGTAGCTGCCTTTTCAGCAAGCTGTGCATTCAAAGAATCAACCTGCCATTTTAGGTGGGCAATAACATCATCAACCTGGTCTTGGCGATATCCGCGCAGCACGGTTTCAAACATGATGTCATCAATTTCGCCGGCACCTACAGCATGGCGATTGTGCTCAATGACATCATTATTTTCCGGCATGGGTTGGGATTGTTCGCCACGCCCAAAGAATTTGGCAAAGATCCAGGTAAGCACCACAATCAATGCCGCAAGAATGATAATCATGAGAAGCCAGGTCAACATGATTGCTCAGTCTAGTGGATCACGCTGGGTGATCGTCATGTTAGAACCACTGCGCTGCAAAATAGTTGCAGCAACCACGTCTGCCATCTTGCTTAAAGCCACTAGCGGTTGGTGATTGTGACTGCGACTGCCCAGGTCAACTTGCGTTATGGCCGCAACCCCGTGGCGGCGGGCGACGTCGATAAGCAACCCCACTTCAACCCCGTACCCTGCCACAAAAGGTAGAGTACGCGCGGTGCTGCGCCGGATTGCGTATTCGCCGCCGAGTGGTTGTTGGATGTGGTTGAGCTCGGGGAAAAGGATGCGTAGCAGCGGTTTTGCAGTGAGTTCAGTAACGCGCCCTCCGCCGGTTGGGCGGTCCCCAAAGGTGCGCTCATAATCAGCCTTGACCAGGTGAATCTTAGGGTCGGCAAAGGGGGCAGCTAGTTTCTTGACCATGCCGGGGCGAAAACTTCTAAGGTCTGCGTCCACAAAAACCACGACCTCGCCGCGCGCTGCAAAAACGCCACGCCAGAGGGATTCGCCTTTGCCAGGGATTGGTTCCAGGGGCATAATTTCACGCCAATTTAGCACCCTGGCGCCGGCTCGGCGCGCTTCTTGAGCGGTGTTATCCGTGGAGTCCGCATCAATAACCAGCACCTCAAGTGGGTTATCGACCAACGCTGCTTGCACCACGGCGGCTACGGTGGGGCCTTCGTTGAGAGCCGGAATTACCACGCTAATGCTGCTCATACTAGGCCCCTTGTGGTGTTCAGTGGCGCGACTTCGCCCTTAATTGCTGCGGTCATCTGCAAAACATCGAAGGTGTCAGCCACCTCGTGCACCCGAAAAGCCGCGACGCCGTGCGCGGCAGCCCATGCGGTGGCTGCCAGCGTGCCTGGAACCCGCTTTTCGACGCTGCGATCGAGGGTTTCGCCAATAAAATCCTTATTACTCAAAGCCATAAGGACGGGCCAGCCAGTGGCCACAATCTCATCAATGCGCCTTAAAAGTTCCAATCCGTGGAAAGTGTTTTTCCCAAAGTCATGGGTGGGATCAATAAAGATCTGATCCTCAGGAACCCCCGCGTTTACTGCTCTTTCCGCCAATGCGGTGGTCTCCTTAATGACATCAGCAACCACATCATCAAAATGCACCCGATAAGGCCTGGTGCGTGGAATTGCTCCACCGGTATGCGAACACACATATCCCACTCGATGCTGGCCAGCGACCTCAAGTAATTGTGGATCGTGCCCAGCCCAGGTGTCATTAACCAAGGTTGCACCATTTTGGATTGCGATATCAGCAACCTCGGCGCGCCAGGTATCAACAGAAATAGCAATGTCTGGGAATTTCTCCCGCACTGCTGCAATGATGGGCACTACCCTATCGATTTCCTCAGCCGGAGCGACAAAATCGCCTGGACCTGCTTTAACTCCGCCGATATCAATAATTCCAGCGCCTTCTGCGATCACCTTTGAGACTCGTTCAAGCGCTGCAGAATCAGCAAAAGTCGCACCCTTGTCATAAAAAGAATCAGGGGTGCGATTAACAATGGCCATGATGACCGGCAAAGAACTCATAGAACCTAATGTAGCCACTGCCTAATTATGACGGCGCGCTACATCCAATCCTGCATGAGCATGAACAATGAATTTCACTGCCTCTTCCACATCATCGGTAACAAGAACGCGGTCAATATCTTGTTCCGCGATCATGCCCTCTTCAACCAACCGGGTGCGGATCCACTCCACCATTCCTGCCCAGAATTCAGTGCCGATTAGCACAATAGGGAAATTGGTAACCTTGCCGGTTTGCACCATGCAGAGCACCTCAAAAAGCTCATCGAGGGTGCCAAAACCGCCAGGCAAACACACAAAGGCCTGGGAATACTTCAAAAACATGGTCTTGCGAGCAAAGAAGTAACGGAAGTTTAGGCCCAAATCCACATAGGGGTTTAGTGCTTGTTCGTGAGGTAATTCAATGCCCAAGCCAACAGATAATCCATCGGCTTCAAAAGCGCCCTTATTAGGGGCTTCCATGAGGCCAGGGCCACCACCAGTGACTACCGCATAATCGGCCTGTACGAGTTTTTCGCCCAGCTTTACGCCAGCCTCATAATAGGGGTGGCCTTCTTTAATGCGAGCTGAACCAAACACAGTGACAGCTTTTGGCATCTCATGCAAAGCATCAAAACCAGCGACAAACTCGGATTGAATTCGCAATACACGCCATGGATCAGCGTGCTTCCAATCGTGATCGGCGCGCATTTCCAACAAGCGCTGATCAAAGGTTCCTGAACTTTGGCGACGCTGCAACACAGGTCCAACCAAATTGCGATTCTTATCTGGATTTGGCGTTTGTTTTGGGGCCATCGTTACCCTCCTCAAAAGTTTTTGAATGGAGTTCCACGATAACCCCGAACACAACTAAGCGCTCAGGTAAGCGCGCAAAATATCTGCAACCTCGGTGATCTGCTCAACTGGGCACTGCTCATCACGTTTATGCGCAAAGCTAGGGTCGCCGGAACCAAAGTTCAATGCTGGCACGCCCATCTCAGAAAAGCGCGAAACATCGGTCCAGCCGTACTTGGCACGAATCTTTTCCCTACCAACTGCCTCAATTAGTCCCTGAGTTACTTCCTTACCCAGTCCTGGAAGCGCGCCGCCTGCGGCGTCTTCCAGCTCCCACTCGATACCTTCAGCCCCCTCGAGGCCTAGAGTGTCGACTACATGGGCAATCGCTTCGTCGATAAGCCTGTTTGGAGCAAAGCGGAAATTGACGTACATCCATGCCAAATCTGGAATCACGTTGGTGGCAACGCCGGATTCGCAGTGGACAATGTTGAGGCCTTCGCGGTAGGTAAGGCCGTCAATTTCAACCTGCAAAGGCTCATAAGCTGCAACTTTGGCGATATATGGGGAGAGTTTATGCATTGCGTTATCCCCCAACCAGGAACGTGCGGAGTGTGCACGAACGCCATGGGCACTTACCTTGATGCGAATATTGCCCTGGCAACCAGCCTCGATCCAGCCACCGGTGGGCTCACCCAATAGCGCAATATCGGCATTTAGCCACTCTGGATACTGCTTTTGAATATGACCAAGTCCATTACGGTGCGCAGAAACTTCCTCGCACTCATAAGCAATCAAAGTGAGGTCATATTTCAAATCCTCTGACGTTGCCAGCACTGCAAAGGTGTTGAGGTAGACAGCCATGCCAGACTTCATGTCCACCGTTCCGCAGCCATAAATGATGCCGTCCTCGGTGCGGCTTGGCACATTATCGGCAATTGGCACGGTATCAATGTGGCCTGCCAACATGACGCGGGAAGCGAATCCCCTATTTGTGCGGGCCAGCACATTATTATTAAAGCGAAGTATTTCTACACCCGGTAGATTTAGCTTTCGAAGAGCCGCTTCAATGGCATCTGCGATTTCACGCTCCTCTCCAGAAGGACTTGGGATATCAACCAAGTGCTGGGTCAACGTGATGGGATCGCCGAGCAGATCAAGTTCTGGCGCAATTTTTTCATTCTGATCTAGTTGCATAACCACCAGCCTACAAATCTTTCCAGTACAGACTGAAAGTGAAAGACAAAATGAGCAAAAATTTTATCGGCGCCCAAGGAATTGGTATCGCAAATATCGCCATGGACGGCACTGTATTGGATACCTGGTACCCAGATCCAAAGTTGGTGGATCCTGAATTTTGGTCGGAGCGCTATCCCCTCGAGGTCGGAACCACCCGCTTAGGTGCCAGCGATGTCACCCCACGAATGCTGCAATTGATCAAACTTGATCAAGACCGATTGGTTGAACAGGTTGCTGTTCGTACCGTTATTCCTGACCTTTCTGCGCCTGCTGTTGATGCTCATGATGTTTATCTTCGTTTGCACCTTCTCTCCCATCGTTTGGTCCGCCCCCATGAGCTGGATATGTCCAATGCCCTAGAACTACTCTCCAATGTGGTGTGGACCAACAAGGGGCCATGTTTGCCCGATAACTTCGAATGGGTCCGCGGTGCACTACGCTCCCGAGGCCTCATCCACGTTTATTGTGTGGACCGCCTGCCCCGCATGGTGGACTATGTGGTTCCTTCCGGGGTACGCATTTCCGAGGCAGAACGTGTCCGCCTGGGTGCCTACTTAGCGCCGGGTACTTCTGTCTTGCGTGAAGGTTTTGTCTCCTTCAATTCGGGTACCCTCGGTGCCGCCAAGGTGGAAGGTCGCCTCAGCTCAGGTGTAGTCATTGGCGAAGGTTCTGAAATCGGCTTGTCCTCCACCATTATGTCTCCCCGTGATGAAAACCAGCGTCGCCTCCGCCTTGATATTGGCACCAATTGCACCTTCGGAGTCAGCTCTGGAATTATCGGCGTGAGCTTGGGAAATGGTTGCCATATTGGCAATAACATCGTGCTGGACTGCGATACCCCAATTTGGTTCCCGGACTTTAATGAACTGCGCACTGTGAAGTCCATTGAAGGTGAAGACAATTGGAGCATTAAGCGCGAGCCAGGCCACCACGAACCAGTAGCGCGTCGAGAAATCTAACCCTGTTTCATTTCCAAGCCCTGGTGGGTTTACGGTTATCTCATGGCTACCACCGAAACTAAAGAGGGGCTGGGGACCGGATTAAGGACCCGCCACCTCACAATGATGGGTCTTGGTTCCGCCATTGGTGCGGGATTATTCCTGGGCACCGGCGTAGGCATTCGCGCTGCCGGTCCCGCTGTTCTTATTGCGTATATCATCGCCGGCGCAATTGTTGTGCTGGTTATGCAAATGCTGGGTGAGATGGCAGCAGCACGCCCCTCATCAGGATCTTTCTCCCGTTATGGCGAAGATGCTTTTGGGCACTGGGCGGGTTTCTCCCTCGGCTGGCTTTATTGGTTCATGCTGGTCATGGTGATGGGCGCTGAAATGACCGGCGCCTCTGCCATGATGGGCGCTTGGTTTGGTGTTGATCCTTGGATTCCTGCGCTGGTCTGTGTCGTCTTTTTTGCCGTAGTTAACCTGGCTGCTGTGCGCGGCTTCGGCGAATTTGAATATTGGTTCGCGTTTATCAAGGTCGCTGTAATCATCGCCTTCCTCATTGTGGGTGTCGCTTTGATTTTCGGCCTGCTGCCTGGAACAAACTTCATTGGAACCACCAATTTCTTTGGCGAACACGGCTTTATGCCAAATGGCCTTTCCGGCGTTGCTTCTGGTTTGTTGGCCGTAGCCTTCGCCTTTGGTGGCATTGAGCTGATCACCATTGCTGCAGCTGAGTCTGATAAACCTCGCGAGGCGATCTCTTTGGCGGTGCGTGCGGTGATCTGGCGCATTTCCATTTTCTACCTGGGCTCCGTGCTGGTCATTACCTTCCTCATGCCTTATGAAACCATTGATGGCGCAGATACCGCAGCAGACTCCCCATTTACCCAGATTTTGGCCATGGCTAATATCCCTGGAGTGGTTGGATTTATGGAAGCCGTGATTGTGATGGCGCTGTTGTCTGCATTTAATGCACAGATTTATGGCACCTCTCGTCTGGTTTATTCCCTAGCTAAGCGTGAAGATGCGCCAAAGATTTTCCGCAAGCTGAGCAAGAATAACGTGCCAACTAATGCCGTCTTGCTGTCCATGTTCTTTGCTTTTGTGTCTGTTGGATTGCAGTATTGGAACCCTGCTGGCCTGCTTGACTTTTTGCTTAATGCCGTCGGTGGTTGCTTGATCGTGGTGTGGATCATGATCGCGCTGTCCCAGCTCAAGCTAAGAAAAGAACTCGAGGCCAATGGCGAAATCTCAACTGTGCGCATGTGGGCGCACCCGGGGCTAGGCATTTTCACCCTCGTGCTCATTGCTGGTCTAATTCTGCTCATGCTTGCCGATGAATCCAGCCGCGGCCAGGTCTTTTCAGTGATTATTGTTTATGGTTTCTTGGTAGCTTTGTCCTTCTTTACGGTCAACAGCCGACTTCGTGGTGGAAGAAAACACACCTCCGACTTGAAGTGATGATCAGCCTGAAATTATCCTGGAGGGCATGACCTCTGCATCCGCAACTGGAATTGCGACCCTAACCGCTAATGGCGACGTTCTTGACGTTTGGTACCCGGCACCTGAACTAGGTGTCGGGTCTTCTGCGTCCTCAGACCTTGCTGCTGAACTTGCAGCCCTCGAAGGCGCTGATGAAGACCGCGGCGTAACCCGTCAGGTCGTCACCACCACTATTGAATCCTTGGATGATGCACCTGCTGATTCTTATGACGCATGGCTGCGCCTCCACCTACTTTCCCACCGTTTGGTTCGCCCCCACGGCCTCAACCTTGATGGCGTTTTTGGCCTGCTGCAAAACGTTGTATGGACCAACTTCGGCCCTTGCGCAGTAGAAGGCTTCCAGCTCACCCGCGCTCGCCTTTCCCGCCGTGGACAGGTTGCGGTGCATTCCGTCGATAAGTTCCCTCGCATGGTCGATTACGTCGTGCCTTCAGGTGTACGCATTGGCGATGCGGACCGCGTGCGCCTAGGTGCATACCTCTCCGAGGGCACCACCGTTATGCATGAGGGCTTTGTTAACTTCAATGCTGGCACCCTCGGCGCTTCCATGGTGGAAGGCCGCATCTCCGCTGGCGTTACCATCGATGACGGCACCGACATCGGCGGCGGCGCATCCATCATGGGCACCCTCTCCGGTGGCGGACAGCACGTCATCTCCCTGGGCAAGCGTTGCTTGCTCGGCGCTAACTCCGGCTGTGGCATCCCACTGGGCGACGACTGCATCATCGAGGCAGGCTTGTACGTCACCGCTGGCACCAAGGTGCTTTTCGACGGCGCGATTGTGAAGGCAGCAGAACTCAGCGGGCGCAATGGACTCATCTTCCGACGCGACTCTGTGAGCGGCCAGGTTGTGGTAGTTCCTAATACCAAGGTTATCGAGCTTAACGCCGATCTCCACGCCAACTAATCCCCCAAGGTGGGCTGGTTCTAAGTATCGCGATGCTGATCTCTGATTCTTTCAAATCGAGCTTGCATCCGATCCCTCAAGATCTGGCCCCACCTCCCCCGTGGCATTATCGGCGCTAGCGGACCGGTGGGTTTGGTTACCATTGGCACGTCCAATGGTCCAATCCACTTCACCTCCGCTAGTCCATTGATTTCCGCACTAAAGCGGGCATCGGTTTTCATATTGTGATGGCGTTGGCAAACCAGCTGGAGATTCCAGTCCACGGTTTTGCCCCCTTCCTTCCACGGCACAATATGATCCACCTGGCATTTACTAGCTGGCACACAGCAGCCGGGAAATCTGCAGTGACCATCTCGGGCTCGTACCAGCGCAATCAGTCCCTCACTGGGGCGATATCCTTCTTCTACCCTCCCCTTAAATTTGTCGAGGTCTTTCGGGATTGACATCTCACAATCGAGGTAGTCACCGATATTGCAGAAGCCAGCATCTGGCATCCATCCGACTTCACTCTCCTCATGTGGCGTGTAGAGGTACTTATTTATTTTGACCTGACTATTTTCCTTGAGGATGTCTACCAAGCCGTTTACAAGGTCTGTCCCCTTTTCTGACCAATGCCGCAGGAGATCATTAAAGCGCTGTCTGTTGGCCCCACTGAGTCGAATTTGGGCGTAGGTGACATCGTCCTTCATCTGAGCGCGCACATAATCCCGTTTCGCATCAGGTGGCTTAGGTGGCGTGGGATCCAGCTCATAAATCCATCGCTTAATATGTCGAGCCAAGGTAGCAGACTGCATCATGGCTTCATCTGCCACAGCCGGTGTTAGCGCATCAACGATGCGGCGATCCAGCTCGGGCCAAATTTCTTTAGATCCCTTGGCAACGGCGAGCATTATCGCTGATAAGTAGTAAATATTAAGAAAGTAATAGCGCTCTTGAATCTCACGGAGTAGAGGTAAGTTCTGCATGGCTGCCATAGCATTTATTCCATTATTTACTTCGCGCCTGGAATAACCAGTGATACGCATGAGCTCGGTGATAAGTGAATCCGCATCGAATTCCTCTGATTTAACTAAGAGCGAGACCCACATTTGGTGAGCAGTTTTAATGAGTTCAATGTTGAGATGAACCCAAGGATCGCTTGGGTTGAGGTGGCTAAAATAGACTTTTGTGATCATGTTTCCCCCTGAAAACCTGATGTACTTAAGACCTAGTTTGCCTTGCTTAGTGGACATCTTTCAAGGGTTATTTCAAACATTTATTCGATTCTTAGGTTCTAAAAAAGCCACGTCGGAAAATACGACGTGGCCTGAGAAAACCCTTAGGAAGGCTCTGCAGCGATAATTATCTTGGACTTCGGTTTGCGGAAGGTCCAATATTTGTTCACCAAGAAATTCACTGGCATAGAAACAAAAATCGAGATAACCAAGGCCCAGTAGAACTTGGTGCGCAGTCCTGAAGAACCATCAAAAATTTCAGAGGACAATGCAATTGGTGAATTCTCGTTCATCAAAAGCGTTGCCACAATCTGGCTAACTGCAAAGGCCACCAAACCGGTAGCCAAGAATGGGAAGAAGCCCTTCCACCAAGAAACAATCTTTGCGGATTTAAAGGTCCACATGCGATTGAGCTGGTAATTCCACGTATTTGCAACAAAGAAAGCAATGGTCATAAATACGTGATACCAACGGATATGGAAATCGGTACCGAGGAGATTCATAAAAGCATCACTTTCATGAATCCCAGCGGTCCAGCCGGCGATCTTTTTAGACAGTGCTGCGACAACTAGGTTTACTAGGGTGCCGGAGCCGCCTACTATTCCGAACTTGATGAACTGTCTGGTAGCTCTCACAAAACGGAAGCTCCAAGTTTTTTGTTCGGAACTCAACACGCCTCTTTCATGGGTATTTTTAAACTTTAGGTTTTTACTTTAGTCCTAGTTATCCCAAGCGAGAAACGAAGGCGTCGATACGCTCGTCAGTTTCGGTCATTGCTACACGCACATGCTGTTCACCTCGGGGACCATAAAAATCACCAGGAGCTACCAAAATGCCACGCTGCGCAAACCAATCCACGGTATCGCGGCAGGGCTCGTCACGAGTCGCCCAGAGATAAAGGCCTGCCTCAGAGTCATCAACCCTAAAGCCAGCTTCCAACAGTGCTCGCATCAACTTAGCGCGACGCTTTGCATAAATGAGCTTCTGTCCGGCTTCTTGGTCATCATCATTGAGAGCCGCGATCATGGCCTGCTGAATCTGATAAGGAACCATCAGGCCAAGGTTTTTACGGACCTCGGTGAGCTCGGAAATAAGCGCGGTATCTCCCACCAAGTAACCAGCACGGTAGGACGCCATGTTGGAGGTCTTGGACAAGGAATGAATAGCCAAGAGGTTACGGTGATCGCCATCGCAAACCCGAGGATCCAAAATGGAAATTGGCTGCTTGTCATCGTCCCAGCCCAAGCCTAGGTAACACTCATCAGCGGCGAGGATCACATCATTTTCTTGAGCCCACTTCACAACCTTGCGCAGATGCTCAATTCCCAGCACCTTGCCGGTGGGGTTGGAAGGAGAGTTAATAAACATCAAACCTGGACGCTCAGGTCCCAGCTTGAGCAAAGAATCAGAACGCAGCACCTTGCAACCAGCGGCAGCTGCAGATACCTCATAGGTGGGGTAGGCAACCTCAGGAATAACTACAGTCTGGCCCGACAGGCCCAAGGTGAAAGGCAGCAGAGCAATTGCCTCTTTGGTGCCGATGACCGGCAGCACGGAGGCGTCGACAAGCTCTGTCATGTTATAGCGGCGCTCTAGGGCGCCCCTAATGGCAGCGCGGAGTTCCGGGGTGCCAATGGTTTGAGGATAACCAGAAAACCCCGCTGCTTCGGCGAGTGCGATCTGGATACTTGGAGCAACCGGGTCAACCGGAGTTCCAACAGAAAGGTTCACGATTCCATCCGGATGGGACTGTGCCTTAGCCTTTGCGGAGGCGAGGGAATCCCAGGGAAAATCGGGCAATACGGAAGCAAGCGAGGTTCTTGGGGTCATGCGTTTAGATTATGCCTGAGGTGGCAACGCTGCGATCATTGGGTGATCAAAATCTTGTGGTCCGAGCTTAGCTGCGCCACCTGGGGATCCCAGATCATCAAAGAATGCCGCATTGGCATCGTTGTAATCGATCCACTCATCTGGGACATCGTCTTCGTAGAAGATTGCCTCAACAGGGCAAGCCGGCTCACAGGCACCGCAGTCAACACACTCATCCGGGTGGATGTAGAGCATGCGCTTGCCTTCGTAGATGCAGTCGACGGGGCATTCTTCAACGCAGGCACGATCCAAGACGTCAACGCAGGGCTGTGCGATTGTATAAGTCATTGGTTCTCGAAAACTCCTGAGCTAGTAAATTGCTGGAAAGGGAAAATCTTATAGCTTTATTATGCTACTTCGCCTTGACCATAGGCCAAATTCCACCGGCTAAAGCAGCGAAAAGTAGCAGAACTGTCCGAATATTTGAGGGCACAATTTGATCCCCCACCACTGCATTCCACATCAACAGCGCAAAGAATCCCACAATCCAACTAAAAAGTGGGATAAAAACAGCGAGCCAATGCCTGGTCCACAGCATAGAAGTCCTGGTCAAGACCATATTAAAAAGGAAAGCAATAACTATTGTATAGGGCACTGCAATCGATGTCCCACCGGGCAGGTTAACTCTCGTGCCGAGGTAAATAACCTCCAGCAGCACTGAAATTAATGCACCCAAGCTGAGCCAGAAAATACCCCCGATTTTCTCTCCAATGCCCACATTTCGATGAATGAAACTCTGATTGCGCACGCCATCTTTTGCACTCATGAGCTTAGGCTAGGTCCAATCCATCTAATGGTCCATTGGCATTTTCAGGCAATGCCGAGCCAGCACCGAGTTGGTAGTGCTCATGGCGCATAATGGGCTGCGCGATCAAATTAGACAGCGCCCAAATCTTCACATTTTCTTGGGTGGTGCTGGCATAGGCGGCGCGCGGATTAGTCAGAGAGACTGATCCATCTGCGATCCACAACTGAGTTGCATGCACCCGCATCGCCTCAACTTTGGCTGCATAGGCGGCGTCGGAAAGCTCCACGCTGAGGTCGATGGAATCCACCGCAGCAATCTCTCCCCTGTCCCAGCCTGCTGGAATGACGTTAATTGCCGCTAAGCCTGCTTCCAGCTCAGTGCGGTCGGTAACAGCCCACAGAATCCTTTGCACGCCCACCTTTTCAGCGGCAGCATGGGTGATCTCATGGGCCCGAATATGGTCTGGGTGGCCATATCCACCGTCTGGACCATAGGTAATGAGCAGATGCGGGCGCAAATCCTGCAAAAGCTCCACCAATTGCGCTACAGCTTTGTCTCCGGAGTGGATAAAGGCACGAGGATGCTCATTTGCAGGATCGCCCACCATGCCGGAATCACGCCAGCAGCCAGCACCGCCAAGGTGAATGCCACGCACACCCAAAATGGATAAGGAGGAATAAAGCTCATGGATTCTAAAGCCGCCTAGCTGATCGGCATCGCCATTAACCAGCTGTTGGAAAGTATCGCCAATCACCTCGCCTTGTTCACCTAAGGTGCAAGTAATAACGGTAACGTCGGCACCGCGCGCGGCTAGATCTGCCAGCACTCCACCGGTGGTAATTGCTTCATCATCAGGATGGGCATGGACAGCCACCACACGGGCGCCAACAAGGTCATTGTTCAAGGTCATTTTTCCTCCAATTTGCGGCACTGGCGATGCCTCCCGGCCAGGTTGTTGCATCCGGGCCGGTAATGCCATTATTTTTTGCCTCTACGCGCGTTTCGCGCACAATCGGCACTCGTATGGAATTGGCTCGATTAAATTCTGTTTCCCAGTTCGGATCAAAGCTTAGTTCCCCGGACAATAAAGCTGCGATATAGGTTGTGGTGTTCGCATCACACCAGCTAGCCAGGTTAATCTCGCAGGTATAACGATCCGCCAAGCTCATCGCATCGGTGGCATTGCGCGTCCATGTAATAATCGCATCATAATCTGTGCCAATGGCGGAAGGAATATCAGTTGTCACGGTTGTAGCCTTGACACCAGCTTGTGCAAGCATATCGACGATGGCCCGCCCAGCTGCCACACCAGCATCATCGGCCGGGTCAACCGCCAATTTTAATTCAGGTATTTCGGGCTTTGCGACGCCCTCCCGCAGGATTGGGGTCGCTACGCTCAGGTTGGAGCTGCGCGCGGCGGCCAAGCGCGCGGCGAGGGGCACGTCGATAAGCGAACTTAAATAAGTTCTTTGCTCAGGACTTAAACGGCTGGCATTAAAAACCATTTCCAAGGTGCGGGTGGTGTCAGAGACACGGACCTCGGTATCGGGGACCAAATTGAGGGTATCAACCAGGGTCTCTGAGGGGCGCAAGTTCATAAAGGAACTCTGGCCGGTACGCAGGTACTCCCCTGCCCGAGAAGCGGACGATACGCTAGTCATGGTCAAAACTTCGACCTCTGCCGGGTTTTTACCCCAGAAGCGATCATTGCGTGAGAGCGTGATTATGCCACGCTGACGGTCAATGGAACGCACCATATAGCGCCCCGCCGAGGCTGGAATTGCATCATAAAGCGCGGTTTGGAAGGTATCTGTTCCCGAAAATAGGTGGCTGGGCAGCAAATTATTAAAAAGCAAATGCCAATCGGCTACGGGAGTTTCAAAAACTACATCAACCGTTTTACCGCCACCGCTGGTACGAATTTCGGAGATTGACTCATAAGCAGCGGCATCCATCGCACCCTTGGTAGAGGTAATTGATCGCCAAAGATAGTCAAAATCCGAGCCGGTGATCGGAGTGCCATCGCTCCATTGCGCTTCTTGGGCAATGGTATAGCGCACTGTCTCAGTGTCCAGCTGCTCCACGTTATCCAAAAGATCAGAATTCATCTGGTTGCCCACAAACGCACTGGGCAGCACCAAGGCTGCGATATCGCGCACCACGGCGGTGTCATCGGCGATCAAGTGCGGGTTAAAACCATTGCGCAAAGGATCGATGCCAATGTTGACAGTGCTGCGGGAAGTTTGAGGTTCTTCTGCCTCCACCGTCGTTGTCGTGGTGGCAGTAGTCGTTGCAGTTGCAGCTTCCTCCACCGGCGCCGGGCCGGGATTGGCTTGGCAGGCTACCAAGAGAGCTGAACTGGCAAAGACACTTAGAATCCGCAGGCTTAATCTCACCCTGAAAATACTACTGGCCCACCGCGTCCAAAGGACACAGTGGGCCAGCGCTTGGCAAAGAAAATTACTTGTTCAAGCTCTTTGCACGGGAACGAGCGCGTCCACGCTCAGTAGCGTTAAGAATAACCTTGCGCACGCGCAGAACCTCAGGAGTAACCTCAACACACTCGTCAGATCCACAGAACTCCAGGGCCTCATCCAGGGTCAGGTTGTGAGCCTTAGCCAGGGTGACGGTGGTGTCTGCAGAAGCTGCACGCATGTTGGTGAGCTTCTTTTCCTTCGTTGGGTTGATGTCCATGTCTTCTTCGCGGTTGTTCGCGCCAACAACGACACCTTCATAGGTCTCGGTGCCTGGCTCAACGAAGAAACTACCGCGGTCTGCCAGTGCAGTCAGTGCGAATGCAGTGATCTTGCCGGCACGGTCAGCAACCAGGGAGCCCTGTGGGCGGCCCTTGATTTCGCCAGCCCACAGATCCATACCATCGGAGTAGGAGTTAGCGATACCGGTACCACGGGTTTCAGTCATGAAGGTGGTACGGAAGCCGATGAGGCCACGTGCAGGAATGCGGAATTCCATGCGGATCCAGTCGGAACCTGGGGTGGTTGCCATGGACTGCATGAGGCCCTTACGGGTTGCCATGAGCTGGGTAACGTTGCCCTGGTACTCGGAAGGAACGTCGATAACCATGATCTCATAAGGCTCGTGCAGCTTGCCATCGATGGTCTGGGTAACAACCTGTGGCTTACCAACGGTGAGCTCGAAGCCCTCACGACGCATGGTTTCAACCAAGATGGACAGTGCCATTTCGCCACGGCCCTGAACTTCCCAAGCGTCAGGACGCTCAGTAGGAAGAACCTTGATGGACACGTTACCGATGAGCTCCTGCTCCAGGCGGGCCTTGATAACACGAGCGGTCAGCTTGTCTCCGCCGCCACGGCCAGCCATTGGGGAGGTGTTAACACCAATGGTCATGGACAGTGCAGGCTCATCAACGGTGATACGTGGCAAAGCAACTGGGTTCTCCAGGTCAGCCAGGGTGTCACCAATCATGATGTCTTCAATGCCGGAAATTGCGGCGATGTCGCCTGCAACAACCTCGGTTGCAGGAACACGGGTCACACCAACGGTGGCCAGAAGTTCTGCAATCTTAGCGGTCTTGGTGTGCTGGTTGCCCTGTTCATCGTAGTGGATCCAAGCAACCTGCTGGCCCTTACGCAAGGTACCTGCGTGTACGCGAACCAGACCGATACGTCCCAAGAAGGAGGAAGAGTCAAGGTTGGTGACGTGAGCCTGCAGTGGACCTTCAATGTCTGCAGCTGGCTCTGGGATGACGCTGTACAGAGTGTCGAACAGTGGCATCAAGTCTTCAGAATCAGGAACGTTGCCGTTGCCTGGGTTCTCCAAAGATGCCTTGCCTTCACGGCCGGAAGCATAAAGAACTGGAAGGTCAAGCAGCTGCTCTGCAGCCTGAGCTGCATCCTCATCATCAAGGGAAGCAGCAAGTTCAAGAAGCAGATCCTGTGCCTCTTCAACGACCTCGTCGATGCGAGCATCTGGACGGTCGGTCTTGTTAACAGCAATGATCACTGGCATCTTGGCTGCAAGAGCCTTGCCAAGAACGAAGCGGGTCTGAGGCAATGGGCCTTCAGAAGCATCAATAAGGAGGACAACGCCGTCAACCATGGACAGCGCGCGCTCAACTTCGCCACCGAAGTCGGCGTGGCCGGGGGTGTCAATGACGTTGATGATCAGGTCCTTGCCATCTTTGCCAGCACCCTTACGACGGATCGCGGTGTTCTTGGCAAGGATGGTAATGCCCTTTTCCTTCTCCAGGTCACCGGAGTCCATCACACGGTCTGCTACTTCGCCGTGGTCGCCGAAGACGCCAGACTGTTCAAGCATTGCGTTAACGAGTGTGGTTTTTCCGTGGTCAACGTGCGCGACAATCGCTACGTTACGAAACTCTGGATGGGTCACTGGGGGCAATCTCCTGCCGGATAAATATGGAAGGCACTTAATTTTCAAGTGCCCTTTGTTTTAGAACGGTATAAGCGTACTCGCAATTAGGTGCTATGCGCACATTGTGAGCCAAAATACTCAAAGTTTTTTCTAGATGGGCTGTTCAGGACGGTTTCCGCGACACACCCACCCTAAAAACCCGGACGTTTTTGACTCAACAATCTAAGTATTTTCTTAATTTGGTAACAAATCAGCAATTTATGGCGACAGGCTAATCAAGAAGCTGACTTAAGCAATTATTTGGTATTCGCGAGAATCAAAGAATAAGTGTCTAAGAATTACATATGAAGATTTGTTGAACTCATATTGACACTAAAAATTCTGCGATTACTGTGACAGGAGGAATGAAAGTTAACTCAAGTTACTAATGTGACTAGTGTTCAGGTTTAACCTCCGTCGTTGAAAGGTAAGTAAAACAACCGTGATTAAGAGAATCACTGCAGTCGCATTGGCCGCCACCGTCGCCTTTGCCACTCCCGCAGCGCACGCTATTAGCCCGGTTGAGCAAGCCTTCAACTACTCTTCAAGCCTCGCCAGTGGCCTACCTCTTGATCAATGGGGTCGCCCCAATGAGCAGGTACGTCAGCAAATTCAGCAGGCACTAAACCAACCTTGGGTTCCGCAAGAAGTTAAAAACATTGCATCCCAAGCTCTGGGTCTAATTAGTGAGACCCCCACTGAATCAGAGGTAGCAATTCCTGAAGACGCTCCCCGCATTGCTCAGTTCTTCTGGCCTACCCGCGCCGAGAATTGCATCAATGGCAATTCAGCTTCTGTAGGTTCTGCATTCGCAGTTCCTGGCCCTGCCGCTCTCCCACTTCCAGGAGCCGGCGTTGGGCAATCATCCTTTGTGTTTACCGCCCTGGGCACCGGTGCCCTCGCCCCAGAACAACAAAGCACTATGAAAGTGGAATGGGCCAACTTGAGCACTCTCAGGTATGGCACAACAACTTTGGGAAATACCGGTATTAATCCCGCAGGACCTTCCACGATTTCCGGAGTAGCCGATACAGGTACCGGAATTATTGTCGCAATTATGTCTGGCGGACTAAGCACTTCTACAGAAGGCGGTCAGGCCCAGTGCAACTTCGCCCCGACCGCTGTCGTCTTTGATGTGAGGTAGAAAAAATGACTGATCTTCACCCAGTAAAACAAGAGACTTTTAACACCCAAGAGTCTGTTAACACTGACCCTAAAGGTTTTCTCCGCCAGGTAGACACCTACAAGGTCACTGACTTTGGCCTTTATATGGCACGCGGAGCCAACCATCCCCGGTTTGGCTATTTGGAAAGCTGGCTACTGCCAGAATTGGGCCTGCGCGCCAATATTTTCCACTTCCGCGAAGGTGTTAATGAGCAACAAGATTTCTACATCGATGTTGCTGAAATTCAGGTTGAAGATAATGTCTGGACCACCCGCGATCTTTATGTCGACCTCGTTTCCAATGTGGGTCAGCCAGTAACTGTGCTCGATATCGATGAGCTGGCGGCCGCTACTTCCGCAGGGCTGATTACTGCAGATGATGCCGAAAAGGCTATCGACGCAACGCTGAACGCCGTAGAAGGAATTACCCGCCACGGCGATGATCCCATGAAGTGGTTGCGCTCCAAGGGAATTGAACTTACCTGGGCTGATGCCAGCTCAATTGAGCTAGTACCAGCTGAATAAGCTAAAGCCTCTAGTTTCCTAGAGGCATTAGAAATTATTTAGAGGTTGCCGCTCTAATTTGTTCTTCATTCAGATTTGAATCTTGGATGTCTTTTTGCAGTGCCTTACGCTCCGCTTCGTTTAGTGCGCCGTCGTGGCCGATCTGCAGTAGATCAACAATGCGCATACGGCGCTCAGATTCCTTGTAGATGCGTACACGTCCTCGGAACCATGCCACCATCATGACAGCGATGAGCAGCAGTCCGATATATCCAAGAATCGGATATACCCAGCCAACGAGGTTTTTAAAGCCAAGGAAGCTGAGCACAAATCCGACCAACACGGTCACCACGTAAACGGGCCTAAAGCGCTCTGGCTTAGTTGCAGTCAAACGGCGTCCCAGCGCATAAAACATGCCAAGCGCGGTGTTAAAGATCATGCCGTAGATAACTACAGCCATAACTTGGCCAGCAATTGGGCTGAGATTGTTGATAATCGTCAGCATTGGCATGTCATCATGTCCCACAGTTTCAACGGTGGCAAAAAGTGTCAGTGCACTGATGATGATCAAAAAGCCCAGAATGACACCACCGAGCAGGCCACCACGGCCAGCAACACGTGGGTTAAACATGGAGCCACCGATAACAACTGCCATGGAAACAGCAACCATCATATTGAAGCCCACATAGTTGATAGCAGCGATTGCCCAGTGTGGCAGGGTGGTTCCCACTGCCAAAGCAGCGGAATCAAGCTGCTCAACTGGACTGAAGTTGCCTTCAACCAAGGTGTAAATTGACGCCGCAGTAATGAAGATGATGATAAATGGAGTGATGGCACCAATAACGGTGGTGACTTTGTCAACGTCGAGCATGCCGGCAGCCAGCACCAAAACCACCATGATTACGGCACCGATCCATAGTGGCAAGCCCCACTGCTGATTCAAGTTGGAGCCAGCACCGGCGAACATCACAAAGCCGGTTGCAAAAAGCGTGATGACTACGCCGATATCAAGGATTTTAGAAAAGATGGGGTGGCTGACACGACGGAAAACTTCACCGTGTTCGCCGGCGTTGAAATAACTTCCCAATTGCAAAATGATCAAGGCCATGATGGTCATGACAACTGCAGAGAGCACAACTCCCCAGATGCCATCAACACCAAAGGCCACAAAGTACTGCATCACTTCTTGTCCAGACGCAAAACCTGCGCCCACAATAATGCCCACAAATGCGAAGGCAACTCTGAATATTTGAAGAATCATGCCTTGAACATTAGTAGGCTCAAAGTTATGGACGTCACTATCTACCACAATCCACGTTGCGCCACCTCTCGAAATACCCTTAAGTACCTCCAGGAACAAGGAATCGAACCAACTGTAATTAATTACCTAAAACAGCCTCTGAGCGCTGCAGAATTAACAGACCTATTTAACAAAGTTGGCATCCCCGTCCATGCCGGAATCCGCACCAAAGAGGCTGAATATAAGGAGCTAGGACTCAGTCCTGAAACCCCCGAAACTGAGCTTATCGACGCGATCCTCACCCATCCCAAGCTGCTACAACGCCCCATTGTGGCAACGGAGAAAGGGGCACGCATAGCGCGCCCTAAAATTTCTGGTATAGAAGAAATTCTATAACCCCTGTTTGAGACAGATCCACCCGCGAGCAACTACACTAGCAACCATGTCTAAAGCATTGCCTCGTACTATTTCTGCTGCGGCCCTGAGTTCGGCGTTGGTTGGCGCCAGCATTATCGGCGCGGCCCCGGCACAGGCAATTGCCGATGGTCGCAATGCTGTCTCCAGCTCTGCACTCTCATCTTTTGGAAGCTCCTCTCCCCTGGTGCATCTTCAAATTGGTAGCACCGCGTGTACTGGAACTCTCATCACGCCCACGTGGATCCTTACTGCACGCCATTGCATTCCAGAATCTGGCAATGCCGGAGCAGCTATCGGTTCTAGCACCTTGAGCTCCTTTGAGGCTGTGCGCCAAGCAATTATTCACCCCACTGCTGATTTAGCATTGGTCGAGCTTTACACTCCTAATAACTCAGTCACTGCTGATATCTATGCATCCCATGTTCAAGCAGGAAATGCTGGTACCACCGAGGGCTGGGGTGGATATGCCATTCAGAATCAGCAGATTGCCCAAGCAGCCGATGTCAGCGTGCAACGCCGCGTCAACAATCTAGAAGGCCCTGATCCAAGCGCCATCTTGTTGGAGGGTCAGATTTCCAATGGTCGACTAATGCCAGGCGATTCTGGCGGACCGCTATTTGTGAATGGCCAGTTGGCAGGCGTGTTGAGTATGTCCACCGCAGTGGAAGGAGCGGCAAGCCAAGCAGGAACAGTTGGATGGTATGTGCCAGTAGCTGAATATGCAGATTGGATTTCTCGTTATAGCGGTAAATCCATTCCAGCGATTACTGGTGCACCAGCACCATTAGTAGACGCTACTGCATTACCGACCTTCATCCCGCAGGCTCGCATCCAAAATATTCCATCTACCGGCATTGCCACACTTGATGGATTTATCCGAAGCTGGGCTGCGGGTTCCGCATAATTTATGGGGGCATCGCTGCTGATCGTGCTTGCCGCGGGAGTAGTCTGCATCGGGCTCGCACTCTATTTAGGTTTTCGTGACCGTCGTTTTAGGGCAGTATCTTATAAGGTTACCGCCGAGGTAACCGGGTTTATCCAAGATAAAGATGAGCGATATCAAACGCAGTATCGTTTTTCCCACGATGGCCACGAAGTTTTTGGAGTGTTGCACAAGACGACACCCCAACCAGTAATGAAACCTGGGGAATTAATTTTGCTTAGGGTTCATAAAAATGATCCCACCATTGTGCGGCCTTATACCTCGCGTGGCGAATCTACCGCTCGAGTTTTCCTCATGCTCATTGGAGTATTGATGCTGCTTACAGCCATCCCGCTCCTAGTTTTTGTGTCCTAAAGCTGGGGAAATACAACGTCTCTGCTCAATGGTGCGAGCTCAGCGGACTGGGAATGCGCAGGAAAAAAGCGAGCTTCAGCGATTTCTTCATAAACTTCGGGAAGTTCAGTTAGGGCTGTACTGCACACAAACACATCACAATCCACGTTAAAACCAACTTCATTGGCAGCAGGTGCAGCAAAGCGACCCAGATGTTCCAATTCACTTTCGGCTAACTCAAGGTGAAGCTCCTCGGCAATTTCACGTATGGCTGCAGCCAGCGGTGATTCCTCACCTTCCAGTTTTCCACCAGGCATCATAAATGAGCTAGTGCCAGCCTTGCGAACGCTTAAGATTTCGCCCTTTACATTATGGAAAATTACCGCAGCAATGCGGATATCTTTAGTCTGCGACATGCTCGGACTCAAACACTAACCCCTGACTACCGTCGCCGCGTCGAAAAGCAATGCGCATGTCAATGCGCCGACCGAACCCAACTAGGTGGCGGCCAATCACGCTTTCAAAGCGCTCCACCAAATCTTCCGGCGCTTCAATGTGCAATAACAACACACCATCACCAGCAACGAGGTCACAGGAAGCGGCACCATCAAAAGCTAGGGCCTGATCCTCAGAATCAGCCCCGTGACCTTTAAGGACAATGGAGCCACGACTTGCTTCACTATCCCAGGTGGTAGTGAGTTTCTCTCCCAAATGGCTGGTCAATTGCTTTGCATATCGCCCAGGACGATCAAGACTGACACGGGCCGTAGAAGAAACGATCATAAGTAATATTGTATCCTTATGGCGCAATATTCTCTGTTTTAAGCGCTAGACCTGCATAAAGTAGATCATGAAAAGGAGTTTTTATATGAAACTTCTCACCTGCTCGACAGATTGCTCCCAGCTGCGCATCCAGTTCACTGGCGCGACCTTCCAATAAGTCTCTTTGCATTGAACTTGTAGATTGCGATGGCATGTGATCGGCAAAGTCCATGGTCCGCGCCACAGAATCGCTTGGCATCTCAACGCCGGATGCCTGCGCCACCTGGTAAATCTCTTCCATCAGCGCCTCCAAAGAGGTCCGGAAGTGCGTGCGCAACACCCCTAAAGGCTTTTCGACGAAGGCCCCCAAGCCCCCGAATGCCGTCACAAACATCGCCTTTTCCCAAATATCGACCCAAATATTGGGATGAGCCACTCCATCAATTCCTGCATCTTGCAAAATCTGCGCAAATTCCTGAGCTTTTGGACCATCGTCTTTGAAGGTAAAAGAAATTGGTCCGCCCCGAAACTCAACCTGCGCGGGTCCGGTGTGCACAAAGAACCCGCGCACGACCCCGGGCCATACCCGTTGTTCGCCCACAACTGAGGCAGCTTGCATTGGTGCTTCCACAGCATTTTGAGTAGTAGCGATTATTGCCTGTGGTGAAATATCCGCCAATAATTCCTTCGCAGTTGAACTATTGGCTAAGGCTTTGGTTGCCACCAACACCACATCGACCTCCTCCAGCTCTTGCACGTTCGCCACAACGGGAACCTGTACAATTCTGCTGCCTGCTGGATCCTGAATAGCTACCCCACTGCTACGCAGTCGTTCTAGAGTTTCACCCCGCGCTACCAAAGTGACATCTTTTCCAGCCTCTTTTAGACGGGCTCCAAAGTATCCGCCCACTGCACCTGCACCAATAATCGCAATCTTCATGTCTGCCATAATGCCCCAGCACTAGTATCATATGAACGCATTACCCCCAATTAATAAGGAGTCATAATGGCTGGTGGATTAGCAGCACTCTTAGACGACGTAGCGGCCATCACACGCGCCGCCGCAGCCAGCATCGACGACGTCACTGCAATGGCCGGCAAGACCAGCGTGAAAGCAGCGGGCGTAGTTGTTGATGACGCTGCGGTCACCCCACAATATGTGCATGGAGTTAATCCTTCACGGGAACTTCCCATGATTTGGCGCATTGCCAAGGGCTCATTGGTTAATAAGATCATCATTATTTTGCCCATCGCACTATTGCTTTCGGCTTTTGCACCTTGGGCACTTACCCCCATTCTTATGTTGGGCGGTTCCTATTTATGTTTTGAAGGTGCTGAGAAGATTCTGCACTCAGTACAGCACCGAATTACTCATGAAGAGCACTCCACTAAGCCAAAGTCCCAAGAAAGTCCACAATCGGAAGACCAACTTGTCAAAGGTGCGATCACTACTGACCTCATTTTGTCAGCGGAAATCATGGTTATTTCACTAAATGAAATTGCCCACCAAAGTGTCTGGATGCAGGCAGCAGTGCTCTTTATTGTTGGCGTAGGCATTACCGCTTTGGTTTATGGAGTTGTTGGCTTCCTGGTCAAGATGGACGATATGGGACTTGCGCTTAGTAAGCGTGATTCCTCAGGTGCCAAGGCATTTGGCCGTGGATTGGTTAAGGCAATGCCAATTATTTTGCAGGTAATTTCTGTGGTTGGCATCTTTGCCATGCTGTGGGTCGGTGGACACATCATGGTTGTTGGCACTGAAGAACTTGGTTGGGAACTTCCCTACCACTTGGTTCACGGTCTTGAAGAGTGGGCACATCACCTCGGCGGCAGCGTACTTGGCTGGTTTGGTAATACTGTCGGCTCCTTCGTATTTGGCCTGATCTGGGGTTCAATTATCGTTGCAGTAATTTTCTTGGTAAAGGCATTGATCCCTAAGAAGTCTGAAGCAACCCAATAATTCCCTTAATTTTCTCAGAAATGCCCAGGTAGACGCATAAAAAGGTACAATTTCTTTAAGCGTTAAGCTCCCTGCTATCATCTCGGAAGCTGCACCATCGCGTCTACTATTTCGGCATGAAGAGTTTGGAGGGATGATGACTGAGACAATTACCCAGTCCACCACGTCCCCAACCCCAAATTCTCATGACCACCCTCCAGTATTTCCGCTGGCAATTCCACGATCTGGAGAAATCATTCACACCATCCCGGTAGAAAATATTCAACGCGAACGTCTCGAAAAATTCGCAGCTGCAAACAAGCAAAATTGTTCTGTAACTGCGGTTCTAGTGCCGGCGGATGGTGGCTCTTCTTTCAAGGTCTATGTCTGTGGAGAGGAAATTGGCACTCTCCGCAATCCTGAGCTTATTCAGGATTCACAAATTTCTCGGGTTTTTGCTTCCGGCTGCCTAGTCAGCTGCGCACTGCGTATTACTCTTGGTGAATCCTATTTGGCGCACATTGAAATAGGTGATCCGGAGCGTTCTTTTGTAGCTAACTCCGTACCTCTAAAGGACTGGACTCTACTGCCCAGCGGCCGGACTTGGTCTGTGGAACCCACCAAGCTCTCCCCTTTTAAGAAATACTCCGCCCAAGCAACCGTGCTCTGTGAGTTACGCACCGTTGAAGGCTTGGTTTATGTCTTCCTCGATCGGGAAGAATGTGGAATCTTGGATGTGGATTCCGCCATTGCGCTGCTTGATACATTGAGTTTTAGCCGCGATCACAAGGTCCTACCCATGGTACGTGCCTTTATTGATCGTGAAGCTGAATCTGATGCCATCACTTTTGCCATCGATGCCCTACCAATTCAAGAATGGGACTCTTGTCAGCTACAAGTAAAACCCATCCCAGCGCTGGTACCTTATGCACAGAATCCCCGTGAATATCGCATTGGGCTATCCGCTTTAAGCAACACCGTGGAAGATCATCCACCAGTACCTTCTTATTCCTCCCTGAAGTTTCCTCGGGTCTGTAGGGTTACGCCTTTTCTCGCGCTTTTCTTAGGTCTGCTCAGTATTATTTTGGGAATTCACCTCAGCAGTTTTAGCCCCCGCGGTGCGGTTGGCTTCTTGGGCATAGGCCTTGTTGGCGTAGTTATCTCCGCATGGGTGCTCTACCGCCGTAGTGCTGATTCCGAGTTCAAGCTTGCACCAAGATACTGGGATTTTATTGCTCCCTTGGCACTAGGAATTACTATTCCATCAGTGGTTTTTGCCAATATTGGGCTTTTTGTTGATTCCTCAGAGTCTGTAAGCAGCTTTAAAAATGCAGATTTAACCACCCTCTCCAGTATTCCCTTCGAAATACTGATTGCTTCCCCGCCAATCACCACAGAGCCAAGCCAATCGGGTGGCTTATTTGGTGGCTCTGACAACCGACCCCTCGATGAGCATGGCACGCTCATTATCGCAGGTTCAGAACTTGCGGGAAGCGAATCCCAGGCGAATTCTACACGCCAAGATGCCACGGAAAACGCCCGCTCAGAGATTTCCATAATCGATTCACCACTGATGGCACTTGGTACTGAGCCTCATTCCATTGCGCTCGACCAAGCTGGCGAAGCAGATCAGCGGGCTGCGGAATCCACTGCAGTGACAAATGCACCAAATCCGGAAGATATTCTGCCAGGCGCGCCGATTACTTTAGATTTGCCCGATGCCACTCGCATCCGCACGGAGTCAGATCCCCCGGTAGTTGATGAACCTGATGATGATTCTGAACCCACGACGGACCTCCCCGAAGTACCCACTACTTCGGAGCCTTCAGAGCCGGTAGCTACAACCGAGCCTTCTGAACCAGTGGCGACAACTGAAGTTAAACCTTCAGAACTCGCTGCGGAGGATACTTCAACAGCAGATACTTCAGAGGTGGCTACCGCTGAGGCAACAGAGCCCACTCCTTAAATGGAAAACCACAAGGGCGAGATTGCACTAGTTGCAATCTCGCCCTTGTGGTTTGTCAGGAGAATTTAGTTCAAAGCTGCAATTGCAGCTTCGTAATCAGGCTCAGTGGTGATTTCATCAACGAGCTGGCTGTAGATAACCTCACCGTTTTCATCAAGAACAACAACGCTGCGAGCCAGCAGACCCTTTAGTGGGGAGCCTTCTAGGATCAGGCCATTATCCTCACCAAAGCTGGAGCGGAAGGCAGATGCTGCGGTGACATTCTTAATGCCTTCTGCGGAGCAGAAACGGCCCAATGCGAATGGCAGGTCCTTGGAGATACACAGCACGGTGGTGTTTTCCAGCTGTGCTGCTTCTTCATTAAATTTGCGAACAGATGCTGCACAAACGCCAGTATCAACAGATGGGAAAATGTTCAGGACAACACGACGACCCTTGTACTCTTCAAGAGAGGTCTCAGAGAGATCGGTGGTGACGAGGGAGAAATCTGCTAGCTTTGCGCCGACTGCAGGAAGTTCGCCGGAAGTTGGGGTTTCAGTACCTTGAAAATGAGTTGTAGCCATGACCACCATCCTAAGCAGAAAACTACTCCCTCTGCCAGCACCACCGTCATATCCTGGGAGTACCGGGCTTTTCAGCTCAGGCACGGCGAATTTAAGAGGTCACCGCTGAAAGTGCAGTGTCGAAAACCTTTCTAAAAGATAGGATTGACCCTATGCAAAAAGCTGATTCCCATGATTGGATTCGCGTCCACGGTGCTCATGAAAACAACTTGAAAAATGTCTCTGTTGAGATTCCGAAACGCCGCCTGACGGTTTTTACGGGAGTGTCCGGCTCGGGTAAATCCTCGCTGGTTTTTGGCACTATTGCTGCTGAATCTCGTCGCCTTATTAATGAAACCTATAGCACCTTTGTGCAGGGCTTTATGCCGTCGATGGCACGGCCCGATGTGGATCATCTAGAGGGAATCACCACGGCAATTATTGTGGATCAGGAGCAAATGGGAGCCAATCCGCGCTCCACGGTAGGAACTGCTACTGATGCCACTGCGATGTTGCGCATTTTATTCTCTCGAATCGCTGAACCCAATGCGGGTGGCACGGGCGCATATTCCTTCAATGTGCCTTCAGTTTCAGCGGCCGGCGCAATCACCGTAGAAAAAGGTGGCAAAACCAAAAAGGAAAAAGCCACCTTTAAGCGCACCGGTGGCATGTGCCCCGAGTGCGAGGGCATGGGCAGGGCCTCAGACATTGACCTTAAGGAGCTTTTCGACGAAAACCTCTCGCTCAACGAAGGTGCGCTAACCATTCCGGGATACACGCAAGGCGGGTGGAGTTATCGAATGTATTCAGAGTCTGGTCTCTTTGATCCTGATAAACCCATCAAAGATCTCAGCGATGAAGAACGCCATAATTTCCTTTATTTGGAGCCCACCAAGCTCAAAATTGCTGGCATCAATATGACCTATGAGGGCCTTATTCCACGCATCCAAAAGTCCATGCTCAGCAAGGATCGCGAAGGAATGCAAAAGCATATCCGCGCATTTGTGGACCGAGCAGTAGCTTTTATCCCCTGCCCTGCCTGTGGTGGCACTCGTTTGGCGCCCCATGCTTTGGATTCCAAGATTAATGGCAAAAATATTGCAGAGCTCTGTGCCATGGAGGTACGTGACCTAGCTACCTGGATTAAGTCCGTAGAAGCTCCCTCCATTGCCCCTTTGCTTAAAGCTCTCAGCGATACCCTGGATAATTTTGTGGAGATCGGTTTGGGATATATCCAGCTTGATCGTCCTGCGAGCACACTTTCCGGCGGTGAGGCGCAGCGCACCAAAATGATTAGGCATCTGGGTTCGGCGCTAACGGATGTGACCTATGTTTTTGATGAACCTACTGCTGGTTTGCACCCTTATGACATTGAGCGGATGAATAAGCTTTTGCTGGATCTGCGCGATAAGGGAAATACCGTGTTGGTGGTGGAGCATAAGCCTGAAACCATCGCAATTGCAGATCATGTTATTGATTTGGGTCCCGGCGCGGGATCTAGTGGTGGTGAAATTCGCTTCGAAGGATCCGTCGCAAAGCTTAAAGACAGTGACACCGTGACGGGCCGCCACTTTAATGACCGCGCCCAGTTAAAAGAGGCATTTCGACGTGCCTCTGGCGCGTTGGAAATCCGAAATGCGCAGCGCAACAACTTAAGAAATGTGGATGTGGATATTCCATTGGGCGTGCTCACGGCCATTTCTGGGGTGGCTGGTTCGGGTAAGTCTTCTTTGATTAAGGAGATTCCGCGGGATGAGTCGGTGGTTTTTGTTGATCAGTCTTCGATTCATGGTTCAAATCGATCCAATCCTGCAACCTATACCGGCATGCTGGATTCTATTCGCAAGGCTTTTGCCAAGGAAAATGATGTAAAACCTGCGCTTTTCTCCCCCAATTCTGAAGGTGCTTGTCCCAACTGTAAGGGCGCAGGCTCGGTGTATGTGGATTTGGGCATGATGGCGGGAGTGTCTTCGCCCTGTGAGGTGTGTGAGGGCAAGCGTTTTGATGAAGCCGTCTTGGATTATCACTTTGGCGGCAAGGATATTTCCCAAGTTCTGGGGCTTTCTGCAGAGCAGGCTTTAGAGTTTTTCTCTGCTGCAGAATCCAAAGTGCTGCCTGCAGCAAAGATCGCCAAGCGGTTGGTTGATGTCGGACTCGGTTATATCACCCTTGGTCAGCCTTTAAGTACGCTTTCTGGTGGTGAGCGTCAGCGTTTGAAGTTAGCTACTCATATGGCTGAAAAGGCCACCACTTTTATTTTGGATGAGCCCACTACGGGCCTCCACTTGGCCGATATTAAAACCTTGCTCGCGCTTTTTGATCAGCTTGTTGATGCGGGCAAGTCAGTGATCGTAATTGAACACCATCTAGCGGTTCTTGCCCATGCCGATCACATTATTGATGTTGGCCCTGGCGCAGGTTCAGATGGCGGGCAAATTGTTTTTGAAGGTACCCCAGCCGAGTTAATTAAAGCGGATACTCCTACTGCCCGTCACCTGAAGAAATACGTGAGCTAGACTCCAAAAACTCTAAAGGTTTTGGCAAAGCCGTTTTCGGTGCGCAGAACCTCCGGAATAAACTCCACAGGTTTGGGGTGGTGTGGCAGTGCTTCGAGGTAACGCTTATGTGCCTCCAAAGATGCCACACCTGCTGCCACTGATTCGGGATTGAGATCCATGGTGTGAGTGGGTTCATCGTGGCCGGTAATAATAATGAGGCTGGTGATCCAAGGTTGCAGGCCTTCATCCAAAAGCTCACGCTGTGCCCACGGATTGGCGGCGTCACGGGTGCCGTCAATGCCTGCTAATCCAGCTACGCGGTGATCTGCTTGATTAAGTCCACCATAGGCTTCTACCTCAAAATTGCTGAGCACAACGGCATTTGGTTTGCGGATGCGAATTTCCCGGGCAACTTCTTTACGCAATTCCAGGTTATAAACCAGCATGGAATCTGGGTGATCCAAGATGGTGAGGTTATTAACGCCGACAATATCGCAGGCTGTTTGCTGCTCTGCGGCGCGCAGCGGTCCAGTTTCAGCGGAATCAAGGCCTTGGATTCCTGCTTCTCCGTGGGTGAGCAGCAAATAGGAGACCTCTATTCCCGCATCAGTCCACTCTTTTACTGCAGCTGAAAGGCCGTATTCTGCATCGTCTGGGTGGGCCACAACAACCAGGACGCTATCCCAGTCCTGCCAATTTAGGGTTTCTAGTTCACTCATGGCACCAAGCCTATGGGAAATCAGTTAAACATTCCCAGCAGATAAACCCCGAAGAGCATTAACAAGGCAGCGCCATGAATTGCGGTAACTCTTTTGACGTTAAAGGCAATGGCATTGATGGCGATTGCTGCGCCGACAAAAAGTATTTCCCGCGATTCTGGGACCAGGTTCACCTCTTGTCCGGTGGCCACTCCGATAAGCAACACACTGGGAATACTTAAACCCAAAGTTGATACCAAAGCTCCATGCACCAAATTGCTCAGGCGCTGGACTTCTCCGCCCCATGCTGCACGTAAGGAAGTAATGGTTTCGGGCAAAAAGACAATGCAGGCAATAATTAGTCCAGCTAAGGCTGGCGGTGCCTGGATAAGACTAAGTACTTGATCCAAAGATTTAGCCATGTCATGGGATAACAACACAATCGGAATCGCCATGAGCAGCAAGATCACTACCCGCAGCACTACATCGCGGGCTTTAAAGTCGGTTTTCTGGTGTTCTTGTCCGCGCTCTTGAAAATCTACGGCTTGGCTACCGGTTTGGCGATAAAGGAAAAACCCATAGAGCACGATGGTGAAAAGGGCGATTAGAATCGCTTGTATCGCCGAGAGGCCGCTTAAAACTACAGGTGTTCCAAAGCTTGTGACAATTAGCGTGGAGATCATCACCATATAGGTAGGTGCACCGATTCCATTATGTTTCAAGCTGCCAAACTTGATTCCAGCGATGAGCAGCGCTAGTCCCATAACCAGAGCCAAAATAATCATGCTCACAGCCAGCACAGAATCACGGGCAATCGTTGCCGAGTGTGCAGGCCCCAGCATGACAGCGGAAATCAAAATAACTTCAATGACCACGATGGACAGGCTTAGCAACAGAGAGCCAAGTGGATCGCCAAGTAAATGGGCTAGCGATTCAGCCATTTTGACCACGCCAAAGGCGCAAAAAATGATGATCGCCACAACAACAATGAGCTGCACCGTTGGTGCAGGCAACCACCCCAGCCCCACCACTGCCAGCCACCCAAAAATCAGACGCAGATAATCAACTCTGGACAATAACGGCATATCCCTAATTCCAATCGTTTAGGGTTTTCCCGCAACTCCATTCGAATCTAGCACAATCTCCACATCCGCCGGGATGCTGAAATCCAGGTGCTTACGCTCCTGCTCAGCCCACATTTCCCAATAGGGTTCATAGCCTGGATCACGCTTTAATGCCCGAGCCTTGCGCAGTGATTCCGGAGCGCTAATCCGCACCGTCACCAGGGTGCCCAGCTTTAAAGCGCTGCTTTTCGACGCCGCACTCAGCGCCCCAGCGCCTTCCACGATGATGCTGTGGCCCGGCTTTAAAGCAACCCACTGCGCAGGTTGATTTTTCTCCCAATCCCATCTGTAATAGCCAGGATTAAGCGGATCTAAAACATCTGTTGCCACCATGCGTGAGGCTCCAGCAAGGCCGGTCCACCCCGGATAAAAATCATCGAGGTGGACTAGCTGAAAGCCGGTGATCTCCGCTATTTCTGCTGCCAACGTGGTTTTTCCAGAGCCGGATTGTCCGTCAATTAAAACAGTGATCATGTGCCCAAAAAGCGGAAATAACCGGTATAAACAGCAATAAGAATAGCTGCGGCAGAGATAGCCAAACACACCAATACGAGGGCTAAATCGCGTGTCCCCACCCGTGACTCACGCGCCCAGGTGCGTTGGGTGGAGCGACCAAAACCACGGGCTTCCATCGCTGTTGCCAATTTGGAACCACGTCTAATTGACAACACCAAAATGCCGAAGGTCATGGTGAAGAAATGCTTAAGGCGACCTTGATCTGCGATGCCACGGGCTCTTCTGGCACGGGCCATGGAATGCCAATCCTCTTGGAAAAGAGTCATCAATCGGCTGCCAGCAATTGCACCGATTACAAATCTCTCCGGCAGTTTCAGAATCTGGGAAAGACCATCACCAAGTTCGGTGGGATCAATGCGCGCAATGAGGACAATTACCGGGAGCCCAATGGCTAAAACACGCACCCCAATGGCCAGGGCCAAGGCGAGCGAATTATCGGTGACATGAGCAAGCAAAAAACTAAAATATTCCTTACCTTCAGGCCTGCCATAAAGCGCCATGGAGGTTGCAGCCAGAGGTGCCATCACCAAAAGTGGCCATCCCCTTTTAAAGAGCATCTTCCAGCTCACCCCAGCAAGAGGAGCAAGGATAATGGTTGCGACCAAAGCGATACTTGCAGAGACCACATCCACACTGAGCAGCAAAGGAGTGGTGAGCACCATCAGTGCAATGATGCGAGTAACTGGATTAATGCCAGCAAGCAGGTTCATTTAGCACTCACCTCAATATGATGATCGCCCAAGGCTGCAATGAAATCAGGATCATGGGTTACTGACACGATCGTGGTTCCGTTGTCAGTGAGCTCGCGCAGCATCCACACCAATTCTTTAAAGGTTTCTGGATCTTGTCCAAATGTCGGTTCATCCAGCACCAAGAGTTGTGGCGCTGCCACCAACGCCGTTGCTACTGAGAGGCGACGTTTTTCTCCACCGCTTAAGGTATAGGGATTCGCATTTTCCAAGTGACGCAAACGCAAGCGATCAAGAAGCTCTTCAATCCGTTGAGCAGTATCAACCTGCATCACCTTTGGTCCAACTTCCAGCTCAGCGCGGACCGTACGGGCGACAAATTGGTGTTCAGGATCCTGGAAAACGGTGCCGATGCGTTGAGCTAGTTCAGCGGACTTCCAGCGATGCGGTGGCTTTTTTAGTCCTTGGCTTAATTGCTCTGCCAGTTCAAGCTTTCCAGCTTTAGGTGCAATCAAGCCCCCGATGGTTAATGCCAAGGTGGATTTACCAGCGCCATTAGGGCCGGTAATCACTGTGGATGCTGCTACTGGCAGTGAAAATGAGCGTGCTGGACCCCAGGCACAAAGCAGATTCTCCCCACGCATCAGAGATGTTGAAGTTGCAGGTCGCGCCGGTGGCAGGTGGCCAAGGGTAGGTAAATCAGCTGGGCTGAGATCTTGACCATCAGTGATATTGATGATCCGGTCGATCGTATCCAGCCAGAGTTCATGGTGGTGTTCCACCACAATTAAAGTGGCACCGGTTTCAGCGACCACCTTATTTACCGCAGCCACCACTTCTTTTTGACCAACTGGATCAAGGTTGGCGGTGGGTTCATCCAATAAAATAAGGCGCGCGCCCATGGCAATAACCCCGGCTAGAGCCAGGCGTTGTTTTTGGCCACCAGAGAGATACTTCGTGGGATGGCTTAAAGGCAGGTTGAGGCCCACCATTTCAAGGGCTTGTTCCACACGAGGCCAGATTTCTGCCCGAGGTACTCCCATGTTTTCGCAGCCAAAGGCTACGTCATCACCAATGCGAGAGGCGATCACCTGGGAGTCTGGATCTTGGAGCACCAAACCCACCGAGGAGGCGTCGCAAAGCAACTCACCGCTGCTCTCACCCTCCTCGCCTCCCCCGAGAACGCCGGCCAACGCGGCGAGCAGGGTGGATTTGCCGGAGCCGGAGGCGCCGGTGAGCAGGACGCGCTCGCCGGGTGCGATGTCAAAGCTGATGTTTTGCAGCGCCGGATTTTTGCGAGAGGCATGGCGATATCCGAAGTTCCGCGCGATGACGCGGGTGCCGATCGCAACGGTCATTAGACTTCCTGGCGGTATTCGCGACCAGCGGCAAAGCGCTCTAGGGCGCCGGTACGGGCAAGTGCGCGCACCAGGAACCAGCCCAGAGCACCTGCCAAAATCGCTCCGGAGACCAAAACGGTGGAACCATAAATTGCGTTAAAGGCCAAGGATTTTGCAGCATTGCCGTAGAAGAAAAGCTCGAGCAAAATTGCACCCAGGCCGGCGCCCATACCGGAAAGCACTGCTACTGAGAGGTTAAAACGGCGGTACAAGAAGATGGCGAAGATGATTTCCGCACCGATTCCCTGGGCCAAGCCGGAGTAAATGGTGGCAATTCCCCACTGTGAGGCCAGTGCTGCGGAAACGCAGGCTGCGAGGACTTCAACAAAGATTGCTGCACCTGGTTTGCGGATAATGAGTCCGCCCAAAACTCCACCGAGCAGCCAAATTCCGATAGCAAAGCCGCCGAGACCTGGGGTTAGGGCATCAAAAGCGGTGGTCCAGGCATAGCCAATGGAATTCCACACCACAAAGATCAAGCCGCAGGCTACACCGAGCACTGCCGCGATGACGATATCAATAACTCGCCATTGTGAAGCCTTTTTGGACATACGAGTGGTAGTCATTTTTTCCTCCCTAGCGCCGGCATTATCCGGATCAGGTTCAACGGTTACAGCTGTGCTGCATCTCAGCCCGGAATTTCACCGAGCACCCGTGCCTATAAAATTGTGTACTCGATCACCCTAACTCATAGGTCGGACAGAATCCAAGATTCCTATTGAATCCTCTCAGCTTTAAAGCCTCCCCTTAAACACACCCCTAGGTACCCCCTTATCCGGATTCGGATAATAGAGTTCCCACTGCTTGTAACACTCGCCATAAAAATACCTGAAGTTCGCAGAGTGAACACTTTGCCCCAATATCGCTTTTGCCATAATTTGAGGCCTATGTCACTTGGACAGATTTAATTAGCCCGACTCACTTTAGGAAAGGACTCTCCCCCATGAACCACATCCCCGTTGCCATTATCGGCGCCGGACCTGCGGGACTTACGCTGGCACATCTGCTTCACTTGCAGGGCATTGAGTCCATCGTTTTTGAAAAGCGCACCCGCAAGGAAGTCGAAGAAACGGTCCGCGCTGGAATTTTGGAACAGGGCACGTTGAATCTCATGCGGGAAACCGGTGTAGGCGCCCGAATGGAAGCTGAAGCCGACCATGATGAAGCAATTGATATTTCCATCAACGGGGAAAGAATCCGTATTCCTTTAACCGAAATCACCGGCCATAAAGTAGCCATTTACCCACAGCATGAATATCTCAAAGACTTTATTGCGAAGCGTTTAGAAGATGGCGGCGAGCTTCTCTTTTCCACCACAGTTGATGCAGTTGAAGGCACTGGAGGCACTGGAGGTTTTGATAATGACAAGGTCAAAGTGGTTTACACCGAGGCTGATGGCTCCTCAACCACCATTAGCGCCGATTATGTCATTGCCGCCGACGGCTCCAGCTCGCCTTATCGCAAAATCATTACCGAGGGCAGTGGAGTCCGCGTCCGCCACGAATATCCTTATGCCTGGTTTGGCATTTTAGTGGAAGCTGCCAAGACCCAAAAAGAGCTCATTTATGCCACCCATCCCGAAGGTTTTGCACTAATTTCCACCCGCACCGACACCGTGCAACGCTACTACCTGCAGTGCGACCCCAATGACACCCCTGACATGTGGTCTGATGATCGTATTTGGGAGCAGCTGCACCTGCGTGCAGACTCCCCCGGCATCACCGTTTCTGAAGGCAAGATTTTTGATAAAGCTGTTTTACGCTTCCGCTCTGCAGTTACCGAGCCCATGCAAAAAGGCCGCCTCTTCCTGGCCGGCGACGCAGCCCACACCGTCCCGCCCACCGGAGCCAAAGGCCTGAACTTAGCGGTGGCTGATGTCTCTGTGCTGGCACCAGGGTTAGTGCGCGCATTAAAGAAAAAAGACAGTGCGCTTCTCGACGACTACACCAAACTTGCACTGCCCCGAGTCTGGAAGGCGCAGCACTTTTCTTATTGGATGAGCTCGATGCTGCATGCAGTTCCAGATGAAGATTATTTTGCCACCCAACGCCGCTTTGCTGAATTGCATTCCGTCCTCGGATCCGAAGCTGGCCAGCGCTACATTGCTGAGCAGTATGTCGGCCGTGACCTACCCCGATTTGAGGTTTAAGAACAATGTCTTCTTCTCTACTTAATCCCCCAGCTACTTCAAAGAGTGTTTCTGGTGTACTTGCTTTGCTCTGGTTTGCAATTGTGCTTGATGGTTTTGACCTCGTGGTTTTGGGAGCAACCATCCCAGCCATGTTGGAAGATAAAAACTGGCATCTAACCCCGGCGTTGGCTACCCAGATTTCCACCACTGGCCTAATCGGCATGACCATTGGTGCACTTACAATTGGATTCTTAACTGACCGCCTCGGCCGACGTCGAGTCATGATTTTCTCAGTTTCGGTGTTCTCTGTATTTACCCTGCTCCTTGCTTTTACCTCTAGCATTCCGCTCTTTACCCTGTGGCGATTCTTAGCTGGTGTGGGATTGGGCGGCGCACTACCAACAGCCATTGCGATGGTCACCGAATTTCGCCCAGGTTCAAAAGCTGGTTCAGCCTCAACCAGACTTATGACTGGTTACCATGTGGGTGCAGTTGCCACCGCTTTGCTCGGAATGTTCCTCATTGATGCATTTGGCTGGCATTCCATGTTCATCGTGGGTGCAGTTCCAGGCCTCATTTTGGTCCCATTGCTATATTTCTTCCTGCCGGAATCTCCACAATTCCTCAAATCCACGGGTCGAGTTGAGGAAGCTCAGCGCGTAGCAGCAACTTATGGACTGCCACTTGAAGATAATCTAGGTTCCACTCATGCGGCGGAAATTGGTGAGTCCTCTTCACTTTCCTCCCTATTCAAGCCAAGTTTCCGACGCAACACCATCGCTATTTGGGGCACCTCATTTATGGGTTTGCTGCTGGTCTACGGGCTAAACACCTGGCTTCCTCAAATCATGCGTCAAGCCGACTATGACATGGGAAATTCACTGGGATTCCTCATGGTCCTCAATATCGGTGCAGTCATCGGCCTAATTATTGCTGGCAAAGTGGCCGATACACATTCTCCACGTAAGACCGCTTTGTTGTGGTTTGTATTCTCTGCAGTTTTCCTAGCTCTATTGGCGATTCGTATGCCACTGGTTGGTCTATATGCTGCAGTGCTTTTTACCGGCATTTTTGTTTTCAGTTCTCAAGTTCTGGTTTATGCCTTCACCGGCGAAAACCACCCAGCAAAAATGCGCGCAACTGCGATGGGATTTTCTGCAGGAATTGGCCGTTTGGGAGCAATCTCCGGCCCAATCCTCGGAGGCCTTTTGGTCGGCGCAAACCTGGCATATCCTTGGGGCTTCTTTGCTTTCGCGGCAGTAGGAATCTTAGGTGCGCTAATCTTCTCCACCTCCAAAACCTTGCGTAGGTGAAGCAATTTAACTTCGCCCTTAAAAAATAGCCTGGTGATCTTTTTAAGATCACCAGGCTATTGCTTTGTTTTTGAGGAATGCTTACATTGCAGAGAAGCTCCACATCACACCATATTTATCAAAAACTTGACCGTAGGATCCGCCCCAAGGAGCGGTTTCAAACTTCATGGTTTCTTCGCCGCCTGCAGCTACCATGGTGGCGATACGCTCACGTGCATCCTCCACAGATTCAGCGTTGTAGAGCATTGAATATGCAGTATCACGGATTGGGTATTCACCGTCCATGGAGTCACCGCCGGAGATCAATCCGCCTGGTAGGGTGAGCACGCCGTGAGCCAAAGCATCTGCTGGTGGTTCGAAGGGCATGCCCTCCATCTTGGTATCTGCGTAGGTGAGCAAATTAAGCTCACCACCGAAAACTTCCTGCCAGTGCTTAAGAACTTCTGCAGTGTATCCATTGAAGGTGACGTAGGTGGAGATAGTGCCTGCCATGGTTTTGCTCCCAGGTTTGAGGTTGAATTTTCCAGCCCCATAGTACAGATTATGACCGACCTCACAAGTGGAATCTTGACGTTGATAACCTCCGCAATGCAGGATTTACATAACAATATTATGAGGAGTATCGATGGCTACATTAAATAAAGAACTTGACCCCAGCACCGGGGTTCCGCTGTATCGCCAAATTAAAGATATCCTGAGTGCAGAAATTTCGGCAGGGTCGCTAAATGCCGCTACTCCCATCACCGAAGCTTTGCTCCTCGAGCGTTTTAAAGTAAGCCGCGCGCCCATCCGCCAAGCCCTAAAAGAACTCAGCGATGAAGGTTTTGTCTATAGAAAACAAGGAAAAGGCACCTTCCCGGTACCGGGGCGCCGAATTGATCGATCCGCCGATACCCGAGCCGGTGCTCTTTTTCAGCAATTAACCGCCCAAGGTCTTAACACCTCCACCACTGTGGGGCAGCTGGCACGAATCCTTCCGCCACCCCATGTGCAAAAGAAATTGGGGTTGGAAGTAAATGAATCTGTATTGCACTTTGTACGGCTCATTTCGGTAGACAATATTCCACTCACCCATTCCAGCATCTATCTGCGCACCCCAGTGGAATTTGCGCCTGATATATCGGAACTTCAGGGTGGAATCTCTGCTTTTGAACTGCTTGAACGTGATTTTGGTATCAAGCTAGTGGAATCAGAAAATGAAGCCTGGGTAACAACGGCCTCAACTCAGCAGGCCGAACGATTACAAGTGTCAGTAGGCACTCCCCTCTTAGCCATTGAAACAGTATTTATTACCAAAGGTGGAGCGCCCACCGGGTTCCGATTTGCGATCCACCGCTCTGAAGAATTTAAGTATCATTTCACCACTAATAGCCAGGGCATTTAAACCACCAACAAAACAGGAATAACCACGACCTTGTAGATCAATGCCACTGCAAAGGTTGCCGTATATCCAGACATAATGCGGGAATCTGAAGAATTCTCAAGGGCATATTGCAGCACTGCGGGCTGGCCCAACAAGCCGTCCACACCACCATTGGCGCGAGTTGCAGATTTACCCATAAGCCAGACAAACACCAAGAAGGATCCACACCCCGCTAGAGATACTGCCCCTGCCAGTACTATTGCTACCAGTCCTTGTAAGGTAAATACAGAGCTAGTAAACGCTGTGCCTGAGGAAACTCCAACTGCGGCGAGGAAGAGCATAAGACCCAATTGGCGGAGCGTGTAGTTGGCCGCTCGTGGCAATTGCCGAGCCACCTGACCAGTCCTTTGCAGGGCACCCAAAATCAAACCGGCAATCAAAGGGCCGGCAGCTGCGCCGAGCGCGAAGGAAGAACCGCCTGGAAGCGGAACCTCAATAAGTGCTACGAGGAAACCAATAGCAAGACCACCCGCAGTTGCTACCCAGTCCAATTCTGAAATTGATTGAATTGAGTCACCAAAGTAAGTGGTTAATTCCTCATGTCGAGAACCTGAGTAGACAACTTCAACAATGTCGCCGCGTCGGATCTTAGTAATGGTCGAGCTGTACAGCTCAAATAAAAGCAGGTTTCCCACCTGATTGCCGGCAAAATCGCGATTACTAATACGGAAACGCTGCAAGGAGATATACTTATCACGACCTGGCAGAGTTGGGGTACCGCGCCCCAAAGCCTTAATCAGATGCGACAATGCGGCTTTAGTAGATATAAGTGAAACGATGTCGCCTTTTTATCCATCAGAAGTATCACCCACAATTCGGGTTGTGCCCTGCCGACGTACCGTTGCTACCTGGAATTGATCCGAGGAGTTTTATTCTAAGGCCACCATATCAACATCATTAGTTACTGAAACTCGAGCGCGCACCAATACTTTCTCATTGGCATTTTCTTGATCATGCTTGGCTCTCTAAAAACGACCAATAGTAAAAGCCACCAACAAAATCGCAAGAACTACGCCGGTTGGATAACCCAGTGAATAAGCAACTGTAGGCAAATCAGATCCAGTTTGTTCCTGAGCCAGAGCCAAAGATGGCGTTGAAGTTAAGCCGCCTGAAAAGAGGGCTCAATCTAATAGGGCCAAATGGGATAGCCCCAAAAATCGTTCCCAGCGCAATCACCAGGAACAGCGTCAACAACGTATTATCCCCAAGTATTTCTGCCATAACATCCAGAATAAGACAGGATTTTATTCTTCGCTAAAGTAACCCTTTTGGCCCACATCTCGCAGGATTTAGCAGATATCAACCTTCCCAAAAACCGGCGTATTATCGGAATAATGAAACATCATTTCGAAATCAAAGTTCCCGGTGGAAAATTGGTGGTTGTTGATGTCACCACCGAAGAAGACACCATTACTAATGTGCAGGTTTCCGGCGATTTTTTCCTCGAGCCTGATGAAGCCTTCTTTGCTTTAGGTCAATCCCTCAAAGGTGCTTCTACCAGTGACAGCGCCCAGGATTTAGCAGCCAGAATCGATGCAGCCTTAGGCCAATTCGACAATGTTGAGCTTCACGGTTTTTCCAGCAGCGATATTGCCCTCGCCGTGCGCCGTGCGATTAGCGGTGCCCAAGACTTCACCGATTTTGAGTGGGAAATCCTTGATCCCGGTCCCCTGCCCACTGCGGTAAACGTTGCACTTGATGAGCTTTTGCTTGATCAAGTAGTCAATGGTCAACGTGGCCCAACCATGCGAATTTGGAACTGGAATGACCGCGCCACAGTAATTGGCAGTTATCAGTCTTATGTCAATGAGATTAATCCTGCCGGTGTTGCCGAACATGGAGTCACGGTAGTGCGCCGTATCTCTGGTGGTGGTGCAATGTTTATGGAGGGTGGCAACTGCATTACCTACTCTCTCTATGCTCCGGAATCACTGGTAGCAGGCTTAAGTTATGAGCAGTCCTATGAATATCTAGATCGCTGGGTGCTTGCTGCATTAAAACAACATGGCGTTGATGCGTGGTATGTCCCGATCAATGACATCACTTCCACCGGTGGAAAAATTGGTGGCGCTGCTCAAAAGCGGCGCGCCGGGGCGGTCCTGCACCACGTAACCATGTCTTATGACATTGATGCAGACATGATGACGCAGGTTTTGCGCATTGGCAAGGTCAAGATTTCCGATAAAGGCATCCGCAGCGCGAAAAAACGAGTGGATCCTTTGCGCCGCCAAACTGGTGCCACTCGCGCAGAAATCATCGATACCCTGAAGAACACCTTTAGCAGCCGTTATGGCGCCAAGCCTGCGGAGTTGAGTGAAGCAGATTTCCAGGCAGTTCAAGAATTAGTGGACAGCAAATACGCCACTGAAGCGTGGACCAAGCGCGTCCCTTGATCCCATCAAATCCATCGCCAACTAGCACCACCATTAAGGAAAATAATGCCCACTGCAGATGAGCTCCTGGGACAAAAAGTAGTAATAGACCTCCACGAGATTCTTGATGCTGCCTACCCAGCCGGTGAATTTCCACAGCTTGCCGTTGCCAGCCAACAGCTTGATGGCTTGGCATTGAGGGAGCGCAGCGATCATCTCGCCGCGGCCATTTTGGCAGATGCGCCTCTGGAGTGGGCACCTTTTAGGGAGATCATCATTAATGCCCGCGATGTATCCCCAGGTCTCGATGGGTGGATGGTTTGGCCTATTACTGTCGCGACTGCCCGGCGCGCCATTACAGCAGATTCTCCCCAGGCCTTTGATGAGGGTCTGGATCTCTTGGCCTCCTTGACTTCTCGGCTAACTGCGGAGTTTGCACTGCGTTTAATGCTGCGCGCTGATCTGCATCAGACCTTGGAAAAAGCCCAAAGCTGGGCTAACTCAGAGGATGAGCATATTCGTCGCTTGGCAAGCGAAGGTACGCGGCCGTATTCGCCCTGGGCGCTGCGGATTCCCGAGCTCCAGGAAAATAAGGGGATTACCCTCCCCATCTTGGAAACCCTCAAGCAGGATAAATCGGAATATGTGCGGCGTTCGGTAGCCAATCATCTAAATGACTTAAGCCGAGACATCCCTGAGCAGGTAGTTAAGACTGTGGAGTCTTGGTCTAAAGATTCCAGTGCGGAAACCAAGAAGCTGGTCAAGCATGCCTTGCGCACGCTTATTAAAAAGGGAGACCCGGGAGCTTTGGCAGTGCTGGGATTCAACAGCCAAGCAGTAGACATCACGCACCTCGAGCTGCATGAAACGCAGATTGAATTTCCTGGCTCGGTTGAATTTTCTGCGAAGTTGCACAATAAAGGCACCGAAGTTGCTCGGGTGGCGGTGGATTATGTGATCAACCATCAAAAAGCTAATGGCAAGCGCACTCCCAAAACTTTTAAGCTCACCACTCTGGCATTAGCGCCAGGCGAAGTAAAGATCCTCAATCGCAAGCATCTTTTTAAGCCGATTAGTACTCGTCGCTATTACGATGGCACTCACACTCTGGCGCTACAAGTTAATGGTCAGCAATCCGCTGAGTTTCCTTTTGAGCTCAGCGGAGCTTCTTCTCATCCACGGTAATAATGCTGAAATAATAAGGAGAAACCATGGAAACTGCTCCAATTAAGATCACTCGGCATGTTCATGCGTGTGTGGAAATTGCATACAAAGATTCCCGCCTCATTATTGATCCGGGCAGTTTCGGTGCTCCTGATCTCAGCGGTGCCACCATCCTCTTTACCCACAATCACCCAGATCACCTGGACCCTGCGATTTTGGATAAGTCCATGGAAATCTACGCTCCCCGTTCAGTGGCACACCAACTAAATATTGAGGTGCACATTGTGGACCACGGCCACACCTTTAATGTGGGTGATTTCCGAATTGAGGTTGTTGGTTCCCAGCATGCTCGTCTGCTGCATTCTCAAGGCCTCGGTGAGAATATTGGTTACTTAATTAATGGCCGGGTTCTGCATCCGGGTGATGCTTTTCCGCCCATCAAAGGCGTGGAATTAGCTTTGCTACCAGTTAATGGGCCGTGGCTAAAAATGCTTGATATCGAGGAATACTTAAAGAAGTATCCACCGTTGAACTTCATCGGGATTCATGATGGCATTGTCAATGACTACGGCTTGGCTATCAATAAGAAATTCCTCACACTGCTGGGCGCTGAGCACAACTCCAACTATGTGCCCTTAAAGGTTGGAGAGTCCTTCCAGATTTAAAGCCGAATTAGGGCCACACCTGCAATAATCACCAAAAGGCCCACAATCTGCGGGAGGCGAACTTCGCGCCGGGTGCTATTGAGCAGCCCGAAGGCGTCGATAAGCAAACTTGCGAGCATCATGCCCAGCAACGTTGCCACTACCGTCACCCCGGTGCCAATAATTGGCCCTAACAGGGCCATGCTGAAGATGATCGTGGCACCCAGCACTCCGCCCAACCACATCCACCACGGATTAGGGCCGGCGCCGAGGCCACGCCAGCGTGTGCGCGAGGCCAGGAGCAGGACAAATAGCACAGTTGTGCCCACACAGAAGGAAATCAGGGCGGCTTCCACTGCCGAACCTAAAATCCGCCCGAGTCGGCCATTGACTGCCACTTGCGTTGCCGAGCACATACCCATGACCACGCCCAATGCGCGCCACAGCCAAATTGCCGGGCTCTGAACTGCAGACGCTTCTCGACGCCCCCTCCCACCTACTACGCCAACCACTGCGAGGGAGCCCAGCATTACTGCCATTGCGCCAATAATACGCAGCGGGGAAAGTGGAGTTTGAGGAGAATTAAAGAGACCAAAAGCATCAATGAGCAGGCCCATGAGGATTTGGCCACTGATGGGCAAAATGACAGTTTGAACACTGCCAACGCGTGGGAAGAGCAAAATATTGCCAGTTAACAACACCACTCCGAGTGCGCCACCAGTGAAAATCCACCAGGGTTCCCCGCTAGTTGCTGCAAAATTTGGAATCGGAGTGCCACTGGTCATCCAGGTTGCAATGATCAGCGTGATGGTGCCAATAAAAAATGAAATGAAGCTGGCCAACAAAGGCGCACCAACTGAAAAACGCAACCGATTATTAACCGAGGTTTGAACCGGCATTAGTGAGCCCACCACTACCCCAAAGAGCACAGCTAACACAGTTTTCCACCATTTCTTTTGTGTCTTAATAATTAAAAGTCATAATAGACCTCTTCCCTTTAGGTCAGAATGACTATAAGATGTGCATCTAGTTAAAGTCACTTAGACCTTAAGGGGTTTGCATGGCACAAGGTGCCAAAATTCGCATGGCCGTGTCTACGGTTATTTTTGCGATGCGCCCCAATAAAGATGACGTCCCCTGTTTATGGACGCCTTTTGTTCCTCGCACACGAGAGCCCGACCTGAACAAATGGGCGCTCCCTGGTGGCTGGTTGCCAGTAGATGAGGAATTAGAAACAGCTGCGGCTCGTACCTTGGCAGAAACTACTGGCCTGCATCCAAGTTATGTGGAACAGCTTTATACCTTTGGCCAAGTTGATCGCTCCCCCACTGCAAGAGTTATTTCTGTGGTCTATTGGGCGTTAGTGCGCGCAGATGAAGTAGCTGCTGCAATCCCTGGCGATAATGTGCAATGGTTCCCTGCAGATCACCTGCCTGAGCTGGCTTTTGATCATAATGACATTGTTGAATACGCCTTGGAAAGACTAAGAACCAAGGTGGAATACGCCGATATTGCGCATTCATTCCTGGGTGAGAAATTCACCATTTCGCAATTGCGCAGCGTTCATGAAGCGGTTTTGGGGCACAAACTTGATGCCGCTAATTTTCGAAGATCCGTGGCCACCATACCCGAGCTCATCGATACCGGCGAAGTCCTCACGGGAACCCCGCACAGACCTCCAAAACTATTCCGCTACAAGAACCTGAAGCAGGCTTATTATGACCTCAACCATTGATCCTTCTGTCAACCACGCCATTCAAAGTGGGGACAGTTGCAATTCCGACCTCAAGCAGGGCCCCTGGTTCCTTGACACCCCCGGAATGCCTGACACCTACGGCCCCGGGGCGTCGCAAAGCGACCCCATCCCGGTCCACTCCCCGCGCCAGCAGGTGCTGCCGCCAAAATACCAGGGGCTTAGCGACGAAGAACTGCACCAAAAGATTCGCGATGCAAAAGCTACGCTCGGTGATCGTGTAGTTATTCTTGGTCACTTTTATCAACGTGATGAGATCATTGCGCATGCTGATTTTGTGGGCGATTCTTTCCAACTCGCACGCGCTGCTAAAACCCGCCCGGAAGCAGAAGCCATTGTTTTTTGCGGGGTGCACTTTATGGCTGAAACTGCTGATCTTCTCTCCTCCCCTGAACAGGCAGTGATTTTGCCTAATCTGGCTGCTGGCTGCTCCATGGCAGATATGGCCGACCTGGATTCGGTGGAGGATTGTTGGGAGCAGCTCACCGAGATTTATGGCGATGAAGTGCTCATTCCCGTTACCTATATGAATTCTTCTGCTGCGCTTAAAGGTTTTGTCGGCCAGCACGGTGGCATTGTGTGTACCTCTTCTAATGCCCGCGCTGTATTGGAATGGGCTTTTGAACGTGGCCAAAGAGTGCTCTTCTTCCCTGATCAACACCTGGGCCGCAACACCGCAAAAGCAATGGGAATTGGCCTTGACCAAATGCCATTGTGGAATCCTAATAAGCCGCTTGGTGGAAACACTGTCGAAGAGTTGGAAAATGCAAAGGTCTTGCTCTGGCATGGTTTTTGCTCTGTTCACAAGCGTTTTAATGTGGCTCAGATTGAGAAAGCGCGTGCGGAATTCCCTGATGTGCACGTGATTGTGCACCCCGAATCACCCATGGAAGTTGTTGATGCCGCCGATTCTGCGGGATCCACCGATTTTATTGTCAAGGCTATCCAGACAGCTCCAGCTGGCAGCACCTTTGCCATTGGAACCGAGATTAACCTGGTACAACGCCTGGCTGCCCAATACCCGCAGCACCATATCTTCTGCCTGGATCCCGTTATTTGCCCTTGCTCCACTATGTACCGCATTCACCCGGGTTATTTAGCATGGGCCCTGGAGGAGCTGGTAGAAGGAAATATCATCAACCAAATCACCGTGGATGCAGCAACTGCTGATCCTGCACGTGTTGCTCTCGAGAGAATGCTTTCGGTGGTTCCACTAGCGAATGGCAATACCAAATGATACGGTCTTCTCTTGATGCAATTGTCAGCGCAGCTTTAAAAGAGGACGCGCCGTGGGGAGATATCACCTCCGAAAATCTGGTTCCTGCCACGGCGGTCATGACCGCACGGCTGGTCGCTCGTGAGCCCGGTGTATTTAGTGGCGTTGAGCTGGTAAAAACTGCATTCCACCAGGTTGATCAGACGCTTTCCGTGGAACTATTTATTCGCGATGGCGCTGCCTTTAATGCAGGCGATACCTTGGCCACCATTACTGGTAGCGCGCGTGCAATTTTACGAGCAGAGCGTATTGCCTTGAACTTTGTGCAGCGCACCTCTGCCATCGCTACTTTGACAGCCCGTTATGTGGATGCCATTGCTGGCACCAAGGCTCGTATTGTGGATACTCGGAAAACTACTCCTGGGCTGCGTCTTATTGAGCGCCAAGCAGTGCGCGATGGTGGCGGTTTTAACCACCGCAGTACGCTTTCCGACGCCGTGATGGTCAAGGACAACCACTTGGCGAGTCTGCTCTCTGAGGGAATTAGTGTCACCGAGGCACTGCTAGCACTACGCGCAAAAATCCCACACACCACTCATATTGAGGTGGAGGTTGATCGCCTGGATCAAATTGATGCAGTCCTTGCAGCAGGTGTGGATACCATCATGTTGGATAACTTTAGCCTGGCTGACCTGGAAAAAGGCGTAGCTCAGATTGCAGGACGTGCTCTAGTAGAAGCATCTGGCGGAGTAAACCTTAATACCGTGGCAGATATTGCCCGCACCGGTGTAGACATCATCTCGGTGGGTGCGCTCACCCACTCCATCAAGGCCTTGGATCTGGGTTTGGATGTCGCATAAATGCTTTATCTAGATAATGCAGCCACCACTGGGGTTCGTCGAGAAGCACTTGAGGCGATGTGGCCCTATCTCACCGGCACCTTTGGCAACCCCTCAAGCCCCCATGCCTTTGGCCGGGCTGCGGCCGAGGGACTCAAAGGCGCACGCCAAACAATCGCCAAGGTTTTGGGCAAAAGAGCCACGCAGATTACTTTTACTGCTGGCGGCACCGAAGCCGATAACTTGGCGATTAAGGGCATTGCCTTGGCAAATCCACGTGGTCGGCACATTATCAGCACGCCTCTTGAGCACAAAGCGGTCTTGGAATCCTTGGATTATCTGCGAAGATTCCATGGTTTTGAGATCAGCATGCTCACTCCGGATCGTTATGGCCAAGTCAGTGCGGAAGAGCTAAAACAGCTCAGCCGCGAGGACACCACCTTGGTCAGTGTGCACTACGCCAATAATGAAATCGGCACCATTCAGCCAATAGCAGAGCTTGCTCAAGCAACCAGTGCGCCTTTTCATGTTGATGCTGTCCAGGCCGCACATTTACCACTTGACTTGGATGTTTCTGCAATTAGTCTGTCCGGACACAAAGTGGGAGCACCCAAAGGCATTGGCGCTTTATGGTCTAAGGCGCCTTTGGAGCCTGTTATTCATGGCGGCGGACAAGAAAAAGGACGACGCAGCGGCACCGAAAATGTAGCCGGCGCAGTTGCTTTTGCCACCGCTTTGGAGCTGGCTCGGGAAGAGCTTTTTCCTGACCTTTCCGGTTTCATAACTTCCGCGCTAGAGATTGAGGGTGCGCAGCTTAGTGGCCATCCGACAATGCGTCTACCTGGACATGCATCCTTTGTTTTTGAGGGCACCGGTGCGGAAACCGTGTTGTTGGAGTTGGAGCGTTTGGGAGTTATTTGCTCCCCCGGCTCCGCCTGCGGTCAAGGCGAGGTTTCTCATGTTTTGCTTGGGCTCGGTTATTCCGAAGATCTAGCCAGAACCTCAGTGCGCTTCACTTTTTCAGCATCCCACACTCCGGAGGATGTGGATTTTGCTGCGCAGGCGCTGAAAAGCGCAGTTGCCACGGTGCGTTCCAGCTTCTCCCCGCACTAAAAAGCCGAGATCTAAAATTAACTAGACTTCTGGCAAAAATCCCTGTTTTGCACGGGGATGCTGAGCGTGGGTTAAAAGATAAAACAGCGCTGCGAGCACTACCACGCCGGCCAAAATCAGGTACATGGAGCCAAAACCAATCGCGCTCAAAATGCCACCCAGCAAAATTGGGCCGATACCAAAGCCGAGATCCACAAAGAGGAACAAGGTGGAGAAGGCAGAGCCAAATTGTGTGCGGTCCACTACTCCAACAGCGATGGACTGCGCTGCTGGCATCAAGGTTCCATAGCCCAAGCCCGCGAACACACCTGCCACCACGACCTGCCAATTCTGCTGTGCAAAGGAAAGAACCAGCAAGGCCAAAGCGAAGAAAATCAGTCCGAAGAAGACAACAATATTGTCACCACGGCGGTCTTGCAGCTTGCCCAAGAAAGAACGCATCAGGAACATAGCAATGGAATAAGCAATGAAGAAGAGCCCTGCTCCGGCGAGTACATCGCGATCTTCAGCGTAGGCATTGAGATAAGCAATAACTCCGGAATACGCAAAAGCCACCAGCAGCATAAAGAGGCCAATTGGCAGCACTGCAGGAGTAATAATGCTGCGGAAGCTAAATTTAACTGGCTCCCCTTCGGCAGCTGGCTCCGAAGTTTTAAGGTACATAAAGATCACAGCACCAAGGCCGATGAGGGAAGTTACCATCACAACCCAAAAGAGCGTGTTGTAATCAAAGGATCCCAGTACAAATAGTGCGATTGCAGGTCCAATAGCTGCGGAAACTGTAGTGCCAAGGGCAAGGTAGCCAGTTCCCTCAGAACGCCTGGCAGCAGGAATAATCTCTTGCACCATGGCCATAATTGCGGTTCCGGCAAAGGCATATGACAGTCCGTGGAAAAGACGAACAGCAATAAGCAATTCCAGAGAATCCGCAAAGAAATAAAGGGCACAGGCAATGGTCGTTGCTACCACGCCAATCAGCATGATGCGGCGCCGTCCCACGCGGTCAATAATGTAGCCCGATACCAAGCGGGAGAATACCGCGCCGATAACAAAGGCGCTGGAGGCTAGTCCACCCATGGTTTCTGAAGCCTGGAATTCTTTGATGGCATAAAGTGCCATGGTGGTGATGAGAAAATAGAACACCAAAAATTGGAGAAAGTTTGCGATCCAACCCATAACAAAAGTTGGACTGAGCAGCTTTGGCTCTTCCGTATTGTTCACTATGTTCCCTATTCAAAATTTAAGTCAAAATCGAAATTGCATAATGCAATTAGTTCTTCACACACGCTATCAGATTGATTGCATTATGCAACTCCCCTGCTAGGATCGCTTTAGACCCATCGTTGCTAGGAGTGAAAGATTTTGTCTGAAGGCTCGTCCATTTTTGAAGATCTGGCTTATGAGTACATGCTCATCACCCGCTATAGCGTGCAAGATCTCCCCACATACGGCCGCGACACCATTATGGATCGCAGTGCATTGGTTTTGCTTGCCCGCCTCGACGCGCAGGGCCCAATGTCAGTAAATGAACTCGCCGAAGCCTTCGGGTTAAATACCTCGACGGTGCACCGTCAAATCAAGGCCGCCATGGGGCATGGCCTCATTGAGCTTGTCGACGACTCCCCCGGCGCATCAGCAAAACTGCACCGTCCCAGCCCCTTGGGCTTGGAAAAATTACATGTTGAACTTGCTGCGCGCGCTGCTGGACATGCCCGCGTTATTGCAGATTGGCCAGCTGAGGAGGTGGACACTTATGTCCGCTTGTTAAAAAAATACAATACGAGCTTGGAGGAAAAACTAGGCCAACCGTGGCCTAGACCCTAAGCCTTTTTGACCACGCTGGACTTAAGGCGCAATTGCCCAAATCCTGGCACCTTGGCTTCGATATCGTGGCCATCAACTAGCTCTTCAAGCAGGTGAATACCACTGACTTTGGTGCCGATCTTGATTGCACCGCCGCCTTTCACTTTCAGGCTTTTGACGATGGAGACGCTATCGCCTTCTTGCAGGATATTTCCTACGGCATCTTTGATAACGGTCTCTGGTGCGGCAGCTTCAGCTGACTCCACCCATTCATGTGCACACATGGGGCAAACCAGCAGATCACCATCTTCATAGGTGTATTCGCTGGCGCATTCTGGGCATGGAGGTAATTGTTGCGACATAAGAAGGAAATTCTACCGTGCCAGATGTTAGTGTGCGGGATATGGCGATAATTAATCCTGCTGCGAATCTCACTGCACAGCGCACCGCTCCAGATGAATACACCGTCATCAGTGAAACTGGCGCTCAGCTGCGGATTGCTCCCCCGGGCACCCCGGATTCTTTCTCCCCGGGCGAGCTTCTACAAGCAGCTTTGGCCGGATGCGCTGCACTTGCAGCTGAGGCTCAGTTGGCACATTCTTTAGGGCCAGATTTTTCAGCCACCGCAACTATCAAGCCGACTATTAGTCAGGGAATTTTCACAGAATTACTCTTTGAGCTGCAGGTTGACCTTTCAGAGATAGCCGCAGGCAAACGCGAGAAACTCAAAGAAAGCACCCTGCGGAAAATTGATAAGCTCTGTGCGGTAAAAAATTCCATCAAACCAGGAATCGCAGTCCACACAGAGCTTCACACAGATTAAAGCTCTTGAACTTGACCAGCTTCCACATGCCAGCGTCGATTAGTTTTTACGGCGCTGAGCATGCGACGGTCATGGGTGACCAGTAATAAAGCACCGTCATAAGTTTCCAAAGCTTGCTCGAGCTGCTCAATGGCTTCCAAATCCAGGTGGTTGGTAGGTTCATCCAACACCAAAACATTGACCCCGCGGATTTGTAGCAGGGCTAGGCCAGCGCGCGTGCGCTCACCGGGCGAGAGCTTGTCGACGTCCCTATCCACGTGATTGGCATTCAACCCAAATTTAGCCAGCAGGGTACGAACCTCACTTAAAGGCAGCTCAGGCACTTGGGCTTCAAAAGCTTCCATCAGTGGTTTATGTGGATCAAGCATGCCGCGAGCCTGATCAATTTCACCGATCTCCACACTGGTGCCCATCGTTGCGGAGCCACTAGTGGGTTCTTGTTTGCCCAAAAGCCCGCGCAGCAAGGTGGATTTTCCAGCACCATTGGGCCCGGTAATACCAATGCGATCACCGGCATTTACCTGTAGTGATACCGGCCCCAGGGTGAAATCTCCCTGTTCAAAGGTAGCGGCATTAAGAGTTGCTACAACCGAGCTAGAACGCGGTGCCTGGCCGACGGAAAATTGCAGTTTCCACTCCTTGCGAGGCTCAGCAACTTCTTCAAGGCGCGCGATACGGCTTTCCATTTGGCGAACTTTTTGGGCCTGCTTTTCACTGGATTCGCTGGCCGCGTTACGGCGCAACTTATCATTATCCGGTGCCTTTTTGATGGCATTACGCACACCTTGGCTAGACCATTCTCTTTGCACCCTGGCACGTGAAACCAAGTCTTGTTTTTTATCGGAAAATTCCTCATATTGTTCCCGAGCATGGTCGCGCAATACGGCCCGTTCCTCGAGGTAGGACTCATATCCACCACCATAAACATGAGTGGAATTTTGGTGGAGATCAAGCTCCACAACCTTGGTGACACAACGGGCAAGGAATTCACGATCGTGGCTCACCAGCACTACTCCGCCGCGCAGGCCTTGAACAAACTTCTCCAAGCGCTCCAAACCATCGAGGTCTAGGTCATTGGTTGGCTCATCAAGCAGCACAATATCAAAGCGAGAAAGCAACAGCGATGCCAGACCAACACGCGCAGCCTGGCCACCGGAAAGACCTTCCATCAAAGTGGAAATAGGCAGCTCAAAACCCAGTTCTGCAAGGACTACGGGGATGCGATCTTCCAAGTCAGGGGCGCCACTTGCCATCCAGCGATCAAGTGCAATGGAATAAGCATCGGCCAAGTCGGCGTCTTCAGGGTTTTCGCCATAGGCAGCAGCCGTATCATCCATGGCCTTGGTTGCAGCAGCGCAGCCGGTGCGTCGCGCAATATAATCCGCGATGGTTTCACCAGCGGTACGTTCATGTTCCTGTGGCAGCCAGCCCACAAAAGCATCGGCTGGCGATAACGTCAGGTGGCCTTCCAAAGGTTTTTCCACCCCGGCCAAGATTTTATGGAAGGTGGATTTTCCAGCGCCATTAACACCGACCACTCCGATGACATCGCCAGCGGCGACCGTGAGGTTGAGATTGTCAAAGAGGGTGCGGTGTCCATAGCCACCAGCAAGGTTATGCACCACGAGGGTTTCGTTCATGGCTCTATTGTGTCATTGCTGAGGCTTGTCGTCGAAAAGCGCGGTTTTAGACCCAGTGCTTTAACTGCTCAGCTGAAGTGGCACCCAGCCACTTTTGCCAGGTGGGGCCGAAGCTAACGCGGCGCACGCCGAGTACCTTCAAAGCGGCGAGGTCGCCGGCACCATGTCCATCTACCGGGTGGGCAGTGACGTTGACCGGAATGGAAACAGCTTCCACCATGCGGGCAACCTGCTCTTCAGTCTTTAGTGCCACCGGGTACACCGAGCGAGCACCGGCTTCTTGGAGGAGCTGGATGCGCTTGATGGCTTCAGCCTCAGGATCAGCAAAAACAGCAGTACCCAGGCGCACGGCGTCGGTACGACCATTGATCACAAAATCTACGCCAGCAGCGTCGGCAGCAGCGCGCGCTGCAGCAATATAATCAGCATGCTCCTGTGCCTCGCGGACACGATCGCCTTCCTTGTGCACAACATCTTCAATATTGGCGCCTACAGCACCAGCTTCAAGTAGGCGATTAATCAGCTCTGCGGGGTCTAGCCCATAGCCGGACTCCACATCGGCGCTCACTGGCAGATCTACAGAGGACGTAATTTTCTTTACAACATCCAGATAATCGGCGAAATCCATGTTTTCACCATCGGAACTACCAATGGCATCTGCAACCGGGTGGCTACCAATGGTTAGGCCTTTAAATCCAGCTTCGGCTGCAACCGAGGCGCTCCAGGTATCCCACACAGTGGGCAAAACTAGCAGGTTTCCAGACTCGTGATCTGTAGCAAATTGGGCTGCAAGTGCAGTGACATCTGACAAAATAAGCTCCTCAAAAAGTGGATTGATTTTTGTCAGCGCCAGCCTAGCGCTAAAAGCTAAGACTGGCAGATTCTCTCGCTTTTAAACCAGTGGCCAGGGGAATTGCCGATGGGAACGTGGGTGTGGCAAATAAGGCAGGCGCACAATTCTTGAGGCTCGGCGCTGCACAGCTTCAATTTCAACAGGGTGTAAAAGTTCAGATAGCTCAGGCGGAACTTCATCAATTAGCGGCTCCACTGCATCTATCAAATGCTGCGGAATATCAACCCCTGCAAAATCCCAGATTACGGTGCGTAACTTTGGCTCCGCGGAAAAACACAGGCCATGGTCAATGCCCCAAATGTGGTCACCCTCCAACATCACATGCCCAGACTTGCGGTCGGTGTTATTACACAGCAAATCAAAAACTGCCATCTGCAAAAATTGCTCGTGCAAATCAGGACGGGTATCAAAAAGCGGGAAATAATGCTCACCATTGTGGTGGATAAACCACTGCACAGAGCCAACACCTGCGGGACCATCATGCCTAATAACAGTTGGTGGCACCAGGTTCCAGCCCAGGTGATTGCTCAACACAAAGGCTGCCCTTTCGCGTCGATAAAGCCCTGGCGGGAAATCCCACAGCGGTTGCTCACCGAGCTCGGGTTTATAAACTGCCCAGGCATAATCTGGATCCGCAGTCGAGTTGGGAATTTCTAGGTCCACTACAAAACCGACATTGCTTGATTCCACCAACTGCTGCACTATCCCCAGCTCAGCAGTGGAGAGTAAGGCAAGCTCGCGCTCAAAAGGAGGCGTAATCATGGGCTATTTTTCTGCTCGGAGATAATCAAGGCTGCCGGTACGAGAGTTTGTCAGGAGCATCCGCGCCGGGTTGTCTCCATTAAACTCCACTGCGGAAATTGCGGCGGTATCAATATGAATTTTTTGGAAGGAATCCAAAGGCGTTCCCACAAAATGCGCCACCGCTGCCTTAATGGTGTCGGCATGGCTAAAGGCTGCAACCACCTCACCGCGATGCTGCGTTGCAATGTTATTAATCGCAGCCACCATGCGGTCTTGCATTTCTACAAAGCTTTCCCCACCTGGAAAACGGAAAGTGGAAGGAGAATGCTGGACCTCTTTCCATTCTGGCAACTTATTTAATTCACTCAAACGTTCGCCAGTCCACTGCCCAAAATCGCACTCCACTAACCCATCTACCAGCTCTACATTTAACCCCTGCTGGGCTGCGGTGGGTGCAGCAGTTTCGCGGGCACGTTCCATGGGCGAGGAATAAATCGCTGCCAGTTTTAGCCCAAGCAAACGCTGCGCAACCTCCTGAGCTTGGCTTTCTCCGCGCTGCGCCAAATGTAAACCGGGAGTGCGCCCAGGTAAAATTTGGCCAGTGGTGGGAGTTTGACCATGGCGAATAAGCAAGACCACGGTGCTGCGATTGTGTTCCATGCCACGCAGCCTACAGCTTTCCGTAGAAAAAAGGACTAGCCTCAAAAGGGTGAGTCTCCCACCAAATGTGTCCACGCTCGGTGAGCTTAAGGCCACCGGCTATATCCACCGCCCGCTGCGCCAAGAAATCCGCGCTAATTTGCTGGCCAAGCTAGAAAAGGGCGAAGATCCCTGGCCTGGATTACACGGCCTGCAGCATACTGTCATCCCACAGGTTGAGCGTGCCTTAATTGCTGGGCATGACATTGTGCTTTTGGGTGAAAGAGGCCAGGGTAAAACCCGCCTGCTGCGCTCTTTAACTGCACTTTTAGACGAGTGGACCCCTGCTATTTCAGATTCGGAGCTGCGCGAAGATCCCCTCGCTCCAATTACTGCAGCCACCCGCGCGCGCATTAAAGCTGAAGGTGATGCCCTGCCAATTAGTTGGATCCACCGTGATGATCGTTATGCGGAAAAATTAGCCACCCCAGATACGTCCGTAGCAGACCTTATCGGTGACGTTGATCCGATGCGCGTTGCCGAAGGCCGGCGTTTGGGGGATCCCGAAACAATTCACTTTGGCCTAATCCCCCGTTCCAACCGGGGCATTGTAGCCATTAATGAGTTACCTGACCTCGCCGAGCGCATTCAGGTGGCCATGCTCAATGTTATGGAAGAACGCGATGTCCAGATTCGCGGTTATATGCTGCGTTTGCCCCTAGATCTTTTAGTAGTAGCCTCGGCAAACCCGGAGGATTACACCAACCGAGGCCGCATTATTACCCCGCTTAAAGACCGTTTTGGCGCTGAAATCCGCACCCACTACCCCATCGAACTACGTGATGAAATAGCCGTGATTAAGCAGGAAGCCAAGCTGGTTGCGGAAGTTCCAGATGTGCTGCTAGAAATCCTGGCCCGCTATACCCGCGCTTTACGTGAATCATCTGCGGTTAATCAGCGCGCCGGAGTATCTGCCCGTTTTGCTATTGCTGGTGCAGAAACCATTGCAGCAGCTGCCTTGCATCGTGCCACCATTCGCGGTGAAGAAAACGCAGTTGCTCGCCTGGTGGATGTTGATGCAGCCGTTGAGGTACTCGGTGGCAAGGTGGAATTTGAGGCCGGTGAAGAAGGCCGCGAATGGGAAATCTTGGATTATATTCTCCGTACTGCCACTGCGGAAACCTTGCGTCCACGTTTGCGCCCACTTGACCTCACCGCGCTCATTGCAGCCCTTGATGGCAGCGTCACAGTTTCTACCGGTGCGCAAGTCTCTGCTGAGGAGTTTTTGGAATCCCTGCCAGAGCTTGGCGATACGGACCTTTATGAAGAAATCGCAACCGCTTTTGAGGCCACAACCCCAGGTCAACGCGCTAATGCAATTGAGCTTGCGTTGGAAGGCCTCTTTCTTTCCCGAAAGATCGCCAAGGATTCCGGCGAAGGCGAAACAATCTATGGCTAAAAGCCAGTTCTAAGGAGTCAGCCATGTCTGCACATTTGGGCCCACGTTTTAGCCGTTATGGGCGTTATTCTGGCGGCCCAGATCCGTTAGCCCCGCCTGCTGATCTGCGCCAGGCACTCGATGAGATTGCCCAAGATATTATGGCTGGCTACTCCCCTGAACAGGCATTACGCGAATATTTACGGCGTGGTGCCCGCGGCCAAGAAGGCTTTGATGATCTGGCCCGGCGAGCCATGGAACGCCGCCGCGAACTGCTGAGCAAAAACAATCTCGGCGGCACCCTAAAAGAGGCAAAAAAGCTTCTCGACGCCGCCCTGCGGGCGGAAAGAGCCCAGCTAGCCCGCGATATTGACTTAGATGACACTGATCGCGCGTTTCGGGAAATGACCTTGGAGAATCTCCCTCAGTCAACCGCAGCTGCGGTAGCGGAGCTAAATACCTATGATTGGCAATCCACTGAGGCACGGCAAAACTTTGAGGAGATTAAAGATCTTCTAGGCCGCGAAATGCTTGATCAACAATTCGCCGGCATGAAACAAGCCCTCGAAGGCGCAACGCCTGAGGATAAAGCTGAGATCGCGCAGATGCTTAAAGACCTTAATGAGCTGCTGGCAAAACACCGAGCCGGTACAGATACCCCGGCTGATTTTGCTGACTTTATGGCCCGCCATGGCCAGAATTTCCCAGAGAACCCTCGCGATATTAAAGAACTCATTGACCTCTTGGCTGCGCGTTCAGCTGCTGCCCAAAGAATGCTCAACTCAATGTCCGCGGAGCAACGCCAAGAATTAATGGAGCTTTCCGCCCAAGCATTTGGATCAACCGAATTGCAGGAGCTTCTGGGCGATTTGGCTGGAAACCTCGAAGGCTTGCGGCCGGAGCTTGATTGGAATAGTTCAGAGGACTTTTCCGGTGAGCAAGGCATGGGACTTGGTGATGGCACCGGCGTGATGCAAGACCTCGCAGAGCTAGATAACCTCACCGATCAGCTCAACCATGATTACACCGACCTAGATTTGGATGCGCTACGCCGACAGCTCGGTGATGACGCTGCAATTTCTGCCGAGCTGCTGGCCAAATTAGACCGCGCCATGCGCGAGAGCGGATTGTTGCGCAAACAAGCAGATGGTTCACTAAAGCTCAGCCCCCAAGCCATGCGGCGACTGGGAAAAACTTTACTTGACGACGCCACCTCCCACCTCTCCTCCCGCAGCGGGTCACGGGATTCCCGCTTTGCGGGTGCCGGTGGTGAACAAACTGGCGCCTCGCGGTCTTATGAATTTGGCGATACCCAACCCTGGGATGTCACACGCACTATTAATAATGCTTTGCAACGCACGGCAGGATCTAATGATCCGCTCAAGATCACCGCGGCAGATATTGAAGTGGTGGAAACCGAGGTTCGCACCCAACATGCGGTTGCGCTATTGGTGGATACCAGCTATTCCATGGCTGCGGAAGGCCGTTGGGTGCCGATGAAACAAACTGCACTGGCTTTGCATCACCTAATTTCCACAAGGTTCCGCGGTGATGAATTAGCACTGATTAGCTTTGGACGTTATGCGCAATCAATGGATATTGAGGAATTAACTGGATTGCCTCCGGTTCATGAACAAGGCACCAACCTGCATCATGCTTTGTTATTGGCAGAGCGCTTTTTTGCACGTAACTCCCATATGCAACCCACCTTGTTGATTGTTACTGATGGTGAACCAACAGCACACCTCGAGCCCAACGGCGAGGCCTGGTTCAACTGGCCCACTACCCCGGAAACGCTATCCAAAACAGTGTTGCAATTGGATAAGATCGCTAAACGCAGTGCACACAGCACCTTTTTCCGCTTGGGCTATGACCAAGGTTTAGAGCACTTTCTCAACCAATTAGCTAATCGAGTGGGTGGCACTGTCAGTGCTCCTGACCTTGATGGTTTGGGGTCCGCTGTGGTGGGTGAATATTTGCGTTATCGCGATTAAGGCCTTAATTCCCACAGGTTGCCAGCTGCGCCATCTTCCAAAACCCATACTGCACCATCAGGAGCTTGGGCGATGGCTCGGATGCGAGCTTCCATGGGCCACTGATTAAGCTCCACAGCAGGCTCTTCTAGGGTGACTTGCACCAGGCGTTGCCCGCTCAAGCCTCCGATGAGGGCTGAGTGGCTGAAGGCGTCGAAAAGCTCTCCTGAATAGATCAGCAAATTACCCGGTGAAATTGAAGGCACCCAAGAAATAGCTGGTGCATGGAATCCGTCCCCGGATTGGTGATCAGGAATATCGGAGCCATCATAGTTACTGCCCATTGAGGCCTGTGGCCAGCCATAATTATCGCCGGCGACCACCTTGTTCAGTTCATCGCCGCCTTGGGGTCCCATCTCAGTTATCCACAACTCACCATTTTCCGCAGCTGCCAGGCCAAGGATATTGCGATTTCCCATGGTCCAGCGCTCATTGTTCCAGGGGTTTCCTGCTGCAGGTTGTCCGTCTAGAGTAAGCCGCAGCAGCCCGCCGAGATTTGAGTTGATATCTTGGGCAGGCGCGCCTTGCTGGCGATCGCCACTGCTGACAAAAAGATACTCTCCTGCGATGAGCAAACGTAGCGAAAAGTGGCCACTACCTGGAGCGGGATCCTGTTCCCAAATGACGTTGAGATTATTCAAGCTGCCGTTGGACGTGTCCAAGGTGGCAGTACCTACGACACCTTGTGCACCCGCAGGATGTTCGCGCACCCAACTTAAGTACACCGTGCCATCGCTGGAGAACGTGGGTCCGGGGACGATGTCATGCATTCCCGCTTGGCCTTCGGTATATACCTCCGGGGTGCCACTTATGGCTTTGAGCTCGCCGTTGAGGTGATTAAGTAACTGCAGCCCACCAGTTCTTTGGGTAATAGCGAGGTAGTCTGTGCCTGGCAAAAATGACATCGCCCAACCATTGTTAATGGTGGCTTTATGGTTGCGAGTGAAATCAGTATTGGTGACAGCTGAGCTAGAGCTTGAGGAACTGCTAAAAGCTTGAGTGGGGGTCGAGGAACATGAGCTAATGGCCACGCTAAACGCTACAAAGACGGTGAGGTGTCGGCGCATATCTATAGACCCTATAGAATTTTTTGGCACAAAAATAGACCATTACTGTTAGAGTTTTGAACGCTCCTCTAAGTATTCCCAATGAAAAGATACGCAATTGAAAAAGACTCCCCTTGCCCTACTGAGCGCATTATCTTTAGGATTTTTGCTAACCCCAGTGGCACATGCCTCCACCTTTTCTTCTTTTAGTTCGGGATCCTCCGGTAGTTCTGGCTCCAGTGAGCAATCAGATGCGGCAACCCCTGCAACTCCTTGGGCTACCGAAATCTCTGATGGTTTGGTGGTCAACCTCATTGGTGATGTTTTGGGCGAGGGTATTTCAAATCATGTCGGGGCCTTGGCTGCTGACTTGGGAATTATGACCTCATTGGGAACTGGCGAAGAATTTGCCATTATTTTTGGCGATACTTTCCGTGGCGCTTATCTGGGTCAAGGTGAGTGGATGAGCCCGGCAGGAGTTATCGCCGAGCTAGATGAAAACGGCAAAATCATTATTAAACGACCGCTTAATGAGGGCGAAAGCGTTGAACAATTAATCAACTATTCTCACAATGAGCGTGGCTTGACGCTACTGCCCTCGGATGTCATCAACATTGATGGAACCTTATATATGCAGGCCATGTGGAATGAAGGCATTGGCAATGTGTTGTATACCCAAATTTGGAAGTCCACGGATCAGGGCAAAACCTGGAAATCCGTGACTACGATTCCCACCAGCTATCTTGATGGTTATGCCAATTTGATCACCTGGGAACAAGGTCCAGACGGATACATCTACATGATGAGCTCAGAATTCCAGCGGGCAGATGATGTTTACCTCACCCGCTTTAAGCCCTCGGACTTTGGCAATCGTGATGCCTGGGAGCATTATTCCATGTTTACCGATCGCACTGGAACCTGGGGTGATTCATATTCACCCGTGATCTCTGACAAGATGGCCGCCGGAGAAATGTCCCTGCGTTATATCGATGGTTATTGGGTGCTAGCCATGTTTAATGCGGAAACCATGGCCATTGAGGTGCGCATTTCCAAGGAAATCGCCGCCGATTGGAACGCTATTACCCCAGCTCAGGTCGTGGTAGCTGGTACCGGCGGTTGGGGCGCAGAACAAACTCCAAGCAATTTCACGCAACTTTATGGTGGTTATATTATGCCTGGTTCCACCATTGACAATATGGATTTGATTGTTTCACAGTGGAATTCAAGTGATAATAGCCGTTATATGTCTACCCAATTTAATGTCAAGGGTCTTGATACCTTCTTTGGCCTTGTTAACACTGCTCCCACCGCGCGCAGCATGGCACCGCAGGTTGATCGCACTGGTGACCAAAGTGTCATTACGGTAGAGACCAGCCCTGTTGCTCCAGAAATCTCGGAGCAACTAGCGGAAGAGAACATCATGGAAAACATGACAGAGCTCTACATCGTGCCGCTGGAGGACTAGCAAACCTTAGGCATCAGAAACGGTGAAGCGGGTGTTGCGGTGCTGTGGATTTTCAATTTCATCCACAATCGCAATAGCCATGGTGCCGGCAGTGGTATGAGATTGACCGTCTGCAGCTAGGAGCAGGGAATCAGTGCCTAGCTGCGGAGTGGTTGCAGGACCCTCTGCCGGGTACTGTGCCTGTGGGGACACGCCAACCCATTGCACATCGTCCACGGTGCGCAGGTATTCCAGCTGTTTAAACTGCTGCTCAGGAATGTTAATCCAAGCTGCTGCGTCAGGAAGCTCACGCAAAACCTCCACAAAGGGACGACCGGTCTCCGGATTGGTCAAAGAACCTGCACCCAAGATAAAGACCAATCGAGTATTGGCACTAGCTGCAGCTACCAGATTGCGGGAGAGCTCAATATGCTTTTCCGCAGTATCAGGGCTGGTAGAAAAGGCATTTACCACTACTTCAAGGCCAGCAAGATCAGTGGACGCAAGCTCCAGTGCGTCTTTTTCGATAATGACAGCATCCTCACCAAAGAGGTCACGGGCTTTAGCGCCGTCGCGTACTACCGCCACAACTTCGTGGCCGCGCTTATGTGCTTCTGCATAAACGCCTGTCCGGAAGTGCCGGTTGCGCCTATAATTCCGATTTTCATGAGAGCTCCTTAGGTTACTTGAAGTATCAACTATCTTCCTTAACGCTTTTGGTCACTCCGCTATTCCGAATTTGCTGGCATGCCTTATTGGGGTGTGGTGACCGGCGCTGAAGAAGATATGGGTATTAATGGCGCAATTATGCAGCGTCAAGGCGAAGCTGGCCCAAGCGGTGCTCCAATTAATGGTGCAGTGCTCACCCTCGGAGTTGCTGATTTTGATGGGATCGCCCAGAAGATCATTGCCGCTGGTGGAACAGTTGCCCTGGAAAAATATGCGCTGCCCGGAATGGCCTGGCAGGGATATTTCCTCGATACCGATGGAAACGTTTTTGGCATCCAACAGCCAGATCCCAATGCTGCTTAATCCCCTGATTGTGCGGTGCGATAACGCTCCTCGGAGCTGATATCAAAGTTCAATACCAGAGGTTGCCGAGCTTGTGGAAAAGCTCGCTGCGGGCAGTTCGTGCGTGAACATTGAGTACAACCCGGCCCAATCGGTGTGGCTGATTCCGGACTTAAGTCCAGGCCATTGCTATAAACCAAACGATGCGCCTGGTCTAAGTCGCAGCCCAACCCCACCACAAATTCTTTACGCGGAATACCAAATCCCAATTGCGCCCCATGCACGGTGCGCGCAATCCATAAATAGCTGCGTCCATCTGGCATGGTAGCCACCTGGCGGGTAAACCTGCCGGGAGTTTCAAAAGCACGGTGAATAACCCACAGTGGGCAGGACCCACCCGAGCGCGCAAAGTGAAAACTGGTAGAAGACTGTCGCTTGGAGATATTCCCGGCGCGATCAGTGCGGATAAAAAAGAAGGGGATGGCTCTTTGCCCTGGGCGCTGCAAGGTGGAAAGCCGGTGGCATGTCATCTCAATTCCGCTGCCAAAATGAGCGGCGATGCGGTCAATGTCATAGTGATAATCTTCGGCGATCTTGAGGGTTTGTCCATAAGGCAAGACCGTGGCAGCAGCAAAATACTGGGCCAGGCCGAGCCGGCCCACCTTGCGGGAGGCTTCATCGGGAAGCGTCTGTGCAATTCTTTCTAGAACGTCATTGTGCATCAACAATGCATATTGCAAAGCGATCTCAAAGAGGCTTTGAGTATCACTCAGGCCGGTACGCAGATGTAGCTCGCGGGTATCTGGATTAAAAATGCGCCGAGGTCCGGTGTTATGCCAGCGGAAACGCACGGAAACATTGGCATCGGAACCCAGGATTTGCGCCATTCGAGCCAGGCGGAATTGTGTCTCTCCCAGCTTTTCTGCCAGCTGCTCCCCCATGCGGTCTAGTTCATCGATGTAATTGTGGGCATCGTAGAAGAAATCTCGAACTGCTTCATAAGGGCCTTGTTCATCGTCTGTGCCGCTGCGGGTGAGCTCGATAATTTCGGCTACTAAATCAGGGTAGCGGGCACAGATGTCATTAATTTGTTCTGCTGGAACATGCGGAAAAAGTCCTTGGAGATCAGCGATGCTGTGGGCATCTGAATCTGGAGAAAAATAGGAAGCCTCCACATCAAACTTGGATGTCAAGGTCATGAGCACGGTTGCAGTTAGTGGCCGTTGATCATTTTCCAGTTGGTTGAGATAGCTGGTGGAGAGGCTTAATTGGCGAGCCATTTCCACTTGGGTGAGCTGTGCTGTCCTACGCAGGGTGCGTATTCTTGCCCCCGCGAAAAGCTTGGCCATCGTCCCTCTTTCCCTGTTTCATGGTCCCTAGCTGCAGGTTCCACAAGGTTTGCAAGTTGTTCTATCTAATGACGCTAGATTACACACATTTTACTGTGATCGCCAACACAAAACCTAGCCATAGTATGGAGCACAACATATTCGCCACCTTTTAAAGCAGGAGAGATACATGATTGATCACACTGTGCGAACCCACCGCTCCGCTGAAGACTTCCCCAAGTCCGAGCACCTCGCCTATAAGATCGCACAAGTTGCTGCGGACCCAGTTGCGGTTCCAGAAGAAACCCGTGACATGATCATCAACCGCATCATTGACAATGCAGCGGTATCCGCCGCTTCGGTCTTGCGACGCCCGGTAACAGTGGCTCGTCGACAAGCAGAATCCCACCCTGTTTCTGCCTCCGGCGCTGCGGTATTTGGTATCCCCGGCAGCTTCTCCGCTGAGTGGGCAGCCCTGGCCAACGGCGTTGCCGTGCGCGAACTCGACTTCCACGACACCTTCTTGGCTGCGGAATACTCCCACCCTGGCGACAACATTCCACCAATCTTGGCTGCTGCGCAGCAGGCAGGCTCCACCGGCGAAGACCTCATCCGTGCGCTTGCCACTGGCTATGAAATCCAGGTCGATCTGGTTCGTGGCATGTGCTTGCACGAGCACAAGATTGACCACGTGGCACACCTTGGACCATCCGTGGCAGCTGGTATCGGCACCTTGCTCAACCTTGATGTAGATACCATCTACCAGGCAATTGGCCAGGCACTGCACACCACCACCGCCACCCGCCAGTCCCGCAAGGGCGAGATTTCCTCTTGGAAGGCTTTCGCCCCAGCATTTGCCGGCAAGATGGCTATTGAAGCTGTTGACCGTGCAATGCGCGGCGAAGGTGCACCATCACCAATTTGGGAAGGTGAAGATGGTGTTATCGCATGGCTGCTCTCCGGACCAGACCATGAGTACACCATTCCACTGCCTGCAGCTGGCGAAGAAAAGCGCGCAATCTTGGATACCTTCACCAAGGAGCACTCCGCGGAATACCAGTCCCAGGCACCAATCGATCTAGCTCGCCGCATGGGTGCACAGATCGAGGACACCACTCAGATCGAATCCATCGTGCTGCACACCAGCCACCACACCCACTATGTCATCGGCACCGGCTCCAATGACCCACAGAAGTTTGATCCAGATGCATCCCGCGAAACCTTGGACCACTCCATCATGTACATCTTCGCAGTAGCTCTCGAAGATCAGGCATGGCACCACGAGACCTCCTACTCCCCTGAGCGCGCACACCGCCCAGAGACCATAGAGCTGTGGAAGAAGATTTCCACTGTTGAAGATGCCGAGTGGACCAGGCGTTATCACTCCACCGATCCTCAGGAGAAGGCTTTCGGCGCCCGCGCTGTTATCACCTTCAAGGACGGCAGTGTCATGGAAGATGAAATCGCAGTGGCAGACGCTCACCCATATGGCGCTCGCCCGTTTGCTCGTGAACAGTACATCAACAAGTTCAAGACCCTGGCTGCTGGCGTTATCTCCGAAGCCGAGCAAGAGCGCTTCCTCACCGCTGTGCAATCACTACCAAACCTTGCTGACCTGCGCGAGCTCAACATTGAGCTGGCCCCAGAAGTTCTTGCCAAGGCACCTGAAACCCCGAAGGGACTGCTCTAATGAGTGGACTATATTCCAGCAACCGCACCCCCCACGAAAAGCGCGTACAACTGCGCGAAGGACTCACCTCAGGCACCATCCAACGCCTGCCCGGTGCATTCTCCCCGCTGGTAGCACGTGCAATCCAGGAAGCGAATTTTGATGGTGTCTATGTCTCCGGCGCCGTTGTTGCCGCTGACCTGGCACTTCCTGATATCGGACTCACCACCCTCACTGAGGTTGCCGGTCGCGCGCGCCAAATTGCGCGCTCCACCGACCTACCGGTGCTTGTCGACGCAGACACCGGCTTTGGTGAACCAATGTCTGCTGCTCGCTCAATCAGTGAGTTCGAAGATGCTGGCATCGCTGGTTTCCACTTGGAAGACCAGGTCAACCCCAAGCGTTGTGGTCACCTTGATGGCAAAGAAGTTGTGCCCACCGATCTGATGGTGCGTCGCATCAAAGCCGCAGTGAATGAACGCCGCGACTCTGCCTTCGTGATCTGCGCACGTACCGATGCTGCAGGCGTAGAAGGAATCGACGCTGCCATTGAGCGCGCCAAAGCCTATGCCGATGCCGGCGCAGACCTTATCTTTACCGAAGCCCTGCATACCCCGGCAGACTTTGAAAAATTCCGCGCCGCTGTAGACACCCCACTACTGGCCAATATGACCGAGTTCGGCAAAACCGAACTATTGTCCGCTCAAACCCTCAATGACCTGGGCTATAACGCAGTTATCTACCCGGTAACCACCCTGCGCATTGCCATGGGACAGGTCGAAGAAGCCCTCAAAGACATCGCAGAAACCGGTACCCAAACCGGTTGGGTCGATCGTATGCAACACCGTGCGCGCCTTTATGAATTGCTGCGCTACGAGGAGTACAACGCCTTTGACCAGGAAGTATTCACCTACTCCAAAGATGCATATTCACCAAAGTTCTAGTTTCTAGTTTTTCCGTTTTACCTACCAGCCCGAACCCACAAAAGGAGTGAAATCTCATGAGCCAAGAAAATGAAGTCCGCAAGGGACTAGCAGGCGTTGTTGCCGACTACACCGCAGTCTCCAAAGTTGTCCCCGAAACCAACTCCCTGACCTACCGGGGTTACCCAGTCCAGGAACTCGCCAAAAACTGCACCTTTGAAGATGTAGCCTACCTTTTGTGGGAGGGCGAACTTCCAACCCCGGAGCAGATCGAACAGCGCAATATTGAAGGCAAGGCCCTGCGCGAGCTGGATCCCGATCTGATCAAGCTGATCGACGTTTTGCCAACCACCTGCCACCCAATGGATGTTTTGCGCACCGTGGTTTCCTACCTGGGAACCAAGGATCCGGAGTTCTTCACCACCTCGGAAGAACATATCCAGCGCATTGGCCTACACCTTTTGGCACAGCTCCCAACCGCAGTGGCCTATGACATCCGCCGCCGTAAGGGACTGCCCTTCATTGAGCCTTGCGATAAGCGCAGCTTTGTAGAGAACTTCCTCTACATGGTCTTCGGCGATGAGCCAGATTCCCCTGCCAACAACCCAGAAGATATCAAGGCCTTTGAACAATCCCTGATTCTTTATGCAGAGCACTCTTTCAATGCCTCCACCTTCACCAGCCGCGTGGTCACCTCCACCCGCTCCGATGCTTATTCTGCAATTACTGCAGCAATCGGTGCACTTAAGGGACCTCTGCATGGTGGCGCCAATGAGTTTGTTATGCACACCATGTTGGAAATCGACGATCCTGCAAAGGCTGCCGATTGGGTCAACAATGCACTCGATAACAAGGACCTCATCATGGGCTTTGGACACCGCGTGTACAAGAAGGGCGATTCCCGCGTCCCCACCATGGAAGCTGCTTTCAAAGAACTGGCCAGCCGCAAGAATGGCCAGAAGTGGGTCGAGATGTACGACATCATGGCAAAGACCATGGATGAACGCACCGGAATTAAGCCAAACCTGGACTTCCCTTCCGGACCTGCTTATTACCTGCTTGGCTTTGACGTTGAGTTCTTCACCCCGCTCTTTGTGCTAGCTCGTGTTACCGGCTGGACCGCACACATCATTGAGCAATACAAGAACAATTCCCTGATCCGTCCGCTGTCTGCCTACAACGGTGTGCCACAGCGTTCCATCGAGGAACTCGTTTCTAAGTAAATCCGCATAACTCTTGCAGCCCCCTAGCCCTTGGTTAGGGGGCTGCAGTGGCACCCAGGGGCGCGTCGACAAGCATTATTTTTGGGGAAATTCTTGTTCATAAGCTGCCACCGCGGTGGGCAGCGTGGCAAAAATGTACTGTTTGCCCACATGCTCCAAAAACCCAGTGGGCTGCAAATTCTGGCTAAGCTCCATTTTCACCCGCGCCATAGTAAAACGAATTCCGCGCTCATGCAGGGTTTTTCTAAGTTTTTCCAGGGCGTCAACAGCTGTTAAATCAACCTCCGTATTCGCCTCGGCGTTGAGCAAAAACCAGTGCACTGGCTGCGGGGATGCATCAACGGCTTGGAGCGCTCGGGTATAAAAATCATCCGCGTTGGCAAAAAACAACGGGGAATCATAACGGAAAACCACCAGACCTGGCACCGTAGTTGCGTTGGGATAATCTTCGATACTATGCATGCCCGGAATCCCTGGCACAAAACCCAAAACATCCGCATTGGGCCTGGTAATACGGCGAATAAGATCCAAAATTGAAAACGCAATAGCCACACCAATTCCATTAAGAACCCCCAAAACCACCACCGCCCCTGCGGTGACCAGGGTAAGTACCAGTTCACTGCGCCTAAACTGCGCTATTCGACGCACCTCTGCAACGTTGATAAGCTGCGTGGCGGCATAAATAACCAAGGCACCAAGAGCTGCTTGGGGAAAATTTTGCAAAACCGGGCCAGCAAAAAGCAGAACCAATATCACCACGGCTATGACCACCAGCGAATGCACCTGCGAACGAGCACCAGCTGCAACTCCCAAAACCGTGCGCGAACCACTGGAGGAAACCGGAAAACCCTGCACAAAGCCATTGGCAATATTTGCTGCACCAAGTGCCAAAAGCTCCTGATTGGGATTAATGGGCTCATCTTCTTCTGCCACAAAGGCGCGCGCGGTGAGGATGTTATCTGAAAAACCCACAATGGCAATGCCAATGGCATAGGGAAACAGAGTCCACAATTGCAGATCTCCCAGATGCGGGAGTTGGGGCTGGGGCAATCCATCCGGCACCTCACCAATTACCTCGATACCAAATTGCTGCAATTGGAACACCGCGACGGTTATGGCCGCTAAAAGAAGCACCCCGAGGGCAGAAGGAATATTGGGCAAAAATCGCTTGCCAGCAAAAAGAGCTACCAGGATCACCACGGCAAGAATGAGTGTGGGCAGGTGAATCTGCCGGATTTGAGAAAGGAAGGAGTGAATTTCTTGATAAGAATTTTCGCCTTGGACCTGGACTTTGGTCACCTTGGATAATTGGCTAATGATCATCAACATGGCAATGCCAATGAGATAACCAATCAGCACCGGCCGAGACAAGAGGCGGCTGACAAATCCAAGCCTGCCAATTGCTGCAATAAGGCAGACTACCCCTGTTGCTATTGCTAAAAGAGCTGCTACTTCTGCATAACGTTGCGGTGCTCCTGCGGCTCCTGTGGCTCCGACTAGCGCGCCCACACCGGCTGCTGTCATCAGCGCGGTGGTTGATTCCGGCCCGATAGAAAGCTTGCGGGAGGTGCCCAGGAAAAAATAAATAACCATCGGTGCAAGAACTGCCCATAAACCCACAACAGGTGGCAGCCCTGCGATCACTGCATAAGCCATAACTTGAGGCACCAAATAAGCTGCTACGGTCACCCCGGCCAGCAGATCACCCCGCAACCAAGACAACTTATAGCTACGCATAACGGTGATGCCGGGCAACAAGCGAGTCCCAGATCTTTGCCGCTTGTGGAACTCCGTCTGGGGATTTTCCGGAGAATGTGCGGAAGATTTTAACGGGCTGGACATACCTTAAAACTACAGCTAAGCGGGCTATTTTAGGAGTTATTAGGGCAATATCCGCAAACGTTCTGCCCCCGGTTGCCAAAACGCGGATTGGATGGCGGTGAGCTGCTTAAAGTGCGCAGAGGTCGCATTATCCAGAGCCTCGATATACTCCCCGATAATTTCGCGCGGCAAACGTAGCCCCATCGTAAGATGAGGAGTCCAACGCGGACCTCGACCATCCGGGTTTAGCGCGCTGACTTCGCGGGCTGCTTCCTCTAATTCATCGGTGGTCTCCAACAGCCACGCAACAGTCTGCTTCCGCTTGGTTCCAAAAATTACCGTGCCCACCCTTTGGAAATCAGCTGGAAGCAACGGTGGCAGTAATTCGGCCGCCCGCTGCAGCACCGGCGTGGGCATATGCGTGGAAAACGTGACAGTAATATGTGGCGTTTGCTGTTGCGCGGGAAAACCTTGCGCAGCTAGCTGCTCATAAATCGCATTGATTCTTGCTTCATCTTCTGGAGCAAGCTGCAGCAAAATATTCTCTGGTGACGCCACTGCCCACTCCCCTCTTAAAACGCTTTTCGACGAAACCCGGATGCTCTTGGTTGCTTTTGGCTGCCTTTGGTTGCTCCCTGAAAACTATGGCTCCGAGGAGACTAATCGATCGCCTCACCAGCAAGTGCCTTGGCTGCCAGGCGTTCTTCTTCACTAACTTCCCACACTTCATGGGCAGCATGCAAAGCCAACAAGATGATAAAGATGCCAAGGATAAGGTCTGGCCATCCTGACTGAATGACCGCGGTAATAAGAGCCATAACGATGATGGCCGCAGTAACCAGAACATCATTACGTGCTAAAAGAAAAGCTGCGCTTCCTAAAGATCCACTGTGCTGTCGAACGCGCGCGATAACCAAGGCGCAAGTCCCATTAATGGCAATCGCGCCAAGTGATACCAGAATTACCGGTAGCACTGCGGGAGCTTCCGGGGCACTAAACCGCTGGATAGCTTCCCATGCCGCAATTGCAGCTGGACCTTAATGCGACAAAAAACTCCACAAAGAAATAAGCGAAGTTTAGTGCTGCGACGATGAGTACCGCGCGCCGTACTTTGCTTGCTTCAAAAGTATTTACGTTCTTTGTCTCTTTAGTCCCGGCCCCGTGGCTAAACGATCAGCGGAGCTTTTGCTCCAAAATTAGCTGAAGCTGAATTTACTCTAAGTTAGGCTCTCGAATACCAAAGTCGCTTGTATACGATCGCCTCCGATGAGACCCTTACTTCCACTGCTTGTGGTAGAAATCGTGTGGAGGCGGTACCCCTTAGCTGCCTGCTGGTTGATGGTGCTTTCCAGCGAGGTCAGGTTTCCGGAACCCGTTCCGATGAGTTTTTCTTTGAGAACTACCTGTAAGACGACATAATGCATGATTCTACTTCTCCTTTTAAAAGTTGTTTTTTCTCATATTACTCATCTTAAAAAGCAGATTTAGAGCAAGGTCGCTTTATTGCTACCTCCATGAAAATCATTTCCTAGTCCCAGCTTTAGTGAGAGCTACCTCGGTTCTCTAAAACCGCACGATTAAGGTCCGCAAAAGCAAGATCACCATGAACAGCAGCACCAGCATTTAATCCAGCTGCCATCGAAACTGCCACTGTTGCCATGAGATTTCCCGCATTTCCAGCAGCCCACACCCCTGGAATTGGGGTCATACCTTGTGGATCAACAGGAATATGGTGGCCAAATGGCAACTCTTCCGCTGTCCCGCCTAGTGCTTCAAATAATTCAGTTCGGGAATTAAAGCGCGGCACCACCACGACCGCATCTGCTGCAAAGGTCTCCCCGCCTTCCAGCTGGACTGCACGAACTTGCGCACCATCCATGAGTAACTGCTCAACTTTGTTTCGTACCAGCGGAATATTCAGTGCCTCCAACTGCTCCAACTGCTCATCTGTAGGTTCAGGAGCATCATTTAAGAAGACTGTTACGTTATCGCTGAGTTGACCAAAAAGCATCACCTGATGAATAGCAATTTCATCACGGGTCAGGATCGCAATCTTCTGGTCGCGTACCTCCCAGCCATGACAAAACGGGCAGTGCAGTACGGAAACTCCCCAACCTGCTTCCACACCCGGAATCTGCGGAAGATCATCAACCAAGCCAGTAGCCAAAATGACCCGGCGCGCCCTTAACTGGAATTCGCCATCTCCAACTTTTAGGTCAAAGTTATCAACTTCACCGCTGAGCTGGGAAACCTTACCTTTTAGAATCTTCACTCCATAAGATTCAGCCTCTTGACGTCCCTTCGCGAGCAGCTCCAGTGGCGAGATACCTTCATTCCCCAAACACATTATGCGCACCATGCGCAGGCGCATTTCGTGGCTGACCATCATCAATAACCACCACATCACGGCGCGAACGCGCCAACGCGACCGACGCTGCGAGGCCTGCAGCTCCACCGCCGATTACCGCCACATCAACGGTCACTGTTTTTTGCTTTTCGACGCCGCCCTCCACGTTCGGGCGAACGGCCACCCACACCTTTCGGCCAGACCGAAACGAGATATTGTCCAAAGTTTCTTCTTTTAGCTCTATCTGGCGTCCACGTAATTGTCGCGCAACATATTCTCTGCCGTCTGGGGTGGACCCATGCGCCTGGAAATTTTGTTCATGCTGCTCTACTACCGCAAAACCAGCTTCTTCCAGTAAGTTCGTCCAATTGGTATGGCCATGAGATCGCACATTCTGCACCTGATCCTGAATCACAGCAGGTTCAAATCGGGTATCTCCTGACATTTCAATCAAGGTGAAAACTCCACCTGGGCGCAGTTTCTTAAAGACCTGGGAAAGTACCTGCGCGGAATCCTTAAGGTGGTGCATGGCCAACGCTGCCCACACAAGATCCACTTCTTCCGGGATCCCCGCAGTCCAGTCAGAGTTCAGGTCTGCCTCGTGCAATTCCACACGTTCTGCCAGTCCAGCGTGCACAGCGGCATTTTCCACGCGACCAAGCAGTTCTGCGGAAACATCGAGTGCATGCACACGCGCTTCAGGGAAACGCTTAGCTAAGGCGATGGCATCTGCACCGGTACCTGATCCGAGGTCGACGATGTGCTGAGGTTGGGTACTAAGTGCAGCAGCAGAAAGGCTCAATGCGGAGTTTCGCAGTGGCGCGTTCAATCGGGCTTCGAGGTCAAGGAAGTCGGCAAATCCAGCTGGGAGGTTTTGCCAAGGCTCTTTTGCAGAGTGATGCTGATGTTGTGTCATGCAACTTACTTTATGCATCTATCCCACTTAACGCATACACTCTTGCATATGACGCAAAAAGACACGGAAATGATCGTCCGGCAGCGGATTCGCGGATTACGATTGGCACGTAGTTGGACCCTGGATACACTCGCCAGTCGTTGTTTTATCTCTGCGTCAACACTGAGCCGAATCGAAACTGGGCACCAAAGAATCACCCTTGAACAGCTAGTAGCCATAGCAAAAGCTCTTGGTACTTCGCTTGATCAACTTGTCGAGGCAGAAGGCAACGACGACGTAGTAATTCGTCCTGAGCCTGAAACGCTCGATGGCACCACATTCTGGTTGCTCTCCCGAGAACGCGACCGACGCGGTGTCACCATCGGAAAGATGCGCATTACTGAGGAGCGCCCCGCCTTCGAACCATCGGTACACCCAGGTTATGAATGGTTCACGGTCCTCAGTGGCATCCTCAAACTCACACTGGGATCTAGGACGATCATGGTAACTCCAGGTCAAGCTGTCGAGTTTTCCACCATGACTCCCCACCTTTTAGAAGCCCATCAGGGACCAGTGGAGATTCTCACCATTTTTGATCACGATGGCGAGCAGGCGCATCTTCATCCCCATCGCTCTTAGAAAAATCACGACAGCAATTCAGCTAGACTCGCGGTGATGTCGAAAACTTGTCAGCCTCCTCCGTTATGAATGCGCTAGAGGATGGACGTGATGTGACCATTGGTACGTCTACCCGCACGATCGCGCTAATCCTGCTGAGTGCCTTGGCCGTCGGAATATTTCTCCTCGCGATGCTCGCAATAATCCTCTCCAGTAGCGCAGAACAAGGCACCGACTGGGCATTGATTGCAATCAACTTCAGAGTATGGGCATGCGTGTTGGGAATCATCGGCTGCTTTGTTTTCGCACCGATTAGTGCGATTCTCCGCCTCCGTCGCCGAGAATCGATCGTACTTTCCCCAACCGGTGTCGCCATGGCACGTCGCGGGGAGATCGTTCCGAATTCCCTACTCCCATGGAATGACATCGAAAAGATTGTGTTCGAGCGACCTCGCGCGCTAGCTCCTCGAGTCTTGTCCTATGTCTTTACCGAGAATGCTGCACGTCGCTTTGGAATCTCCCGAGGAATGTCGAGGCAGCGTGCAATAAGTGGCGGTTTTGAGCTAAGCCACCGCCACTTGTATCCGATTTTCCTTGCAGCTCATGAAAAATTTTCGCAGCTAGAAAACCGTTAAAGCTCAGCCACCACTTGTGATAGCTGAGCTCATAAAACTTACACGTTAAACTTAAACTCCACCACGTCACCATCAGCCATAACGTAGTCCTTGCCTTCTTGGCGGACCTTGCCCTGTGCCTTTGCTTCAGCCATGGAACCTGCAGCATCAAGATCTGCAAAAGACACAATTTCGGCCTTAATAAAGCCACGCTCAAAATCGCTGTGGATCACGCCAGCAGCCTGAGGTGCAGTGTCACCCTTGCGGATGGTCCATGCACGGGATTCCTTTGGACCTGCGGTGAGGTAGGTCTGTAGTCCCAGGGTCTCAAAACCAGCACGAGCCAAAGAGTGCAGGCCTGGCTCGGTCTGTCCCACAGCTTCCAAAAGCTCGGCTGCATCTTCGTCATCAAGTTCAAGCAGCTCAGTCTCAGTTTGAGCGTCAAGGAATACGCAGTCAGCAGGAGCTACCAACGCGCGCAGCTCTTCCTTCTTCTCTTCGTCGGTAAGCACTGCTTCGTCAGAGTTGAAAACGTAGAGGAAAGGCTTTGCCGTCATCAGGTGCAGATCGCGGATGAGGGAAAGGTCTACTTCGCCGGCTTTAGCTGCGGAGAAGAGAGTGCGGTCATCGCTGAGAATGTCCTGAGCCTTCTTCACCTCGGTTACTACGTCAGCCAGGCTCTTGTCCTTGCGGACATCCTTTTCTAAACGTGGCAGCGCCTTTTCGACGGTCTGCAGGTCAGCCAGGATCAGCTCAGTATTAATAACGGAGATATCTTCGGAAGGATTAACTTCGCCGTCAACGTGAATCACGTTTTCATCAGCGAAGGCACGTACCACCTGGCAGATTGCATCTGCTTCACGAATGTTGGCAAGGAATGCGTTGCCCATGCCTTCGCCTTCGGAAGCTCCCTTAACGATGCCGGCGATATCCACGAAGGACACGGTGGCAGGCAGGATGCGCTCGGAACCGAAGATTTCAGCAAGGCGTCCCAGGCGCGCATCGGGAAGTTCCACTAATCCCACATTTGGTTCGATGGTAGCGAAAGGGTAGTTCGCTGCCAGAACATCGTTGCGGGTAAGAGCGTTGAACAGGGTGGACTTGCCAACATTGGGCAAACCGACAATTCCAAGAGTAAGGGTCACGGCCACCAATCCTAGCAACCAGAGCAGAATTACTAAAAGGTGGTTGCCCTTAGGCCACTAAATACCCCCACCAAAGCCCCAAATATATAAACGTGTAGTGATCCAAAACACCGCTGTGCTAATTTCAGCACAAGCAATTAATCCCATATCCACACTTCTGCCCCACCCACAAGCGGAGATTGAGGAAAGCCAGGGAGCAAACCTTACCAAGGATTGCTCCACTCTATGGGCACTTTTAATAGTCCTTTGTGCATGACTGGAGACACTGACATGTCAACTCCACACAAAGCGGCCTCTGACCATTCTCATAAAGGTCAGCGCCGCGAAGTATTTTCCTCTCGATCCGTCTTTATCTTGGCCGCCATCGGTTCCGCCGTTGGCCTTGGCAATATTTGGCGCTTCCCCTACGTCGCCTACGATAACGGCGGCGGAGCATTCCTTGTCCCCTATTTGATTGCGCTGCTGACCGCGGGTATTCCGCTGCTCTTCCTGGATTTTGCGCTCGGTCACCGCTACCGGGGCTCAGCGCCCCTTGCTTTTCGACGTTTTAAAAAGCAAACCGAAGCTATTGGTTGGATCCAGGTAGGAATCGCATTCTTCATCACGATTTACTACGCAGCCATCATCGGTTGGGCTGGCCTTTATGCCGTAAAGTCCTTCACCAAAGCGTGGGGATCTGATCCCGATACCTACTTCTTCAGCGACTTCCTGCAATTTGATGAAACTTCCGTCTTTTCCTTAGATATTGTTCCGCAAGTTGCCATCGCTATTTTCTTAGTATGGATTGCTGCAATTGCCGTCCTAGCCGTAGGCGTTGATAAGGGCATCGGTCGTGCCAACATGATCTTCATGCCAGTCCTAGTGATCATCTTCATCATCGTCGTTATCCAGGCAGTATTCTTGCCTGGTGCTTCAGCTGGTCTGGATGCCCTGTTTACACCGAACTGGGAAGCACTGAAGGATCCAACCGTATGGATCGCCGCTTATGGCCAAATCTTCTTCTCCCTTTCCGTGGGCTTCGGCATTATGCTGACCTACTCCTCTTACCTCAAGCCACGTACCAACCTCACTGGCACTGGCTTGGTCACTGGCTTTGCTAACTCCTCTTTCGAAGTGTTGGCAGGTATCGGTGTGTTTGCAGCATTGGGCTTTATGGCACAAAACGCTGGCGTGGGCGTTGATGAGGTTGCTACCTCCGGCATTGGCCTTGCCTTTGTGGCTTTCCCAGCGATTATCAATGAGATGCCATTTGGTGTGCTCTTTGGTTTCTTCTTCTTCACCACCTTGACCCTGGCTGGTTTCACTTCCCTGTTCTCTCTTTTGGAAGTTGTTATCTCCGCAGTCAAGGACAAGTTCAATATGAGCCGCAAGGCAGCTGCAATTGGAGTTGGAACCTTTATGGCAATCCTCTCCCTGGCACTGTTCTCCACCACTTCCGGTTTGGCCACCTTGGACATCATGGACAAGTTCACCAACAACATCGGCATTGTGGCCATCGCGCTAATTGCTGTGGTTGTAATCGACTGGATCTATCGCCGCATTGATGAATTTGCACTCCACCTCAATGCAATTTCCTCCTTCAAGGTCAACACTGTGTGGCGTATCTGCGTTGTTAACGTGACCACTTTGGTTTTGGGTTACAACCTCTTCCAGGAGTTAATCACCCTGGTAGATGAGCCTTATGGCGGATACACCCTGCTACAAAACGGCCTTTATGGCTGGGGTGTAATCGGCATCATCGCACTGGTCGCCATCATTGGCCCACTGATCCCTTGGCCACAGGGCACCCTGGTAGATGGCCCTCCCGGTTCTGACTTTGGTGTGGAGCCTGAATTCCGCCGAGTGCTGCACCGTCCGCGCCGTTGGGATTCCAATGATCCAGTTGTACCTTTTGACAGCGAAAGGAAGGCTTAATCATGAGTACCCTCGCAATTACCATGATGGTGCTGTTTATCCTCATCATCTGGGGCGGATTGGTCATCAGCACCATCGCCCTGCGGCGTTTCCCTGATGAAAGCGTCGGAGACTTCGGCACCTCGCCTTATGCCACCGATGAAGTCCTCATTGATCAGGAATTTCACCGCCACTAGTTAAACTTGAGACACTTCCAGATTTTCACTTCTGGGAGTGTCTCTCCCTTTGTCGATGGTTTGCAGGCAGAATGGATAATTGTGGCAAGGATGGATGATTTCCCAGAGGAACTTGAAAGTGTTGTCGGTGAGAATAAAGACAACCCCATAACTGGCACGTCTGCAGGTATGGCAGATAAGACCGCCCACCCAACTGAAGCTGAGGGCGACTATTCCACAATCGACCGCATTGACCGCTCGATTGTGATTAGCGATTACATCAGAAGTCTGTCCATGTGGTGTTTGCGGATTCTCTTTATTGCCGCTGCAGCATATGTAGGTTGGTGGACCCTTGGTCAATTTTGGCAAGGAGTTTTGCCGGTTACGCTCGCCCTAATTTTGTGCACAGTATTGTCCTCACCCAATAGATGGCTGCGCCAGCATGGAGTGCCAGGGGCAATTGCAGCTTTTCTAACCATTGGAATCTTTTTCGCAGCCATTGGCGCAGTCTTTTGGGTCATCGCACCAAGTATCGGCAGACAGTCTCAGGCGTTGTATTTCCAAGCGTTTGAAGGCATCCTCAGCGTTCAGTTGTGGTTGCAGGGCCCACCGCTAAATCTCAATTCCGAAGATTTGAGTAGCTTCTTCAACGAGGTAGCCACCTGGATGCAAAATCAAGCAGGTGCGATTGCCGGTGAAATCTTCTCTGGCCTCGGCATGGCCACGAGCGTCGTTGTCACCTTGGGTGTAGTGATGGTCCTGACCTTCTTCTTCCTCAAAGATGGACATCGATTCTTACCTTGGGCTCGCAATATTGTTGGAGAGACCTCCGGCTGGCATCTCACTGAATTGCTGACTCGCGCTTGGAAAACCTTATCTGGCTTTGTGCGCGCACAGGCCTTGGTATCTGCAGTTGATGCAGTCTTTATCGGCTTTGGCCTGCTCATCATTGGGGTACCAATGGCGCTTGCACTATCGGTAATTACCTTCGTAGCTGGCTTCATTCCTATCATCGGTGCATTTACTGCCGGCGCGCTAGCAGTGTTGGTGGCGCTCGTGTCATTGGGCTTTACCAAGGCAATTTTTGTGCTGATTTTGGTTGTTGCAGTGCAGCAAATTGAAGGCAATATTTTGTCCCCGCTGCTGCAGTCCAAAGCCATGAATCTGCACCCAGTAATTGTCTTGCTTTCCGTGACTGTTGGTGGCACTCTCTTCGGAATTATCGGTGCGTTCCTGGCAGTTCCTGTAGCTGCGATGATTGCGGTTGCTTTCCGTTATTTCCAAGATATGACGTCTTTGCGGGCAGGCGAAAAATCCGCAGACGATCTCCACTATCAAAGTGCTTATGGACCGTTAGCTGGTCGTCATATGGAGGCAGAGGGCGGAATTTTCCGCGAACGCCATTACCAGCACCTCATTTCTCACGCAGAGGCCAATGATTTAAGCGTGCCTGATTTTATTGACCGCGATCGCACTGAGGTGGACTTTGATGAGCTGCGACGAAGTGCTTTGAAGAAACGCCTTTCCACCGCCCGCAACATAACCACACAAGCGTTCGATAAACTTCGTAAACGTAAATAACCGTGTCCACCCCTTATGGCAGGGTGAGCAACATGATTTCCACGTTGCTCACCCTGCTTTTCACTGCCTTTGGCGTAGTGATCGGCTGGTTGGCGCGCGGAAATCGAGACGCCGACATGCAATCACGTCAACTGCGCAAACTCACCAAGTCGATTGAGGAACGCTCCCCAGATTCGCTTGTCGACGCCCTCTCTTTACAGCTCTCACCCCTCCAAGAGGGTTTAAGCGAGCTCGGGGCACATATAAGCCAGCTGGAGGTAGAAACCGACCACAGCACTCATGCCCTAAATCAAAAATTAACAGCAATTGTGGCCAACTCGACGAAGACTAATGACTTACTCGCGGCCCTTAATGGTTCTCAACCTCATGGTCGCTGGGGCGATATACAACTACGCAGAATTATCGAGCTAGCAGGTATGGAGGAACATATTGATTTTGATACCTCCCCCGAATTCCGCTTCCTTCTTAGCGGTGGGCAATCTTTAAGACTGGATAATAAAGCTCCCTATGAGGCTTATTTAGAAGCGACTGAAAGCGCTCATCCAGCAAGTGCACTGAAACGCCATGCTGCTCAAATGCGCAATTATGTAAGTGAGATTGCAACTCACAAACCAGCGGAAGAGTACGTCATTGCTTTTATTCCAGGCGATGCCTTTCTCAGCGCAGCACTATCCAAGGACGCTGAATTATTGGAGTTTTCTTTTTCCCAGCGTGTGGTGTTGGCTACCCCCACGACCCTGCAGCTGGTCTTACGCACTATCGCCTTAGGTTTTCAAGAACAGGAAACCACAGAAAAAATTGCAGAAATCCAAAAACTAGGCAAACAACTTCAAAAGCGGCTTAATGCAATGGCAGATCAATTTAATCGAGTGGGAAGCAGCTTGGAAAAGGCCGTCCAAGCCTTCAATGACACCCTCTATGGAATTGATAACCAGGTATTATCCATCGCCCGACAACTTTCCGCCGATGATCCCCTGCCCACTCGCATCACCCAAACCCATGCCATCAAAGGACATAGCGAACACTTTGTGAGTACGGAAGGTGTCGATAAATTATCAGATTAATCTCAAAACCAGAGCTGCAACTCTGGTTTTGAGCCATTGACCGGTAAAGTGATCAAACGTGTCACATGGATCCGTTTCGCCGAGAAAAAGCTCCAGATCAACCACGCATGCCCCCTTTGTGGGATTGCCAACCTGGTCTGGACCTGCAGTGGTTTTTGCGTCCCTTGTTACCGGATTGCTCCTAAGCCTCCTGCTTGGCACGATTGGGATGCCCTACCAGGTGATTTTCATCATCGCCACGTTGGGTATCACGCTGTTGATCGAGGCTCGTGGCCTTTTTCTAACCGTGGCGTCCATTCCGATTCTCTTCGGAATTTTTACCCCACTTACGGCGTGGTTCGTTTCTCAACAAGGCCCCAGCGGCAGCGCCCCGGGTGTCTCTACCACCGAAATCTTGACGGCAATTTATCCGCTGGCCCAATTTTTCCCCACCTTAATTTTGGTGACGGTAATAGCCAGCATTATTGCCGTGCTACGCATTCGTTTACTGCGCAAAAACCAGCAGACATTGCTCAGCACTGAAGAAAAAACCCGGCGCGCCCAAAGAGAAGCCGATCAGGCCAATGCCAATGCTGCCCGTCGTGCTCGCGCTCAAACCACCAAGGTACGCAGCCGACGCGCGCAGGCTCCTGGCAGTGATGGCTCCCAAGTCACAGTTGATGAGCTTATCCGCAAAAGCCAGCAGCGCCGTCAAGAGGTGGCTCAACGTCAAGCAGCCCGCGGAGTTCCTTTTACTCCAACTCCTGGTCCTGTGGTTGCACCGAAGCCTCAAGTTAGTCCGGAGCCAGCACCACGGGTACGCCCGGCACCCCGCCCAATCCCCCGCGAACAACCGCAACGCCTGGATACAGGGGAACGTCGACAAGCGCCTAAACGCCGTGGATCACTCGACGACGACCTTTATAGCTAGAAAAAATCCCGCTCTCAGGCGGGATTTTTTATTTAGTCCTTGTGGCGCAAAACGCGCGGCAAGGCGAAGACAATCTTCTCGGCAGCCGAGGTGACTTCCTCAACGTCGTCATAACCGAACTCTGCGAGGCGTTCAACAACACCCTGCACCAGAATCTCAGGCACGGAGGCACCGGAGGAAATTCCGATGGTTTCTACGCCTTCAAACCACGCTGGGTCAATCTCGCGGGCATAATCCACCAGGTAAGCGTTATCGGCGCCATTTTGCTTGGCAACTTCAACAAGGCGTACCGAGTTGGAGGAGTTCTTGGAACCAACGACAATCATCAGCTCACAGCGCTCGGCAATTGCCTTCACGGCAACCTGACGGTTCTGGGTGGCATAACAAATGTCATCAGATGGAGGATCCTGCAGCTGGGGGTACTTAGCCTTCAGCTCCTTAACGATCACCATGGTTTCATCCACGGAAAGAGTGGTCTGGGAAAGCCAAATCAGATTTGGCTCATCAGCCAGGAACTCAGGAAGGTTGTCAATGCCGGCCACCCCGTCAACCAGGTGGGTCTTTTCGACGGAGTGACCCATGGTGCCTTCAACTTCTTCGTGGCCTTCGTGGCCAATAAAAAGAATGTGGAAGCCTTGCTTATCAAAACGCTTAACCTCATTGTGGACCTTGGTCACCAATGGGCAGGCGGCGTCGATAGCCTTGATATTTTTAGCAGCGGCCTCGGCATGCACGGCAGGGCTAACGCCGTGTGCTGAGAACACCATATTTGCACCTTCTGGAGCATCGGATGCTTGATCAACAAAGATCGCACCCTTTTCTGCCAGGGTGTCTACAACATAACGGTTGTGAACAATTTCTTTACGGACATAAACAGGTGCGCCATATTCTTCGAGCGCGCGCTCGACAGTTTCCACGGCACGATCCACGCCAGCGCAGTATCCGCGCGGGGCTGCGAGCAGGATCTTCTTTCCAGTCTTAATTTCTGGGCTAATTACAGGTGAGCTCATACCTCCCAGCGTATCCAAGGTTGGAGCCAAACACCTAGACTGGGGAGTCAAGCACCCCACTAAAGGCGGGGTAATTCACTTTAAAGCGATGAAATTAAGGAGGGTCACAAGGCTGTGCCGTCTGCTAAATCAACGCCAGAAACACCCTGGCCCGTACGCGAGGTAAATAATCAGGTAAAAACCTGGATCGAAAGGCTCGGCCATTTATGGGTTGAGGGCCAACTTGCCCAAATCAACGTCAAGCCCAATTGGAAGCTGTCTTACCTCACGCTCAGAGATGTGGAACAAGAGGTTTCGGTGCAGCTGACCTGCCCCACCGAAATCATCCGCAATAGGCCCACACCCCTTAAAGATGGCGATCGTGTCATCGTTTACGGCAAGCCGGCGTTTTACGCCGGCCGCGGTACTTTTTCCCTTTGGGTTACCGATATTAGGCCGGTGGGCATCGGCGAGCTGCTGGCCCGCATCGAGGAGCTGCGTAAACGGCTTGCAGCCGAGGGGCTTTTCGACGCCTCGCGCAAGAAAGCACTGCCCTTTTTGCCCCATCGTGTTGGCCTAATTACCGGCCGTGGATCTGCTGCAGAACGGGACGTACTCAGTGTGTCCAAGGACCGCTGGCCCGAGGTGCAATTCCGCGTAATCAACACCGCCGTCCAAGGGGCATCTGCTGTTCCGGAAATTATCGCGGCTCTGGAAACGCTAGATAAAGACCCTGAAGTTGATGTAATCATCATTGCCCGTGGTGGCGGTTCGGTGGAGGATCTTCTCCCCTTCTCTGAAGAAGCACTCCAACGTGCTGTTGCTGCTGCAGTTACTCCGGTGGTTTCTGCCATTGGTCACGAGCCTGATACGCCAGTGCTCGACAATGTGGCGGACTTGCGTGCAGCTACCCCCACCGACGCCGCTAAAAGAGTGGTGCCTGATGTTGCCGAGCAGCGTTTATTAATTAAACAACTGCGTGAGCGTTCTGCTGCTGCACTGCGTGGTTGGGTACTCCGCGAGCACCAAGCTCTCTCTGCACTGCGCTCGCGCCCAGTCTTGGCAGATCCCATGACACCAATTGTGCGACGTCAAGAAGAGGTTATGCAGGCGCGTAATTTACTCCGTCGCGATATCTCGCACCTGCTGCGAACCGAACAAGCCTGGGTATCTGCGCTGCGAGCTCAGGTATCTGCACTTGGCCCTTCCGCGACTTTGGCACGTGGTTATGCCGTAGTCCAGGTAGTGCCCCGCGATGGCCGCGACCCTGAAGTTGTCACCAGCATTGAACAATCCCCACCTGGTAGCCAATTGCGAATTCGCGTTGCCGATGGCTCCATCACCGCCGCAGCCATGGGCACCCAAGAAGCTAATTAAAAGAAATTTTAGGAGAATTACACCATGAACAACCCCGATGTCATTGGCGCAGGTAATGGCGCAACTGCCTTTGAACCAGTAGAGACTCTCTCCTATGAACATGCTCGTGATGAGTTAGTGGAGATTGTCAAGATCTTGGAACTTGGTCAAATGGGCTTGGATGAATCCCTCAAATACTGGGAGCGTGGCGAGGCCTTAGCCAAACGTTGCGAGGAACACCTAGCTGGTGCTTCCAAGCGTGTTGAACAAGCTCTGAACTCCGTTGCAGGTTCTGGCGAAGAAAACTAGTTCTGGCAAAACAAAGGGGGCTCAGTTTGAACTGAGCCCCCTTTTTCAACTCCCGATGCTTTAGGAGTTAGTTCTTTTCGCGCTTTTTGATCCAGTAGTAGCCCAGTCCACCGAGCAGCAGCAAGATAGCGCCGCCGCCGAGGGGCCTGACCCCCGAAAAGTAGACAGGTTAGGGGCAGTTATGCTGCTTTAGATAGTGTAGCGGATCGTGCTTCGAAAGCGTCCGGTGATATTTGTCCGCACCATGAATGTCTGCGTCGGGTGTTGTATCTGATGCACCAGCGAAAGACGTCGTGACGGCAGTGCAGTGGATTGGCAAAGACTTTCCTATCTCGAAGGACTTCTCTTTTCAGCGTGGAATTGAACGACTCCGCCATAGCGTTATCAGCGCTGGTACCTACCGCACCCATGGACTGGGTCACGCCCAACTCGCTGCAGCGCGCACCAAATGCTGAAGAGGTATACACTGCCATGATCTGAATGAAAGATGGCGCCGTCAAGCCCACCACGCACGATATTGGCGTGTTCTAAAGCTTCTATCACGAGGCTGGTGCGCATATGATCAGCAATCGCGAAACCGGCTAGCTTGCGCGAGTATAGGTCAATGACCGTAGCCAGATACATATTTGTACCGTTCTTACAGGGCAAATAGGTAATATCGCCGACGTACACCTGGTTCGCAGCACCAGCATGAAACCGCCGCTTTACCAAGTCCGCGAAAACTGGATTCGTCGTGCTGCGCTTGGTAGTCACGCACCGGCGACGCTTGGTAAAGGGGCCCGACCCCCGGATAGTAGACACGGAGGATTTAATCAGGAAGCAGATTTCAGGATAACAGAACCGCGCTCCTCAAACACCGCAGGGGCGAGATATTTACACCAGGAATGCCGGCGCACCGTGTTGTAACGGGTACACCAGCGGAAAACATCTCGGCGGCAGATCAACTGGTTCATGAATGTCTTGGAATCCTGAAGGACCTCCCGCTTCATCGCGGCATTGAAAGACTCAGCCAAGGCGTTATCCGCACTGGTACCGATTGATCTCATCGACTGCCTGATCCCTAATTCCTTACAGGTGTTCTGGAATGCGCGGGACGTGTAAACGCTGCCGTGATCCGAGTGAAAAATCGCCCCAGTCAGGCTTCCACGCTGGCCCTTCGCCATTTTTAGCGCGTCCTGCACCAGGGAGGTGCGCATGTGATCCGCGATGGAAAAGCCGATCAACCGGCGGGAATAGCAATCAATGACCGTCGCCAGGTACATATTCGACCCGTCCGCGATCGGCAGGTACGTAATATCCCCAACGTAGAGCTGGTTTGGCTTCTCAGCAGTGAATTTACGGCCCACCAGATCAGGAAACACTGGTTTCTTCTGATCGGACACGGTAGTGGTGACCTTGCGCTTCTTGGTGTAACCAAACAATTTGAGTTCACGCATGACCCGCGCAACTCGCTTGTGATTCACGGGGGCCTGATCGGCCTGGTCCTTGAGTTCAGCGGTAATCCGCTTGGCACCATAGCAACCATGTTCAGCAGTGAAGACCGTCTTGACTCGGGCCCCGAGGATCGCGTCGGACATGAGGCGTTTGCTGCGGGCTGAGCAGGTACTTTTCCATTTGTAATAGGAGGATCTGTTGAGTTTCAGCACTTCACATAACCGCTTGACCGAGTGGTTCTTCTGGGCGTCATCAACGAACCGGAAGCGGATCACCAGTTCGTCTCTTCCGCGAAATACTTGGCCGCCTTTCGCAGAATATCGCGTTCCTCCCGGAGCTTGCGGACTTCGCGTTCCAGCTTTCGGATCCGCTCGGCTTCGTTCACCGAGGCTGGCGAGGGTTTTTCAGTGGGAGCCGCGGTGCCGTATTTTTTCACCCAGTTCGCTAACGTGGCACGGTTGACCCCAAGATCAGTGGCGATGGTCTGGATCGAGGCGCCGTCGGAGTTCTCATACAAGGCGACGGCGTCGCGCTTGAACTCCTCTGAATAGGTCTTGCTTGGCATGGTGTGGAGATTACCTTTCAGTCCCAGATTGTTGGGATGTTAGGTGTCTACCAAACGGGGGTCAGGTCCCAGCTTGCACAAACCCCACCAGATACTGTGCCGACTGCCACTGCCTTCTTTGACAAATTGAGCACACTTATTACCCAGGGTCGCACCCGTGACCGCGTATACAGCACCACCTACAGCCAGCTTGTTATTGCCGGCCACAACCGCACTGTGTTGACTGACGACTCAGAGTTCTACGACGAGTTTTACCAGGTCATTGAGGTCGCTCCTGGGGTGATCTTGAAATGATGTTTACCGGGCAACACCTCCCACTTAAGCCAGATCTCTAACATGAAGCAGATAACGCCATGATTAATCTTTTTGCTGCAGCCCTGCCCGCATTCGAGTCTTTGAGTATTACCTCCATACTCGTGCTCGGTGCTGTGGCACTAATCTGTGGCCTCCCTGTTGTAGTGACCTTAGAGAAAGGTGCTGGGTTTGATGACATCGTCGCAGCGCTGATTCTCTCAGGCATCTTAGGCTTTGTCGCTTTTACGTTTGTGCTCCCCAAACTCGTTGATCTCGGCTGCACCGTGTGCCAACTCTGATGAACAACACTTATTTTCCAAAACAACCTCAGTTCGCGCCTGCGAACATGAACTCCACTTGGGTAACCTCATTAAGCCCTACAACAAGATTCATTACGAATCTGCTGACCCTGATCCTGCCACCAATGTCTATTCGCAGGTATGGCCAGAGGCTGCTTGAGGCAAAACAATTTCAAAGCCAGATATATCTTTCTTATAACAATATCGAATTTTATGGAGTAAAAAAAACTTTTTTTATGAAAATAAATGTGATAATAAAAATCAGGCAATATAATTCTACAACTTGCCAACTCCATACGTACTGCCACACTCACCACACTGATTGGAATGTGACATGAGGAAACTAGTTTCGATTGGTATTGCGATAGCATTATCACTTGCAATCACCCCCACTATTCAGGCCAATGAGATGATCACACCTCAAGCCATGGATCGAATTGCAGTAAAGTGCAATGTCCACAAAATATGGTCGGTCCCAAGCCTAAACAACTATGACGGTTGGGTCGTGGTTGGTCACGCATATGGTATTAACGAGGCGGAAAAGAGAGCCAACACCTTCGTTCCATTTGGTCACACTAAACGGCATTGTTTACCGGTCCCTATTGACCGTTTTCCATTCGAAGGACTTAACCGAAGTTAAGGTGAGACGTGAATCAACCCATGCGAAAGACCTACATTTTTCTAACTCAATTTATTGTAGAAATTGGGAATGAACATAACGCATACATTAGATATCGCGATCGAGTCCAAAATCTATCAGCTCTAGACGATGTTGATGTAATTTCGGTGTCCAAAAACCTTCATCAAGCTGAAAAGGCATATGGATGGAGCTCACTTGCCGATCAATATCAGATGGAGCATAACGGTAAATATCCAGAGAACCATATTCTATGCGATGTTTTTACTGTAGTCGTTCTCAACGATATCGAGAAATTTGAACAAGCTGCTGAACTCTTGATTATGGATGATCGAGACGTAAGGGTTGACGCTTTCCCCAGTCGCATCGAAGTTTTCGAACAAGTACCATTTTAGAGGAAGAAATTCTAAACAGACTCGATCACTACAAAGGTGACCCCGAAAATTTAGGTATTCCGCTCATGTAAAGACCCACAGCTATTTACGTCACTGTGACGAGCCAACCCACCCTATCCCCACGCTTTTTCGCACTCTGATGTGCGTTCAGTGCGGGGTTTTTTCATGAGTTCTGTTGTGCACAAAAACTAAAAGACACAAACAAAAGACCAATGACAGCGAAGCTGCATTCGGAAAAACAGCCGAAGCCTCAAAAGCTTTAAAAGATAGAAAAGCTCAACGCCAGCGAAGCTGCGTTCGGGAACAACCATGAGAGACAACAAAAAACTCTCAAACAATAAGAGCTCGGTCAGATGCCTAGTTCTACAAGATCTAAAGAGTCAGAAGACTTCTAAAAGATCTAAAAGACTTAAAAAACCAACGACAGCATAGCTGCGTTCGGGGACATTCTTGAAAGGCTACACAGCCAACAGCTTAAAAAATAAGCACTGTGTGTCTTAACACTCAATCCTTCATTCACTCATACCATTAAGGGGTATTTATCATGTCTGCTAATCCTTCCAACAACTTCAACGTCATCGGTCGTCTCGCTGCTGATCCAAAGATCTTCTCCAACCCAGATGGCTCCCGCAACATTCAGATCACCCTGTACGCCACCAACAACTTTGCTAACCGCAACGGCGTTTATGAGGACTCCATCGTTCCGCTCACCCAGTTCTACTCCGCATCCAAGGAGGGAAACGGAATCTACACCCACCTTAAGGAGGGTGACCAGGTGGCAGTCAACGGCTACATCCACCAGGATCAGTTCATTGACAAGACCACTGGCGCTAAGCGCTACGAGTTGAACCTGTCCATCGACTCCATCCAGCCACTCGAAACCAAGTCTGCTGCTGACGCTCGCCGTGCTCGCAAGCAGGTCATTGAGGCAAACAAGGCCCAGGCTGCTGCACAGCAGGCTCCTGCACCAGCTCAGCAGTTCGCTGCTCAGGAAGCACCACAGTACGCAGTCAACCCTTTCGCTGGTCCCTCTCAGCAGGTCGCACCGCAGCCACAGTACGTTAACGACCCGTACGCACAGCCACAGGCCGGTTTTGTTGCGCCTGCACCAGTCGCCCCACAGGTTGAAATTGACCCACGCTTCATCTAAGAAGCACCCCTAAAGAAACCCCCACCACCCAGTATCTGCTGGTGGATGGGGGTTTCTTTTTTCTCGCCTACCTCTTCTCCTCTTTTTCCCACTGTTAATCCAGAAGGATTCCCACATGTCTACAACCAATATCAACATCATCATCACCAATGGTGCTGCACCACACCCAGCTGACCCTGATAGCGCTAAAATGCAACACCACTCAGCTCCGCATGTCCACTTCAATCATGACCGAGTTAATCCACAGGCACTAGATGCACCGCTCATAAGGAATACACCTAACAGCATCTCGAAAAATGTTCGACCTTCTACCAAATTCAATAGCATAAAGATCAACCGTGACCTATATGCACAGGTGAAGAGTCTCGCTGAAGAACGTGATCTAACGCTGTAGGACCTGACCCCCGTTTGGTAGACACCTAACATCCCAACAATCTGGGACTGAAAGGTAATCTCCACACCATGCCAAGCAAGACCTATTCAGAGGAGTTCAAGCGCGACGCCGTCGCCTTGTATGAGAACTCCGACGGCGCCTCGATCCAGACCATCGCCACTGATCTTGGGGTCAACCGTGCCACGTTAGCGAACTGGGTGAAAAAATACGGCACCGCGGCTCCCACTGAAAAACCCTCGCCAGCCTCGGTGAACGAAGCCGAGCGGATCCGAAAGCTGGAACGCGAAGTCCGCAAGCTCCGGGAGGAACGCGATATTCTGCGAAAGGCGGCCAAGTATTTCGCGGAAGAGACGAACTGGTGATCCGCTTCCGGTTCGTTGATGACGCCCAGAAGAACCACTCGGTCAAGCGGTTATGTGAAGTGCTGAAACTCAACAGATCCTCCTATTACAAATGGAAAAGTACCTGCTCAGCCCGCAGCAAACGCCTCATGTCCGACGCGATCCTCGGGGCCCGAGTCAAGACGGTCTTCACTGCTGAACATGGTTGCTATGGTGCCAAGCGGATTACCGCTGAACTCAAGGACCAGGCCGATCAGGCCCCCGTGAATCACAAGCGAGTTGCGCGGGTCATGCGTGAACTCAAATTGTTTGGTTACACCAAGAAGCGCAAGGTCACCACTACCGTGTCCGATCAGAAGAAACCAGTGTTTCCTGATCTGGTGGGCCGTAAATTCACTGCTGAGAAGCCAAACCAGCTCTACGTTGGGGATATTACGTACCTGCCGATCGCGGACGGGTCGAATATGTACCTGGCGACGGTCATTGATTGCTATTCCCGCCGGTTGATCGGCTTTTCCATCGCGGATCACATGCGCACCTCCCTGGTGCAGGACGCGCTAAAAATGGCGAAGGGCCAGCGTGGAAGCCTGACTGGGGCGATTTTTCACTCGGATCACGGCAGCGTTTACACGTCCCGCGCATTCCAGAACACCTGTAAGGAATTAGGGATCAGGCAGTCGATGAGATCAATCGGTACCAGTGCGGATAACGCCTTGGCTGAGTCTTTCAATGCCGCGATGAAGCGGGAGGTCCTTCAGGATTCCAAGACATTCATGAACCAGTTGATCTGCCGCCGAGATGTTTTCCGCTGGTGTACCCGTTACAACACGGTGCGCCGGCATTCCTGGTGTAAATATCTCGCCCCTGCGGTGTTTGAGGAGCGCGGTTCTGTTATCCTGAAATCTGCTTCCTGATTAAATCCTCCGTGTCTACTATCCGGGGGTCGGGCCCTTACTTGGCCAGTGGTAGAGGCCAGCAAGAAAGTTCCAGAAGTTGCGGAAACCGCAGTTCCGGTGGTGGTAACGATTTTGCCAAGTGCATTGTTGTTATAGGCCAATTCCATGTTGAAGTTGGTCTTTGGAGTCTGGCCCTGATCTGCACGCTGATCCGTGGCTACGGTTCCCTTGGCGCCACCCATCAGCACTGCTAAGGACACACCCTGCAAACCACCTTGATTTGCACCGAGTTCAACCTTGATATTGCTGGGGTTGGTGGTAGAGCCCAAAAGCATACCAACGTTGCCCGCACTTCCCTGACAACGCAAACCGCTAAGCGGGATGGTGCCACCTACGCCACCAGTGCCGGTGGCTAGAGTTATACCTCCCCCACAAGGCTGGCTATATGTTGGTGGGACAAACCTACCCAACTCGCTAACGCCAGTGTTGGAAAGCATAGTAAGTGATTCACCAGCGTTGGTGGATTCAGCATCTGCCATCACCAATCCAAAGCTTGGTGATGCACCACTGGAGTTTGTGACAACAATGTCACGGAGCTCTACGGAAGGATTAACTTGGTTAACAGATGCGATTCGCTGCGAATAAAAGGCCATCGGAGTGCTGGTTGAAACTCCAGTGGGAGCCTTGTAATAAGTAACGCCATTAATGGTATTTCCCATCACCGCACCTGGCCAGGTAGGAAGTGCCGTTTTGATGATATTGCCGATAACAGAACCAGATGTTCCCTGGTTGTATTTCACGGTAAAAGACATCGTATGTGAGGCGTCGAGCTGGATCGTCACCCTTTGCCCGCTCGCTGATCCTGCGAGAGTGTCATTAACGTTGGTCAATTCAATCCAGCAGAGGGATGAATCAAGGTAAGCGCCTTGTCGATAGTGGCAGCCCGCAGCTGTCTGCGCATTGGCACTAGGCGGAGAAAACAAACCAAGACCCGGTAGTGCTTGAGCCAAGACAAAAACCAACACTAAAAATAGTGAGGTTATAGTCCGAGACAACCAAGAAGTGCGGGGTAGCTGAAATTTAGTCGTGTAACAAGGTCCTTATATCTTCCTCTTGAGACCCAAAATGAATCAAAGAGCTCCAAATTCAGCCCACAAGCAAAGCGGTGTCCTTTAGAAATCATGTATTAAATTAGCATCACTAAATACGTCGCGCCATATTTTGAGCAAATCTTCTGATTTTCGCCCATTCCCACCCCCACTAATCCACACCCCTTCCCCTTTGGTACTCTCATTCCCCCAGCTAAGAGCACTTTAAGGAGAGGTTTAACCTCGCGGACTAGGCATCGAAAATTTTCTACCGATGCAAGCGTAGTAGATCTTCTGCAAGTTGGAGGGCATCTGTGGGCCAATATTTTTCTGGGCGCGGACGCCTGGAGTTTTCATCCGGGGTACAGGCCAACACAGTGTCAATCCACCCTTGTTTAATTGCCGAGCCACCATAAATTCCGCCCAACAAAGCACCAACAATGGCAGCGTTTGTATCTGTATCGCCACCACGACCGACAGTGCGCACCAAAGACTGCTCGAAACTTTTACCATTGGCGAGTTCATAGAGCGCATTGTGGAAAGCCACTTTTACCCACCCTTGATGGGTTGTAAAATCTGCCGGCGGAGCTGTTTTTGCGGCTGCAACCAAGGCTGCTAAATCATCAGTTGACTGCTCTTCAAATTCAGCAAAGGTACGTGCAGCATCCCATGTTTGAGCAATGGCTTCGGCCAAAACACCAGCAAAAAGCGCATTGATTTCTAGACATAGCGGGTGTGGATGAGTCATGGCGGCGTCCAATAGCGCCGCCCGCGCTGCCGCGTCGGGGCGTCCGGCAAAGGCAATTGCAATGGGTGAAACTCGCATTAGCGCGCCATTGGCCTGAGAGTCCACTTCAAGCTGATTTTCGCGCAGCGCCGAGTAGGTGGTGTTTCCAATATCAAAAGGATTGGATAATGCCCATTCAACATAAGATTCATGGACATCAAGGGGATCATAATCCCCTGTGCGGGCCAAACTGCGCGCCAAAGACAAAGCCATTTCAGAGTCATCGGTAGGTTGTCCTGCCTCCAAATTGAAGGTGCCGCCAGCTTCCAGTGTGTCTACCCCATTGGGATAGTTTCGGGAGATTTCAGCAGCGGTTTGAAACTCCACCAAACTTCCCAGGCTATCGCCAATAAGCTGGCCTAATAACACGCCGCAACCGCGGTCAATGATCTGTTCTTGAGAGATGTGGGTTGTCATAAACCATGACACTAGTAGCCGGGGTGGACACCAGCTCGCGGGGAAAATCTCTGAGTCGAAAATAACGCCGAAAAAAGCACCTGCCCCAGGTGCTGGGGCAGGTGCACGTCGAAAAGCAATTCTTTTTTAGTTGGTTGGCAGCGGATCTGCGGAAGCTACTGCGCTGAGCAGCTCATTAAATTCCTCATCAGTTGCAGCGCCGGTAACAATCACACGCTCATCTTTGAGATCCATCACTCGAATATCGCGGACTTCATCCTCAGTGGAGGTGTAAATGCCTACCTCAAAGCCATCAAGTGTGTAGGTTTCAGCGAGGTCGCGCCAGCGCTCATCAAATCCGGCAACAGCATCTTCGACATTCTCGCCTGTTTGGGTGAGTTGGAGATAACCACCGTCTTTGGTCACATATCCAACGACGGACGCCGGGGTGTCATCGATCATGGTGCGCCGTGCAGAGTTGGTTACCCAGCCCTCTGGATTTTCCGGCAAACGAGTCGCGTGATCCGTCATCGAACGCGCCTCCATGGAAATAAAGGTGGAGGCATCAACCTCTGGCACCTGCCCATTTTCCGGAGTTCCGGTATTAAAAGAACACATGCCCGTGAAACTCACCGCCAGGACCATGATAATTCCAGAAACTACGAGCGAGAGAAAAATGTCCCTACTGCCCTCAAATATCTTCGGTCGTTTCTCAGCCACCCGATAAGTATGTCATGACCTCAAAGAGTTAAGCCAAAACCCCCCTTTTGGGTGCCCAAAAACCAATTGCAATCAGTAAAAAGTGCAACAATGGAAGCTATAACTGGCATAAATCACGTTTATGCCTCTTAAGTTCACCTTTTCACTGTTTTAACCCTTTGTAGCTTGGTACATTTAAACGCAGCGCAGGCTGTAAATGGCCAGCTAGAACAATTTTAGCGCCCTCAGGAGGCTCTTTTTATGAACGCTAAGCACCCCGAATTACCGGATCGTAACCTCGCCATGGAATTGGTGCGCGTCACCGAGGCTGCAGCTCTTGCTTCCGGCCGCTGGGTTGGTCGCGGTATGAAAAATGAGGGTGACGGCGCCGCTGTTGACGCAATGCGCAGCCTCATCAACTCCGTTGCCATGAAGGGCGTCGTTGTTATTGGCGAAGGCGAAAAAGATGAAGCCCCCATGCTTTACAACGGTGAAGAGGTAGGAAACGGCCTCGGCGCTGAGGTTGATATCGCTGTTGACCCAGTTGACGGCACCACTTTGATGGCTGAAGGTCGCCCCAACGCTATTTCCGTATTGGCAGCTGCAGAGCGTGGCTCCATGTACGATCCATCTGCTGTCTTCTACATGAAGAAGTTGGCTGTGGGCCGCGAAGCAGCCGGCAAGGTTGATATTGAGGCTCCGGTTTCCCACAACATCAATGCGGTTGCAAAGGCTAAGGGCGTTAACCCTTCCGACGTTACCGTCATGGTGCTGGATCGCCCTCGCCACATCGAGCTCATTGCCGATATCCGTCGCGCCGGCGCCAAGGTTCGCCTCATCTCTGATGGTGACGTTGCAGGTGCTGTTGCTGCAGCTCAGGACTCCAACTCCGTGGATATGATGATGGGCACCGGTGGAACTCCTGAGGGAATTATCACCGCTTGCGCCATGAAGTGCATGGGTGGCGAAATCCAGGGCATCCTGGCTCCAATGAATGATTTTGAGCGCCAGAAGGCTTATGATGCTGGCCTAAAGCTCGGCGAAGTGCTCCACACCAATGACCTCGTCCGCTCTGAGAACTGCTACTTCGTGGCAACCGGTGTCACCAATGGTGACATGCTGCGTGGCGTTTCCTACCGCGCTAATGGTGCTACCACCCGTTCTTTGGTTATGCGCTCCAAGTCCGGCACCATCCGCCACATTGAGTCCGTCCACCAGCTGGCAAAGCTGCAGGAATACTCCGTGGTTGATTACGCCCGCAATTCCTAAAAGAACCACGCTTTTCGACGTCGCCCTCCAGCTAGTGTTTGGAAGGCTGCGCCGAAAACAGTAACACATAGTCTAAAACCCTCTTCGGAAAAATTTTTCCGAAGAGGGTTTTGTGGATTCTATTTTAAAGGTGGCTTACCTGCGAACGGTGGAAAACCAAGGCAGAAGAATTGTCAGCATTAGTTGCAGCATGAGCCACTTCTAAAACCGCAAAATAATGATCGCCAATGTCTTGCAGATCATTAAGCCTGGTAGTCAAAGTAGCGTCCGCACCGTGCAGGTGAATTGCTCCCCCGCTGGTGCCTGACCACTCAAGGTTTTCAAAACGCTGCTCAGCTGGGCCTGCTAATTTAGGAACATGTTCTGCATGTTGGGCGCCCAAAAGTGAAATTCCCAATTCTTGACCAGTAACCAAAGCCCTTTCAATTTCTGGCCAGGAAGAAGAGGACTTTTGCAGAAAAACTCCCACCAGTGGTGGATCCAAGCTAATGCTGACGAAGGTGCCAACAACCATGCCACGAGGCACTTCAGTATGAGTAGCGATAAAAGCAACTGGGGTGGGCACGTTGCGGAGAACGGTGCGCAGGTCGGTTCCGGAAACAAGTGTTGAAGTCATAAACTAAGTAGACCATGCAGTCTAAAATTCGGTCTAGCGTTCCTTCCACGGTGAAATTAAGCCACTTTTCCCCACTAGCTCTTCCCCATCTCCCCAGGTAGAAATAGCTTTTAAAGAAAGACTTGCGTGACATGGAAAGTTATTTTATACTTTGAACATCAAATAGTTGATACATCAACTAAGTAAATCTGAGGAGAATACATCATTAGCAAGATCGCCATCATCACCGGAACCACCCGCCCAGGCCGCGTCAACCTTGACGTTGCAAAGTGGGTTCTCGAGCGCGCATCCCAGCGTAACGACGCTGAGTACGAGCTTGTTGACATCGCAGACTACAACTTCCCATTGCTCGACGAGGCAATGCCTGCAGGTTACGGCCAGTACAGCAACGAGCACACCAAGGCTTGGGCTGCAAAGATCGCTGAATTCGACGGCTTCATCTTCGTCACCGGCGAGTACAACCACTCCGTCCCAGCTGCACTTTCCAACGCTCTTTCCTTCCTCTCCGCTGAGTGGAACAACAAGGCTGCTGGCATCGTCGGCTACGGCTCCGCTTCCGGCGTTCGCGCAACCGAGCACCTGCGTGGCATCCTTTCCGAGCTGCAGATCGCTCACGTTCAGAAGACCGGCATGTTCGGCCTCTTCACCGACTTCGAGTACCCAACCTTCAAGCCAACCGAGCAGAGCGCAACCACCGTTGATGCAATGCTTGAGCAGGTTGTTACCTGGACCAAGGCTATGGAGACCGTCCGCAAGGGCAACTAATCTTTAACCTTTTCTAAAATGCAGTGCCTCCATTTCCGGGGGCACTGCATTTTGACTTTTTTAAACACAAACTTCCTCCCCCTTACCCCCACTGCAAGAGATATGCCACATTTATGGGGGAGGCCAATGTGGATCACTAAAGGTGAGGGTAAGCTTGGGACAGCCGTATTTAACTCTCAGTAAGAAATGAGTGATTTCATGACCGAGCAGGAATTCCGTATTGAGCACGACACCATGGGTGAAGTGAAGGTCCCGGCAAAGGCACTGTGGCAAGCACAGACCCAGCGCGCCGTAGAGAACTTCCCTATCTCTGGTCGTGGTTTGGAATCCGCACAGATCCGCGCAATGGGTCTGCTCAAGGCAGCTTGTGCACAGGTAAACAAGAACACCGGTGCGCTCGACGCAGAGAAGGCAGATGCCATCATCGCCGCTGGTAAGGAGATCGCATCCGGTAAGCACGATGCTGAGTTCCCAATCGATGTTTTCCAGACTGGTTCCGGTACCTCCTCCAATATGAACACCAATGAGGTCATTGCATCCATTGCAAAGGCTAATGGCGTTGAGGTTCACCCAAATGACCACGTCAACATGGGTCAGTCCTCCAACGACACCTTCCCAACCGCAACTCACGTTGCTGCTACCGAAGCTGCCGTTAATGACCTTATCCCAGGCCTGAAGGTCCTCCACGAGTCCTTGGCTAAGAAGGCAACCGCATGGTCTGAGGTTGTTAAGTCCGGACGTACCCACCTTATGGATGCTGTTCCAGTTACCCTTGGCCAGGAATTTGGTGGCTATGCTCGCCAGATCCAGCTGGGCATCGAGCGCGTTGAAGCTACCCTGCCTCGCCTCGGTGAACTTGCTATTGGTGGTACCGCAGCCGGCACCGGCATCAACACCTCCGCTGAATTCGGTGGCCAGGTTGTTGCTGAGCTCATCAAGCTCACCGGTGTTGAGCAGCTCAAGGAAGCTGAAAACCACTTCGAAGCACAGGCTGCTCGTGACGCACTAGTTGAATTCTCCGGCGCAATGCGCGTTATCGCCGTATCCCTCTACAAGATCGCTAACGACATCCGCCTCATGGGTTCCGGCCCACTGACCGGTCTTGGTGAGATCCGTCTGCCAGACCTGCAGCCTGGTTCTTCCATCATGCCTGGCAAGGTCAACCCAGTTCTGTGCGAGACCGCAACTCAGGTTTCCGCTCAGGTTATTGGCAATGACGCAGCTGTTGGCTTCGCCGGCACTCAGGGTCAGTTCGAGCTCAACGTGTTCATCCCAGTAATGGCACGTAACGTCCTCGAGTCCGCTCGCCTGCTGGCTAACACCGCTCGCGTTTTTGCTACTCGCCTGGTTGATGGCATCGAGCCAAACGAAGAGCACATGAAGCAGCTCGCTGAGTCTTCTCCTTCCATCGTTACCCCGCTGAATTCCGCAATTGGATACGAGGCTGCAGCAAAGGTCGCAAAGACCGCGCTGAAGGAAGGCAAGACCATCCGTCAGACCGTTATTGATCTCGGCTTCGTTGATGGCGAAAAGCTCACCGAAGAAGAACTAGACAAGCGTCTTGACGTTTTGTCCATGGCACACACCGAGCGTGCAAACAAGTTCTAAAGTTTAAAAACTAAAAGTGGGGCTTACCGATTCGGTAGGCCCCACTTTTAGTTGTGGCTAAAATTCAAGATCGCGTGGATCCTCGCCAAAATCCCCGAAGTCTCCAAAGCCGCCTTCTTGGAGACGCTCCATGAGATAAGCATCGGGGCGAACTTCAATACCGATGGCTCCGGGTGGCGGAGTCTCAAAAGAGCTCTCCTCCCATTCTTCGGCACTATCTGCTTGAATGAAGCGATAGTCAGTAAAGGTGTTGATGTTATTTTCATGCAGTAGGTGCAAACGAGGGCTAATCGACGTAGGACTGCCCAACCCAAAACGCATGGCAATGCGCACCATTGAAGTAATGCCATTCATGAGATCTTCACCGGTGGTTACTGGCCTTGCAATCAAAAGATCTCGATCTGGCACCGCAAAAATCACGCCATTGCTTTGATCCAGGTCAGGAGCCCAAATGCGCAATAAATCAGTGAGGAAAAGTGGGGCGCTTCCGAGGTAATAAGTATCAGATTCAAATGCCCAGAAGTCGGCACCCTCGCCGCCCTCCTCTGTGGTGATGTGGGTGGCATCCACGGAGGCGTCGACAAGCTCTTGCCAAGTATTACGATCCGCAGCCCGCTCTAGGGCCTCGAGGGAGTCAAAGCGTTCGAGCTCCTGTAAAGGCTGGATGCGGATGGCATGCTCGGTGTCTAGCACCAGCGCAATCGACATATCTGAGGTAAAAGGCCGCAGGATGGAATCATCGCGGATTTGTTCCTCGATATCGCCGCCCAGGTCCAATAACTCAGATTCTGCCTCCGGAGTGGGAAGCAAACGCAACCTCAAACTCTTATAAAGATCCGCTGTGGAAATATCGCTCAAGGTGGCATCGGCTAGAGTGCCGTGAACAAAGCTTTCCACCAATTCAGGGAGCTGATCCACATTGCCCAAACCTGCAGCATTCATAGCCAAAGTACGCAGGGAAACATGAGCGGAACCGCCATCAGCACGCAAAACCTTGGCCGAGCTGCCTTCAATATCGATATGCGCATCCTGTAAAGCAAAACGATATTCCAATTCGCGCCTAAGCAAATCAGCGCGAGTCCGGTTTAGCTGGGGCAAATCCACATCAGGCAAAAGATCCGCCGGTGAAAGCTGACCTTGCTGATCCCGCTCCACCTTTTGTTCAAATGGGTCGCCTACTTTGCGCGTATTTTTTGCGGGTGCATCCGAGAGATTTTCTGGGTCTTTGTCTGGGTTGTTTTCTGGCATGGAAAAATCAACCTGAGGGTTATCCTCTTGATTCTTCTTACGCCTTTGAAAAAATCCAAATGCCATGGAGTCAATCTCCTTCCGTGGCCTTGTCGTTGCTATAACCCAAGCTACAAGCAAAAGGAAGAGGCGGTTAAAGCAAAACTTACGCCTTTGCTCAGGGATAGACCTCTGCTAGGACACTGTTGAATAGATAATCTTAGTCTAATTCTACTTTTCAGGCAGACGCGATAGGAGATCCTGCCTTGAGCGTTCCAAGTACTGCTTGAGAAAATCTTCCGCAGCCACGAACTCCCCTTTTTCCAAGCGGTGCAAAATCTCCGAATTCAACTCCACATAGGGGCTGTGAAAGGTTTCTGAATCTCGAGTTTCCAGGAAGCCAATACGTGCTAAAGCCAGCACTTTCCGTGCCTCAATAACCAGCCTCTTAACCCCAGCTAATTCTACTATTGCCAGGTGAAAGGCACTATTTTCAGATCCAACAGTTTGCCAATTCCCATTTTCATTGGCTGTCACCGCATTTTCATAAGCTTGGCGCATTTGCAGAAGACATTGTTGGACCTGTGCAGGATGATCCTTAGCTGCACGAATTGCCGCCAGCTCCACAAACTCTCGATAGGCATAGATGTCATTGACATCACTCTTGGAAAAACTATGCACGAAAACTCCGCGATTAGGAATGTGATCAACCAATCCATCCTGGGCAAGCACCCGAAAAGCTTCGCGCAAGGTATTTCGAGAAACTCCCAGCTCTTCTGCCAAAGCCACCTCTGAAAGGCGAGTTCCGGAGGTTAATTCTCCGCGATCGATCTTGGAAGTTATTAATGCTGCCAGCTCTAATGAGGTTGCCATAGCCGAGGTCATGATCCCAATGTTATGGGATTTACAGCCTTTTTATTACATCTAAAAATACCAATTCAGCACTAGGTATTGTGTCGGCAGCCACAGAGGGTCTAAACTCACTTTCAATTCACCAGAATTGTTCAACAATCCGCCACGATCTTCGGATTGGGTTTCTAAACACCTCAATGAAAGGAGTGAGACAGTGACTAAAAACCAAGACGCTGCCGCTTTAGCTAAGGCACAAAGCCCGTCTCTCAAACAAGCAGCTGCCAGTGCTTCCGGACGCAGTGCCCTCATGGGCGCTATCTTCCTCATGGCAACCTCGGCCATTGGCCCAGGCTTCCTGACCCAAACAGCAGTATTTACCAACCAACTTGGGGCAGCTTTTGCCTTTGCCATCCTCGTCTCAATCCTCATTGACATTGCGGTACAGCTCAATGTTTGGCGCATTATCGGAATCTCCGAAATGCGTGCCCAAGAACTTGGCAATACCGTCATCCCTGGACTTGGTTGGCTGCTTGCAATCCTGGTCTGCATCGGCGGCGCCGTATTTAACATCGGCAATATTGCCGGCGGCGGTTTGGGACTTAACTCCCTTCTCGGCCTCGACGTCAAAATTGGTGGTGTCCTCACCGCAGCAATCGCAATCGCAATCTTCTTGTTCAAGCGCCTCAGCGATGCCCTGGATAAGTTCCTCGTGGTCCTCGGCGTCATCATGATTGCCCTGACCGTCTATGTCGCTTTTGTCTCCGGACCTCCAGTGGGATCTGCCCTCAAAAACACGGTCCTGCCTGACACCATCGACTGGCTTGTTATTACTACCCTGGTTGGCGGCACTGTCGGCGGTTATATCACTTATGCCGGCGCACACCGCATGCTGGATTCCGGCCAAACCGGACCAGACAATATCAAGGCCGTTTCAAACTCCTCAATCACTGGCATTTTGATCACTGGCCTCATGCGCGTTGTCCTCTTCCTCGCAGTTCTCGGCGTGGTAGCGGGCGGAATCTCACTAACCGGAGAAACCAATCCGGCTGCTGCTGCCTTTGAGCATGCAGCTGGCGAAGTTGGACTCCGCATCTTTGGTGCCGTGCTCTGGGCCGCGTCTATCTCTTCCGTAATCGGCGCAAGCTACACCTCTGCAACCTTCTTGGTACCTAACCGTCCAGAAAAGAAGAAGCTGCAAAACTGGGTCACCATCGTTTTCATCTTGATCTCTTGCTCAGTGTTTATCTTCCTCGGCACTGCCCCAGCCCTGCTTCTGGTATTCGCCGGCGCCTTTAACGGCCTCGTTCTACCAGTTGGCTTCACGCTCATGATTTACGTTGCTATCTTCCGCCAAAAGGACTTGCTCAAGGGTTATAAGTACCCACTGTGGCTAATCATCATTGGTGTCATTGGCCTTATTATCGCCTGGTTCTTGGCCTATGTATCCTTCGGCAGTGTTTTTGACCTGCTGAGTTCCTAAGCGCTAACAATAAGCACACCAGCCACAAGCTAAAACCCAGCATTCTAAGAAAGGTCTCACACAATGACCACCCTTGACCTCAACAGTGACCTCGGCGAAAGCTTTGGCAACTGGACAATGGGCAATGACACTGCCGTGCTTGATCTTGTATCCAGTGCAAACATTGCCTGCGGATTTCATGCTGGCGATCCCAATGTCATGCTAAAAACGGTCAGCGCCGCCTATTCCCGAGGCGTGCGTATCGGAGCTCATATCGGTTACCGCGATCTTGCTGGGTTTGGGCGACGGTTTATTGACTATTCCCACGAAGACCTGGTTGCAGAAACCATCTATCAAATCGGTGCAATCCAAGCTATTGCCACTGCTGCCGGTGCAACAGTGGAATACGTCAAGCCTCATGGTGCGCTCTACAACACCATCGCGGTAAATCCTGAACCTGCAGCCGCGGTCATTGAGGGAATCACTCGGGTTGATCCCACTCTCAAACTTATGGCTTTGGCAGGCTCCCCCATCGTCGAACAAGCTCGCTGCATGGGTTTGCAGGTACAACAAGAAGCTTTTGCCGACCGCGCTTATACTGCTGCAGGACAATTGGTTTCCCGCAGCCAGCCCGGCGCGGTCCATCACGACCCACAGATTGCAGCAGCACAAGCCCTCGCTTTTGCACAAGGCCAGCCAATTAAGGCAATTACCGGCGAAGAAGTCTTGATTAAAGCTGATTCTCTATGCGTCCACGGCGATAACCCTGCTGCTCTGGAGTTGATCAAGAATATTATCTCCACGCTTAATACACATGGCATCAAGGTTTCTAATGGATGTTAAATTCTGTGGAGATCAAGCTCTTATTGTTGATCTCAACGAAGTGGATGCTAGGGCAGTACAGGGAAATGTGCTGGATGCAGTACTGATGCTCAATAGCGCAGTATTGTCAGCGCAATTGCCAGGAGTGGTGGATACCATTCCAGCAGCGCAGACTTTGTTAATCACCTTCGATCCCACCCAAACTTCTCTAAATCAGCTGAGAGAAGCGTTGGATAACATCTCCCTTGCCCCCCAAGAAAATGCACAAAAGCGCGATCAGGCCATCGTGGAAATCCCGGTTACTTATGATGGCCCTGATCTAGCCACCATTGCGCAGTTAACGCAGTTGAGTGTGGCAGAGGTAAAACAAGCCCATGGAGAAATGCTGTGGACCGCTGCTTTTGGCGGCTTTGCACCTGGGTTTTATTATCTGGTGCCGCAGTCTCCTCTTTGGGATATCCCCCGCTTGGAATCACCGCGCACCAAAATTCCAGCTGGTTCGGTAGCAGTAGCTGGAGAATTCAGTGCTGTATATCCGCAAGCCTCCCCCGGTGGTTGGCAGTTGCTTGGTTCGACAACTTTAGATATGTGGGATCTCACTCGACCCCAGCCATCCTTGCTGAAATCTGGAGATAGCGTCCGCTTTGTGGAGGTAAAACGATGAGTTTCAAAGTACTTTCCACCGGCCTGCAAGCTCTGTTCCAAGATCGCGGCCGCTTTGGTTTTGCCAGCTCAGGTGTGAGCTCCTCCGGAGTGTTTGATCGTGCAGCAGCAGCGCGCGCTAATTATGCCGTGGGCAATCTCGCTGACGCTACGGTCATTGAAGTGCTTTTAGGCGGTTTTGAACTTGAGGCACTGCATCCTGCCACAGTTATTTTTTGTGGCGCGCAGTCCCTCATAAAGGTCAAAAGCCTCAATGGGCCAGACAAGGATGCGCTGAGCAATACCATCATTGATCTGGAGGCAGGCGACCGGATTTTCCTTAACATTCCAGACCGCGGCATGCGCAGTTATTTGGCAGTACGTGGCGGTTTTAAGGTGGAGAAGGTCTTAGGATCTGCTTCATCTGATTTGCTCTCACATATCGGCCCAGCACCTTTGCAAGCAGGCGATGAGCTGCATATCGCGCAAGATGTTCAGCCTAAGCCATGGTGGCCTACTCTGCGCCATCTCCCCTTGCGCTGGCCACTTCAAAAAACAAACACCCTTGAGGTGGTTCCGGGTCCACGCGCGGACTGGTTTAGTGCAGCATCACAAAACAGCTTCTATTCCACGGTTTTTGAGGTCAGTCAGGATTCCAATCGCATTGGCATTCGGCTGAACTCTGCGAATCCTTTAGAGAGGGTCCAAACCGGGGAATTAAAAAGCGAAGGAATGGTGCGCGGATCTATCCAAGTTCCGCCCGGTGGACACCCAGTTATTTTTGGCGCAGATCATCCAGTGACCGGTGGTTACCCGGTTATCGCGGTGCTTACTGCGCAGTCTTCAAATCTTGCAGCACAGCTCGCACCAGGCGATAAGATCCGTTTTAGCAAGGTCACCCCAGAGTAAGGACTACTCCGGAGTGGCTAGCAAACGCTCCCAGAGATCGCAGTCACGCCACTCCCCTGCCAATTCTCCATAGGTCATGCGTGCCATTTGGTGCATGGTTCCTACTTTTTGGAATCCACGGGAGGCGTGCAGCTTTGCAGAGCCCTCGTTTTCCGGGAAAATCCAGGAGTGGATGGCCCACATTCCCCTGGATTCACAGAGCTCGATAAGGGTGCTGAGCAGTGAGCCTCCCACTCCGCGGCCTTGGCCTTGGGGGTGGATGTAGATGGAGTCTTCCACGACACCGTGGAAAACTTGGCGGGTTGAGATTGGTGCAGCGGAAACCCAGCCCAGAATGAAGTCTGGGTCTTCTTTTTCTGCTGCGACCAGAACAGTATCCATAATCTTTGAAGTGCTGAACTGCTCCCATGTGGGACCAGTTGTCTCATATGACGCATGTCCCGTCTCCAAGCCCAATTCGTAGATGGCCCTCACCTGAGGGAAATCACCTTCGCGGATTGGTCGGATTGTGAAGTCTCTTTCAACCATGAACGCAATTGTCCTGATCTTTTTCCATCTCGGCAACCGGACATTTAAGGGGTAACCCTAGCGCCGTTTTCGAGGCGTCTTTCGCCCCTGATTGGAACGCGATCCCTTGGGCTTTTCTGCCTGCTTACGGGCCTGTTTTGCCAAAGTCTTTTCACGCGCACTGCGTTTTACCGTTTGCTGCCTGCTGGAATTAGCAGTTCGACCACGCGCAATTCCCACAAAATCTTGAATTTCTTCATTGTCCTCGGATTTTTTCCACACCAGGGCAATGGTCGTTTTTTTACCCCCTTTGAGGTTACGGTGCTCCACCAATTTCTTACTTAGGACCTTAATTAGCGGACGCGGAGCAATGACAATTCCCACATTCGCTGCCACAATCTGCAAGGCAGCACGTACTTCAGCTGCGTTAACTTCGCCACTTTCGGGAATTTCCCAGTTGATAATCTCACCCTGTAGTTCGGCGGGATCTACATCGCCTTCTTCGGCAGCGAGGAAATAATCTTTGGGAAAGGCCACGCCGGGGTTTTCGGAATAAAGCTCAACCACGTGCAGGTTTTCGTCGATACGCGCATCTGGGAGGCGGGTAAGCGCCAGTTGTGCCTTGCCCTCGAGCATCTCGCCCAGTGCGTCGTCGGAATCAAGCGTCTCAAGTCCGCCGTGGTGAGTACGTTCCCGGAATCGCATAAACCACTTTCCAGGTTCGGTGCCGGTGCTGAAACTTAAGATAAGCATGGAACTAATGCTACCGTTGTGTTCGTGAACGAAGAATCTGTACGCAAGCCATCGGGCACGGCCATGAAGCCGGCGACCGCAGCCAAGAAGCTGGGTCTCTATTTGCCCGCCACGCCAGAGGAGTTCCAAAGCAGCGCTGTAACTCACCAAGAGTTGAAGCAACTGCTGGAAAATCCACCGGAGTGGCTCCAAACCCTACGCCGCGAGGGCCCTCACCCTCGTCCAGTCGTGGCCCAAAAATTGGGCATCACCATTGCGGCATTGAAGAAGAACGATATGGACAAGCCCCTGACCACCGCCGACATCAAGGCACTGCTGGAAAATCAGCCTGAGTGGTTGCGTCTCGCACGCACCCAGCTCGCTGAAGGTCGCAGCACTGCCGACGCAGAAAGCGAAGAGCAGGAAAGCTAAGCGCTTTTCGACGCGCCCCACAGCGCCTGATTCCACGGTTTTACCGGCGGAGCAGGCGCTGCAGTTATTTGGCCGGAACCTCGGCCCCAACTTTCCACCGCAGTCCAGCCATGCAAGGCACTGCCACACCAGGCTGGCAGATCCAGATGGCGGATATTGCGGTGGCGAATCTTAATACCAGCCTTTTCCCAGAGCGGAATGCTGGCCTGCACCGTAATTGAAGGCAAGACTTCGGCGACTGGCAAAATTACAGTATGTGGATCCTCCCAAAACACCACTGCCCCATTGGCAGCTTCCAGCACCGTGCCATCAGCGCTAACCAATAAGGTGTCATCACATTCATGATCCTGGGCCAATGCCCGGAAATGACCCAAAATCTCTAGATCAGGGCCCTTAATTAACGGCTGGGTACGCGGATCAGGCATATCTGATAGCCACAAACTTGTTGTGGTCCGCAATGCGGGAGCGCGGCGAATTTGTAATCCAAAGTGGTTCTCGCCGTAGTATTCAATACGCGGAAACCACTGCCCAGTGCTGGGTAGTGCGGCACGTACAGCTGCTAAAAAAGGATAAGCATCAACTGGCATACTGCGTGCAAAACGCTGTTCATGTAAATCCCAGCGCACCACGTGTCGCTCGCGCATTAAATAGGAATCCACCACCAGTGGAGTCTCCCCCACGCCTTCTTTTAGGGTGTGTCCATCCCACAGCAAAGTACTCATGGAAATTCCACTCCAAACAGTTTAAGCAGCGGAGTGGACTTAATGCGGATTTCTTCCCATTCCTCAGCGGGATCAGATAGTGCCAAAATCGCACCGCCCACGCCATATTCCAGGTGGCCGGCATGGAGTACCAGAGTACGGATCACCATGGAAAGATCAACCGAACCATCCAACGAGAAATATCCCAAACCACCGGAGTAAATGCCACGTGGTGCAGCCTCCAGGGCATCAATAATTTCCATGGTTCGTAACTTAGGTGCACCAGTCATTGAGCCACCGGGGAAAGCCGCCCGAATACAGCCAATGGCGTTCTTCTCACCTAATTGTGCAGAAACCGTACTTACCAATTGGTGCACCGTGGCGAAGGTTTCTACGTCGAAAAGCTTCTCGGTTTTCACGGTGATGGGCTGGGCGCCACGGGCAAGATCATTGCGCACCAAATCCACGATCATGAGGTTTTCGGCGCGATCTTTTGGATTGCTCTGCAATTCCTTAATGATTTCGGCATCCTCAGCCGCATTTTTACCACGTCCGCGAGTACCTTTAATCGGCTTAGACTCCACGCGCCCACCAGCATCGATGGTGATAAAACGCTCTGGTGAGGAGCTCAAAATGGCGGTTTCACCAAATTTTAGGAAAGACCCATAGGCAGTTGGATTTTCCGCGCGCAGTGCTAAATACAGTTCAAAAGGATCTTGTGTGCACTCCCCTGACAACTGAGTGGTAAGGCAGATTTCATAAGATTCTCCTCGCCGAATCAAGTCCTGAGCCTTTGCAATCTTATCCAAATACTGCTCACGACTATCACGAACCTGCAGTTCAATGGGTTTGATCTGCGCAGCTGGCGCAGGCTGCAATTGCTTCAGGGCAGCCTCGACCTGCGCCGACCACTGCGCATCAGCTTGCAAGGACAGTAGGCGAACTCGATCCTTTTCAATGGCCAAAGCGCGATCGGCAAAAATAAGGTGTGCATCGGGCAGCTTTGAGCGATGCTCGGCTTGTGCTCCACATTCAGCCTTGAGTTCATAACCCACATAGCCAACCCAGCCGAGCCTAAAGCCCTCACCTGGGGCGACAGTGTTTTTAGCAAGATCCGCGGCAAGCCATTCGAAGAAGTCTCCCTCGCCTACCCTAAAAGTTTTAGTGCGAGCTAATGGTCCGCTGGCATCACCTAAATAGCTAGTGCCAGCTGCGTCATCTAGCCAAAATGCTTGTTCAGCGGCGCCATATAGAGTGGCAAAAACGCGCGCTGGATCCACTGAGATTTCAAGTACTTCCTCTTGAATTTCCCAGTGATAACTACGGGCAGCATGCAAAAAATTACGAATAATCTGATGCCCCCACTGTCCACCAATGGATTCTGGGTGGAATTGCACTCCCCATTGCGGCAGGGTTTTGTGTTGCAATGCCATGATCAAACCATCGGCGGTCCAGGCAGTTGCTTCCACAGAATCCGGTAAATCTGAGGCAATCATGGAGTGATAACGCACCACATCAAAGTCGCGCGGGATGGCGTCGAAAAGCGCACTGTCGTTGTGGCTGATGGTAGAAACCTGCCCATGCACCGGGGTTGGTGCCAACTCAACGCGGGCGCCGTGCGCCAGCGCAATGCCCTGGTGGCCCAGGCAAACACCCAAAATGGGCACCTGCGCGCGTTCAATAATCCCAGTACAGATACCAAAATCTGCCAGCACTCCGGGGTGACCTGGACCGGGTGAGAGGATGACGGCGTCGAAAAGCGTCTCATCAATAATGTCATCATTGCGCACCACTGTTGGCGCCTGACCTGTCACTTCTTCCACATAAGTGGCAAGGTTGAAGGTAAATGAATCATAATTATCAACAATTAAAACGCGCACAAAAATCCTCTGAAATAAGGTAAAGGCACCGTACGGCCGCAGCCGACGATGCCTTCACACAAAGCGAAAACCTAGATTAGACGATAGTCCAGTTCTCCAGGCCCTCGTACAGCGGGTAGTTAGCTGCAAGCTTTGCGACGCGGCCACGCAGCGCCTCAATATCGGCAGCCTTGCCCTGCGCCAAGGCGGTACCGATAATATCGGCAACCTCGGTGAAACCAGCGGCGTCAAAGCCACGGGTTGCCAAAGCAGGGGTACCAATGCGCAGACCAGAGGTCACCATTGGCGGACGAGGATCAAAAGGAACCGCGTTACGGTTAACAGTGATGCCAACCTCGTGCAGCAAATCCTCAGCCTGCTGGCCATCCATCTGGGAGTTGCGCAGATCAGCCAAAACCAGGTGCACGTCGGTACCACCGGTTAGCACATCAATTCCAGCAGCCTTTGCATCGGATGCGGTAAGACGCTCAGCCAAAATACGAGCACCTTCAAGGGTGCGCTCCTGGCGATCGCGGAACTGATCAGTGCCAGCGATCTTCAGCGCAGTAGCCTTTGCAGCAATAGCATGCATCAAAGGACCACCCTGCTGACCAGGGAAAACAGAAGAGTTGATCTTCTTGGCATACTCCTGCTTAGCAAGAATAATGCCGGAACGAGGTCCGCCAAGAGTCTTGTGAACGGTGGAGGAAACCACGTCAGCAAAAGGAACTGGGCTTGGGTGCAGACCAGCTGCAACCAGACCAGCGAAGTGAGCCATATCGACCCAAAGCTTTGCGCCAACTTCATCCGCGACGGACTTGAAAGCCTCAAAGTCAAGGTGGCGTGGGTAAGCAGACCAACCGGCGATAATCACCTTTGGCTGCTCCTTCAGAGCCAGCTCACGAACCTGATCCATATCAACGCGCATGGTCTCAGGGTCAACTCCATAAGCAACAACCTCATAGAGCTTGCCGGAGAAGTTAAGCTTCATACCGTGGGTGAGGTGACCGCCATGAGCAAGCGAAAGACCCATGATCTTAACGCCTGGCTCGGCAAGGCTCATCAACACAGCAGCATTAGCCTGTGCGCCAGAGTGTGGCTGTACATTGGCAAAATCAGCACCGAAGAGGGACTTCGCACGATCGCGTGCAAGATCTTCGATGATATCTACTTGCTCGCAACCACCGTAATAACGGCGGCCGGGATATCCCTCGGCATATTTATTAGTAAGAATCGAACCCTGTGACTGCAAAACAGCACGTGGTACAAAATTCTCAGACGCGATCATCTCAAGAGTGTCGCGCTGGCGGGCTAGTTCCCCAGCAATGGCCGCAGCCACCTCCGGATCAAGCTCGCTCAGTGGCTGGTAACGGACATCGTCCGCATGGTGGGCATCGGTCATCAGGTCAGCTAACCTTTCACAAGACGAATCCCGCGCGTAAGACCTCACTCGCGGGACAGGTACGCAACCTAGCATAGACCTTTAAAGGTCAGATAGAAAAGTAACAGCAGTCTTTGGGTTCAACTGTGGCTCGAACTGTGGCTCGAACTGTGGCTCGAAGCTCAAAATTTCGACCCTTGTGAGCTCCCCCTCACAACAAAGGTGCACAATGGACTACATGGCAGAACAAACCGCTGCGGCTGCGCAGCTTGCGCGCAGCTCTCACCGCACTCCGGATTTCAGCCCCTACCTGGACTTTGATCGTCCGCAATGGCGTGAACTAAGAAAATCCATGCCCCAGGTGCTTACCGAAGATGAAGTCATTGAGCTACGCGGTATCGGTGAAAATATTGACCTCGAAGAAGTCGCTGAGGTCTACCTTCCCCTGTCTCGTCTCATTCACCTGCAAGTCAGTGCCCGACAGGAACTAACTGCAGCTACTGAGACCTTCTTGGCAGCATCCACCAGCGTTCCCCTCCCAAAAACCAATGTGCCCTTTGTTATTGGTGTTGCTGGCTCTGTGGCAGTTGGAAAGTCCACCACTGCCCGTTTGCTACAAGTTTTGCTGCAGCGCTGGAATTCCCATCCACGCGTAGATCTGGTTACCACCGATGGTTTCCTCTACCCCGCTGCTGAATTAAATAGGCGCGGACTGATGGCACGTAAAGGTTTTCCGGAGAGTTATGACCAGCGAGCCTTGCTGCGATTTGTCACAGATGTAAAATCCGGCAAATACGAGGTAAAGGCTCCGCTTTATTCCCACACTGCGTATGACCGCCTGCCGGGCGAATTTATTACAGTTTCCCAACCGGACATTCTTATTGTGGAAGGCCTTAACGTCCTTCAGACCGGCCCAACACTGATGATTTCAGATCTTTTTGATTTCAGCGTCTACGTAGATGCCCGTACTGACGATATTGAAAAGTGGTACATCGACCGCTTCCTCCAATTACGTCACACTGCCTTTAGACGTCCCGGCGCGCACTTTTCGCACTATGCCGATATGAGCGATGAAGAAGCCTCCGCTGTGGCACGTGAGCTATGGCAATCAATCAACCTGCCCAACCTGGTGGAAAACATTCTTCCTACCCGTGTGCGTGCTTCTTTGGTACTCAAAAAAGGCAGCGACCATTTGGTTGAACGGGTGCGCATGCGCAAGCTCTAATGCCTTAGCGCTGCAAGCTCAGCGCTTGCGGGCTTGGCGCTGCAAGCTCAGCGCTTGCGGGCTTGGCGCTGCGGTTTAGTTCTGCTGTTTAATCCTGCTGTTTAGTTCTGCGCCCAGGCCACAATCTCGTCGAGGCGCCCAAGATCTACCCGATCAACATCTGTGTCAAAGGTGTTGATCATCATTTTGTCATTGGCGCTTTTCATTGGCTTGGCCTTGAGCATATTCACAATGGTCCACATGGTGGTGCGATGTGCAGTGGAAAGTTCGGAATAGTTCAGGCGACCTGGAAGATAAAAACGCTGCACCGAATCAGCTTTTGAGCCTAGCGCCTTGGCAGCACCATCTTTCTTCTGAGCTACTTCATCCAAGGTCATGCCCACTGTGCAGAGCGCAACTTTCCGCTGGCCAAAATCGGTATATGAGACGAACTTGGCACCTGGATGCATAGGGCCATGTACCGGGCTAAGCACAATTACCGGTGCGGTGGAATTGGCTTCAATGGCAGCCGCTGCCTCAGTAAGATGTAGCGCTTTAACTCCCAAGCGGGTTGCTAAATCCTCTGCGTATTGGCGGGTTGAACCGTAGGTTGATTCGAAGGCAACGATGTAGTCAGACATTTTTCTCCTCAGGTGGGCGGTGTTTAGCTATTGCAATTAGTCCCGCACCAGAACTATTTTCTGAAATCTATTTTCCGAAACGCCTGCTGCGCTGCGAATAATCACGCAGGGCGCGCAAGAAATCAATTCTGCGGAAGGCTGGCCAATAAGTATCAGTAAACCAAATTTCAGAATACGCCGATTGCCACAGCATAAATCCAGAAAGACGCTGCTCACCTGAGGTACGGATCACTAAATCTGGATCTGGTTGTCCGGAAGTATAAAGATGTGTAGAAATAGCGCCCACATTTACGCTTTCAATTAGCGCTGGGATATCTTTGCCTGCTGCAGCGCCTTCAGAAAGAAGCTTGCGCACGGCATCAACAATTTCCTGGCGACCGCCGTAACCGACAGCCATATTGACTGTAATTCCAGTGTTTCGCACGGTGGCTTTTTCCGCGGCGCGCAAACGGGCTGCCACATTATCGGGCAACAAATGCACATGGCCAACAAGACGAACCCGACAATTGGTTTCAGGACGCGCTAATTCATCCGCAACATCAGCGATGATGTCAAAGAGCAATTGCAGCTCGTCGGAGGAGCGTCCCAGATTCTCCATGGAGAGCAGGTAAACGGTGACAAGGTTGACGTCAACGTCTTGGCACCATTGCACCATTTCCCCAATTTTTTTGGCGCCGACACGGTGCCCATGGCTGACATCAGTAAATCCAGCTTCACGCGCCCAGCGCCGATTACCATCGCACATAATGGCAACGTGACCGGGCTGTTTGGCGTCCTGAAGTTCTTTTAGCAGGCGACGCTCATAAACCGGGTATAGCAGTCGGGGCAGGTTAAACACATGTCCTAGTCTAGCCCCCACACCACTGTGGCATGGGAGCTACCCTCCAATTCACATGCAGATTATTGTGCGGAGTTACGACGCTCGCGCACAGCTGCTGCCAATTCCGCCAACAAATCAACGGTGGTATCGATATCAATGCACTTATCGGTTACAGACTGGCCGTAGACCAAGCCACTGCCACCATTGATGCGCAGCTTTGCGGGATCAAGGTTCTGTGCACCTGCTACCAGGAATGATTCAATCATGATGCCTGAAATTGCTTCATTGCCTTCCGCAATCTGAGCAGCGATTTCCTTAACCACACCGATCTGCTTGACATCGTCCTTGCCGGAGTTGGCGTGGGAGGCATCAATCATCAAACGGGCATTGCCACCAAGCTTTTCGACGGCGGCCGCCACCGAAGGTGCATCATAATTCGGGCCGGCGGTACCGCCGCGCAAAATAATGTGGGAATTGTTGTTGCCGGCGGTTTCGACGACGCTGAGCTCTCCGTCATCAGAGGTTCCGAAGAAGAAGTGTGGGTTCTGAGCAGCCTGAACGGCATCAATTGCTACCTGGATATTGCCATCGGTGCCGTTTTTGAAGCCGATTGGCATAGACATCCCAGACGCCAACTGGCGGTGAACCTGGGATTCGGTGGTACGAGCACCAATTGCGCCCCACGCGACGGTGTCTGCGTAGTACTGCGGGCTGTTTGGCTCGAGGAATTCGCAACCAACTGGAAGGTCAAGATTTACTACGTCGATAAGCACCTTGCGAGCAAGGCGCAGGCCTTCTTTAATGTCGTAAGTCTCGTTGAGGTGAGGATCATTGATCAGACCCTTCCAGCCCACAGTGGTGCGTGGCTTTTCGAAGTACACACGCATAACAACCTTCAGGTCGTCTTCAAGGCGCTTTGCCAGAGGTGCCAAGCGGTTTGCGTAATCAATTGCTGCTTCAGGATCGTGCACAGAACAAGGTCCAACAACAACAACGAGGCGGTCATCTTCACCAGCGAAGATATCAGCAATTTCCTGGCGATCGCGCTCAACCTTGTCAGCCTGCTGTGCGGTCAGCGGATTTGCCGCGATCAGCTCAGCTGGGGTTGGAAGCTTGTGGAAAGCCACAACGCGCTTGTTACTGGTAGACGCTGCGTTGTCGAGGGAAACCGGGGAGCTCATGGGATGTGGTGCCTTTCAGGGCTAGAAGACTATATGGGAAACAAAAAAGCAGCCCCTCGACCCTTGCGGGGAGGTGCTGCTCGACTCCGGAACTTGTTCGCGTTAACTTGGCACAATTAATGGCCAGCTTGCGCGGGGAACCCCGGAGCCGGACATAAAATAAAATCGTGCTGCGAACATGTTCAAGACCTTAACACAACTCTTAATTAAAAGAAGCCTTTTTTCGACTTTTCATTCAGACCCGCTTCTGCCATGGCCTTGCGGACTCCTTCAATATCAAAAGGATCAAGGCCATGGCGCTCAGCGAAGATACGCCTACGGTTCATGCGTGACCAACGACGATGAAACATCCAGCCAAGTGTTAATACCGCTGCAAGCATGGCAACAATGAGCAAAAGTCCAACTGGAGAAGCTTTTCCGAACTCTGGCCCCAATGGGCCACCTTCTTGTTGTTGCGCAAGAATAAGGGTTTGGGTGTTGTTATATGCGCTCGCGGCGGTATATAACACTGGGCTGAAATCAATCACGCCTGGAAAGTCCTTCCTAAAGGATGTTGTCTTTAAGCATTATTCTGCATCGGGAGTGATTCCAGCAAACAGGTCATCCTCGGGGATTGAGGTTTTTACCCGAGTTTTTGCCAATTCAAATTCTTCTGTTGGCCACAGTTCCTGCTGGACCTCTACTGGTGTTCCGAAGAATGCGCCAGCGGGATCAATCTGCGTAGCGTGGGCACGCAAAGCTGCATCACGCTGTTCAAAATACTGAGCACTTGGCACCTGCGTGGTTACTCGAGCCATAATATCGGCTTGGTTGGCCTGCCAGCGCTCCAGCATTGGAGTGTAGGGGCTGGGCTTCCCCTCAGCAATTAGTAGGTCATGGAACATTTGCATGCGCTGACGAATAAAGCCATGGGTGTAATAAAGCTTCAAAGGCTTCCAAGGAGCACCAGCTTCGGGCTCATAATCAGCATCGCCAGCTTTTTCCCACGCTTGCATGGATGCCTCATGAACCTTGATGTGGTCAGGGTGTGGATAACCGCCGTTTTCATCATAAGTAATGATCACATGAGGCTGGAATTCACGGATTACTGCGACCAAGTCACGGGTCACCTTATCCAAGTCCTCCAGCGCAAAACAGCCTGCTGGCAATGGCGGAAGTGGATCACCTTGTGGCAGGCCGGAATCTTCATATCCCAACCACCGGTGTTCGGTTCCCAAGACTTCCATGGCCGTGGCCATTTCCTTCTTACGGATTTCAGAAATATTTTCCAGCACACCTGGCTTGTCCATGGCTGGATTAAGGATGTCACCGCGCTCACCTCCCGTACAGGTGACAACCATTACTCGATTGCCTTCTGCCGCATAACGAGCCATCGTGGCCGCGCCCTTACTGGACTCGTCGTCTGGGTGGGCGTGGATCGCCATTAGGCGTAGACCACTCACGTGTTTCATCCTTTCTGTAGCAATTTCTACTTTGCTAAAAAATTAGTTGATTTGTATTCAATCCATGATAACCCTATGTTCGTCGACCCCGGTTATCAGTTTTCCCGATGACGACTAATATATTGACTATCCCCACTCCGCTAGATCATATTTTTGACTCCGGCGGTTACCATGCACGGCTTTGAAGAGGACGTCGACGAACTTCGCCATGAGCACCAATTCCAACGCTTCATCTAATTCCAAAATTCCAAGCTCCCAGCGCCCCAGCAGCCGTTATAACACTGAAGGTGGGACCATAAGTGGCGGGAATTGGGGTGGTAAGGCGATCGCAATCGTGGGCGTCTTATTGATTATCGCCTTGATCGTTGCCTTTGCGAACTTTATGAATAATCGTGAATCTCAGACGGTATCTGGCCAAATGGGCTCTTTTGAAAGGATCGACGATGACACATTCCGCTTTGAAGTTGATGTCACTCGTGATGATCCCAGCCAGAAGGCTTATTGCATTGTGACTGCTAAGGACTATTCACATGCAGAGGTTGGACGTCGAGAAGTTTTGGTTGAGCCAAGCGATCACTCCACTGTTCGCATCTCGACATTGATCCCCACCCGCGACATTGCGGTTTCCGGTGGCGTTTATGGATGTTCCACCATTATTCCTTCACATATGAACTTCTAAAGCTCCAAAAAATTGCTGTGCTAAAATTTGCAGCAGAAAGCGTACGTTGACATTGCCGGTCAATTTCCGCGTGCATCATGTAACTATTGGCCCCGGGGAAAACCGGGGCTTAAGTCATGACATGAGCACGGTTGACCGGTGATCTACCTCTACAGTTCCCGGGAGGGTAAACACCATGGCAAGTGCAGAAAAGCAGTACATCACCCCTGAAACCAAGGCTAAGTTGGAAGAGGAGCTCAACGCTCTTATCGCCCACCGCCCAGCCGTAGCTGCAGAAATCAATGAGCGTCGCGAAGAGGGCGACCTGAAGGAAAACGCAGGCTACGACGCAGCCCGCGAAATGCAGGATCAGGAAGAAGCTCGAATCAAGCAGATTTCTGAGGTGTTGGCTAACTCCACCACCGAGCGCGAAGGAATCATCGAAGGCGTCGCACACGTTGGCTCTGTGGTCCACGTTTATTATGACGGTGACAAGAGCGACAAGGAAACCTTCCTTATCGGTACCCGCGCTGCCGCTTCCGAGAACCCTGATCTGGAGACCTACTCCGAGCAGTCCCCACTGGGCGCTGCAATTCTTGGTGCTCAGGAGGGTGATACCCGCGAGTACACCGCTCCTAACGGTTCGGTTATCTCTGTCACTGTGGTTTCCGCAGAACCTTATAACTCTGAAAAGGCAGCAGCGCTGCGCAACAAGGACTAAGGAACTTATCTAAAAATGTCTTCACATTCACAAAAGCTTTTGGCATCCGCTACTGCAGCATTGGCTGCGTTGGCTTTGGCTGCTTGTACTCCTCCACACCAGAACGATTCTGACCTCAAGGTAGAAACCGCAACTGGTGTTGAAGCTCCTACGCACTCCTCCACCGCTACCACTGTGGCAGCAGCTGCGAATGCTCCTGGCTATATCGATTGTGTTGGTGCTCCAGAGCAGCAGCCTGCAGAAATCTCCCTCAACTGCTTGGATAACAGCGAGCAGCTTACCGAGATTCACTGGGATGCATGGGAAGCAACTTCTGCAACTGGAACTGCTACCCGTGTAGTCACTGCCGCCAATGGCGAAAAGACTGAGACCAAAGACGTCGACGTTGAGCTTTCCTTCCCTACTGAGTCTTCTCAGGGTTTGGTCTTCGCACAGGTCACCGTTGATGGCGAAGTTATTGCTCTTTAAGCTGAGCTAAATAAAAAATCCGGTTACCTCCACGATGGAGGTAACCGGATTTTTAGTATCTACTACTAGTCATTTCTGAAGTAGCTGAGCAGACGCAAAATTTCGGTGTAGAGCCACACCAAAGTCACTGCCAAGCCGAGGGCTACGCCCCATGCCATCTTTGCAGGAACGCCTTCGCGAACCATACGGTCTGCTGCATCAAAGTCGGTGAGGAAGCTAAAAGCTGCCAGGCCGATGCAGAAGAGGGAGAAGATTATAGCGATGATGCCACCATCTCGAAGTGGGCTCGTACCGAGGAACATTGCCATAAAGAAGTTGCCCAAAGCGAGCACCAGCACGCCGATCATCATGGAGGTGAGGATGCGGTTGAACTTAGGGGTGACCTTGATAGCGCCAGTCTTATAAACAAAGAGCATGCCGATGAATACACCGATGGTGCCCAGCACTGCTTGGCCAATCAAAGCGCCGGCGTCGGAAGCTCCAACGGTAAATTCGGAGAGCAAGAGCGAAATACCACCGACAAAAAGGCCTTCAAAAACTGCATAAGTAAGGGTGACGGCTGCCGAACCGTACTTCTTTCCGAAGGTGCTGATAAGGACGGTTACAAAACCGCCGATCGCGCCAATCAGGGTCAGCATCATGCCGAGGGCTGGGTTAAAGAGCCAGACGCCAAAAGTAATCAAAGCCGAAACGACAATGACCGCAAGAGTGATTCCAGTTTTGGTAATCACGTCATCGACGGTCATGGGGCGTTCTGTCCGCTGAGGAGCAGAGTTTTGTTGGTAGACACCACCGAAGTTGTCGTAACCGCCGTATGGGTTTTGGCCGTGTGGCCTTTGAGTTTCCTTCAGGGAGCTAAAAACGGGATTGCTGCTTCGCAAGGGGGTCCCCGATCCTTTCAGTTGATTTTTTACTTCATATAAATCAACGTCGATAATCGAGTTTTAGTTCCCCAATACAATTATTTAATGCTTATTTATAGAAATAGTTGTTTTTAGTTCACTGCAGTTTCCAAAAGCTGCGGGTTTTCCACCACCTTGAGGAGCAATTCCTGTTCCTTATGCAGACTTAAAACACGATCCAAATTCATATCTTCTTCGGCTACACCGATTGGAACAGGCAAGGCAATAGAGCCTGCGGCAACGTCAATTCGAGTGTGTGTACCTGCCGGGATGGTAGCCATATCTCCTTGGCCTAAGAAGCGGCAATACCCATCAGTGGTAACCGTTGCGGTGCCACTATGAATCCATAATTGTTGATCCCGAGTTGCTTCAGCAAATGCGGTTAGAGCTGGAATTTTAGGAGCCTGCCCTACTGCTCCCATACCTATCTGAGCATTTGTAAATGCTGATGGAGTTGCTCCAGTATGTCGTCGAAAAGCGCGGGTCAAGCTACTGGTCGCCGCAAAGCCAACTAGGTTGGCGGCCACTGAAATGCTGAAATCATGGGCCAACAAGCTAGAGGCGACAAAAACGCGCTGGGCAGCACGCCACTCACTAAAAGAAAATCCCGTGGACTGCAGGAACTGGCGCTGAAGGGTACGCGCGGACACGCCCTGTTGCGCGGCGAAAGCTTCCAGACTCGTTTGGTCCGCTGGGTTGGCAGCCAAAACCTGCGCTACGGAGCGAGCCTTGCGAGGTGTCGGCAAAGGAGGAGCGGCGATGCGATCCCTAAAAAGCGCCAAGATTTCCGCCGACAAGCTACGCTCCCCGAGGAGACTGCGACTGTATTCATAAATGAGGCGCTCATTCCATGCCTTGCCCAGATGAATTCGACGGGCGGAACCTTTGAGAATTTCCGGATTGAACTTAATTTCCAGCAATAATGCGGTATCGCGATCCTCCCAATGCAGGCCGTTGGGGACGTGGAGGAGATCTCCGGCTACAACGCTAAAGCTTGAATCAGCAACATGGACTGTGGTTGTGCCTGCACTGCACCACAATAGGCTGGCTGTGTTCATAAAAGCTCCTTTTCGACCTCGCCGAATCCTCGGCCATTTCACATTAATGTAGGTTACGCTAACCTCACTTGATTTGAATGTGATCCTACCGTTTCTTCACATGGGATAGCAAGGAATTTTGCGAAAGTGAAAACTTTAAAGGGCTTGCCAGTTGCGGGAATAAACTATGACTAGGCTCAGTTATGAGTATGGTCAGGACATTTCATGTCTGTACAGCAACCCAAAAGGATTAATCTATGACTTCCCTCGACGCTATATGGCAGCCATTTACGCTGGGAGAAATTCAACTGTCCCACCGTTTGGCCATGGCTCCCATGACCCGAAATCGCGCCGATTCCGAGGGCGTACCCGGCGATCTTATTAGCGAGTACTACCGCCAACGCGCTTCCCTGGGACTAATTATCAGCGAAGGTGCACAGCCTTCCGCCGTCGGCCAGGGATATATGAATACCCCCGGTATCTATACTCCTGAGCACATTGCAGGCTGGTCAAAAGTAGCGGATGCTGTGCATGAAAACGGCGGCCACTTGTTCATCCAGTTGATGCACGCGGGACGACTTGCCCATCAGGACAACAATACCGAAGGTCAGTTGCCTGTAGCACCGTCTGCAATTTCCGCGGAACAGGAAATTTATACCCCCAACGGTAAAGAAATAGCTCCTGTTCCACATGAACTCAGCACTGCTGAAATTCAGGATGTTATTGCAGAATTCCGCCATGCTGCTGCTTCTGCAGTTGCTGCCGGCGCCGACGGTGTAGAAATCCACTCCGCAAATGGTTACCTCCTTCACCAGTTCCTCGCCCCCAATGCCAATCAACGCACTGATGAATACGGCGGATCTGTAGAAAATCGCGCCCGCATTGTCATCGAAGTAGCAAAAGCAATTTCTGAAGAAATTGGTGCCCACCGTACCGGTATCCGTATCTCCCCGGCCTTCCCACTGGGTGGACTCGACGAAGGTGATGTCACTGCTGTTCGAGCGCAATACGAGTACTTGGTCTCTGAGCTGGCCAAATTGAACTTGGTTTATCTCCATGTCCACCACCTCGGAGATGACGAGCTCTTGGCATCTCTGCGTCAGACGTGGCCTACTGCTGTGCTGGTTGTTCGTTATGGACGCGAAAGGGAAAATATCGCGGCCGATGTTGAGGCCGGACTAGCAGATATTGCTCCTTTGGGACGTATGGCTCTTGCAAATCCAGATATCGTAGAACGCCTTCGTACTGGAGCTGAGCTAAATGATGTGGATCCAGCAACGCTTTATGCCGGTGGTGCCCATGGCTATACAGACTACCCAACTCTCAACCAAGCCTAATTCGCTCAAGTATAGAAAGCTTAGAAAATGACTTCACTTAAAAATGCCGTTGTCCTAGTTACCGGCGCAAACGGTGGCATTGGCCGCCAATTTGTTGAAGAAGCACTCACTCGTGGTGCTGCAAAGGTATACGCGACTGCTCGTCAACCCCGCGAGTGGGAGGATGAGCGAGTTATTCCTCTGCAACTTGATGTCACAGACCCCGCCTCCATCCAAGCCGTAGCGGAACAGGCTTCCGACGTCACCGTATTGATCAATAATGCTGGTGTCTCAACTCAAAGTACTGGCATTTTGACTCATACTGATGAAGAGATTCGTTCTAGTATGGAAACCAATTTCCTCGGACCACTGTTCCTCTCCCGAGCATTTGCACCTCTTCTTTCCCAGCACAGCGGTGAGGCTGCCATCATCAACATCCACTCCGCTTTGTCTTGGAATGCCCTCGCTGGCATCTACTCAGCTACCAAAGCGGGATTGTGGTCAGTTACCAACTCACTGCGTTTGGAATTGCTGCCTGCCGGAGTTCATGTGATGGGCGTGCATATGGGATTTGTCGACACTCCAATGGCAGCACACGCCAACGCGCCAAAACTGGCTCCAGCAGACCTGGTCAATCAAGTTTTTGACGGTCTAGCTGCGGGAAGCTATGAAGTGCTGGCCGACGATACCGCCAAGGGCTTTAAGGCTGGTTTGTCTGCTCCTCTGGAGACGATGTATCCACAGCTAAACGCTGAGAACTAGGCCCACTTCTCGGAATTTCTGGCTCAAGGCACACATGAAGCCCTCGCAACTCCCTATATTGGGGTGCGAGGGCTTCATTGGTGTTCTGCTGAGTGACTTTAGGCGGTGTGCAAGAAGATTCTGCGCCGCGGGCGGACATCATCCCAGGTCAACGGCCACTCCCCTTTTGAGACAATGAGCCTATTCTTATCATCCAAATTATCTGCAGCTTCAAATTCTTCAGCTGATTGGACATCATCTACAAAAATAAAAAAAGGATAGTCCAGGCAGTCTTCATTTAATTTTGCCAGACGCTCCTCCCATTCCCCATGCTGTTCTTCCTCATCAGTGGGGAGATAACGCACATAATCCAGGGGAAGCCTTAGTCTAAGGTCCTTCAAGTATTCCTCAGAGGATTCTAAATCAAATTCTGCAGCCATCTGCAAGGCCGATTGCGCACAGGATAAAGCTTGGGAAACCACCACATTGCGCTTTGCGACTCTCTTCAAACTGTCCACTAGCTTTTCTAAGAGCAATACTCGCCTCGTGAAATCAACCTGTGCACGGTCCTCTTCTAGGGCTTCTGTGAGAGTAATTGCATATGCCAACTCCACATAATATTGAACCGCCCCAACTGGAGGATCAATTTCAGAAACCAACGTACCCGGTTCCCGGTAATAATGGTGCAGCTGACAATAAGTGGTGATAACTTCGCGCAGTCCTTCCACCAATGTCATATGCGGGAGATCATAAGCCATCCCATTATGAGGTTGGACTTCAATACTGATCAACGCCGTGGCATCTGGGAAGTCGTAATCTATGGTGACATCAAGATCCGCATTAAGCTCGTCACGGCTAACAAAATCTTCTGAATCGTCATCGGAATACATGCGCGCACTTTCTATTTCGCTGAAGTTATTGCACCTATATTGCCCTATCACTTTGGATACTTGGACGAGCCACCACTGTTGTGCCAAATTAAAATAAGAAAAACCGCCACACCCGAAGGTGTGGCGGTTTTAATGTGCGTTAAGCGTTAGGCTTAAAGTGCACGAACCTGCTGAGCCTGAGGACCCTTGGCGCCTTCACCAAGTTCGTACTCAACCTGCTGGTTCTCTTCAAGGCTGCGGAAACCGCCGCTTTGAATCTCGGAGTAGTGGACGAATACGTCAGCGGATCCGTCGGAAGGAGCGATGAAACCAAAGCCCTTTTCAGCGTTGAACCACTTCACAGTTCCCTGTGCCATTTTAATACCTTATTTCTTAAGAGGTGATGCTATGTGCGTCAGCATGATTCGCTGACACCCAGGTCGTTAAAACTCCTCGGCGACCTCAACCTCCGCAGTTAATGCATGATTGTGGAAAACCGGGCGCTCGCGTGTACATCTCTTGCAAGCGCCTAAACACTGCGTACAGAAACCGCGACCATGTTCTAGTGTGCCATAAAACAGCTTCGATTGATAGTGCAAGAGCAACTTTTGTTTAAAATTCTGCGATCAGCCAACTCTGCAAGGCTGACCCAAACACGTCATGCAAACCAAATTTCACACACCTGACCTGCTATTACCTGAGAAAACTGCCGCCTAAACAATTCTCAATCTGCTCCAAAAACTATCCAGGAAACTTTTTGGAAACTGAATACATTAGGGAAAATAGGCCGCAAAAACCTGCTAAAACTTAAGCTTTCCCCGTGCACCACCCCATGCGCTACCCCGTGAACTACTTTAGGAAAACCCCAAAAACCGAAAACCCTAAGACCCTAAAGGTTCCAAAACGCACTAAGTCCAAAAATAAATAGGCACTATTTCGTCACTTAAGCCGAAATAGTGCCTATTTACCCAGCGTTTCCGCTGGTCATTGTGCCCCCAGTGGGACTCGAACCCACACTGTATTGATTTTAAGTCAACCGCCTCTGCCGATTGGGCTATGGGGGCGAATGTGAACCAAAAGCACACATTCTTAAAGTGCCAAACCGAGGTTTAAAACACCTACAACATCATAGAACATGGTGCCTTAAACCTCGGAATTGGGGGTCAAAATAAGTTCTCAAAAACTTCGAAACTAGATGTGTTGATCTACCAGACCCAGAATCAAGCCATCAAGAATATCTTTTTCAGAGATCACGATGGAGTTTGCCCCAGCTTCTTCAGCTGCGAGTTTAATGGTGGCCTGGACCACCACTGAGCCGCCACCAATAACGTCGGCCCGTCCGATATCTACCACTGGATTGCTGGCACGCTGAGCCGCAGACTCTGAAATAATCTCATCGGTTACCACCCGTAGTGCATCGAAGTTCAGCACTGATAGGTGAATAGCGTTGCGGTCATAGCTTTCTAAGCCTTGTACCCATGCAGAAATAGTGGTGAAGGTGCCAGCGCATCCCACAAAGGTCTTGGCCTTTGCGATTGGCACAATCTTCTTAACGTCTGCAATGCGCTCTGCAACATAATCGCGGGCGATTTCCACCTCGGTTGGAGTGGGGGGATCACTGCGCATAATACGTTCAGTCAGGCGCACGCAGCCCATTTGAGCTGAGTGTGAACCCAGGATTTCTCCATTGTGCTCACCAACGATAAATTCGGTGGATCCACCGCCAAGATCGATAACACAAAAAGGTCCCTGATCAGCAGGAAGATCAGCAACCGCACCACGGAAGGATAGGGAAGCTTCTTCTTCACCGCTAATAACCTCGGCTTGGTAGCCAGGTTGGATGCGTGAGAGAAGCTCCCTAGTCATAGCAAAGAACTCTTCACGGTTGGAGGCGTCGCGAGTGGCAGAGGTGGCGACCATGCGAACTGCATCGACTCCATATTCCTCCATCACCTGTACATATTCCTCTAACGCAACACGCGTGCGTGCAATGGACTCGGGGTCTAATTGGCCCGTAGCGTCTACACCTTTACCCAGGCGCACAATCTTATTGTCGCGGGTAAGTTCTTGAAGTCCATCGGTTGTGAGCTCAGAGATCAAAAGGCGAATGGAGTTGGTTCCGCAATCCACAGCAGCAAATCGCGTCATTAAACGCCACCCGCTCGGGAGAAATCAAACTCGTTGATATCAATGCCAAGTTCTTCCAGAGTAGGCCAATCTGCAGGGATGGCAGTGCCACGCAGGTCGGCGTGTTCTGCAGCTAGTGCTACTGCTTCAGTGCCCAGACGGAAATGGTCGGGGCCTTCTGCCAATGCGTATGCAATGAGCACATGTAGGCACTTCACACGGTCTGGCATACCACCACCGGAGAAGTCGGTGCCTAGATCTTCAATTGCATTGCGCTTTGCCAAGTAGTGCTCGTGAGCACGCTGGTAATCGGCACGCAGTTCTTCGTCGGTACCAAGACGATCAGTCATCCACTTCATGATCAAAGCAACTTCAAGGCGGGATGCTTCGGTGGTCAGGCGTGGATCAGTTAAATAGTAAAGCGTTGGAAATGGGGTGCCATCGTCAAGCTTGGGGGCGGTCATAACTACGCCGGGAACCCCATCAGGGCTGCGATAGGAAATTTCAAGGACTCCGCGTGGCGCCCTTCCCAGCTGCTCTTCGACAGCTTTTAGATCTGCATCAGTAACACTCATGTTATCTATTCTGTCATGAGATGAAGCTGACGTCCCTATTGAGTATTCCTACTGGGCAGGTGCGGGCGCTTCTGCAGATGGTGAAGATGGTACCGGCGTCTCGGAGGTAGTCACCGGAGCTGGCGGAGCAATCTCGCCTTCACCAATTGCCTCTGGTTCGGTGACGGAATCCCACAGATTTTCATACCACGGGCCGAGCGGTTCAGCTTCGGTGCCATAAGAGGTGACAGAAGTATCAGTTTCCAAAGCGGGATCCAAAATTCTAAAGGCGGTCTCCCCTGGTTCAATCACACCTAAACGCAGGCGTGCTTGTTCGCGGATATAGGCTTCGGACCGGTAACGCTCCAGGTCTGATTCCAATTGCGTGATTTGCTGCTCTTTGGCGGCAATTGAGGCCTGCGTATGGGCAATTTCAGAGCGCAATTGAAAATAGTTGCGGACTGGGATGGCGATAACAAAAAGAATGACCAACACCGCAACCGCCAGGGATGCAAGTCCGACGGCGCCAAGCTTAAAAGGGGCGCGAGCTGCAGAAACGGTCTCCGATGCCCGTTCCCTGCTGGAGACAGGAACGATTCCTTTATGAGACTTCTTCTGCTTTGCCATAACCCTTGATCTTAGTCATATGCTTTAAAAACCTGCTTTGCGACGCCCCCACTCACGCCAAATCCCCAGCAACCAGGGAGGTTGCTGGGGCGTTGGGGTCAAGCGTCGAAAAGCGTATTAGCCCTGGAAACGAGGGAATGCGCCACGGCCTGCGTAAACTGCAGCGTCGCCGAGCAGCTGCTCGATGCGCAGCAACTGGTTGTACTTTGCAACACGGTCGGAACGTGCAGGAGCACCGGTCTTGATCTGGCCGCAGTTAAGTGCGACTGCGAGGTCAGCAATGGTGGTGTCCTCGGTCTCACCGGAACGGTGGGACATCATGGTGCGGTAGCCATTGCGGTGTGCAAGGTCAACAGCGTCGAAGGTCTCGGTGAGGGTACCGATCTGGTTGACCTTAACGAGAAGTGCGTTAGCAGCCTTCTTGTCAATGCCTTCCTGCAGACGCTCAGGGTTGGTCACGAAGAAGTCATCGCCAACGATCTGAACTTTGTCGCCGATCTGAGCGGTGAGGTTGGTGTAACCCTCCCAGTCATCTTCTTGCAGTGGATCCTCGATGGAAACGATTGGGTATGCAGCTACGAGCTCTGCATAAACGTTAGCCATCTCCTCAGCGGTGTGCTCGCCACCTTCGAAGTGGTACTTGCCATCCTTGTAGAACTCGGAGGAAGCAACGTCAAGTGCAAGTCCGATGTCCTTACCTGGGGTAAAGCCAGCCTTCTCAATTGCCTCAACGATAAGGTCAAGTGCCTCGCGGGTAGAGCCAACGGAAGGTGCAAATCCACCCTCGTCGCCCAGGCCGGTGGACAGACCCTTTGCCTTGATGACGGACTTGAGTGCGTGGTAAACCTCAGCACCCTGACGCAGTGCCTCAGCAAAGGTCTCAGCACCGATTGGAGCGATCATGAATTCCTGAACGTCCACACCGGAGTCAGCGTGTGCGCCACCGTTGATGATGTTCATCATTGGAACTGGAAGAACGTGAGCGTTTGGTCCGCCGATGTAGCGGAACAATGGCAGGCCAGCGGATTCCGCTGCTGCCTTTGCCACTGCCATGGAAACGCCAAGGATGGCGTTTGCGCCGAGGCGGGACTTGTTTGCAGTGCCGTCGAGCTTGATCATGGCCTCATCGATCAGACGCTGATCGTCGGCCTCGAGGCCAGCGAGCTCGTCGCCGATCTCTTCATTAACGTTCTCTACTGCCTTAAGAACGCCCTTGCCCAGGTAGCGATCGCCACCGTCACGTAGCTCATGAGCCTCGTGAACTCCGGTAGATGCGCCGGAAGGAACACCTGCGACACCGTGGGAGCCATCGTCCAAGAAAACCTCTGCCTCAACGGTAGGGTTTCCTCGGGAATCGAGAATTTCGCGAGCGAATACGTGCATGATTTCAGCCACTGTGGCCTCCTATGCCAACTTGGGAGCTATCCAGAATAATTACGTCATTAAAAACCATCACCCTAAAGCACTGGCTTTCAATCACGTCTGCCTCCAATTGTTGCATGAATCTCGTTTCCATGACGCAATCACATGGATTTAGTGGAATATAACACCCCTTTTCCTGCCCATTTATGTCCGAAACCACACATTCCCACATTTTCTTAGGGCTTAAAGGATGTCGAAAACTGTGTTCTTTTGGCTTTATTTTTAAGCGCTAAATTGCCGGCTGTCGCAAAGCGTAGGAAGCCGCGGCGTCACGCACGTCAATTAGATACTGATTGGACATGTTGTAGGCGTGTACCGCAGCAGTCCACCCTTCAGGAGTGGAGAGGTCTCCGCCACTAGAACACAAAAGATTGGCAGCACTTAAGGCAGCATCATCAATCTGATTGGGGTTTGCTACCCCATCACCATCGGCATCCAGACCTAAACGCTCCCAAGACTCTGGAATAAATTGCATCGGACCGACTGCGCGGTCATATTCCGTATCCCCATCCCACTGCCCACCGTCAGAATCAGGAATTTCTGCCAGGCCAGGTGAGCCATCTAGTGGAACACCGATAATTGGTGGATCTGCAATACCGTTTTCATTAAGGTTACTGCCGCCAAAAAGCTTGCCATTGTAGGTGCCATGGCGAGTTTCAATTTGTCCAATTCCAGCAAGCGTTGTCCATGCAATGTTGCAATTTGGCCAAAATTCAGTGGCAATCAATTCGGCGTTTCCATAGGCCGCCATTGCCTGAGGTGAGATTCCGGTGTCAATTGCAATGGGTTCTGCCCAAAAATTTAGGTGTTGGGAGGTACGACCCTCGGCATTGATATCAATTTCCGGAACTACCTCACCACGCGCAGGTGGCACGTCTGCCGGGATCTGCTCCAGTTGCCGATTTGGTGCGGCATTATCCATCACACTTAAGGCCCAGCCGACAAAAGAGATCACCATGACCACTGCCAACACTGCACCGCAGCCAAATCCCAATGTCTTCTGAAGCCCTGAACTCATGAGATTCGATAGTACCGATTCCGCGGAAAACTCCGACATTCCCACATTTTCCCGACATCCTTAAACCTGAGGAAATCCTAAAATTGCTTAGTTTTGAAATTAATTTTCTTAAGCTTTCAACCCTCAGGCAACTCACATAAGCCTTAGTAAGGCACTATTGATGCACCTCAAAGGCCTTTTTATATAGATATATATAAACTTAACTGACTCTAAAGAATTTCAAAGGACTTTATTATAATTGTCACAAACGCCCCCATGCCCTCTAGAGGGTATCCCTAGTTTAAGGAGAAAAACCCGTGAAGATTTCACGTCGTATCGCCATTGCCGGAACTTCCGCAGGAATCGCTATCGCCGCTTTGGCTGCACCAGCTTCCGCAGTTAACTTCGCAAGCATGTCCTCCATCAACAAAGAACTAGACGACCGCTACAACTGGATTCCATGTGGAATCCTCGAGTCCACGCTAACCCAGGGTGGTGTTCTTGAAGAAGGTCAGTACAACCGCGAGCTGGCAGAAGCAATCACCGCTAAGGGCGAGGGCTGGCTGACTGCACAGTACCCGCAGGTTGGCGCTTGGAATGCAGACCAGGCTGCAGCAATTGCAGACCGCGCACAGGTTTGTGGCCTCGTCAAGGAAGATACTTACATCTCTGAGCTCTCCTCCACCCTTTCTTCCTAAGCTCAGCTACGCCGGGGGTAACCCCAGTAGCATCAATGACACCATTCGCCACATCAGTCACATCTTTTAACGTAAGATTCTGGCTGTTGTGGCGTTTGTCATCTCATGTGATACTTGCCTAGTAAAATCCCAAGACTTTAAGGAAATACCATGAAAAAGCTACGCATTGCCACCATCGCAGCGGCATCTATCGCCTTGACTGCTGGACTTACCCCTGCAGCATCTGCCCAGGACCTCAGCGTGATCAATACGGCGATCGACAACTCCGATTGCCAAATCCTCGAGGCTGCGGTTTATAACTCCGGCCTGGCTCACGCTAACACCACTCGTTCTGAGTTCGCAGCTACCCTGCGTACCTCAGGTGCGGTTAACCAGCTTCCTTCCCCAATGAATCTGGTTGCCGTTGCATATTCTGAGCGCATTGCCAACCGCGCTTTGGCCTGTGGCATCGTTAAGGAAGACCGACAGGACTTCATGACTCAGCTGCAGGTTATGTCTTCTAACCTCTCCTCAAGCTTGATCCTGGGCTAATTTCTCGCTCGCCTTACCCAAGGCCCACAATCTTTCTTGTTCGGCTTCAGCAACAATTCCGGTTGAGCCATCAAAAAGATAGGGTGCACGCGAATGCATTTTGGCCACAAAACTCGCCGCCACGTCGGACAGCTCAAATTGTCCCCGACGGGCGGCGATTTCTGCATGAAAAAGCACCTGTAAAAATACATCGCCCAATTCTTTGCGGATTTCTGCCTCATCCCCGCTTAAAATTGCCTCAATAAATTCCTCAGATTCCTCACGAAGATAAGGGATCAGGCTTTCATGAGTTTGGGCTTTTTCCCATTCACCGCGGCCCACAGCCGCCCGCATGACCCCGACTGCCTCAGCCACTGGATGCGGGCGGGCGTCGAAAAGCTCATCGGTGCGCCCGTGTTGCGGGTTGGCGGTAATAAACCAGGGGGCGCTTTGCGACGTTTTGATGCCTAAAAAGGAAAGGTCTAAGGGGAGATCAACGTCTATTTCAACTGCTTCACCCCGCCCTAACACCGCTTCTAAAAAAGAAACGGGCAGGACGGGGTGTTGGGGGTCAATCAAAATGACAGTCATAACTGTCTAGATTAGTCGGCAGGATCCTCGGTTGTGCCCAGACGGTCATCAGCGAGGTCACGCACACGATTGATGTGCTCTGACTTATCTTCACCAAAGCGACCAGCAGCTGCATCAGCAGCCTTGTTTAGAAATTCATCAGACTTCTGCTCGCCTGCTTCAGAGTTCAAGAATTCGGTTGCTTTGTCTTTTGCGCTGTCAAAAATACCCATAAAGGTTCCTATCTATCTAGCATGTGAAGATCTTGTGACGCCCGAGGATACGCGAAATTTAGCTTCTTTGTTGTGGTCGACTAAGTTGATTGGGTGCACAATCAAACTGAGACTGGAACTGTGGCCACCAGCCAAACGGTTTCTATGCGAACACTCATCGCATTAATTATTGGATCAACTGTCGGCGCCGGAATCTTTTCATTACCCCAAAATATTGGTTCTGTTGCTGGCCCCGGTGCGATGCTTATCGGCTGGATCATCGCCGGCATCGGTATGCTATCCGTTGCATTTGTCTTTCACGTTCTCGCGCGCCGTAAGCCAAATTTGGATTCTGGCGTTTATGCCTATGCCCGAGTGGGACTGGGTGACTTTGTGGGCTTTTCCTCGGCGTGGGGTTATTGGCTAGGCTCTGTTATCGCCCAAGTCGGCTATGCAACCCTTTTCTTCTCCACCTTGGGGCACTATGTTCCTATCTTTTCTGGAGATCACCCTATCGTTCTAGCCATTGCTGTCAGCCTTTTGACCTGGCTAGTTTTTGCCGTTGTTGCCCGTGGTGTCACCCAAGCTGCCTTCTTGACCACCCTAACCACCGTGGTAAAGATTCTGCCACTGCTGTGTTTTATCATCCTGGTAACTTTCCTTGGGTTTAGTTGGGATAAGTTCACCCTTGATTTTTGGGCCACCAATGGCGATATTGGCAGTGTTTTTGACCAGGTCCGCGGCATTATGGTCTATACCGTGTGGGTGTTTATCGGTGTGGAAGGAGCTTCGGTTTATTCCCGCCAAGCCCGTTCCCGCAATGACGTTAGCCGAGCTACGGTCATCGGTTTTATAACAGTACTTCTGCTGCTGGTTTCTATTTCCTCCCTCAGCTACGGCGTACTCACCCAAGCTGAACTTGCCGCACTGCCCGATAACTCAATGGCATCAGTACTGGAGGCTGTAGTAGGTCCTTGGGGTGCTGCACTAATTTCTGCTGGCCTATGTCTATCTGTTTTGGGCGCTTATGTTTCTTGGCAGATGCTTTGCGCCGAGCCACTGGCCATGATGGCCATGGACGGACTAATTCCCCGCAAGATTGGTGCAATTAATAGCCGTGGTGCGGCGTGGATGGCACAGCTAATTTCCACCATCGTGATTCAGCTTTTTATTGTGGTTTTCTTCCTCAATGAAACCACCTATGTATCCATGGTGCAGTTGGCCACTAACCTTTATTTGGTTCCTTATCTCTTCTCCGCTATTTACCTGGTTTTGCTAGCAACTCGTGGCAAGGGACTCACCCACCCTCATGCTGGCACCCGCTTTGATGATTCCGGCCCGGAGATCCCTACAGCAGAAAACCGCAAGCACCTCATCATCGGTGTGGTCGCGATGGTCTATTCCATCTGGCTCTTTTATGCCGCTGATCCCCAATATGTTCTCTTTGGAGCCATGGCGCTGCTTCCTGGGCTTATTCCTTATGTTTGGACTCGTCTTTACCGTAAAGAGCAAGTTTTTAATACCTTTGAGTGGGGTGTAGTGATTGTGTTGGTGATTGCCGCCGGCGCAGGTGCCATTGGACTTATCAACGGCACTCTCAGCCTTTAAGGATTCATGCAAGTTTTTGCCAAGCAACTCCAAGGCGATAGTTTAAAAGCTCCTATTAATACAACAGCCTTTACTATTTAATCGGAGCATAATTACGGTGTGAATGAATGGCGTACAATTTCGCTTACTGATACCACCGCAACCACCGTAATTTTGCTGCTTATTGCCTTAACCATGGTGGTTCCAGCCGTCGGACTTTTTAAAGCTCGACGACGCAAAGCCACATTTATTGCGTTGCTATCTGCTTTTCTGGTGGTAGCCCTGGCTTGGCTGGTGCTTGAAAAGCTGTGGAAACCTTTTCCAGATGCCAACCCACTGAGCATCTATGCAGCCTGTATCCCTGCCGTCTGGTGTTTGTTGAGCATGTTGCTCCACTCCGGACGACGCACTCTTTTTGCGATCCTCACCATCATTGCGCTGCTTAATACCGCGGCGGTGGGTAATCTGATTTTTCAGTCCTACCCCACTCTTGGATCCATTAATCCTCAAGCAACCAATATTGCTATGTCCTATGAGGAATTTTCGCAGCTCACTAGCCCTCCGACGCTGCCCGATCACCCTGACCAACAGGTAGGCGCCCTGGTCACGGTGTCGCTCGACGGGACCGCGGATGGATTAGCACCAGGTTTTGATGCGCGCGATGCTTTCGCCTACGTTCCTCCAGCTTATTGGACCCACCCCGATGTCCGATTGCCGGTGATTGTGCTGTTGGCTGGCAATCCCGGTGAACCTGATCAGTGGTTTAGTAGTGGCCAGGCCTCCGAAACGGCAGACAACTATCAAGCAACCCACGATGGCATTAGTCCCATTGTGATCAGCGTTGATGGCACGGGCTCTTTTTCAGGCAACCCCGCATGTGTTGATGGTCCAGACCTGAATATCATGACCTACCTTTCCCAAAACGTCCCAACCTTGGTGAAACAGAAATTCCACGTTAACTCCGACCAAAAAACTTGGACTATCGGTGGTTTAAGTTATGGCGGTACATGCGCATTCCAGGTTGTCACCAACCATCCCGATGCCTATGGCTCTTTCTTAGATTTTTCCGGCCAGGCCGAGCCAACGCTCGGCACCCGCCAAGACACCGTTAATAAGCTTTTCGACGGAGATGAATCAGCGTTTATTGCCGTAAATCCAGCTGATCTACTCACCACTGCCATTAATACAGGCGATCGACGATATAGCCAGTTAGCAGGCAAATTTATCGCTGGACAATCCGATAAAGAAGCTCTTAGGGCACTTCAAAACCTCAATGAACTAGCAACTCAAGCGGGCATGTCCACCTCCTTTGATAGCGTTCCAGGTGGGCACTCCTTCCAGGTCTGGCGGGTTGCTTTGGCAGATAGTTTTGAGTGGGCAGCCCAACGCGGTGGATTGGAGGAAAACTAATGGAAAACCAAGTGCAGGAGACGTCGCAAAGCTTTAAAAACGCCGCGCACTGGGGCGCTGGACAATTGCGCCAAGCCCCAATTAGTTTTGCAGCGCTATTGCTTATGTGGTTGCTGTTGGCGCTGTTGGGTTCTGATAGTAATCAGCTGCTGAACCAGCTGGGCATGAGTACCTCTTGGCAATGGGGCGAACCGCTGTTGCCTACTGCTGGGCTGACAACCGCCAACCTGCGCGGTGCACTGATGTCATCTTTGTGGTTGATTTTGTTGGCGATCCCCGCTGAGAAAGTCCTGGGCAGCCGCAAATTCCTATTTTTCACCTCAGTACTTTATCTGCTTTCCATCCCACTCAGCCTTGCACTGGTGGAGATTTTTGAGCATCCTAATGTTGAAATTGGCACCGAAAGCCTACTGGCAACTACCCTGCTCACTCCCGATTTTTGGATCTTTGGCATTGCTGCAGTGGCCTCAGGTTATCGTTCCCTTTTGTGGCGTCGCCGTATCCGTTTGGCCTTGTTCAGCATCTCTTTAACCCTGCTGTTTTATACCGGAACAATCGCCGATATTGCGATCTTCAGCACCGTTTTAGTGGGAACTATCTGGGGTGAGATCTTAAGAATTCGTCGTTCCGAGTCAAGTTCTCTACATAGTCTTCTCCCTGGCCCTTGGTCACTCCGTGAAACCCGAATCATCGTCGCTATTGTGATGTCAGTTAGTGCGCTGGGTCCCGTTATTGCTGGACTAAATCCCCTCACAGATGGCCCATTTTCTGGATCCACCAGGCTAATTTGGACTCCTGCTGTTAGCGAAGAAAGAATGCATCACCTGTGCCGGGTTGATATCAACTCCACTGGATGCCAAGAAGCATTAGCACAATTGCAACAACATGGATTTACGCCAATGCTGGCCAACCTAATTCCAGTTATTTTGACCTTGATTCTGGCTTTAGGGCTGAGTCGCGGCAGAAAAGCTGCTTGGTGGTTATCGGTGGGCGCACAAATTGTTACCTTGGCAATATTGCTCTTCCAAATGAAACGCCTCACCTCTGATGCCACCGATATTGTTGGTTTCTTCAACATATTTAAAGCATTAGTTCCATGGGTCATTGTCTTAGGTCTGCTGCTGATTTTCCGCCGTTCCTTCTCAATTTCTATTGAAGCTGCGAAGGTTTTTAGAGCAATCCGCGCAATTACACTCACTTTCTTAGGCACCGCCTTGTTATGGGTTTTTGGTGCACAGCTTGCTGCACAGGCTTTCCATCCGCATGCCACTTTTGGGTTAGCAATTCAAGAACTTCCCATGCGTTATCTTCCTCCGACCGTGGGAACTGTTCTCAACCACCACCTCTTCCCTCATGATCCGGTGGGGTGGGCATTATTTGAGTGGACTGGCACCATCTTTTGGCTTGTTACAGCGGTAATCATGTACCGCTTCCTCATGGGTGTTGCCAACACTCAAGCTGAAACTGACCGCACCCTTGCCACCCAACTCTTAGAAAGTGGCAGTGGTGATCACCTTTCCTGGATGACTATTTGGGATGGAAACTCCTATTGGTTTGCCCCAAACAAGGCTGGATATGTGGCTTATCGTCTGAGAAACGGCGTTGCCATTAGCCTTGGCGAACCTGTCACGGCAGCAGGTAGCCCAGCAACTGCGCGGATTTCCCTCGCCTATGAATTTGAAGAATTTGCAATGAATCAAGGCTGGCAGGTGGCCTGGTATTCAGTGCGCGAGGACTTCACCGATGCCCTCAAAGAAAAAGGACACCGCCGCCTACGCATCGCCGAAGAAGCGGTGCTTAGCACTGAACTAGCTGAATTTAAGGGCAAGAAATTCCAAAATGTGCGCACTGCCCGCAACCGCGCACTTAAAGAAGGCATCAGCACCCAATGGGCCACCTGGGCTGCAGCTGGATCAGAGATGCAAAATAAAATCATTGATCTCTCCGAAGAGTGGGTTTCTGAAAAAGCCCTGCCGGAGATGGGCTTTACCCTAGGCACCGTCACAGAACTTGCCGACCCCCAAACCCATTTGTTGCTTGCACTAGATGAGCAGGGACATCTACACGGCATAACTAGCTGGCTGCCGGTTTATGAAAACGGCCAAGTCATTGGCTATACCCTTGATATCATGCGGCGTGATCCCCAAGGATTCCGCTCGGTCATTGAGTTTCTCATGTCCGAAGCCGTCCTTATTGCCAAAGAACAGGGTTTGCGGTGGGTCTCACTCTCCGGGGCGCCATTGAGTACTCCCCCGGAACAACAAGATGCTGGAGCTTTAGGCAAAACACTTGATCTTTTGGGTCGCACCATGGAGCCTTTTTATGGCTTCCGTTCGCTGGCGGCGTCCAAAAACAAATTCCAGCCTGAACATCATGGCTGGTATCTGTGTTATCGCGATGAACTAGCTTTGCCTGCAATCGGTGTGGCGATTGCAGGCTGCTATGTAGATGGTTTCCCTTGGTCGCTGTTGTCCAGCCTCAAACTATTGGGTAACCGAGATAACGGATGATTTCTTAGCTGGCTGCCCGAGACGAGGGCCACGGACATTAATTTCCTCCAGGTTAAACATCTTGGAAATAAAGTCCGCTACCCACTGCAGAAGATCAACATCGCGCAGCAAAGGATCGGTAACCTTCTTGCCTGCCTTGGGGAAAGACAGCTGGATCGCCTTTGCTGCAGCCCTATAACTAGCACCTGGGAAAAGACGCTTGAGGCGCACCTGCTGAGAATCTGCCAGATCAACTGGGTGCACCTTAATGCGAGTACCCTGCACCGCAATATCGGTGAGATGTGCCTGACGCATGAGGTGACGCAATCGCGAAACCGCCAAAAGCCTAGATACTTCTTCAGGAATGGGGCCATAACGGTCCTCCATTTCCTCCACTGCCAGACGCAGATCCACCTCAGATTCAGATTGCGCAAGCTTGCGATAAATTTCTAGGCGCAGGCGTTCGGCATTGATGTACTTCTCTGGAATATGGGCATCCACCGGCAAATCAACGCGGATTTCCTTTGGTCCTTGTACCGTGCCATCCACTGGTTTTCCGTCGGCAAGCGCCCTATAGGCCTCAACAGCTTCGCCGACTAGGCGAACGTAGAGGTCAAAGCCCACGCCGGCAATATGGCCGGACTGCTCCGCACCAAGCACGTTGCCCGCGCCACGCATCTCGAGGTCCTTCATGGCAACGGCCATACCGGCACCCAAATCATTGTTTTGGGCAATGGTAGCCAAGCGGTCGTAGGAGGTCTCAGTCAAGGTCGCACCCTTGGGATAGAGGAAATAAGCATAACCACGTTCACGGGAACGTCCCACACGACCACGCAACTGGTGCAACTGTGAAAGGCCCATATGGTGGGCATTTTCCACAATCAAGGTATTGGCATTGGAGATATCAAGACCGGTTTCCACAATGGTGGTACACACCAATACGTCATATTCGCGATCCCAGAAGCCCTGAACAGTTTGTTCCAGCAGCTCTTCACTCATCTGGCCGTGCGCCACCACTACCCTGGCCTCCGGGACCAGATCGCGGATTTCGCGGGCCTTCTTTTCAATATCGGCAACCTTATTGTGAATGAAGAAGACCTGGCCATCACGCAAAAGCTCACGCCTAATAGAGGCCGCTACCTGCTTATCTTCATAGGGGCCGACATAGGTCAGAATTGGGTGACGATCCTCCGGTGGAGTCAAAATGGTGGTCATCTCACGGATACCCGCCATCGACATTTCCAAGGTACGAGGAATTGGGGTAGCAGACATGGTCAAAACATCCACGTGAGTACGCAGTGCCTTGATGTGTTCTTTGTGTTCCACACCAAAGCGCTGCTCTTCATCGACAATAACCAAGCCAAGGTTTTTCCAATGCACACCGGTTTGCAGCAAACGGTGTGTACCAATAACAATGTCAACTTCACCTGAAGCCAAGCCCGCTAGTGTTTCCTTGGATTCTGCGCGGGAGGTAAATCGGGAAAGCCCCTGAATCTTGATAGGGAATCCGGCCATACGCTCTTCAAAGGTGGACTGATGCTGCTGTGCCAACAGGGTTGTTGGCACCAACACGGCTACCTGTTTGCCATCTTGGACTGCTTTGAAGGCAGCACGTACTGCCACCTCGGTTTTGCCATAGCCGACATCGCCAATGATGACGCGGTCCATGGGCACACTTTTTTCCATGTCTTCTTTAACTGCGTCGATGGCGAGCATCTGATCTTCAGTTTCGACATAGGGGAAGTTATCTTCCATTTCTTTTTGCCAGGGTGAATCCGGGGCAAAGGCATGTCCTGGTGCGGACTGGCGCTTGGCATAGAGTTCTACCAATTCACCAGCAATTTCGCGCACCGCAGCGCGCGCCTTCTTCTTGGCGTTTTTCCAATCAGAGCCACCCATTTTGGAGAGTGCTGGCTTCTCGCCACCGACATAACGGCTCAGCATATCCAGCGAGTCCATGGGGACATAAAGCTGATCGCCGGGCTGTCCACGTTTGGAGGGCGCATATTCCAGCACAATATATTCCCGGCGTGAAGTCTCATCACCTGCGGAAATGGTGCGCTCGGTCATTTTGACAAAGCGACCAATGCCGTGGGTTTCATGCACCACCAAGTCACCTGGTTCCAGCGCCAAGGGGTCAACCTTATTGCGGCGACGCGCCGGGCGCCTTTTAGCACCAGCAATATCGCCGACACGGTTACCAGTGAGGTCGGTTTCTGTAATAACAACCAGTGGCATCGCCTCGGCATCGCGGTGCTTGCGCACCTTAGGAAATACCAAACCGGCATGGCTCAGCGCATGGTAGAGCGTGACTTCCCCGGGGCTGGGCTCCCAACCAGGGCTGGCCACGTGGGTAGGAATGCCCTTTTCAGCAAAGCGATCCACCATGCGTTTAATAGCGCCCTCATTGGGGGCAATAAAGGCTGCTCGTCCATGTGCGGTGGTGTGGGCCAATAATTGGCCCATCATTTCCTCAATTTTGGGCAGTTCACCGCGGGGCGTGGGCCCGGCTTCAAAATCCAAAGGCAGGGTGGCTGCCTCGGAGGCCTCAAACATGCCCGGCGGGGCGAAAGTCCACCAGGCAAAAGCGCTTTTCGACGCCGACTTCTCCAGGCTTTCATAGCTTCTATAACTAGAAGCCTCCAGATCAAGACCTTGCACTGCTACTGGACCATCGGCACCCATGGCAGCAGCTTCCCAACCAGCCATCAGGAATTCTGCGTCGGTGGCTTCCAAATCAGCAATACGAGTGCGGACTTTTTCCGGAGCAATAACCACCACATGGGTGTTTTCTGGCATTAATTCCAGCATGGGCACCATGGGAGTATCCGTCAGCGCAGGGATGAGAGCTTCCATGCCATCGGTATCTTGATGATCTGCAATTCGCGAAAGCATTTCCACCAAGGTGGGGTTACCAGGGTGTTTAACCATTAATTCAGCAGCACGCTGGGCAACTGCATCAGTGATCAGCAGCTCACGAGCTGGGTAGATATCAATGCTATTGATGGTGATTTCGGGGATGGTGCGCTGATCAGCCACAGAGAATTGGCGGATTTCCGAGACCTCATCACCCCAAAATTCCACACGCACTGGGTAATCAGAAGTAGTGGGGAAAATATCGAGGATGCCACCACGGGTAGCAAATTCTCCTCTTTTGGCCACCATATCCACATGCTTATAAGCACGGAAGACTAATTCCTGGCCCAAGGTTGCAAAATCAAATTCGCCACCTTCGGACAAAGTTAAAGGAGCACGGCCTTCTGCGGTTTTGAGCACCGGTTGGCAAAACCCGCGAGCTGCAGTGACCACGATGGAGGCGTCGAAAAGCGTATTTAGGACCTTCGCGCGGTGCCCGACAATATCTACGCCGGGACTCAGACGCTCATGTGGCAGGGTTTCCCAGGAGGGAAACCAGGCCACTTTATCGCCCATCATCGCCTTGAGCTCGGCGGTGAGGTCTTCGGCCTCGCGTCCGGTGGCGGTAACCACCAGCACCGGCGCGTGGTGCGCCAAGGTGCCCAGCGCCCAGGGACGAGCTTGATCGATGCCAGTGATGTGGAGCTGCGGGGCACCCACATTGCTGATCATGCCCTTAAGTTTGGGATCAGTTGCGGCTACTTTAAGTAGGCCTGCCAACATTGGTGTCACGCTTCAATCTCCTTGATTACATTCACTACTTCGGGAACTTCTTTTTCAGCGTCTTTACCAAAAATTGCTCCGCGATCACTACTTTGGGGAGTTAATTTGGGATCAGCTTCCATGCCCGTGAGACCATTCCAGCACAGGTTGACAATGTGGGCGGCCACTTCTTCTTTACAGGGACTACGTTCATCAAGCCACCATTGTGCTGTCATGGACACCATACCGACCAATGCCTGGGCATAGAGGATCGCTTTAGAAGAATCCAAGCCTGAGCGTTGGAACGCGTTTCCTAAAATATGGGAAACCTGGGTGGTGGCGTCATTAAGCAAGGTGCCATAGGAGCGGTTCTCCCCGGGGCGCATATCGCGCACCAATATAAGGAAGCCATCAGTTTCATCTTCCACATAGGTCAACAGTGCCAGCACTGCTTGTTCAATGCGGTAGCGCGAACGCCCCTTTTGCAGCGAACCGGTGATCATCGCTTCAAGTTTGAGCATCTCACGATCAATCACCACCGCATAAAGGCCTTCTTTACCGCCGAAGTGCTCATAGACCACCGGCTTGGACACATGTGCACGAGCAGCGATCTCCTCTACACTTGCGCCCTCGAAGCCGCGTTCTGCAAAAACCTCGCGCCCAATGGAGATTAATTGCTCCCGACGCTCGATGCCGGTCATCCTTTGTCGAACCATATGAACCAGAATATCCCAGTAACCGCGACCCCAATAATTGGTTTTTTTAGACTTTCATGTAAACTCTATCGGTGCAGTCACTTACTACTGCAGTTTCCCATGGTGTAATCGGCAACACTACGGTTTTTGGTACCGTCATTCTAGGTTCGAGTCCTGGTGGGAAAGCAATTACTTGCCCTGATATGGGCAAAGGCTTTTTCTGCAGGTTTTTTAAGACCTCAGAAAACGCCTTTTTGCTGCGCTAGGCAGCAGTCGAAAAAATTACTCCCCACAAGATCTTGTGGGGAGTAATTTCGCTTTATACAGTTTTAAGCAGCCTGTGCCATGAGGTGGCTGGGCTGAGAAGAGCGAATGGTCTCCAGCTGTTCGCGAGCATCCTTTTCAATAAAGATCTTGCGGAAGCGAGAAATACGTCCCTCATAACCTGCTGCTGCAGCATCAAGAATGCTGTCTACGATATGAGACTTGAGCTGGCCATCAAAGCGCTCATGTAGGTCCTGTCGGATGCTCCACAGGTGGTCATGGCTGCGTTCGATGCGAGAAATCTCGGCTTGGATGTGCTTCACAGTGTTATTCCTTTCTTGAAGAAGAAGTGAGGTAAAAAGTTTCAGAGCCGGTGCCCTAAAAGTGGGGTTCATCTTCTTAACCCCGTTTGTTAACTTAAAGTTAACCTTAGACCTTTTCCATTCATCTTTGCAAATAGCCAATGATTGGCTTTCCCCAAGAAAATTTTTCAGCTCTTAAGCACTCCAGGCGCGCCACAGGCTTTCATAACGTCCTTTTTGAGCACGCAGCTGCTCATGGGAACCAGACTCCACAATCTCCCCATCTTCCATAACAATGATGCGATCAGCAGAAATTGCCTGGTTAAGACGATGCGCCACAATAATTGTGGCCCGTCCTGCAATAACTGAGGCAGCTGCCTGCTCTAGAAAACGGGCCTGATCTGAACCAGATTCCGCAGTCGCCTCATCCAAAATCACCAGCGCCGGATTCAGTAATTCCACACGCGCTAAGGCCACCAATTGGCTTTCCACCGCACTGAGCTTAAAACCACCATCTCCAATGACAGTGTCCAAACCTTGAGGCAAGCGCTCTAACCACTTATCCCCCACTTTTTCCAAGGTGGCCAAAACTTCCGCATCACTAGCCGCGGGACGAGCCAGCTGGATATTCTCCCGCACCGAACCGCGGAAACAATGCACTTCTTGGCTGACCATAGCTACCTGCGCACGCAAAAAATCCGCATCTAGCTGGCCTATTTCCACGCCCGATAACCGTGCCTGACCACTAGTTGGATAGAGCATGCCAGCTGCAATAAGAGCCAGGGTGCTCTTGCCAGCACCGCTTGCCCCAACCACTGCCACGTGTTCACCAGGCAAAACAGAAAGATCGATGTTTTTTAACACGGGCTGGCCATCGAAGTGCTGGGTTACGTCGACAAGCTCTAAAGTGGCAGGTACTGGCACCTTTAAGGTGCCGCGCGGCAGCTCCTGGGCAGTATCAATGACGCCCACCATGCGGATTAATGAGGCGCCGGCGGATTGGATATCGGCGAACATCCCCACCAAAATGCCGATGGGACCAAAAAGTCGATGGAAAATCAGCGCTGCTGTAGAAACTGCGCCGACAGTGATCAGATTGGCATCAACGAGGAAGAAACCCACCAGCAAAATCAGGATCAAAGTAATGCACTCTGCCCGATTATTGCGTGAAAAAGCCCAGGTAATAAACCTAAAAACAGATATGGAAATATCCCGCGCCCGCCCGGAAGCCGCGTCAATGCGGCGCAATTCCACCTCGGCAGCACCATAAGCCTGCAAGGTAGCAGCACCTTCCACCGCCCCCAAAAGGCGTTGACTACGCACTCCAAAAGCTTCCCGTTCTTGGGTATACATCGGCCCTGAGCGGGGCAAATACACCCGCAAGGTGCTCCAATAAAGCGGAATGGCCACCAGCCCCACCAGGCCGAGCCGCCAATCCACGGCAGCCATACCCAGCGCCGAAACAATCACACTAAACATTGCCTGCACAAAAAGCGGCATCACGGCACTTGCCGCCGTAGACACCTCTCGAGAATCATCGGCAATGCGCGAAACAACATCACCGCGCCCGGCACGTTCCACCGTGTGCGCATCCAAGCTCAGCGCCGCTGCAAGCACCGCTTCGCGCAGGTGCGCAATGGCAGGCTCCAAAACCCTGGCCAATAACACTGTGCCCCACCACGTTCCCAGGCTGGCAACCACACCACCTGCCACCACCAGGCCCGCATACAGGGCAACCTCGCCAAAATCCGGCGTTTTTAGGAGCTTGTCGACGACTCTTCCCACTGCCCACGGACCCGCCAAACCTGCAATCGCCGTGGCTAAGCCCAGAATTATCACTCCGATAAGAGCCATTCGGTGTGGCTTAAGCACTGTGGCAGCCACCTGAAAAGCCCGGCGCGGAGTCGCTGAAGGCAAAATTTGGCTCATTTTTCTACCTCATCTGCAACACTTTTAAAGGCCGGGGAAGAACTTATAACCACCGTGGTTTTTCCTTTGCGGAGCTGATAAATCCCCTGCGCAATGGCCACTTCTGTCACTGAATCCACCGCACTGGTGGGATCTTGCAGGATAAGGACCTCCCGCTGGGTATAAAGCGCACGCGCCAGCGCTAACCTTTGGCGTTGACCACCGGAAAGGTTGGTGCCAGCATCATGAATTGCGGTGTTGAGGTTTAGTTCTTTAATACCCGCGGCTGCGATGATCTGTGGGTTTATTTCGATGTTAGGATCATGGCTCAGTGCAATATTAGAGCGAATTGTGCCTTCAAAAATATCCGCATTATGTGGTGCTTTTAGCGCATGTTCATGGTATTGGGGTAATTCCACAGACCCCGGTTGCAGCACAATAAAAGCTCCTGATTTTAGTTCCAGATCTGGCAGCGCTGCGGGCTGGGGTGTGGAGTTAAGAAATTCTGCAATGCGTGCTGCTGCACCATGCGCAATAGCTGACTCCCGCATGGAGTTTGTCAGCAGTCGAATCGGCTCAGACAGATAAACTGCCACACCAATAATCGCAATTAACTCCCCTGGGTTTAATTGCCCAGTGGTTACCCGCCATCCAGCCAATAGCAGGACCACTGCGAGATTAAGAGCGATCGATAACTCGCCAATTCCAGCTACCTTGCCGGTCGCTGCCGCGGTATTAATAGCTGCATATGCCGATTTCTGGGAGGCATCTTTATAAGCACTAGCCGCCCAACGTTCCCCGCCAATAGCTTTAAGTACTCTCAAGCCCGACATAATATCGCTGGCTTGGGCGCCCGCTGCTGCCAAGGTTTCTTGTTGGGTGGAACTTCTTTGGGAGATCCCGCGGCTGGCAAAGGCCACAATTCCAGCGATCACCGGTGCAAGTGCTAGTACGGCAAGCCCGACCAGCCAATCGCTAAGCAGCAAATATCCAGCAGCCCCACTAAACCCGGTTGCCGCAGATACTCCCGTACCGATTTGTCCAAAAACTCGGGTGGCGGAATCTGCATCGGCGGTGGAACGCGACATCACCTCACCAGGAACCAAGTCCTTAGCGCTGAGCCGTTTAAGTGCATGTTCGGCAACTTCCACACGGAGTGCATGGGCCTCAAAATTCACAGCTTTATTAAGTGCGCGGGATCCAAAGCGATAGGAATAGCTCAGCACCACAAAAAGCAGCGCAAAACCTGCCAGTCCAATGGCCAAAAGTTTAAGGGTGGGTTGCAAAATGGCGTGATCCACAATCAACCCAATGGCAATGGGAACCAGCGCTTCGCTAAGTTGCCAGAGGCCGAGGAAAAACCCTCCTAAAATTGAGTTTTTCCATTGGCGTTTAATACTGCGCTTTAAAATGCCAGTGCCGGTGACCTGGGGTGATGTCATGGAAGCCTTTCCCTAATGATCTCACCAGGTTATCTTAGGCAACACTGTCTTTAATCATGGGCTTAGTCAGCAGCCTGCTGATTTTCACGAAAATCCCGGCCTTCTTCATTTAGTTCATGCTGGCGCTGTTTCATCTTGGCAGCCTCATCAATGGAGCGCGGTGGCACCATATTGTGTTCCTCAGCAGGAATACCAGCCTGTAGCTGACGAGCACGGCCGATCTCAGCATCAATTTTTAGCCCCAGCACTAGGCAAATATTAAAAATCCACAACGCAATAATGATCGCCATTACGGAGCTGACTGCACCATAGGTATTAAAGGCTGCAAAAAAGGAGAAATACAGGTTTAATAAACCACCCGCGAGGATGATGCCACACACCGCAAAGATGGAGCCGGGGCTTAACCAACGAAATTTCCACAGCTTCACATTGGGCGCCCAATAATAAAGGGTGGCCACAAAGGTAATGAGCACCACCACAATCACCGGCCACTTCACCCAATTCCAAATAGGGATGAAGGTTTCACTGAGAAAGGTCAACAATGAGGTCAGATGCAGGGGTTCAGCAATTGGCCCTAATACGCCCATGACCAAGGTTTCATTAATAACCCAAGACACCAAGATAACCATGACTCCAAAAAGGAGACCCAGGTTAAGCAGCAACATCATTCCCCACTGTTTAAATAGTGGCCGGCCTTCGGTGCGCCCATAAACGGCGTTGGCACAGCGTGAAAAAGCACGGACATAGGCAGAAGATGTCCACAGTGCCACCAGCACACCAACAATCACACCAACTCGACCGCCAGTTGCAGAGCCGGCTACTGCATCAACCACACCCAAGACCACTTCTGCTTGTTCTGCGGGGAAATAGTTTTGAATCTGTCCTTTAAGCTGGGCAAGCACCTCTAAGGAATCACTAGCCAAAAAGAGGGTAATAGCGGAATAGCCCACTAATAACGCCGGCGCCAAGGACATAATAGAAAAGAAGGTGAGCAAGGCTGCCAGATCCAGCAGCCCCTCCGGGATGATATCTCGCAACACCCTTTTAAAGGCATATTTCCAACCCTCACCGGAGAGCTTTTTTATCCGCTCTGGATCAACATCGCGAGCCTCATTATAAATATCGGCGGCGATTAGTGTTGCATCTAAATGTCCTTGAGGTTGTACCACCGGTTTATCTTTGCATATTCCCAATTAAATATATAGGTTGTGCAAAGATTATGAGGCTAGCGGGTCTCGTCGAAAAGCACGCTTTTTATCTTTTTTCTCAATGGTTGTGCGTCGCACCGGCGCCCACTGTGGCAGCCGGTTGCTGTCCTTGTTCTACGATGACAAACTGCCCCATCATGCCCTGGTCCTCGTGATAAAGCATGTGGCAGTGATACATATACGGCCACTGCGGATCTGGGTAATAACCAAACTCCACAGCCAACGTTGCGCTCGCGCCGGGCGGCAATGCCACAGTGTCTTTCCAGCCTGCTTGAAAGAGCTCTACCTCGGTGTTATCCAGGGATAACACCTGGAAGCGCGCGTTATGGATATGGAAATTATGCGGCCAATCCGAATTATCATTAGTCACCGTCCATACCTCTGGGCCTTGATGATCAATAACCTCATCAACCCGCTGCATATCCATCATTTGATCATTGATGCTAAAAGTATTAAGCACAAAGCTGCGTTGCGGTGCGTCTTGAATATCTAAAGTCTCAGCTTTTTCTAAAATTCCCGGCAGTGGTTTTGGATCTTGCCCTGGACTGTCTGGACCAATGATGCTGAGCAATTCAAAGTGATCAGCCATGCCAAAATCTGGGGTGTACTTATCTGTTGGCACCCCAAAATTGTCCTTAAATCCGATGGACTCCAAGGTGACTTCTTCCGAAGGTTCTAGTTCCACCACAATTTCCCAGCGTTCCCCTGGTCCAAGAGCAATGTTGGTAGTTGAAAAAGGCTCCTGGAGAAATCCTGTATCGCTAGCAATAACGTCAAAGCTGCGCTTATCTGAAAACTGCAACTTAAAAAAGCGCATATTTGATCCATTGAGAATGCGCAATCGTATCCGGCACGTAGTTGCTTGAAATTCTGCGCCAGTGATGCCATTAACCGTGGGGGTATCTCCCAACAGGCCTAGATCAGGCAAATCGCTCTCATCCAAGGATCCATCTTCAAGGAAGCGGTGATCCATTAACACCAGCGGAATATCGTCTACTCCATAGTCACTCGGCAGATCCAGTGCTGCGGAGGTGTCATCTTCAATAATGAACATGCCTGCTAATCCCCGATAAGCATGCAAGCCAGTTAAGCCGTGGGTATGTGGGTGATACCAGAGACTGGCTGCTGCATTGACTACAGTCCAGCTTGCTTCCCAACTGGTGCCGGGCTCGATTGGAGAATGTGGACCGCCATCTGCCCTAGCTGGCAATTTCATTCCATGCCAGTGCATCGTGGTCATTTCATCAAGCTCATTTTTTACCGCTATATGGACCTCTTCGCCCTTTTTAGCAATCAGGGTTGGGCCAAGGTGTGCTCCATTAAAACCCCACGTAGTGGTGGTTTTATCGGGCAAAATCTGGCTTTCCCCCTGTTGTGCCACCAATTGGAAGTGCCTCTTATTGCCCTCTTGAGTTCCTGCGAGGAGTGGCGGAATAGGCAGCTTCCTTAAGGGCTGCTTTTGAGTACATCCGATTAATGCCTGCGAACCTGCTGCCGCAATTGAGGCCAGAGCCAATCCTTTAAAGAAAGTTCTGCGAGTTATTTGCGGCATGGAGTATCCTTTCGTGTCTTTTTCTATTTTAGAGTTCTTGGCTCATAAATATCTGGACATAGCTTTATGATCTAACTCATGGATCCTGCAGAAAAACCCAATACTCAACGCCTGATCTGGGCTAATGGCCTGCAAAATATTGGCGATCAAATCGTGGCGGCTAAAACCGTTTTGCCTTGGCTTTTACATGTCGGGGGCGCACCGAGTTTTTTACTAGCCTTATTAGTCCCAATCCGCGAATCAGGATCTATGCTGCCCCAAGCTGCAATTACCGGCTGGGTGCTTTCTCAAAAGTCTCGTGTTCGCGTCTGGGTTATCGGATCTATCGGCCAATTTCTCAGTGCCTTAGGAATTGGTATTGCAGCCCTTAGTCTGCAGGGCTGGGCCTTAGGTTTAGTGGTCATTGCTCTTTTGGCAACGCTGTCGCTATGCCGAGCGTTGTGTTCCATATCCTCCAAGGATGTCCAGGGCGCAACAATCTCCAAAGGTCACCGCGGCGAAATCACCGGTCGCGCCACCATGATCGGTGGCGTTTTTGGCTTGCTCACTGGCGCTGCCCTCGCCTTTTTAGTGGGAGAAAACGCCGCGGTGTGGGTTTTGGGCGGTGTAGTCATTATTAGCTCATTTAGCTGGCTAATTGCGGCCATTATTTTTAATAGAATTGAAGCGCCGGAATCTGCCGCTAAAGCTTCTAAAGACGCCGGTGAAAACTGGTTACGTCGCTGTGTTGACACCCTGATTCGAGACAAAGATTTCCGCAGATTTGTGGTGGTGCGCTCCATGATGCTGGTTACTTCCCTCTCCACGGCTTTTATCGTGGCCTTGGCTGCAGAAGCCGGCAGCAATATCGGCGCTTTAGGATTTTTTCTCATCGCTTCTGGGCTGGCCTCGATTGTGGGTGGCAGGATCTCTGGCATGTGGTCAGATCGATCTTCCAAAAACGTAATGGCCGTTGGAGCTCTCAGTGCCTCATTAATTCTTATTGCGGTGGTTGCCTGTTCATATTGGGTAAGTTCCACCATTAATATGTGGATTTTTCCACTGGCATTTTTCTTAGTAAACGTCGCCCATACCGCGGTGCGGGTGGCCCGCAAAACCTATGTTCTTGACATGGCCGAGGGTGATCAAAGAACCCGTTATGTAGCCGACGCCAACACTCTTATGGGTGTGATCTTATTGCTGGTCGGAGCACTTTCCGGAGCACTATCTACATTGGGCAATGACATAGCTCTGCTATTTCTGGCATTCATTGGCCTAATTGGAGTGGTCTGCGCCAAATCTCTTAAGGAAGTTTCACAAAAATCTTAAATATTTCCCGGGTTTAGGAAACTTTAGCCCCGAAAAAGACAGTGAAGGCGCTGTGGGCACTATGCTGTGTTAAGTAAATGTGCCCTAGCAAATAAGGATTTGAGACCATCTTGAGCGCAAGTGATTCCGCCAGCGCGGTTGTTGTACTGGCAGCCGGTGCTGGAACCCGAATGAAGTCAGATCTCCAGAAGACCTTGCATAGTATCGGCGGTCGTAGCCTACTTTCCCACAGCTTGCATGCCGCAGCTGGCCTAAACCCACAGCACATCGTGGCAGTTATTGGCCACGGTCGCGATCAAGTTGGCCCTGCCGTAATTGCAGTTGCAGAAGAACTTGGCCGCGAGGTGCGCACCGCTATTCAGGCAGAGCAAAACGGCACCGGCCACGCAGTTCAGTGTGCCATGGACCAATTGGAAGGCTTTGAGGGAACCATCATCGTTACCAATGGTGACGTTCCCCTGCTCACTGCGGATACTCTTGCTGCGCTCTTGGAAGCACATACCAACGTTCCAACCGCGGTCACCGTGCTCACCATGCACCTAGATGACCCAACCGGCTATGGCCGCATTGTGCGCAATGAGGAAGGCGAAGTTACCGCCATCGTTGAGCAAAAAGATGCTTCCGAGGCAGAGCGCGCCATCACCGAGGTCAACTCCGGCGTTTTTGCTTTCGACGCCGCAATCCTGCGCAATGCACTCTCCCAGCTTAAATCCGACAATGCCCAAGGCGAGCTCTATCTAACAGACGTCTTGGGCATTGCACGTTCCGAGGGACATCCAGTGCGTGCTCACACCGCCGCTGATGCCCGCGAGTTGGCTGGTGTAAATGACCGTGTCCAGTTAGCCGAAGCAGGCGCGGAGCTTAATCGACGCACTGTTGAAGCAGCTATGCGCGGTGGCGCTACCATCATTGATCCAGCAACCACTTGGATTGATGTTGCTGTCAAGGTTGGCCGCGATGTGATTATCAACCCAGGCACCCAGCTCAAGGGCAATACGGTTATCGGTGACCGCGTAGAACTTGGTCCTGATACCACCCTGAGCAACATGACCGTTGCTGATGGTGCATCCGTGATCCGCACCCACGGTTCCGATTCCAGCATTGGTGAAAATGCCACGGTCGGTCCCTTCACCTACATTCGGCCCGGAACTTCTCTGGGGGCAGAAGGCAAGCTAGGTGGCTTTGTGGAAACCAAGAAGGCCACCATCGGACGCGGTTCCAAGGTGCCTCACTTGACCTATGTTGGCGATGCCACCATCGGCGAAGAAACTAATATTGGTGCTTCTTCTGTCTTCGTAAACTATGACGGTGTGAACAAGCACCACACCACCATCGGCAGTCATGTTCGCACCGGTTCTGACACCATGTTTATCGCTCCAGTGACCGTGGGTGATGGTGCGTATTCTGGAGCCGGTACAGTAATTAAAGACGATGTTCCACCGGGAGCCCTTGCCGTGTCCGGCGGACGCCAGCGAAACATCGAAGGCTGGGTGCAAAAGAAGCGCCCGGGAACTGCTGCAGCTGATGCCGCAGAAGCAGCACAAAAGTCCCTCAACCAGGAAGGCTAAGCAGACTCACCATGACTGCTCACTGGAAAGAAAATAATAAGAACCTCATGCTTTTCTCGGGTCGAGCACACCCAGAGCTAGCAGAGGCCGTAGCAAGCGAACTAGGTGTTGAAGTAACTCCTATGACCGCGCGTGATTTTGCCAATGGCGAAATCTACGTCCGCTTTGAAGAGTCCGTTCGTGGCTCAGATTGCTTTGTTTTGCAGTCCCACACCCAGCCACTAAACAAGTGGCTCATGGAGCAGCTGCTGATGATCGACGCCCTCAAGCGTGGATCTGCAAAGCGAATTACCGCGATTTTGCCTTTCTACCCTTATGCACGTCAGGACAAGAAGCACCGTGGCCGTGAGCCAATTTCTGCTCGTTTGATCGCAGACCTCATGCTCACCGCTGGTGCTGATCGCATTGTCTCCGTTGACTTGCACACCGACCAGATTCAGGGCTTCTTTGATGGCCCAGTTGATCACATGCATGCCATGCCGATCCTGACTGATTACATCAAGGAGCACTACAACCTGGATAATATCTGCGTTGTTTCCCCTGACGCAGGTCGTGTGAAGGTCGCTGAGAAGTGGGCAAATATCCTGGGCGATGCGCCCATGGCCTTCGTCCACAAGACTCGCTCCACCGAGGTTGCTAACCAGGTTGTCTCCAACCGCGTGGTCGGCGACGTTGCGGGCAAGGATTGTGTGCTTCTCGACGACATGATTGACACTGGTGGAACCATTGCTGGTGCAGTTGGCGTCTTGAAGAAGGCTGGCGCAAAGTCAGTTGTTATTGCTTGTACCCACGGTGTTTTTTCTGACCCTGCACGTCAGCGTCTTTCTGATTGTGGTGCTGAAGAAGTTATCACCACCGACACCTTGCCACAGTCCACCGAAGGCTGGAGCAACCTCACTGTGTTGTCCATTGCACCTTTGCTGGCTCGTACCATCAACGAGATCTTCGAAAATGGTTCTGTGACCACCCTCTTTGAAGGTGAAGCATAAGCTCATGACTGAATCGGACGCCTTCATCCGCGTCCGGCAGGCATTAGAGCCTTTGGCTGATCCCGCTCGTGCTGCCGGAATGGCAGCATATATGCGGGATCAGTTTTCTTTTTTAGGCATTTCCTCCGCTGCACGCAAAGAAGCATATAAACCACTGTTGCGCGAGATGAAAACCCTTGACCAAGACTTTGTGCAGGACTGTTTTAGTGCCCCAGAACGGGAGTATCAATACGCAGCCTGCGATCATATCCGCCGGGTTGGCATCAGCGATTTAGAATTTGCCAAAGCCCTTATCCAGAGCAAATCCTGGTGGGATACCGTAGATGCGCTAGCAAAGCCCATCGGCGCAAACCACGATGACATAGCCATGCGGGAATGGGCTGTCGACGACAACCTGTGGGTACGCCGAGTTGCGATCATTCACCAGCTGGGACGCAAGAAAAATACCGATACTGCCCTGCTGGCTTGGATCATTGAACGCAACCTTGGCTCCACAGAATTTTTTATTAACAAGGCCATTGGTTGGGCATTACGCGATCTCTCAAGGCACGATCCCTCCTGGGTTCGCGCCTTCGCTGCCGCTACTGACTTGGCTGCGTTGAGTCGTCGAGAAGCTTTAAGGCTTATTGACCAGCCTGCATCTCAGCCGTGGCCATCTGGATCATCAAAAGCACCGCCATACATTGGGCCTTCGGCAGCTAGTTCACGGGTGACGGTACCGCCAAATTCCTGAGCACGACGCACCAGCTCATCGGCATCTTCAGGGGAACTCACGGAGAGGCAGTTAAGGACTTCGCGGGGGCCGTTCTTCTCAATCACGGGACGCTCTGTGAAACCTTGGAAACGCTCGGTCTCCAGCAGCATGATGACAATGGCATCGCTGACTTCGAAGGAAGCGGTGTGATCATCACGGAAGATGAGGTTTTCTGTGAAGCCAAGACCTGCATAAAAGCGCTTAGAATCTGCTAGGTCAGAAACTGGAAGATTAATAAAAACCATGTCATGCGTTAAACGAGCGATTACCTAGATCCCTCTGCTGTGATCGGACTAACTTTTCTTCCGCCATTATGCTTGAATTTTTGGAAGAGTGCCGTGGTGCATGCTAGATTGTTTAGGTCTCGGCGAGGGCAAATTAGCAATAATTTACCGTTATCGACGCGATCTAGACTTCATTTGGGCCTAAATTTTAGGCTTCTGCCTGCGAAGACTCGACCAAGACATTCGAGTCGGTCGCGGGCTTTTTCTGATTTCGCGGCCGAGTATTCATCCAAAACCATTAGGAGAATCCCACATGGCTAAGTACGAAACCATCGAGGCTGCTGTACGCACCGAGTTCGGCAAGGGTTCCGCTCGTCGCGCCCGCGTTGCCGGCCAGGTTCCTGCAGTTGTTTACGGCGCAGACGTTGAGTCCAACCTGCACATCACCGTTGATCACCGCACCTTCGCTGCATTGGTCCGTAACCACGGCGTCAACGCAGTTCTGCAACTCGACATCGAGGGCGAAAAGCACCTCACCATGATCAAGCACATCGACCAGAACGTTTTGACCTTCAACATCGACCACATTGACCTGCTCGCCATCAAGCGCGGCGAAAAGGTTGAGGTTGACGTTCCAGTTATCGTCGAGGGCGAGCCAGCTCCAGGCACCATGGTTGTTCAGGATGCTGACACCATCAAGGTTGAGGCTGACGTTCTCTCCATCCCTGAAGAGTTCAAGGTTACCGTTGAGGGCCTTGAGTTCGGCGCTCAGATCACCGCTGGCGACATCAAGCTTGATGAGGACACCACCCTCGTTGAGGATCCAGAGACCCTGATCGCAAACGTTGTTTACCCTGAGGTCGAAGAGACCGAAGAAGAGGGCACCGAGGCTGAAGCTGAGGCTGAGGCAACCGAGTCCGAGTAAGACTCTGCTTTCTAAGGCGAGTTCCTCACTCCCCTACTCTGCTGGTGATAGTGCACAATCACCAGGTTTGAGAAGAAGTGAGGAACTCGTTTTTTTGCATCTCCTACCAACATGGTTGGATAGGAGTTGTGAATGACTCCCCGCTGTTAGTTGTAGGACTTGGCAATCCCGGCTCCAAATATGTTGGAACCCGCCACAATATTGGCTTTGAGGTTGTAGAAGAACTGGCTTCTCGAAACTACGCAAGTTTTAGCGTGCACAAGCGCTCCAATACGGAAATAGCGCAGCTGCCAGGCATGATCTTGGCAAAACCACGTAGCTTCATGAACCTTTCAGGAACCCCAATTAGGGCATTGTGTGACTTCTTTAAGATTCCACCCGAAAGCATTATCGTTGCCCATGACGAATTGGAACAAGACTTCGGAGTGATTAAGCTGCGCAAAGGTGGCGGGGATCATGGCCACAATGGGCTCAAATCCACCACCAAATCCTTAGGCACCAAGGAATATTTTAAACTCAGCGTGGGAATCGGGCGCCCTCCAGGACGCATGGATCCCGCCAGTTATGTACTAAAGCCTTTTAGCAAACAGGAACTGGCAGATATCCCAATTATGGCTGCTGACGCCGCGGATCTCGTCGAAAAGCACCTCAAAGGTTAAGGCGCTACCAGCGTCGCGCGTGCTTAAGAGCTTTAAGTAGCGCGGCATCATCTAAGGTCAGCGCCTGCTCTTTACGCAGGCGGTGCGCCACGGTTGGGCAAGAAGAACAGCGCGGATTATCGCGACAGCACTTCTTTTTCACCTTGCCCGATTCCAGCTTCTTGCGCACTTTCAGTGCCTTATTGCCCATGTCATGGCCTTATTTACGACGGGCTTCTTTAAGACGCCGTGGTAAATCAGCATCGTCATTTTCCAAGACTCCAGAGCGCAACAAGCGGGTATAAACCACTGGGCATCCAGTACACCGCGGGGTTTTGCGACAGCAGGTTGATTTAACCTTGATGCCCAGCGGATTATGGGTGACTTTTACACGTGAAGCGCTCACCTTTGTACGCTTACTCATACCCTAAACTCTAGTCTCTTTAGGCTTGGGTTACCTAAAGTTTTCCAAAAGTTTAGGGCATCCCTTAAGTCTTAAAGGCTAACTGGGAGAGCTCGCTCGGGGTAAACGCGTGGACGTACTCCGGCAATTTCCTCCACAATGCGGACAACCTGGTTGGAGTAACCAAACTCATTGTCGTACCACACATAAAGTACCAGGTGGCGGCCGGTGGCAATGGTAGCTAGGCCATCAACAATGCCAGCATGGGTGGTGCCCACAAAGTCAGTGGAAACCACCTCAGGAGAACAGATCCAATCAATCTGCTGGCGCAAATTGGAGTGCAGGGAAACACGACGCAGGAATTCATTAACCTCATCGCGCTCCACTTCCTGATTCAGAGTCAGGTTCAGCACAGCCATGGATACATCTGGAGTGGGAACGCGGATAGCATTACCGGTGAGCTTACCCTCAAGTTCCGGAAGCGCCTTAGCAACTGCCTTTGCAGCTCCGGTCTCGGTAAGCACCATGTTTAGGCCTGCGGCGCGGCCACGGCGGGAACCCTTGTGGAAGTTATCAATGAGGTTTTGGTCATTGGTGAAGGAGTGCACGGTCTCCACATGGCCAAATTCCACACCATAACGATCATTGACCACCTTCAACACTGGGGTGATCGCGTTGGTGGTACAAGATGCTGCGGTAACAATCTGATCTTCCGGAGTGATGTCATCGTGGTTAATGCCATACACAATATTCTTCAGATCGCCCTTGCCTGGAGCCGTAAGCACAACCTTGGCAACACCCTTTGCCTGCAGGTGCTGGGAAAGGCCTTCGCGGTCACGCCAGCGGCCGGTGTTATCAACCACTACTGCGTCGTTGATGCCATAGGCGGTGTAATCCACGGTAGCTGGGTCATTGGAGTAAATGACCTGGATAGGAGTGCCATTGGCCCAGATAATGTTGTTCTCATGATCCGTGGTGATAGTGCCATCAAAAGCACCATGCACGGAATCGCGGCGCAGCAAAGATGCACGCTTAACCAGATCCTCTTCACCATTTTTGCGAACCACAATCGCACGCAAACGTGCACCACCATAAAGTGCCTCACGGGAAACCATGATGCGGGCCAAGAGACGTCCGATGCGACCAAAGCCATAAAGCACCACATCGGTATGTGAGCTTTCAGAGTCAGCTCCGATAACCGGTGCGAGTTCTGCTTCGAGGAATGCGCGCAGCTCAGTAGCTTCAGACTGCTCAAAGTTATAAGCCAACTGTCCCAGGTCAATCGAGGCAGTACCAAGATCCATGGTCACCAATTCACGCAAAATCTCCAAAGAGCCTTCCAGGGAAAGTTCTTTGGAGATGATGTGACGTGCGTAGCGGTGGGATTTGATGATGTCGATGTCAGAGACATTCACAAGGAGGCGACCGAATACGGATACCACCACATTGTTGTTTCGATGCAAGCGTCCGATCAGGGGCAGCATGTCCTCAGCAACGTCGATGCGCTGATTCCAGTCCTTGTGGTTGTGGGTCATTTAAACGTCCTTCGTGGGTAGATGAGAACAATCCCCCCAACATTAACGCAAAGCGGAAGGAGCCAAAGACATAAGTATCCGTTTTGCAGATCCGCTACCTATGCCCTGAACCCCTGATCCGACCAGGCAATAGGCATATTCCCAGTTCCCAACCCCCGCAGCAGCCTCGCGCAATGGTGTGATCATTTTATTGAGGTATGGGTATAACGGGGGTAACCCTTCATTATCTCGAGCAAATTGGGTAGCCACTCCCCTAGCAAAACGTCCCGAAAAAGCACGAGAACTTACCGATTCAAGATCAAGAACAGTCGCCTGGGCAAGGAGCCAACGATTGAAGGTGCTCGTACCGGCCTCGTCGCAAAGCAAAAACGCCGAGCCACAAGACACCGCAACCGCACCCGCCTGCAAAGCGCCACGCACATCTGCGGCGTTCATTATTCCGCCGGCGGCAATCAGCGGAATTTTCACGCCCGCATTCCGCACCGCCTGGAGTAGTTCCGCCAAACTGCGGCTATCAGGCTCTTCAGTGATTGACCAGGTAGATCGGTGTCCACCAGCCTTCGGCCCCTGCACCACCAGCGCATCGGCGCCCGCATCTTGGGCAATTAGTGCATCCTCCGGGTTGGTTACCGTCACCCAAGCTGCAATATTGCGCTCATGCAATTGCTGAAACTCGGCCGCGCTAAAACATCCAAAGGTTGCAGACATCACTGCAGGTTGCGCAGCCAGCGCTGCCTCAAACTTTTCCGCCCAACCATTTGTGAGGTCGGGGCTAACTGATGGCTGAACCAGATCAAATTTCTCAAACTCGGGAGCTAAGATTTGACTGAGCCGAGCAAGGTCCGCTGGGTCCGGTTCTTCTAATTGCGGCTGAAAAAGATTAACCCCAAAAGGCGCTGTGACCTGGCTTAAATCTTGCTTAAATTGCTCCAGAGTCTGCGTACCACCCGCCAAAAACCCTATTGTTCCAGCGGCAGCGGCAGCGTTGACCAGCGCCGGAGTAGACGGCCCGCCAGCCATCGGAGCAACCAGCACGGGAATGTTCAGCGATTCCAGAAGATCCATGGCGCCCATAATAGGGATGCGCGCACAGGTTAAGATGAGTTCCGTGAGTTTTTTGTCGAAAATCAAAACATTTTTTGGGCCAGATAGCCTGCCAACCGCAGATTGGCTGGTTATCGGCCTCGGCAACCCCGGTGCCAAATACCACAACACCCGCCACAACGTCGGCTACCTCAGCCTAGATACGCTTATCGACGCCCACTCGCCGCACCCCTTGGCCCCTGCCCGGGGCTTTAAGGTTTCCTATACTCAACTGCCTCAGGGTGCGCTGGCATTACGCTCAACCACCTATATGAATAATTCCGGCGAAGCTGTCGCACCGTTGGCAGCTAAGCTCGGCATTCCAGCGGAACGCATCATTGTGGTGCACGATGAACTAGATCTGCCAGCTGGCAAGGTCCGCCTGAAAAAGGGCGGCAATGAAAACGGCCATAATGGACTGAAATCCCTCACTGCTGAGCTTGGCACCCGCGATTATCTACGCGTGCGCATTGGAATCTCGCGTCCACCTGCCGGAATGACAGTTCCCGACTATGTTTTGGAACCATTTGAAGGCCCCCAGCCGGGCATAGAATTAGCCGCCGAAGCCGTAATGTTGATTCTAGAAAACGGCTTGGCGGCGGCTCAAAACTCAGTGCACGCTAGATAGCTAGCGACTCGCGTACCTTGTGCTGCTTGGTGGAGGAATCCTCGGTGGCATCGCCCTTTTCAACCACACGACCACGCGCCACAATGGCGTAGTTATCGGCAGCCTCAAGTGCAAAGCCCATATTTTGCTCAACCAGCATGACGGTCATACCGCTCTTGGCAAGATCGATAATGGTCTGCTGAATCTCCGCGACCACCGAAGGCTGAATACCCTCGGTCGGTTCGTCGAGAAGCAGCAGTTCAGGGGCCGTAATCAGAGCGCGCGCGATGGCTAGCTGCTGACGCTGACCACCGGAGAGCAAACCTGCTTGACGATCCAAAACCTGCAGCAAGGCGGGGAATCTTTCCAGTGCCTCATCGATTCGGCTGCGCCCGGCGCGACCTTGCAGATCCGCCACCACTTTCAAATTTTCCAGGCAGCTGAGCTGTGTAAAAGACTGCTGTCCCTGTGGCACATAAGCCATACCGCGCTTCACACGCTGGTGCGGGGAAAGCGTGGTGATGTCCTCGCCCTTAAAAAAGACCTGTCCAGAGGTTGGCTTAATCAAACCAACAGCCGCACGCAGCATCGTGGATTTTCCGGCACCATTGTGGCCCAAAATGGAGAGGATACTATTTTCCTTGGTAGCAATCGACAGGGAATGCAGTACCTCAGTACGGCCATAACCTGCGCTAACGCTTTTTAGTTCCAACATTATTCACCAGCTCCTGCTGCTGTTCCCAAATAGATGGATTGCACTCCCTTATGGGCCTGAATTTCATCTACAGTGCCCTCGGTAAGAATGGTGCCGCGGTTCATCACAGTGACGAAGGTGGCGAAGCGACGCATAAAGTCCATATCGTGCTCAACGACCAATACAATGCGATTGCCAGACACTGCAGAGAGCAGCTCGCCCGTGGCCACGCGCTCTTCCTCACTCATGCCGGCAACTGGCTCATCAAGCATGAGGACTCGTGCATCTTGTACCAGCAACATGGCAATTTCCAACCATTGCTTTTGGCCATGTGAGAGTGCGCCAGCTTGAACATTGAGGAGATCGCCAAGCTTGGTTACCTCCAAAGCGTGCTCGATGCGGGGATCAATGGAGTGCCTAATCCCCAGCAAAGAACGCAAGGATCGGTGCAGACCACAGGCAATATCCAAGTTTTGCAATACGGAGAGTTCTTCAAAAACACTGGCGGTCTGGAAGGTACGGCCCACACCCATACGCGCGATGCGGTGTACCGGAGTTCCCAGGATCTCCTTGCCATCAAGTTTGACTGAGCCCTCGCCCGGAGCCAAACCACTAATTGCATCAATACAGGTGGTCTTGCCAGCACCATTGGCACCGATGAGGAAGTGCACCTGGCCAGGATCAACCTGGAAGGAAACCCCATCAACTGCGGTAAAACTTCCGAACTTCACCGAAAGGTTTGAAATATCAAGGCTCATGATGTTTTCCCTTTTCTAAACTTCTTCCAGCTCAGTGAAGCAATACCACCAGGCAGCAAGACGATAACAAGCACCAGGATCGCACCCTGGAAATAAGACCACACACTTGGGAAAGTTTGAGCCAAGCTGGACTGCAACCAACCCAGCACCAAAGCTCCAATTACTGGACCGAAGAGTGAAGCACGACCACCTGCGGCAACGGCGATCACAAAGACGATGGAAGGCACAACGCCAATTTCTGCGGGCGAGATAATTCCCATAATTGGCACATAAAGTGCACCGGCGATACCAGCCATCATGGCGGCGATTACATAAGCCGCGGTTTTGATAAGCGCTGGATCATAACCCAGGAAGCGCACGCGCTCTTCTGCATCGCGGGTGGCAACCAGCAACTCGCCATAACGGCTGCGCATCAGCCAATAAGAAACGGCGATTAGTCCAAGCAAGAATCCCACTGCGGTGAGGTACAACATCACGCGGTTGACCGGATCATAAAGTGCAAAGCCCAGGAAGGACCTAAAACCGCTCAAACCATTGGAACCACCGAGGGTATCCTGCTGGCCTACCAAAAGCACCACTACTGCAGCTGCCAATGCCTGGTTCAGGATGGCAAAATATGCACCTTTAATGCGCCTTTTGAAGATGGAGAAGCCCAGTACAAAAGCAACCAGACCAGGAATTGCTACTACTGAAATAAGAGCGACTGTCGGGTTGGCAAAAGGCTTCCACCACCATGGCAACTCGGTAGTGCCAGTTAGTGACATAAAGGAAGGAATTTCTTGTCCCACCAATGCTGCATCGCTGAGCAGCATATGCATGGCCATAATATAAGCGCCGATACCAAAGAACACGCCCTGACCAAGGGTGAGCATTCCGCCTCTACCCCAGGCCAGTCCAATTCCCACGGCTACGATGGCATAACACACCAGGCGAGCCATGAGGTTGAGCTGGAAAGAAGTCAAAACCAAAGGTGCGCACAATAACAGTGCTGCCAGGGCTGCCAGTCCTAATCCTGCTTGGCGCAGGTTCAAAGCATTGGTGACCTTAAGCTGTGGGGTTTTGCGTCGAAAAGCAGCTTTTTCGCTTTTCTGCGGGGTAGGTGCTGAGGTTGCAGTACTCATACCAGACTCCTAGTTTTGGTTTGGAAGAGACCTTGAGGACGGAACTGGAGGAAGGCAACCACGGCGACCAAAACGATAAACTTCGCGATGCTGGCGCTGGTGGTGTACTCCACAAATGCTTGGGTGATGCCGAGCAAGAATGCCATGATCACTGCACCCTTGATCCTGCCGATACCACCGGCCGCCACCACGAGGAAAGCGTCAACAATGTAGTTTTGGCCAATGGTTGGTCCAGTTGCACCAACCAAGGTGATCGCAACGCCAGCCACGCCGGCGAGTCCCGAACCGATAAAGAAGGTCATGCGGTCAGTTGCGCGGGTATCAATGCCATTGGTTTCCGCCAAATCGCGGTTAAGCACCACCGCGCGAATTCGACGACCCCACACCGAGCGGTTGAGGAATACCGCCAGGCCAGCAACTGCGGCCAAAGAAAGGAAAAGAATAAACAAGCGTGAGGTTGGAATCAAAGTTCCAAGTAGCTCCACATTGCCTCGCAAGATTTCTGGCGCCCGCACATCAACTGCGGGGGCGCCAAAAATATCTCGCGCCAGCTGCTGCAAAATCAAACCCACACCGAAGGTAGCCAACAGCGTATCCAGCGGGCGATGGTAGAGATAGCGCAGCAAAACCTGTTCGAGGAGAACTCCGAAGAGTCCACCAGTAATGAAGGCCAAAGGGATGCTGATAAGCAAGGATATTCCAGCGGAACTCACCACCATTTGCACCACATACGCGGTATAAGCTCCGACCATGATGAATTCACCATGGGCCATGTTAATAACGCCCATCTGCCCAAAGGTAAGTGAGAGTCCCACTGCAACCAAGAGCAGTACGGAACCTACTGAGAGTCCCGCGACCAGCTGATTTAGTAAAATATCCATGCGGATAGTCCTTTGTTAAATTTTAGGAAGTTGCAGTGGAAATGCCGGCTGCCCAGTCATAGCTCTTCAGGAATGGGTCTGGATCTACTGGAGCGTCGGTTTCCCACACGGTATCGATCAAGCCATCTGGGCGGATCACACCAATACGAGGAGTCTTGGAGATGTGCTGGTTTTCACCATCAATCACCACGGTTCCTTCTGGAGCATCAAAGCTGGTGCCGTCTGCTACTTCCTTGATGGCATTTACGTCGAAGGAATCAGCCTTTTCAACCATTTCCTTCCACAGGTACAAGCTGGTGTAAGCAGCTTCCATCGGGTCAGAGGTGACCTTGTCCTGGCCATAGAGTTCCTTGAAGTTCTCTACGAAGGTGGTGTTCTCTGGGGTATCGATGGTCTGGTAATAGTTCCAAGCCACCAATTGACCCTCAATGTTGGAAGCGCCGATGCCGCCAACCTCTTCCTCAGCAATGGAAACCGACATTACTGGCAAGGTTTCTGCAGTCAGGCCAAGGCTGTTGTACTGGCGGAAGAATGCCACGTTGGAATCGCCATTGAGAGTGTTGAATACGGCGTCTGCGCCGGAATCCTTCATGCGGTTAGCAATGGTGGTGAAGTCAGTGGAACCCAGTGGGGTGTAATCCTCGCCGACGATTTCCATGCCATTAGCTGCTGCATATTCCTTGATGATGGCGTTAGCAGTACGTGGGAAAACGTAGTCAGAACCTACCAGGAAGAGCTTCTTCTTGCCCTGTTCCTTTAGGTAGTCCAAAGCTGGAATGATCTGCTGGTTGGTGGTTGCACCGGTGTAGAAAATATTTGGAGAAGACTCCATGCCTTCGTACTGCACTGGGTAGAAGAGCAGGGAGTTATTGCCTTCAAACACTGGCAACATTGCCTTGCGGGATGCGGAGGTCCAACCACCGAACACTGCAGCCACACATTCCTGCTGGATCAGACGCTGGGAGCGCTCTGCGAAAGTTGCAGGCTCGCTGGCGCCATCTTCTTCAGAGATCACCAACTGCTTGCCCAATACGCCGCCGGCTTCATTGATTTCTTCTGCAGCCATGTGCAGGGACTGATTGACGGTGGTTTCAGAAATTGCCATCGTTCCCGACAGGGAGTTGATGAAACCGACCTTGATGGAATCCCCGGAGGTGTCCACACAAGAAGAGCTGTCGCTTCCTGCAGCTGCGCTGTCAACATCAGCGGCCTTGGTGCAGGAGGCCATTGCCAGAGCCATGACGGATACAGCGGAGATCGAAAGAGCTTGTTTTACTACCTTCGAAGACTTTTTTGCAGTCACTTTTGCAGTCACTTTTGCAGACATGGATCCTCCATATTTGAGTTTCTATCACCCTATAGTTTTAAGAGTTTCTGTCATGCTATAGGTAAATTCTCAGGTCTGGAATTAGAGTGATCTGCGACACTCTGTAAACACCCCCAAAAAGGGGTGGTCCCCAAAATTAAAGCCCCTGAGCTCTTAGAATGTCGCGCGTAGAAATCACTAATCCCTTATTAATTCCTTCAATTTCAGCAGAAGAATTAGCCAAGGAGCGGACAACCAAGCCACCCTCAACGCGAGAAATTCCGCACTGCACAGCTCCTCCCAAGCTTTGTGTCAGTGCTAAGAAGCTCTGATAGAGGTGCGCATAAAGGTATGGAGTGCCCAGTGGAGAAGCCGGTGGAGAGGCCTGACTAAATAGGCTCGGCGCGACCAGCAACAGTGATCCCGAATGGCTAAATCCCTCCATCACACCCAGCCCAGAAGTGGCACGACTGGGGAGCAAGCGCAGATTGTCAACCAACACAGGTCTCCCCTGCACTCTTACCTCGGTGCGCATATGAACCTTATTAAAGGCAAAGTGTCGCGCATCGGGAGACCAACCCGGAGTGAGAATTTCTGTAGAGAGGAAAACTGCTTCTGGGCTCATCTCCACCAGCGTGGACTGCACATAGGAGCCCTCGCGATACACAATGACCGGATCCGGCAAATTTTCCAGGACCGCGCCATCTTCCAAACGCACCCGCATATTTTGCCGAGCGAGACCTTGAGGGGTGCGATAAATCTTGGTGGCGGACTGTGTGTCCAGGCGCAGGCTGGCATGAGGTTCTAGGTGGAGATCAATCTCAAAACGATCTCCACCCAAATAAGCTCCGCCGGGGTTAATAAGGGTGAAATTAACCTGTCCGGAATCGTCCAAATAGTGGGGTCGCAAAATTCTCAAGGCGCCGCGGTGATACTGCGAGGCTGCAAAACTGCGTTGATTGTGCGGATCTCGGGCGATTTTTAGTTGGAGTTCACCCCGTGCTGCTGCGTTGTCCACCAGTAAATTACTTCAGATCCAGCATGAGGACGTCATGGGAAATCCACTGCAGAACTTGGTCCAGGCCGTCGTCGGTACGCAAATTGGTCATAGCAAAGGGACGCTCGCCGCGAAATTCCAGCGTGTCTTTCACCATGACATCAAGATCTGCACCAACATAAGGCGCCAAATCGACCTTATTAATGATGAAGAGATCAGATTTGATCATGCCCTGGCCAGCCTTGCGTGGAATCTTCTCGCCTTGGGCAACATCGATAATGTAGATGGAAAAATCCACTAGCTCAGGGGAGAAAGTAGCTGAAAGGTTATCTCCACCGGATTCAATAAAGAGCAATTCCAAATCAGGAAATTTTTCCTGCAATTCTCGAGCTGCCGCCTCATTCATGGAGGTATCTTCCCTGATTGCAGTGTGTGGGCAGCCGCCGGTCTCAATGCCAACAATGCGCTCAACAGGCAAAATACCATTTTTAGCCAAGATTTTGGCATCTTCGATGGTGTAAATGTCATTGGTGATGGCCGCCATCGACAGTTTTCCGTCGAGAGCACGGGTAATACGTTCAATAAGCTGGGTTTTTCCGGCACCCACTGGGCCACCGATTCCGATTCTGATCATTTTTCTTCCTAACTCATAAACATTCGAGCACGTTGATTTTCATGTTGCATTTGGGCGATTTCTAAACCCGGGGTAATTGCCCCAATATCTTCCAAACCCAGCTCAGCCGAAGCGCGCGTGGCCTCACTCACCCACTGTTGCGCCCGCGTAGCCAAACGCTGGCCCGCATTTTGCCCAATCGGCACCGCACGCACCGCATTTTGAATAAGTGAAATAACAGTGGCATAAACGTGATGCGCCACCGCCTCATCCACCCCAAATCCCAAGCCCCGCGCCACCAGCGCCCAGACCAGGGCAGGGTGTGCAGCCAAAGAGCGCTTTTCGACGCAACCCTGATACTCACTGAGCCACTGCGATGGATAACCTTCACTGGCAATTTCAAGCATGCGAATTCCCATTGTGCGCCCCGCATTTCGCACCTGCACTGGCACTGCTTGGGCCCGCACCACATGGTCTAGATCAATAATCTCTGCAAATTCTTCTGCTTTAAAAACCTCACGCACAATCACTGCATCGGTGAAAGTTAATTGCTCCGTGCAAAAAGCTTCTAACCACTGCGCAAAACTTTCAGCGTCAGTAATTACTCCCCGATGCATATAGGTCTCAAAACCAAAGGAGTGACTAAAAGCTCCAGTGGGCAAGGCGGAATCCATTAATTGCATGGCCGCCAAGGTGCGATCAAGCGAGCTAGTGGGTGTGTTCAGCATGACGGAAAGGTTTTGGCATCACGGCAGCTTCACGCACATAGGCGATCTGATAATGCTCCAAGAAATCCACCACCGTGGAATCAAATTGCACGATTAATGCATCCTCGCTAAATTGCGCCGGCAAATGGCGATTACCCAAAGAGTGCGCCGCAAATGCCATCTCTTTCATATCCTTTGGCGTGATCTTCAAAATATCGGTGGGTGCTGCCTGAATAACGATGGAATTTGAACCCTCAATAAACAAGACATCACCATCGCGCAGCGGCGGATGCCCGGAGGGCAGCCGCAATCCCACCTCGGTGTTGTGGTCGCTCTGGAGACGCTGAATACGCTTGACGAGGGCGGCGTCGACAAGCGTTATCTTTTCAGTATGCGGGGTGATGAGGCTGGGGTCATCGTGAATATTGCCGAGGATTTTATTAATAATCATGATGGGCTTTCTAAAAAAGGAAATAACGCTGGGCCATGGGCAAAACCTCAGAAGGCTGCGAAGTGATGAGCTCACCATCAACGCGCACCTCATAGGTCTCCGGATCCACTGTGATATCCGGGGTCTCGCCATTAAGTTTGAGATCCCGCTTGGATAAGGTGCGAATACCTTGGCAGGGCTCAATTTTCTTTTTTAGTCCCAGCTGTTGTGGCACCTCCGCATCGATCGCGGCCTGAGAGAGAAAAGTAATAGAGTTCTGGTGTGGCGCTGCCCCATAAGAACCAAACTGCGGACGATAAATCTCTGGCTGCGGAGTCGGAATTGACGCACCGGGATCACCCATAATCGAGCTCACCACCTGGCCGCCCTTCAAAATCATAAAAGGCTTAACTCCAAAAAACTTCGGCTCCCACAACACCAAATCCGCAAATTTGCCCAGCTCAACAGAGCCCACTACCCCATCAATACCCTGCGCAATCGCGGGATTAATCGTGTACTTAGCCACATAACGCTTAATGCGATTATTATCAGCTTTCTCGCTATCCCCCGCCAATGGTCCGCGCTGACGCTTCATCGCATCCGCCACCTGCCAGGTACGAATCACCACCTCACCGACACGGCCCATCGCCTGGGAATCCGAAGAAGTAATAGAAAAGACACCCAAATCATGCAGCACATCCTCCGCTGCAATCGTCTCGGTGCGAATGCGGGAATCTGCGAACGCCACATCCTCCGGAATATCCGCATTCAGATGGTGACAAACCATGAGCATATCCAGGTGCTCTTCCGCCGTATTCACCGTATAAGGCAAAGTCGGATTAGTAGAAGCTGGCAACACATTTGGCTGCGCTGCCAACGCAATAATGTCCGGCGCATGCCCACCACCAGCACCTTCAGTATGGAAAGTGTGAATAACGCGACCACCAATTGCCTCCACCGTGCTCTCCAAGAACCCGGCTTCATTCAACGTGTCCGTATGCACCGCCACCTGCACATCAAAATCATCAGCTACCTGCAACGAAAGATCAATTGTGGCAGGCGTAGCACCCCAGTCCTCATGAACCTTAAGGCCAATAGCTCCCGCCTTAATCTGCTCAGCCAGCGCCTCATAAGAAGTTGCATGTCCCTTGCCGAGGAGCCCAAAATTCATAGGGAACTGCTCCAGCGACCGCAACATCTGATGAATATGCCACGGTCCCGGCGTAATAGTAGTGGCCTTCGTAGACTCTGACGGTCCCGTACCACCACCAATCATCGTGGTAATTCCCGAGGTCAACGCCGTATTAATCTGGTCCGGAGAAATAAAGTGAATATGGGTATCGATGCCACCCGCCGTCAGAATCTTGCCCTCACCAGCAATAATGTCCGTGGAAACACCAATCGGGATTGTCACCCCATCCATAGTTTCCGGGTTTCCCGCATGGCCAATCTTTATAATGTGACCGTCTCTAATCGCCAGGTCAGCCTTATAAATTCCCGACCAATCCAGCACCACGACATTAGTTATTACAGTATCGGGAATTTCTGGGTGCTCGGCACGAGTAGCCTCGCCATTCTGCCCCATGCCGACGCGAATAACCTTGCCGCCACCAAAAACAGCCTCTTCACCCGGAACCGTGAGGTCATATTCGATCTCTGCGAGGAGCTCTGTATCAGCAAGCCTGACCCGATCCCCAGTAGTTGGGCCATACATTGCAGCATGACGCTCCCTGCTCATCTCAAACATTTTGGGTGCTCCTTGGTTTTCGGGTTTTTGGGGGTTTAGGTCTTTAGGTCTTTAGGGTTGGTTTGGTCTGGTTTGCCTAGCCGGGTCTAGCTGGCCGGATCTAGCCAGACTGCGGGGCTCCCTGATTTCTGAATCCCCTAATCGTCTGCGTGCCACCAAAATCAATAAGCAGAACTGTTGCCTTATCCCCGGGCTCCAAACGAACGGCAGTACCCGCAGGAATATCAAGGCGCTTGCCCTGCGCAGCTGCGCGATCAAAGGACAACTCCGGATTCGCCTCCGCAAAGTGATAATGCGAGCCCACCTGAACTGGGCGATCTCCGGTATTAACTACCTCGATTTCCACGGCCTCCCGACCAGGATTACAAACGATCGGTTCATCTGCACAAAAGAACTCTCCGGGGATCACTGTGTTTTCCTATCTTCAAGCGGGGTCTGCGAACTGGTACTACAACAAGGGCATTAATAAACAAGGGCATTAATTGCGCTAAAGGTTTTGCGCTTGGACTCTAGAAAACTTCTAAATAAACCAGGCGGACTTGCCTGAATTTAAGGAAGTAATTAAAAGGAAGTCATTTAGGGAAGTCTGATGGGGTTATGCACTGTTACTAATTTGGTTCCATCAGGAAAAGTAGCCTCAATTTGGACTTCAGGAATCATTTCCGGAATTCCTTCTTGGACATCACCTTTGGTCAAAATGGTCGTACCCCAGCTCATTAGATCTGCAACGCTACGGCCATCACGTGCACCTTCAATGAGCTCATAGGAAATAATCGCGATCGCTTCCGGGTAATTTAGCTTCAACCCGCGCGCCTGCCTACGGCGTGCCAGATCGGCGGCGACCACAATCATTAATTTTTCCTGGTCACGAGCTTGAAGATACAAAATATGCACCCTTCCGGAGCTGAGTCATAAAGAAATACATATACCTATAGGTTAATAGGTAGAATTTAGCATGCTTGGTTAAGCGTTGCACACCGCACCTCCCCAAACTTAGTTCCACTTAGATGTCACTGCCCCCTGAATCTTTGAAAAATTCAGGACACAAATTACAAACAATCTAGGGACACAGTACTTTCCCGCCCTCCGGCTAGGGTCTAAGCCACCCCACCCGCTATTCTTATTAGCCATGAGCACTGCCAATCCCGCCAATACTGCCATCGAGGCAAATCGCCGCCGTACCTTCGCTGTCATCGCCCACCCCGATGCTGGTAAGTCCACTTTGACGGAGGCATTGGCGCTGCATGCGCACATTATTTCCGAAGCTGGCGCTACCCACGGCAAGGCTGGTCGTAAAGCCACCGTTTCCGACTGGATGGAAATGGAAAAAGACCGAGGTATTTCCATCGCGTCTTCCGCCCTGCAGTTTGAATATGCACCAGAAGGCCACAAGGGTGAGCCTTTTATGATCAACCTCGTTGATACCCCAGGTCACGCCGATTTCTCCGAAGACACCTACCGCGTCCTCATGGCCGTCGACGCCGCCGTCATGCTTATCGACGCCGCCAAAGGCCTCGAGCCTCAGACCCTCCAGCTCTTCCGCGTTTGTAAAGCCCGCGGCCTACCTATTATTACGGTGATCAATAAGTGGGACCGCGTGGGTCGCACCCCCCTAGAGCTTGTCGACGAGATCGTGAAGGAAATCGAGCTCCAGCCAACCCCTCTCTATTGGCCAGTTGGCGAAGCTGGCGATTTCCGCGGTTTGGCTCGCATCAATGAAGAAGGTGAAGCCGAAGAATACATCCAATTCACTCGTACTGCCGGTGGCTCCACCATTGCTCCAGAAGAGTTCTACACTCCCCAGCAAGCTGCCGAGCGCGAAGGCGACGTCTGGGAAAATGCTGCTGAAGAAGCTGAACTCCTCGCCGCCGACGGCGCGGTTCACGATCAGGAAATGTTCCTCAACTGCACCACCTCACCACTTATTTTCGCCTCTGCGATGCTTAACTTCGGTGTGCACCAGATCCTGGACGCACTTTGTTACCTAGCTCCCGCTCCTGCCGGTCGTGACGCCGATCCTAATGCTCTCGAAGCTTCCACTACAGCCATGGACGAGCACCGCGACACCACCGATGATTTCTCCGGCATAGTGTTCAAGGTGCAGGCCGGTATGGACAAGAACCACCGCGATACCCTTGCTTTTATGCGCGTTGTTTCCGGCGAGTTCGACCGCGGCATGCAGGTCACCCACGCCCAGTCCGGTCGCAGTTTCTCCACCAAGTATGCGCTGACTGTTTTCGGACGCACCCGCTCCACTGTCGAGACCGCTTTCCCAGGCGATATCGTTGGTCTGGTCAACGCTGGCGCACTTGCGCCTGGCGACACCATCTTCGAAGGTCGCAAGATTCAGTACGCTCCAATGCCGAAGTTCGCCCCTGAGCATTTCCGCATTTTGCGCGCCAAGTCCCTCGGCAAATACAAGCAATTCCGCAAGGCTTTGGAGCAGCTGGATTCCGAAGGCGTTGTCCAGATCCTCAAGAATGACCTGCGTGGCGATGCCAACCCAGTCATGGCTGCGGTCGGCCCCATGCAGTTCGAGGTCATGCAAGCCCGCATGGAAGTCGAGTACAACGTCGAAACCATTGCAGATCCAATTCCTTATACCGTCGCACGCCGCACCGATGCAGCCTCCGCACCGGAACTCGCCAAGCAGCGTGGTGTTGAAATCTTCACCCGTACCGATGGCGAGCTCATCGCCCTCTTCAGCGACAAGTGGCGTCTGTCCTTCATTGAGAAAGAACACCCGGACTTCGTTCTTGAATCGCTAGTCGCCGAATAAAAACACGCTTTTCGACGCTTCCCTCTGCGCGCCCACCACTTGGTGGGCGCGTTTGGCGTTCTTAGCCCGCCCCCGAAAATCTATCAGCCCAACGTGATTTCTCAAAAATGCAGGTGGGCATGGTTATAAGCCCAGTGCAGACCCCCACACCAGGCACCACCAACCACACACACCCACCTCCCCAAACAACCCCAACTGCCCCCCACCCGGCGGATCCGGCGGATCAGGAACATCCGACATACCCGGCGGATCAGGTGGATCAGGCAGATCCCCTTCCCTCAACTTCTGATGCTTCGCCCGCGCCCACGCACCACCCGACAACCCAGCTGCAACACCATCATTAAACACCACCCCACCACCAACAACCCGCCGCCCCACACGACCCGTCACCTCATCACGAACCATAAACCCCTTCCCATTAACCCCACCACGAGAATCATCATTACGCGGATGATCCCCAAAACACTGCGGCGTCAAATTCACCACATCCGTCAACCCACCACGCACCCACGGATCTAAATGATGAATCTCACAATCAATCAACGCCCGCGAACACCCAGGAGCAGAACACACCAACTCCGACTCCAACAACGCCACCTTCTGCTCCAACGACGCCGACCGACTCATCCGACCCAAATGCAACGCCCGACCAGACTCACCATCCAACACCACCCCAAAGTCATACTTCGCAGCCCCCAACAACAACACCTCACCCAACGTCAACCCAAACCCCGTATTCGTCGGATACCGATGCCCCAACCCCCGCTTTTCCACCAACTCCACATCATCAGTAGTCATCGACACCACAATGCTGCCAATCCCACGACGCCCCTTGACCGTAAAACCCTGATGAAAACGCTCAAACACATAATGCACCGCATCAGCCAACCGCTGACCAGCACTACGACCATCCAACTCCACATCCCCACCAACCAAACTGCCCTTCGTCGACAACGGCGCACACGCAGCCTTCATCAACGCCGCCGTCGCAGATGGCACCAACCCCGAAATACGCACCAACCCATCAGCATCAGCCTTACTAAAAGCAACATAACGGTGAGCCATCGCCGCTACCGGATCAGGAGCTATCCCATTGGCTTTGACCACCTGATCACGCACCCACAACCCCAGATCATCCACCCCACGCCACTTCGCCTGACTAACAGCCTGCGCAAACAACACCTCACGAGAATCCACCGCCACCCCAGACAGTCTGTCTAACTCACGGTTAATCACCACCAACCGATCAGGACTGACCACCACCGATCCTGAACGATGAGAGCCGATAACCTCAGCCACCACATCCACCTCAGGAACAGACACCGCGGGCGCATCACCATCGGCCACCTCAGCCTCAGCATCAACCACCGGCAAAGCCTCTACGACAGCGGGTTTATCCTGCGGGAACAATGACTTACCCAACGCCACCCTGTTAAACGCCTCTACGCGTGACACTCCTAAACGCTCAACGAGATAATCAGTGGTTTTTGCAGACCCCACCCTCGTGCCGGCGTGGGCTAGTTCAGCCATCACAGCCACCGCAGCGTTAATCACCCCACGTTGGTTAAACACATGTTCCAACCGCACAAGGTCTGCTTCGTTGTCATTAAATACCTGTGCTGACAGGTCAGTGGATAAGGCGGTGATGATGGCTTTGATATGGGTGTCTAATGCATCAACGTGGTGTGTTAATGACGCCATCATCTCCCCCTTTGGTGTTTGTGTGTTCCCCGTGGTTTTCTGCTTCTTATTTTAGTGGCTCATGTGTTCGATAGCAATAGTGGTTGCGAACATTTTTTCGAACCTCAAGCCAGAACTTTAGACATTGGAAATCGAACGTTATCCACAGGCGACTCCCGCGCCCCCAGTTATCCACAGGAACCACATCACCCAACCCATCCCAAAGAACAAAAAGCTTTAGACTGTGGTCGAACTACTATTATTTACCCAGGGAGAGCCGTTATGGAACCAAGAATTTTTAAATGCCCAGCATGCACCGGACCCTCATATGGAGTTCCAGCCTTAAGCTTGCGCTATCCAGATCCACTGATTGAAGCAAAAGCCAATGATTCAAGGGTCACTGAAGATCCGACAATTTGCCATATTCATTACCCAAAACCTAAACGACACTTTGTTCGATCAAATATTGGAATCCCAGTTCACGGTGAAAAACAAACTCTTGAATACGGATGCTGGGTTGAGCTGAGCCGCTATGACCTAAGCAGATTCTCGAAAAGCAATCTATTTAACCAAAGTCTGGAATTAAATGGCTTTTTAGCAAGCAAAATTCCAGGGCTCGAGGACTCCTATGGCTGCCCAGTACTGCTTAAAACCAAAGGCAGATCCCTGCACTCAAGGTTTCAACCATTGCCAGCAATTCATTCCTTATATGTAGATTTCACTAATGGAATCTCAAATAGAGAGGCAGATCTAAGAGTCTCAACGTGGATGCTCGCAGTTCAGGATTCCCACAATCACCCCGAGCGGCATGACTAAATAAGGGAGTTAACACCCATGAGGCAAAGTACTAATGCCACTACATAGCCGGACCACTTTGCCACTTTGGTTTTGTTTTCTCCAGCCTTTTCAAAGAGCTTGCCAATAGGACTTTCGGGATATCGGCGAACCCATCCAACCAGGATCGCGGTAACTATAGGCAAGCTCAGCGCCAAGGTTGCATAAACTACGAGGCCACCATAACGAATGACGGGACTAAAGTCGCCGATACTTAAGAATCCTAGGCCAGCATAAAAAGGGAGCGAGGTAGCCGATTGCACGATTCCCAAGATTAGGCCTGCACCAACAGTTTTCCAGCTTGGGGTCTTTACTGGCGTTAAAAAACCATCTAAGACTTTGGTGCCATCACCTTTGGAGAGCATGGTTGCAAACAGAGAAATGACACCAGTTGCAATCAAAATGATGCCAAACCATGGGGAATCTAGGAAGGCCCCGACTAATCCTTCCAGTCCATCAAAAACAAGCATGACAACGATGCTCAGCAAAAAGACCCCAAGCCAATCCCCCACTAAAAGCAGGGTGGCAATTGGGCCATATTTCCCAGAGCGCGGAAGCAGTGCAGCAATTGCGACAACAATGCCGATGAGTAGGACGTTAACAGAGTCCAATAGTGCAAAACTCACGGCATGAAACAATTGTTTAAACCTTTGATAGACGACAAATAGTAATTAGAGCCTACCTGCGCAAGTTAATCACAATCAGATTCAGCCCTGATTAATAGTGTCGTTCTTCTATCGCCTGCCGTTACTGAATTACAGGCTCTTCAGTGACAACAATTCCATCAGAGTCAGCATAAAGGTAATGACCAGGGATAAAATCGACCCCACCAAAACTGACGGTGATATCACGCTCACCTGCCCCACTCTTGGAGGACTTACGAGGATTGGTACCTAAAGCCTTGCAACCAAATTCCATCTCGCCGATAACAGCAGAATCCCTAATCGCACCATTAACTACAACTCCAGACCAACCATGATCCCTACCTAAAGCTGCAATAATATCCCCCACCAATGCAGTATGCAGGGACGCATCTCCATCAATAACCAGAACTCCACCTGTGCTTTCTTCACCAAGAATTGATTTCAAAAGTGCGTTATCTTGAAAGCATTTAACAGTTGTAATTGGGCCATAAAATTCCACATTCCCACCCAGGTTTTGGAATTGCAGATCACAGGATCGAACTTCCTCACCGATGATGTCAACAAGGTCGGCCGTGGGGATAAATTTCGCGTTATTCGTAGTCATAGGGGCACAATAACCCACCATCAGTACAACCGTCTTGCTTCCCAAAGAAATATAGAGATTTATCACACACCACTTGCTAAAAATAGAGTTGCATCACAAATCACCTTTGACATTAACCCTGAATGAAAGCCCCGGGATAAACTTGCACATGTTGCGCAAGATTGCATAAAGTGTGCAAGTTTTTCACTTCCCTGCCAGCCTCAAATCTTCACTTTCAAGAAGGAAACTCATGGCAAGATTTCTCTATAACATCGGCTCCCTTGCTTACCGCAAGAAGTGGCCTTTCCTCGCTTTTTGGCTCATCCTGCTAATCGGCATTACAACCTTGGCGGGACTCTATTCCAAGCCAACTACCAGCAGTTTCTCCATCCCAGGGCTTGACTCAGTCACCACAATGGAGAAAATGCAGGAGCGCTTCCCTGGTTCCAGCGACGCCACCTCAGCTGCTACTGGCTCGGTAGTTATCCAAGCTCCTGAAGGTTCCACACTCACTGATCCAGCAGTATCGGCTGAAGTAAACAAGATGCTCGAAGAAATTCGCGCAACTGGAGTGCTGAAGGATGCGGAAAGCGTCGTAGATCCAGTTATGGCCGCGCAAGGCATAACGGCTCAAATGACCCCAGCTCTAGAAGCCCAGGGCGTCCCTGCAGATAAAATCGCCGCAGATATAGCGTCGATAAGCCCTCTGAGCCCGGATGAAACCACCGGCATCGTCTCAATGACTTTTGACGCGGCAGCAGCCGCGGACGTCCCTGCAGCAGATCGCACCGCCGTCACTGACATTCTGGACAAATACGACGATGGCGATCTCACCGTTGTGTATAACGGAAATGTTTTCGGCGCTGCAGCTACCTCCCTAAATATGACCTCTGAACTCATTGGTCTCCTCGTTGCAGCTGTTGTGCTCATCGTTACTTTCGGTTCATTTATTGCGGCTGGCATGCCACTGATTTCTGCCATTATCGGCGTGGGTATCGGCATCATGGGCATTCAGCTGGCAACCGCTTTCACGGATTCTGTCAGCGATATGACCCCAACCCTGGCCTCCATGATTGGCCTGGCAGTGGGTATTGATTACGCCCTCTTTATTGTTTCTCGCTTCCGCAATGAGCTCATCGGGCAAACCGGTTCCAATAACTTGGAGCCCAAAGAGCTTGCCCAGAAGCTTCGCAATATGCCGCTGAGCACCCGTGCACACGCTATGGGAATGGCAGTCGGCACCGCCGGATCTGCAGTTGTGTTCGCAGGCACCACGGTTCTAATTGCCCTCATTGCACTGTCAATTATTAACATCCCATTCCTCACCACAATGGCTATTGCCGCTGCAATCACGGTCGCAGTCGCCGTCTTGGTAGCACTTACCTTCCTCCCAGCCCTGCTGGGACTTCTGGGAACCAAGATCTTTGCAGCTAGAATGCCTGGACCTAAGGTTCCAGACCCTGAAGATGAGAAGCCAACCATGGGTCTCAAATGGGTTCGGCTCATCCGCAAAATGCCTCTTGCTTACCTTGCCGTTGGCGTTATCTTGCTGGGCGCCATTGCGATCCCTGCCGGCAACATGCGCCTAGCAATGCCAACCGATGGCACCTCCGCCTTGGGCTCTGCACCACGCACCGCATATGACATGACTGCCGAAGCCTTTGGTCCAGGCAAAAACGCTCCGATGATTGCTCTGATAGATGCTGCAAATGTGGCAGAGCAGGATCGCCCTCAGGCCTTCGCAAAGGCAGTAGAGCAATTCCTCACCATCGATGGCGTGAAGAATGCGCAGGTCACGCAGACCACTGAGAATCTCGACACTGCACAAATCTTGATTACCCCTGAGTTCGATGCCATTGATGAGCGCACCTCAGATACCCTTCAGGCTTTGCGCGATAACACCAGCACTTTTGAATCTGAAACCGGCGCCACCTATGGCATCACCGGCGTCACTCCAATTTATGATGACATTTCAGAACGTCTTTCCAGCGTGCTGATTCCTTATGTCCTCATTGTGCTAGTCCTAGCTTTCTTTGTGCTGCTTCTTGTTTTCCGTTCCATTTGGGTTCCACTAATTGCGGCCCTCGGCTTCGGATTGTCCGTGGCAGCCACCTTCGGTGCCACCGTAGCAATCTTCCAAGAAGGCGCATTCGGAATTATTGAAGATCCTCAACCGCTGCTGTCATTCTTGCCAATTATGCTGATTGGCCTGGTATTTGGCCTCGCCATGGATTATCAGATCTTCTTGGTGACGCGTATGCGAGAAGGCTTCACCAAGGGAAAGACCGCCGGCAATGCTACCTCCAACGGCTTTAAACACGGCGCCCGCGTGGTTACTGCAGCTGCCATCATCATGGTTTCTGTCTTTGCCGCCTTCATGGCCCAGGACATGGCCTTCATTAAGACAATGGGCTTTGCCCTCGCAGCTGCTGTGTTCTTCGATGCCTTCATCGTTCGTATGATGATCATCCCAGCAACAATGTTCCTACTCGACGACAAGGCTTGGTGGCTTCCTAAGTGGTTGGATAAGATTCTTCCAAATGTTGATGTCGAAGGTGAAGGTCTTAGCGGTTTAGATAAGGCCCGCACCGCGGAACTAAAGGAATCTACCAGTGTCGGGGCTTCGTGAAACTAAAAAAGCTGCAACGCGCACAGCGCTTTCCCGCGCTGCTGCGCAGCTCGCCTTAACTGAAGGCCCCGAGTCCCTTACGGTTGCAACAATTGCGGCCGAAGCAGGCTTTTCGACGAGAACCTTTCACAATTATTTTGCGTCTCGAGAAGAAGCACTTGTAGAGTTTATGAGTTCTCAAATCCAGAATTTGATTGCTCAACTTGAGGAACTCCCTGCAGATTTAGATACTCAAGACGCCCTTGAGCATCTAGTAATTAACCATTTCCGCAAGGGAGATTCAGAGCTTGATTCTTTTAGTGCGCTTTATCAAGTGGGTGAAATCTTAGAAAAGCTCGGCCCTCCCCCTTGTGCTTTTGATGCCAACATCATGTTGGAGCCACTGCGCTTATTCTTCAAACACAAGATGCCACAGCTAGATGATTTCGAAATTGATGTGTCGATCCACTTACAAGCTGCAGCAATTGCAGCAGCTTTGAAGTGGTATTACCGCAACCCTGAGCCACGCGATCCTGAAGAGGCGATCGAGCTAGTTAAAAGAGCCAGCGCCCTCCTAAAGCGTTAAGGCTAAAAACACCAAAATGCACTGTGTTCCGCCCGGAACACAGTGCATTTTTGGATTAAAGATTTAGCTGGAAAGCGAGCTACCAACCACACTGCCAATTACTCCACCGAGGCTAACACCGGAGGAAAGTTCAGAAGATGATTCAGTAGAGCTCACACCATTGGGGTTATAAACTGGGATTTCTCCACCATCTAGTCCAAATCCCTGCATCATCAGAGGGAAAAAGCGGTGCAATCCCTGATTCCAATAATCCCAGGAGTGAGTACCAGTTACACCAAAGTCATAGTTAATCGATTTAATGCCCATTTGATCTGTCGCAGCCTTGAGATTATGGGTACAAGTATTGGACATTGCCTCGATTTGGAAACCAACACTAAGTCGATCATCAATGCCAGCTTGATCGGTAGGCGCATTTGGGCCGGTGAAGTCTAGTTCCGAGGACAAACCAGAGGCTGAAAAAACATAGAGATTATCTTGTTCACCCAGTTTTGCAGCATTGAGCAGTGGATCATTGTAGCGGGAATAGTCACTATCAACTTCGCCAAAAATCTGGCTTGGAAGCGCATTGCCATTGTAGGCAGTTGCCGCGATTCCACGGCGCCCCATCCAGGAGTTGGTTTCTGCACATCCAGAGAATGAACCTACCGAAGAGTAGAAATTCGGGTTGTGGCTCGCATAATTCAGTACAGTGCCACCCGACATTGACATGCCAATAATGCTTCTTTGACCATCAGCACCAATCGCAGCTTCCAAAGGCTCTGGCAGCTCGTGGGTTAAGAAGGTTTCCCATTGCTGCTTGCCACCGAGATCTGCGCTTTCTTCCACCCAGTCAGCATAAAAAGTATATGCACCAAGCATAGGCATGATGACATTGACGTTGTTCTGACTCATCAATTCATCAAGGTCAGTGTTATTTACCCAGTTATCGCTGCCTTGGCCTCCATCTCCACCACCAAGTGCATAAAGCGTAGGCCGTGGTACGGAATTATCTTCAGGAACAATCCATAGCAATGGAATCGTGCGTCCCATGGATGGTGAATAAGCATTGATCTGGCGAATGCGATCACCATCAACGCCAATAAAACGTTCCAAACGCGCTAGAACCTCAGGGTTCATGTCGATCGTTGCCTTCGGCAGAGCATCCTTACCTGCTGGATAACGCGGATCGGTGTATTGCGGTTCGGTGGAGGTCACAATTTCCCCGAAGGATGAGCCTTCTGAGGAACCAAAACTAGTTAGTTGACTGCCAAAAAATGGCAGCTTGGAAAGCCCTTCCGGGCGATCGGTAATATCTTCTACGGGATTATAGTTTTGGTTAGGGTCCATGCCGTAGTCATAGGCAGCGGCAATTCCTGCGCCAGTAAATACTGAGGTCACCCCGATTGAAACTCCAAGAACAATGGAGCATAGTCGAGATTTTGCGGTTTTCACTCTAAGTACTTCCTATTCAATAAACGCCGAATTGATATTGGCATCCCTCCATCTTCACAGATGGAATAATTTCAAACAACCCGCCCACTGTCCCCAAAAGCCAGGTGGAAGGAATATCCTAAAGGAATGGATATCCCGCTTCCCGTGTCACTCTCTGAAGTTGTAGCTGACGGAAAAATAGGACAATCAGGCGTTGACCAGGCATTTGCAGCCCAATTGGGAGGAATCCTGGGGGTCGAGTTTAACCTCGACGAAGGCGCAACACATGCCGAAGTTAGAATTAACCGTACCTCAGGTGCACCTTTTGATACCACTGGCGAAGTTGTCGCTTGGATTCAAAATAACCAGTTGACCTGGGAAAGTACGCGCGGTGTTGATCTCAACATCCCGGAACTACAGGGCACCCAGCCACTTAGCGATAACCTCATCTCTGCCGCCCGCACACTTTATGGCAATGCACCAGCATTCATTGCCCCTTTTGGCTCCCGTGGCCAAGCACTTGTCATCATCAATTACTTACCTGAGCTTTTCGACGCCCGCCGCGACCTCATCGACGGTTTGCCCGGGCTACCGCGAGGCACGTTAAGACGCGCGCTCAGCTCCTACGCCGCCTTCCGCGGCTTAGGCATCCGGATTGAAGAGGATCGCATCGCCTTCAGCGATGGCACTTCCCTCTTGTTACGCAATGGGAAGCCCATTGAACTCGCAGGTGGGCTGGGGTTGCGCGAGGTACGCGCGGATGCGGCCTTCATGTCGGCTGAGCACCAGTTGCTTTTCGACGCCATCTCGCCGAATTATCAGCTGCAGTTTAATGCCAGCTCACGCACCGCACAGCTGGATAATGTTCATGAGGTGCAGGCTTTTCCACTCGCGACCATCGAGGGTAACACCTGGAAATGGGCATGGTCCCAGCCAGAATTCCACGGCTCCGAAACTGAGGGGGTGGCGCGTTTTGGATTTGATAATGGAATCTTGTTGCTCACCACTCCTGAAGTTGAGGTCGCCGATGCGCAGGAATTTGAGCTCATTAATGTAGCAAAACCCATCCTCAAGCGGTGGACACATGCTTTTGTCAAAGATGGCGATCGGCACATCGTCATCCTGCTTGATCATCCACGTTTGCACCTGCCGCCAGCCTCTTTTGCTGCGGTGGAGGCTACCCTCTATCAACCACTTGCCAGCGATCTTGATCGACAGCGGGCGGTAGCTTCCTACGCCCAGCTGCGCGGATTACCTTTTGATGGCAGCAAAATCACGGTGGAAAATCGCCAACTTAACTTAGCTTCCATAAATAATGATTCCGACAATGACCACAGCGGGCAGGATCATTAAGCCCAACAAACCCCAGCTCGCCGGGCGAGCCATGTTAATTACGGTGGTCTGGCCGTCGTCAAGCTCTATAAAAACTCGAGGGTCGGAAACATTGTGATAAATGATGCCCCATTTAAGAGCGGAATCATCCTCACGAATGGGAATGGCGCGATCTATTTCTAATTGGCCGCGCCTTAGGGAAATTACAAACACCCAGGCCAAAACGGCTATTGACACAACATACGCGGCCATCTCGAAAGCGCTAACCGGACCTGGACCGTTGACTCGCAGCGCAGAAATCGTGAGTACGGCGGCCAGGAAAAAGCTAAACCATCCCAAGCAGCTTTGGACATTATTAAGGAAAGACCAGCGGCGTGCCAATTGAATAGCAGACGCATGGGGATGATCTGCCGCCAGATTCTCGGATCGATAAGAGATCAACGTGGACGTACCCAAGGAAATTGCGAGCACTAAAACAGCACCTGCAACCACCCGAGCAATGAGAGTTTGAGAGCTCATCGGTGGCGAATATGAACCACCAAGTGCAAAAAGTCCGCTATTTACCTGCGTGGGCATTTCATTGGGAAAATACTTGAGCATTGCAAGTGCTGCCACGATGCTCATCACGATCATTCCCATGATTCCCAGGTACCAGGTCCAAGGAACAGGTATTTTGCTCAGCGCTTTCACTGCACACCTTCCCTTAAGCAGAATAGACCTCTCAAACGAAAGGTCTATACCTAAGCTATCAAAAGGTGGTTGCTAATTCTTAATTAGCTCAAGGTAATTCTCTTCCGGCAGTGCCGCTCCAAACTGTGGATTACGATCCTTATCCACCACCGCAGCGCGTACTCCTTCTGCAAAATCAGGTTGGCGGATCATAAAAAGTGCCATCACAAGTTCATTATCAAGGCCTTCGCGCAGACTCTGCGCCTCGCGATTTTGGTTCATCAAAGCAGAAGTTGCCACCACTGCGCTAGGCGCAGCCTGGCGCAGTGGCTTCTCAATCTTGGCCCTGAAGGCAGCGTCGGGATGTGCGGCGAGGGCAGCGTCGATAAGCTCCCCAGTCTCTTGGCCGAAGGTCTCCTCAATGCTGGAGGCAAAGCTTTCCAAGGTGCTGGATTCTTCAGGTTGGGTGCTAAAGGTGTCGAGGGCCTGCTCGAGCGAATTTTCTAGCAGGGTGTTGGTGAATGCCTCGATATCTGCGGATTTAATGAAGTGGCTGGCCACTCCGGTCCACAGCATATCGGCGGGACTCATACGCCAGCCTGTAATACCTAAGAACTTGGCGATTGCCGGGGTGGTGATCTGGTGTGCAAAATAGGTGAATCCCACATCCGGGACATAACCAATCGCAGTTTCTGGCATCGCAGCTAGGGCGTTTTCCGTAATAATGCGATGGGAATTATGCATGCTAACCCCCATACCACCACCCATAACAATGCCATTGATCAGCGCGATTACTGGCTTAGGGTAAGTTCCCAGGCAATTAACCAGGTTAAATTCCTCAGTGAAATAGTGATCGCCAAATTCAGGATTTCCTGCAATCACCGCATCACGCAATTCTCGAATATCTCCGCCGGCACAAAATGCACGCTCTGAAGTCGAATAAATAAGCACTTGCGAGATCGCATCATCGGCAGCCCATTCATCCAAAGCCTGCTGGATAATATTCACCATCTCTAGGTTGATGGAGTTCAGTGCCTTTGCTCGATTAAGCGCTACGATGCCGGTTTTATGCTGCACCCTAATAATCACGGGAGGTTCGGAAATGTTCATGAAACTAGTGTGGCATAGCTTGCCTGCCGAGGTGTGACACAATAGGCAATTAGCACTTTATTTGAAAGGAGTCTCTCTCTGATGGATTTTCGCCTCGTCGCAACTGACATGGATGGCACGCTGCTCAATGATCAAAGAAGAATCCCAGAAGGATTTTGGAAGGTTCTCGAACAGCTCAGGGAACAAGATATTGCCTTTGCACCCGCCAGTGGCCGCCAACTAGCCACCCTGCAAACCCAATTTGAAAGGGCTGGAGAGCCACTTTCTTATATCGCCGAAAATGGCACCGTGGTTGTCCACAACGGTGAGATTATTTCTTTGACCACCATCGATGGCGAGACCGTGCACTCCATCATTGATGCAGCCCGCGAATCCTCCGTAGATATGGGTGTTGTGGTCTGCCGCCCGGAACGCGCCTTTGTAGAGCGTTTCGACGCCGCCTTCCGTGAAGAAGGATCTCAGTATTACCTCGCCCTCGATGAAGTGGAAGACCTCCACGAAGTAGTTAATGACGAGGTTATTAAGGTCGCCATTTTCACCTTTGCAGATGCAGAAAAGGATTGCGCCCCCGTCATTCGCGCAGCTGCTCCCGGCGCGAATGTGGTCGTCTCCGGTGAACACTGGGTTGATGTTATGGATAAATCAGCCAACAAGGGTCATGCACTTGCTACCCTGCGCGAAGCTTTGGGCATTGCCGAATCTGAAACCCTTGTTTTTGGCGATTACCTCAATGACACAGAACTAATGAAAGCCGCTGGCACCTCTTATGCCATGGCTAATGCACACCCCGATATCTTGGCGTTGGCCGATGAAATTGCACCTTCAAATGCCGAAGCCGGAGTTGTAGTAGTCCTCCAAAATCTACTTTCTGAAGAACTCTAAACTCCGGCTGGGGCTTATTTAAGTTGGGCCCGGGGCAAGAAGGTGACTGTTATTAAGCCTTCTTTTTGCCCTTTTTCTCTTTCTTACTGGCCTTCTTATCCTTTTTCTCCTGCTTTACTGCCTCGATGCGATCTTCTTCTAGGTGGGCAGCAACATCGGGAACATAACGGAATTCATCACGTGGAGGACGCTCATAGTCAGTGTCAGGATTTGGACGTTCCGGAATCTCTGGCAAAGGGCGATCGATCTTCTCATAAGGAATCGTGGACAAGAGATGTGAAATCACGTTAATTCGAGAACGCTTCTTGTCCTCTGATTCCACCGTGTACCACGGTGCAGAAGGGATATCAGTGTGGATGAACATCTCATCCTTCGCACGAGAATAGTCCTCCCACTTGGTAATAGACTGCAAATCCATTGGTGAGAGCTTCCAACGGCGCAACGGATCACTCAACCGATCCTGGAAGCGGGAAATTTGTTCCTCATCAGATACTGAGAACCAGTACTTACGCAGGTGGATGCCATCTTCTACCAGCAGACGCTCAAAAATAGGGGCCTGGTGCAAGAATCGGCGGTATTCCTGAGAGGTACAAAAACCCATCACTCGCTCAACGCCGGCGCGGTTGTACCAAGACCTATCAAAAATTACGATCTCGCCTGCAGTTGGCAGCTTTTCAATATAACGCTGGAAATACCACTGCCCTTTTTCTCGAGAGCTAGGTGTTGGAAGAGCTTCAATCCGGGCAGAACGTGGGTTGAGGTATTGAGTAATCCGCTTGATGGCAGAGCCTTTGCCAGCAGCATCGCGACCTTCCATCACGATAACAACGCGAGCTCCGGTCTCCACGACCCATTGCTGGAGATTGACCAACTCAGCTTGGAGACGCTTGAGCTCTTTTTCATAAGCTTTTTTATCGAGCTTTGGCGGATTCTTGTGGAAGTCCGGCAGACTTTCAGAATCTTTTTTATTTCCCATGATTTGAGCCTACAAGTAAATCCTTAAGTAATTGCTCCTATTTGCTAAGTTGACATGAAAAATCCCCCATTAGCTACAAAGGTTTGATAAAGATACCTTCGAGATGGGGGGTTTTGAACCGAAAAACTAGTTGACCTCAAAATCACTAAACCGTTCCCAGCCTTTCTTATGCGGAAACTCGCTTTGCACAATAAGTGGCGTTTGTTGCAGCAACGGTGGCAAAGTTTCTTGGGCTCTGAGGTACTGTTCACTGTTTTGATGTGCCTTGGCACCTTCATCAGTCCAGACACCAACTACCAGATATTCACCTGGATAATCAGTATTGCGGAACCAGTCAAAATAGAGACAGCCTTCCTCTGTCCTAGTTTCTTCGGTGAATTTGTCAACGGTGTAGCGGAATGTCTCCACATACTTAGCCTTGGGCTTGAATCGAATATTTACAATGTGCATGCCCTCATCATACGTCCATTTTGAAATATATGACTAGCATCATATTCATAAACTATCTGCCCAATTTAGGACATCTTATTTAACAGCAAACTCCGCCATACGATCCCACTCAGTCTTGCCTTCAATAAGAGTGTTGATGATCTCTGGAGTCTCAATCAAGATGGTTGGGAAGAGCTCACATGCTGCCTTGAAATGATCGCTGTTGACATGAGCTTCGGCTGCATCGTCCTGGAAAGCCTCAATAAGAACAAATTCATTTGGGTTATCGGTATTGATGGACCACTCAAAGAAGATATTTCCCTCTTCAGCACGGGTCTTCTCAGTAAACTCGGCAACCAATTCGCGGAAATTGGCTACATACTCGGGCAAAGGCTTGAATTTTACGTTGATTAAGATCATTTCACCCATCATAGCCAATAGATAGAGGCCTTATCCAGAAGACCTCTAAATTTCTGATGTGCAACAGGTTTTCTAAATCACCTTATTTGGCGATAGATCCAACCTGCGCAAGAGTTGAGCATTCAACGCCACAACAACCGTGGATACCGACATCAAAAGTGCACCAACACTCATTGGCAAGACAAATCCCACTGGAGCCAAAATTCCTGCTGCCAGCGGCACAGAAATCAAGTTATAACCTGCTGCCCACCACAAATTCTGTTTCATCTTCCGATAAGCCGCTTGTGAAAGCTTGACCATGGAAAGCACTGATCGAGGATCTGAAGAAGCCAAAATCACGCCGGCAGAGTTTATCGCCACATCGGTACCAGCACCGATGGCAATGCCCACATCAGCCGTAGCAAGAGCAGGAGCATCGTTAACGCCATCCCCAACCATGGCAACTAACCTGCCTTCATGTTGCAGCTCAGCCACCTTGGATGCTTTATCTTCTGGTCGAACTCCGGCAAAAACCCTATCGATGCCAAGATCCTTTGCCACAGTGTCAGCCACTGCTTGAGCATCACCGGTGATCATCACGACTTGAATTCCAAGTTCATGTAGCGCATTAACTGCCGTATAAGATTCCGGGCGAACCTCATCAACCAAGGAAATGACACCAATGACCTGGCCATCTACCAAGACGTGGAGAATTGTTCCCCCTACGGAACTCCATCTTTGCACAATAGGTAGCTCGATTACTCCAGCTTGTTTAAGTAAAAATGGGCCACCTACCTCAACAACTTTCCCAGCAACCGTCGCTTTGACACCAACCGCAGGCGCCGATGAAAAATCACTAGCAGGCATTACGCTCAAGCCTTTTTCATCTGCAGCTCGAAGAATAGCGCGAGCAAGTGGGTGCTCACTATTAGCTTCGGCTGCTGCTGCCAAAGCGAGCACCTCATCTGCTGCAAAACCCTCTACCACCTCAATTTCCGCAAGATGTGGCTCACCCTTGGTCAACGTTCCTGTCTTATCAAAGAGAACCGTGTCAATCTTGCGCATGGATTCCAAAGCAAGACGATCTTTAATGAGCACTCCCCCACGGGCAGCTCGCTCCGTTGCAATTGAAACAACTAGCGGAATTGCCAGACCCAAGGCATGTGGACAAGCAATCACAAGAACCGAAATAGTACGGATTACTGCCTCATCTGGCATTCCCAAAAGCGACCAAACTACAGCAGTGATAGCCGCAGCCCCCAGCGCAAACCAGAAAAGCCAATTTGCTGCAGTATCAGCAATTCGTTGAGCTCGCGAAGATGAAGCCTGAGCCTCAGAAACGAGTTTTTGAATTCCAGCCAATGTGGTTTCATCACCAGCGGCGGTGACTTTAACTCTTAAACCAGAATCTGTCGCGATAGTGCCAGCAATGACATGATCACCGGATTCTCGCCAAATTGTTTTAGATTCACCAGTCACCATTGCTTCGTCCATGGAAGCTGCACCATCAACAATGATTCCATCCGCGGGCACAGCTGAGCCTGGACGTACGATCACTACATCACCAACGGCCAGTTCACCTGGAGAAACCTTAACGACCTCTGCCCCAACTACTTTCTCAGCTTCATCTGGAAGCAGAGCAGCTAGAGAATCAAGAGCTGAGGTGGTCTGAGCCAATGAACGCATTTCGATCCAGTGTCCCAAAAGCATGATGACAACCAATAAAGCTAGTTCCCACCAGAAGTTAAGTTCATGGCTTAAGAGTCCAAGGCTAGAGCCCCATGAAGCTAGAAAAGCGACACTGATAGCAAGTGCAATCAATAGCATCATGCCCGGTTTACGTCCACGAATTTCTGAATAAGCACCTAGCAAGAAGGGCCAGCCGCCCCAGAAAAATATGACGGTACCAATCAGCGGGGAGACCCATGGAACCCATGGCCAGTCTGGAAGCGAGTATCCAATCACTCCTGCAAACATGTCATTAAAAATAACGACAGGAATGGCCAGCAAAAGCATGAGCCAAAACAGTTTTCTGAATTTTTCTACGTGACCACCATGACCACCATGCCCAGCATGACCTCCGTGTTCGTCGTGCCCAGCATGCCCAGCATGACCTCCGTGGCCCTCATGACCACCATGCCCAGCATGACCTCCGTGGCCCTCATGACCAGTGTGAGTTGCGTGTGAATCTCCCATAGTCATGAGAAACCACTACCTTTCTTGAAGCAGGTTCATTAGTTGCTTAGGGGTTGCATTTCACTTTCGACTACCCACATGTGGTTTTCCATGGTCATACCGTTCATTTCAAAGTCCACGGCGTAGACCGTCTCATCGGTGGAGGAAGCAATCGTTGCTTCTGCACCGTCCATTCCCGCCATATGGCCAGCGGTTAGCGTAACTTTGGTGCCATTTGCCAGGCGCTCGGTGCCAGCGTTTTCGATCTCTTCTTGAACAACCCAACGGTGGTCTAGGACGGTGGCGCCGCCGGTAGTGGGTACATAGTCCACAGCGTAGGTATAAGTGTCATATGCTCCTGACACTGTTGCCGTTGCGCCTTCCATACCTGGCATGTGGTCTGCAGTTAAGGTCACTTCAGTTCCAACTGGGTAGGTAGGATCTGTTGCCTCGGTCATTCCTTCAGGAACTTCTGCATTTCCCATTGAGTGCATCATTGAAGAGTGTGGATCAGCTGCAGCACTGGAAGAACTTGAGGAGCTGGAGGAACTAGAAGATGTTGCGGAGGAACTTTCATCTGCTGGAGAACATGCGCTGAGAACCAAAGTTCCAGTTGCAGTTAAGGCAACGAGCAGTGTTTTTGTGCGGTAGTTCATTTTGCATTCCTTCGTTTGCACGCACGCCAGTCAAGAATGTTATTTCCAGCGAACGCTTCAGGGTTATGTCAACGGATTTTTATTGGGTAAAAATTTCAACAAAGATCCTTAGTCACAATCAAAAGCTATTAGTGACCTAAACATCAATATATACCCATGGGGGGTATACGGCAATAGCTTTCCCATCACACTTGTGCACCCGCCACTTCGTGAAACATAACAAAAGGTCATCCCCCGAGGAATAACCTCAAGAAATGACCTTCTTAGAAATGCCTAGCTAAAGCAGCAAAATCTAGACTTCAATTTCCTCGCCAAGTTCCATCCACTGCATTTCTAGATCACTATGTTCATCGCGTACCGCGCGCAACTTGGTGTCTAATTCAGTGAGCTTCGCGGTATCCATTTCTTCTGCCGCAGCTGCCAGTTGCTGGTTCAACTTGTCCATTTGTTGGTCAAGCTTTCCCATTTTGCGTTCCAAAGCATTCATTTCTTTGGTGATGCGGTGGCGTTCTTGGGAAGACATCGTAGAGGTTGAAGAGCTCTCCGACACAGCATTGGCCGATCCCAGGTTCAAAACACCAGTATCTGAAGCTTCCATCAAAACCACACGACGAGCGAGGTATTCTTCAATGCCACCTGGTAGGTTGGTAAGTTTGCCATCGCCAAAAAGTGCCCAGGTGGAGTCGGTTACTCGCTCGATCAGATAACGGTCGTGAGAGATAACCACCAAGGTGCCTGGCCAACCATCAAGCAAAGATTCCAGCTCTTGAAGGGTATCGATGTCAAGGTCGTTGGTGGGCTCGTCGAGAAGCAAAACGTTGGGCTCGGCCATGAGCACTCGGGTAAGCTGCAGGCGCCTGCGCTCACCACCGGACAGATCTCCTACTGGAGTGCGCTGACGCTGCGGTGAAAATCCCAGGCGTTCAGCCAATTGGGAGGCAGAAATCTGCTTATCACCCATCACCACATAAGAAGCAACATCTTCCACGCAGTCAATAAGACGGCGGGAAAGATCAAGATCATCGAGCTCCTGACGCAGCCAACCAAGCTTTACAGTTTGGCCTTCGATTCTCTTACCGGCTCGCAAAGGATGCTCGCCAGCCAAAGTGCGCAGCAGCGTAGTTTTGCCGGAGCCGTTAACGCCCACCAGACCGATGCGCTCGCCAGGGGCCAGACGCCAGGTGAGATCCTCAACCAGCATGCGGTCATCTGGTGTTGCAATTGCTGCATCTTCCAACTCAATAACCACACGGCCTTGGCGTGATTTAGAGAATTTCATCAATTCCACTTTGTCACGCGGAGCTGGCACGTCAGCAATCAACGCCTCGGCGGCTTCAATGCGATAGCGAGGTTTAGAGGTACGGGCAGGTGCACCGCGGCGCAGCCAAGCAAGTTCCTTGCGGGCTAGGTTCTGGCGACGCTGCTCGATGATGTCGGACTGGCGCGCACGCTCAGCACGGGCGAAGGTCCAGTCGTTGTAGCCGCCTTCATAGGAATCAACTACGCCATCATGAACTTCCCAGGTGGTGGTGGCAATGGTGTCCAGGAACCAACGATCGTGGGTGACCACAACAATGGCAATGCGACGGGAAAGCAAATAAGATGCCAGCCACTGCACGCCTTCCACGTCAAGGTGGTTGGTGGGCTCGTCAAGCACAATGAGATCCAAATCTTGGACCAAAGCAGCAGCCAAATTGGTACGGCGACGCTCTCCACCCGAGAGGTTGCCCACCTTGGTATCTAGACCCAGATTGACAATTCCCAAGCCGCCGAGCACATCGCGCACAGTTGCATTGGAAGCCCATTCAAAAACTTCCAGGCCAAGTGGTCCAAGCACAACATCAGCAACAGTGTCATCATCATTGAGCTCGGCACGCTGGGTAACAACTGCCATGCGCAGATCAGAGTTATGTGAAACACGGCCCGCATCCGGAGGTTCGATGCCGGTAAGCACTTCAAGCAAGGTGGTCTTGCCACCGCCGTTGAGGCCTACTACACCGATACGGTCGCCGCTTTGCACTCCCAGCGACACCCCGTCGAGAAGCGTCTTTAATCCCCACGTCTTTGAGACGTTTTCCAGATTGATCAGATTGGCCATTGTGTTTTTCTTTTACTCCAATTTCACTAGCTTTAGTCTTCGATAGACAAAATATGTGCGCCGCGGGTTCGCGCGGAGCGTGATGCTGGGCCAGTGGCAGTGTGAGCTGCCAAAACCTGTCCGCCATCAATAAGCGATTCTGCAACATCGCGGGCATCGGCAGCATTTTCACAAATAAACACCAATGTTGGGCCCGATCCGGAAACGATGCCAGTAAAAGCACCGGCCTTAATGCCATCGGTAAGCACAGTGCGCAATTCCGGACGCAAACTAAAAGCGGAAATCTGCAGGTCATTGTGCAAAGCAGAACCTACGCTTAAGTAGTCGCCCTGCAGCAAAGCCTCGCTGAGTTCTTCAATTTCAAAATTGCCATGCCAATGTATTTCATCATGCTTTTTAAATACCGCAGGCGTGGACAGGCCCTTTGCAAAAACTGCGACCACCCAGTGATACTTTCCACGATTGAGCATATCTACCAATTGCTCGCCACGACCGCTGCCACGCATGGTGCCACCCAATAAACAAAATGGCACATCCGAACCCAACTCAGCGGCAACCTCTAATAAGGTCTCTTGACCAAAAGGCCCGATCCAAGCATCCACAGCGCGCAACGTCGCCGCCGCATCCGCCGAACCGCCAGCCATGCCACCAGCCACCGGAATCCCCTTGTCAATATGCAAGGTAACTGCAGGCAGCGGGGTCTGCTCGGCGCGACGCGCCACTAACGCATCAACTGCGCGCCACGCCAGGTTAGTGGCGTCTTCCGGGACCCCACGGGGTCCGGTTACAGAAAGGCGCTTTACGACGGATCCTGTTTCGACAATTTCCTCATCAATGGTTTCTAGTGTGACGGTGTCAAAAAGATCAATCGTCTGAAAAACTGTCAACAGTTCATGGAATCCATCGGGACGAGCCTCCCCCACACCGAGGTGCAGATTGGTCTTCGCCCAGGCCTTGGCCGTAATTTTCACCTATGCCTCCTGCAATCCAAGGCGAACATAATCGGCGATATCGAGCTTTTCACCTCTCAGGCCAGGATCAATATTTGCTGCTCTAAGGGCATCCTCGGCAGCTTGGGCAGATCCAAAGTATCCCGAAAGAGCAGCTCTCAAGGTCTTGCGACGCTGCAGGAAGGCAGCATCAATGATGGGCCAGACTTTCTTCCTGGTTTCATCGTCTTGTTGCCACGGAGTTTCCACTCGGGTGATTTTCACCAACCCGGATTCGATCTTCGGTGCAGGCCAAAAAACATTCTTACCAATGGAACCAGCTTTGGTGACAGGTCCATAGAAAGAAGCCTTGACACTTGGTACACCATAAATCTTGGAGCCCGGATCAGCTGCTAAACGATCAGCTACCTCGGCTTGCACCATAACGAGCACCTTGGTGATGGTCGGAAATTCTTCCATCATGTGTAGCAGCACTGGAACAGAGACGTTATATGGCAAGTTAGCCACCAATGCGGTGGGCTGAACTGCCAAATCTGCTTGTTTTACCTGGAGCGCATCTTTGAGCACAATGCTTAATTTATCGGCCAGATCTGGGGCACGCCATTGAAAGGTGGCTGGCAATTCTGCTGCCAGGCGTGGATCAATTTCCACTGCGGTGACGGTTTTTGCCACATCAACCAGGGCCAAGGTTAGTGAACCGAGCCCTGGTCCGACCTCTACTACATGGTCTTCAGCGGTAAGTCCGGCGGCGCCAACAATTCGACGCACGGTATTGGGATCATGAACAAAGTTCTGTCCCAGTTTTTTCGTGGGTGTGACATCGAGTTTTTCTGCGAGGGCGCGGATCTCCACCGGGCCAAGCAGCTGTGCGCCTGAGGGTTCTTCCATAGCATCCCAATCTACCTGCAGGATGCGAGATTTCTACTATCGGATGCCTAGGCTTGCGGTGCAAGCAGGCCATGCGCCCCAGCCTTGAGCGGCTTGAACCTTTTCTGCAATGGCAATCTGCTGTTCGCGGGATGCACCTGCGGCGGTTGCAGAGTAAGCGCCACCGCCATATGCCTGCCAGGTTGAAGCTGCAAATTGCAGGCCACCGGAGTAACCATTGCCGGTATCAATAGCCCAGTTTCCACCAGCTTCACACTGTGCCAGCTGATCCCACACTGAGTTACCAGCTACGGCAGCTGCGGCAGGAGCAGCAGCTGCAACCTTGGTGCCACGGCTGATCTTGGCAGGAGTTGCTGGGGTTACTTCAACTTCATTAACCACTGCGGAGTTGGTTTCAACACCGTTGACAGTGGTGATTTGGCGAGTGATTTCCTTAGTACCAGCTGCGCCGGGTTCCAGGACAGACTCTTCGCCTTCTGGAGCGTCAGGATTATCCACATAAACTGCGGCTACATCAAAAGGAACCGCTTCAGTGACGTGGTTGTTTTCCACGCGGTCAATAACAATCTGAGTGTTGTTCTTGAGCGTGGTTGCGGGATCCACATTGAGGCGATCATCAGCGTCGAGGGAAATGCCACGCTCTTGCAAAGCTTCAGCAACGTCCTTGGCTGCGATGGAAAGATAAGTGATCTTGCCGCCATCATTGATGGAGATGATCTTGGACTTGGTGACATTAAGTTCCAAGCCATCTTCTGGGATCTCTGCATTGAGGTCCGCGTCAACGGCATCGGCGGGAGTAACTCCACCAATTTCATTGAGGAGGTCTTCCACCGAAGCTGCGGTGGTAGTGACCTGCTTGGTCTCACCTTCCACAACCACTGCTACCTGCTTTGCTGTTCGCACTGTCACTTTGGTGTTGTCAGTAAGTGCAGAATCCAAGGATGGGGACACAATGTCTTGGTCGCCGAGCTCGATACCTGCTTGGGTAAGCGCGCCTTCGACAGTTCCAGACATGGTGACTAGTGCCAGCTGTTGTCCGTTGACATCAACAGTGATGTCTTTTTTAGTGGTTGCAGCTGTCACTCCGCCGATGAGCAGAGTGGCGAGCATGCCACCGGTAGCCAGACGTAGCGGCACTGAACGGGTGCCGTTAATCTGGTTGATCCGTGACTTTTGATGGGTCGCCATTTTTTAAACTTCTTCACTCTCGGGGTATGAACAATTAATCACAATACGGTAACAAAATGACCCCGTCTAGAAGCAAAACGCCAATGACGTCTCCCAATTAAACTTCAGTAACATCCGCCCCATCCCCTACAACTGACCACGGCCAACCTCAAAAGAGTGTGTTGCGTCACATTATGGGCTTCAGGAATGATAAACCCGATCAAAATTGGCGGAAAGTGCCACAGCCAATTCCTCCACCGCCATGCCTCGCACCTCTGCGATACAAAGCGCCGTATGGCCAATTAGTGAAGGCTCATTTCGCGATCCGCGGAAAGGCTCCGGAGTCATATAAGGCGCATCAGTTTCAATAAAAATCTGCTCTAATGGAGCAATTCTGGCAGCCTCACGCAGCTCCTCATTGCGCTTAAAAGTAACATTTCCGGCAAAACTTAAGATATATCCACGTTCCAAAGCTTCTTTTGCTACACCCAAAGGCGAGGAAAAACAGTGCAAAATTGTGTTCTCGGGACGTGGTGCACTACCCAGCACGCGCATCAAATCAGCATCAGCTTCTCGGTTGTGAATCATTAAGGCTTTGCCGGAATTGACCGCCAAATCAATATGCCAACGCAATGCCTCTTCCTGAACCTCCAAAGATGCGGTGTTTTCCGGATCATGAGTTATCCAATAGGTATCCAATCCAGTTTCACCGATGGCAACACAAGCAGGATCCTGCGCCATCTCACTTAAACGCTGGCGCGCTGCAGCATCCAATTGATCGGCCTTAGTTGGATGAATCGCGCAAGCTGCATAAACATTGTTAAATTCCTGCGCCGCTTGCAGGGCAAGTTCGGCCTCTGCGAGACCATCACCGACTGTACAAAGCTTTTCGACGCCGGCTTCGTGGGCGCGCTTGAGCAATTCAGCGGTGTCACCGCCGCAGGAAGCAAGATGGGTATGCGCATCGATGAGCTGCGGAATAAATTGAGCAGGGACAGGTATAGGGCGTGGCTTCTTCTTAGACATATTGGCCTTTATTCTAGACGCATGCAGATCATCGATCTCTCCCATGCCTTTCATCCAGGTCAACCCCATTATCCGGGCGATCCGGATGAAGAGGTTGACGTTGTTTCCGAGATCTCTCAAGACGGCTTCCTCATGCACCGCTATCACCTGGTCGGCCCCTGGGGAACTCATGTTGATGCCCCGGCCCATTTTGACCCCACCGGCAGAACCTTGGATCAGATTCCGGTTCAAGAAACCTACCTACCTATATATAGAGTGAGTTTCCCTCAAGAAAGCTTAATTACTCCTGCCGAGCTCACATCCTTTGAATCTCAATATGGAGAAATTCAGACAGGTAGCTTCGTAGCCTTGCACACCGGTTGGACGTGGGGCCGAACAGGAATTGCTCCAGGGTGGTCCATTAACGCTCTGGAATATCTGCATCTCAAAGGCGTAATCGCCATTGGCCACGACCTTCCCGATACTGATCCCACATTAGAAGCCCAGCACTGGTGGTTACATCATGACCATTGGCAGATAGAAAATATGTGCAATCTGGAAAAAGTCCCGCCGCTTGGCGCACATCTGGCTTGTCCTTGGCCAGTACCTCGCTCAGGTGCCAGCTTTCCGGTTCGACCGATAGCGCTTATCCCCGACTAGCCAAGGCAAAAGGCAAAACATCTAAAGAACTGCGCTGTGCAATTCCAGTTCCTGCCACAGTGACAGACCAACCAGTATCAAAAAGGTCAGTCACCAAGAGCACCGGCCCGTCCACCAATTGCAGCCCAGCAGACCAATCCCACTGATTTAACAATCCTTCAACCCGATAGGCGGAGTTTTGAGCGGTAACCTCCACAGCACCTGGAGCAACATTAAGTAAACCGGCAAAATTCATTCGCCCGATGCGCGCAATCGCCTGTGCCACCTCCACTGTTAAAGCAGTTGCCTGCACATCGGGTTTTCCCAATGCCACTACGTTCGCTGGACGTTGTTGCCAATCCCAGTTCTTGAGTACTTCAATAATTCGACCCATCCAGGGATCTTCAATAAAGTGTCCACTTTCTAGCAACTGCTTTAGTGCAGGTCCACGCCCGATATCGTTTAGTCGGCCCAGTGCTCGTCCTTCCTTAATTCCGGAAATTTTTCCCTTTACGCTAATTCCACTCGGCCACATCTTACGTGCCGGAAGCCGCACTCCAGGAGACTTTAACTGTTGTTCCACCTGCAGATTAATTCCACTATCAATATTTTCACTCCATTTATGGCCAGTGCAATTATCGCAGCGCCCGCAAGGAACAGTCGCGTGAATATCATCTAGCTGCTGGCGCAAAAAGAGCATGCGACAAGAGGTCGAACGCTGGTATTCCAGCATTGCTACTTCTTCTGCATGCCTGGCTTCTTGGAGTCCAGCGTAGCGCGGGGCATCATAAGTCCATTCCTGCCCAGTGGAAACCCAACCTCCACGAACACGATCTACTGCACCATCAACATCAAGAACTTTTAGCACCTGTTCCAGTCGCGAACGAGAAAGATCTACTTGAGATTCCAGCTTGACCGTTGATTGAGCTTCGGTGGTTAAAACGCTAAGTAACTGTCGCACTACTTCTTCTGCTGGGAAGGATACCGACGCGAAATACTCCCAAATAGCCTTGTCTTCTACACCGGGCAGCAAAATTACATCTGCATGGTCTGTGCCACGCCCGGCACGGCCGATTTGCTGGTAATAGGACACAGGAGAACTTGGGGAACCGAGGTGCACCACAAAACCTAAATCTGGTTTATCAAATCCCATTCCCAAAGCAGAGGTAGCAATGAGAGCTTTAAGTTCATTGTTTAACAAGGCTTGTTCTAAGCGTTCCCGCTCTCCTGCCTCGGTTCTACCGGTATAAGCGGCCACTTCCCACCCCAGTGCTTTAAGTGCATCAGCAAGGTCATGAGCGGCAGAAACCGTGAGGCAATAGATAATTCCAGAACCTTTAAGCTCTTTAAGGTGGGTTGCCAGCCAAGCTGCCCGGAGGGTGGAATCTTCCAAATTAACCACAGAGAGATAAAGCGAATCACGGTCCAGCTCGCCTCTGAGAACACCTGTCCCCTCACCTAATTGCGCCCGTACATCCTCCACCACGCGGTCATTTGCTGTTGCAGTAGTTGCCAGCACTGGAACCTGTGCACCGAGGCCGGCAAGTAGATCTCTAATACGACGATAATCTGGGCGGAAATCATGTCCCCAGTCAGAAATACAGTGCGCCTCATCTACTACTACCAGCCCAGTCTCTGCAGCTAGACGTGGCAAAATACTACTGCGGAAATCTGGATTATTAAGGCGTTCCGGAGAAATTAAGAGCACATCAACATCTCCCCCGATGACGCTCTTTTCAATATCTTCCCACTGCTTCATATTGGCGCTGTTTAGAGTTGCTGCTTTGATCCCGGCGCGCTCAGCTGCTGCCACCTGGTTGCGCATCAGTGCCAATAGCGGGGAAATAATCACGGCGGCCCCAGCTCCCCTGGCACGCAATAGTTTGGCGGCAATAAAATAAACGGCTGATTTGCCCCAACCAGTTCTTTGCACCACTAGCATGCGCTGTTTCTTATTAACCAAGGCATCAATTGCTAGCCATTGGTCATCGCGTAATTGGGCGCCGGGACCAGCAATGCCGGCTAATAAGGTATTTGCTTCTTCTCTTGTTGTGTTCATGTCCTCCACCTAACACCACCGGTGGGACATCACGGCCCCCTCCTACCCCCATTCACCCAAAAAGGCAGGTCACCCGCAAGTGACCTGCCTTATTAGTAATTATTTCTGAACTGGTGCCCACTCTGGGCCGGTTTCACCAAGTTCTGGATCCAACTTGGCGATCAGTGGTGCTGGCTTCTCCAAGTGAGTTCCTGGTACTACGTCGATACGCTCCCACCTGGCCAGCTGCGTCTTGTAGTCACCCATGATCACTGGGTAGGTGTGCTCAGGGTCAGGCAGTCCCACACCGATTGGCAAACGTGGGGAATCATTTTTGACTTCCACGATCTGGGGGCTGGCTGCCCAAATACCATCACGGCCTAGGGTCTCATGTACCTTTTGCGCGGTGTGAGGCAGGTATGGGGTGAGCATGGTGTTGCAGTCAGAAACTACCTGCAGAGCAGTCCACAATACGGTTGCAAGGCGCTCACGCTGGGTGTCATCCTTTGCCAGCTTCCAAGGCTCTTGGTCAGCAATGTAGGCATTTGCCTCGCCAACCACGTGCATGACCTCGGTGATGCCGGCCTTGAACTTGGACTGCTCCAGGTTGGCAGCAACTGATTCAAAGGTAGCGGTAGCGAGATCCAGAATCTTTTGGTCGGCTTCTTCCAAAGCGCCAGGAACTGGAACTTCACCGAAGTTCTTATGAGCCATGGAGACAGTGCGGTTAACCAGGTTGCCCCAGCCATTGGCCAGCTCGTTGTTCACGCGACGGACAAATTCATCCCAGGTGAAGTCGGTGTCGTTATTCTCTGGTCCAGCCACCGCGATGAAATAGCGCAATGGATCTGCTCCGAATTCCTTAAGGAAGTCCTTGACGTAGATAACAACGCCCTTGGAGGAGGAGAACTTAGATCCGGACATGGTAAGGAACTCAGAGGACACAACCTCGGTAGGTAGGTTGAGGACCCCGAGGTCTCCTACCTCACCGCCACGAGAACCCAAACCTGCATATCCGAGTAGTTCGGCAGGCCAAATCTGGGAGTGGAAGGTGATGTTGTCCTTGCCCATGAAGTAGTAGGACTTGGTTTCTGGATCATTCCAGAAGGTACGCCATGCCTCTGGGTCGCCATTGCGGTAAGCCCATTCGATGGATGCAGAGAGATAGCCAACCACCGCGTCGAACCACACATAAAGCTTCTTGGCGTTGTTATCCTGCCAACCCTCAACTGGAATTGGGATACCCCAGTCGATATCTCGGCTCATTGCGCGGGGACGAATGTCCTCCAACAGGTTGAGGGAGAACTTAAGTACGTTGGGGCGCCAATCTTCACGGCCCTTAAGCCACTCGGTAAGTGCTTCAGCCAAAGCTGGAAGATCAAGCAGGAAGTGCTCGGTCTCTACAAAGTTGGGGGTTTCACCATTGATCTTAGAAACAGGATTGATCAAGTCGGAAGGGTCTAGCTGGTTACCACAGTTATCGCACTGGTCGCCACGAGCTCCATCAGCGCCACAGATTGGGCAGGTGCCTTCGATATAGCGGTCTGGCAGGGTACGACCAGTTGAAGGTGAAATTGCACCAAGAGTGGTCTCCTTGATCATGTAGCCGTTGTCATAAAGCCCACGGAAGAGCTCCTGCACAACTGCGTAGTGATTGGAAGTGGTGGTGCGGGTGAAGAGGTCATAGGACAAGCCCAGACCGGAAAGATCTTCTACGATTTGGCGGTTGTATTTATCAGCCAACTCCTGAACGCTTACGCCTTCTTTGTCGGCCTGCACCAAAAGTGGGGTGCCATGCTCATCGGTGCCTGAAACCATGAGGACGTTGTTTCCGGACATTCGCTGGAATCTTGCGAACACGTCAGAGGGGACGCCGAACCCCGCCACATGTCCAATGTGGCGGGGTCCGTTTGCGTACGGCCAGGCAACAGATACAAGCACGTTCTTCGTCATGCTTTACACCTTAATTTATGCCCGGCCTTTAAGGGGTATCGAGGTTGCCCTTAGCGATGCTTTAAGACGCGCTGAGCCTGTCGTTCACGGCGTCGTTTAGCGGCGAGCTCGCGTTTGAGGTGCTCATTGTGCACTCGGCGCTCGCGCGCCAAGCGCGCATTGAACTTCATTTGCTCACGGTAATCGACATAAATTATGTCATTGCTGAGATCTTTGACCAGCGCAAACATCAATCCGACGATCACAAAGAGGAATGGCGTTGCCGCCACAATGGTGACATTTTGAAGGTTATTGAGCGCATCATCACCACCAGAAAGCAAAAGGGTCAAACCAATAGCTGCGGTAGCAATGCCCCAGGCAGCAGTAACACCCTTATTTGGTTCGAGGCTGCCCCGCTGGCTCATGGTTCCCATAACGGTAGATGCAGAGTCTGCGGAAGTAATGAAGAAGGTACCTAAAAGCACCATCGCAATAATGCCAGCGATCTGACCGCCTGGAAGGGAGTGCAGCAAAGCGAAGAGCTGCTCTTGCGCGGAGCCTTCACCCCAGATTGACTTGCTGTCTTGTTCAAAGACGATGGCCGTGCCTCCAAAGATGGAGAACCACACGGTGGATACGCCGGCTGGAACTAGCATCACTCCGACAATAAACTCACGGATGCTGCGACCTCGAGAAATTCGAGCCAAGAACATTCCTACAAATGGGGACCAAGAAATCCACCATGCCCAGTAGAAGATGGTCCAGCTGCTTAACCACTCACCGGCAGTACCATCAGCACTCATGGCGGTGCGTCCAGCCATTTCAAAGAAGCTGGAGAGGTAGTTTCCGAGGGAACCTGGGATGAGGTTGAGGACGGAAATGGTCGGGCCAACCACAAAAACAAAAATGGCCAGGAGTGCAGCGAGGATCATATTGGCATTAGAAAGATATTGAATTCCCTTGCCCACGCCAGAAACCGCAGAGATGAGAAAAGCCAAGGTCAAAATGCTCACAATGCCCAGCACAGTCCACTGGCTTGGACTTTCAATGATTCCGGCGGCTGAAAGACCCGCGCCAATCTGCATGGCGCCAAGTCCAAGAGAACATGCAGTACCAAAAACAGTGGCGATAATTGCCAGGATGTCAATGAGCTTGCCAGGCCAGCCTTCAGCCCCCTTTTCACCAATAAGAGGAACGAAGGCGGAGCTTAGCAGCTGCTTTCGTCCAACTCGGTAAGTTGAATAAGCAATGGCAAGACCGACGATTGCGTAAATAGCCCAGGGATGCAACGTCCAGTGGAACATGGTTGATGCCATCGCAGTGCCAACTTCATGTGTCTGGTGTCCAGGCACGCCATTACGATAAAAAGTCAAGGGTTCGGAGGTTCCGTAGAACATCAAGCCAATGCCCATGCCAGCAGCAAACATCATGGAAATCCAGGACACTGTCCTAAATTCGGGTGCTTCATCAATTCGCCCAAGGCGTATTTGTCCAAATTTGCTGGCCGCGATGGCGATCGCAAAAAATACGAATACTGTGCCGAAGAGGACGAATGCCCAACCTAGATTGTTTACAACAAATCCCAATGCGGATCCAGCCACTTTGGAAAAGCTCTCATTAAAGCCAATGCCCCAGACCACCGTTGCCAAAACAACAGCCAGCGCTGGGATAATTACGGTCCAATCAAGTGAAGCCGTCTCGCTTTCACTTTCAAAGACAATTTCTTCTTCAAAATCCGCTAGTTGCTCGCCCACATCGGGGTTTTTCAGCAGTCCAGCCAATTCCTCGGTCGCGGTGACTTGCTCTGAATGTGCATCCTCCACGATCGGTTTGGAATTTGGGTCAGATGTAGTCATATAACCCACTGTGGCTGGATAGAACCTATATAGCAAACCCAAAACCACTTAAACGGATGGGAAATGCGGCATCTTGATAATTTCGTGACAGCACTAACCCGCAGTAAGCGCCCTAAAAACCTATATGAAGGTCACAATAGTGTAACGATCTCTAATTTCGGGAAGAAATTACGCCATCATAGAGGTCTTTTTTACCTACTCCATAGGTTTTAGCCAGGTCTGCACAAACTTCTTTTAATCTTTCGCCGGCTGCAACTCGCTCCTCTGCAACACCAATTAGCGACTCAACATCAACCTCAATTGCACCCGCTCCCTCGATGACCACGGTGATCTCACCACGCACACCATCAACAGCCCAAGCAGCTAGCTCTGGCAAAGTGCCACGCTTAACTTGCTCATAAGTTTTAGACAGTTCGCGGCACACAGCTGCACGGCGGTCACCAAGGACGAGAGCGGCGTCGGCAAGCGTGTCTTGAATTCTGTGGGGTGATTCGAAGAAACATACAGCGCGCTTTTCAGTCTTGAGAGTTTCGAGCCACTCGAGGCGTGCCCCCTGCTTGCGTGGTGCAAAACCATCAAAGGCAAATCTGCCAACGTGCAATCCAGATAGTGCCAAGGCGGTGGGAACTGCTGAAGGTCCGGGGAAACAAGTCACCGGGACTCCGGCATCATGAGCGGCGTCGATGAGGGCAAAGCCAGGATCAGAAACCACCGGCATACCAGCATCACTAACTACCAAGACAGTTCCGGTGTGTGCTGCCTCGATAAGGCGCTCCACGCGCGCCACCTCATTATGGTCAAAATTGGAAATCAATTGGCCGGAAATTTCCACTCCCAAAGCAGCTGCCAAGGCGGAGGTGCGGCGAGTATCTTCAGCGGCCACCACGGTGGCATGAGCTAGCGCATAGGCCAAACGCGGAGAGGCATCCCCAATGTTGCCGAGCGGAGTAGCCGCGATAATAATTCCGGTGGGCAAAGTAATTTCAGCAACATGCATGCATATAGCTTCCCACAATTTTGCTCCAAGGCTCTACAATCAACCGAGTGAGCCAAGTCCTAGCTATTCGTGAACAGGGACGGGACCGCGGAATGTTCGCTGGGTCCTGTCCGCCGGCACCCCCAAAATTTAAGTGGACCCGTCTAGATAGCTACACCTGGGCGATTATTGCGCTTTTTGCCATCCTCACCAGGTTTATTGGTTTGAGCAGCGCAACAGCCTCGGGCACCCCAGTTTTTGATGAAAAGCACTATGTACCCCAAGCCTGGGATATGGTGCGCTCATGGATTAATCCAGTAACCGGTGGCATTGAATCAAACCCGGGATATGGCCTGGTAGTCCACCCTCCCCTAGCCAAGCAGATCGAAGCTCTTGGCGAGTGGGTTTTTGGATACTCTCCCCTTGGCTGGCGCGTTATGGCAGCTCTTTTTGGCACGCTTACTATTTTCGGCATCATGGCGATTACTCGCCGCCTCAGCGGATCTACGGTAATCACCTTCATCGCCGGAATCTTGGCAGTGGCAGATGGAGTGTTATTAGTAAGCTCCCGCTTTGGCATGCTGGATATTTTCCAGGTGCTTTTTATTGTTCTTGCTGCTTGGGCTTTAATTCGCGATCACCAGCAGATGCATCACCGCATCCATAACCATGTTCGTGACAACCCTAAGCCCATGGAATTTGGACCGCGTTTTGGCTTCCGTTGGTGGCGTTTTAGTAGCGGAATTTTCCTTGGCTTGGCACTGTCGGTGAAATGGTCTGGGCTTTATTACATCGCATTCTTTGGGCTACTCAGCGTCTTTTTGGATATGTGGCTGCGTAAACGTTATGGAGTGCGGCGCTATATCGCAGGAACCTTTTGGTTTGATGTTTTCCCGGCCCTTGCCTCATTAGTTCTTGTGCCAGTGCTGCTTTATATCTGGAGCTGGCGCGCATGGTTTGCCTCTGAGACTTCCGTGTACCGCCACGCCGCTGAAGATGGCACTATTCCAGGCAGCTCATTTTTGCAGATTCTGCCTGATTCTATTGCTGGCTGGCTGCACTATCACATCAGCGTTTTGGAGTTCCATGGCTCTTTGACTACGTCTTCTGGCCATAGCCACCCCTGGGATTCCAAGCCGTGGTCTTGGCTGGTGGCAGGCCGACCTATCCTTTATTTCTCCTCCACTGATATCTCTTGTGAAATCGGTGGCAGCTGCCGTCGCATGATTTACCTTTTTGGCACCCCAGCAATTTGGTGGCTCACAGTGCCGGTGATTATCTGGGCTCTGTGGTCTTTAATCATCCGCAAAAACCGCGGATACCTTGTTCCGCTGGTAGCTTTTGCAGCTGGCTTTTTGCCCTGGCTAGCAGCCTATGATCGCCAAATGTACTTCTTCTACGCGACTGCCCTAGTGCCATTTACCATTGTTTTATTGGCGCTGGCCTGTGGCGAATTATGGCAGCGCGGCACCAAGATGGAATCTGGGCTGACACGTGGCTCGATAATTGTGGTTGTGTACGTGGCCGTGGTGCTGACCATGTTCCTTATTTTCTCGCCGCTGTTTTATGGCTATGTCATCCCAGATTCTGTCTATGAATCCCTCATGTGGCTACCTAGCTGGCGCTAAAACTAAAAAGCTCAGTACCTGCTGCATCACTAATGCGGACCGAGGGATGCTCAATATCTAGCTGCACCTCAATCCACTGCTCATCTGCCACTGCTCGGTAGGTGAGCTTTTGGTTTTCAATCTCCTGAATCTCAGTGCGAGCATGGTGCAGCCAAGGATGTTGGCGGCGCAGCGAAATTAGCGCCTTATAGCTATCCTCAATCCACTTACCAAGTGGCGATAGCTCCTCCGGAAGGGGTGGGCGCACAGCATCATCGCCCGCTTCCCTTTCTTCTTTCACCCCACTGAAGCCTTGTTCATCACCATAATAAATACTTGGCGTACCCCCAACGGTGAACAAGATTGCTGCTGCCAGCACTGCTCTTTCTTGGCCAAGCTGTGAGGCAATTCTGGTGACATCGTGGTTGCCAATAAAAGTTTGGGGCACGAAGGATTCTAAGAACTCATTATGGCGGCCCAATGTCCATTCCAATTCAAAGAAATTATTTTCTTTGATGCTGCTCCAAATGGCCTTCCACAGTTCATATTGGGTAATGGAATCAATGCCAGATTCTGCTCTAAAAGCCACATAATCGCCGTGGATCATCTCCCCCATAATCCAAGCGTCAGGATGGCGTTGCTTCACCCGTGGAATTACCTGGGCCCAAAATTTGGGGCTGGTGGCATAAACGGCATCGAGACGCCAACCCGCAATGCCACGATCGAGCCAGTAGTTCATCACATCCACCACTAGTTCAACTACCTCGGGGTTTTCGTGATCAAGTTCGGCCAGAGCCTCATGGCCTTCAAAGGAATTGCCAGTGGTCAACTGAGCATATTTAGAAGAGCTGGAGACATGGTTAAACACTCCGTCGAAAAGCACCCCGATGCCACGCTGCTGCGCTGCATCTAGCAGCGACGTCATATCTCCCTGATCGCCGAGGCGTGGGTCAACACGATAAAAATCTAGGGTGTCATAACCGTGACTCAGCGCCTCAAAAACTGGGCCGAGCAACAGCACATTACAGCCCAGCTCCACCACATAGTCCAGCCACTTTTCAAGCGTGGGCAGGCGATGTTCCAGGGGCTCCGGGGCTGCCGGGCGAATGGGCGCACCAACGGCGCCGAGCGGATAAACCTGCCAGATAATTGCGTGTTCTGCAAAGCTCATAGCGCCCAGCTTAGGGGTTATTTAAGCAGGAGTGGCGTTAATTGAGCGCCAAGTACGCCGCAATGCCCCATTACCCAGCGAATTTATCCAAGCAGCAAAAAGCACCGCGGTAGAGATAAAGAGCAATCCCAACGCGGAAAGGGTTTCATAATCAGCGCGTCCAAAAACCAGATCCTGCGCCGCAAAGCCCATGCTGAAGGTCCACATGGTGGCCACCACCGGCAAAAGACCGCCGATAATTTGCGGTTTCCACGCCGCAAAGCCCAGCCCAGCTGCCAAACCAATGCGCAGGGCAGCCCCCTCTGCAATCAGGCGCGAGCTCAGTGGGTCTTCTTGAATGCTTATCGACGTCGCCTCGCCGAGCATATTAATGCCCCAGGCGAGGTACAAGAGTGCCAAAACCACCAGCGCGGTGCGCGAGAGAATTGACCATACAACGCGGGCGTTGGCATGGCGCCGCCAAGCAGGCTCCACCTCCGCCAAAATAATCTCCGAAAGATTCGGGGTGACAGGCGGTGGAACGGCACAAAAGTTAATTAAGCGGTTGAGCTGTGCTGCCTGATCATAGAAGTTTCGGCAGTCTTCACAGTTGGCAAGGTGAGCATCAATAATCTCATCCTCAATACCTGCAGGTTCACCATCAAGTCGGGCGGAAAGAGCTGCCTGAATGGAACTACAGTCAACCACGGGTTAAGACCCCATCAACGCTGGCGCGTCCGGATCCGAAGACCACAATCATCAAAAGGGAGACCACCAGCAGCAAAGGATATTCAATGCCGCCTTCGCTAATAAAAAATCCCGCATCCAGGTGCACAAAATACATTGCAGCGGCAATAAGCAAAGCCATTGCGCCTGCCACAAAGGTGGTAAGCAAACCCACCACTAGCAATCCCCCACCCAGCAATTCGGCGATGGCGGTGATCCATGCAGATAGCTTTGGTTGTGGAACGCCCCATGCAGAAAATTGTCCTGTGGTCTTGGTTATCCCGGCAATAAAGAGCTTTTCCCACCCATGAGCCACAAAAATAACGCCAAGCACAGCGCGAAAAATCAGCAGGGCTGCATCCCTCACGACTGGTTTATCCATGTGTGACAGACTACCCCAGCTTTCAAACAGAGACTTAGTTCAGGACAGATTTAACTTACGCGACGGTTAATAGAGCGTGGTGCTGGATATTCTTCTTCAACCTGCAGCAGAGTTGGCAGATTCTCAAAATCTGGGGATTCATCATCAAGTTCAAGTACCACTGCACCAGGACGACGCAAACGAGAAGGCAGGTCCTCAGAATGACGCACGCCCATTCGCGAACGGCGCAGACGACGGATTCGACGCGCACGCAGCTCATTTTCTGCACGCACCTGGCTCCGCAAAGCGGTGAGGTACAAAGCAGTCATAGCAAGGGAAACAACAGGCAGTGCCCACAGCCAGCCACCCACAACAAAGCCCAGGATGACGCTGATTACAACTACAGCGCTAAGGCCCAACAACGTCCTTTGACGGCGCGCATATTGGGACTGTGCAAATTCCCGATCAGCTTGGGGATCATAGTAGCCACGTCCTCGGCGACGTTCGGCGAACTCTACATCCTCTTGAGTCAACTCTGCAGAAACATCTGTGTCCTGGAGATCCTCTTCCAGCTTTTCCTCGGATTGGTATTCCTCGAGGGCACGTGCACGTGCAGCAGGGTGCATATGGTCTAGCGGAGAGGTATAAGCGTCATCGAGGTCATCATCCCACTCTTCATCGAGCATTTCGATGACTTCCTCGACAGGTTCTTCCACCTCTTCAGGCTCTTCCTTGCGGTGCTTGAAGATGCTTGGAGAATCTACAATTTCATAGTCCTCATCATCTTCTGCGGTGTCCACCTCTTCCGAGGCAGTATCTTGCGTCAGACGTGGACGTCGTCGGGCTGGCACATTACTGCCACCCTCCAAAATCACGCGGGTATCATCAAAGGCTTCTCCAGCTTTGGAGATTGGCTTTTGGGTACGCAAAACAAGCGGTGCGAGCACAACGAGCCACACCACAACAATAAGGCCGATTACCAAGAATCCGGACACTTTAAAGCACCTAACCTTCCGAGACGGGTGCGAGTTAAAACTGTAACGAGGTTAACCTTTCACAAGGAACCCTAAGGACTGCCACGCCGGGTTTAGCGCAATAAACGGCCATCAAGGATTAATCTTTCCACCGCAGTGGTAGAAAAATCATCGGCTAAAATTGCCACAAAATGATGATCCATCCATTTCCCATCAATATGTAGATTACGCTTCAAAAAGCCTTCCTCGCGGAATCCACTATGGGCTAAAACGCGCCCCGAAGCCGGGTTGCTGGGTAAATAAGTGGCGGTTAAACGGTGCAGACCGATGCGTCGAAAAGCGTGGTCAACGCCCAGCGCGCAGGCCGCGCTGGCCACTCCCCGCCCGGTTACTCCGCTGTAAACCCAATAGCCGATCCAGGCATCAGAAATGCCTCCGTGCTGAATATTTCCGATGGTCAACTGCCCGATAAAACGACCATCAAGCTCGATAACCATGGGCACAACCGAACCTTGACGGGCTGCCTTAAGCAAATAACTCACATTATCCCACCAAGCCAAACGCGAATGCGCCTCGCTCCACGTACTGGGCACGGTGGGCTCCACGGGTTTGAGAAACTCCATATCCTTCATCCGTAGATCCGACCAGGCTCGGAAATCGCGACGCTTTAAAGGCCGCAGCCTTAGCCTCCCACCATTTAATAAAGTGACGGTGGGAGTTATCTCGGGCCACCCCGGATGTCTATGGTGCACAGCTCGCTGTGTTAACACCTCGACCACGCTTATCTACCCTGCGCCAAGAAGATCACATCAACCACATCGCCAGGACGGATTTCAGTAACTTCCTCTGGAATGCGGATCATGGCATTAGCCTCGGCCAAACCAGCCAAGAGGTGCGAAGGAGCACCGGTAGCGCCGCCCAAAGCTTCCACCAAATAATCCTGAGTTTGGGCATCGCGCATCAAGCGGGAACGGATAAATCCCTTACGGCCAGCAACTGAAGCCACATGATTAAGCGCACGTGCTCGCACCACCCGGCGCGTGGGATTGCTCTTGCCCAAGCTAATACGGATCAAAGGACGTACAAAGGTCTCAAAAATCACCAGGGAGGCAACAGGATTAGCGGGCAGCAGGAAACAAGGAATCTTATTTTCCCCCAGCAGACCAAATCCCTGGACGGAACCTGGATGCATGGCTACGCGTTCGGTATCAATTTCTCCAAGTTCACGCAGTACTTCGCGCACACCTTCAGAGCCCGCTCCACCGACTGCACCGGTGATCACAATTACCTCAGCGCGCAGCAGCTGGGACTCGATAATTTCTTTAATGCGGCGTGGTTCGCCGGCTGCGATGCCATAACGATAAACATCGGCACCCGCTTCCCTACCTGCAGCAGCGAGGGAATAAGAATTTACGTCAAAGACTTGGCCAAGTCCTGGCTGGCGATCAATATCAACCAGCTCAGCACCAACAGAGATAACCGACATACGGGGACGCGGATAAACTAACACCTTGGAACGGCCCACAGCAGCCAATAAGCCAATGTGGGAAGGACCCAAGATTGCTCCGGAACTTACGGCGATATCGCCTGGCTGAATATCATCGCCTTCTTTACGCACAAATTCGCCAGAGCGAACCGGACGCTGCGCGGTAACTCTCTTGGAGCCGCGATCAGACCATGCCATTGGCAAAACGGCATCGGCAAGCATGGGTAAAGGCGCACCAGTTTGCACCCGCACGGCTTGTTTAGGCTGCAAGCGCAAAGGCTGTTGAGAGCCCGCGGCAACTTCACCCACCACCGGCAGAGATTTCTCCGGTGGGGCTACTGGCAGCTCGCGGCTGAGCGATTTTTCACCGCCCACATCTACAGCTCGGACCGCGTATCCATCAATCGCTGCTTGAGCAAAACCTGGCAGCGCACGGGTTGCCTGAACTTCTTCTGCGCACATCAAGCCCAATGCCTCAGCAATGGCAATTCGCACAGGTTCAGGTGCCACCGCTGCCTGGGTGACAATGGAAAGCTGTTGTTCGACTGATCGCACTACGGTCCTCCTTAACGGAACAGGCAGCTATTTTACGTCAGAAACGTCGTTTGCCTCATGCTCCGCCAAAATCTGCTTAATGGCTCGCTTCAAATGCGCACCATAAACCGGATGAGACAATCCAAAATCAACACAGGCTGGAATATATCCACCAGGGTTACCCAAATCGTGGCGCTTGCCCTTATGCACCACGATATGCACGGGGTGTCCTTCGTCGATAAGCAAATCTATAGCATCGGTGAGCTGCAGCTCGCCGCCGGACCCGGGGGTAATGCGACGCAGGGCGTCAAAAATCTGGCGATCAAGCAGGTAGCGACCGGTAGCCGCAAAACGAGAGGGGGCATCGGCCATAGCGGGTTTTTCCACCATGCCCTTGACCTTTTTCACATCATCTTCAGCGGTATCGGCCTCAATTTCAAAGATGCCGTAATTGCTTACTTCATCCTCAGCAACCTCTACGGCACACAATACCGAGCCACCGAATTCTGCGCGCACCTGTGCCATACGACCCATCACGCCGGTAGGAAGAACCAGGTCATCGGGCAGCATTACAGCGACGACATCTTCATCATCATCCAAAATGGACTCCGCCAGACCAACAGCATGGCCCAAGCCCAAAGGCTTGTCCTGAGTTACCGGAACTGCCTTGATAAGCTCGGCAGCTCTGCGAACTTTCTGGACCTGCGCAGTTTTTCCGCGCTCTGCAAGGGTTGCTTCCAAATCTGGAAAACTATCAAAATGCGCCATGACACCCGCTTTATTGGGTGCAGTAATAATCGCGAGGCGGGTTGCCCCGAGCTCTGCGGCTTCTTCGGCGATTAGTTCAATACCGGGGGTATCAACAACCGGAAGCAGCTCCTTGGGCACGGTTTTTGTAGCCGGCAGGAATCGGGTTCCCATTCCCGCAGCTGGCACCACAACGGTTTTGACTGCGTTGACGTGCTCATCGATAGGCAAACTCATGCAGACAACAGTACCCGCAGCGCAATTGAGCTTAGGCGTGCCCCTCCGAAAATAAGGGATATCCTTGTGAGTATGAGCCAGTCCAAACAAGAGCTGCGCGCCCAATTGCTCAAAAATCGCGTTGGCATGAATCCTATGAACCGCGCCAAAGAAAATGAAATGCTCCTTGCAAATCTCACTCACTATTTGACCGCTAAGCGGCCAAAACGGGTGGCAGCATATGTGCCTAACTCCATCGAGCCCGGTGGTAATTTGCTTATCGACGCAGTCCACGCGCGAATTTCCGCCCTAATCCTGCCAGTCTCCCTCTCCGATAGGCGTTTGGATTGGGCGCTTTATGAGGGTCCTTCCAAATTGAGCCCCGGAGCTTTTGGCATTCTCGAGCCCACCGGCACGCGGCTTGGCCCCGAAGCATTGAACTTTTGCGATGTAATCATTGCCCCCGCACTGGCGACTACCCCCACTGGCATCCGCATGGGCAAAGGTGGCGGTTTTTATGATCGCGCTCTTGCTACCGGAGTCAAGGCTGAAGTTGTTACTCTCCTCTTTAGTGGAGAAATTCGCGATGACATCCCCGTTGAAGAACATGATCGTGCCGTCCACGTAATCATTACCCCCGCTGGGATTCGGAACCTAGGAGCCTTTTAGACAGTCCAAATAAGTATGGACTTAAAAAATATTCTCACCACTCCCGGGTGGCGTCGCACCTTATTTATTAGACGATTTTTAGCAGCCTTATTATTTGCAACAGCTGCACTCTTGGGCACCCAATCAATGCTCTCCTCAGATCCCCAGGTAGTAGTCATGCAACGTGATGTGCCAGCCGGGACTGAAATTACCGCAGCAGATGTAGGATTGGCGGCGATTCCAGATGCTCTAGTGCCCCAAAATGCGCTTAGCGATCCAACGCATGCCATCGGTTTGATAGCAGCCTCTAGCCTTAGCTCCGGAGAGATTGCCACTACTCCCAGATTCCTGGGTACGGACCTCATTAATTCATTTGTGGGCAATGTCACAAATAATTTTCCTGAGGAGGAAGTCAACATGGTTCCCCTCAAACTTGCAGACCCCTCCGTTATCCCCTTACTTCACCATGGAGACACAATTTCAGTAGTTTCCCAGGATCCAATAAGTGGCAAAGCACACACCATCGCAGCAGGTGGAAAGGTAATCTTAGTGAGCGACCAAGATCCCGCAACGATTTTGATCGCTTTGCCAAAATCCATTGCCGAAGAAGTTGCAGCTACTTCACTCACTTCCCCACTCGCCGTGGTTCTCAGCGGCGAAAGAGCGAGCTGATATTAATAAACCTGCCCAAAATGGAATATCTTCGATACAGTTCATTTGTCACTTAAGTACTCAACAAAAACAGGAGTATCCATCATGCTTAAAGGTTTTAGAGACTTCATTCTCCGCGGAAATGTCATTGAACTTGCCGTCGCTGTGGTTATCGGTTCTGCCTTTACCGCAATCGTTACCGCTTTCTCCACCAACATCATCAATCCTTTGATTGCATCCGTTGGCAGCACCGAGGTTGGCGGTTTGGGCTTCCAGATCCGCTCCGGCAACGCTGCTACCTTTGTTGACTTCGGTGCCGTTATCACCGCTATCATCAACTTCCTGATCATCGCAGCAATCGTTTACTTCATCCTGATTGCTCCAATGAACAAGCTCAACGAAGCACTTGCTAAGCGCAAGGGCGTTGAAGAGGAAGACGAAGAAGCACCAGCTTCCATCGAGGCTTCCCTACTTACCGAAATCCGCGACCTGCTCCAGGAGCAGAAGCGTCTTCAGTAATTAGAGACATAAAAAGCGCCGTGAAGAAATTCACGGCGCTTTTTGCATGCTAACTATAGTGCGGAGGCAATTGTTCTTTCCAGAACTCATCCCCACTAACCTGCTCTACTTGTTCAGGGTCAAGATTAACTTCGCGTTCTTCCTCATTGGTCGACTCCACCGCTGGTTTATCAGCGGTGCGGTCATACTCCACCGGTGAAGGACGAAAAGCTCGACGACGTTGCATTCCCACAACTCTCACCGCCTAAACAATAGAAGTACGCAACTGATCAACCACAAAATGAACCAATGGCGTCAAAGTAGCCATTCCATCACGAATTGCAGAACGTGAAGGTGCCAGGTTCACCACGACAGTTGATCCAGAGATGCCGGAAATACCGCGAGAGACACAAGCATCTACCGCACCGCAGGCCATTCCAGAAGACCGCAGAGACTGTGCAATACCAGGCAAAGACTGATCCAAAATAGATTTGGTAGCTTCTGGAGTTTTATCTCGCGGACCAACTCCGACACCGCCGATGGTCAAGACTAGATCTGCGCCACCAACCACGGCAGTTTCAATAGCCTGACGAATCTCAGACTTCTTGGAACGAACCTGTACTACTGCATCGACGTTAAATCCAGATTCAACAAGCAGCTCAGAAACCAATCGTCCTGTTTCATCACCTTCTGGAGCATGATCCCGCACCAATACCACTAGCGCGCGACGTTGAGAGGACTGTACGAACTCCTGCTCGGTGGCCTTTAAATACTCCGGATCTGGTTCAACATCGGGAAGTGGGCTACGTGTTTCCACCACATCAGTGATGATTCCCAGCGGGTCCTGGCTCATTGTTCCTCGCTAACGCTCGATTATCTTCAACGCTCTAGACGTTCCTTAACTAACCTACTCACTGGTGAGAGTAACCTCTACCTCACGAGTCTGCGAGGTGTTCGGCTCAGTAAGTGTGAGGGTAACAGTTTCACCAAAATCTTGGGAGCGAACAGCTGCGATTAATGCATCAGCACTGTCAATCACACGATCATTTAGCTTGGTTACTACGTCGCCAGGCTGCAAACCAGCGGCAGCACCCGGGCCACCATCTTGCACAGTTGCGATTAGTGCGCCGCTTACAGACTCATCAGCACTTACCTGAACCCCAAGCATAGGCTGGGTGGCGGTTCCGGTCTCAATAAGCTGATCAGCCACACGCTTGGCAAAGTTAGATGGGATTGCAAAGCCAAGACCAATAGAACCTGAGGTATCGCTAGAGGTGGACAGCGAGGCAATAACCGAGTTCATACCAATGAGGTTGCCCTGCATATCAACCAAAGGACCGCCTGAGTTGCCTGGGTTAATCGCAGCGTCGGTCTGGATGGCATCGATAAGGGAAGACTCTTCACCTTCACCAGAAGCACGGACTGGACGATTCAGTGCAGAAACAATACCAGTGGTTACCGTAGAACTCAGGCCCAATGGTGAACCAACTGCCATGACTGATTGTCCAACTCCAAGCGCATCGGAGTCACCAAAGCTCATTACAGGCAGATTAGAAGCATCCTTAATCTTGATCACCGCGATATCAGTTGAGGCATCGCCAGCAACAAACTCTGCTTCCTTAGTGCTGCCATCTGACATGGTGACCTGTAGAACTCCGCTTTGCTCAATGCCAGCTACCACATGGTTATTGGTCATAACATAACCATCGGAAGAAATAATGGAGCCTGAGCCCTCGGAGGTTGAGGTACGAGTAATGGCTTGAATTGATACAACCGATGGCAATACTGCCGCAGCGACCTGCTCAGCAGAGCCTTGTTCTGCATTGGTGGTGCGTTGCACAGATGGTTGATCAAGGGAGTTAACCGGTGCTGCAGAGTTAGAACCGAATTGAGTGGTTGCAATTCCAACTACACTGCCGGTAACTACTGAGCCAACGAGCATAAGCGCCAATGCAGAACCGAGACCGACAGTCTTCTTCTTTTTTGGTTCTTCAGGTGCCGCTTCTGGTTGACTATCCCAGCTGGTCCACGTTTGTTGCTGTCCAGCTTCAGTAGTTCCCCATTGTGGGTAAGAGCTACGCACAGGTTCAAAAGAATTGGTTTCGGAGGAGTTGTCGTTCTCTCCGGGGAATGAATTTGTCATGCTCATGATTATGAACTTCCTGGCTGGAGAGCCACTACCAGCGTTCTGAACACTTCCTGTGAGCTCATTAGTGGTTTGATCGTCTTAAGTTTCAAAGTCGCTGCCACCAGGTCTTCCTGGCAGGTCGATAATAATCTTGGTGCCTCCGTCATCAGAATCAGAGACTTCCAAATTTCCGAAGTGTCGCTGGACAACCTGATAGACAATTGACAAACCCAGTCCGGATCCTGGCATGGAGCGTGAGCTCACGGCCCGATAAAAACGTTCAAAAACTAGTTCACGGTCTTCAGGAGAAATACCCGGGCCGGAATCCTCAACAGTGATGCGGACAAAACCATCACTCAAAGGCCGCAATGCCACACGAACGATGCCCTTTTCGGGAGACCACTTGATGGCATTATCCAAAACATTTACTAGCGCACGAGTTAAAGAAAACTCATCGCCGTTAATGGTCCAGGGAATTGACTCAACAATTTTGATCTGGACACCGAGGCGACGGCTGGCAACTCGACCCAACGCAGTATCAAGTACATGCTCCAGCTGGATCTGCTCAGATACTTCCCGGCTTTCCTCGCGAGCCAAATCCACCAGATCTCCGATAAGCGTTGACATCTCCGTCATCTGTGCCAGCACATCGCGTTCCAAATCTTTGCGATCCTGCTCTGAAATAGCTGGCATATCTGGACGAGTGGACATCATCAATAGCTCAATATTGGTACGCATCGACGTCAGTGGAGTTTTAAGCTCGTGTCCAGCATCAGCAACGAATTGAGATTGACGTTGTCGCGATTCCCGCAATGCTTTAAGCATTGCATTAAAACTGACGGTCAAACGCGCAAGCTCATCATTGCCAACTACTGGAATTCCTCGGAGATCATCCGTCCGCGCAATCTCATCCACCGCATTTTGGAGGCGTACCAATGGCCGTAGCCCTGCGTTGGCAATAAAGAATCCTAATAAAATAGAGACGAGCACTCCGACGCCACCAATGGTGAGCAACAATATTCCAAGCGTTGAAATTAGCCGATGGGTTTCGGTGACATCTTTAGCAAGAATGACAGCCGCACCTGATTCATCCTTTTTCACCAGGATGCGCTCTGTCGAGGTATTCATCATCTGAGTACCAGAATCGGCATTCTCCAAAACGATGCTACCTGGCAGCGCGATGCTATCGCCGACGACAAAATCCCAATGTGGCGGAGCGAAAGCAACCCGTAATCCAGTATTGAAGACTTTTAAGCCCTCAAGTTCATGATCAACGTGAGCATAAAAATCAGGTTCGGCGGCACGGCTTAATAAAGCGTCTGCCTTTTGCTCGAGATCCCTATCAACTGAGGCTGTTAAAAATGAGGACACTGTCCAATATGCCGCCACGGTAATAATTCCCACCGCAATGGCAACAAGGGTGGCACTTAAAAGGGAAAGGCGCCACCTTAAGGAGGTTGAATGGCTCCAACCTCCTGGTTCACTTTTTTCAGTGATGTGCTGCTCAGAGTCCGACTCAATGCGACGTAATGTCACGGAGCGGTCTCCCGCAAGACGTATCCCACCCCACGCACGGTGTAGATCAAACGGCTTTCGCCCTCTTGTTCAGTCTTACGGCGTAGGTAGCCGATATAAACTTCCAGCGCATTTCCGGAGGTCGGGAAATCATAACCCCACACCTCTTCCAAGATGGCCGAACGTGAAAGCACCCGGCGAGGATTTTGCATCAATAATTCCAGCAGGGAGAACTCAGTGCGGGTAAGGCTGATAATTCTCCCGTTACGGGTGACATCGCGAGTTTCTGGATTAAGCCTAAGATCGCCAAAGGATAGTTCAGTGCGATCAACCAATGACTGGTTAGATTCTGCTGCAGAACGACGTACAAGAGAACGCACACGTGCAAGCAATTCTTCCAGAGCGAAAGGCTTAGCCAGGTAATCATCCGCGCCGGCATCTAGGCCACCTACGCGGTCGGAGACATTGTCTCGAGCTGTCAGCACCAAGATGGGGCGATCATCGCCTTCGCTTCTCAGTTGCCGACATACTTCCAAACCATCCAAATGCGGCATCATTACATCCAGAATCACCAAACCAGGCTGTTCCCTATCAATTACTTCAAGGGCTTGAATGCCGTCCTCAGCGAGAATCACGTTGTATCCGTTGAATGTAAGCGACCTACGCAATGATTCGCGTACAGCTTGCTCATCATCAACAACCAAAATCTTCATTATTACTCTTCTCGCAATAGGCCACGCGACACCACATTAAAAGCGCGCAACGCAAGCATTTTGACGCCTGTATAACTAGTTTCGCATATGCTAACACCATTGCATAACAAAGAAGCCGGTTACAACCCCCATATTTTGGGGGCATAACCGGCTTCTATTCAAATCCTTATACTCTACTTAAAGAGCCTTAAGTATTTGGTTATTTTTAGAACTGCTCTACGTCTACAAGACCGAGCTGAGCTGCCTTGACAAGACGGCGTGGGATGCGAACGGTCTGGCCGTCGACCTTTACCTCTTGAAGGGCAACGTTGTCAGCCTTCCACTGGGAACGGCGCATGCGAGTGTTCGCACGTGACATCTTGCGCTTTGGAACTGCCATTGGTTTCCCTCCTATGCCTTCTTCTTGCGGCGAGCCATGCCGCCGAAGCGACGCTCGAACTTCTCAACACGACCAGCGGTGTCCATGACACGCTGAGCGCCGGTCCAGAACGGGTGGGACTCACTGGTTACGTCAACGACGATCAGTGGGTACTCATTTCCGTCCTCCCAGGACACGGTGCGGTCGCTGGTAGCGGTGGACTTAGTCAGGAACTGGAAGCCAGTACCTGCGTCCTGGAAGACTACCGCATGGTAGTCAGGGTGGATATCCTTCTTCATTTACTCTCGATTCCCTCAGGATAGAAACTTCAGGTCGGTTCCAGCATTTTTGCGGATCGTGCCCGAGTTGGGTTCGGTAAGTATGCACTGCCGAGAATTTGGCAATGAACCTCCAATACCTTACACCTGTTGCGAGAGAACTAAAAATCCACTATATATCTGGGCCTTATTTAATACTGAGTACTTCCCCAAGTTAATTGCCCCTGCAGAGGCGATTAGGTGTTTCGGCACATGGTATGTAGACTTGTCCCTTGCTGTTGTCGTAAATATTCGTTATCGCCCCGTCAGCTGGCATGCTCGCGCCCCGGTGTCTCCGGTGCGGCGCGTCTTCTAACTGAATGTGGGCGGCTAGGAGAAAGTAAGTTATGTCGGCACATTGCCAGGTAACGGGACGCAAGCCGAGTTTCGGCAAGTCTGTCTCACACTCGCACCGACGCACTTCCCGCCGTTGGAACCCCAACGTGCAGCGTCGTAAGTTCTACGTCCCCTCCGAGGGCCGTACCATCACTCTGACCGTTTCCACCAAGGGTCTGAAGGTCATTGACCGCGACGGCATCGAAGCCGTTATCGCTCAGATTCGCGCACGTGGGGAGAAAATCTAGTGGCACGTAATGATATCCGCCCCATCATTAAGCTGAAGTCTACTGCTGGCACTGGTTACACCTATGTCACCCGTAAGAACAAGCGCAACAACCCAGATCGTATCACCCTAAAGAAGTACGATCCGGTAGTCCGTAAGCACGTCGAATTCCGCGAGGAGCGATAATCAATGGCTAAGAAGTCAAAGATCGCCAAGAACGAGCAGCGCAAGGAAATCGTCGCCCGCTACGCGGAGCGTCGCGCTGAGCTCAAGGCCATTATCCGTAACACGAACACCTCTGATGAGGATCGTCTAGACGCACAGTTCGAACTGAACCGTCAGCCACGTGACGCTGCACAGGTTCGCGTTCGTAACCGCGACGCACACGATGGTCGCCCACGCGGCTACCTCCGCAAGTTCGGTGTTTCCCGTGTCCGTATGCGCGAGATGGCTCACCGTGGTGAGCTTCCCGGCGTTCGTAAGTCCAGCTGGTAAGGGAGTTTACCAATGAAGCAGCGTAATAACGCTAAGCGTGTCCGCCTTGAGCAGACCCGCCGCCCAAAGAAGAACCCGCTGAAGGCAGCGGGCATCGAGAAGGTTGACTACAAGGACATCAACACCCTTCGTCAGTTCATCTCCGACCGCCACAAGATCCGCTCACGTCGTGTCACCGGCCTGACCCCGCAGCAGCAGCGCGAGGTTGCAACCGCCGTGAAGAACGCACGCGAGATGGCTCTCCTGCCGTTCACCAGCCGCTAAGACTGGGAATAACGTAACAGCGACTTCCAAAGAACCGCCTGTTCCTATGCAATTAGGAATGGGCGGTTCTTTCTATGTCCATGGCACGGTGTACCTTTATAACGACAAGCAATTTGGCTCATAGAAGGATCCCACAGTGCTCCACCCCTCATTGATCGATCTCGCAGAGAGCGCCCCCGAATGCACCGATCTTGCCACCGTTCGGGGCGTGCTGACAGAATCCTTAGACCTCCTCAGTAATGCTCTCCACCATGGGGAAGATCCAGCGGAGTTGGCGGGCTGGTTATCCCAAGTTATTACTGATGCCTTCCACTCCCCTGGCCTTGACGCCACCGTGGTTCTCACCGGCCCCGTGGGACGTGGAGACGCGCTGCCTACCTCACCCGTGCGGTGGCTGGCGGTCGTCGAAAAGCAAGAAGACAACCCCAATGACATGATCTCTGCACTTTTGACGGAGATCGGATTTGTCGCTGAGCCAATTGGGGCGGCAACCCGTGAGGAGTGGGAGGCTCGCGCCCGTGCTGGCGAGGAACCTGCAGCTTTCTTGGATGCCGGCACTTGGGTAGCCTCCATTGCGCAGGTTGATGATAAAGCGCTGCTGCGTGACGCACTTGATGCGCGCCCACCAGCGGTAGAAACCTATGAAGGTCTTCCTTCTTTGGACATGGTTGTGAATGTCCGTGAGAATCTTATGATTCCGACCGTAAAGGTTGCGCGTTGGGCTGCACACCGAGCTGGCTCGCTGGCACCAACAACAGCACAGCGCCTCATTGACGCCCGTGGTGTGCTGACGCTGGATGAAACAGATGCGCTAACACAGGTCTGGAAATCTGCACTAAGCTTGCAGTCAAAGCGGTGGATGGATCATATTCACGATAAAGAAACCACTGCTTGGGAGCTTCCAGCTCTGCAGCGTGCAACTTTTGGTGCCTCTGCTCGATTGCTCTCCGAGGTCATTCGATCAATCGAGGCAAGGGAGTTTGAGGGGGGCAAATAGCAACTTCTACATATAAGTGGCTAAACTCTTCTAGACCAATAGGTTGTTCAACATAATTTTCTAAAGGAAGTGAAAGTAAGCCATGGCAGGAGCAGTGGGACGCCCCCGGAGATCGGCTCCGCGACGTTCGGGAAAGAACCCTCGCGAGGAGATTTTGGATGCCTCCGCTGAGCTCTTCACCCGCCAGGGCTTTGCAACAACTTCCACCCATCAAATTGCTGATGCAGTGGGAATTCGTCAAGCATCGCTTTACTATCACTTCCCTTCCAAGACGGAAATCTTCCTCACCTTGCTAAAGTCCACGGTGGAGCCTTCCACTGTGCTGGCGGAAGATCTTAATTCCCTCGATGCTGGCCCCGAGCTTCGCCTTTGGGCAATCGTTGCCGCTGAGGTCCGTCTTTTGCTCTCAACTAAGTGGAACGTCGGACGCCTCTACCAGCTGCCAATCGCAGCTTCTGAGGAATTCGCCGAGTACCACGCCCAGCGTGATGCACTCACCGCAGTTTTCCGCGACCTCGCCGCCGAAATCATCGGCGACGATCCTCGCGTGGAACTCCCATTCCACATCACCATGTCCGCGATTGAAATGCGCCGCAACGACGGCACCGTGCCCAGCCCCCTGGGAGATTCCATACCGGACACCGCAATTATGCTTGCCGACGCCTCCCTCGCCGTGCTGGGCGCTAAATTGCCAGAGGATAGGGTTGAAAAAACCCTAAACCTCATCAAACAGGCTGACGCGAAATAATTCTTTCCGCCTGAGCGACCAAAGGCGCGTCTATCATCTGGCCATCGAGCTGGAAAGCCCCGGGATGTTGTGCTGCTTTTTCAACTACCCGGCGAGCCCATTCCAACTGCTGGGGCTCCGGACGATAGGCGCGTCTTACTATGTCCACCTGCCGCGGGTGAATACACGCCGTTGCGGCAAACCCCGAGCGCGCAGCATCCAACGCCTCTGTATACAGCCCCTCATCATCGTGAAAATCTGCATGGATAGCATCAATCGAGAATTTTCCATTTGCCGCTGCATGAATATGCATTAGTGCGCGGCTAAGCCGCATGGTGTCTCGGTAGCCTTCATTTGGTTCATCTGCTTGGAAGCGTGAATGAGTGCCTCCCATTAGCGTGGTGAGGTCCTCTGCACCCCAGAAGAGTCCAACTACCCGCGGATCACTGGCGATCTTGGCGATATTGGCCACCGCTAGTGGGGTTTCGATCATCGCAATAATGTCCAAGCCCGCAATGTCTGGCAATTCTGCTTGCAGCTTAGGAATCATCACCAGCTGGAATTGGCTGGTTTTCACCATGTTGATATCTGCTGCAAAGTGCGGGCTTTGAGGTCCGACAACTCGGACGATGATGCGAGCTGGATCTAATCCACAATTAATGATGTTTTGGTAGGCAACTTCCCTATCAACATCACCCGCACCATCCTCCAAGTCCAAAATAACTGCATCCGCACGCGAAGCTTTGGGGATAATTTCGGCACGTCCTGCGGGAGCAAAAAGCACAGCTCCAGAAATTTGAGTCATACCTACATTTTTACGCGAAAATGGGCAGACCGAAGTCTGCCCATTTTATTTTTTAGCTCTTAGTGAGCGAAGTGACGGGAACCGGTGAGATACATGGTCACGCCAGCCTTGTTGGCTGCCTCGATGACCTCGTTATCACGAATGGATCCGCCAGGCTGCACAACAGCCTTAACGCCGGCTTCTGCCAAGACCTCAAAACCATCAGCGAATGGGAAGAAGGCATCAGATGCTGCAACAGAACCAGCAGCGCGCTCTGCACCTGCTCGATCAACTGCCAAGCGTGCCGAATCAACTCGGTTAACCTGACCCATGCCGACACCAACAGTGGCGCCATTCTTAGCCAACAAAATGGCATTGGACTTCACAGCGCGAACTGCGGTCCAAGCAAATTCCAGATCCTGCAAAACCTCAGCAGAAACTGCTTCGCCAGCTGCCAAAGTCCAGTTGGAGGAGTCGTCGCCCTCAGCGTGAATCAAATCGCGCTCCTGGACCAAAACGCCGCCAGAGATCTCACGGGTTTCAAATCCAGCACGGGTTGGAGCCTCAGCCTGCAAGATACGGATGTTCTTCTTCTGGCTCAAGATCTCTACAGCGCCCTCTTCATAGGAAGGAGCAATAATGACCTCAGTGAAGATCTCAGCAACCTGGTGCGCCATCTCTACGGAAACTTCACGGTTGGAAGCGATAACGCCACCGAAAGCAGATACTGAGTCACAAGCATGTGCCTCGCGGTGAGCTGCTGCGATGGACTCATCGGAGACTGCAATGCCACAAGGGTTTGCATGCTTGATGATGGCTACACAAGGACGCTCATGATCCCAAGCTGCACGCCATGCAGCATCAGAATCGGTGTAGTTGTTGTAGCTCATTTCCTTACCATGGAACTGCTGAGCCTGTGCCAAACCGTTGGTGTTGCCAACGTAGAGCGCAGCAGCCTGGTGTGGGTTCTCGCCATAACGCAAGTTACGAGCCAAGGTGTGGGTGCTGCCGATCCAACCTGGGAATTCGGTCTCGGTATCGTCAGCAGCGAGCTGCTCACTCATCCAGGTAGCGACGGTGACATCGTAGGTTGCGGTGTGGCGGAATGCCTCTGCAGCCAACTTGGTGCGCTCAGCGCGGGAGAAGCCACCGGTCTTAAGAGCCTCGATGACATCTTCATAACGATTTGGAGAAACCACAACGGCAACAGATGGGTGGTTCTTAGCTGCTGCACGAACCATGGATGGCCCTCCGATATCGATCTGCTCAACGCAGGCATCAAAATCGGCGCCAGAGGCCACGGTCTCGGCGAAAGGATAAAGGTTGACGACTACAAGCTGGAAAGGAGCAATCTCGAGCTCCTTGAGCTGACGCAGGTGATCATCCTTGCGGGTGTCTGCCAAAATTCCAGCGTGAACCTTGGGATGTAGCGTCTTAACGCGGCCCTCGAGGCACTCTGGGAATCCGGTGAGTTCTTCAACCGGAGTAACAGGGATTCCAAGTTCCGCAATTTTTGCTGCGGTGGATCCGGTGGAAACAATTTCTACATTGGCACTGTGCAGCGCCTTAGCCAGATCCTCCAGACCTGTCTTGTCGTATACGCTAATTAACGCGCGTTTAATAGCCTTAAGATCATCGCTCATGAAGGATTAGCCTCTCCAGTTGAGTTGTACGCCACCCTGACGGGAAAATTCCACGTTATTCAGGACTTCCACAATAAGTTTACGCTCAACCTGCTTGATTCTTTCATGCAGGCTGGATTCATCATCCCCGCTCAGCACCTCCACTGCTTTTTGCGCAATGATCGGGCCGGTATCAACGCCAGCATCAACAAAGTGCACAGTTGAGCCGGTGATTTTAACTCCATAAGCCAATGCATCCCTGACCGCATGAGCGCCAGGGAAAGAAGGCAAAAGAGCGGGGTGGGTATTAATAATGGAAGGGAACCTTGATAAGAACCCCTCCCCTAGGATCTTCATGAATCCCGCCGAGACCACCACATCCGGAGTACTCTCGGCGACGGCATCTGCCAGTTCCGCATTCCACGCAGCTCGGTCTGCACCCAGCTTAACGACGTTTGTCTTTATTCCAGCTTGTTTAGCCTTTTCAAGTGCGGGGCAATCAACATCAGAGACTACGCCTGCGATGCGGTAGGAACCTTGTGCTTCGATGATGGACTGTAAGAGTGTTCCAGTCCCCGAAGCTAAAACGACAATGGTGGTCGTTGAGTCGGAATTCACAGGAAACATGTTAATGGGAATCCGGCTTAGAACCATCATCGGAGGCATCGATTTCTTCATCGGCCTCTACTTCAGGCTCAGGTTCTACCGATTCCTCTTCAATTTCTTCCTCAGACTCTTCCTCAGACTCTTCCTCTTCTTCGGGTTCTTCCACTACTTCAGGTTCCGCTACTGGAGCCACGATTACTGGGGTGCGCAATCTATCAATACCAAAGATGAGTGTTCCAACAATAAGGAGATAGACCAGCGCCAATCCGCCAGCGATCAACAGGTTTAGACCAACGTAGTTATAAACGCCCAGTACACCGCCAGAGAACAAACCAAGCAACATGATAAATACGGCAGCAAAAACCGCGGTTGCGATATTCACACTTAAACGCATGGGATTCTTAACAAAGATCCACGCTGCTACTGCTGCAGGAATAACAAGCAATACAACTCCCCACTGTGGAGCTGTCGCCGGCAGCGCAGCCAAAATAGGAAGTGGAGGCATGGGAACCATGTGGACACTAAATAGGCTGATGGAGGCTTCGCCAAAGCTTAATGGAGCTCCGAGAATCATTCCCATCGCATAAACCACCATATTGGGGAGATAAAGCAAACTAAGGAGAATTAGGGCGACGATGGATGCTCCATCGTAACCAGCCAGGGTCTCGCCAAATGCTTGGTGATTAACTGCTGTAATAATCAACACAATTACTGTTGCGACGGCGGCGTAGGCGAGAATAAATCGTCTTGCCTGAGACCCGGCGTCGATAAGCCACTCTGCAACACCGTACCGGCGCGCCAACGCGCGCCACAGTCGAGGCCCCATGCCCAAGAACATGGCGCAGATATGTAAGAGCAAAATGCGTAGCAGCCAGAGTACGGGTGGAACACCGACATTAAGGACGCTGGAAGCATCCAAGAGCATCGCCCACGCGATAACACTGAGGACTAGTGGAGTGGCGACGGTAAGCGCCAAAAGCACAAAGAGATCTGCGATGCTGACGCGATCTTTAACAGCTTGGTGGACTCGCCAAGCAATGGCCCAAAATAGGATAAGTGCTGGCAGCATAGGGAAAACTGTGATCGTTTGTCCACTGCCGGATACTCCGCCCATATTAAGAGCCAGCCATAATTGCGCGATTGTTGCTGGCAGGTTCACCATCGAAGTTGCGCTGAACATGAGGGCAACAACAGCGGTAATAATCACCAACAGCACTGCCACGCCATGCGGAATTAAGACCGTGGGTAAAAAGCGCTTAAGGCGTGATTGCTTCTTATCTGAGGCCTGAGCCGGCGTGGAGACCTGTGGCTTTGGTCGGCGGCGCCGAACTGAACCGGGCCGTGTCTGCGGACTATTATTCTTGCTCATCACCTGACAACTGTGCCACCAATTGGCCCAATTTTGGCGATGGCACGGCTTAACTTTCCTGAAAAGGTCTCAAAAATTTCAGAGTAAAAGGCTGATTTGTTATAGAAATTCAACATTTCACTTGCCCACTCGAAGCAATCCGGCTAGTGTTACTTCCGGTAGATAACAAGATGGTCACAATTGAACCTCGCTAACGTGATTTTCCGAAGGCGATTTCAAGCAGTTTGTGGCAATGATTGGAAGCAGGCGAAATTGCAGGAGCACACCCGAGGTGGCAAGCACCGCAAGCAAACCACTTCACAGGTAACCAGGGGTCGTGTCGCTTTTGTAGCGGTTGCAACCGGTGCAGTATCCACCGCCGGAGCTGGTGGAGCAGTAACTGCCCAGACTTCTGAACCTGCTGTAGAAGTTGATTACCAACTTGCTGCAAATGATGTTGCACCTGTCGGAAGCTCTGCACCGCAGATCCTCTCCATTGCTGAGTTCAAACCAGTGGTAAACCTTGGTGAGCAGATCACCAAGACCATCCAATACAATGCAGACCGCATCCAGGCTGACTTGGACGCTCGTGGCCCTTCAGTTGTAAAGCCTGCAGAAGGAAGCTACACCTCCGGTTTCGGTGCTCGTTGGGGCACAAACCACAATGGTATTGATATTGCCAATGCCATTGGAACCCCAATCCTTGCAGCTATGGATGGCACTGTCATCGACGCTGGTCCTGCTTCTGGTTTTGGTAACTGGGTTCGCTTGCAGCACGCTGATGGCACCATCACCGTTTATGGACACATGGAAACCGTTGAGGTCACCGTTGGCCAAACCGTCAAGGCCGGCGATCGCATCGCAGGTATGGGTAGCCGTGGATTCTCCACCGGTTCCCACCTTCACTTCGAGGTTTATCCTCAGGGCGGCGGAGCAATTGATCCAGCACCTTGGCTGGCAGAGCGCGGTATCACCCTTTAAAAATATTCTTAAGAATATTCTCACGAAAAAAGGCGACCATTAGGTCGCCTTTTCGTATTTCTAGAGTTTTTCCATTGGCACTCCACCAAGCAGCATCAATCGAACCTTGCCTTTGGATCCAAAGTCGATGGTCACTGTGGCACGAGAGCCTGCGCCGTCTGCAGCAATAACAGTGCCAAGACCATACTTGTCATGATTAACACGATCGCCCACTGCTAGCTCCAGTTGCCTATTGCGGCTCTTAACTGGAGGAGCCCAGGCGGAACTACGGGTTTCTTCCCGACGCCACTCAATGAGCTCAGCTGGAATCTCTTCCAAGAACCTCGATGGTGGATTTGTTACCGGATTGCCCCAAGAGCTACGCAGTAATGAACGTGTCAGGTACAGACGCTTGCGGGCGCGAGTAATTCCGACATAAGCCAAACGACGTTCCTCAGCAAGCTCTTTGGTATCACCGAGAGAACGCAAATGAGGGAATTGTCCGTCTTCCCAACCGGTTAGAAATACCACTGGAAATTCCAGCCCCTTGGCGGTGTGCAAGGTCATCAAGGTGACAACCCCATTTTCAGAATCTGGAATTTGATCGGCGTCCGCTACCAATGACACTCTTTCCAAAAAAGCCTGCAAGCTGCCTGGCTCTGGCTCCCCCTCTGCTGGTTCCTCATAAGCCAAACGGTTTGCGGCATCAGCGGAAAACTCGCGAGCTACTGAGACCAACTCATTCAAGTTATCCAGACGTGCACCATCTTGAGGATCATTGGAGGCTTCCAGCTCTGCCTTATAACCAGTCAGATCCAAGATGTGGTTGATTACACTTCCAATATCAGGGGTGACGGAATATTCCCCGCGCAGCGCGTCGAAAAGCTCATTAAACTTAATAACTGCGTTCTTGCCCCGGGCGCCGAGCAGGTCAACCTTGCCGTTGCCCGCGTCGATAAGCGCCTGTCCGAAGCTGACCTGGTTATTTTCAGCGTGCAGGGCGATAAAAGCCTGAGCGCGATCGCCGATGCCACGCTTTGGAGTGTTGATGATGCGGCGCAAATTGACGGTGTCATCAGGGTTTTCCAAGACGCGCAGATAGGCGATGATATCGCGGATTTCTTTACGCTCATAGAACTTCGTACCGCCGACCACCTTATAAGGAATGCCGGTGCGCATAAAAACATCTTCCAGAGCACGCGAAGAATTATTAGTACGGTACATAATCGCGATTTCTGAATAGTTCAGGCCGCGGTCTGCAAGGGTATCAATCTCAGATGCGATAAATCGAGCTTCATCATGCTCGTTGTCCGCCACGTAGCCAATGATTTTCTCGCCGTCCCCGAGGGAAGTCCACAACTTCTTAGGACGACGGTTTTCATTTTGGGAAATCACCGCGTTGGCCGCACTCAAAATCGTCTGGGTGGAACGATAGTTTTGCTCCAATAAAATCGTGCGAGCATTAGAGAAATCTCGCTCAAATTCCTCAATATTGCGGATGGTGGCGCCGCGGAAGGCATAAATTGACTGGTCAGAGTCGCCCACCACGCAAAGCTCCGCAGGGTCCTCATCAGGCTTGCCCACCAGGGTTGCAATCAGCTCATATTGCGCGTGGTTGGTGTCCTGGTATTCGTCGATGAGAACATGGCGGAATCGACGCCGATAATATTGCACAACTGCGGGGTGTTCGCGGAAAATTCGCACAGTTTCCCCAATGAGATCGTCAAAGTCCACTGCATTAGCGCGACGCAGCCGGCTTTGATATTCGGAGAAAGCCCTGGCTACCACAGTTTCATAAGGATTATGGGTGCGCTCAGCATCTGCGATTGCTTCTGCCGGAGTAATTAATTCATTTTTCAAATTGGAAATCGCGCCCAACAAAGTACGTGCGGAAAACTTCTTGATATCTAATTCCAGATCTTTGGCGATCATGGTGAGCAAACGCCTGGAATCATCAGAATCATAAATCGTGAAATTGGTATTAAGGCCGGGCACTAGTTGTGCCTGCTGACGCAAAATGCGTACACATACCGAGTGGAAAGTAGCCACCCACATGCGCTGCGCTACTGGGCCAACCAATTGGCTTACACGTTCACGCATTTCAGCAGCGGCTTTATTGGTAAAGGTAATGGCCCAAATCTCCTGTGGCTGCACTCCCCTATAGCGCATTAAATATGCGATTCGACGAGTAAGCACAGCAGTTTTTCCTGAACCGGCGCCTGCCACGATAAGCAAAGGAGAGCCGATATGTTCTACGGCTGCCCTTTGTTGTTCATTGAGCCCTTCAACAAGATCTGGGCTTTTGCTTGGATTAAAAGGTGAAGTATTCATTACCCCAATAACCTACTAGGTGGGGTGGACACACATAGTTTCGAGTTAAACATGGCAGAATAGTTCCCATGACTAACGCAGGTGAAAACTTCGAGATCAGGATGCCTTCTGGCACAGATGACCCACTATCTGATGCAGAAATTCAGAAGTATCGCGCGGAAATTAACCGTCTAGATCGCGAAATTATTGATGCAATTAAGCGTCGTACTACTATTTCTCAAACAATTGGAAAAACTCGCATGAGCTCTGGAGGCACGCGCCTGGTGCACACCCGCGAGGTTGCGATTATTAATCAATTCCGTGAAGAAATCGGCGAGGAAGGCCCAGCATTGGCTGGTATCTTATTGCGCCTGGGTCGCGGCAAGCTCGGTTAATCCACAATTTAAAAAATTTATTAACCACCCTGACCTGCTCTTATTTAAATGGTCAGGGTTTTTTTATGCCTGCTGGGAAGTTATCCACAGGTTGCGAACTGCGATAATTCCCCTCTGCGTTTGAAGACGATACATTGAGGGCGAGGAGGGATGATGATAGGAAATTTTTACACTGTTAATAACCCCAACAACCCGATCGCTGTTCAAAAAACCAAACTTCGAGAAATGGATCATCGATTCTGGAAAGACGTCCTGCCAGACGATGAGGAAGACCACTCCACCGCAATCGCTAGTTTGGCCACCGCAACTGGTGTTCCGCGTGATTATATTTCCCGCTTATCTATTGCCTTTGCCACTCTGAGAGATCTCCCCCAGCTCGAAACGCTACAAAATAATCTTTTCCACTTGGACTGCACTCGACTTATTGCAATTAGCAATGCCCTAGCTGGCATCAACCCCGAAAACCTCCCGGAAGCCGATCGTCTGCTCACCGAATTTCTCACCGCGACCTCACCGAATCAGGTCTTGCCCAGCGCCGCGTCTATTAGCCGCCGTATTAAAGACTTAAGAGATTTGCTTGACGACGCAAGAGCCACAGGTTCCCGTGGAACTCAGGATGATGCCAGTTTTGGAGTGGACTTCCATCCCGATGGCAGCGCTGAAATAGGCGCCACAGTTGATGCCGTAGATGGCTACATCATCAATGAAGCAGTCTCGCAACGCGCCAAAGCCAATGAACTCAGCTTTGGAGAAGCATTTAGTGACATTCTGCGTAATAAGATCAACGTCAAAGTAATCCTCAACCTCTACACAGCCTCTGATCTGGCGAATGCTCCAGTTTGGGCAAGTGGTATCGGTTGGCTTGACGCCAAAGCTGGAAAGTTCTGGTCTAAGCGCGCAACAAAAACTCGCGACATGGACGAAGCAGCAAAAATCACCACAACTAAGCACGACCCACCACCTGCGCTGCGAGCTGCCATCATCGGCCGCGATGGAACATGCCGCTTCCCCGGATGCTCAGTACCAGCCCACAAAGCTCAGATCGACCATCGAGTTCCTTTTGAAGAAAGTGGAAAAACCACTTTGGATGACTCTGCTGATCTCTGCCAGCATCACCACAATATGAAAACTGATGGACGGATAAATTATCTGATCGATCCTTATTCAGGAATCATTGTCTGGCTGATGGGCGATGGAACTTGGTCAGTTACCGAACCAAACGGACCGCTATCTCCGAAGAATGCGAGGTGGGCTCAAACGGTTTCACAACACCGCACTGCTTTTAACAAGCGTTGGACCACCTAAAGCGACAGGTTTCTCGTCGAAAAGCGGTGTTTAAAAAGTCATCTGCCCCCGTTTCGCTGCAGCAGGCCACACTCTCCGGCTACCCTAAAGTTATACCTACAACTTTAGAGGAGTTTTGATGCCAAACATTTCAACAACCGCAGCCTGGAAGCAACTTGCTGAGCATTATTCCACTTTTGATGGAACCACCTTGCGTGAGCTGTTTTCCGATGACACACGCGCAGAGAAGTTCACCTTTTCCGCGGCTGGCTTGCACGTTGATCTATCCAAAAACTTGGCTAATGAAGAGACTTTAACTCGCCTACTCGCACTCACCGAGGAGGCGGGTCTACGCGGGCGCATTGATGACATGTTTGCCGGTGTGCATCTCAACAACACCGAGGATCGCGCCGTGCTGCATACTGCTTTGCGCCTTCCTGTGGAAGCAAACCTAGAGGTAGACGGCCAGGACGTCGTCGCAGATGTGCACGAGACCCTTGGTCGTATGCGTGACTTCGCTACTGCGCTTCGCTCCGGCAAGTGGCTCGGACACACCGGACACACCATCAAGAAGATCGTCAATATCGGCATCGGAGGCTCTGACCTCGGACCTGCAATGGCAACCAAGGCGCTTCGTTCCTACGCCACCGCCGGCATTACCGCTGAATTTGTCTCCAACGTTGACCCAGCCGACTTGGTCGCAACCTTGGAAGACCTGGATGCAGAATCCACCCTTTTTATTATCGCTTCCAAGACTTTCACCACTCAGGAAACCCTTTCCAATGCCCGTGCGGCGCGTGCCTGGCTGGTCGAAAAGTTGGGTGAAGATGCTGTTTCCAAGCACTTCGTCGCAGTGTCTACCAATGCGGAAAAGGTTGCTGAATTTGGCATTGACACCGCCAACATGTTTGGTTTCTGGGATTGGGTAGGCGGACGCTACTCCGTGGACTCCGCAGTTGGACTTTCCTTGATGGCAGTCATCGGACCTCGCGACTTCATGCGATTCCTCGGAGGCTTCCATGCCATGGATGAGCACTTCCGCACTGCTGAATTCTCCGAAAACATTCCGGTTCTAATGGGTCTGCTTGGCGTTTGGTACTCCGACTTCTATGGTGCAGAAACTCACGCAGTACTTCCATATTCTGAAGATCTCAGCCGTTTTGCTGCTTATCTGCAACAGTTGACCATGGAATCTAATGGCAAGTCTGTCCACCGTGATGGCACTCCAGTTTCCACCGGCACCGGCGAAATCTACTGGGGCGAGCCAGGCACCAACGGCCAGCATGCGTTCTTCCAGCTAATCCACCAGGGCACCCGCCTTGTGCCGGCAGACTTCATTGGCTTTGCCCGTCCCAAGAAGGATTTGCCAGCCGGTGATCGCAGCATGCATGACCTGCTCATGAGCAACTTCTTCGCACAGACCAAGGTTCTTGCTTTTGGTAAGACTGCGGAAGAGATCGCTGCTGAAGGTGTCGCAGCTGACTTGGTAAACCACAAGGTCATGCCTGGTAACCGACCAACCACCACCATCCTGGCTGAGGAACTTACCCCCGCAGTACTAGGTGCACTCATTGCTCTCTACGAGCACATCGTGATGGTTCAGGGTGTCATCTGGGATATCAACTCCTTTGACCAGTGGGGCGTCGAGCTCGGCAAACAGCAGGCAAATGACCTTGCTCCAGCTGTTTCCGGCGAGGAAGAAGTTAACTCCGGTGATTCCTCCACTGATTCATTGATCAAGTGGTACCGCTCCAATCGATAGGTAATCCCTTAGTATCGATTGGGTGAAATCCCCGCGGCTTTTAGCGCTGACTGCAATCGTCCTCACCTCCTTCAACCTACGCACGGCAATTACCGCCCTCGCACCGTTGGTTCCGGAGATTCAGACGGACCTCGCAGTCAGCGCTACGCATATCGGGGTCTTGGGAATGATTCCCACCGCCATGTTTGCATTAGCTGCTTTTGTGCTTCCTCGTTTGAAGCGGAAGCTCTCAACCTCGCAGCTCTTACTTTTTGCAATGCTGCTCACCGCCGCGGGGCAGCTTATCCGAGTGGTTGGTGGCGCCAACTTACTCACAATTGGCTCGATCCTCGCACTTTTTGCTATCGGCATAACCAACGCGCTGATGCCACTGGCAGTGCGGGAATATTTCCCGAACCATATCGCCAGTATGTCCACCACATATTTGGTGTCCTCCCAATTAGTGCAAGCCTCAGCCCCGATGCTCGCCGTACCCATTTCTTTATGGGCCGCGCATCTCGGCATTAGCGGTTGGCGAGTCTCCCTGGGGTCCTGGGCACTTTTAGGCTTAGCCGCCGCCGTAGCCTGGATCCCGCTTCTTACTTCAAGATCGGGAACTTCCAGCAATCAAAACCTTGAAGTAAATATGCTTCCGGTGTGGAAAACTTCCGTGGGCCTCGGCCTGGGTTTCATGTTTGGCTTTACATCCTTTTCGACCTATATTCTGATGTCGTTTTTGCCCCAAATGGTTTCCGATCCTCAGCTCGGCGCAATTCTTTTGGGCTGGTGGTCAATTTTAGGATTGCCCCTGAACATTCTCGGACCGTGGTTCGTGTCGCGCTTTAGAGATTCCTATCCACTTTTATTCACCGCCGGCATCTGCTTTCTCATCGGCAATGCAGGCCTGTGCCTCGCACCCATGGCTGCCCCGTGGCTGTGGGTTACGCTTTCCGGGCTCGGGCCTCTGGCTTTCCCCATGGCGCTTACCCTCATCAACTTCCGCGCCCGCAGCACCGCCGGCGCTGCGGCGCTTAGCTCATTTGCTCAGGGGCTGGGGTATTCAGTTGCGTGCCTCGGTCCGCTGCTCACCGGTTTGCTTCTCGACGCCACCCGGTCCTTTTCCTCAGTGTTGGTACTTTTCATCCTCGCAACGATCTTCGTTTTGATTGGTGGGTACTTTGCCACACGCGCTGTCCATGTCGAAGATCTTATTAATAGATAGGATGGCTACATGCGCGCCGAAAAACCCAAGTTAGCTTTCGACGAAACTTCTATAATCTCCGTCGTTTTATTCCTGACGGTTCTTGCAATACTTCATTGGGTGTTTCATGTCGGGTGGGTTTGGCAGCTGTTAATCATGTACCCCGTGATCCCAGCGTGGGCTGCAACCGTCAAGAATTATCGGAGGAACGCACAATGATCATGAATTGGATTATCTCGCTGATGGAGGCCTTGGGGGCTCCGGGCGTGGGATTCGCAGTATTTTTGGAAAATGTCTTTCCACCAATTCCCAGTGAAGTAGTGTTGCCTCTCGCAGGTTTCACCACAACTCAAGGTGATCTAAATGTGTGGGCGGCCCTAATCTGGTCTGTCATTGGATCCGTGGCAGGAGCTTATTTGCTCTATGGCCTAGGCCGCGCTATCGGCGCAAACCGCCTCCGGGAAATCGCTGACAAAATGTGGCTTGTTGATGCCTCCGACGTCGATAAGTCCCTGCTTTGGTTTGATAAGTATGGCCGTTATTCGGTGTTTTTTGGCCGACTCGTCCCAGGCGTGAGAAGTCTGATTTCTATCCCTGCGGGTGTCGATAAGATGAATCCCCTGCTTTTTGGTGTCCTTACCGCAGTGGGCAGCACCATCTGGAATGCCATCTTAATCTGGGCCGGAGTAGCTCTCGGCGCCGAATGGGAAACAGTATCCCGTTGGTTCGAGAGCTATTCTTCCGTCATCTACGCAGTAATTGTGTTGGTTTTGCTGTTCTTCTTGTTTAAGTTGGTGCGTCGAAACGCAACTAAAAAAGCGAGTTCGGACTAGCAACAATCTGCTTTCCAAAGGGGAAGCAGGTAACCGGAATCATTTTGAGATTCGCAATGGCCAGCGGAATGCCAATGATGGTGATTGCCTGGGCAATTGCGGTGGCCAGGTGCCCCAACGCCAACCAGAACCCGGCGATGAGGAACCAAATCACATTGTGGAAGGTAGATAGGCTGCCACCGGTGCGAACTACGGTGCGGCCAAAAGGCCAGAAGGCGTAGCTGGCCATTCTGAAGCTGGCAACACCTGCGGGAATGGTGATGATCAAACAGCAGGCGATGATACCGAAGAAGATGTAGCCCAAGGCAAGCCAAATACCACCAAAGAAAAGCCAAATTAGATTTAGTAGAAGTTTCACAGATCTGATACTAGCGGTTGGCAGCGCGGACACCACCAGATGATCCTTTCACCCAGCTCTGCTTTAACAATTCGAGTACCACATCTGCGGCAGGGCTTGTTATTTCTGCCAAAAACGTAGGATGATTCCCCTGCGCGACGAACCCCCGTGGTTACTCGCAATGGGGAATTCCTATTTTCCCACATGAGCTTCCGGGTAATCCGCAGCGCTCGATCCACGTCTACCGAGGCAACTGGAGTGGCCGGATGTACTCCCAACAAAAAACAAATCTCCGCGCGGTATTCATTTCCTACCCCCGCCAGATTGGATTGATCCAGCAGAGCTTCCCCGATGCTTCGCAGTGGTTGCTGCATAATATTTGCTTTGGCCAGCGACATATCAAAGTCGCCCAAAACGTCGGGGCCAAGGTTCGCGATTTGTGAGGGATAATCCTGGACCGGGAACACTCGCACAAACCCCAGGGAATGCCCCACCACTTCGATGTTTTCAGAAAGCACTAAAACAACTCGAGCGGTGTGGCCAGGTTTGCGCCAGCGATCCCCTTTGCGATGCACAGCCCAGGAGCCCTCCATCTTAAGGTGGGTGTGCAGAACTTCCTCGCCAAATTGCATAAAGAGGTGTTTTCCATATGGCCACACCCGGTGCACAGTGCTGCCAGTGAAATCATGCAATGCCACCGAAGGCACGCGCAGCGAGGTTTCTAGGACTTCCCTACCGCGCATAAATTGCAGACGGCGGGAAAGTTGAAAGACGGAATCACCTTCAGGCATATCTACAGGTTAGCGTCCGAAGCCTCCACGAAATGGTCGAGCCCCTCGCTCAGGTAGTTGATCATCAAAACTGATCACTTCCCGAAAGCGCATTCCCTTCGGAGTGATGGACGCCCCGAAGCTTCGGAACTTTGCCAAGAGCGGAGAATCAAAAACACTTTCTCCGTTGATTTTTTCTACGGTGAGGCGATCATAGGTAGCTAGCGCACGGGCAATGCGCTCAATGTCATCGTGAAAAACATTAAGTGTGCGCCCGCCGCGAGAAATATGTGCCAGGAGCATCCCGTCGCAAAGCACTACCATCGCGCCCGCAGCGCGGTTTCCGGACTCGGGCCACGGCAGCGCGGCGCCGTAGGGGTTGGCGGGATCGGCGGCGGCAATGAGGTAGACCTCGGGGTCGGTGGCGCCGGAGGGCCACCCCTCAACGTCGGGGGAATCATCGTTGCCGCGCAGGCGGTCAATGATCGCGGGCGTGGAAAATTGCGCGGCGCCCAGACCTTCAATGAGGTAGCCACGGATGGCTTTGCCGCTTTCCTCAAACCCCGACAGCACCTTATAAGCGAGCGCGAAGCCCCCAACCACGTCTTCGGCAACCACGCTGCCCCGGGTCACCACGCCGTAGCGGTCCAACCAAGCCTCGCCGTGCGCCACCGAGCGGCTGGTTGCGTCGGCAGGTTGCACGGTCAATGCCCACCGACCACGCATATCTGGTGGCACTTCGGTGTTAAAGGTGGTGCGGGTGCGCACCCTGGAGCGTGTGGGACGCCGCTTGGCCTTATGCGCGCCACCAGACGCCAGGCGCGCGCGGATCGGCGCAAAGCTGTCGGGGCTGACAACGCCAGCTTCCACCAATCCCCACATAGCTTCCTGCAGTTGGCTCGCGGTATAGCCAAAATTCGCCGCCAAAATATCACTAAAAAGGAAACCGCCACCCGGTTTAAGCTGTTCCACAACTGCTTCTTGTAAAGGCGTCAAGCTTGTCGACGCCGCCCCCACCAGCTGCTCAGCGAAGTCAGCGGGCAACAAGGTGATCCAGGGGTCACGGCTGCCGGCTTGGCCGGCACCGACAATCAGGACTTCCCCATTAGCAGTGAGCTCATCCAAATGTGCCGGCGAATAATCCACGCGGGCAGGCAACACCAAATCCTCCCACGCGCTAGCTGGCAAACGCACGCCAGCGAGCTGCTCAATAACCGAATAGGTACCATCAACCCCGCGCAGCGTCGGACGCTTGCCGACGGGCGCTACCTGCTGCCAATCCAACAAGAAACGCGCATAAGCCGTCTGCGACACCGGCCTTGTTTGTTTCCGCGCCAAGGCAAGGCTGCGCCTGCGGATAATGCCCAAGACTTCCGTGGCGCAATATTCCTGCGCGGCTATCCCTTGCCGGAAATGACCCTCCGTGACGGGAGCTGCTCGCAAATAGGTGATTGCTTGGGCAATTCCTAGCCCAAAGGCATCCGCGAGGTCTTGTGCCACAAATGGTCCACGAGTTCTTACCCACCGGTTAACCAGCTGTTCCATGGCATCAGTGATGGTTTCCACCTGCGCCGGAACTCTCGGAGGCACTGGGACTCCCAAAGCATCTCTCAGCAGTGGTGCGTCAAGAACTTGCGCTAAGTGCGGGCGTCCATTAATTCGCACCGTCATGGCACGATCACCTAAGTCAGGATCATCAAAGGTGATGTGTTCGCCTAGTTCATCCAGTGGAATTGGACCAAGAATACGGAGAGAATCGGCCAGCTCTTCATTATTTCGCGCAGCTCGGTCGCTTACCCGGCGCAGTTGATCGTGGACCTCCTGAATAATATCTGGATCGAGAAGTTGTCTTAGCTCAACTTCCCCCAGCAGCTTTGCCAAGAGAGTTGGATCGAGAGCAAGGGCTGCTGCGCGCTTTTCCGCCAGCGGACTATCGCCCTCATACATAAAGGCACCGGTGTAGTTAAAGAGCAAAGAAGAAGCAAAGGGGCTGGGCTGCTGGGTGGTGACCTCCACAATTCGCACCCGGCGCAGCTGCAGATCCTCAATCAATTGCTTCAGGGCCGGCAGATCATAAACGTCTTGGAGACATTCGCGAACCGTTTCCAAAATGATCGGAAAACTAGGATATTTCCGTGCCACGTCCAGTAGTTGGGCTGCGCGCTGGCGCTGCTGCCACAAAGGTGCACGCTTTCCAGGATTACGACGCGGCAGCAACAAAGCACGTGCTGCGCACTCTCGGAAGCGACTGGCGAAAAGTGCGGAGTTTCCCACCTGCTCAGTGACGATCTTTTCGATTTCTTCCGCATCAAACATAAACAAGGCACCGCTGGGCTCTTCGCCATCTGGAAGCCGCAGTACAATGCCATCATCTCCCGAAACAGCCTGCGCATCCATTCCCGTTGCTTCCGCAATTTTTGCCCCAATGGCAAGTGCCCACGCAGCATTAACCCCGCGTCCATAAGGGGTGTGCAAAACAATGCGCCAGTCCCCTAGTTCATCCCTAAAACGCTCAAGAACCAGGGTTTTTTCATCAGGGAGCACTCCCGTTGCTTCCTCTTGTTCCTGCAGGAAAGCAATGAGATTGTCATGTGCCCAGCCCTCTAATCCAGAAGACGCGGGATCAGCGAGGGTGGTGCGTCGAAAAGCTCCCAAGGCTTTGCCGAGCTCCGCAGGCCGCCCGGCGGCATCGCCAGTCCAAAACGGCAGGCGGCCAGTGTGCCCCGGCGCAGGGGTAACGATCACCTGATCACGCGTGATCTCCTCAATACGCCAACTGGAGGCGCCGAGGGTAAATACATCTCCCACCCGAGACTCATAGACCATCTCTTCATCAAGCTCACCTACCCGGCGCGGACCATCGCCAACCAAAAACACGCCAAACATGCCACGGTCTGGAATAGTGCCACCACTGGTAACGGCAACTCTTTGCGCGCCGGGACGCGATTCAAGCATTCCGGAGACACGGTCAAAGACCACGCGAGGCCGCAGCTCCGCAAAATCCGTGGAGGGATATACCCCGCTCACTAAATCAATGACTGAATCATAAACCTCCCTGGCCAACTCCCTATAGGGATAAGATTTCCGCACAATCTCGTACCACTCGTCGACATTAACATCCGCTATGGACACGGCCGCGACAGTTTGCTGTGCCAGCACGTCAAGGGCATTTTTGGGGACTTTTAGCTCCTCGATAAGGCCCTCTTTCATGCGCTGCACAGTGACCGCGGTTTGCACCAAATCTGAGCGGTGTTTGGGATAAAAGGAGCCTATCGACGTCGCCCCCACAAAGTGCCCCGCGCGCCCCACGCGCTGCAGACCACTTGCCACGGACGGCGGTGATTCCACCTGGATGACAAGCTCCACCGCACCCATATCGATACCCAACTCGAGGGAGGAGGTGGAAATAACGGCTTTTAAACGCCCCTCCTTCAGCATCGTTTCAGTGAGGGCCCGCTCGTCCTTGGACACTGACCCATGATGGGCACGCGCAATCACCTGTGGCGCTTTGCCTGCAACATCACTTCCCATGACCTGTGCTGGGGGGCGCCGCAATTCTGGTGATAGCGATTCCGGATCATGCTCCAGCGCCCAGATTTCATTTAAGCGACTAGTAAGGCGTTCCGCCGAGCGTCTGGAATTTACAAAGACAATGGTGGATTTGGCAGACATCACCTGGTTATAAACCTGCTGCTCAATATGCGGCCAAATGGAATTCTGGGTAGGCAAGGCAGATTCACCGGTGAGTCCCAAAGGATCATCGATGACGTACTCCCCGATAGTCGAGCCCTGCTCCTGAGTCGGCAGATCTGACATATCTTCCACCGGGACAGTGACCGTAAGTTCCCATTTCTTTTCCGCAGGTGGCGCCACAATAGTTACCGGACGATTGCCCCCGAGGAAAGAAGCTACGGTTTCTAGCGGTCGCACAGTAGCTGAAAGACCTACCCTTTGCACCGGGCGTTTGGTCAGCATTTCCAGGCGTTCCAGGGTCAGTGCGAGGTGTACTCCCCTTTTAGTGCCAGCCATGGCGTGGATCTCATCAATGATGACAACATCCACCTCAGAGAGGATTGCTCCGGCCTTGGAAGTGAGCATGAGGTAGGCAGATTCGGGAGTGGTAATGAGGATGTCTGGAGCTTTGCGAACCTGGCGTGCACGCTCCGCTGCCGGGGTATCGCCAGAGCGCACTGCCACGGTGATATTCGGCACATCAAGGCCCATTTTTGCAGCCGTACGAGCAATACCATTAAGGGGTGCGCGCAGGTTATTTTCCACGTCCACACCTAGTGCTTTAAGCGGTGAAATATAAAGAACTTTCACCTTGCCACCGCGGACTGGAACTGGCGTGCCGGTATCTAGAACCGTTTGACCTGTTTGTTCGGTGAGCGAATTAAGTGCCCACAAAAAAGCAGCGAGGGTTTTACCACTACCTGTTGGTGCTACCACTAATGCATTATTTCCCTCTGAAACCGCCTTCCAGGTTCCTTCCTGAACCGGAGTTGGCGCTGCAAAAACATCCCTAAACCACTCTGCTACTTGGGGACGGAATCGGGAAAGAACGCTATTAGCCATGCCTCAATGTAACCAAACATCTAGAATTAATAACATGACTGCTCAGATTGATGATTCAATCCTCACCCACCGTCTTGCCCAAGGCACTGGTGAAATCCTTAAAGGTGTACGCAACGTAGGCGTATTACGTGGTCGAAACCTCGGCGATGCCGGCGACGACCTGGCCCAGAATTGGATTGCCCGCGTTTTGGAGCAGCACCGCCCCGATGACGGCTTCCTCTCGGAAGAAGCAGCCGATAACCTAGACCGCCTTTCCAAGGACCGCGTTTGGATTATCGACCCCCTCGATGGCACCAAAGAATTTGCCACCGGCCGCCAAGATTGGGCCGTACATATTGCCCTGGTAGAAAACGGCATTCCCACCCACGCTGCGGTAGGCCTGCCAGACCTCGGTGTGGTTTTCCACTCCGCGGACGCTCGTGCTGTCACTGGACCTTATTCCAAGGTGATTGCTATTTCCCATAACCGTCCACCAAAGGTTGCTTTGCACTGCGCCGATAAATTGGGCTTTGTTACCGAAGCTCTTGGTTCTGCTGGAGCTAAGGCCATGCACGTATTGCTGGGCGATTATGACGCCTATATCCATGCCGGTGGCCAATACGAGTGGGATTCTGCTGCGCCTGTTGGTGTGTGTAAGGCAGCTGGTCTGCACTGCTCGCGGCTCGATGGTTCTGAGTTGACCTATAACAACAAGGACACCTATCTCCCCGATGTTTTGATCTGCCGCCCTGAACTGGCCGAAGATATCCTCAAGATGTGTAAGGACTTCTACGAGGAAAACGGCTCCTACTAAGCCGTTGGCCAAGAATAGTTCCCGGGTATAGCATTAGCCCCATGACTGTTCTAACCCCTTATGAGGATCTCCTCCGCAAAATTACCGAAGAGGGCTCCCACAAGGACGACCGCACTGGCACCGGCACCACTTCCCTTTTTGGCCAGCAGATTCGTTTTAATCTGGCCGAGGGTTTCCCACTACTGACCACCAAAAAGGTGCATTTCCACTCAGTAGTGGGCGAGCTTTTGTGGTTCCTCCGTGGCGATTCCAATGTGAAGTGGCTGCAGGACAATAACATCCGCATTTGGAATGAGTGGGCTGACGAAGACGGCGAACTCGGCCCCGTTTATGGCGTGCAGTGGCGTTCTTGGCCCACTCCCGATGGTCAACACATCGACCAGATCGCGGGCGCCCTGGAAACTTTGAAGAACAACCCTGATTCCCGCCGCAATATTGTCTCCGCGTGGAATGTTTCAGAGCTAGAAAATATGGCATTGCCCCCTTGCCACCTGCTCTTCCAATTTTATGTAGCCGATGGCAAGCTCTCCTGCCAGCTTTATCAGCGCTCAGCTGACATGTTCCTCGGCGTGCCTTTTAATATTGCGTCCTATTCTCTTTTGACCCATATGTTTGCCCAGCAGGCAGGCCTGGAAGTTGGAGAGTTCATCTGGACCGGTGGCGATTGCCATATTTATGACAACCACCGTGAGCAGGTTGCCGAGCAGCTGTCTAGGGATGCACGTCCCTACCCAACTCTGGAGCTCAAGAAGGCTGATTCCATCTTCGATTACACCTTCGAGGACATCGCCGTCGCAGGTTATGATCCACATCCCGTGATCCGCGGCAAAGTCGCCGTATGATCGGGGCGATTTGGGCCCAAAGCCGCAACGGAGTCATCGGCGACGGTCAAGGCATGCCCTGGCACATCCCTGAAGACCTCAAACACTTCAAAGCCGTTACCCTCGGCCAACCAGTGATTATGGGCCGTCGCACCTGGGAATCGCTCCCCTTTAAACCACTGCCCGGCCGCGAGAACCTCGTACTATCCTCGCGGGATCCCGGCGAGTGGTCCGCCGGGGCAACCGTAATCACCGAAATCCCCCAAGAAGGCTGGATTATCGGGGGCGGCGAGGTCTACCGCGCCACCGTCGGTGCCGCGGACGTGCTTGAAATAACGCTTGTCGACGTCGAAATAGCGCATCCAACGGCTGTTTACGCCCCAGAAATCCCCGCGGATTTCCATTTGGAAAAAGAATCCGAATGGCAAGAATCCGGCGAGTACCGCTACAAATTCCTCCGCTATATTAAGGACTAAAAAAATGAGCAATGTAACCATCTACGCCACCGACTGGTGCCCTTACTGCAAAGCACTGCTGCGCGGACTTGAAGGCCAGGAATTTGATCTCATCGACGTCGATCAAGACGAAGAGGCTGGCGAATGGGTGAAATCCGTCAACAATGGCAACCGTGTGGTTCCTACCGTGCTGTTTTCAGATGGCACCCACGCTACTAATCCTCCAGCTGCTGAGGTTATTGCCAAGCTTGAGGCGCTGGCTTAGTCATCGCCAAAAAGATCGGCCATATCCTCTGGTGAAAGATCGGTATTCACCCCAGCAAAACTTGCCGAGTACACCTGCTGCAAATAACGATCACAAGCAGCGCTGAGCTGCTTGGCATCGTATTTGTTCAGGAGCATGATGCGTCGGCTACCGGCATCGTCTACTTCATCAACAGCCAAGACTGGAATATTATCCTTGGTGATTTGGTGGACCACGATAGCTCGGCGTTGAACATCATGAAAAGAAGGCTTCGACATGGCCACTCCCAAAAGATAAGTAAGTAATTAACTTTCAGTTTAGCCCTTTGTTTTGTGGCCGGATGTAAAATTGCACCCTCTTTTTTCTCCGGCATCACAATGTTGTAATCTAGTGCTATTGCCTTGGTAGCTCAGTGGATAGAGCACCGCTCTCCTAAAGCGGGTGTCGGAGGTTCGATTCCTCTCCAGGGCACTTTCCCCCCTGACCAGCAAGTTTAACAGCTTGCAGGTCAGGGGGATTAGCCATTTTTTAGGCAAGGTACACGCATAAGTACATCAATTAAAAAAAGGGGGCCGAAGCCCCCTTTTAATATCTAACCGTTATACCCGGTAGGTGCCGTCAGCACCGAGGCGAGCGTCGGCGTCGATAAGCATATTGATCTCAGCCTGGTGTGCTCCCTTTTCAGGGAGGCGGCGTCCTTCAACCTGCTCGAACAGTGGAGCACGGCCAACCATGCCGGCCTCCAGACGGTTCGCACCTGCGCGCAGACGCTCGGTAGCGCGCTTGCGCCATTCCTCAACGTCGCGGCCCGCATTGCGCATTGCCTCTTCGAAGACACCGACAGTTGCCATGACAACCACGGCAGCAACGTGACCGAAGCCCAGGGAGGTCAGTGCAGCAGCCTTGATGGTGCCAACACCGAGATCCAGTGGTTCGCGCAGCCAGACGAAGTTCTCGCCCTTTTCAGCCATCTCTGGATCAACGCAGTCCAGGGACGCGTTCTGTGGCAACTTGCCGGTCTCCAGGACGGAAACCAAACCACCGATCTGGAAGAGTGCAGCGCCACCCTTTGAGTGTCCTGTGAGGGACTTCTGGGAGATGATGAACATTGGGTTGTCTGCCTCGCGGCCAATGGTCTTCCAGAGCAAGGTGTGCAGCTCAGACTCGTTAGGGTCATTGGCGTTGGTGGAGGTGTCGTGCTTGGAGATCACGCGCACGTCATCTGGGGTTAGACCCATCTTCTTGAGCTCGCGAGCCAAGCGGGAGTTCTCGCCACCGCGCGCAGCACCCAGCGCACCCAAACCTGGAGCAGGAATGGAGGTGTGAGCACCATCGGCGTAGGACTGTGCGTGTGCCACAACTGCGAGGACTGGAAGTCCCATATCAGCAGCTACAGAAGCACGAGCCAGCAGCACGGTTCCACCACCGGCAGCTTCGAGGAAGCCACCACGACGGCGGTCATTACCGCGGGAGATGAAGCGAGGATCAATACCCTTGTCCAGCATTGCCTGGGTATCTGCAGTTGCATTCATATCGCCGAAGCCGGTGAGGGATTCAACCTGAATGTCATCGATACCACCGGCAACTACAAAGTCAGCCTTGCCGAGGCGAATCTTGTCAACGCCCTCTTCCACAGAAACTGCAGCGGTAGCACAAGCAGCAACTGGGTGGATCATCTGACCGTAGCCACCAACGTAGGACTGCATAGTGTGTGCAGCAACCACGTTAGGCAAGGTCTCCTGCAGGATGTCGGAAGGACGATCCTGACCTAGGAAGCGGTTCACGAAGAGCTTGCGCAGGGACTGCATGCCACCAATACCGGTGCCCTGGGTGGAGGACACATCAGCTGGGTGCACAGACTGCAGCAACTCTGCAGGGCTGAAGCCGGAGGACAAGAATGCATCCACGGCGGTGACCAGGTTCCATGCTGCGATGTTGTCTAGCGCATCAAGCATGGAAGCAGGAATGCCCCACTTAGCTGGATCAAAGTCGGTTGGCAGCTGGCCTGCAACGGAGCGGGTCAGGGTGGCCTTGCGAGGAACGAAGGAGGTGGAACCCTTCTTCTTGGTCACAATCCACTCACCATCAGCCTCTTCAACAGTTGCAGATGCATCAGCATCCACATATGCCTGAGCTTCTTCAGCAGAGGTAACGGAGAAGGAGATGTCGCGATCGAGGAAGATCTCAGCAGCGTCCATGGAGCCGCCGTCTACCAAGAATGCATCGTTGACAAGCTCGCGGATACCACAGCGGGCGACAACCTCATCGCGGAAGCGCTCGTAGACCTCTTCTTCTGGAACTTCAGTGCCATCAGCGTCGTACCAAGCTGGCTTTGGATCTTCATTCCAAGAAATCAGACCCATCATCCAAGCAAGTTCCAGCACGCCAGCGGCGGTGAGCTCTACAGAACCATCACGCTGGATACCGTATTCAGCTTCAAAGCGAGTACGTCCGGAGCCCCATGAGGAAATTTCGCCGACACCAACCATGACAACCATGTCGTCAAGATCAGTGGTGACATCGCCAACCTGTGCGCCAGCCTTTTGCTCTGGGTGCTTAGGTGAAGGCAGTGCCTTGATGGTCTCTGCATCTTCAGCTGCTGCTTCAGCAGTGTCAGCCTCGAGGGATGCAGCCAGTTCGGCGATGGAAACGCCGCCGGAAAGTCCACCGGTGAGGTCATAATCGATCGGAGCTTCAAGAGCCTTTGCACGGGACTCAGCAGATGCCAGACCCAGTAGCTCAGTGGAGATCTCTTCAGGGGTGTAAACGTGGATGCCCAGCTTCTCAGCTGCTGGGATTAGAACGTCATTGCGTCCCATCAAGCCAGTGCCTGCAACCCAACCAATGCGCGCCTGTGCCAGGGTGACAAACTCAGGCCAGCCGGTCTCGGAGCCCCACTTCGCCAAGATGGCATCAAATGCTGCCTTGACCTCGCCGTATGCACCGTCGCCACCGAACATGCCACGGTTTGGTGAACCGGGGAGAACAACGTGGACGCGACCGTCAACACCGCGGGAAGCCAAGTTGGCCAGACCTGCGATGGTGCGCTCAACGGACCACAGCAGCAAACGTGCCTGGTTCTCAGCCTGTGGGCCGGCATCAGCCAAGGAGCCGGAGACAGATGGAGCTGCGAAAGGATAAGCCAAGGTTGGGGTCAACGCAGGCTTGGTCACGGTCACAGAGCCACCGACGGTGACGCGCTGCTCATTGCCGATCCAGTCGATCAGGGCATCAACGTCGCGGTAGGAGGACATGTTCGCAGGAACAATCCACAGCTTCGCATTTGGTGAAGCGTTGTTTGCGTAGAGCTTGCGGGCATATTCCTTGCGAGCCTGGGAAACATTGGAGGCAGTCATGATGACGGTTGCGCCCTCAGAGAGCAAACGTGCAGCTACTGCACCAGCAATGGACTCTGGAGCGGCGCCGGTAACCAGCGCAACGTCCTCAGCATGTGGCTCCTCGGCTGGCTGTGCAGCCAGCTTGGCAACCTCGGTCAGGGTGGCGGCGAGAGCGGTGTCTTCCACGTGGTCAGCCCACCAGCTTGCCTGCTTTGCGACGGTTGCCCCGGTGCCAATAAAGCGCTCAACTGCAATCTCGGCACCATTGGCCAAGCGAGCGAGATCTTCACGAGCAGAAGCCCAACGGTCGTCAAAGAGGATGGCGCGATCAGCGGAGAATACTGGGGTAACCAGCTTCAACCAACCGGTGCCCAATTCAGCCTCAACGGCGTCATAAAGCTCGGTGTCGATCTCTGCACCTTCAACCTGCTCCTTGTTATCAAGGCCAAGCTGGCTGAGGATACCGCGTGCAACATTTGCCAGCACGCCTTCTTCACCGGTGACGGTGGAAGCATAAGCATCCAAAGCTGCGGAGTCTACTACCCCACCGCCAGCAGCTGCGCCGCCGGAGGACAAGGAGACATTGGCGCCATTGGCGGCAGCAACGTTTTGTACTGCACCGTCAATGAGGGCATCAACATCAGCCTTATTGGAAGCAGTTGCAGGCAAGGTGCCCAGGTTTCCGCCACGGACAGATTCGCCTTCACGGGTACCCAGCAGCAATTCTGCTTCTACGTGTGCAACCCAGCTTTCTGGGAGACCCCAGGTACCGGTTACGCGATCTGCAACGTAGGAGGTCTTAAGACCTGCTGCGCCGGTGAGGGTACGCAGACGTGCACGGACAGTCTCGGAAAGAACTGGTCCAAAAGGCTTGTAGCCCGGCGCGGCGGTAACCACACGGCCCTTAAGGGTTGCTACATCGGCATCCGCAGCACCATCGATGGTTGGTACGGAAAGCTCGGTGGACATGTCCATGAGCATCTGGTTACGGCGAGAAGAAACACCGTTGGTCAGAGTCTCAGAGGTATCTGCAGCAGTGATCTGATCAATCTTGATCTTGTTCTGTACTGCGAAGAGCACCATGATGGCGTCGGCAGCGTTGAACTTCAGTTCTGGCGCATTGCCCACGGCAACTGGTGCGGCGGCAGGAGCTGCGGCAGCTACTGGTGCTGCTGGAGCGGCTTGTGCTTCCGGTGCTGCTACAGTTTCTTCCTCTTCAACCTCTGCGACTGGGGCCTGGCGGACGTCGTTAAGCATCACGATGTCTTGGTCGCGCTCTACGTTATAGACGGGGCGGGATTCGCCGATGACGTCCATGGTGCGTAGCGCCAGGTTGGTCAGGGTTGGGGAGGCTGCCAAGCCGACCTCGATGATCTGCTCGACCTTGTCGATGATCAGGGCCTGGGTCTCGATCCAACGCACTGGGGAGGCGAACTGCCAGGAAAGCAGCTCGATGAGCAGCAAGCGAGCCAGGGTGTTCTCGTCGGTGTCTGCAACCTTGAGGCCCTTGAGGCGCTCGGAAGGAACCACTGCCAGGATGGCGTCGACAAAGTCCTGGGTGAGCTCAAATGGGCGAGCTACCAGGTTTGGAATATAACGGCCGCGGAGAGCTTCGATGTCGATGGTCTCAGGCAGCAATTCATCAAGCTTCTGGGCAAAGGCAGGAACGCCTGGGCGCAGCACGCTGGAGTGGAATGGAACGTCGATGCCTGGGATGTTGACATAAGCACGTGGGTTGGCGGAAGCAGATGCCTTCAGGGCCTTCAGTCCAGCCAAGGTGCCAGCTACTGCGTACTGCTGGCCATCAACGTTGTAGTTGACGATCTGGAGGAATTCTCCGGACTCTTCAGCAATGCGGTTAACCCAGTTCTCAACCTCGGTGGCTGGAACATTGATCATGTTCGGACGGAATGCAGCCAGACCGTAGTTAGAACGTCCCTGTGCATCGCGAGGCACCAAGGAGTGCATTGCGGAGCCGCGGGAGAACACCACGTCAATAACACCTTCGAGTTCGAAGATATTGCCCAGGGAAGCCAGTGCGGTGTACTCGCCGAGGGAGTGACCTGCGTAGAGGGAACCCTCCACAATTGCATTGGCAGCCTGCAGGCGTGCAGTCTGAGCGTAGGCAACTACTGCCAGTGCAACCTGGGTGAACTGGGTGAGGTTAAGAACGCCAGCTGGGTGTACGAAGGTGGTATCGCCGACCTTCAGCTCAGTTGGGTTTTCATCAATAACCTGCTGGATGGAGAATCCGAGGTTAGCGCGGGTGTGTGCATCGGCACGCTCCCAGATAGCGCGAGCCTCTGGGCTAGCGGTGCGATCGCCCTGACCCATGCCCTTAGCCTGAATACCCTGACCTGGGTAAACATAAGCAGTAGCTGGCTCACGGAGCAATGCCTGACCACGGGAAACCACATTGCCATCAATGCGGCAGGTGACCTCATAAGCAGGCTTCAGGCCTGCGCGGCCGACGCGCTCGACGGTGATATCAACAACGTCGTTGAGCTGCACCATGCCGTACATGGAGTAGGTCCAGCCGATGACCTCGGAACCAAGACCTGCAAGGTGCTGGGCGGTAGCAGAGAGCCACATGCCGTGCACGAGAGCAGCATCCAAACCAACTAGCTTGGCAGCGTTGTCAGAGGTGTGGATTGGGTTGTAGTCGCCGGAAACCATGGCAAAAGGAGTCATATCTGCAGGTGCAGAGACGGTTGCCTGGCGAACGAAGGAACGTGGAGTTGGCTCCACAACCTCAGCACGAGCACCATAAGCATCAGCCTGGGATGCCATCTCGGTGGTGGTGATACGGCCACGGATTGCAAAGCGGGTAACCAGCTTGGCTGCAACTTCGCCCTCGGTGGTCAAGGTGATGCGCACGGTAACGATACGTCCGGAGGAGGATTCCTCGATGGAGTCGGTGCGTGCCTCTACGTCGATGGTGCGGCCATCAGCCAGCTCCTCGAGTGGGATGTGCAGATCAAGCAGGTGATCAAGGTGCACTGCGTTGAGCAGACCCTCGATGACTGGGTAGCCGTCGGAAAGCTTACCGGTGCCCAGTGCGGCGTAAATGGCTGGCCAACAAGCGCCCATGAGCACGTCAGGGGTGCCGGTGTTGTGCTCTTCCAGCGCAGCGCCGGTCACGGCGGTGTGTGCTGCAAGCAAGGATGCTGGGAAGGTGAAGGAATCACGGACCACGCCGAATGGGGATCCATCTTCTTCAGCAACTGGCAGAGCCTTGATTTCATCACCAGCAGCGGAGACAGAACCAACGCCGGCAACGCCAGCAAGCAGCTCGAATACAGACTTAGGCAGCTTCTCGCGGGAGACTACTGGGGATCCACCGGTTGCCACTGCATCGCCAAGTTCAACTGGGATGTCAACGTGCTTGACCAGGTATGGACGCTGCTCTAGTGGCAGATCATCAAAGTAGGAGTCAGCAAGGATGCGGATGATCCAGTAGCCGTCCTCTTCAATGAGCTCAAAGGCGCCTTCCTTGAGGACGTGCGCTGGGTTGTCGATAAGGTTGCCGTGCCACACGATGTGTGGGGTGGCGAGCAGGAATTCACGCTCATCCTTGGCAGCGTTGAGACGGGAGTAGATCTCGGTTGGTTCTTCGTCGAGAGCTTCCACGCAGGCAGCTTCAAAACGACCAAGGAGCTCTGCAACAGGCTCATCAACGCGGTCAATGCCGGCCACAGATACTGGACCTGGGATGACGCGGACTTGGTTAGCGCCGTAGCGCTCATTCTGGGACTGCCACAGGGTATCCAGACCCCACCAACGTGCGAGGTCGGCGTCGATAGCAGGAACCCAAGGCATTGGCTTGTGGTGCTTGCGGCACAGACCAATAAACCACGCGGCGTCGCGCGCGGAGACCTTAATCTCGCGGGCATTCGGGTAGGCAGCAAGAAGCTTTTCGACGGCTGCCTGCTCGTCTGCAACAGACTCGAGATCTGGGAATAGTGTGGTGATTGCACCCTGTTCAGCATCGTTGAGGCGAGCTTCGATGCGGTGAACCAAATCAAAGAAGCGGTCATCCCAGGTTGGATCCTGAGTTGGGTAAGCAAGCTCAACCCAGCGCTCGATCCACTGTGCGTAGGTCATTTCCTCGACCTCGCCGTAGAAAGGCTTGGAGGTCTTGTTGATGGCTGCGATCAGCTCTTCGCGGTGATCTGCATAATCATCAGAATCAATGGAGGAGATCAGGCGAGATGCTGCTGCAGAGTCATTGTCCAACTCGTACATATCAGCGTGCAGGTGAGAAAGACCTGAGGTCACGCCACCGCGTGCCTGGCCACGGCCAACCCAGCCGCCAGCGTCTTGTGGATCAACACCGGGGGTGTCAACAAGCGCTTGCTTAACCTGAGGAGAAGTGGTTGCTTCCTTGGTTGCCATTGCAGCGGTACCAACGAGGATGCCGTCGACTGGCATCTTAGGATAGCCAAGGTCCTTGGACCATTCACCGGTGAGGTAATAAGCAGCCTTTTCAGGGGTACCAATACCGCCACCGATTACGACGACCACATTCTTGTGAGCGCGCAGCTCTGCATAGGTGGTGAGCAGAAGGTCATCGAGGTTAACCCAAGAGTGGTGTCCACCTGCGTGGCCATCTTCGATCTGCACGATGATCTTAGTATCAGGGTTAGCAGCCGCAATCTTGAGGGCTGCACGAATCTGATCAACGGTACCTGGCTTGAAGGCAACATATGGGAAGCCATCTGCGTTGAGGTCCTTGATCAGCTCGGTTGCTTCCTCAACCTCAGGAATACCAGCGGAAACTACCACACCGTTGATGGAGGTACCGGTAGCGCGGGCCTTGGAAACAATGCGCTGCGCACCGAACTGCAGGTTCCACATGTAGCGGTCAAAGAACATGGAGTTGAACTGTGCGGAACGTCCAACGTTAAGCAAGGAAACAAGCTTTTCCTTGTTGCCGGTGAAGACCTCTTCGGAGTACTGTCCGCCGCCGGCCATTTCAGCCCAGTGGCCAGCGTTTGCAGCAGCTGCAACGATCGCTGGGTCAACAGTGGTTGGGGTCATACCAGCCAGCAAGATTGGGGAATAACCAGTCAAGGTGGAGAAACCCGTGATGACCTTCAGATCACCATTAGGCAGCTTGACTAGCTTTGGTGCGAACTCAGACCAGTCTTCAGCAGTTGGGATCTGGAAACCTGGGCGAGCCAGGTTATCGCGCTCTGCTGCAGAGAATGCTGGGATAAGGGTGATGCCGGTGCCATCAAGCAAAGGTGCGGTGAAGCGGGTGACGCCTGCGTCAAGGGAGAGTACATAATCTGCCTTGAGGTTTGCGATCTGCTCTACCCAATCGCTGGGCTTAACCAGAATTGCTTCAGCCAAGGTACGTGCATCAACGTTAAGTCCACAGGCTGCAGACCACTTAACTGCTAGGTCGGCAGCTTCCTGCATGGAGGAATGGTGGAATGGGATGGCTACATCGAGGTAGTCAAACTTAGGCTCGGCGAGGGATCCACCCTTGCGCTTTTCATTGATGTCTTCGTTGTAGGCATCAGCGGCACGCTGCAGTGCAGCAGCTGCCTTCTTCAGAGCTTCTGGCTTGCCGGAAACTACAAAGTGGGTGCGGGCATTACGCAGGGATACTTCAACCCCATCAACCTCTGCAATAGTTGCTTCGACCACTTCGCGGTTAAGGCCACGCACGGAGAGCATATGCGCGCCCTTGCCGGCGAACTGGGAAGCTGCGGTGCCAAGCAAGATAGCGAAGGCGAGCACATCTTCTTCATTATCTACAGCTGCAACACCCAAGATTCCCTGGGAGTGGCCGAGACGAGTTGCCTTTTCTACGTCTAATCCCAAATCGCGCAACTGGCGGGTGGCAGCAATCTGACCGAGTAGGATTCCAGGAATGGACACTGCAGGCTGTGGATCAATATCGGAACCGATTTCCGCATCTTCGCGGGTCAGTGCTTCCAAGCGTGCCAGGGAGCCTGGGACGGTGGAGGCGATTTGACGGGCATAAGGGGCAGTTTTTGCACGTGAACGAGACAGCAGCTCGCGCAGGTGGTTGGCGGCGATGTGGTCGTCGCTGGCATCAGCGATCACCTGCTGCCAGGCAGAAGCCTGACCGGCGTAGAGAATTGCTGGTTCTTTGAAAGAATGCAGCGGCGTCAGTGAAGAAATACTCACGAATTAAAGCTCCTAAGTCTTGGATGGGCACAGAACTCCCATGACCACTTACGTATGCGTAGGTTACGTGAGCGTAACTGAAATAGATGACTAAACCCTCATGTTTTTCTGGCAGTTTCCAGTTTCCCCAGGAAAGGGAGTTCTATCGTGAGTAAGATCACAATCTGATTACGGCCATTTAGGAGTTTTCAGCTTCCCCCTAGCCCTTTAGTGCCCCTGTTGTTATTGTTAACCACTGTTATAGGTGGGATTCAAGAGATTTTTGGGAGATACATGGACGCACAATTCAACCGCAGAACATTCCTTAAGGGCGCAGCGGGCGTGGCAACCATCGGCGTGGCCGGACTTTTTGTTCCCCAAGCTCGTGCACTCGGCCCTATTTTGGGCACTGTCATCGACTACGCAGCTGGTGTGCCGAGCGCAACCTCTATCAAAAATGCAGGTCACCTCGGAGCTGTGCGTTATGTTTCGCAGCGTCGCCCGGGTACCGAATCCTGGATGATCGGCAAGCCTGTTACCTTGGCCCAAACCCAGGAATTTGCTCGCCTCGGGCTAAAGACTGCTTCGGTATATCAGTTCGGCAAGGGTGATACCGCCGACTGGAAGCAGGGTGCTGCTGGCGCGGTCACCCATGCCCCACAGGCAATTGCACTCCACGCAGCAGCAGGCGGCCCCACCAACCGCCCAATCTATGTAGCTATCGACGACAACCCCACCAATGCGCAATACACCAGCTTGATCCGCCCTTATCTACAGGCATTTAAGGCTGCGCTTTCAGCTGCCGGATACCAGCTGGGTATCTACGGCAACTACAACGTCATTGACTGGGCCATTGCCGATGGCCTCGGAGAATACTTCTGGATGCACAACTGGGGCTCCAATGGACAGATCCATCCCCGCACCACCATCCACCAGATCCGCATTGATAAAGACACGCTCGACGGTGTTGGCATTGATATGAACAATGTTTATGCCAGCGACTGGGGACAGTGGACTCCAGGCATACCTGTCACGACCGCCCCAACCACAACACCTAGTACTGCTCCGGTTGCTAACGCGGAGACCTTTAATCAACTGCTAAAGATTCTGGGAACTCTTTCTAGCTAGTTATTTCTTTGCGGTGACCTCGCCCAATTGATTTTGCACCAATTCGGTGAGGTCATCTTTTGTTCCAGTCACTGCTGCTGCAACAACGAAGTCTTCTCCAAAACTTATGGATGAATGCAGCTGATAATCATCAGACCATCCCCATTTAGAGCCTTCCACGCCAGGTAACACCGCAGTTCCCCAGTCTTGGGGATAGCCATCAGCTGCCACGTCGGTAGAATTTTTCATAGCCTGCAAAATCTTGGAGTTTTTGTCTTTTTTAATTAACTCAGCCAAGAACTTTGCCAAGTCATATGTAGAGGTCATGGCATAACCCCAGCGCTCTGCTCCCCTGGTGGATAACAGCCCATATTTATCTGCGGTGCCATCTATTGATTCTGGATACTTTTCATAAAGCAGCTGCGCTGCCGCATTGGAGGAAGTACTAATCATTTCCGTTGCCAGTGATTGCTCGGCTGCTGAGCCATGATCAAGTACATAATCTGCAATGTAAAGCTTGCTCAAACTAAGCGCTGGGCGCGCAAAACGCTCTGTGGAAGTGCCCGTATGGAAATCATCGTCCAAGCTCAGATAAGTCACCTGTGAGCCCGTAGCGTTTTCAATAAAGCTGCTATAAACACTATCTTCAGCAGGGGCAACAGTGGCCGAAGTTGTACGACTCGCAGTAGTAGAGGTAGCTACTACAGCAGGCACTTCTTCTGCATCTTTGCCATTAAAAGCAACAATTGATCCTCCGACAACCACCGCTGCGAGAACCAAAGTAGATATCTGCCACCCGCGGTGGACAGTGGGAGTTCTTGACACGTCAGCTAATACTACTGCATAAAAGAACCGTCCCTACTCCGAGGAATAGGGACGGTTCTTTTATGGGATAACAGTGTTAATTAGTGATCAACAGCTGCTTCAACGCCAACGCCGGTGAGGGAACGAACTTCCATCTCAGCCTGCAGGTCTTCCATGTTGTCCGGCTTACCAACCAGGGTGCCAATCCAACCTGCGATGAACGCAGCTGGGATGGAGATGATACCTGGGTTGGTCAGTGGGAAGAATGCCCATCCGCCACCCTCAGAAGGGAACATGGAGGTTGCGGTGCCAGAAACTGCTGGGGAGAAGAAAATCAGAACCAGTGCGGTGATCAAGCCGGTGTAAATTGCGGCTACTGCGCCGGTGGTGTTGAACTTCTTCCAGTACAGGGAGTACAGGATGGTTGGCAAGTTTGCAGAAGCTGCGATTGCGAAAGCAAGTGCAACCAAGAATGCAACGTTCTGCTTCATTGCCAAGATACCGAGGACGATTGAGAGAATACCGATTACCACGATGGTAATACGAGAAACTCGAACCTGCTCAGCTTCACTGGAGTTTCCGTCGCGAAGCACTGCGTCGTAAATGTCGTGGCCAACGGCCGCAGAAGCGGTGATGGCAAGACCTGCAACCACAGCAAGCACTGTTGCAAAAGCAACTGCAGAAATCAGCGCCATGAAGATGGAGCCACCGAGCTCAAGTGCCAGCAATGGAGCTGCAGCGTTTGCAGCACCTGGTGCCTTAGTAATACGGTCTGGCCCAACAAGTGCAGCTGCACCATAACCAAGGATCAAGGTCATCAAGTAGAAGGAACCGATGAGGATAATGGCCCAGGTAACAGACTTACGTGCTTCACGTGCGGTTGGCACGGTGTAGAAGCGCATCAAAACGTGTGGCAAACCTGCGGTACCAAGAACCAGAGCAATACCCAAGGAGATGAAGTCCAGCTGGTGAGTAAGGTCAGCGCCGTACTTCAGGCCTGGCTCCAAGATAGCGGATGCTTCATAGCCCAGCTTTGCTGCGTATTCAGATTCTGCGTGACGAGCAACTGCTGCATCAAGCAGGGTGGTGATGCCACCCTTAACAGCAACGAAGGTCCAGACGGTCATGATCAACACGCCACCAACCAACAAACAAGCCTTGATCATCTGCACGTAGGTGGTGCCCTTCATGCCGCCGAGGAGAACGTAGGCGATCATGACGATGCCGACGACACCAACAACCAGTGCCTGCCACTTGAATTCATGGATGTTAAGAAGCACGGACACCAGGGAACCCGCGCCGGCCATCTGAGCGATGAGGTAGAAGAGGGAAACGAAGAGGGTACCAAAGGCAGCTGCCACACGAACTGGCTTCTGCTTGAGGCGGAAAGACAAAACGTCAGCCATGGTGAAGCGACCCACGTTACGCAGTGGCTCAGCCACCAACAGCAGCGCTACGAGCCAAGCCACGAAGAAGCCAATGGAGTAAAGGAATCCGTCATAACCAGTCAGTGCAATAGCACCGACGATGCCGAGGAAGGATGCCGCAGAGAGGTAGTCACCTGCGATAGCCAGACCGTTTTGGGTTCCGGAGAAGGATGCACCACCGGTGTAGAAGTCAGAAGCTTCCTTGGTGGTCTTGCCGGCACGCATAACGATTGTCATGGTGATGACAATGAAGATAACGAAGACGGAAATGTTGAGGATTGGGTTTCCGGTGTCTTCTTGTGCAAGAACGATAGTGGAATTCATAATCGCTTAGCCCTCCATCTTTTGACGAATCGCAGTTTGAAGCGGCTCGAGGTTCTTGTTGGCATAAATGATGTAGATATAAGTGATCGCAAAGGTCGTGACAAACTGTGCGAGTCCGAAGATAACTCCGATATTGATCGAGCCAATAACTGGGGTACCCATCCAGTCAGAGGCAAAGGTTGCCAAGAGGACGTAGAGGATGTACCACACGAAGAAGGCAACGCTCATGGGGAATGCAAAGTTGCGGAACTTGCTACGCAACTCGCCAAACTGAGCGCTATCTTGCATCTCTCGGAATTCTTGGGGAGTCGGCTGGCGACGCCCCGGAACGGTCGGACTTGAGCTCATTGGAATTTCATCTCGCTTTCATATCCCTCGAGCGGGGATGTAGTGAGCTGTTGCTGGAAAAATATTTGTGACTTTTCTAGCTACAAAAAGTTCTTCATCACATCTGGCCGCCGAACGCCAAGTATGTTGTCGATCACAGCTAAACGTGTGAATGTGAAGTTACCTAACTCACATTGCAATGCGATAGCGATTGAGAAAACTCTTATCCCCCATTTACACCCGAATCCCCCAGAAACATGCAAAGACCTGCATTTATAAAAGTTCCCGATCTACCCCCTAAATGGCTCCCACTGGGCCATTTGCAAACTTTGTTAACGATACCTTGTAATAGTTAACGGGCTTCACAGCCCGTCACTTTCTACACATTTTGGCTACTATTGCTTCACTTTAGTTTCCAAAAACCTCGGGATCGCCATATTTCCGGCCCATACCCGGCTCCTGATCAATAGCTTCCAAAGCAGAAACTTCCGCTGCCGAAAGCGTCAAATCTTGGATATGAAGATTCATAGCCAAACGATCTTTATTGGCAGATTTGGGAATTGCCACACAACCCAGCTGTACCAACCAGCGCAAAATTACTACGGACGCCGGCACTTCATGCGCCTGCGCAATGCTCACTATCTGCGGGTGTTTCAGCAGCTCTCCCCTCCCCAAAGGCGCCCACGCTTCAGTGATAATTCCCATTTCATCATGAAGTGCACGCAAGGATGCCTGGCTAAAACCAGGATGCAATTCCACCTGGTTTACTGCTGGAGTAATGCCGGTGCCACTGACCAAATCCTGCAAAACTTCAGGATAAAAATTGGCGACACCAATAGATTGCACATGGCCAAGTCCCTGAATTTTGGCCATCGCCTCAAAAGTTTCTTTATATAGCCCCTGGTTCGCGCAAGGCCAGTGGATGAGGTACAAGTCCAAATAGTCCAGCCCCAGTGCCTCTAAAGAGCGCTGAAAGGCCTTATTTACCTTTTCCCTACCCTGTTCGTTATTCCATACCTTGGAAGTCACAAAGAGGTCATCACGGCTGATGTCTCCGGCATTGATCGCATCGTTTATAGCTTTTCCCACAACCTCTTCATTGTCATAGAGCGTCGCGGTGTCAATATGCCGATACCCAATTTCAATGGCCTCACGAACCACGCGATAGGCCTCATCCCCAGTCAACTTCCAGGTGCCGAGCCCGAGCTGAGGAATCTCGGATCCATCTATTAGTTTGCGGGCCGGGGTGCTGTGTTCATATGTGCTCATAGCGCCCATTCAACACCAATTAAGGCGCTTTTCGACGAAAAAATTTAAAAAACGATGCCCTCCGTGAAAAATTCCATGAAGGGCATCGATACAAAAGAAAAACTAGGCGCTGATGAGGTCAATGATAAAGACCAAGGTGCGGCCAGAAAGTGGGTGGCCGGATCCCTCAGGGCCATATGCAGCCTCTGGTGGGATGGTCAGCTGACGGCGACCGCCAACCTTCATACCTGGGATTCCCTCTTGCCAACCAGCAATGAGGCCGTTGAGGGGGAACTGTGCGGTTTGTCCACGATCCCAAGATGAATCGAACTCTTCACCGGTCTCGAAGTCAACGCCGACGTAGTGAACCTCTACAACACCGCCTGGCTGTGCGTCTGCGCCTTCACCGACGATGATGTCCTTGATGACGAGGTCCTCTGGTGCAGGACCAACCTGTGGCTCAATCTGTGGCTTTTCCATGTGAATTACATGCTCCTTGAAAATCTTTAAGTTTAGGTCCGGACATGACGATGGCCGGAACCATTCTCTGCCATTATGGCAGATTTATAGGCTCCGGCCGAAGTCGAGATGGGCACGAAGGCTCATCTATTTGCTTAGCGCTCCTCGCGAGGAACAACCTTGCGTGGGGTGTTTCCGGTGTAAATCTGGCGTGGGCGGTTGATCTTTGCACCTGGTGCGCCGAGCTGCTCGCGGTAGTGAGCGATCCAGCCTGGGAGACGACCGATAGCAAAGAGCACGGTGAAGAAATCGGTTGGGAAGCCCATTGCGCGGTAGATCAGGCCGGTGTAGAAGTCTACGTTTGGGTAGAGCTTGCGGGAGATGAAGTAATCATCTGCCAATGCGATCTCTTCCAGCTTCAGAGCCAGATCCAGCAGATCATCGCCACCGAGGTGCTCAAGAACTTCGTGTGCAAGCTCCTTAACGATAGCTGCACGTGGATCGTAGTTCTTGTAGACGCGGTGTCCGAAGCCCATGAGGCGGACGCCGTCTTCCTTGTTCTTAACCTTGTTCATGAACTCGGTTGCGTCGCCACCGTGGTTGTTCTTGATGTCTTCCAACATCTCCAGAACAGCCTGGTTTGCGCCACCGTGCAAAGGACCAGAAAGTGCGTTGATGCCACCAGCGATGGAAACAAACATGTTGGCCTGTGCGGAACCGATCATACGAACGGTAGAGGTGGAGCAGTTCTGCTCGTGGTCAGCGTGCAGGATAAGCAGCTTATCCAGAGCCTTAACCATGATTGGGTCAATCTCATAAGGCTCGGTTGGGTAACCGAACATCATGCGCAGGAAGTTCTCGCGTGCGTTAAGGGAGTTATCTGGGTACATGTATGGTGCACCCTTGCGTGCGCGGTGTGCATAAGCTGCCAGCATTGGCACCTTTGCCATCAAGCGAACGGTAGCCTTGTCCAGCTGAGCCTCATCAAGTGGGTTCAGCTGATCCTGGTAGTAGGTGGAGAGAATGTTAACCGAGGAAGCCAAGGTAGCCATTGGGTGTGCATCGCGTGGGAACACGTTGAACTGGGACTTAAAGTCCTCATCCAAGAGGGTGTGGTGGCGGATTTCATCGTTAAACTTATGAAGCTCTTCGACGGTTGGTAGCTCACCGTTGATGAGAAGGTAGGAAACCTCGTTGAAGGTTGCGTTCTCAGCTAGATCAGCAATGTCGTAGCCGCGGTAGCGCAGGATGCCCTGGTCACCATCGATGTAGGTGATCTTAGACTCGGTAGAGCCGGTGCTGACATAGCCTGGGTCGAAGGTAACTAGTCCGGTCTCAGACAGCATCTTGCCCAAGACAACACCATTGTTGCCCTCGGTAGCCTCGATGATGTCCATCTCAAACTCGCCACCGGGGTAGTGAAGTACAGCCTTGTTGTTATCAGTAGCCACGATTTCCCTTTCAAACTTCATTGTTCGATCCACTCCGGGTTACGGAAGTGAAATCGTTTAAATTTAACCAACTTGGATGCGCCGATCGCATACAGGTTTAGTGCTCGGCACACTTAAATCCCAATCCGGTTCAGTTAACACGCTATACCGACATGTGTGGTTTAGCCATCTTCCAAATACCGGCTACATCCCCCACTATTGCATTGTGCGGATGTATTTCTTTAACCCACCTTCCAGGGAAATACCGCGGAAAGTGAAAGTGTTTAGGTAGTGCCATTTTCCAGCTATTTAGTTCTTTAGGTGCTTAACCCGTTGTTACAGCTTCAAGTAGTTAAGCAGTCCGGTTTATTAGTTTCAAACAGCACACATCAAGTGGAACAGTGCACAGTTTAGCAAATCTTGTGATATGCACTACAGTCAAAGTGATAATTGAGACTTTTAGCACGTAAACACCTTGGCATTTGTCCCGCAGGGAGTGATATTTGCAACTTTGGGAACTTTATTAACAGCCATTATCAGCTCACCCCCAAATTGGTGAACCGTCACCTATCGTCAAAAAGAATTTCAGTAAGATTTCAGCAATTCCCAAACTGGGAACGAATATTGACATCTAGATTTTTAACACTTGCAGTTATAGTGATTTAGTCAGCTAACTATTGCTTAGTGTTGACTCTCTTACTTCCAAGCGCAGAAAGTTGCCCGAAGACATGTCAGACTTCCCCACCCTGCCCGCTGAGTTTATTCCTAATGATGGCCGCTTTGGCTGCGGACCTTCCAAGGTTCGCCCAGAACAGATCCAGGCCATTGTTGATGGCGCTACCTCCATCATCGGAACCTCCCACCGCCAGCCTGCAGTAAAGAACGTTGTAGGAAATATTCGCGAGGGCTTGGCAGAGCTTTTCTCCCTGCCAGCAGGCTATGAGATCATCCTCTCCTTGGGTGGAGCGACCGCATTCTGGGATGCCGCAACCTTCGGCTTGATTGAGAAGAAGTCCGGACACCTGTCCTTCGGCGAGTTCTCCTCGAAGTTCGCTAAGGCTTCTAAGCTTGCTCCTTGGCTTGATGAGCCAGAGATCGTCACCGCTGAAACCGGCGACGCTCCAGCACCACAGGCTTTTGAAGGTGCCGACGTTATCGCTTGGGCACACAATGAGACCTCCACTGGAGCCATGGTTCCAGTCATTCGCCCAGCAGGTTCTGAAGGTTCTCTCGTAGCTATCGACGCAACCTCCGGCGCTGGTGGCCTGCCTGTCGACATGTCCCAGGCTGATGTTTACTACTTCTCCCCACAGAAGTGCTTTGCTTCCGACGGTGGCCTGTGGCTTGCAGCTATGAGCCCAGCTGCATTGGAGCGCATCGAGAAGATCAACGCTTCTGATCGTTTCATCCCTGAGTTCCTCAACCTGCAGACCGCAGTTGATAACTCCCTGAAGAACCAGACCTACAACACCCCTGCTGTTTCTACCCTGCTCATGCTGGAGAACCAGGTTGCATGGATGAACGCAAACGGTGGTCTGGACGGAATGGTTGCTCGCACCACTGCTAGCTCCTCTGCCCTTTACAACTGGGCTGAAGGTCGCGAAGAGACCAGCCCTTATGTTGCAGATGCTGCTAAGCGCTCCCTCGTTGTCGGCACCATCGACTTTGATGATGCTATCGACGCTGGTGTTATCGCTAAGATCCTGCGCGCCAACGGCATCCTGGATACCGAGCCTTACCGCAAGCTCGGCCGCAACCAGCTGCGTATTGGTATGTTCCCAGCTATTGATTCCACCGATATTGAGAAGCTGACCGGTGCAATTGACTTCATTCTTGATGGTGGTTTTGCACAAAAGTAATACCCCCAAACTAAACAAGTTCTAAAAACGCCCTGTACTGATACACCAGTACAGGGTGTTTTTCGTTAAGCTTGTTTAATAACTTACCCAGCCATAAGGAGTCAACATGCGTGAAATATTCCTGGTCAGGGAAGATTCTACCGAATCATCCCTGGTGTTCAGGTCCTCCGATGAGGATGGCGCTGAGGAATTCTTCATTGCTGTAACTGAGGATCTACGCCAGGTTCTTGCAGGTCATAAGGAAATTCCTGCACCGGAACCAGAAGTCCCAGTAGTTTTGGAAGCAGTTTCTCCAAAGCCAGCTCCTCGTGAGGAAAAAGAACTTGATCCGCGTATCAGCGCGCCTTTAACCATGTCTCCTCGTGAAATTCAGATTCGAGTGCGTGCTGGCGCCTCCATTGCCGAGTTGGCAGAGGAAAATGGAGTAACTGAGGCTCGTATCGAACCTTATGCCCACCCCGTGTTGTTAGAGCGCGCCCGCATTGCGGAACTCGCTAAACAATCACACCCCATCCGCGAAAATGGCCCGGCCAAACTCACGCTATGGGAAATTTTGGCAACGGCCTTTGCTACTCGTGGCCATGATCTCACCTCTGCAGTGTGGGATTCCTATAAGGACGCCACCAACCAGTGGATTGTGCGAGTTGATTGGAAAGCTGGCCTGAGTGATAACCATGCAGAATGGACCCTCAATCTGCATAACACCAGCAATCCCACGGCAGATCCACGCACCCCAGTGGCTGCGGATCTTATTGATCCGGAGTTTATTCAGCCAGTTCGTACCTTGACCTCTATTAGTCACAATGACGATGTCGAAGACAGTTCTTTTGATGACGAGGACATCGATTTTAATGACTCCGAAGAGCATTTGGAATCCACCGAGCACGATGAAGACCGCGATGTGGAAGCACCTCGCAATCGTCGCCGTAAGGCAGTAACCCCGCATTGGGAAGATGTACTTCTTGGAGTTCGCGCTAACACCAAGCGTCCAAAGAAATAGGGTGTGCTGATGCCGAGTCAACTGGGAGCTAATGCCGCAATCGTGACCATCTGGTTTGTCACGGCCTCTGATCCACAAACCATTATCCGTTCGGAACCGCGGGCGGATCGTGGTTTTGGGCGCAAGCTTTTAGCCCAACTAAATCCCACCTGGCCAATTACCCCCATTGGCCAGTTTTCTCTTAACCGCTCGGTACCAGCCAGCGCCAATGAGTTTTATATAGCAGGTTTTCCCGGTGTCACCATCATTCAGACGGTGCTGGAAGATGTATCTGCGCTTTCTAAGTTGAGCCCCCGTCTACTGAAATCTGTACCCTCCACCGATATTTATGTCTTTGCGGTCAATGAAGAAACCACCCTCGGTGGCTTCGCACATATTCATGAAAATTCGGTGAAACGTTCTTTTATCGCCCTTGAAGAACGTGTCTTTGAAGATGAAGGCATGCCTGGCGGTTTTGAAACTCCCTATTGGGCAGGCAAAAAAGGGACCCGCAAGACTCCCCTAGCCCTGCCCTTCAATCCCATTGAGTTAGTTCATGAGGCGCAACGCGCCTGGTTGGGTTTTGATGCCACCACCTCCCCTGATATCAATGTGGTGGCGTATGCCGTTGATGGGCGCCCCGAGCCCCGTATTCCTCGCCCCCGGCAGATCAGCTCAGCCGCTGTCACCCAAGCCGCCGTCGACAAGCTTGGTTTTAGTGATTATGACGATTATGAGCAGCATGACAGCCCCGATCGCATTGTCCCCCGGCGCGTGACGGCAAATGCGCAAAAAGCGGCTCACTCTGCGCAGAAGATGGCTAAATCTATGCTCAGAGCGGGCCGCGAATGGGGCGCTACGATGGCGGAGAAACTCCGCCATACTGACCGTTAAGTTCTTTGGGAGCGGTCGCGTTCATAAAACGCAATCGCTGCCGAAGTAGCCAGGTTAAGGCTATCTGTACCCGGCGCCATTGGAATACGAGCGCGTACATCGGTTGCCCGCATAGCGTGTTCGGTTAGACCGGGGCCTTCAGCTCCCACCAGCAAGGCCACCTTATCGCGCCCTTTAAGAGCATCTTCAAGGTGAACCGCTGCGGGATCCGGGGTAAGCGAAACCAAGTGGAAACCGGCTTGGGAAAGCTCTTCCAAGCTCCGTTGCCAGGTGGTGTAACTGCCCTCTAAATGCGCAAATGGCAGACGCAGCACATGGCCCATGGAGACGCGAACCACACGGCGGTAGAGCGGATCTGCACAACCATTGCCAAAGAGAATGGCGTCTACTCCCATGCCCGCAGCGTTACGGAACATGGAACCAATGTTTTCATGATCGCCAACGCCTTCGAGAACCACCACTGTGCGGGCGCCCTCCAAAACGGAAGCTACAGAATCCTCCACCACTCTGTCCGCAGTTGCCAACAAACCACGGTGCATATCAAAGCCGGCAACAGTTGCCAGAGTTTCGCGGGTAACTTCATAAATCGGGATCCCCGAAAGATCAACACCTGAGTTTTCAGCCTGAAAAGAAGCAAAAAAGGAATCCAGCTTATTTTTGAATCCCACGATGGCACGAACTGGAAAACGAGATTCCAGCAGACGTCCCACCACGAGTGGTCCTTCAGCAACTACCAGGCCCTTGCCACCGGGCAAGTCTGGACGAGAATCCGAATGGTTAAGATCACGGAAATCATCCAGGCGTGGATCTGCGGGGCCAGAGATGAGGATTCTTTCCATTAGCTAATGGCACCCATGATTGGGTCGATAGCGAAGAATACTGCAAATAGTGCAGCTACCAGCCACATGAGCCAGTGCACTTCCTTTGCCTTGCCAGCAGCTACTGCCATCAATGCGTACATGATGAATCCGACGCCAATGCCGTTGGCAATGGAGTAGGTGAAAGGCATGATAACGATGGTGAGGAAGGCTGGGAATGCGATGTAGAACTGGGTGAAGTCGATCTCGCGGATCTGAGCCATCATCATGCAACCCACAACAACGAGCACAGGAGCTGCTGCTTCAATTGGCACGATCTCATACAGCGGGGTGAGGAACATGGCCAGCAAGAAGAGCACACCGGTGACGATATTTGCCAGGCCGGTGCGAGCGCCATCAGCAACACCAGCGGAGGAGTCAGCGAAAACGGTGTTGGAGGAAGCAGAAACTGCGCCACCAACAATTGCGCCAGCGCCTTCTACGATCAGGGCCTTCTTGATATCAGGAAGGTTGCCTTCTTCATCAGCCAAGCCAGCTTGCTTACCAAGCGCAGTCATGGTTCCCATTGCGTCAAAGAAGTTTGCCAATACCAGGGTGAATACCAGCAAGGTGGCGGCTACAACGCCGATGCGGGAGAACGCACCGATGAGGTCAACTGCGCCCACGAGGGAAAGGTCAGGAACTCCGCCGAAGGAATCTGGGATTCCTGGAACTGCGAGGTTCCAGCCAGCCGGGTTCGCTTCACCATTTTCAAAGGATGGACCTGCACCAAAAATAGCCTCCACAATGATGGCGATGATGGTGGTGCCCAGGATTCCGAGGAAGAGACCGCCGCGGACCTTACGGACCACCATAAAGCCACAAAGCAAAACGCCAATGATGAAGACAAAGGTTGGCCAAGAAGCGATAGAACCGTTAATTCCCAAGGTAACGGGAACGGTGGTGCCGGCAGCATCTGGAATACGGCGCACAAAGCCAGCGTCAACCAGGCCAATCATGGCGATGAACAAACCAATGCCCACGCCGATCGCAGCCTTCATAGAAGCTGGGATTGCACGGAAAACGGCCACGCGGAAGCCGGAGACAGCCAAGATGACGATGACGATACCGTCAATTACAACCAGGCCCATAGCTTCTGGCCAGGTGAGGCCTTCGCCGGAGACCAGGGTGACGGCCACCATGGTGTTGATGCCAAGGCCGGTTGCGATACCAAATGGGTAACGCGCGATCAGGCCGAAGGCGATGGTCATGACACCGGCAGCCAAAGCAGTGGCTGCAGCAACCTGTGGGATGCCGAGGGTGGTGCCATTGATGTCCTCGGTGGTACCAAGGATCAGTGGGTTAAGGATGATGATGTAGGCCATCGCGAAGAAGGTGACAATACCTGCACGGACTTCCGTGCCGATACTGGATCCTCGCTCCGAAATTTTGAAATACCGATCCAGGGCGCCCTGGGATTCGGTAGTATTTCTCGACGTCATTGCCGGATACCTATTTTCTACTCAAGTTGTGAGGTTGCTTGAAAACTCATGAAAAACAATGTGAAATTCGCCCAAAGAAACATAACCTTTAGTGCGACAGAATTTTCTCACCTGCCGGGCGTAGCGAGCAAGTCCAGTGACAAAGGTCGAAAAATTTGTTTTCAGTGACCAAGGATAAAATTCATATCGCCTTTTACTCTAGACCGCTAGATGACGCCCTAAAATCAACAGTTTGACTACTTGAGTGCTACTGTCTTGCTATCTATATATGGCCGTGTTGTACTCCACGCACAAGACTCGAAAGGCGTAGCAATCCACCTTGGTGACCACAAGTTTCCTCATGGTTGACGGACATGTCCGCAACTTCACCGGCCACATGGACCGTCTTGCCGCCGCAGCTCCAATTACCGCGCAGTTTGATGAGCCCATCCGCGCCAAGCTGCGCGCTGCCAAGGGCCAGGCCATTTGCGCTGTCACCGTAGAAAACAACCACTTTAGTGTGGAAACTCGCCCCGCGCGCCCCATTAAGCCAACCATCACCGTTGACATCCATGGGCACCGCGATGAGCGTTCCCAGCCCACCGTTAAAGGCGTGGACAGTGCGTGGCAGGACCGTGCCTCTGCCACCAGCCGACGCCAAGGCGCCGACGAGGGTTTGCTTATCGACGAGTCCGGCAAGGTTATCGGAGCCGTTAACGCTTCCCTGTTCGTACTACAGGGTTCAATGGTTTTTCATTCCACCCACCCACGCCATCTGCCTTCAGTGCTTGAAGGCCCCATTTTGGATTATTTACGCCTACGTGGTGCCAGCTCCAAAGCTCGTGCAGAAGGCTTTGATATTAATGAACTGCGTGCTGCCGAGGTCTGGTTGATCGATTCACTAAATGGCATTAGAAGGGTGAATGCCTGGCTGGAATATGGCAGTGCCCTGCAGGTTTCTGAAGTACGCCCAGTCGCTGCATTCATCCCCACTTTCTCTGAGGTAAATGCACACCTTTGGGAAAGCGCCGAAGAGATCTAAATCTTTATAGACTCAGTGCCATGTCCTTAAAAAAATTCGCACCTTTGGTTATCGCTTCACTCAGTGCTGGTTGTAGTAGCAGCGAAACAGCACAGCCAGAGGTGGAATATTTGGTTCCAGAGATTGTGCAAACTCTCCCTTTTAATGAGAGCTCCTTTACACAAGGCTTAGAAGTTGATGGCTCTGATCTCATAATCGGTACAGGCCAATATGGCGGTTCGCGGATTTACCGCAGCACCATTGATGGCCAAGAGAAAGCTTCCCAGCCACTGGATCCCAGTTTTTTCGGCGAGGGCATCACTAGGGCTGGCGACGTGGTGTGGCAATTAACCTGGAATGAGGGTGTGGCTTTCAAAAGAGATGCCACCACCTTAGAAGAGCTAGCGCGGGTTAATTATGACGGCGAGGGCTGGGGTCTGTGCACCAGTGGAGATCAGCTGATCATGTCCGATGGCAGTTCCACTTTGCAGGTACGCGATCCTGAAACCTTTGAGCAACTAAATATCATAAACGTCACTCTGGATGGCACCGCCGTGGACAAACTCAATGAGCTGGAATGCGTGGACGGCGAGGTTTATGCCAATATTTTCATGGATACCGATATCGTGCGCATTGACTTAGATTCCGGTGCCGTTAATGCAGTTATTGATGCCTCTTCCCTACCCAATAACGCAGATCCAGATATTAATAATGTGCTAAATGGCATTGCTTTTATACCCGATTCGGAGAATTTCTATCTCACTGGCAAGCGTTGGCCAGACCTCTATGAGGTACGTTTCATTCCAGCTGGCTAGAATCAAGACTCATGGCAAGCCGGAAAACCAAGCGCAAGAACATCATCCAAATTATTAGCCTCGCTTTAGCGGTGGTTATCGTGGTGGTGATTTCAGTGCTCTTCCAACAATGGTGGAATAATCGTCCCGACCCAGAACCTGCGGAGATCTCCATTGCAGCCTCCGCCCCTGCAGGCGAACTCGAGGTTTTCCCATTTAGCATCTGTGAGCCAGGTGTGGAATGCCCGGAGAATGAGGTTCCCACTTTGAATGTGGGTGCAGATGAAGAACTCCATCTCACCATTCCGGAATCAATCTACGATCATGACTGGTACCTGCTCACCATCTATGATGATCCAGCTGCCAATGATGAGGCTTATCACGGTGCCAATGAAACCACTGAGGTAACACTGCCTGGCTCTGTTGATCCGCTAGAAGATGGTGGCGAGCGTCCACGTCTGGTGGTGGTGGAAATTTCTGCAATTATGATCGGCCACGACAGTAACGGCGAAGAAACTCCCTACACCGTGACCTGGTCCCTTTCCACCATGGAACAGGCTGCCGAATAGTCCAGCCTAAAAAAGGAGAGAGTCTATGGACTCTCTCCTTTTCTTATGCGTCTAGTTCTTTGGCTACCACGCGAAGGATTTCAGCGACCTGAGATCCGGCCTTCTTTTCGGGATATTGTCCCTTGGCCAAACCTGGCTGAATACCGCTCTCCAAAAGGGTAATAAGATCTGAAATCATGCCATGGAGGGCGTCAGGTTCATATTTATGCTGAGGTTTGCGGCGGGGAGTTTCCATGACCTTAATGCGCAGCGCCTGTGGACCTTTACGCCCTGCTGCGAAATCAAACTCGATTCGCTGCCCCTTGTGTAGTTCACCAATCCCCTTGGGAAGAACCTGCTTTCCTACATAGCAGTCTTCACCATCCGGATTGGAGACAAAGCCGAAACCACGCTCTGCGTCGTACCACTTCACTGTTCCGACAGGCACTCGTCCTCACCACTTTCAATTCGCATATTCTTAGCGCCATAGCAGCAGGCGCTATATAACCAGAAGAAATCATTGTACACGGCAAGCACGCCTGCTAAAACTCGCTTCACTTACCCCCTTGCATAGCCCCAACACTAATTATGTGACATAACTAACACCTTAATTTTTTATTAATATGACCAGGGGTTTTAGCCTCAGAAAAAGCCAGTTTTGATATAGCTCCGATAAAAAACGTGACACAATCGTGACCTTCCGGCTAGCGTTTAGCCAAGGCACCGCAGTTTTTCATCCATATTTTCCGGCTCATCGCCAAACCCTGTCTGGGGTCGGAGGCTGAAAATCTGTCTAGGAGCAAGAACTTTAAACCACAAATTCTTATCATTCGATAAGAAAAAATCTGCAGACAGGGACGGGGAACCCACCCGCTCTTTAATAAAAGAGCATCGGAGGTCAACTCCTTGGGGTGAAGCCGGATTTTCCGGCAGGGCATATCCTCCGCCCTAACCCGACAGCTAACCTCGACGGCGACTAATGAGAGGAAACTTTTCATGGGACGTCATTCCACCAAGAGCTCTACCCTTACCAAGATCGCAGCTTCTACTGTTGCTTTTGGCGCAGCCGCTGCAATCATGGCTCCAACTGCATCCGCAGCTCCAGATTCTGACTGGGATCGCCTCGCACAGTGTGAGTCCGGCGGAAACTGGGCTATCAACACCGGCAATGGCTACAACGGTGGCGTGCAGTTCAGCCAGAGCACCTGGGCTGCCTTTGGCGGAACTGAGTTTGCACCTTCTGCAAACCTCGCAACCCGTGAACAACAGATCGCTGTCGCAGAGCGTACCCTCGCACAGCAGGGCTGGGGCGCATGGCCTGCTTGTTCTGCAAAGCTTGGTCTGAACTCCGCTGCTACCCAGCGTGATCTCTCCGCTCCTGCACCAGCTGCAGCACCTGTCTCCACCGAGGCTGAGTACGCAGCAGAGCCAACCAACAACAATGTTGCTATCGGCTCCACTGATCTCAACACCATCAAGGCTGCTTATGGCGCTGTCACCGGCACCTTGGCACAGTACGGCGTTGCCGTTCCACCAGAGGTTCAGGCTTACTACAATGCCTATGTTGGCTAATTAGCCACAGTGAATCAGGGAACCTACGGGTTCCCTTTTTTTCATGCATTAAAAAAGAGGCAGTCATCATGACTGCCTCTTTTTTGCGAACTCTTAGCGATTGATGCGGGAATAAGGGTGGACGTATCCGAGCTCTTCAGCTGGGAATGGGAACTCCTTCTCATCGCCCCAGGGGCTGGAAGCTCCAGCAACCTTGGAAATGATTTCGGTAACCACGTGCTCACCGGGTGCATGCTCCGGCCAAGCCGGATCGACGAAGTGCTTCTTCTCTACGTTTGCCATGTTTCTATTCTTTCAAACTCGATGAAGAAAAGTCACCTTTAGAAGGCTTAAACTTGGACACATCATGAAAAAAGATTCCCCCGTTCCCACCCTCCACCGGTGGTTAGAACAGCTCAACAATGAAGAACTGTCCGGAATTCTACGAAATCGCCCCGATACTGTCCTCCCCCTACCACCTAATTTAGGCTCGCTTGCTGCGCGTTTACAGTTGCGCGTCTCGATCGTGCGAGTTTTATTGCAACTTAACTCTCTCGAATTGGTGGTCTTAGAGGCTGCAGCAAATATCGGGGCTGAACTCCACCCTGTGACTGCCCCCGACATCATTAAATACCTGAACACTGCCCTCAAAGAGCAGCCCCACCCCGATGAGACGCAAATTAAACATGCGCTCACCAGGTTAAAAAGCTTTGCCATAATGTACGGCACCGAGGAGCTGATGATTGCGCAGGAGACCATGCCGGCGCTGCCCAATAACTGGCAATTGCTGCCAGAATCCAGGGGCTCGCACCTTAATTTTGCAGCCGCTCAGGAAGCCGTCGATAAGCTCTCTGCCCAGCACCGCAAAATTTTAGGCACCCTGGTGGCTGCTGGGGGTTTTGGTTTAACCAAGGATGCGGCGCTGGGCGCCGATCCGACTCGCCCCATTCCTCAGTTAATTGTGGCCGGGTTGCTCGCGCGGGTTGATGAGCAAACTGTAAAACTGCCGGCGATTGTGCGACGTGTGCTCGAGGGCCGTCCAGAAATCCCCGCGCAGCTGCTGCCCGTCCCCGCGAACGCTGCCCCCGGCAATGATGATGCCGGCGTGGCTGCTGGCTTGGAGGTAGTGCGTCTCAGCCGTTTGCTTATCGACGCCCTTAGCCAGTCCCCTGCCACCACACTCAAGGGAGGCGGGCTGGGCGTGCGCACAATTTCGCGTCTTTCCAAAGAACTTGAGGTCAGCGAAACCGAGGTTGCGCGGGTAATCAGTCTAGGTGTGGCTACTGGATTATTGCGTCGTGGCGTGCCGGATCCCCTCCCTGCCGATGACGAGGGTGGCGACTATATTGCGCCAACCCCCTTGGCCGATGAATTTTTAGAAGCTGATTTATCAGAGCAGCTGGGAATGCTAATGCGCGGTTGGTGGAATCAAAATATCGCACCGTGGATGGTCGGTCAGGCAGATGAAAAGGATAAGCCTATTCATTTGCTTAGCGCTGCAAGTGTGCGAGACATCATTGCTGATAATCGCCATAAGGTCATCGCGGGGCTCGCACGAGTAGAACGGGAGCAGTTGCGTGCCGATCTCTCCTTTAATTACCCCATTGCCGCGCATCGTCTCCAACCAGAGTTGGTAGCAGAACTAATTTCTGAAGCACAGTGGATTGGTGCTTATGCTGGCGGTGTGACCGCGGGTGCCCGCGCTCTGCTGGCCGGGGAAGATCCAGCAAAGGCTATTAAGGCGCCAAAGACAGTGGATTATTTTATTGTCCAAGGTGATTTCACCATCATGGTGCCAGGTCCTTTAACCCCTGAGATGCAAAAAACCATGGATACTATCGCTAGCTTGGAATCTCCAGGTTTGGCCTCGGTATACCGCTTGAGTGAAAAGTCCATTAGGCATGCTCTAGACATGGGTCTAAGCACTGCGGAAATCTTAGAATTCCTTAAATCCCATGCGGCCATGGAGCTTCCGCAGTCAGTGGCTTATCTTTTAAGCGATATTGCGCGCAAGCACGGAACTTTGCGTGGTGGCCCTGCCTTAAGCTACTTGCGCAGTGAAGATCCCGCGCTCCTGCATCAGGCTGTGGAAGCGGGCAAGGAAGTAGGTTTGCACCAGATTGCACCGACTGTGGCTATCGCGCAGGCTCCCCTGCTGCAGGTGATCACACAGCTGCGCCAGGCGGGATTCCAGCCTGTTGCCGAGGACACCACCGGCGCCAGCCTGAATATCGCCCCCGCGGCCGCGCGGGTGCCTGCCGCCAACCAGCCGGCGCCGAAAGCACCTTTAGATGAGACCCGTATCCAGGCCGCCGTTAAAGCTATTCGACGAGAAGATGCAGCCACCACTGGAGTTGCATCTGAGCAACCCACTCTCGCTGTACTCCAGGCCGCGGTGCGCGGACAACGAACGGTGACCCTGGGGTTCGTCGATAAGCAAGGTGTTGCCGTGCACCGGGTGGTGAAGCCACTAACGGTGACCGCCGGGCAGGTAGACGCCATAGATGAGGCCAGCGGTGCGGTACATCGATTTATGCTGCATCGGATCAGCGAAGTGATAGTGGACTAGGCAGAAAATAGTGACATAATGGGAGCTTAAACTTTTGGAGGAGATTTAATTCGTGGCTTTTGGCGATGGACCACTGATTGTTCAATCAGATAAGACTGTGCTGCTGGAGATCGATCATCCCCAGGCCAGCGCAGCACGCGCGGAACTAGCTCCTTTTGCAGAGCTGGAACGTGCCCCGGAACATATTCACACCTATCGCATCACTCCCCTAGCGCTATGGAATGCCCGGGCTGCTGGACACGATGCCGAGCAAGTGGTGGATATGCTGGAACGCTATTCCCGCTTCCCGGTCCCGCAATCGCTGCTTATTGATATTGCAGAAACGATGTCTCGTTATGGACGTGTCAGTTTGCACCGCCATCCCGCACATGGACTGATTCTAGAATCTGCCGAACCTGCGATTTTGGTGGAAATCTCACGCCACAAAAAGATCAAGCCCATGCTTGGCCAACAGGTGGATCCCGAGACCATCATTGTGCATCCCTCTGAGCGAGGTCGTCTCAAACAAGAGCTGCTAAAGATTGGCTGGCCTGCAGAAGATCTGGCTGGCTATGTTGATGGCGAGGCACACCCCATTGCGCTATCGACCGCCGATGAAGAATGGGCACTGCGCGATTATCAAGAAATGGCTGCCGATTCCTTTTGGAACGGAGGTTCCGGCGTTGTCGTTTTGCCCTGTGGCGCTGGCAAGACCATGGTGGGAGCTGCTGCCATGGCTCGTGCCCAGGCAACCACTCTGATTTTGGTGACCAATACGGTGGCCGGACGGCAGTGGAAGGACGAGCTGCTGCGCCGCACCACCCTCACCGAAGAAGAAATCGGCGAATACTCCGGAGAGCGCAAAGAAATCCGCCCGGTGACCATTGCGACCTATCAGGTGGTCACCCGACGTACCAAGGGCGAGTACAAAGCTTTGGAACTTTTTGATTCCCGCGACTGGGGCCTAATTATCTATGATGAGGTCCACCTCCTCCCCGCACCGGTATTCCGTATGACCTCTGATCTTCAATCCCGGCGTCGTCTCGGCCTGACCGCCACTTTAGTGCGTGAAGATGGCCGCGAAGGTGATGTTTTTAGCCTCATTGGTCCAAAACGATATGACGCACCTTGGAAAGACCTCGAAGCCCAAGGTTTTATTGCCACCGCTGATTGTGTGGAAATCCGTTCTACGATGACTGATGCCGAGCGCATGGTTTATGCCACTGCTGAGTCAGCAGATCGCTACCGTCTAGCAGCCTGCGCCCATACCAAGGTGGCAGTTGTGCAAAAGGTACTTGAGCACCACGCCGGCCAGCCCACTTTGATTATCGGTGCTTATTTGGATCAGCTGGAGGAACTTGGACAACGTTTTGATGCCCCAGTTATTGACGGCAAAACTCCTAATAAGAAGCGTGAAGCACTCTTTGCACAATTCCGGGCCGGGGAATTAGATGTGCTGGTGGTATCAAAGGTGGCTAATTTCTCCATTGACCTCCCCGAAGCTTCGGTGGCGATTCAAGTCTCAGGTACCTTTGGCAGCCGTCAGGAGGAAGCACAGCGGCTGGGTCGCTTACTTCGCCCCAAACACGATGGTGGCGAGGCGCATTTCTACTCCATTGTTAGCCGCGATACCCTCGATACGGAGTATGCAGCCCACCGCCAGCGCTTCTTAGCCGAACAAGGTTATGCCTATAGAATTATGGATGCTGATGATCTGCTCTTCCCGATCATCCCTGCAGCTGTTGACCCCGAGCGCGTCGATCCACAACCTTTCGACCCCGACCCGATTACAGAGAAAGATATCTAAATGCAGCACTTTTCTTTTGCGGTAGATGAATCCTACGCAAAAAAGAACAATGAATTCCTCCGCGATGCCAAGAGGCTGCAGATCTCTGCTCTCTGTTTTGGACTTGTCCTACTCGCAGTCGGCGCTGGTGGTTACTACCTAGCTCACGGCGCAGTGTGGGGATGGCTAGTTCTTGGCGTAATGGCCATTATGGCGCTGATCAGCTTCATCATGATCCCAGTTATTCCCCGCCAAATGGGCAGCGCTCAGTCACTTTATGACAACTATGACCTCGTCCCAGCCGTTATTGCAGAGGTCAACCCGCGCGATGTTGTTTTGCTCGCGCTGGTTAACACCAATGTTGATAACACCCTAAAACCAAAATGGGGCTTGGCTATCCGCACCATTAACCGCGTGGGAGTCCATGAGCGCCGCCTCGGCGAGCGAGTGCCTGCGGTGGCTGTTTCCGGTCGCCGCACAGTAAAAGACCAAGACCACTGGGATGAAGTCAGCCCAATGCCCATTACCTGGGGCACCACCGACAAAGATGTGGTGCGCGAGGCAGAAAAGACCATCCCCCATGAATTATGGGCCAAGCTGGAAAAGAACCGGGGCAAGCTAGCAGAGGTTAAAAAGACCTCAAATAACCTTTTGGTTCTCTAAAGCTTTTTAATCTTCTTGAGACGTTGTGCAGCTTCGCGCAACGTCTCTTCTTTTTTGCAAAAAGCAAAACGCACCTTTGAAGACCATTGTCCGGGATGATCCACAAAAGCCTGCACTGGAATTGCGGCAACACCAACTTCATCAATGAGCTGCGTGCAGAACGTGGCGCCGTCGCGGTCACCGATATCCGCAACAATAAAATAGGTGCCTTTGCTCTCATAGGTGTGCAAACCAGCGCCATCCAAGGCCTCACGGAGAATATCGCGCTTGGTGCTTAAGCTCTGGCGCATCGAGTCCACCCAAGCCTGCTCATTTTTAATAGCATGGGCCACCGCCGGCTGAAAAGGCGTTGCGCCCACATAAGACATAAACTGCTTGGCGCGCAGCACCGCATCCAATAGAGGCTCGGGCGCCAGCGCCCAGCCCGTTTTCCACCCAGTAACGTTGAAGGTCTTGGCCGCCGAAGACACAGTCACCGTGCGATCCCACATACCAGGAAGCTTTGCGACGCTTTGATGCTCCAGGCCGTCAAATACTAGGTGTTCATACACCTCATCAGAAAGCACCAGAAGATCATAGGCCCGGGCAATACCCGCAAGATCTTTCAATGCCTTCTGTGAAAAGATAGAACCAGTTGGATTATGCGGAGAATTAACAATAATCATCTTGGTCTTTTTGGATACTGCCTTATGCAACAGGTCAGTATCAAGATCCCAGGAGTTATCCACCTCTTTTAAGGGAACAGCGACACGTTTTGCACCTGCTAACGCAATAGCAGCTGCATAAGCATCGTAGTAGGGCTCAAAGACGATAACCTCCTCCCCTGGTTCCACTAAACCTAAAACAGTAGCTGTAATCGCTTCTGTGGCACCGACGGTAATGAGGATTTCGGTGTCTGGGTTGTATTCAATTTTAAAACGCTTTTTGTGGTCCTTGGCGATCGCTTTTCTCAAGCTCTTATCACCACGACCGGCAGAGTATTGATTATTGCCCTGCAAAATCTGCTGCGTTGCTATCTGCAGCATCTCCTGTGGACCATCTTCGTCTGGGAAGCCTTGTCCCAGGTTGATCGCCCCCGCTGCAACAGCTTTTTGTGTCATGGTTGCGAAGATCGTTTCTCCAAAAGGCCGCAGCCGGGAAACGATGTGATCTGTGCTCATGGGGACACTATATTTCATCACCTAAAACTAGTGATGTTCAGGGGTGTTTTTGGGCATGCGGAAAGGCAGTGTAAGAAACAAACTGTTTCTTACACTGCCTTCACACAATAAATCATTAAGTTTTAGGTCGGCGGTAACCTACTCTCCCACACCCTCCCGAGTGCAGTACCATCAGCGTAACCAGGCTTAGCTTCCGGGTTCGGAACGGGACCGGGCGTTTCCCTGCTACTATCACCACCGACACAACCAACCACCACACCACAAAAAATGATGCGTGTTGTGTCAAATACTGCATAGTGGACGCGAGCAAATCTTTTTGCTATTTTTCGTTACGTTTTGCGTATCACCAACAACCCTAAAGTTGTTTGTGTTTTGTTGTCGGTAAATTAGTACCAGTCACCTCCACACCTTACAATGCGTCCAGATCTGGCCTATCAACCCCATAATCTATAGGGAACCTCAAAAGAAACCTCATCTCGAAACAGGCTTCCCGCTTAGATGCTTTCAGCGGTTATCCCTTCCGTACGTAGCCAACCAGCCCTGCTCCTGGCGGAACAACTGGCACACCAGAGGTACGTCCGTCCCGGTCCTCTCGTACTAGGGACAGCCTTCCTTAAGTTTCAACGCGCGCGGCGGATAGAGACCGAACTGTCTCACGACGTTCTAAACCCAGCTCGCGTGCCGCTTTAATGGGCGAACAGCCCAACCCTTGGGACCTACTCCAGCCCCAGGATGCGACGAGCCGACATCGAGGTGCCAAACCATCCCGTCGATATGGACTCTTGGGGAAGATCAGCCTGTTATCCCCGGGGTACCTTTTATCCGTTGAGCGACACCACAACCACAAGTTGGTGCCGGATCACTAGTCCCGACTTTCGTCCCTGCTCGAGTTGTCACTCTCACAGTCAAGCTCCCTTGTGCACTTACACTCACCACCTGATTACCAACCAAGCTGAGGAAACCTTTGGGCGCCTCCGTTACATTTTGGGAGGCAACCGCCCCAGTTAAACTACCCACCAGGCACTGTCCCCAACCCAGATCATGGGCCAAGGTTAAGACATTCAATCCGATCAGAGTGGTATTTCACCAACGACTCACACACAACTAGCGTCATATGATCGAAGTCTCCCACCTATCCTACACAAACCGAATCAAACACCAATACCAAGCTATAGTGAAGGTCCCGGGGTCTTTTCGTCCTGCCGCGCGTAACGAGCATCTTTACTCGTACTGCAATTTCACCGGGCCTGTGGTTGAGACAGCAGGGAAGTCGTTACGCCATTCGTGCAGGTCGGAACTTACCCGACAAGGAATTTCGCTACCTTAGGATGGTTATAGTTACCACCGCCGTTTACTGGGGCTTAAATTCTCAGCTTCGCCTTTAACAGCTAACCGGTCCTCTTAACCTTCCAGCACCGGGCAGGCGTCAGTCCGTATACATCAACTTAAACGTCTTCGCACGGACCTGTGTTTTTAGTAAACAGTCGCTTCCCTCTATTCTCTGCGACCACCACACGCTCCCACCGCAAAGGTGTTCACCTATGATGGCCCCCCTTCTCCCGAAGTTACGGGGGCATTTTGCCGAGTTCCTTAACCACAGTTCACCCGAACGCCTTAGTATTCTCTACCTGACTACCTGTGTCGGTTTAGGGTACGGGCCGAATATGTACATCGCTAGAGGCTTTTCTCGACAGTACAGGATCACCAACTTCACCCCAAAAGGGCTCTGCATCACGCCTCACACATTAATAGTTGGCGGATTTACCTACCAACAGTGCTACACGCTTACACCACAATCCAATAAGTGGCTTAGCTACCTCACTGCGTCACCCCATCACTTAGCTACTACCAGATCAGGTCCCACGCAAACCACAACCACACATCATCAAAGATGACACATGGAAGCATTCGGGTGGTTAGTATCACTGATTCACCATGGTCGCACACACTCGGGTACGGGAATATCAACCCGTTATCCATCGACTACGCCTGTCGGCCTCGCCTTAGGCCCCGACTCACCCTGGGAAGATTAACTTGACCCAGGAACCCTTAGTCATCCGGCGGATGAGTTTCTCACTCATCATTCGTTACTCATGCCTGCATTCTCACTCGCACACACTCCACAACACCATTACCAGGCTGCTTCAACGCGTGCACGACGCTCCCCTACCCAACAACACAATAAAGTATCATTGCCGCGGCTTCGGCGGTGTGCTTAAGCCCCACTACATTGTCGGCGCGGAATCACTCGACCAGTGAGCTATTACGCACTCTTTCAAGGATGGCTGCTTCTAAGCCAACCTCCTGGCTGTCTTCGCGACCCCACCTCCTTTTCCACTTAGCACACCCTTAGGGGCCTTAGCCGGCGATCTGGGCTGTTTCCCTCTCGACTACGAAGCTTATCCCCCGCAGTCTCACTGCTGTGCTCTGACTTACCGGCATTCGGAGTTTGGCTGATGTCGCTAAGATGTTGGTCCCGCTAAACCATCCAGTAGCTCTACCTCCGGCAAGAAACACACAACGCTGCACCTAAATGCATTTCGGGGAGAACCAGCTATCACGGAGTTTGATTGGCCTTTCACCCCTACCCACAACTCATCCCCTCAGTTTTCAACCTAAGTGGGTTCGCGCCTCCACAAAGTCTTACCTCTGCTTCACACTGGCCATGGGTAGATCACTCCGCTTCGGGTCCAAGACATGCCACTAACACACCCTATTAGGATTCGGTTTCCCTACGGCTACCCCACACGGGTTAACCTCGCGACATGCCGCTGACTCGCAGGCTCATTCTTCAAAAGGCACGCCATCACCCCACAAGTGAGGCTCTGACGGATTGTAAGCACACGGTTTCAGGTACTATTTCACTCCCCTCCCGGGGTACTTTTCACCATTCCCTCACGGTACTAATCCGCTATCGGTCATATCAAGTATTCAGGCTTACCGGGTGGTCCCGGCAGATTCACAGCAGATTCCACGAGCCCGCTGCTACTTGGGAAAAACAACCACACACACCAACTGATCTTCGCGTACAGGACTATCACCTTCTACGGCAGGCGTTTCCACACCACTTCCACTAATCAATTAACCATGTGCCAGTGTCCGGCAGAACACACACGCTGTAACCCCACAACCACCTACATGTAACCCCTGCCGGGTATCACACACATAAGCTTTAGCCATCATCCACGTTCGCTCGCCACTACTAACGGAATCACAATTGTTTTCTTCTCCTACGGGTACTGAGATGTTTCACTTCCCCGTGTAAACCTCCCAACCGGCTATATATTCACCGGCAGGTAACCACACATTACTGCAGCTGGGTTTCCCCATTCGGACATCCTCGGATCAACGCTTAGTTGGCAACTCCCCGAGGCATAACGCAGCCTCTCACGTCCTTCATCGGCTTGATATGCCAAGGCATCCACCGTGTGCTCTTAAAAACAAAACACTAAGACAACACACCAACAAACACTCAAACAAGCATTCATCGTGTGTCACGTTCGGATACACAAAAAAATATACAAAAAATAAAGATGCTCGCGTCCACTATACAGTTCTCACACAACACACCATCACCACCACCAACCACACACAACCGTGCACAATCACTGGATAATCATGATCTGATGAAGAAACAACACATTACATGTCATTTCAGACACCCAACAGCATGCCACCTATTTTTATCTTCCCCCACAGAGAGAAGTGTTTACCACACCAAGGGTCATCTCCACCCGATTAATTTGTGTTGATGGCAACCACACATGGGTTCCAACACCAACAACCCATACAACCCAACAACTGTTGAGGATGAGTTTATTTAAAGCTCCTTAGAAAGGAGGTGATCCAGCCGCACCTTCCGGTACGGCTACCTTGTTACGACTTCGTCCCAATCGCCGATCCCACCTTCGACAGCTCCCCCCTAAAAGGTTGGGCCACTGGCTTCGGGTGTTACCAACTTTCATGACGTGACGGGCGGTGTGTACAAGGCCCGGGAACGTATTCACCGCAGCGTTGCTGATCTGCGATTACTAGCGACTCCGACTTCATGGGGTCGAGTTGCAGACCCCAATCCGAACTGAGGCCGGCTTTAAGAGATTAGCTCCACCTTACGGTGTGGCAACTCGCTGTACCGACCATTGTAGCATGTGTGAAGCCCTGGACATAAGGGGCATGATGATTTGACGTCATCCCCACCTTCCTCCGAGTTAACCCCGGCAGTTTCTCATGAGTGCCCACCATCACGTGATGGCAACATAAGACAAGGGTTGCGCTCGTTGCGGGACTTAACCCAACATCTCACGACACGAGCTGACGACAACCATGCACCACCTGTATACCGACCACAAGGGAAAACGTATCTCTACGCCGATCCGGTATATGTCAAGCCCAGGTAAGGTTCTTCGCGTTGCATCGAATTAATCCACATGCTCCGCCGCTTGTGCGGGCCCCCGTCAATTCCTTTGAGTTTTAGCCTTGCGGCCGTACTCCCCAGGCGGGGCGCTTAATGCGTTAGCTGCGGCACAGAAGACGTGGAAGTCCCCTACACCTAGCGCCCACCGTTTACGGCATGGACTACCAGGGTATCTAATCCTGTTCGCTACCCATGCTTTCGCTCCTCAGCGTCAGTTACTGCCCAGAGACCTGCCTTCGCCATTGGTGTTCCTCCTGATATCTGCGCATTTCACCGCTACACCAGGAATTCCAGTCTCCCCTACAGCACTCAAGTTATGCCCGTATCGCCTGCACGCCCGGAGTTAAGCCCCGGGATTTCACAGACGACGCGACAAACCACCTACGAGCTCTTTACGCCCAGTAATTCCGGACAACGCTCGCACCCTACGTATTACCGCGGCTGCTGGCACGTAGTTAGCCGGTGCTTCTTCTCCAGGTACCGTCAATTTAACTCTTCGTCCCTAGCGAAAGGAGTTTACAACCCGAAGGCCTTCATCCCCCACGCGGCGTCGCTGCATCAGGCTTTCGCCCATTGTGCAATATTCCCCACTGCTGCCTCCCGTAGGAGTCTGGGCCGTGTCTCAGTCCCAATGTGGCCGTACACCCTCTCAGGCCGGCTACCCGTCGACGCCTTGGTAGGCCATTACCCCACCAACAAGCTGATAGGCCGCAGGCTCATCCCACACCGCAAAAGCTTTCCACACACCACCGTAAAGATAGTGTGTCCTATTCGGTATTAGACCCAGTTTCCCAGGCTTATCCCAAAGTGCAGGGCAGATTACCTACGTGTTACTCACCCGTTCGCCACTAATCCACCTAGCAAGCTAAGCTTCATCGTTCGACTTGCATGTGTTAAGCACGCCGCCAGCGTTCGTCCTGAGCCAGGATCAAACTCTCCACAAAATATGAAAAAAAATCAAGGCCGTGAAAAGCCCAAAACCCAGCCAACAACAAACAACCAACCACCACAAAAAAGGGTGATTGACTGGCTGTTAACCAAAAATAATGGTTATAAAAATAAAACAAAAAACGTTCCCCACCAACCCGACGGGGTCAAAGAGTGGGAAACAAAAGTGTTCTACCACAACCATGCACAAAAACTAAAACACACCCCAAAGAGCATGTTCCTTATTTACAGTGGTGGGATATATGCAACCCACCACCCGGCATGACCAACCCCAAACCATGTTTGGGGATTATGGTAAACATAATAAAATAAATGGCACACTATTGAGTTCTCAAACAACATACACACACCTCAACAACACTCTTTAAAAGGAGCTTGTTTTGAAGTGGCTCGACATACTGTAGTGAAGATCTTTGATTAAGTCAAAAACTTCAATCAGTCTTCTTTATGTCTTTCCCAGCTCGTAACCTTGTGGCCACGTCGCTGGTGTGCTGATTAATTTACCTCCGAGCGCACTTTTATACAAATTGCCTGCTCAACGCGGATCAAGGCTAGTGATAACAAGCGATCTTGCCGTAGGGACCTTCAATTACCTCGATAGGAGTATTGAAGATTTCGGAAAGCACCTCATCGTCCATGATCTCTTCGGGAGTTCCCTGGGTCGCGATCTTTCCGCTCTTCACTGCGACTATGTAGTCGGCATAACGCGCAGCGAAGTTGATGTCATGCAAAACCACGATGATGGTTCGCCCCAGATCACGTGCTGCATGTTCCAGGTGCTTCATCATTTCAACCGAATGCGCAATATCAAGATTGTTGAGAGGTTCGTCGAGAAGCACGTAATCAGTTTCTTGGCTGAGCACCATTGCCACGTAGGCACGCTGTCGCTGTCCGCCGGACAGCTGGTCTAGATATCTATCTTCCAATTCAGTGAGGTTGAGGAAGTCAATATATTTGGAGATGATTTTTTCATCTTCCGCAGTGAGTCGGCCCTTGCTATAGGGAAAACGTCCAAATCCAACAAGTTGGCGCACAGTCAGCTTGGTTACAAAGTGGTTTTCCTGACGCAGGATGGAGAGCACCTTTGCCAGATCCTTGGAGGCTGTGGTGCTGACATCATAATTGGCTACCTTGATTTGGCCTTCGTCAATTCCCAACAATCGGCCAACCATGGTGAGCAAAGTTGATTTGCCGGCACCATTGGGCCCCACAAAAGCAGTGATGCCGCCGGCTGGAATCTCAAGATCAACCGGGCCGATCGCTACGTCGTTGGAATACTGTTTGCGAACGCTGGTTAAGGAAATCACAGTTTACCCTTTCGAAGAATGACAATAAGGAATAGCGTGCCGCCGACCATCTCGATAATGATGGAAACAACACCTTGGGCGCGGAACACATGGTTCATGATGAAGTACGCACCTGAAAGCACCACAAAACCAATTAGTGCGGACATCGGCATAAGGAATCGGTGATCATAGGTATCTGCAAATTGATAGGCCAACGTTGCTACCAAAAAGCCGAGGAAGGTCATGGGGCCAACCAAAGAGGTAGACACCGCCATTAGTACAGAGACCAAAATAAGAGTGTAAATAGATGCTCGGCGATGATTCATGCCCAGATTAGTAGCGGTATCACGACCCAAGGCCACCACATTCAGAGTGCGCGAGCTTAGGAGCAAAATCACCGCTGCGACCACCATGAGTGGAATTGCCACCGGGAAGTATTCAGTTTCGGCGTTATTAACAGAACCAAAAAGACGCGCGGTGAGGATATCAAACTCAGAAGGTGTCAAAATGCGCTGCATAAAGGTGGAGATGGAACCAAGTCCACCACCGATCACCATTCCGGCGAGCAACATTGCATGCATATTTCCGCGTTTACCGGTGAGTAACCAGGTATAAAGCACCAGCGACAGCAAAATCATTAGGACTAACTGACCCACAAACATTTCCAAATTTCGGGTCGCTATCAGGGCTGTGGATCCAAAAAGGAAGATGGTGGCGGTGTGAATCACGGTATAGAGCGATTCAAAGCCCATAATTGAGGGCGTGATAATGCGGTTATTCGTCACTGTTTGGAAAGCCACAGTGGCAAAACCTTGGCAGACCGCGATTATGATCATGACAAAAACTGCCTGCATACGGCGTTCTGCAATCAGTGCAAAAGCCGGGTGCCCCACTGGCATGGGGTTGTCGTACCAAATCAGACCCCAGGTAAAGGCCAATGCCAATACAACAAGTGCTGCCATGATCGCCCAATAGCGTCGCTGCGCTTTCACGGTTTGGAAGGCGCCGGAGCTGCGGCGTTTTGCAGGTGCTTTAACTGCCTGCATCGCTCCTAAACTCTCCCGTTGCTTAACTTGTTCTTTCCGAGAATTATCCACGTCCGCGCTGCCTCACAATCATGATGAGGAAAACAATCGCGCCTAAAATTCCCAGAATCACCGATACCGGAATTTCAAAGGGGGCGATGATGGTGCGGCTAATCAAATCGCAAATGGTCACCACTGCGATACCGGTCAGACAGACCCACGGCAGGTTGGAACGCAGATCGTCGCCACGCATCATTGAAACCAAGTTGGGAACAATTAGTCCAAGGAATGGCAAACTACCAACCACTACTGTGACAACTCCAGTGGCAATCGCAATCAGCCCAGTGCCGATGAGCACCATGCGGTTGTAATTGACTCCCACATTGGTGGCGATCTCTTCTCCCAGGCCGGCCACGGTCAGGCGATCAGCAAAATAAAAAACTGCCAAGACAACAAAGACGACAATCCACAAAATCTCGTATTGACCGCGGAACACAGTATTAAATGAGCCCGCAAACCAAATTCCCAGCTGCTGCAACATATTAAATTGCAGTGCAAAGAAGCTGGATACCGAGGACACCACAGCGCCGATCATGATGCCAATAATCGGGACAATTAAGGAGGAACGCAATGTCACCCTCTTAAGAAAGAGGAAAAACACCATGGTGCCGATGAATGAGAAAATCACGGCGCCGATCATGCGGTCCAGCACAGTGGCAGCTGGGATAAAGTACATAACAAAAAGTAGGCCTAGACCAGCCCATTCAGTGGTTCCGGTGGTGCTAGGTTCCACAAATTTATTCTGCGTCAGCAGCTGCATCACCAAGCCACACATCGCCATGGCCGCACCAGAAAGGATGAGTGACACAGTTCGTGGAATACGCACTGCCTCGAACATCAGCTCTCCATCCGAGCCGCCAAAAATGTCATATTGCCCAGTAAATAGAGACAGCACCACGAGGCCGATCACAAAAATGAGGCCGATCAGCAGCTTCCAATCCAGCAGTTTTGCTCGAGTGCGTTTTTCACGCCCGCCGTCCGGGTTGTTGCTGACAGTCCGTGTCTGCGAAGTCGAAATAGCCATCAGCGTGACTCCCCTCTTCCACAAACACTCGTGTGTGCACAAAACATTTTGTTTACCTGGTTTCTAATTAATCTGCTAAAAACTTGCTTTTCGACGAAAACCCGGTGGATCTTCAACACAAAAAAGATAAGGCTGCCTTGCATATACAAGACAGCCTTACATATTCAAGCCTTACCTAAGAAATTGTAGATCATTTACGTTACTTAGATACCAATTATTGCTGTGCAGCTTTTTCAAAAAGATCTGCCATGCCATTGAGAATCTCGGTGTAGGTAATGATGTTCTCATTGGTATAGGTATCAGCTGGTGCATAGTAAACGTCACCAGCGGAAATGGCCTTGACATTCGTCAGCGCCTCATTCTTGGAGATGATTTCCTCGGCTGGAACGTATTCCGCTTCATTACGAGTATTGGTGCCACCATCGCGATCCAAAACCAAAATGATGTCAGGGTTTGCTGCAGCAATTGCCTCAACATTGATGTCATCTCCCTGGTGATCACTGGAAGCATTTTCAACCTCAAGTGCAGGGGTTAGGCCAACAAGATCAAAAATTGGTCCAAAGGTACGACCCACAGATGGAGCAATATAACCAATGTCGCCACCAGAGACGTTGACAGCCATTACCTTCTTGTCAGAAATTGCAGCATAGGCAGTCTTTGCGCGCTCGAGAGCTGCATTGAAATCAGATACCAGCTGATCTGCATCTTCTTCCTCACCAAAGATGGTTCCCAAGGTCTCAGCCTGGCGAATCAATTCCTGGTCCAGTGGCTGTCCATCACGAGGGTCCAACTCAACGATCGCAGCATCTGGGTTAAGGGTGGAAATATCCTCGTAGTACTGAGCAAAACGCTGACCATTAATGATCAGATCTGGCTGTGCTGCAGTCAAGGCCTCGAGGTTGGGCTCATTATGAGTACCCATATCCGCGATGTCAGCATTTTCCTTGTAGTTAGTAATGGTGAAAGGCACCAACGCGATAGGCGCCGCTACCAGGTCAACACCCCAACGATCCAACAACTCAAAAGAACGGTTATCGGTAGCAGCTACTGCCTCGATAGGCTGCGCGATCTCCTGAGTGCCGTGGTTATCTTCAATGGTGATAGCTGTCTCAGCGGCAGCGGTGGAAGAAGACTCAGAAGTGGTGCTGCTGTCGGTACTGGAGCAGCCGACGAGTGCTAGTGCAGCAACAGTAGCGATCGAGAAGAGCTTAAACCTATTTTTCACAATTACGTCCTTGGAGTTTCTTAATTGATTGCCCGGAAATACCTATCCTCACCAAAAATTAGGTAAGGGGTACCTAAAGGAAAAAATTAACACACCAACTAAACTAAGGCAAACCTTTGCAATCTAGAACACACCCTTGTTTCGGAAGTTCCCAAGTCGCAACATATTTGGGAGCACCCCCACCCCACCTATGCTTCATCTAGGGTTTTCGACAGACTCTCCTTTCAACTACCTCTCAGACACCCAGGAAGCTGTGAGGTTGCTTTCAGGTTAAGAATTTAAGTTCTTAGAGGCATAGAATTATGCCGAAGTTAGAATTGATTGAACTAATAACCCGGAGGTTCCCCGAGTGCATACCGAAACACAGACAGCCCAGCCCAAAGCACCAAATTGGCTTGGTTGGGTTCTATTACTCGGAGGAATAATTGGCCTTCTTCTTTCCGTGATTATCATGGCCGAAAAGCTCATGATCCTCGAAAATCCGGATTACATCACCAGTTGTGACATTAACGAGGTCCTAGCCTGCGGAAACGTCATGCGCTCAGGCCAATCCACAGCCTTTGGCGAAATCCCCAATCCATTAATCGGCATTGCCGGGTTCTCCGCCACCGCACTTATCGGTGCGGCGATTCTCGCTGGTGCCCGTTTTGCCGGCTGGTTCTGGTTCTGCACTCAGATCGGCATGACTTTTGCACTATTCTTCTGCCACTGGCTGGCTTACCAGTCCATGGCAATCATCCGCTCCCTTTGCCCTTACTGCATGGGCGTATGGACAGTTTCCATCATCATGTTTGTCGTGGTGACAACCTGGAACGTCAAGACATTCAGCGGCCTGGACAATGCCTTTGTCCGTGGCATTTACAAGTACAACTACCTAATTGCCATCGTTTGGCTACTCATCATTGCAGCAACCGCACTATGGTCATTCCGCTTTATGCTCTAAAGCTTAAGATCCTAAAAGGCACAACCTCCCCGGTTGTGCCTTTTGTTTTTCCAACAACAAAATCCCACCCAACCGAAGTTGAGTGGGATTTTGGAATTTAGTAGCGGGGGCAGGATTTGAACCTACGACCTCTGGGTCATGGGTCTACATCTACGAAATTATGTGCTTTCTTGAGCGCCGTTTTTTTTCACCGACCATGCGTCAAAATGTCACGACACCAAGCTGCCTAACCATCATGACAATTATAGGTCATTATGCCATGACGCAACTCTACTATGCCATTGGATTGGATAGATGGCATGTTAATTTCCGACAGACCAGACCTAAAGGCAGTCCCACACGGTTGGGTAATACCAATCAGAAACTGGGAACTACTCCTAGTTTCCAAAGGGCAGACCACCAGCACAGTCAACACACGGATTCGTCACATCCGCAGCATGGCCCGAGGGCTGAACGTTGATCATCCAACATCCGTCACCACAGACAACCTCATCTGCTGGAGCGGAGAAAAAGAGTGGATGCCTGAAACCAGAAATGCGTATCACGCCTCGATCCGCACCTTCTTCCGCTGGTACTCACAACACAGTGACACCGAGAATCCGGCTACCTCCCTAGGTTCAGTACGTCGGCCGACTCCCCCACCTCGCCCCGCGCCTGACGATGCAATCAAAGATGCAATCATCGACATCTCTGAACGCACCTGCTTGATCCTGCTTCTCGCAGCGGAAATTGGAATGCGCGCAGCGGAAATTGCCCAGCTTCACAGCAATGACCTTCTCCAGGGCAGCGACGGATGGGGAAAAGTAGTGATCCATGGAAAAGGTGGAAGACAGCGTATCCTCCCCGTCCCTCCAGGAATCATGAAGATGATCAAACAGCAAGCCCCAGATGGCGGATATATCTTCCCTGGCAAGCTCAATGGCCACCTCTCTGCGCCATGGGTGGGAAAGCTCGCCTCCCGCGCACTGCCGTCCATCTGGACACTCCACACCCTGCGCCACCGCTTCGCCACCACCGGCTATCAGCAGGGAGGACGTGATCTTATCGCAGTACAAAAGGCACTCGGCCACGAATCCATAGAAACCACCAAACGCTACACCGCATCCAGCCTCGACCTTAAAGCCATCGTTACCACAACCATCCTCTAACGCCTCAACATGCCACTACGTCAAGACAGCTTGATCACACAGAAAAGAGCAAACCATGACTACCATCGCAATCTGCAACCTCAAGGGCGGAACAGGCAAGACCACCACCGCAATCTTCCTGGCCTATGCACTCACCCGCACCGGCGACACCGTAACGGTCGTTGACGCAGACCCCCAGGGCTCCGCCACTGAATGGGCAGCACGAGCAGAAGATAAAGGCACACCCTTCCCCTTCACTGTGGAACCTGGTAACGCCCGCAGCCTCGCCCGCAGTGCAGCCAAGGCCGAATGGACGCTCATTGATTGCCCTCCTGGAACCGCACAGATCATCGACGCAGCAGTCGCCATAGCAGATCACGTCATCATCCCTACCCGCCCATCAGGAATCGAAATCGACAGAATGTGGGAAGCACTTGACCTGTCAGCACAGAAGAATCCTAAGATCCTCATGACCTCCATCATCTGTGGCACCAAGTCGCTCAACAGCCTGCAAAACGCACTCCAAGCCGAAGAAGTCGATACCTACGGATCTGCCATCCGTCAGCGTGAAGCTATCAAAAACAGCTTTGGATACCCACTCGAAGACGACCTCTACGGATACGAAGCCGTAGCAAAAGAACTCAAAGCCATCACTGGAAAGTAAGGAAAATACACCATGTCGAAGAACACACCAGAAGTTGGACGCAGCACACGCCGAAATCGGGAGATCACCAGTGCCTCAGACACGCTCAAGAACACGCAACCAAAGGATCTTCGCCTCACCGTTCGCCTCGATCCTGATCTCAAACACAAAATCCACGTTTACGCCATCACGAACGACACCAGCATCAACACGATCATCAGTGAACTGCTGACTAAATTCGCCGCCGAAAACATTAAGGACTAACGATGAACTGGCGATACATTGACCACATGTACAGCGAAATTAAACCAATTGCGCAGAAAAACTTTCCTGAATCATGGGAAGATCGGTGCTATATCACCAACGCCGCATCCATCTTCTACAACAGTGGCTACGAATCCATCTATGAAGTCCCCCAGAACCTGCTCTATACTACGTTCACGGAAAATGGGATCATCTGACCATGTCCCTCCGTCTCGCCAGCTAGAGACCATTTCAATACCCCCATTAAGCAATATCTCTGTGTCAAACTGTCATCATGCCTTGATGTCATGGCAGAATGACACGGTTAGTATTGCATCTGTAGCTGGAGCGAGGCCTTAGACTTGTTGATTTATTCAAACTGGCAGACACGAAACATCAAGAAGATATAAGACCGCGGATTTAAGTAAACGAACTCACTTTTAAAGGTGTTTGGTTTCCTTATCTGACCACCAGAAAAACTGAAATGGAAATCCATTGGAACCGATTTTTAAAACTTCTGATACCAAACCAACTGTGGTAGAGCATCTCTTTACCGTCACTTCAGTTAATGAGGAGAAGTTCATCTTTTGCCCCATACGGGAACGGGCTTATTCAGTGAGCCGAAAGCCTGAAGAAGTCGTAAGACAAAGCTGGCTTTATACGCTACGAGACGTCTACGGGTATAAATGGGAACAAATCTCAGTCGAAGTTCCGGTTATTGTTGGTTCCACAGAAGCTAAAAAAGCGGCAGACATTGTCGTTTATACGGACAGTAAAAAAAACACCCCCCGTATTTTCATTGAGGTTAAAAGGCCCAAGCGAATTGACGGACTTGAACAGCTAAAAGTTTATATGAATGCGACTGGATGCCGATTAGGTGTGTGGTCTAACGGCTCCGAATCTAATGTCTATTTACTTCGTTTGGAGCCTAATTCACACTCTGAAAATGTTGAATGGCGTGAGCTGCGAAATATCCCTTCGCGGACAGAGTAATTAAGTGATGTTGATAATCCGATCACACGAGCTGACCTGAAACCGATTGAAGACATGCTTTCAATCGTAAAAGATTGTGAGAATTATATTAAAGCTCACGAAGGATCAGATGCATTCGATGAGATTTTCAAACTTATCTTCGCCAAGCTCTTCGATGAAAGACGGAATTTAAAGAATGATTCCTCATCAGCTCAGTTTCGCGTAGGCGCTCTGGAAGCAGCTGAAACAGCAAGGACGCGCATCACTACTCTCTTTAAACAAGCAAAAGTGCGCTGGGAAGGTGTTTTCAACCCTGGCGAAGAAATCCTCCTTGGCGATCACTCTCTTGCTTATTGTGTCTCAGCGTTACAACGTACTTATCTGCTCAAATCGGATGTCGATGTACTCGGAGCCGCATTCGAAATCATGGTCAACCCCGCTATGAAAGGCGATAAAGGGCAATACTTCACTCCTCGACATGTAGTCAATCTTTGCGTGTTGCGTGGAAGTGCTTAACCCCCGTGAGTACGAAACCGTACTTGATCCTGCTTGCGGAAGCGGAGGCTTTTTAGTGGGAGCAATGGATCATGTGTTCAAGACTATTGAGTCCGAGCGCGACGACATTAATGAGATTCTGGAAAATCAGAAAGACTATGCCTCAGATAATGTTTACGGAATTGATTACGATCCGCTAATCGCAAAAGTTGCAAAGGCTTATATGCTGATCTGGGGTGATGGTCGCTCAAATATTTGCATCGCGGACGGGTTAACCCAGAAAAACTGGAACGAACACTCACGTGACCGGCTATTAGTTCCTGATGAATTCGGGAGCCAAAACCTAAAGCAGTTTGACGTGGTAATGATGAATCCTCCCTTTTCCGGAGCAGTTTCTTCTGAAGAGGTGCTGTCTCAATTTGATCTTTCCTACAAAATAGATTCAAAAGGAAAGCGCAAGCGCTCCGCTTCGGTCGCTAGGGACATACTATTTTTAGAACGAGGTCTTCAATATCTCCGTCCCGGTGGTCGAATGGCGGTTGTCGTACCACGTGGGCTGCTCAAAAACTACAACGATGAGAGAGTTAGACAATACCTTCTCAAGCATGCAAGTATTCGTGCTGTAGTGAGTCTCAGCGGCACCATGTTTAAACCATTTACGAACACGAAGACATGCGTTATATTCCTCCAAAAGCGTGCGAAGCCTTTATTAGATCTAAAAGAAACACACAATGACGCAGATGTGGTTTATGCAGTCACTCAAAGATCCGGAAAGGACCGAAGCGGCTCGCTTGTTCGTAAATCTGATGGAAGCATCGATAGTGATTTACCAGAGATTCGTGACTACCTGGTACAGAACATTAACTGGGAGGATTAAGGAAGATGGCCCTATTTACTACGCGCCCTTTTGTTGAAGCTGTACTTTCCACAAAGTCAGATATAAGCGGTTCTACGATGCATGTTTTTGAGCCCGAATTTCATCAAGAAATTTACCGATCACCCGCTGAAATCGCGTCTGCTTCGGCGCATGGCTCATTCCAACTCGCCGATGCAATATTACAAGAACCCATTCATAGGGGTGTTCAGCCGGAGTACAGCGATGACTTAGACGATCCCGACTCTCTCGCATTTATTGGGATGATGACTCCAGATGGAACCAGGCTTTCTAAAAATAACACTGACAACGTGGCCGCTATTAAGTCAGTTGGAATTCGTAGTGGTTACGTAGATATTGATTCGTCTCGTTCTGTCTCTTCTGAGTTTTTTCGCTTAAGAACAAAACGCGCCGGAGTACAGCGCAATGATCTTCTTATCAACTCAACTGGTGATGGCACGATCGGCCGAGTGGCAGTTTATCACTATGATTTTCCTGCCGTAGTTGATGGCCATGTTTCAATCATTCGTTTCAAGAATCCTGATCTTGCTTGGTACACAGCTGCATACCTCTTGACCAATGCTGGACAGCACCAAATTTATCGATATATAAATGGATCGAGTGGCCAGGTTGAAATTTACCCTCAGGACTTCGAACGTCTTGTAATTCCAAAAGCTTCAACAAAGGAAATTTCAGAAATTGGAAATCAATTAAAATTGGCATGTACGCATTTCGAAAGCTTTAGAACACATCTTGGCGCAACAATCGCCCAAGCAACTCAAAGCTCTGAAAAGGCAAGCTAAATTAGCATGCGTCAGTGAGTCTCGATAGTTGGACTTAATAGATAGAAAAGTGCTCTTAACTGCATCTTTCTCATTAACGGGGGTGCTTCTACCCCCTTTGCAGTGCTAAGGGATCATCCATCTTAATCTTTGACCCGTTCCGATTCTTGCTAGGAACCTAAGACACCGACCTGGGCGGTAGATAGGGATACCTACCGCCCAAACCGGAACCCCTTTGTACATCAATGAAAGAGAGAATCTCCATGGGCCTTGAACTCATCATCGGACTGATCACCATGTCACCTTTCGTCGCAGAATTTGCGCAAACCATCGGCCTATCTTCGGGTGGCGGACTCAGCGGTGGCGGACTGTCCTCTGGTCTACTTTCTTCCGCAGGCAGCCTGCTCAGCGGTGGCGGTAGCCTCCTTAGCAGTGGCGGACTCAGCTCCTAATCCCTCATCGAAATACCGATCTAAAGAAAGGTACAAAATGTACTACATTGACACCTTCATTAATTTCTACTCCAATCTCCCGATCATCGGTTCCGCTGTTGGTGGAATCCTCCAGGGAATCTTCGGAATCCTATTGTCTTCCTAAGAGATAAACGCTAGAAGCGAAACCCCCGACACAATTGAACTGCGTCTCTGAAGTTGGACATCGGAATTAATGTCCGCCCCAGGAGGTGCAGTTTCTTTATGGCTGGTTCTTCACGACTAGACGATCCCATCTTGTTTCAACGCGCATGCGATCTCGTCGACCAGGGCATCGGCAGAGATCTTTTAGCATCCGAGCTTTCCGTATCAATCGACGCAGCGCGAGGTTTTATCCAGCGTTATGAAACCTTCGGTAAAAATGGTGCTATGAGTTCACATTCAAGAAAGGCCTATACCCAAGCCGAGAAGGTCAACGCCGTCAGATACTTTCTTGATCGAAACTCACAATCAGAAACGTGTACTGAATTTGGGATTAGTAACCGATCCACGCTGAAAGTTTAGGTCAGGGCATACCGTGCATACGGTGAACAAGGTCTAGCGGCTAAACCACAACGTCGAAAACCTCAACACGCCCACGACCCGGCTGTGCCACTAACCAAGGAGCAGCAGCTTCAGCAACGTATTTCGCGATTAGAAGCCGAGAACGCCTACCTAAAAGCACTCGCCGCCCTGGAAGACAACCGGTAACGGATCCAGGGCGGGAGGTACAAGACAGCCCTGGAACGCGTATCGTTCAAAGTTACCCACCAAGGAGCGTTACGACCGCAAACGCAGGGTCAAAAGACGACTCCAATACCGGCTTTAATTAGCTTTTTTCTGCAACCCTTAAATAACAGGACGGGCCCGCAGCAGACACAACGTCTTGTCTTCATTCTTAATGCGGTACGGGGGATTTTTTACTGTATCTGCGTGGGGTTAATTACTTACCCAATAAAAACAGACGGCCACAGCCCCCAGTCATGTCGAATCGCCTCAACAAGTGCGTCACATGTTCTTTTTTGACGATGGAAACTGTAGGGGTCCATTTAGATTGTCAATAATCACGGGGCTTATCCCCGTGATTATTGACCCTTCAAAATCTCAACCCTGTTTTATATGCCGACACTAACTCATCTATAGATAGGAAAGAAACCCTCTAACCACTCCATAACCAGGAACTTCTCGTTCAATCAACTCTGCAATAGCATTTCCTTCCTCTGCCCATGCACGTCGATCGAAACCTGGTCTCCATCGGTTTGAATCTTCTTCAACAACATCCGCATAGTTCTCTCGCCACAATTGTAACCAAGCATCCATACGATCCTTCAGCCCAGTACTTAAGAGAAAGTTATCCGGTGTTAAGAAGGCACCCTGATATGAAGGGATAATCGGGTGATTGGACCATAATCCCCATGGTGAACCATAGTCAGGATTTAACTCCACGGTTTTACGTAGCGCCGACATTGGCTCCATCGCCCTCCTCCTTCACCATCGGTATACGCACTGCGAATATTATCGGAATTTTCCCACACAATGACCCAGCTCCTTGTCTTGGTGTAAGTATTATAGCGAGTGCGACCATAAGTACCGAGTTCATTCGGTTCCCATTCCTCCGTAGAATTCAGAGTGGCGCTAACACAATACTGGAAATCATCCCAGAGACTATAAGTAATGTTTTTAGGCATGTGTCGAGCATAAATGTGACGGAAATCTTTGCAATACAAGTTCTGACCTGTCTTGTGGAAATGCGTAAGACGGCCATTATCGTAACCGCCAAGACATTCCAACATGTCGTCATAATTGAAATCGATTTCTTTCCCGTCCGAGTAATAGATTATTTCTTCCATTTCCGGCACTGTAGATATACGACCACCTTGAAATTCTTGGTGTTCGTCGCCGGATGCCTCACCTTCAATATCGGAAATTGGATACCCATATGGGCCGCTCTCAAACCCGCTTTCAGCCCATTTCTCTAAAACTGGTCCATAGACAGCATATGCACCAGTAGTGGGAGACCAATACATTGATCCCCATTGAAAGACACTGAATCTACCAACACCGTCAGCTGTGACAGCCTCATCCGCAATAGGGAAACCAAGGGCACCTTTAGGTCCCCCCTCCTGGAGCCATTTATCCAGAATGATGCCGTTGATACTGGCAACCTGGAAACCATCGATAACTGAGCTTCGGTACACTCGCCCACCCTGGAACGTTTGCACCCACCCATTCAACTCACCTTCGATTGGGCTAGATCCCTCAACAGGGACTTCACCGCCAGTGGGATAGCCCATCCATCCAGACTCCCACCCGTTACGCTCCCACACCTGCGCACTGTAATTATTTACCGCATGTGCACCAGTGGTGGGATGCCAATAGATAAACCCAGACATAAACCGCTGACGATACCCCTGACCATCAGGGTTCAGTGCTTGATGTTCTGTAGGCAACAGCATCCAACTAAACTGTGCGCCCTGCTGGATATAGCGCTCCAAAATAGCGCCACATACTTGATACGGAGACGGCCAGAAAAACTGACACTGCGCAGCAGCAAGAGCCCTGGCCTGTGGCTGGGATTGTTGCTGCGCGATGTTTATCTCGGCCTCATCGGCAGCTGCTTTATCAATCGTTGCCGGCAGCTCAACCTTGTCTGACCACATTTCACCAGGAACTAGCTCATCATTAGGTTCGCCAGATTCTTGTGCTTGGCGGATAGCCTCGTGGATCTGTGCGATCTCTTCGTCCGTGTAGCCACCGACACCATCAACGATAGGTGGGGTGTCACCTTCGTGGTGGAATTCTTGGATATAAGCCTCTTGTTTATCAGATGTGACTATCTGTTCAGATTGACTCTGCGCCACAGGTGCAACACCACCTATGACCAATAACGCTGTGGCTATGACGCCCGCAGCCTTAGAAAGCAGCTTCATTCACATGTTCTTTTCGTAGGTAAATAATGGGGACAGTCTGACCCTAACCTGAAAAAGTCATAATTTCTTGTGAATAAAATAGTTGTGTATGTGTATGTTTTCACCCCTGTTATAGGCACGGAAAATATCACCTAAAAAGGTAACTTTTGGCTACTACTTCCCTACCCTTATCCAGGGTGAAATATCTACTCCTGCATTACAGCACAGCGGCGCCTATTTCAACTCAGAGGCCTCCTGCTGGGCTTCTTGACACGCGGCGCTTCGGCACACCGGACACCACCGATTAAGCAGGCCAGGAAATCCATAAGGGATGCAGATTCAACCTTTTTCACTACATCGCCGTAACTCCAAAGCGACGGAATCGAGATTTGACCACTTAACACACATCTGCTAAATCTAGCTTATTGTTATCCCTAATTATGCGTGCAATATAATCGCGCACAAGTTCCAACACCGCGATGACAAACGGCGTTCCATCGCTACGATTTAAGGGATGCTGCATGGTAGCAAAGCTTTTATAGTACTTCTTCACATCTGCATTGAGGGCTTGCGAGAGCAGCACAGCACTTAGGGGCCTGACCCCCGATGGTTTAGTCATATGAAGAAGCTCACGCAGATGGATTCAAAATTGCAGCACTAAGAAGCCCAGCACTTTATCATGAGCACACTTTCTATCGATCCTGAAAGAAGAACACATGCCGCTAAATACTGTCAATGTCACCATCGCGGGACAGCTGGTCACAGATCCAATCCTGCGGAAAACTGACTCTGGCAAACCCGTGGTAAACATCAGACTTGCCTGCACCCCGCAATCATTTAGCCGAGAAACAGGGTGGGAGGAAAAAGAAACAATCTTTGTTACCGCCACCGCCTGGAACAAGATGGCAGAAAACATTTCCGTCTCTCTGGCAAAGGGCAATCGCGTACTGATCACAGGTAAAATTAAACCCACTAGCTGGAGTGGGAATGATGGATACAAGCGTACCGGCTGGGAAATCGAGATCGACGAAATCGGCGCTTCCCTAGCCTTTTCATCAGTCACTGTGAATCCCCCGGTGCGAGGAACGGAGAGTGACGAATCCATCGACCAGTTTCTCCCTCCAAAGGATCAATGGAACACCGGAGCCACAGACGAAAAGGAGCCATTTTAAACCATGAAGGCTCCCGATGATGCTCATGCCGAGACCAACCTACTCTGTGCCCTAATGTGGTCAGACGCCAAACACCCAACGACAAAGACCACAATCGAATATCTCACCTCAGACGACTTCCACAGCCCCCTTCATGGCCAGCTTTTCCACATCATAAAAGAGAAATACCAGAACGCTGAGCCATTCTCAGCTCAACTCATTAATGAATCTCTCCAAGACGAAGAACAGCGCCACGGAAACGCAGCCACTCTGCGCCCACTTCTCGTTGATGCAATGACAGCTAATGTCGTGATCGCCGAGCAGGCAGAAGGGTTTGCAGACCACATCCTTAGCGCCGCCTATCGCAGGCAGTTTGCAGCAATGGCCACGACACTAGCAACAGCTGCGGAACACGCACCCGAAGATAAACTTTTCGACATCATGGTGGAGCACGGAAAACGCCAACGCGAAGCGCACAGGCGCAGGGAAGGGTTTAGGCCAGCCGTTGCCCAGGCCAAGCAGCAAGCCGAAAAGCTCACCCAACGTGCTGAACTCTTTCGCCAACACCAGCAAAAACAAATAAACACAAGCGCTCCAGCGCGAGCACCAGCAACTAACCTGACAGATATGCTTAATGTTTCCACCAACGCTGTATCAATCCACGTCCCAGCAGCAACGGAAATTCACGACGACTCGCAGCAACAGGCAACCGAGAACCAGCACGCCCAAGAATCAATCCGATAATCCAGACCTGCCATGTCCGCAGACCATTTGGCCTGCGGACATGACCTACTCCCCAATTGCGTCAAACAGCCATGACAGATTGACGCATATGGAACCTTTTCACTTAAAACCAGTCTAAATAATATTGTGATCTTTCTAGTAGTACTTCGTTAGGTGGTGTGCGGCCGCAATACGGGAAACAGGCCAACAGCTGGATAACGACGGTCTGAAGCTAAGCCAACACAGCATAGAAACTCAGACCACCGAGAGAAATTTTGGGCCGGTGGTGGCCAACCATTGCTCAGTGAGAAACAGATGCGCCGCGGTCACCAAACGGGGGTCAGGTCCATCCTTTGCGGACCAAGGAGGTGAAAGACCTTAGCGACGAAATTGCGCAGGTCATCTGGGGCATGGATGGGGTTGTCGTGCCTCAGAATTGGACGTTACGCCGCTGTGGTCCCACCCCCAAGAGCTAACGAAGTACTACTAATAGGGCAAACCAGTTAAATCCCTTTTTGGTGGCCAATCCAGTAAGAAGGAATAAGCTTGCCACCACCGTCAAGAATCTTATCCGCGGAGATACTTATCGCGAGTTCAGTGAGGTCAAGAGGAACAGGCAGGGAATTATTCAGGCCCCAGTGGTAGTAGAAACTAATAATCTTCTGGAGAACACGGTCACTTCCTACGTCTCTACTATCACTCACACCGGATACTGCCTGACTCAGATCCACCAGCAGTATTTGCTGATCTCTACCGTGACCCTGCACCGTTGATGACATATCGTTGTCTGGTCGGCTACACACCCATAATGCCGTAGGAACATGACTACCGCCGGGGTGATTACCAGACGAGAGGTGGATAATACAGCGAACTACTCCCTCGCTGATCATATTTGTCCGTACCCGGTTCATTTCCCAATCATCACTGAATAAGGTGTCGGCGGAAAGCATCACTGCTGCGGTGCCACCAGGACGAAGGTGATGATAAGCCAGCTGTAGCCAAGCAAAATCGGCCGGATCAGGCATACCGGGGCCGAATTCCCATCGCGGGTCAGTAAGAACAAACTCCAAGCCGGAATCAATAAATGATGCAGGCGGATAGCTAACACAAAAGTCGCACTCCAACCCAGGGTGCATCTCCTGGCGAAACCACCATCCCCCTGGCCCATTTCCATCGTCAAGATACGAACCGAACATATCTAGCGGTTGTGATCCAAGATCAATACGGGTACCTCGTAGTACAGCCTGCTCATGTCCCTGACGCCAGCGCACTGGGTCATTTTCCTGCCCACACAGCACTAACCGCTCAGCGGTATCGGTTGTTTGTTGGTAGTCATCGAGTGCTGTTAATAACTGACCTGATCGGGCACACGGGTCATAAACCACACCTTGGTGTGGGCGTAACATCCCTGTGATTAATTCTCGCACCCAGCGGGGAGGGGGCGGGCCAAGAAAATCAGGCGGAGTGCAGTCCGCAACCCGGTCTAAAAGAAACTCATATGCACGGGCAAAGGACACAACAGCCAAAGGCCCCTGACCAAGGCGTGGATCGGAGATGATCGCTATCAAAGCTGAGATGATAGTTGGAGGGAAAGTCCGACGGCTGATTACTTTTCCCTCAGGGATACGGTACTGCTCAGCCCTGGAAAGAACAGTGGATACGAGCAATCGAGTGGTTTTAGCTTGTTGTGATGGTGGGTTTTGCCGGATGTCTTCCCATGTGCGTGGATGGGTTTTCTCTACAGCTGCACGCAGCGTGAGCAGGGTAAGGGCCTCCACGACACAATCAACCAGTCGGGTGTTGTACCCAAGTCCTTCTAAAAGGCTCCATATTTCCTCTAACACCTGCTGATCATGCGTGGACGGGACGTTAGTTGCCATGGTGTAGACCACCCCTTGATCGGTTTATATCTTAGGAGGTAACTCTAAACAATAAGTTGGGGAAAATGTTTAGTTTCCTGCAGCAGCTACCGTAGCTGGGAGATTAATGAAGTTATCACATTTTTCTAACTTCTTATCATTAGGGCAATAAATGGTTAACAACCCCATAGGTGCGGTATCGCGTGTATTGTTTCGAGTCGGATGACCGGCCATTTGGTAGTTTTTAGGATGGCCAATCAGAGAAACTGCTAATACTGGAATGTCCTTCGTCTGTTTACAACTAACTATCGGGCCAACTTTACTACATTCAACACGGTAGTAATTGAGTTGTCTGCTAATAGCAGTCTTATTCTCCGTTTGAACGGCCGCTCCCTTTATAAAGACCTGAGCAATAGTGTCCTGATTGGTAACATTATGTTTCTGACTCGCTTTGACTAGGCCAAAACCCGATTTTCCGTTATAGGCGCCGAAGCGAATAACAACAGGCTTAGAACCTCCTTTAACATAAATTGTTCGGAGAATCTGAGCGGAAGAAACAGCTTTGTTCGTAATTGTCGGCACAATAGATTCTTCTGAAGTATCGATTGGTTCTAGATTCGGATCTATCTCTAGCGTCGAGGGGCTTTCTGGGTCTTCGAGGATTATGTCTTCGATAGGTTCTGTTCCTGGAATCCAGTCATTATTTTCTACACTTACGCGCAGGCCCTCAAGTGTATCCTCGATAAAACCTAGTTCTGTCTCGATTGCGTTGACGAGGGGGTCAAAATTGAGCCCAATTGGATACCCCAAAGGACTGTTCTCCTCGAAGCTCTTCCATGCAGCATACGCATTTCCATTAAGGGCAATTGCTCCGAGAATTCCTCCCCAGAAGATTTCTCCGTCATTAAATTTGACTCGATGTTTTACTCCAGGAATATCTGCGAACTCGTCGGATAATGGAAATCCAAGAACCCCATTCTCTCGTCCATTCGCCTCCCATACTGCTTGAGTGGCTTTATACATGAACCGAGTTTCACGATCAGACCTCCAACTGATCGTTCCATTTGAAAAGTTGTTGTACAGGTATTCACTGCCGGCAGACTGCTCGTTTGTAATTGGGATGCCAATAGAATGTGTGGAGCCCCCCATTTCGTCGTAACGTTTTTTAATGTCTCCCCACACGGACCCACCCGTCAACGCATTATAATAGGTATCTCCGCCTTCGAACCTCTGCATCTGGGTGAGCGGAATGTTAATGTCGACTGGGCCTGAAACTGGATATCCTAATGGCCCGGCTTCCCAGCCCAGTGTTCCCCATTGTCGCATTCCATATAAGGTGAGGGCGTGTGCCCCAACGTTCGGGTGCCAGTAGATGCTTCCACCCATGAATGAAGTTCTTTTCCCCTGACCATCAGGATTGGTAAGTTCATCTGTTGTAGGGAGTCCCAACCAACTTGTTCGCCCGCCAATCTCTTTATATCGATCTAGAATATAGCTCTCCCAAATCAAAAGCTTCACTCACAAGCTCAGATCCGGTAGGCAAAAGCCGATGAACCAATAAACGTCTCAAACCCAATACAGGTGTCTTCGAACACCAATCTCTGGCGGTTACTGATCGCTGCTTTCGCCTCATTCCACACCTTCTCAATCGGATTATGATCCGGCGCATACGGCGGTAACCACACCAGATGCACATTAGCCAACGGATTGCCTTCACCGAGGTGCTCACGCAGCTTCTTCGACCGGTGCCAGCGTGCGTTATCCCACACGATCGTGATCTTCTTGTCCGGGTACCTGCCCACCAACGTGGTCAGCGCCTCCACAATGGTCTCGGTGTTCTGCCACGTCAACCGCAGCAAATCCACCTCACCAGTCGTCTGCGACAGAAACCCGATATACGACTGTGCCTGACGGACACGATCAACACTCAACGTGGTTGGGGCGTGCTTGTGGATCCAGGCTTTGCGTACCTCTGCTTCATGCTCCACACGGACTTCATCAGCAGCGAACACCACCTGATCCGGATCCTGAAGTGCGTCTGCGATCTCCTCGCGGATCTCAGCGATCCGGGCGTTGATTTCTGTGTCACTGCCGCGGCGTTTATCAAAGACCTGGGGATATTTGAAACTCAGGCCCGCATGCCGAAGAAGCAGGTGGTAGGTGGTGTCCGAGTCGTAGACCACCTCAAACTGGCTGGCTACCCAGTCTTTGAGCTGTGGCACGGTCCAGAACTGGGAGGGAATGCTCTGCGTAGATGGGGGCTGGGATAGGACTGTGGCTATTTCTTCACGTTGTGTTGGGGTGAGTTTGGAGGCGTTGGTGTTGGTTGCGTGGCCGGTAAACAGGCTGGCGGTACGTAGTCGGTTGAAGTCGGTGATCCAGGTGGTGATGGTGGAGGGTTGTCGCTCAACGAACCGGGCGATGATGTCCAAGGTGACGCCGTCTTCAAGAAGCAGGAGTGCCTCGGCTTTGTGTTGGACGAGGCTGAATCGGGAGCGTTTGTAGCTTTTGAGGATGGTGATTTCCTCGCCCGTGAGTGCGGTGGTCAAGGTTGCGGCCATAGTTCAAAAGTCAACAACCCAGGTGACATGGATCAGCGTTCAAACACGCTTATCAGGGAGCTTTTGTTTTGGGGGAGCTATAGCTCCGCAAACAAGATAACTAGACGGCCAAAAGACCTCGCACCCTGAAGTAGTTGTGGCACGAAGATGGTTAGACTGCTGCAATTGTGATTCTAGTATTTCAGCTGCGTCAGCTTCTTCTTTGGTGATTCCATTGGGCAGCGGAAAGCGATCTGATCGCATCTGACCTGGTTTCTTTTCCGACTGCGCAAGACCGAGATCGTATTGAGGAATTGCCGGAGTAGTGTTAACGCTATCCTCTCCAAGGTGGAGAAGTTCTTCTTGGAGGGTTGACTCCTCGTAGGAGGGGACTGTGGGAATGAGATCGGGGCTTAGAAAATGTGAGTCTCCCGCTTCATATCGAGAGCTAAGAGAGTCCGTGGGAGAAATATTTTCAGTCTCCAAACTTCCCTTGGAAATAACTTCCTGCTCGCTTTGAGCCGATGCGATGGCTGGAAAAAGCCCAAAAACAACTGAAATGGAAGCTACCAGGCTTACAAAATTTCGTTTTAACCTCAAACTACTAATCCTATTCTGTCAGACTAAATTCAGTATTTATTCAATGTAAACTAGATATCCTGAAAATATGCTGAAATGTATAACTAAACCGAAAAGTGCTGTTGAAAAGTTTTCAGTTCGTCTGGTGATGAGGCGTAAAAAACTAGCATCTAGTAGTACTTCGTTAGGTAGGTGCGCGTCCACAGTACGGGCAGCATCCTAACGAAGTACTACTAGACAACGATGATGAATGGCTCCTCGCGCAAAACCAATCCCAGCTCCTTGATGTTTTGCTCAGCCTTATTGACCCTACAAATGACGATGATCTGCTTCGACTGGCTGCTGCCTGCCTCAACTGCGAAGTGGAGGACATTGTGATTCTCGAAATGCCATAGCGTCAAACTGTCTTGACAGTTTGACGCACCTTGTGGGAAAAGAAGGGGACTCAACTTTCGCTGAGTCCCCTTTCTAAACCTAGCTGGACAAAACGCTAGATAGTAGCCCGGAAGATCCACCAGAATCCTTGCCAGAATCTTCGGATGATCCCACGACCGAAGACAACATTCCAGAAGAACCTTCGGAGCCACCCGAGGATGGCTCACTCGATCCCACGACCGAAGACAGCACGCCACCGAGACCAGCGTCAGCATCAAGTCCGATGACTGAAGACAGCAAAGGCATCAGTGCAGCTTCCTTGCCCAGGACGAAATATTCAAAAGCCAAACCAAGATCCATGTTCAAACTCCATATCTTTTCTCTCTCAAGGTGACGAAAGATTAAGACGAATGAATTCTTAACACTGCAAAGGGGGTGAAGCTACCCCCACGCATATCACATGAACTGAGAATTGTCCTTTTCTTGCTCCGATAAAACCACTTGATCCTCTAAGGGTTTTACCACTGTTCCCATCGGGGCAATTGTCGAGGTATCCATTCCCAGTACGTCAAGCAAACTGGTATTCGGGGTATGAGCAACCACATCAGAGACAACGCCCACCGGGGCTTCAGATTCTTTCTGAGCTGAATCATTATCAATAACTGATCCAGAATTTAACTGCTGTAGCCCGGCAGAAAGTTCATCCACAGTCAAAGTTCCTGCGTTGTACTGTGCTTCGAGAGTGTCGCGCTGAGCATGATAAATCACCTCCCGCTGGCTGCGATCTTCAACCATGTCGGCATAGCCTGGAGAAGGATTAAGCCGCAACGTCCAGCCAGGCTCACGACCATGCTCGTCATTGCGAGCATCACGCTCTCTCTGGAGCTGTTTAGCCGCCTGGGACTCACTGACAGCTGCCAGCGCCCTCTGTAAGCTCTCACGCTGCCTAACCACAGATGACAGCTCATCAGTGTGCTCAAAATCTGTGGCCACGAAAGATTCCAGCTTCGCCAAGCGCAACTTCGAACTCTCCAACGATGCCATCGTCTTATTCAAGTCCTCAGGAATCGACTTCACACGGTTTTCTACCCGTGTGAGTATTCTCAGATTCCTACGAGGGGCATCAGTTTGATCATTAAATAGATCATCGGCTTTCAGCTGAATTTCCCGGCCAGCAAACCCATCAGATCCTAGTGGCGAAATCACCACTGAGGACGTGGGCACGTAGTACCACGCATGGAAGTCCACACCACCAATAGAAATCAGCGGTGTCGGTTCCAGAGTTCGGCGACCAAACATATCGACCACAGTTGACCCCACATGTTCTGCGGCTTGCTTGCGATCTTCGAAATATTGTCCTGTTTTCAAATCTGTCCAGGCTCGTTGCTCCGGATCAGTAGCCACCCACTGCGCTGCACCCTCAAAAACGTGATCGAAAGCAGAAACTTCGCTGGTCAGTCTCTTAACAGCAGACTCTTCGACAGTGCGCTGGAAGCGCACTGAACTGCCCTTTGCTTTCCACTCCGAGTGCAGCGAAACAAGTTCGCGCTCACGGGTTTCCAATTCCATCAGCTCTACATAGCGTGGATCACCAGTCGCAATAGCTTTATTATGTGCAGCAGCTTGAGCGCCAGAATCCTCAATAGACTCGATCCGACGAATCGACCGATCAGCCGACAAAAACTGAGAGATAAACTTTGCTTTGCGTGCCAGAGTCTGCCACTGCACGGCATCGAATGTGCCACTAGCGATGTAGTTAAATATTTCTACCCGCTTGTTCAGGTTGCCCTGGCGGATCACACGGCCTTCGCGCTGCTCTAAGTCAGCTGGTCGCCACGGCACATCGACATGGTGAAGCGCCACCGCACGAGCTTGAATATTGGCACCCGTGCCCAACTTTTCTGTCGAACCAATCAAAACATCCACATGCCCATTTCGACAGTCTCTAAAGAGTGCATCGCGGTCATGATCCCAATCATGGATGAATTGAATTCGCTGAGCATCCATGCCAGACTTCACCAGCTCATCTTTCAGCCCCTGATAGACAGAGAACCGATCATCTTTGTTGGGTGTCCCCTTGTCGCAAAAGACAATCTGGAGGCCACCAGTCACCGGGGATGCTTCTCCACCCTGAATGTAGATCTGATCCCGATTCTTCTCCCACACATCAAGGATCTGGTTCTGGACAGCTTGCACGCGCGCGCCTGCTCCATCAACGTGAAGATTGGCTAGGGATGGGTGTAATGAGACGGCTCTGCCGTCACCGCTGATCTTGAGCGCGTTATCAATCTTTGGCCCATAGGTTTCTTTCATCGCCCGGCGTTCTGGATCTTCATCCCAGTTGTAATCCGCTCGCCAACCAAGATCATTGATGAAATCCTTGACTTCCTGTTCGACTTCAAACTCAATAATTGTGTTCTCGCCAGCGTCTCCCAATTGAGGCAAAGCTGCTGGGATTTGGTCACGGGTGACTGAATCAATGAACAATGAGGACACAGTAGCCAAGTCGCCGGTATTGAGAAATGCGGAAGTTCTAGTCACTTTCCGAAGTTCTGTACCTGACGGGTTCATCTCCACGTCTTCGACCTGTTCGGTGAACGTAGCCGCGAACTCATTGACTGAGCCAAGACTATTTCCGGTGGTCAAGTCAGGGCGCAGGTAGTGCATCATGACCCAGATTTCCGCCAAATTATTCGCAATCGGTGTGCCGGTGGCAAAGGTTACGACAGGGGCATTGTCATCTTTAGTATCGCGCAGGTACTCCAGCTTCATATGCAGATCAGAGGCACGGCTAGATCCAGCACAGGTGAGATCACGCACCCGAGATGAGCGCATCAAGTTCTTATACAGGTGCGCTTCATCGACAATAAGATAGTCACAAGCAGTCTGCTCAAACTCCAGGCCGACATCACGCTCTCGGTTGAGGATGTCCTCAATTTTTGTTTCTAGGTTTTTCACATTCCGGATGATGTCACGGACCGACGAAGCTTTTTCATCGCCTCCTGCGGCTTCTTTTGCTCGCCAGAGTGATTCCTCAAGCTGGCTTTTTTGCCCTTCCATGTAGCGCAGCTGAGTCTCAATGCTCATAGGTACTCGCTCAAAAACCGACTGAGGCACAATGACGAAATCCCAGTCATCGGCGGTGGTCTGTGCGACAAATTCACGCCTGCCCTCAGCAGTGTTGATCCCGGAGGCAGACAGCACTTTCGCATTGGGATACCACTGAATCGCCTCATTGGTTATCTGGGAGGCAATGTGGTTGGGCACCACGAGCCAGGGCTGGTGGATTCTGCCCAAACGTTTCAGCTCTGCGGCCCCCATGAGCATGGTTCCAGTCTTGCCTGCGCCCACAACATGCGACAACAAAGTGGAAGGAGAATTGACCATACGTTCCACTGCGTTGAGCTGGTAGTTGTACGGTTTAAAGCTCTCCCCTAGACCTGGCATTGTGCGATGAGAACCATCCCACTGTGTTGCTACATGGGCATTGAAAATGTCGTTGTAGCGATCTACTAGGAGTTGACGGCGCTGCGGATCATCTAGTGCCCATTGCGCAAAATCTTCTCGCATTTCTTTGGCTTTGCGACCAGCAAATGCAGAGGCTTCTGAGTGAACTGATCCGCCATGGGGGTGCTCCTCATTCCATGCCTTTGAATAGTTTAGTGTGCGCGAAGACAAGTTGAGAATGGACTCAAACATCTGAGGTGCTGTGACCACCACACCGTCGTTTCTGTTGCACGCAACGCCTTGATTTGAGGCTGCTGAAGCTTTTCCTGTGGCTTGAAAGTTAAACGGGCCGTTGTAGGCGTTCTTAGCAGCAATCACCCCGAACCTTTGGTCTTGCTCGCCACCATAGCCCCACGACCCCTTGTCAACGTTGACATACCAAGTGTCATTTTCGTGCGTGATCGTAAACCGGGCAGGGTGCAGTCCAAGACGTTCACTTGCATACTGCTTGTAAACCTCCTGAGGAATCCAACTTGCACCTGGACGAACGTCAATCGAATCAAGTCGTTCGGGAAGAACCGCCTCTAATGCTTCGACATTAGGGCAAAACCGTGAGTCAGTTTGCGCAGCGAGCTGTGCTTCTTCCAGCTTGGTAAAGACTTGTCCCGAAAGATACTGCTGAGCGCGGATGAATCGCTCTGGCTCGGCAGTATCACGATAGGCCAATTTGGCGCGTTCAATCTCAGTTTCCACCCACGCCGGCTCTTCATCCATGAGCGAAGAAATAAGAGAGAGATCAATAGCGTTGACGCGGTCTAGTGAGATTGAGACAGCATCCTGGATATTGTCACAGTAAGAAACCTCTAAAGACCGACGAGCCGGGTTGGACAGGAATATGGGAGATTTTTCAGCAGTCTGGGATTCTGCATCAAAGCTTTCCAATGCACGAACCTGAGCAAAAAGTGGATCACGGCTGATTCGGTTGAGATGTGGGCGCGGAGTTGGATCAACGATTCGAGGGGCTGATGCCTGCTCACGGAAATCTGCTTCCACTTCATCTGGTAGATCCGCGGTTGCTGGCTCTCCATGAGCTAGACGCCACTCATTGGCAAGATCACGGAAAGTTTCGTCCTGTTGCTTTTTCGTCGGCGGAGAGGGCTTAGGGGCTTCAAACCGGTTAATCAACCCGTACTCTTCTACGTACGTGTCATAGCGATCAGAAAGAACACGTTGACTCTGTGAAGTCTGATCAGCAGTACCGGAGGTATAAGCATCCCTGAGATCAACAACAGCATCTCGAAGCTCAAGAAGCTGTTTCCATTCTTGTTTCCGCGCATCATTGAATCCTCGGAACGCGACTGTTTGCCACTGTCTAGATCCAGCATCGTATTGCTCAAATTGGGGAACCCCGGCCTCATCGAAAGCATAGCGATATGTGCCCGGAAGAACAGTCTCCAATGACGAACTGCGAGTGAATTCTTCTGCGGCCACGGATGAAGAAGCCGTATGTCCCAAGCCCTGAGATTTGGCAATAGCAATGTCGCCCGAGACAACTTGAGCTAGACGCTCACCAAGATCTGATGCGCTGCCAGAAACGTTAAGCACAGGATCACCAAAGCGACCCGTAGACACTGTTGCGGTACCGAGAATATTCCCGGTACTTCGTGCCAAGGTTGCGTTGACGCGCAACTCTTTATCTCCAACTTCCAACACATCAGTTTTAAGGAAGTCCACACTCTTTTGAGTAGATTGTCGTTCTGGTTCACGCACCCGGAAGACGAGAAGATCTGAGATGACTTCTGTTCCAGCAACCGCCTTGAAAGCTTGTGACGGTAGGCGCACCGCAGAGATCAGGTCAGCACGATCGATCATCTCTTTTCGTGCGTCACTGCGCTGTGCGTCAGCGGTGAATGAGCTGGTGAGAAGCGCCACGTAGCCGCCAGGCTGAGTAAGGTTAAGCGACTTGATGATGAAGTGATTATGGATCGAATGCTGTCCAGAATTGTGTGCTGGGTCGTTGAGTCGCATGTCGGCGAAAGGAACATTGCCAATGACAGCGTTAAACGAACCATCGGCCACCGAAGTCTTCTCAAAGCCTTCATTACGAATGGTCTCTGCGGGGTAGAGATGACGAGAAATAGTTGCGGCTACAGGATCAACTTCAACGCCAACCATGCGAACAGTTGTGGGTGCTGAGGCGATAAAACCACCCACACCACTACCAGGTTCAAGTACCGTACCGGCGTTTAACCCAGCTTCTTTTAGCGCACCCCACATCGCCTGTGTGACATCGGGCGCAGTGTAGAAAGCAGTCAAGCCAGCTTCACGAAGCTGGCTGTAGGTTCGATCATCGACAAGCCCATGGAGACGGTCTCGCTCGGCTGTCCAGGATGAGAGTGTGCGGTCGAAAATTTCACGACATCCGCCCCAAGAGCTGTACTGAGCAAGTCTGGTTTGCTCTGCCGGAGTTGCGAAGCGATCATCCTCTTCAAGGGTGCGTAAAAGCTCCAGCACTTCGAGATTGACACGCGCACGCTCACGCGGTGTCGACGGAACATCAACAACACCAGGTGAATAAGTGGAAGGTGTCCCACTGCGGTCTGTAGACCACGTAAATGTCAGCTTGCGTCGAGTGTCTGCTGTCGCTGTGTCTCCTCTGCTTCCTCCAGCGCGATCAGGTGCTGCTGCATTGGATCGTTCACTTCGTCGTCCATGATCTGCGCTACCGCTTCCCTCAGCGCTTGCTGGTGCAAGCTGATCGTCACCTCCGAGGGAATTAACTGTCCGGGATTCTGGTCGAACCATTCCCGCTCGGCTCGCCAGTTGATCGTCTGGAAGAGGTCGTCCACTCTCTCCTCCAGGTCTTCCTGAACTGTGCTCATCGTCGCGTCGTCCACGGGTAGCCCCAGTGTCTGCCGAGCCATCATGATTGATTGCCAGTTCAACTGTGTCATTGTTTTCTCCAAGTCCTATCAAGGGGTTCATCAGCTCATCGAACAATGAGATCTGATCGTCGTGAATGGTGTTTTTTCTTCGTCGCGCCATATCTTTTTCCTTTCCGCCGTACGTGCGTATGGGCGGGCAGGAACTTAAAGCGTTATGCGGCTTAGCGCATCCATGGTCTACGTTTCGGGGGTGGCTGGTTAGTCCTCAGGTTTTTTATGCAGGTAGGTGTAGTCGAGAGCATCTCGGATGAGCTGCCACGGTTTCTTCCCGGTCTCACGGGAAAGTTCATCAATCATTTTCCGGTGCTCCATAGTCATCTGGGTAGTGATCTTCACGACCAAGGGTGGTTGCCACTTCTCTTCTGGAATCTCTGTCACTTCTCCTCCCATTCTCTACGTACGTACGTAGAGAATATCCCGTATGAGTTGGTAGCGCAATCATTACCATCAGGATTAATAATAAAAGCGTTTATGTCCTCACAGATGCAAGAACATAAACGCTATCCCCCGCAAGCGCGGGAAAAGATCAGCCACCCTAGACCAAACGCAACACAAGCACTTTCACCAGAGCAGATTCTGTCCAGGGATGGTGGGGAAGTTGTCTTGTGCGGCACGAAGGGTGCGCAGATCCCATCCATCTTTCACCGCAGCGCGAACGCGAAGTGAGCGCGTTGCCCGCTGATCGGAATCTACGACTTTCCGGTTGCTGTTGTGCCGTCCGCGCGCAACCGCGTAGGAGATATTAGCCGACTGGGTTGTCAGTCGAAGGTGCTCATCTCCCACACGCACGCATAGGGGTTCACAGCAGGAATGCTCACCGACGATGCCGTCCGGGAGCACGTCACCGTGATCAAGCAGGAGGGCAAATCGGTGAGCAGACAAGGTGCGTCGCTGCCCATCCACTTGCCAGGAGATTCGCCCGTAGCCATCAGGTGTGGAGACCGCACCGACCCAGATCCAGCAGTGGTCTGCTGGCCCTTTAACTACCTGCCGCCAAAAGCGTGAAATAGCATCTGGTGTAGCACGAAGGTTAGGGTTGGTGATGACATTCCGAGCGTTCACCGACGCCGGGGTTGGCGTGCCGCTAATGCTGAAAAGTTCCCACTGCTCCCAATCCTCCATGTTTAAACGTCCACTGCCTTACGTGGCGGGAAGCCAAATGAATCTGAAGCTTCTGCCGCCTCAGCGATAGATTCAACTACCGCTGACTCTTCCGTTTCTTCCGGCTCTTGAGCAACCTCGGTGCCAGACTCAGGTGTGGTCTTTTCTTCTTCCACCTCCGAGTCTTCCTGAGGCTCCTCATCCTCCAGGTTTCCTGTCTCCTGCCAGATCTTGATATACCGGGATTGCTGGAGACTGCTCAGCCCAGTGGACTCCTCCACTTCCGCGGCCTTAACTCCTAGCGAACGCAACACATCCACCGCGCGGCCGAACTTCGCTTCCAGTTTTTCTTGCTCATCGAGCAGGTCAAGAATGACTGCTTGCGCTTCCACCTGGCGTTGGAGTTGCTCAAATTTTTCTGCATGGTCCTTGCGGGCACGATCTCTTGCTTTCCGCGAAGCCTTCATAATTTTCCTTCTCTGCTACTTGAGGGATAGTACTCAGCCGTTGAGGTTAAATGATCCACCTGTTACCGCAACCACCTTTGAATGATCTACCCCCAAAAACCCGGTGGCCTGACGGCCACCGTCAACGGCTACGCCGTAAAAATCCCCTTACACCATATGCACTCTTTAGTGTTGACGGGAAAAGTACGATAAACTAGCTCTCATGCTCAGCATCAGACCAGTCAATGCAGGCAGTGGGTACGAGTACCTACTGCGCTCTGTTGCGACCAACGATGCCCCGCCTGAACAGCAAAAGCTCTCCGATTACTACGCTGCGAAAGGCACACCTCCCGGACGCTGGATGGGATCAGGACTAACTGGCTTTAACACTGACGCTGTAGTCGAAGGTGGCGAAATCACTGAGCTACAAATGGCAGCATTGTACGGCGAAGGCCTTCATCCTGAATCTGATGAGATGGTCAAAAACGGCCAGGGTCTCGACCAATGTAAAATCGGTCGTCCCTTCCCCTACTTCACCAATAATGATCCCGTTCTCACCGCACTTCGTGAAGCCGAACGAGCATTTAGGATTAACAACAACGCCGTCCCCACCGCTGAAGAGCGCGCAGAAATCGCTATAGAAGTTGGCTCCCCCCACTTCATGGATGCTCACGGTGTTCCACCGGCAAACAAAAGAGAATTACTCGACTGGATCAATACGAAGCGACAAAATGTGAAGCAGGCTTGCGCAGGATACGACTTCACTTTCTCCCCAGTCAAGTCCGTTTCTGTGCTGTGGGCATTAGCTGATGAACAAACCGCCGCACGCATAGCGGAGTGCCATCACAAGGCCGTTTCCGAGGCCATGGCATGGGTAGAAGAAGAAGTAATCCGTACAAGGAAAGGCGCTGGAGGAATCAAACAGGTGAAGACTCAGGGCATCATCGCCACTGAATTTACACACTTTGATACCCGTTTAGGTGATCCCGACCTGCATTCCCACGTGCTGGTTTCCAATAAAGTCCAGGACGAAAATGGCAAATGGTTATCGCTTGATGGGCGCACAATTTTTCGCTTCCATCAGGCTATGGGCTTTCGCTACAACTCACTTCTAGCCGACATTTTGAACCGAGAAATGGGCGTAGAATTCGTCGCACATGATCGTGGTGAAGGAAAAGAAGCAGTCTGGGAAGTTGACGGTGTTGATCCACAGTTGCTAGACCAATTCTCTAAACGACGCGCTGGCGCACGCCCAGTTTATGACCGAATGGTAGCTGAATACATCGAGGCTCACGGCGTTGCACCATCAAAGAGAATGGTCAACAAGCTCTGGCAGCAAGCCATTTTGGACACTCGATCTGCGAAACGACCCGCAGAATCATTGACTGATCTCCGTGAGAATTGGATGGAGGAAATACGCGCCTTAGACAACGGAAAAGAACTGCTTGAATCCGTCAATTCTGTTTTAAATTCTGAGACGAAAGACCAGCGACCAGTCTTTAACTTCACTGATCACAGCGACATTATTGATGATGCTTTAGAGACCATAATCCGCCGCCGATCCACATTTCGACGCAGCCACATTCACACTGCAATAGCGTCAAAATTAATGGCGTTTCGCTTTGAATCCACTCAACATCGTGACGAAATTCAAGACCAAATACTCGAAAAAATCATTGACCGACATGGCATTTCACTAAATGCGAATGAGCAGCTAGACCTCCCCACCCAGCTGCTTGATGCCGATGGACACGCGATTGACAAGCTCCTAGACTCAGAGGTTTTCACGACAAAAGAAGTCCTCGAAGCAGAGCAAAAAGCACTCGACGCTGTTCTTGAACCAGTTGCAGTTTTTGCTTCAAACTCTCTTGTTTCTTCTGAACTTACAGCTCACACAGACAGAGAGGGCTGGTCACTCAATGATGGCCAAGAAGCCCTCGCCCGTCATCTTTTAACTTGTGGAACACTCGCTGCAACTGGTGTCGGACCTGCTGGAACAGGCAAGACTGCATCCATGAAATTGGTGGCCACCACATGGAAGAAAACAGGTGGCAACGTCATTGGTTTGGCACCATCTGCTGCAGCTGCGAAAGTCTTAGCCAAAGACATCGACGCGCCAGCATCCACCATTGATTCACTGACATTCGTATGGAATGGAAAGCACCCCAGCAAGCGTGGCCACGACGTAACTGAACTTCCAATCGAGATTAATCCCGGCGATATGCTGCTAGTAGACGAAGCGGGAATGGCATCAACAACCAACATTTCCGCTTTGATTGACATTGCTCGCGCAGCTGGCGCAGTCGTGCGATTCATCGGTGATCCAAAACAGCTTGACGCTGTGGAATCAGGCGGCCTATTTGGTGCAATGACCCGAACTGGGAACACAGTAACGCTCACAGATGTCATGCGTTTCAAAGATGATACAGAGCAGTCCGAGGCCTCTTTGAAGATCCGGGAGGGAAATTCAGAAGGTCTCGATCTGCACTTTGAACGGGGCTGGGTTACCGGTGGCGCACGGGAATCAATGCTCACTGATGCAGCTCAAGACTATCTTCATGACACCGCTGCAGGACGACAATCCCTGCTTCTAGCCTCCACCAATGCCGATGTTGCGGCACTAAATGAAATGATTCGAAGCGCGCGAATCGAGAACAAAGAAGTCGATGATAGCCGCACTATTAAACTCAGTCGAGATGAAGTATGCGGAGTGGGAGACGTAGTTTTAGCACGCAAAAATACCGTTTTCACCTACGCACAGCATGGCGTTACAGGACGAGTCTCGAACGGCGATCTATTCACCATTGAAGCTATTTCCGAGACAGGCGAACTTATTGTTGTTGACAATAATAGCGGTGATCGAAAGACACTTCCCGCTGACTACGTCACCACCAATGTGCAACTAGGATACGCATCCACAGTCCACCGCGCACAGGGCGCAACAGTCGATGTTGCGAGGGCAGTTATCGACCAATCTGTTGATCGAGCAGGGCTGTATGTTGCACTCACTCGTGGCAAATACGCAACCTACACGTACACGGTCACAGAGCACATTCTTGACGAAGACGCTGAGGACGCTCACTACCACCACGGCGGTAATGATGCAGCTCCTACAGCACGCGATGTGCTGGAAAAGGTACTTAAAAAGGACAATCACCAGACCTCAGCTATCGAGACCTTATGGCAAAACGTTGACGAAGCAACCGCCCCAGATCGCAAGCGCGCACTCTGGATTCATGGCCATGACTTAGCAGTAGATCAATTCGTCTCTGCACATCTAACCGAATTTGTGGAAAGCCTCTCTACAGCCGATTACCAAGCATTGACCACCACTGGAGATGGACTCGAACCAGTCGATGCTGCATGGCGATTTTTGTTAAAGTCAGGGATTGACCCGCGCCCATTGACCCAAGAAGCTATGCGTCACTGTGACAATTATAAAGACTTGGGTCGGCTCCTGGCTTATAAACTTCGCCAACATCTTCCCGAAGAACCAGACACTTTTAGCATTCCCCCACTGTCCCACTTGACGGACATGGAATTAGTGACGTGGTTAGACGAAAACCAAGCAGAGTTCCTTCACGGTCACACAGCTCAGCAAGCGGTGGCCACAGATGTAATCTTCACCGAAGGCGACATCATCGAGAACCAGAACTTCACTGGTCTCGATCTTCAAGGCCAAGATTTACGAGGCCTGAAATTTGAAAACTGCGACTTCACCAACGCCCGCTTTGATGGAGCACAACTTAATCTCGTCACCTTCACCAAGTGCCGGTTAGATGATGCATCCTTTGCCGATTCATCACTTAAAGCGGTGAACTTCTCCATGTCACACATGGAGGGTACAAGCTTTGCAGGAGCTACTATAGGTGCAGATGCAGACTACTCCGCCAAGGTTGATTTCTTGAGCGTTGACGGTGAAAATATGTCCTTTGCACATGCTGTAATTCATATGCTGGAGGTCACGTGGAGTCAATTAAAAAACCTGGACTTGAGAGGTGCTGCCGCAAACTTCGCTACCTTCCTCAGCTCTGATCTCACCGGCGCACAAGCAGATCACACCACGACAACAAGCTTCATGTCTGAGCTACGTGATTGTGAGGTAGATACCGATCTTCCGATTGCATCTACCTCCACGGGCGCTTCACGCTTCGAGCAAAGCCATCTGCCAGACAAAGATGAACTTCCTGCAATTCTGATAGAACGACAGGATGATCGCGCCTTTTAAAGGCATTGAGTCCTTTAAAAATCAGCCCACAAAAACGAACGAAGATTACTATAACTCCGCAACAAACTTGCACGCTATGATGACTAATTTGTCGGCTGAAAGTTTGAACTGAACCAGATATTCTCCTTATCCTTTAATGCGAATAGCTCTTTCAAAGTGCTAGGGGTTTCATCGTTTGGTTCTGGATAGCGCCACACAATCTCATCCGGAGACTCCTCAAGCCTCCGGAGAATGAAATCTCCGTACATGCTTTCACGACGAATGTGCTGCGACAAAAAATCCTCTAAGCCTGCGTAATCATCTGAAGCTTCTCCAAACTCACGAAGGTTTCGATCTGCCGAACTAGAATAACCAACGAATCTTTGAACAGTGCCCGCATCAACACGGATAACCATTTGATAAATCAGCCCATCATCCCATGCACTAATAACATTCAAATGTGCATACTTCTGCTGTCCAGCCTCGACATAGATGTTCTCAGTTTCGATAATGTGAAGTTTTTTATCCATAAACTCAACAAACCGGGGCAGATTCATCAAGAGCAACATCATCTCTCGTCCTTGTTATCGTTGACATTGAACCACTCAGGAACTTTATCCGCAGTCCCTCCTGATGGTGGATACATTGTGTTGATACCTCGATTTTCACGAGCACCGCCAAATGCTTCTGTTTCGTAAACTGATCGCAAGGTAAAGGTTTCACCAGTAGGTCTACAAATCTGAAGAAGATCGCATATTCTATTGTCAATTTCGTCTTCGTATACCCGATCAGTACCTTCCGTCCTATCTTTGCATGCTTTTGATAAATACGTCTCGATAGTGCGAATGCTCCATAGACCATGTTTGTGGACAATTTTGTCATATCCCCATGGTCCTTTTTTTACCGCCGGGTCATACCAGCCCCGCCGAAGGATCAAGTCTTCGCCACAGGCGTCTTCAAACCTAGGTATAATTTCGTGGTCTGTGTACGAATTACCACCTGCTATTCCTCGTGCGTCATTCTGAAGGGTGGGACTTTCATCTTCCGCCCCGGCTGCAGGGTTCCAAGATGGAAAAATAGTTTCGAGATGTTTTCCATAGATTGGACCGTCGACAAAATCTTGCTTTTTCCAACCGTCAGTATCTTCCACAGGATCGCTAGTGGGGTATCCTACTTGTCCTGTATAGCCTCCAGAATAGACCCATTGGAGAAGGATATCTCCAGTTATTGCATACGCACCATAAAGTGGATGCCAAATCATAATTCCTCGCTCAAAGAGGTTATATTTCCCCGCTCCATCTGGCGTAGTTTCCTCGTTACCGATAGGGAATCCAAGAACACTATTTTGCGCCCCCATAGCAGCCCACTTGTCGTAGATAGCTCCTTGAATTCCTGCTTGAACTGCAGGAACTGAATTTCGGGTGTAAATATATCCACCTTGATAACTCTGCCTGAACCACTGATCACCAAGGGACACATCACTAGTTAACGGGTAACCAAAGTGCCCCGATTCCCATCCATATTTGGCCCAGACAACTGTAGCTGGAATGCTAACCGTATGGGCACCAGTGTTGGGATGCCAGTAGATGAAGCCATTAATGAACTCTGTTCTTTTCCCAACACCGTCTGGATTTGTCAGCTCATTAGACTTGGGAAACGTGAGAAAGCTCTGTGGACCACCGATAGAATCGTAAAGCTCTCGTATCAAACCGCACACCTGGTAAGGGGACGGCCAGTAAACTTTGCACCCTGACAAAGCATTTAGAGTAGGCTACGCTTCATCTTCTAGTTGGGCTTCTCTGATCTCAGCTAAATCAGCTTCAGCTTTAGTAAAGCCCCCAGGGATTTCTTCCCTATCACTACGCATTTGCCCGAGAGTAATATTAGGGTTTGGTTTTTCAGTTGGTTTCCAGTCCAAAGTTTCCTCTGGGTCAAGCTGGAAGTCTATGACTTCTCCTGAAGATACTACCGTATCTTCTGGAAAAATTGGATAGTTGGGAGAAGAAGTCTCTCCATCGAAGGAGGGCTCCAAATTCGATGGAGGATCAATTACCCCCTGAGACGACCCCAACGGAAATGAAGATGACAGCGCTTGAGCATCAGCACTTGCTGCACTCCCTATGACAATGAATGCGGCCGTCACGCCAGCCAGACATTGCTTCAATAATCTGTTCATGGAAGATCCTGTCAATTAGATGTAAAGGTGGTTTCAAAAACCTCTTCTAACCTTAATTTAGTGATAGAGTTCCCGCGGAGAAACATCAAAATTACCTTCAAAGTCCTTCCCCATGACCTCGTACCACTTTGGAAAAGAGCTATGCACCTTCTCTTAAAACGCTTTCTTCCCGCGATCTTAGCTATGCTAACCACTGCAACAGCGCTATCATCACCGGTCACCGCAAACGCCTTACCGCTGACAGAAACACTTGCATTCGATACTCCAAAGTTACAAGCAACCAGCACTACTCCCGTTGAAGATAACCGGATTGCGGCACTGTGGATAAGCAATTCGCTCTCAGCATCAACAGATGAAAAACTTGAACCTCCACCTGCGCGCAGAACTTGTACTGCCTCGTATCTCGGGGATAGTTTCTGGTTAACCGCACATCACTGCGTAGCTGGACATCCCCAAGCATTGGGGTATCTTGAGCAATTCGATGGAGAAATAGCCGGCATCGCAAACGTTTACACAATGTCCGACACCGATGATGTAGCACTCATCAAGACGGAAGAAGGCATCGATGCCGATAAATTTGAGATATCGACGAAGCCGCTTTCAGTGGGTGAAACAGCAACCTTGATTGGGTACGGAGCTACCAATAGTTTCGCTTCCGAAGCCACCACTCAGATTTCCAAGCATCTGAACTCACTGGACTTTGGCCAAGCGATCTACACTGACCTCTTCGAGGGCACATCAACTTCTGCGTCTCGCTCTTGTAGCGGAGATTCTGGCGGACCTATCTTTAAAGGAAACGTAATCTATGCGGTCCACACCGGAGGGGGGTATAATCCAAACTGCGCTCAGGGGCAAGATCGACTGATGTGGCACACCAACATAAGCTCCCGGGTCAGCTGGATTAGAGAAACCGTATTTGCCAACCTTGCTTTCACCGACTCTGAACGTGACAGGGCACACAGAGGGCGAGAGCTCCACCCCACTGCGCCTATGCCACTACACCCAAGATCAAGCTCGTGGGGAAGTTCATTCTAAGTGCTTCATGCCAGGGTTCTGTATCCACTGAACCCTGGCATGAAGCAGGAAACGAGGATCTCCACTTCTTTCCCACTACGTAAAACACAGCATCCTTTATCGCGGTTACGATTGCTTGACAGGTCGTCAACCTTTGAACACACGCGTTAAAACCGCCACAGATCCTGAAGGTAGCCGTCGATCGCGATTAATACCTTCAGGATTACAGTTCAAATTGTCAGGGCTTCTATCCTCACGTCGCGACTAAGGCATTGATACCAAAGTGACGATCTGGAGACACTAGTGTCTCCAACCACCTTGTGAAATTTCCCCAACCGCATTTGATCAACGGACTTTTGTGACTTTACTCATCCAGCGGAATCACTTAGATGTCTATAGTTCTGCGACTTCGGTTGAAATCTCAGCTAGGGCTTCAAGGTCAAAGCTCTGAGCTGGTTGCTCTACAGCGTTTTGCTGTTCAATCGCTGCTCCAAGATCAGTCACCATGAAGTGGGCCACCATATCGAACTTTTCAATCATTGCGGGATCAAGATTTTGATCCCGCATATCATCGAGAAGATCTGCAGACGTAAACGGTTCGATCACATCATGATCAAGATCGACGTTCTCAGATGCTAGAAGATCCGTTGTTGCTTCATCAATCGCAGCTTGTGATTCATTCAGACCTTGATTGATAAGCCTTTCTAGCAACGGGGCGATCATCACGGCGATTCCAGCACGAGTAACAATTGCAGCTGTCGTGGAGAACTGGCGACGCTGCAGTTCCGTTGAGAACAGCGATTTATCTCGCTCAGATAAGTTACCCTTTGACTCGACAGATCGTCTGTGAACTTCACGGATCAGACGCACAGTGCTGTAGCTTTTAAGCTGTCGAGCTCCTGGCCGATACGTCCGCATTGGAACCGGATGCTTCCGAAATCTAGAAGACTGAATAACCGTGGCCACCAGCGACGCCAACTTCTGATCAATGCTTGTCATTTGCTTTTCCATTTACTTCTTCTCCGGGATTGGGGCACTAGGAAGTGGAATTGAGGGAGTATCTTCACGTCGTGAATCATCAAAAACGCCTTCATCAGCCATGAGCACCCGCATGTGATAATCAGCATGAACACGCAAAAATGTTTCCAAATATGTTGCTGGCTCAGCCACACGAAGATTCTCAAAACGCTGCCACAGCGACGTCAACCGCAGCACAGCCTCGGGATGAGACCACCAAAATGGAGTCCACTTCACATCCCGCTCCCGCGCTTGGGTGTACGGATAGACATGCAGTAACCAGTCATCGACAAACTCAAAGACCGATGCAAACTGTGGCTCAGGAATAGATTGTGTATCGAGGCTGGCCTTGATATTTCCTAACTCGTTCTCCACGAAGTTAAGGAGAAGCTGCGCAATCTCATTGTCATGGCCATAGGCCTGTGCCAGCTCTCCAATTTGCGCGCCAACTTCCGAAAGCGCCGGCGTTAAAAGTGCCTGCTCAACTTTCTGCTTAATCATCTCAGACATGATCTATCTCTTTCTATCGGAGGGTTGCATAACACTAAGCTTTGGTGATCCGAAGGAGGTCTTTGGTTTCCTGTGGCCACGGACGTTCCCACCACGGCTCAAGCTCAGCCAAAATCGGACGATGTTTCGTAGCGAAAACAATCGCGCGTCCCTGCTCAAGTGACGACAGTTCGGCCACAGTTAAGATTTTCTTTTCATGAAGCGACGTCGAGACTGAACGCCCATCACGTGAGGAAGACACTGACTTGGAACGTTCTTCTGCATCTCCGATAAGCTCCACCATCTTTGACAGCATCTTTTCATCACGAACGCCCCCGCCATAGAGCATGATCGCGGACGCAGACCACAAGGCCTCCATCCCTTCTTCTCCCCAGACACTTACCCCCTGGGCGTAGGACTGCAAGATCGTCATGAGAATGATCGAGCGCGATCCATAGTGGGAATACAATTTGGGTAGTTCCGGCCAGCGCACAACGTTTGCAGCCTCATCTAGTGCTGCCACCAGGGGCACAGGTAACCTGCCGCCATTGGCTTCACCGTAGCGTTCTGCTGCTTGCATGATCGACGCCACTAATGCAGTGGTGAGTGCTGCTGCGGAATCGGGGCCTTCTTTTGAAAGGACATACAGCGTGTCATGAGCGGTGCGAACAAAGTCAGCTGGTATGAAACGCCTGGCACCAGCGGTTGGGGTCACCCATTTCACTGCTTCTTTTCGTCCTAGAGGTGCGACCATCTGCGCAGCTTGAGAGAAAATTCCGCTTCGCGTACGTTCGGTGATCGAATAAGTTGCTGCCAACGCTGAGGCCTGTTGATCCCACCCGCCATCGCCGGATAAAATTGCCACCGGCGTGCGATCAGAATCATCATTTGCCCAGATAAAGACATCACTAATTGGTCGTCCGCCAATAGCTGCTGCCATAAGAAGCCTGGAGGTAAGATCCCGGCCAGCATTATGAAAATAGCTGTCTCCACCGGAAGTATCCCCACTTTGAGCACAGAGGAAAATATCTGCCAAAGCAAGTGCGGCACTGTCCATCATGTCGGGATTTTCACGCAAAGAATCCAACGGATCAAAGAACCACGGATTTTGGTCAAAGCCAGCTGCAATGCGTTGGGGATCAAACACCCACACGTTTCCACGCGCGGAGGTAAATGCCACTGTTTCATCCACAATGTCACGTTTATTTGAGGTGGTCATGACGACTCCGGGAGCATCGACAATGGCAGGGATTACCTGCGTTGTGGTCTTGCCCATTCGTGGCCCGAAAATCACCAGATAGAGGTCTTCCCAGGAGGAGTACAGACCCCTTTTGCGGTTGCCCACCACCGTTCCAAATTTCAGTCCAGGGTATTTTTCTGCAAGCTGTTCAGGAAGCCATTTTTTCGATAGATCAGTAGCCTTCTTCTTGGAAAAAGATTCCATATCTCTGCTGGAACCCAGCAGATGGCGCACCTGATCAACACGTTTTTCCGCCTTTGGTTTCCGAATTAGCCACCAAAAACCCGCAGCAATAAAAGCAAAGATCACTGAGAGTACAGCAGTGACGATGGTGGCATCGGTTGTCCAGGTGAATTGGCCTTTAGCTAGGCTGATAAACAAATTGATGGGATTCCACGGCACAGCATCTTCAAGGCCGTTTTTATCATTGGAATACACCAATGCGAGATGAACTGCCACAGTCGCTGCAAGTAACAGGACAAACAATGAGGCCACAAGCACAAGCTGTGGATCTGATCCAGGCTGTTGTGCACGCCGAATATTGTCTCTACTCATCGGTATCAGCCTCGACCAGTTCCGCCAGATTGTTGTCCTGCCACTTCTTAAATCCCGGCACCTCCGCCATCGTCACCGCGCGAAGATCCTCATTGACTTCAATATCAACAGCGACGCCAAAGCGTGCGCCTTGAGCACGAAGTTCGTGTTCATCTAGCGCAGGACAGGTGCTGTGAAGATAGAGCCGGCCCTGTTTGTGTCCCGCAGCCTCAAATGCTTTTGATGCAATCCATACCGCCTTTTCTGCGACAGATTGCTCTGCGGAGATAAGGTCACCCGCAACGCGGATCTTGTCACCATCAAAGAAGCGTCCATACCAAATGGCATCGTCTTCACTGTTGCAAATGGCAAACGAGCCTTCACCATTGTCGCCTTCAACTGCACCTGTCCACAGCATGACTGCGGGGGCATCAGATGCAAGACTTTCTAGAGCTTCTGCCCGTTCTTTGTCTTGAGCTTCAAATGTTTGAGCGCGCAGATCCTCATAAGAGACAGCGATCTTCTTGAGGGAAAACTTGTACTTCCCGAAGTCATTTTCATTCATGAAACCCTGTTCTTCGGCAAAGTCTTTGAGCGTTTCATGCGTGGTAGCGGATTTTAATTTTGCCTTATGCTCTGCCACGATGGAGTCGATCTCTGCCCAGCGGGCTTTTTCTGCTGTTGATAGTGCCATGTTGTTCTCCTTTAAAAAATAACGTTGGTAATAGCGAAGCGCTGCACAAGCCAGGTCATTTCTTGCTTTGACTGACCAGTCGTGGCCACCGCATCCACGGTGACTTCAAATTGGGAATAGGGAGTGACATCGCCCTGAGAGGTGAGCACATTTTGAGTCACCAGCACAGTGACTTTGCTTAGGTCATCCCGGATTTCTTCATTCGTGGTTTCAGTAGCCGCAGAGATCACATCGCCATTTTTTGCCCATGTGTCCCACTCATTGGCAACAACATGATTAGGATCGGTCGCTGCAATCTCCATCTGCTCAGCAAGTTCTTCGGTGAGACGATCAGAAACCCCAAGAAGCCCATCGAGCGGAGTCTCAAAGTGAGCTGGCTGCCAGCTATATGCCGCGCCCATAACAGCTTGTGCTGCTGCCTGAGCACTAGTTTTCGTTGGGTCAGCATGATCGTGTCCTTCGTGGCTCACAATTTCCTGATCTGCGGTGAGATCTGCTTGTTTTGGCGCAATGCTTGCCCACACCATCCAGGCAATGCCAGCGATTACGGCAAGAGTCACCACAACGGCCATGATTATTACTGTTGGAGAAGCTTTTTTCTCCATGTCGATCCCCTTTCTAGACTTTGGTGAAGCGTTCAATTTCTTGTGGCACAATCACGACATATTTTTGTGTCTCTGCATACGGCGGTACCCCTCCGTACTGCTGCACTGCTCCAGGCCCAGCGTTGTAGCCAGCCAGCATCAGTGAAAGCGGATCACCAGAAATTTCCCCCGAAGCAATCATGGGTTCTTGTGACTCTGCGATCTCGCAGAGATAGCGTGCAGAGGCCATAATCGCGTCGCCCGGATCACTGGGTGATCCTGAACCCGGTGCCCCAATGACCTGGCCATTCTCATCGACTTTCGCACCGACACTTGCCCACGTGCCTGGCATGAATTGGCCGTATCCCTGTGCGCCGACAGGCGAGACTGCATTGGCATTGAACCCACCTGATTCATGGAACACAAGACCGGTAACAGTAGGTGCTGAGACTTCTGGGCATACCTGACCGGCGAGCTGGAACCACCTGCGAAGCTCTTCTGGAATCGTCGCCTCATCCAAATCAGCATCCACGTGTTCTGCGGACAGGTTCGTATCACAGTCACCGGTGGCAAAGTTTGGTGAACTGCCGTCCGATCCTGGCACATCATAGGTTTCTGATCCATTGGGAAGCCCTGCTCCTAGCACTGAAATATGGACATGATCAAAATGGTTTTCAGTCAAACTATGTCGGTCTTCCATCATGTATGGAGACCCATTCGCCGGAAACAGTTCTTGTCTCCAGATCACATAGTCGACATTAAATGCCTCTTTGTTCACCAGCACATAGTCACGGATTCTGTTTCCTAGCGCAATACCCTCTGAGCTGGAATAATCCGCGATCATTGCATCAATTGAGCGGCCTTCTGTGTGATCTGAGGCGTATCCACCATTTGCTCGCCATCCACCGAATGCGGCTACTTCTGGGAATTGCGCCACGAGAGCACGCCCCAGTTTGATGGCGTCAGTTTGCAGGTTCGTTTCATCGAGACGAGTGGAAGAATCGGCATCAAGCACAGGGGTAGGAATAGGTGATGTCTCAGTATCTGGGCTGTCTGCTGTTCCTGGTTCCACAGCACGCTCTAACCACGGCATGGGATCTACAGATGCTCCAGCATCACGGCCTCCAGGCCAGACTTCAAAGTGCAGGTGTGCCCCCTGCTCACCTGGTGGATAAACCTCGCCATTATAACCCTCATTGCCGATGTGTTGGCCTGCTTTAACGGTGTCACCTGCACTGACGTGAACATCCTCTGGGAAAAGATGCCCGTAGACCGTGGACACTAGCTGCCCATCGAGCTGATGATCTAGAACGATCCACTGCCCAAAACCAGAAGCCGATCCAGCTTTAGAGACCACACCATCAGCAAACGCATACAGCGGAGTTCCTGCGCCTTGCGCAATGTCCAGTCCTTGGTGTGTCGGACGATCCGCACTACGAAAACCAGACGTGATGTGATCCATGGCGTTAGCCTCAGGCAAAGAAAAAGCCCCTGCCGGAACACCTGATCCCATCGGCTGACGCGATGGGTAGCACTTTTCCTCGTCGCTGCTCATAATCGCAGAAACTAAGATAACGATAAACAGCACAATAGCCAAAGCTATTGCAATGACCTTTTTCATACTGCTTTCTTCTTTAACTCTTCGACCTTCGCACGGAGACGACGAACTTCCTGTTCAAGTTCTAAGATCCGACCTGCTCGCGGGGCTGGCCACACGCCTTCCTGACGCAGCCAACCTTCAAGCGTGGATCTTCCAATTCCGTTTTCACAAGCAATCGTGGTGGCCGCTTTCGTGGGGTGACTATAGGACTCCCACGTCGTGATGAATTCTTTGATCACTTCATCTCGGAACTCTGCTGAAAAACGGTGCGCCCTCATGACTCACCATCCGAGAAATAAGTATCAAAGCGCTGGTTTGTGTCATGAAGACGATCAGTAATTTCAGTGGGAGTAAGTACCACCTGAACTGGGACACCTGCTGAGCCATCTTTCGACGGCTTGATCATGAATCGACCACGGCCAGGAGGTGAGGATCGGGCACCAAAAGTTCGTGACCGGCGCAAATGTGCGCCTTTTGACCAAGATGTGATCATCGAGGCTTCAGCCGGAGAAAACTCCAACCGAGAAGAAAGGATATCCAGCTCAGAGTTCGGCAGCCCACCGCAAACCACCATCCCAGCACGCTCAATAAAGCCCATCGCTTTTTTACGATCTTCTTCTGTTGGTAGTGATTCCAGGTCTTTGAATGTGTGTGTAATCATGTGCAGCGCAGTGGCACTCGTACGGTTCAATCGAGTCAAGCTGTCTACCTGTCCCACCATGTCCGGTGCCGAAGAAAGCACTTGCCACATCTCGTCGAGGGTGACTGAAAAGTATTTCTGATCACCAAGCCCTGCATCAGCAAGCATGTGTGAGGCTTCAATCGCACCGAACGCAGACGACCAACACGCCATCATTACCGCGGCTTTCATAGAGGAATCCCCACGGTCAACGGCAGAAACATCAATACATACGGCTGTGGAATCAACTTGGATGGGATCAGTGGTTTGACCTGCAAAAATCTGTCCCGTAGCACCATCGAGCAAGGCGTTGAGTGAAAGAACAAGATCATCAATACGTTCCTGCCAAGCTTCATCCGTTCGGGCACGCGCCTTTTTCCTCAGATTCGTGCTTCCCTCTTCAAGAATCTCGATAAGGTCGGTCAAAATTGGAGGATGTTCCCATGAAAATCGAGAATCAGCAGAAAGCTCACGAAGCGTAACAGAAACAAGCATCGCTTCCCAGTCTGCAATGGGAGCACCTCGTCCAAGCCCCACCAAGGTGGCCACCATCGTGACCTGTCTCCCGTGAACCTGTTCTTTCGCACGCTCGATGAGATCACCGTTACCAGTTTTTTCGAGATGTTCTTTCGAAGACTCCAGAAGCGGAATCACACGACCAAGAGCACCGACATCCAGCGGGTTGATTTTGCCTTCACCATGGCCAATCGTGATGACCTGACCACCGACTTGCTGCGTAAAACCAACATATTCACCTTTGATATCACCAGCAATGATCGGGATGTGACCCTGGGCTACCCCACCCATGAGCATTTTTCGGATGAGTGTCGATTTTCCCAAACCTGGCAGTGAGAGCACAAAAGCCGAAGGGTTAGCGATAATGCCCTCTCGAAACCAACTCATTGCGTCACAACCCACATCGGCTCCTGTCGTGACATGCCTACCCAGTGGAGTACCGATAATCGGTGCGGGCGCACCGACAACATTGGGAGAAAATCCTGCGCCTAAGTTCGTCGTTGTTTGCCATTCCAGACCACCTGATACCACCGAGGCTGTGCCAGCTCCTGAGCCAAAGAAGCCGGTGACTCTAGGGGAATGATAGGAATGATCAAAACGGATACCGTCCATATCAGGGATGCTGGTATGTTCTTTCAGCCACCGACGATACGCCCGCCCTCGTGTGGTCAGCGCGGGTGGTGGTTGGAGTTCTCCTGCGGAAATACGCTGGTGGAGGTCAAAGAAGTCTAGTTCAGTAGTTTTTGTCATTGTCATGGCATGACCTCCGCTTTGATGTGTTGCCAGGGAAGAATTCCCAAGCCTGCCCCTGCTAACGTTCCCATTCGCTGCCGACCAAAAAGCCGGTGAAAACGCAGTCTCTGTGGTGGCTTTAACCCAGAAATAATCTCACCTATCCGGTAATTCGCTTCATTAAAAGTTGCGCCCCGCACAACGATCAATCCAAGGCGTAGTCCCGTACCTAAGATCGCTGGGCGCGTTATGTGTGTGTAGGTCAGCCATGATTCTTTGAATGCAATTTCGCTGAGGTGGTCGTGAAGCTCCTCATCAATATCAATCTCCGAGGCCACCGCGACAGTATCGGCAATGGAGATAAAGTCGTAGTGAACTTTTCCTATGGCTACTGGCGGCCACGAAGATCCCCATGTTTTCTCCGCGAGGCTTCCCACCGCACGAGAATTGAGCGGATTTAGCTCCAGGCCGATCTCGTCTGACTCCGCGGTGATCATGTCACCACGCCGAGCAAGGGAAGTCAGAAATTCTGTTCGATCACGTTTTTCCGTCTTGACGGTGGCTTTAAACGTCAACGAGACGCGAACACCATCAGAATGTGGCGTGGTGGCCACACATGCAATTTCATCGTCCATGGACATGACCTGCTCAAATCGTCTCACCATGTGGTTATCGCGATGAGCTGACTCTGATAGCAGAGTCACCTGTCCCTTGTGCGTGTCAATGATTGCGCCGTGATCAAAACCTGCACGATCTCGCACTTCACCCAATTCGGTGCTCTTAAGCTCTGCGGCGATGAACTCACTGGTCATCACCTTTCTTAAACTCCACATATGATCAAGTCTTTTCTGTTATTCACCAATTATTTTGGAGGTCGTGGCCTTATCCCACGGAACCTGTCCAAGTCCACAGCTGATCTGAAAACCGACATCCTGCTGGCGCTTCATCACTTGGAGTCGAATAGATGAAGACGACGCGAGATGAACAACTTCTGTGGAGATCCGACGTAAATCTGATGGATCATCAGTGGTCGCGGTGACAAACATCGAGTACCGACCAAGCTGAGCACCCTTTGATTGCGCACGTCTGGCTGCATCGGTGTGCTCAAGACGCATTTCAGCACTGGCCGAAGTCAACTTCTTAGACGAGTTAGCAGCCACCATCGCATCACGATGCTCATCCTCCACACGAGAAGCGCCGGTACCAGATTCATACGGGCGGTACACTAGCGCAACCCTCTTACGGTCAAGGCGATCATGAGGCTGAATCAGCTTGTGCAAAAGCGTGTCTTCAAAGGAAGATCTGGGAGCGTCTTTCATCTCCCAGGTCACCGAAGCACACCCATCATGGTGATAAACACCTGGCAACGTGATCGCTGAACTTGGACCAGCATCATCCCAGTTCAGACCGTGGTTTTCGTTGTCCACCACCATTTGCTCGAAATCTTGTTCAGAAGCTGGATTGAAGAGAACGTGTGCACGTGCAGTGATGTCTGTAGCCGACATAGGATGAGCAAGAATGCCCGCCCACGTCAATGACTCATACATTGGCGCAATGGCCGTTGAAAGCTGATGTAAAAACGAGTCTTCTGTGAGCATGTCGCGCTCTACGTGATAGGTCACAGAAATATGGGCGTAAACCTCTGGAATGCCTACAGAGACTGCCTGAGCAGCTTCCCTCATAATCGTCTGCGCGACCATCGGAGCAGTCGGTGAAATCAGCGACTGTACCTCATGCGAAATCAGTTCTCCGGTGCCGGGATATGAACCGATCACAATCACTGCATGTTTGATGTTTCCAGCCAAAGATAATCCGGCAAGCCAGTGTGACCATTCAGCAGTCTGCGCATTACGTTCAGCCTGCGTCATGGCAGTTTGACCCGTGAGCTGACAATCAAAAACGACGGTGGCGTCACGTCGTGGACGATCCAAAATTACACCAAATTTATGCCCACTTGTATCAATGCCCTCTAGCATTTCAGTACGCGCTAGTAGCCCTGGCAACTTGCGCTGTCCTAGTGGCACACGTGATCCAATCCCCGAGAAATAAAGGTGTCCACCAGCGCGTTTTCTGCGCTGATCCTGCCACATCAACTGAACAGTTTCAGCCAGTGATCGACCCGCCCATTTCACAGACACGACCACTGCGCACACAATCGTCAGAGGTAAAACAAGGGTAAAGCCCCACTTCGCAAGACCCATGAGTTGCAGCACAAGAAATGAGATAAAACCTACTGCAATTATGGCGGTGGCTTTCATAGAGAAGCCCCCGAGACCAGTGCGTACAGATGGCTGACCTAGCGAATACTGTACGGCTTCATCAGCGGTGAATTTGTCCTGCATAGTGACCTGCTCCTCCAATCGAACCCTCAAGAGTGTTTTGTGACGTTTGCGCTAAATTTCCTGTGCCTTGAAGCGCGTATCCGCTGCCCCTAGCTACCGACGCAGCTCCGCGGCCAACGCTTGACGCTCCACGGCCTGCGGCACCACCCACACGAGCAGCACCACGACGAACCGTGCCTGCACCACTGGCACTAGATCCACCGCCACCGCGTGCACCGGAACCAGATCCACCGCGTGAGGCTCCCCCGCCACCAGGCGCACCAGCTACCGGAGAGCGTGGCGGAGTTGATGTAGACGCGCCAGCACCAGTCGCTCCCCCACTGCCGGCTCCTGCACCACCAGCACTGCCACCGCCTGCTGATGAAGCTGCCTTTCCAGCAGCGCTTGCGCCACCCAGCATTCTTCCTGCTCCACCTGCAAGAGCACCTGCGCCAGCACCGACAGCTCCCGCAGCGGTCATCGCACCAGCAGCACCCGAACCACCCGCTTGAGACACAGCTGGGACGATGGCACGCACCAAGGCTGGCGCGGTAAATCCAGCGATACCAATCATGAGCGCATTAATCAGTCCCGTTGTGGTGCTTCCGTCTCCACTATTGCTCACATTCCACAGCACCACCGAGTACAGCAGCGCTGAGACGGGCTTGAACGCAATCGCAGCGATGATGTAGGCCACCAAGTGGTTCAGTCCTGATCGGCCTGTCTCTGAGAAACTCAGTGCTGCAAACAATGGTGTTAATCCAGCAGCTATCGGCAAAATCAGCACACGAATGACCAGTGCGATCAGCTGCATAATCGAGCCAGCAAGCGTCAAGCCCGAGAGAATAAGCAACAGAATAGGGCCACCAAATGATTCATCCAGCATTGTTAATTGCACAAACGTTGCAGGATCAGAAACACCGAAGCTTTCCATGATCGCATCAGCGAGCATGTCCGAGGCCATCAGTGCACCGGGCACCGCAGCAGGCACGACCAAAGAGAAGATCAACCAGCGCCCGATGACTTCGCCAGAATCGGAGATCCCTTCTTGTAATCCCATACGCCGAGACGCTGCAAGTCTGGCACCACCGACAATGAAACTGGCGACCAACGCCAACCCGGTGAGTCCCAGGACAATATTGCGCACACCTTCCACATTCGCGGACAAGCTAGCACCGCCGATGCCGGTCATGGAATAGTCCATCCAGAACGTCATGGCCCACATCATTGTTTCGGCATTGCCTTCCATCACCGACTGAACGAACTGACCAATATTGGTGTCCCAAAATTTCGAGGCAGCTTCCACACCATCAGCCACGGTATTAATTACTGGAGACAGCGCGAAACACTCAACATTTCTTAGAACATTGGTGATTCCAGCTCCTAGACCGTCGTTTTGCGCCGCATCTTCACCAACCGTGGCGATATTGGCCTGAGAGAGATTGTCACGGCAGGTATTGAAGCTGTCTTGACCGAAAATCCCGAGCCCGCCGGTGTGTTCTGTAGCTGATGGTGCTTCTAGTTCTTCCTGTGCAAATGCAGGTGACACCGAGCCAAGGAAAGCAATCAGGCTGATAAATACAGCCATTACAATTCTTTTCATCCCTTTTACGCTCCCGAGTACGTCAAGGTCGTCCACCCGGATAAAGATTCAATCCCATGTTCTGAACTTCGAGCACGCGCAGCATCATCGAGAATTACGACCCACTGACCACCTCGATAAACCACAGGAAGTCGCAACGCTGCATAAGCGTCATAGGTCAGCGCATCACCTGATGCCCCCACAGATGATTCGAATGCAATCTTGACCACCGCAGTGCTTTCTGAACATGTCTCTATTTGAAAAGCGACAGGAAGCGGAACTGCTGGTTTGAAAGTACCGGTTTCATCGACTTCTCCACGCTCAACGGCGGGTGAAACTGTTCCTTCAAAGAGCTGATTCCATGCAGCAAGCGCAATCTCATCGCGGGCAGGATCAGTAAGTGCCAAAAAGTTGTACGCACCGAGAAAGGCCCCTGCCGCAGACTGTGAGTAGTCCACTGGCAAATTCTCTCGATTCACACGACCTGGGCCATCTGACTCTGAGAACAACAAAAATCGGCCATGAATATATTGCGCCGTAAGCCGCGAGGGCTGTACCCACGAGAACGAACCGCATTCCTCCATCCGAGCTTCACGAGGATTACCCAGTATTTGACCATTGGCAGAGTCCGGGGTCAGGACAGGCTGCCCCGTCGCATCGACTGACCACGTGCCGGGGCGAAACGTAGAGTCATCGAAATGTGGTCGTGGCCAGCTTCGATTAGCAATATCGTCGTCTGATGGATACTCCGAAGAGCCCGATGTGATTTCAGATGAAGCCCCTTGCGTGGTCTCATTTTGCCGGGTCAGTACGACCACTATCGCAGCAAGTAGAACGAAAGCCACGACTACTGAACACAGAATGATGAGTGATTTTTTAGTCATTAGCGCTCATCCTCAACGCTGGTAAACGCGATAAATCCATCAAGCTGCTGTTCCGACAGTGCCGTTAAATCAGGTGCTTGATCCTGTGTGGGAAGCACAACTTTCCAGTCACCCGATGTGCGAGAAAGCTGCACAGGATAAGCAAAAGAAACTCCGTCTGACCACGTAGTAGCCAAGATAATCAAGGCTTTATCAGCTTCTTCGTCATATTCCGCAACGCTGAACCCCGTGAATTGAGCAGGGTTGTCTACGACACCATCCACAGTGACCAGAGCACGAGCTTGCAACCACTGGTCTCGCCCTGCACCCGGCTCCAACATGAACCGAGATACATCTGTCCACGTGTCATCATCTGCCCCTGCCATATAGACCTGCGCAGCCACAGCTGCCATCGCAGCTCCCTGAGGGGATTCCTCCCACTCATGAGGAACAGGATCAAGCTCATACGGCCCTTGAGCACCGGTAGGAATAGATAGACCTGCTGGCCCTGGAACCCAGACAGCCTCAGGTGACTCAACCACCGCGATGGAGGCATCTTCTGGTTCTGCCGAGCTGCATGAAACGGCAAAACCGCTAATAGCAACAAGGACAACGGGCAAAGTGTGACGGAGTTTCATCATTTTTTTCTTTCGCATATCAGTTTCTATGTGGTGCCCCCAAAAAATTGGGGGCACAGTGATGGAGAGAGTTCTAGGAAAACGCTGTTGCCAGTGCAACCGCAGAGGAAAACATCAAAACGCCTAGAGCGATTTTCACAGCAGTCACATACGGTGCGGTGGCGCTGACTGGCTCACCACGGTCTTTATCCAGTGCCATAAATGCCCCCAGAGTGATCACTGCGAGAATCGACACAACAATTGCCACATACAAGGCGATTTCCAACCAGCTCCAGATCGTGGAAACCACGGACGCTGGTGGAGTCCAGGGGCTTGTTGGTGGCTGAACACCCTGTGCGAAAACAATCACAGGAATGCGCCTACGAGACCGGACGCGCCACCAATCAACAAGCAACCAATGCCAATGGCCAACGCCCTGGAGGTTGCTTCCTCACTTGAACCCTGTTGACGAGACAAGGCCATTGCCGCACCCATGGTGATGACACCAATGATGGCGACCACGATCCCCAGATACATGGCAAAATTCAGCCCTTGATCTACTTTGGAGCCAAAACCAGCCGGTGCTTGCGGAGTGATGTTCTGTCCTGGCATCTGTGCCAGAACCAGAAGTGCTTTAGCGTTAAGGTAATCCATTTTTAAGTCCAATCTTCTTGATTTTTTGTTCCTGCTGCGGTGAAAATCTCTCGTCCGACAGCGGCAATGGTGTGTGGTACGGCTGTGGTCACAGGCCGTTTCTTCTTTGGTTTTTCCATCGGAGGATCATCTGGACTCCACACCGCTAAATCGTCTGTGTCCGTAATACGCAAAGACTGCATGTACGGGACATGCCACACTCTGGTGACTTCCTCAATCACACGAATTTTTTGTGCAAGAGGCTTAGGAAGCTTGCCCGCAGAATCTGCCACACACACAACTCCAACCAATTGGCACTGACCAGCTTCATCAGCAAGCACTTGGAGCACCGCGCGGTGAGCTGCTTCGAGGCCCGTTTTAGACGGTCGGCACACGATCACGACAAGCGGAGAGGCATCTAATGCAGGAAACAAGTTTCCTGCATCCCCGGCAGGTGCCCACATCTGTGACAGCGTGCTAGCCCCTGCCCCACCGTGAGCTGCTACCAGCCAAAAAGCCGGTGCCCATGAAGCCCGATCTTCTTCTATCTGATCAGCGTCATGCAAGCAGTACTCAGCAACGCCAAGAAGACGCTCTCGATCAACTGCGATCCGACCAGGAAGGGATTGAGGTGTGATGGTTGAACCTTTGGTGTTCTTCCTAAGCATTGTCATCACACCTTCAGTGAATCCATGGCCGACTGGGTACCTGCCTCATCGAACGCACTCACAGCCACGGCACCGACAACATCTACCAGCGCCTCAGTTAAGTCATTACCAGTGGAATCACCCGCAAGATCCGCAAGCCACGAGGTAGTCGCCTGAGTTGCAGTCAAACCATCATCAGTGACTGGTGTGGTGCGGTAGGTATTTTCAGTGACCGTGCGAGCAACTGCCGATTGCACCGCTGCGCGGGCAACATCTGGTGTCTCTAGACCTGCTGCATCTGCTTCATCAAAGACTCGTGCAGCAGTTGTCGTGGCTGTTTCTACTGTGACCAAATCCAGGGCAGCGGTTCCTGCTAGTGCTAACGCCATTCCCGCCCCTGCTGCTGGGTTAACCGCACCAGCAAGAGCAATCTGGGCAATATTTGCTGGGGTGAGTGTCTTCTTCGCCACAGTGACACCTGCGGCTAGCGCCATGCCGCCGATTTGCTGACCAGCAGCAACCACACGGCGCTCCCGGTCAGACTGGCTAATTGGCTTAGCAACCTGTGATGCAATACGCCCCAGAACAGTTTCATCAACAGAGTTAGCGCGGGTGATGCGCAGTCCCCCGCTTCCCATTTCCACACCTTCTGCGAGAGCTTCAACACCACCAAGCATGACTGCTGGGCCAAGAACATCAGAGATGTAATTCAGCGACCGAACAGGATCATTAATATCGATGTTTTGCCCTGCTGCGGTAAGTACAGCAAGCGGGTCTTCCTTTTTGATTCCGCAGGTCACGTCCCCGTCCAAGCACCAAGAAACAGTGTTCTGTGGAGCAGCACCTGTCGCGGTGGTTTGGCCTGTCACTGCTGCAACACCGGTGCCATCAACGCCGGAGGCAATTTGTGGATTCAGGTTGCCAATTGCGTCCATTCCATCAGTAGCCCGACCATCTTCGCGTGAGGGATCAGCGAAAAGCGCAACACCAACGAGATTGTCTGCGCTGAATGACGATTCACCTGCACTGATCTTTTTGGACACAGTGCTGGCAACCTGCGCGCCCTGGGCGTTGCCCATGAGCACAACCTTGGTTCCTGGGCACAGCTCACCAATCTGGTTAAAGACACTCATGGTGTCATCAACCGCGCGGGTGATGATCTCGGTATATGGCTCTGGCTCTACGGAATGCACACCAGGGATAAAGGAGCCTGTCCTATCTCCCCGGATGGGGATGTACGTTCTGCCCACTTCCGCCCGTGATGCTTCGGGGGAAGATTGAGCTGTCGCAGTCTCAGTAGCGGTCTCGGAGACATTTCCCCACTCGCTCTTATAAGTTGTTTCTGTTTCTCCCCACATGTTTGGAATGCCCGCGTCAAAGGTCTCAAAAGCTTCATCGGAGCTGTCTTCGATGATCGGTTCAAAACCTGCCGTAGTTCCGGTTTCTCCCTCATTGGCGGCTTTAAGAACTGGCGTAGCGATCTCTGCAAGGAAACCGGAATCGACCTGATCAGATCCGGTGATGGAATCCGCAGATGAGTTGACCATGACAATGTGCATGGCCGGGCATTCACCGATAGTGTTCTCCTGCGCTGATGCAGGGACAACTACAGCGGTTGCGATAACGATGGTGGAGAAAACCGCAAGTGATCTACGCATTTTCGTCTACCCTTTCTGTGATTTTGTGAAGAATCCATCCGCTGTCGCTCTCTGCTCCGGTGATGTTTTGGCGGTAGATCACTGATTTTCCAGCGGGGTCTGTGATCGTGAGGTCAGTGGCAACGGAAGTGTCGGATTCTGGGGAAAAAGTGACACACCAGGTGGTGCCTTCTGGTGCTGCAAGTGGCAAGATTTCGGCCCAGTTTTCGGCAGCCATGGCAGAATCTTGTGCCACGACTGCTAGCACGCCATCAGCGTTCCGTTCGTGATATGCCGTCTGAAATGTGACAATTGCCTCTTCCAGCGATTCACGACCAGCATCAATAGTGGATTCACCAGCACAATTAGTGCCGGCCCGCATGACAGATGGTTCTGTAGATGGTTCTGTTGTAGCAGCCACAATTGAGGCCGCGGGAACCTCTGATTCGGACGGTTCTACCTGAGCATCTGCAGCACTGTTGGTGGGCATAACTGCCCACACTGAGACTCCGACGATCACGGCAAGAACACCGCCTGCACCAGCGAGGAAAGCACCAGTGGAGACGCGCTTTTTCTGTGGTGTCTTTATTGCTAGCGTTTCTTGCTCAAAAGCCACATCGTTAGGCTCTACAGCATCAACGTTTTGCTCTGGGCGAGGAGTGAAATCCTCCAGTTCGAACCACTTGCTAGACATGATTTACACCTCGGCGGTGATGGTCTCAGAGCCGACAGCAACCTGGGCGTTGCCCACCTGGAGCGCATGACGACCGTAGGCAGGCTCCAGTTCACCAGTAACGCTCTTGACGGCTTGATCAATAACCGCTGCATTGGTTTCTACGACTCCAGCGATGGCATCCGGGACGAAGAAGTCAACCACGGTGGCTCCATTGACTTTGATCTGTGCAGACGTGGCAGTAGTTCGTGATTCCACAACTGGTGAAGCAATGGCATGTCCAGCGACTGTGCCGGATGCCGACAGCTCGGAAGTCCCGTCATTCCACAGGATCTGCTGTGCTGCGACATCTGTCTGTGATGCTGTGACTTCAACGAAGTTTACTGTGCCGGTGCGCACAACCTCAGTCTGAATGTCACTGTCTACAGGGATGATTGAGGGATCATTTGGGGCTTCTGCCAGAGGTGTGGCTGCCGGCAGTGTAGGAAGAACAGGCAGTGGGATGATTACTGGCTGGCTGGGAGTATCGGAGTCAATGTCGTCATCGCCGTCATCGTCGCTGTTATCGACGTTCGGGTAAGTAGGCGTTGGAGCAGGGATAACTGGTGTCGGTTCTTTCTCTTCTGGTTCCGTCGGCTTTTCCGGCGGGGTAGTCTCCCCACCCGTACCCGGCTGAGATCCCCCGGTACCTGGCTTTTCCGGCGGGGTAGTCTCCCCACCCGTACCCGGCTGAGATCCCCCGGTACCTGGCTTTTCCGGCGGGGTAGTCTCCCCACCCGTACCCGGCTGGCTGGTTCCAGGCTCACTGGTTCCTGGCTGGGCAGCGCGGGATTGTGCATGTGCCATTGGGGTGACCGATGCACAGGCCACAGCGATAGCTGCTGCGACTGCAAGATTCTTAGCCTTCAATTTTTTCTCCTTGAGATGACAAAGTTTGACATGGGCAACACGTATTCAACGCTGATCTGCTCTTACCGCAACCACCTAGGGTGTAGTGGGGTGACCTGCGAAAAGCCACCCCACGGGTTGTGCTACAGCACGCTAGGACGGGATTGAAGTTCTACTGCTCCAAGCCAGTGGTATTTTCGTGCTCTTCTACGTTTTGGGCTTCTCCTTTTTCAGCGGGCTGCTCCGCTTGAATGTCGATTGAGGAGCTGGAGATTCCGATGCGGTCAAGCAATTCGGTTGCGGGTGCCAGAGTTTGACGAGGTGCGGTTGCTTCGATCCAATCCATGGCTTTATCTGTGAGTTCATATGCCTGAGTCGTGGACATACCAAGTTTCATGTCCATCACTGGTTCTTCTTCCAGGAGGCCAGAATCAATCACCATTTTCAGCGTTTCTTTAGTCACGTTAGGGTCGATAATTACCTGTGCATCTTCATCCCACAGGAGCATGTTTGGAGCGTTGACAGTGAGCATGGTGAAAAGGGATTGTCCTTCTTCTTCGTCTTCCCGGAAAATCGGAATAGCAATTCTCCCGTTATCTGCGTAGCGCTGAGCATGTGCTTCGAGCGAGATCTGTTCTCCGAAGAATTTGCCTTCGATGTTCCAGGTTTTAGGCGTGATTGCCATGGGTGTGTTCCTTGTCGATATTTGAAGAGACAGCGAGTGGTATCGCCCGAGTACGGGCGCTGATTAAGTAAAAATCTTTTTCCTGCTACCGCAACCACCAGCAGGAAACTGATAGGAATCAAAAAAATTGAGGCATACCGGCCGGGATACATGCGGGGAACAGGTACTGTTTGTGTGTGGTGAAGCCGACACGGACCGTCGGCTTCACCCTCATGTTTGAAGCTGGGTTCTAGGCAGATTTTTTAGAATTTTCCTTGAACTCCTCGCTTGAAGTTTCTGCGGCTTGAATTTCTCGTCGCGGGGCCAACACTTCCCCGCCCCAGACACCACAGGCCCAGCGTTCAGTTGCGGCGAAATCACGACACTGCTGTATCAACGGACAGTCCTGGCACACATCCACAGCCCGACGAAGACGCTGAGTGCGCTGCATCGGCGTTTCACCATCAATGCTCCAATCCCAAAGGAATTCCTCCGGTTCTCGGCAGAGCGAATCAGCGAAGAAATTAGGAACTGGATCAATTTTTGGTGCCACTCGCGGGGCGCGGATTTGGGTGATTGCGAAGGGATCATGAACGGACCTCATGATGACCTGGCCTTTCAGGTAGCGCGTCAACATGTCAAGACAGATCGACGCAAAGGGATACTTTTGCGTGCGCGTGATTGGGGGAGTGCGCGCCCCTCCATGCCGGTGCACTATGTGCCCAGTAGGTAGCGCTCAACTCCGGATTCCAGAACAAATTGGCGACGCGTAGCCGCAGAAGTCGTGCCGGATTCACGTGCCTGCTTGTGATCCATGGCGATCAAGCCCCAGTCAAGGTCGTAGTGCTTCACCGGCGATCCATCAGCACGAACCAGCTCTTGAGCCGGTGGAGCCTGATCTTCGATTGGTGGTGCGCCATTGACTGGAATATCGTCGCGGAACCGCGCGATAACCAGCGCAGAAAGGTTTCGTACCTCTGAGGGAAGCGATCGTGCCTCCAGCGCTGCGTGCAAAGTCTCAATCGTCCATCCAGCATCAAGCCGCTCACGAATCATGGAAGCAATGCGTGGAAGCTGGCGAGGTGGAATAGCTCTCATCGACCTAGGTAGCACCTGACCAACCAACTCAGAGACGCCCAAATCATCCCTTAAACGCCCTTTAGAGGGATTTTCTACCACTGGAGACCCAACTCCATCATCCAGAGGTATTTCATGGCATAAATCGTCTTGTGTGGCCGATTGGCTAGTTTCCGGGGGTTCTGAAGATTTTTCATGAGATGGGAACTCCTCCCCTCCCCGGTCGCCGTCAGGCGATCCACCAAGCGGCGAAGCTGCTCCCTCGTTTGCTGGTTCACCACCAGCTGAATCAGCGCTGGGGGGCTGGGGGGAAGGTTGGTAGTTCTGTTGGTTGTTAATAGGGGTCTCATGGGTGAGACCCTGAACATGCGGATTTTGAGACCCTGAAGCGTTCAGGGTGTCATTTTGGGACCCTGACTCTGACCTGGTCTTTTCTTTCAGGGTGTCATTTTGGGACCCTGACCCATTTTCGCCATATTTTCCAAGCGCGATGCCAACAATGTCGATTCGGTAGAGCGAACTGGTTTGTCGCGAGCGACCGTCTTCATCACGCTTTCGGCGTGATTCTGAGACGATAAGTCCGTGCTGTCGAAGTGAATCAAGCTGGCGCATCACTGTACTGCGGGCTTGGCAAGATCGACGGCAAAGCTCACGCACAGACGGCCATGCTTCTCCATCTCCGTTGGCACGATCGGCAAGTGCAATCAGTAGAAGCTTTTCAGCTGGGCGCAGGCAACCAACCTTGTCGAAAACTAAAGCAACTTCAGTGAATCCCATTGCGATCCCCTACCCCAGGTACCATCTCTGCATGATCAAGCACGCGACGTCGAAGAAGGAATGCCGCGATATTAGGCTTCTTTTCACCAGCGAAATGAGCCCAGAGTGGGAGCTCCCGGAATTGCCGAGGAAGCCCGCCCAGTTCGAGGAACTCGGTACCCTGCTGGGAGCCTGGGAAGATAACCGCCTGGTAGGCGCAGCATTCATCAGCCCAGCGAGCACTGAAGCCAACGCGATCTACGACAACCTTTCCGGCATCGACGATGACTTGGCCCGCGATAGCTATACCTGGCTGAGGGAAAAGGTAGTTTTTATTGAGTTGATCGCGACAGTGGCGCAGTATCGACGCAGAGGCATCGCCCACCGCTTGCTGTCCAAGATTCAATCCATCGCTGCTGATGAAGGTCGAGAAATCATCATCGCTGTTGCCGGAAACAATGACTCGCGCAAGCTCTTTGCACACGCGGATTACATCATTTTGCAGCCGAATGTCGGTCTCGTGCTCACAGCCAATCAAAACGACACGCTGCTTGACCTCGGCATTTTGCCCGGTGTTCCAGACTGTGCTTTCGCTGTTAAAGAAATCGGCCGCAGTAACCGGTTTTCCTTCATGATCACGCATCCGGATGTTTCTGGATGGGATCACGGAACTCCTATGTGGCAGTTGACCGAAAGGGCCTTCCATGTCCCTACCAATCGGTAATCCAATAACAGGAAGACGAGGCTCGACGGTTGCGCTTGCAAAGGTCTGAGACTTATCATGTGGCTGAGCAGCGTTGCAGCAGCTTGATGTTTTGACGGTCACTTGTGTTCCCCCACAAGTGGCCGTTTTTTTGTGTGGTTTCATGAGGCCAAGCCGGGGTTGATGATTTTGTCGATATCGGAACGGGAGATCCTCCACTGACCAGAAGGCAGTTGGATGGAGTTGGGAAGTTTTCCTGTTTTTGCCCACAACTGCACAGATCGACGGGAGACTGATGGAAGCAAGTCGGATGCTTCTAGCGGAGTCAGCCACTCCTTATTTGCAATAATTAACGTATTTCGTTCGCTCATGAAAACGAGTATCACAGAAACCCAAACTAACGTCAAACGTTAGCCTTGCGCTGTTTGCGTTCATAGTATAGTTTTTAAGTCATGACATCCGGAATACGAGCAAACAAGCCCATAAGACACAAACGGACACCTGACGAATGTGTAGGGATTGTAGTTAATCAACTTCTCTTCACCACAAAGACAACCAAGCGGGAGCTTGGTGCGGTTCTGGGAATTTCAGGCGCGACAGCAGGGCGCAAGGTGCGAGGAGAGATTTCATGGTCACTCGATGACCTCTATGCCACAGCAGACTTCTTTGGTGTTAACATCACTGACCTACTCCCCCGGCGTTCCCCCCTGGAAACGCCAGAATCCCCCTCAACCGAAGTTGAGAGGGATTCTTGGAATTTAGTAGCGGGGGCAGGATTCGAACCTACGACCTCTGGGTTATGAGCCCAGCGAGCTACCGAGCTGCTCCACCCCGCGACGCAACACTTAGAGTGTTCATCTAAAACAAATACATATACTGTTTTTGCTTCATTTTTAAAGTGTACACCTATGTTAATGATTTACAAATTAACCAAAGCGCTCCCCTGCAATCAATCTCCACAACCAAAGGGAAAGCTACTTTCCTAAGAGCATTTTAAGAAAATTTCAAACCGATAGCAGAAGCCCATTTACACTGATAATCTTCGCACTAGCTCTACATTTACTCAATAATCCACCCCTGCCCAGAGGATTTTCCACATGGACCTTGCAACAATTCAGCAACTGGCAAGCAATGCCACCAATTCAATCCTCGCATTTCCATACCTTATCGAAGCGATCATCAGCACTGTAGCTCTTGCACCTTTTCTAGACACCTTCTTCACGGAAATTGGCCTGTCCAGCGGCATCTAAAGAACTTAGTTTCCAAAACATATCCAAAAACTTACTAAAGAGGACCTAATGCATTACTTCGATACCTTCACCGAGTTCTACGCCAGTCTGCCAATCATTGGCAGTGCCTTTGGTTTCGCCTTTGACGCCATCCGCGGCCTACTCTCTCTATAACTCGATCTTTATGAACAATGCCCCGCTCACCTTGATGTGAGCGGGGCATTGTTCTAGCTGATGTGAGAAATCTCTTCCCGTAACGTCCCTAAAACTACGCAATTGAGGTGCTGCCTGCCAGGTGCTTGGGCATTTACCAGATTTGTCCGCTAGCTGTACGTAATCGAATATCCCTCACGTCTAATAAGACCAGGACGCAGAAAAATCCTGGCCACTAATGACCAGGATTTTCCATATTGGTGGAGCTGCCGGGAATTGAACCCGGGTCCTACGTTATCTCGCCAGGGCTTCTCCGTGCGCAGTTCGTAGCATGATCTCTGCTCGGCCCTCCGGCTAGAACGAACACTTCCGGATGATGAGCCCAGTCTGCGGTAAAAGTCCCATTCAACCCCGCGGACGCGATTGAACAGCAAGTCCCTTAGTCGATGCCAGGATCCAGGTCAGGGACTCCCCTGGGCTGACAGACACGCGGTCGCTGGATTATGCAGCGAGGGCGTAGTCGCGCTGAGACTTCTCGGCGCTTATTAGTTTGCTGCGACGCTCACGGTGGTCTCCAGCCTTCACCGGCACGCTTCCCCTGGCTAAATCAACGTAGTCGAAACCATGTCAGCCCCGTCGATCATCCTGTGGAGGGATTGTGCAATTCCACAAGAAGGTTTAACTCTAACGCAAAACACCGCAACATGCAAGCGTCGAAAAGCGCTTTTCGACGCCGCCCTAGGCGTTGATGCCTTTAATACGGCGCCCAAGCTCCCGAGTGACCTCGCGTTCTTCGGTACGGCGCTTAATGTCTTGACGCTTGTCATAATCCTGCTTACCTTGCGCCAGCCCAAGTTCGAGCTTGACTCGACCATTTTTGATGTAGAGCTTGAGCGGAATCAAGGTGCGATTACCATCGCGCACCTTACCCATAAGGGAATCGATCTCCTTGCGGTGCAACAACAATTTACGAGTGCGCTTTGGCGTGTGATTGGTCCAGGAACCCATAGAATACTGCGGAATATGCAGGTGCTGGAGCCAAATTTCACCATTTTCAATGCTCGCAAAGGAATCTACGAGCGAAACCTTTCCCTCACGGAGGGACTTAATTTCGGTGCCGAGCAGCACCACACCCGCCTCCCAGGTATCAATGATCTGGTAGTCATGACGGGCCTTACGATTTGTCGCGAGAACAGCGTTGTTATCGTCGACTTTCTTATTCTTCTTGGCCATAATCATTTCAGTCTACGGCAGAGGAAGTTATTTACGAACGTAGAACCTCAAAGTGAGCTGCGCGATAACCCCCGCGATCACTACACCAAAGGCAGAAATTGCCGGCGCGATCAGCCAAATGTCATTTGTGGTCACTGGCGCAATCAGCTGCGATTCATACAGACCCTGCAAAGCTTTATCGATAACCAGCTCCTTGCCCAGGAACAAACCAACTGTGGCAAACACTGCGCCAATAAGCGTTGCGATAATCGCCTCCAGCACAAAAGGACCCTGAGTATAAAAGCGCGAAGCGCCCACAATACGCATAATCTCAGTTTCCTCACGCCTGTTATAAGCCGCAATCTGCACCATATTGGCAATGAGGAAAATGGAAGCCAAAAGCTGCACGGCGGCAATCAAGAAGGTGGCATTCCTAATTGAATCCAGGTTATCGGTTGCTCCTCGCAGATCATCCACCTGGTCAATAACATTTGTAACCTGCGGAAGTTCTCTTACTGGATCAAGAATATCCACCGCCAAGGGATCTGCCAGGCGCACATGGAAAGCTGCCGGCAACGCATCTGGCGAAGTCTCCTGCACCAAAACCGGATCAGTGTTTTGGAATACTTCTACAAAACGCTCATAAGAGGCCTCGCGGGAACGATAAGTAATGGAATCGATTCCCTCAACGCCTTCCAAGGTATCGCGAACTTCAACGCACTCTTCGCTGGTACACTCCGGATCATTAGCGGAGGTGCTTTCATCAAGCTGAATCATCACCTCAACGCGGTCCAAATAAATATCCTTGGTGCGCTCTGTCATATTGGTGACCAAAAATCCCGTGGCCAAAAGTGCCAATGAGATAGAAGTGGTGATAATGAGCGCTACCGTCATGGTGAAATTTCGACCCAAGCCACGGAAAGCCTCGCGAATTACATATCCTAAAGCCATAATTCCCCCCCTATCGCATTTCGCCGTAGACGCCATGAGCATCATCGCGAACTAATTTGCCCAGCTGCAATTCAATAACGCGACGGCGCATATCATCCACAGTGCGGGCATTGTGTGTGGACATGACAACGGTGGTTCCCATGCGATTAATTCGATTAAGCAAAATCATGATCTCATCTGAGGTATCTGGATCGAGATTTCCAGTGGGCTCATCTGCCAAAAGCACCAATGGCCTATTCACAAAGGCGCGAGCAATTGCCACGCGCTGCTGCTCACCACCCGAAAGTTCATTGGGCATGCGGTTTGCCTTGCCTGCCAGTCCCACCATTTCGAGTGTTTCGGGAACCAGCTGCTCGATTTTGTGTTTCTTTTTGCCGATTACTTCCAATGCAAATGCCACATTGTCATAGACATTCTTGTTTTTGAGTAGTCGGAAATCCTGGAAAACATATCCGATGCGTTGCCTCAGTTTATTTACCTGAGTGCCGCGCAGCTTATTGACCTGGAAGTCTGCGAACATGAGGTTTCCGGAACTGACATTCTCCTCTCTTGTCAAAAGGCGCAGGAAGGTAGATTTACCCGATCCCGAAGGCCCAATGAGGAAAACAAACTCGCCTTTTTCAATATGCAAGGACACATTGTCCAATGCTGGGCGGGTTGATGTCTTGTAGTTCTTGGAGACATTCTCGAAGGTGATCACGGCTCACACTCTAGCGAAACAGTTGTGACTAAAGAAACGAAAGTGACAAACTTAGGTAAAGATTCCCAGTAAACGTCTAGAAAAGCCCCACCTAGCGCAATTGCGTTTTAAGGCCTACACCTTTGAAGATGGCCTTTTATATCGATCCACCCCTTTAAGCGCCCTAAATCGTCATCTAGCGCGCCTGCGAAAACGGGGTTCCGGCAATTTTATTCACAAAGCGTGCCGATTTACGCAAACAGCGCTAAGCAAACAAAAGTTCTGCGTAAATCCGCACGGTGCTGCCCCAATTTCCGTGCCGATTTACGCAAAAAACACTTCTAAAGCAGCCGATCTTCGTAAATCGGGACGGTTTTTCAACTCCCCGAGCCAAACTTAAACCAAAAACCAAGCAACTGCCCTAGCTTGAGGTGTTTTGCTCCGCCATGCGCCAGCGAATGCCGGCCTCGAGGAAGCCATCGATGTCACCATCAAGCACCTTTTGGGGATCATTTACTTCAAAGTTGGTTCTTAGGTCTTTCACCATTTGATAAGGGTGCAAAACGTAGGATCGCATTTGATTGCCCCAGGAAGCATTGCCACCGGCACCAAGTGCATCCATTTCAGCACGCTCTTCTTGGCGCTTACGCTCGAGCAATTTCGCCTGGAGAACCCGCATCGCAGAGGCCTTATTCTGGATCTGTGATTTCTCATTTTGGCAGGTCACAACGATGCCGGTTGGAATGTGAGTAAGACGCACGGCGGAGTCGGTGGTATTCACGGATTGTCCACCAGGGCCGGAAGATCGGTAAACGTCCACGCGGATCTCATTGTCTGGAACGTCAATGGAGTCGGTCTTTTCCACCACTGGCAGCACTTCTACCTCGGCAAATGAGGTTTGGCGGCGGCCCTGATTATCAAAGGGACTAATACGAACCAAACGGTGAGCGCCCTGTTCCACAGAGAGCTGGCCGTACATATAGTCACCATGGACCACGAAGGTGGCGGATTTGATGCCAGCTTCTTCAGCATAGGAAATGTCATAAACATCTACCTTGTGGCCGTTCTTTTCCGCCCAGCGGGTGTACATGCGCATGAGCATCTCGGCCCAGTCCGCAGCGTCCACTCCACCAGCGCCGGAACGGATATTAATCACGGCTTCGCGGGCATCGTATTCGCCGGAGAGCATGGTTTTTACTTCCAGAGCCTCAATCAATGCGCGAAGGTCCTCGAGTTCTTCATCGGCAATGGAGGTATCGCCGTCTTCTTCCTCGGCAAGTTCGTACATGATGGGAAGATCTTCGATGCGCTGGCGCAATTCGGTGATTTTGCGCAGCTCAGCTTGTACATGGGAGAGCTCAGAGGTGACCTGCTGCGCGTGGTCGGGGTCGTCCCAAAGTGAAGGGTCTGCTGCTTGTGCTTCTAGTTCTCGGACTCGGTCGGACATTTCTTCCGGGTTTAGTACCTTCTCAATGGTGGTGAGGGTGCTGTCGAGCTCAGAAAGTGCTGCAGAAATTTCGGGACGCATGTCTGCATATGTTACCCGTTTAGGTGTTTAAGCTAAGAACTCCGCCCTGTTCGGCACGCTGAGCTTAAGGGATGCACAATAGAGAGTATGAATAATCCCGAGCAGACTCATCCAGCCGCCAGCTTAGATGACATGATCAAGACCATCACCAAAACTTTTGTCATTGCGCATGAGCAGGACACTGATGAACATTTGGCACAGGCTTTGGTTTATAACGCCGGTCGTTTGGCATGGCGGATGCGGGAAAATGGCCTCGCCACTGATTTCAAAACTTCGATTTCTGATGTGGTGACCGATGCTGATCGCGCTGCCGAATCTTTTGTTGCAGGTGCTTTGGAAGCGCTGCGACCGGAAGATGGCGTGATTGGTGAAGAAGGCGCCAACCGGGCGTCGAAAAGCGGTCGTTTCTGGGTCATTGACCCAGTTGATGGCACCTATAACTTCACGCAGGGCTCCGATTATTGGTGCTCTGCAATCGCGCTGGTAGAGGGCGAGCCTGCCAATCCCGATCGCCTGCTTTTTGGGGCGGTGCACCGCCCTGCCATGGGTTATACCTGGTTCGGGGGCCCGGGTATCCGGACCACGCGCGACGGCAAGGAGCTAAAGATGCTTGTCGACGAACCCCTGAAAAGCATTTCTCTTGGCACCTATATTCACCCCACTCGCCTGGCCGATGACAAGATCCATGAGGCGTGGCGCAGCGTTGCCACCAAACCTGCCACCATCAGAATGTTTGGTGCTGGCTCGGTGGATTTGGCCGGGGTTGCAGAAGGCAGCGTCGGTGCTTGGGTGCAGCACAGTGTGGCCGATTGGGATTGGCTGCCGGGTCGCGCGCTGATTGAAGGTGTGGGCGGTGCTTGCATCAAGGTCAACGCTGGCGGCGTAGTTTGGTGTGTGGCGGGAAACGCCGAGGCTGTCTCTGAGATTTCTGATACCTTCAGCGCACTAGACTAGGACATTATGAGTAACTACGCAGATGACTTAGCCCTGGCCCTGGAATTAGCTGAACTTGCCGATTCTCTCACTTTGGAAAGATTTGAAGCCACTGACCTGGAAGTTTCCTCCAAGCCTGATATGACTCCCGTTAGTGATGCCGATCTGGCGACCGAACAAGCACTGCGCGAAAAGCTCAGTACTGCGCGTCCTGCCGATGCAATCCTGGGTGAAGAATTTGGCGGCGATGTAGAACTCAGTGTCCGTCAGTGGATTATCGATCCCATCGACGGCACCAAAAACTTCGTGCGTGGAGTTCCCGTCTGGGCAACGTTAATTGCGCTGCTCGATGATGGCCGCCCCGTTGCAGGTGTTATCTCAGCTCCTGCCTTGGCACGTCGCTGGTGGGCTGCTGAGGGTGCTGGCGCCTGGCGTACTTTTAATGGCACTTCTCCTCGAAAGCTGCAGGTTTCTTCTGTGTCTAAGTTGGAGGATGCTTCCATTTCCTTTTCTTCCCTCTCCGGTTGGGAAGAACGCAAGCTTCGCGAACAATTCATTGAGCTCAGCGATGACACCTGGCGACTGCGTGGCTTTGGCGATTTCTTCTCCTACTGCCTAGTCGCCGAAGGTGCAGTAGATATCGCTGCCGAGCCAGAAGTCAGTCTGTGGGATCTGGCGCCTCTGTCCATTTTGGTCACTGAGGCAGGCGGTCGCTTCACCTCTTTAGCCGGTGTTGATGGACCTCATGGTGGCGATGCTATCGCCACCAATGGCCTATTGCACCAAGAGGTGCTGGACCGCTTCAAGCAGTCCTAAGCCGGCTTGTTTCTCAGAATAAGGAAGGGCCTAGCTGCCAATTTTGGCAGCTAGGCCCTTCCTTTTTGTGGGCTACGTTTTATCCAGCGGTGGGCTGGAAACCACGACCTGGACCATTGACGGTATTAAGATCTCCGAGGATTTGGTCCATATTTACGGACAGGGACGGCATGAACAAAGAACCCTGCAAAGGTGTGGTGCAGGAAAGGTCATAATTCGGAATAACGCCGCCAGAGACGATGCCCACCAAGCGGTTATCCACAAAAACTGGAGCTCCGGAATCGCCACGGCCGGCACAGACCTGGGACATCGTCATGCGCTGATCGGCAGACCACACAATTCCACAGGTAAGGCCGGTAGCAACACCACTTTTGCAGACCTGTTGCCCGGGAGCAACGCCGCCGCCTACAGAGTTAACGGTGATTCCGTTATAAGAATTTGTAAGTTGTGCATTAGAGCCGAACTCAATAACTGAGTAATCCGCATTTGGTGCGTTATATACAACAGTTCCAGAATCGCCTACCCAATAAGAATCTCCAGAACGCACAGCATCACCGGCTTGACCACAGTGACCGGCAGTAATACCAATTTTGCGACCATCGGCGTCAGTTCCGGTCACCGCCAAGGTGCACATTGCGGTGCCATCAAGATAGATCGGAGTGCCCGGGCCATAAAGTGATTGCCCCTGCTCTTCCACTATCTGAGATTCCTCCGGAACAGCTGGCGCATTAAACCAAGAACCTGGAACTCGGTGCACCACTTGACCCAAGGTTGCAGCCATTACCTGAGACTGAATATCGTTGCGAACCTCATAATTGGGCAGCGCGGGCTGGGCTACGGGTTCAGTGGCCACAGTTTCAGCGGTTTCAACAGGCGGTGCCAATGGCTGTTCTACAACCTGGCCAGCGGAAACCCCAGTCACACCATAAGGCGCAAGAGTTGCATCAATGGTGGAATTGGTGCTTGCATCGAAATTTTCCGCGGCACTGCGATCAAGAGTTATTCCGAATTGTGAAAGTTGCGCATTCGCTTGATCAACCACGGCCGTGGTGTCCACCCACTCAGCTGCATGCGCTGGCGTTGTCAGACTCACTCCCGCAATAAGAATTGATGCGGAAAAAATGGCACGGCGTGAGACCGGGAAGCGCATAAGGATCTTTAGTTCACTTTCATAACATGAAACGGGCAATGATTTATATACTGCCATGCCCCACGTCACTTTGAACCCTTGAATTCAGAAGTGTGACCGAGTCGTTGCCAAAATTCTCCGCCGTTGCCGCAAAAACCTCTTTTACGCAGGCGATAGGGGTATTTGGGGGTATTTAAAACACCGACGCTTTTCGACGAACCCCTCGCCTCCCGCACCAATGCGCAACAATGCGCAACAATGACAAAAGCCTTACTAACCGAAGTTAGTAAGGCTTTTGTTAATTAGTAGCGGGGGCAGGATTTGAACCTACGACCTCTGGGTTATGAGCCCAGCGAGCTACCGAGCTGCTCCACCCCGCGACGCAATGACTAAAATGTCATTTAATCTCTGCCACGAGTAGAAAATGCTTTCACGCTCTGTGGCAACGTGTTAAAACTATACAGAGCGCTAAGCCAAACTTCAAATCTACTGGTCAGAGTTCTTTTTAAGAGTATCCAACCAGGCTTGGTGGACTCTGGAATCGCCAGTTTCTTCCGGATGGAAAGACAAAGCCAGGATATTTCTTTGTGAAACACCCACCACTGCCCCATTTCCCAAGATAGAAATCGGAGTGACATCGCCACCCCAGGAGACAACCTGCGGTGCACGAATAAATGAGGCTTGCACTTTTTCCAAGACTTTATCTGGCAATGCGATATCTAGTTCAGTATCAAAGGAATTTTTTTGACTACCAAAGGCATTTCTTTGTACTGAAATATCAAGCACTCCCAAGGTCTGTTGACCCGGTGCGGGATTTTCCACAGTTTTGGCTGCATAGATAAGACCAGCGCAGGTCGCAAGGACGGGAAGCCCCTCTTCGATACGCTGTCTCAGCGGCTCGGCAAGATCTAGGGCTCGCGCGAGTTTATCCATAACTGAGGATTCACCACCAGGCAGAATGATTCCGGAGATGCCGTCGAGATCGCGGGACAAACGAACTTTACGTCCGGTTACTCCCAGTTCCTCGAGCATCTGCAGATGTTCATCAACTCCACCTTGGAGTGCAAGAACTCCGATAATCACCAGCCGCGCTCCGCCAAACGGTGAGGAGCAGGAACATCGGAAACGTTAATGCCAACCATAGCTTCGCCCAGTCCACGAGAAACCTCAGCGAGTGCAGCGGGGTCGTCGTAAAGCGTTGCGGCCTTGACGATCGCGGCGGCGCGGGCGGCTGGGTTGCCGGATTTGAAGATGCCGGAGCCGACAAAGACGCCCTCGGCGCCCATTTGGCGCACGAGTGCGGCATCCGCTGGGGTGGCAACGCCACCGGCTACGAAGGTGACAACTGGCAGCTTGCCGGTCTGCGCAACCTCGCGGACCAGGTCGAATGGTGCCTGCAGTTCCTTGGCAGCAACGTAGAGCTCATCCTCGTCGAGGGTGCGCAGGCGGTTAATGTCGCCGCGGATGGTGCGGAGGTGGCGCACAGCTTCAGAGACGTCGCCGGTGCCGGCCTCGCCCTTGGAGCGGATCATGGCAGCACCTTCGGTGATACGGCGCAGTGCCTCGCCGAGGTTGGTAGCACCACAGACGAAAGGCACCTGGAAGTTCCACTTGTTGATGTGGTGGGTGTAGTCAGCTGGGCTGAGCACCTCGGACTCGTCAATGAAGTCAACGCCGAGCGATTCCAGAATCTGTGCTTCCACGAAGTGACCGATACGAGCCTTGGCCATAACTGGGATGGAAACCGCGTTGATGATGCCCTCGATGAGGTCGGGATCGCTCATACGGGCCACGCCGCCCTGAGAACGGATATCGGCAGGAACGCGCTCAAGTGCCATGACGGCGGTGGCACCTGCATCTTCAGCGATACGAGCTTGCTCTGGGGTGACCACGTCCATGATCACGCCGCCCTTGAGCATATCGGCCAGTCCTCGCTTCACGCGGGTGGTGGCGGTCGCCTGGTTGTTGTCTTGGTTTAGTTCAGTCATGGCAATTATCAAACTCCCCAAAGTGGTCTAGGAATAGATCCACATTCGACTAGTTGCATTGGACCACTTTTCAGAGCACCCTAGAACTATGCGCTCTGACCTCATTTCCACCCTGCCACTGGTGCTTAATCCAGCCTCCCCTGCACCTATTCCTGCGCAGCTCACCGCCCAAATTCGCGATCTGCTGGCCACCGGAATCTTAAGCCCAGCCGATCCTTTACCCAGTACCCGCGCACTAGCTAAACGATTGGGGGTATCCCGGGGGAGTGTGGTTACTGCCTATGATCAACTCGCCGCCGAAGGCTACCTCAGCAGCACCCATGGCTCGGGCACAATTATCAATCCCAATCTGCACCAGCTCAAGCCTTTGGAAACAGAGAACACACATCGGCAATCTCCACCTCCTACTCCCCCGCTGCTGAATCTGGATCCCGGAATTCCAGATACGGCGACTCTGGCAGATTCTGCATGGCGGGCGGCGTGGCGTACCGCATGTGCGCAACCGCCCCGGGAGCTACCCGATGCTGGACTTGCAGAGTTAAGAAATGAAATCGCCGAACATCTCAGACGCATGCGTGGATTAGTCTGCGATCCACAGCGCATTATCGTCACCGCCGGAGCTCGCGAGGGGTTATCTCTGTTGCTGCGCACTTTCAAAAACTCATCGACCGTCGGCGTGGAGTCCCCCGGCTATCCCAGTTTGCGACGCATCCCCGAAGCTTTGGGACACCACATCCACGATCTCCCCACCGATTCCGATGGCCTGATTGCCACCAATCTCCCCACTAACTTGGACGCATTGCTGGTCACCCCGAGCCACCAGTACCCCTACGGCGGATCGCTTTCCGCTGCGCGTCGCACCGCCTTGGTGAATTGGGCAGAGACAAGCGATACCTTGCTCATTGAAGATGACTTCGATTCCGAGCTGCGTTATGTGGGCATGCCACTGCCTCCGCTTACTGCCCTGGCCCCAGATCGCACGGTACTGCTTGGCACTTTTTCTTCCGTGATCACTCCGCAAATCGCCTGTGGTTATCTCCTTTTGCCCCCGGCTTTGGCAGCCGAGTTGGCCCAGCTGCGCGGGATTCTCGGCCAGCCAGTCGGCGCGATCACCCAGGCTGCGCTTTCCACTTACCTGGCCTCGGGTGCTTTGCGACGCCGCACTCAGCGTTTGCGCCGGGTTTATCGTCGCCGGCGCAGCATCGTACAAGAGCGCCTCGGCGCACTGCCCGGCGCGCAACTTAGGCCGATTGATGGTGGCCTGCATGCCGTGCTGATTACCGCAACACCCGCGGAGGTAATCGTCGACAAGCTTGCGATGCGCGGTTTACAAGTAACTGCCTTGTCCGATTATTGGGGCGGTGCCGGGGCGGAAAATGGCATCGTTTTTGGTTTTGGTTCCCATGACGATGACACCTTGGACTGGGTACTTGCAGAGATTGCCGATGCGATTTCGGGCATTTAAAAAGCGCTCCAGGATAATCCTGGAGCGCTTTACTCAACTATTAGGGAGTTGATTGGTAGCTTTCGACAGCCTTATCAAGGGCGTCGAGGGCGCGACCATATTCCTCGAAGGAACCATCGCGTGCAGCCTCGAGGTTATCGAGTGCTTCATTAATCGCAGCGATTCCCTCAGCCTGATTTGCAGCCGGAGCGGCTGGAGTTTCAGCTGCCGGAGCAGCAGCGCTTACCTCTGGCTCGACCACATTTCCATCAACTTCGACGATGTCTTGAGCGGCGGCTGGATCAATGCCAACCTGAGACAACGCCTCTGCAATGGTCGGTGCGTAGCCAACCTGGCCCTTGTAGAAGACCAACATGCGCAGCAGCTTCGGGAAGGCCGAGGCCTGATCCTTACGCTGTGAGTAAATCGGTTCAACGTAGAGGATTTCTCCGCCACCAACCGGGAGGGTCAACAGGTTGCCGTTGTGCAGATCATTCGAACCGCGCCACAGGGTTTGATCTTGGGCAACTTGGTCAGATGACATCATTGCGTCCTGGGCCTGTTTTGGACCTTGCGTTGAAGCATCGGTTGGCAATACACGAACCGTGATGTGTCCATAGGTCTGTGGATCCGAAGATGCAGACATATGTGCAGAGAGATACTCACGCTGGAGACCACGGAAAGGTGTAATCAGCTGGAAGCTAGGATTGCCGGTCTCTGGATTAGCAGCAACAACATAATAAGGAGGCTGCTTTAGTTCCTGGAGGCCTTCAGCTGCGGTGGGATCACTAGGGACAGACCAGAAAGCATCGTTGGTGAAGAAAGTACCGGAATCATCAACATGGTACTTAGCCAGCATGTCGCGCTGGACCTTGAAGAGATCTTCTGGGTAACGCAGGTGCGCGCGCAGTTCATCGGAAATCTCAGACTCAGGCTTCACGCTATCTGGGAAAACGCCACGCCATGCCTTGAGTACTGGATCTTCAGTATCAAATTCATAGAGCTCAACGCTGCCGTCATAAGCATCAACCACGGCCTTAACCGAGTTGCGGATATAACCAACTTGATCAGTAATTAGCTGCTGCTGGGTGCCATCTGGAGTCACCGTATCCTGAGTTGCCTCAGTCAATGAGGAACGAGTGGAGTAAGGCAGGCTGTCCAGAGTGGTGTAACCATCAACGATCCACTTGATGCGACCATCAATCACAGTTGGGTAGGTCTTGGAATCGGTGGTCAACCACGGTGCGACCTTCTCCACGCGAGCACGAGGATCACGTTCAAAGAGGATCTTGGAATCCTCGCCCACACGATCGGAAAGCAGCATATTCATTTCTTGGTAGCGCAATGCAAATGCTGCACGGTTAACCAAGTTGCCGATTCCGACTCCGCCTTCACCTTCATAGGTGTAGCTGGAGGTATCAGTGTCATATTCCACCGGGCCATCGCCGGTAGAGCCCACGATGGCGTAATCGGCACCATCGGTCGCAGATGCGATCAGTGGACCATAGTAAACGCGGGGCTGATCAACCTTGATACCGAGTTCTTCAGCATTTTCGCTTTCGGCGGCACGAGCATTGGACTGCAAATCAGAGACGGTATAAACCGGGTAACCACCACGGGTGGATCCGACATCGCGGGCAACCTCATCAACCTGGTTAGCCTGCGCCGCAATGAAGCCATTGCCGTGGGTATAAACCGTGTGGCGGTTAATCCAGTCCTGCTGGTTTTGCTGCAGTGCATTTGGATCAAGCTCACGAGCGGCAACCACAAAGTCACGCAATTGACCATCAACTACAAAGCGATCCATAGCCAATTGGTCGGGGAAGCCATAGAAGTTACGCAGCTGTTGCTGCTGAGTGAAGGTCGGAGACAAAATCTGAGGGTCGAGCAAACGAATATTGGAAATGGTTGCAGAGTCTGCAGCTACTTCCGCATTGGTAGTTTCGCCAGCACCCCAGTTTTCCTCATAGGTGACATCCTCATCGGTAATGCCATAGGCAAAACGAGTGGATTCAATATTGCGAGAAATATACTCGGATTCTTTTTCCGCACGGTTTGGCTGTACGGAGAAACGCTCCAGCATCAGTGGCCAAACGGCTCCGATAACTACAGAGCTCAGCACCATCAGTACTACTGCCAAACCTGGGATACGAAGATCGCGCAGGAAGATGGCGGAGAAGAATGCAAAAGCCACAAACAGTGCAATGACCATGAGGATGATCTTGGCTGGGAGTTGGGCGTTGATATCGGTATAGCTCGCACCGGTGAAGGTGGAGTTTTCCTGAGTCAGGAGATCATAACGATCCAACCAATAGGAACCGACCTTTACAAGCATCCAAATACCTGCAGTAATAGCCAGCTGTGCACGGGCACCACGGGAGACAAAAGCCTTTTGGCCAGTCATTTGGTTGCCAGCGCGGATACCACCGAGGAGATAGTGTCCCACCAGGGCGATCACGAAGGCGACGATCAGTAATAGGGAGAAGGACTCTACAACCAGGCGGATCATTGGCAGGTCGAAGGCATAAAAGCCATAATCCTTGCCAAATTGCTGATCTTGGATGCCAAAAGGTTGGCGATTAAGCCAGAGCTGAACGGTGCGCCAGGAGCGCTGCCCCACCAGGCCTGCTAGTAAACCCACAAAAATAGGAACAAAGAGCAAGATTCTTCGCAGGCTATTTTCGATCATCTGGCGGTACTGGTAAACCGGCGAATCACGATCAAAGGCGGCTATTTCATCAGGACGCAATTTGATGGCAAAGTATCCAGCAAGCCAGGTGACAAATCCGGCCACAAGCGCAAAAATGACAAACAAAATGATGCGTGTGACAAGAACCTTGGTGAAGACCCCGCGGAAGTCCACTTCACCAAACCAGAGCCAGTCGGTGTAAAAACCGACACCCATGGGGGCAATGAGGATAATTAGCGCAATAATGCCAAAGATCCACGTCACCGCCTTTGGAGGTCGCTTGATCGGTTGGGGCGGAGGTGTAAGACCAGTCGACAAGACAATATCCTTAGGTATACGTGATTCAGCTTTTCTCCCCTACTCTACGGTTTAATCACCTATAAAGACCAACAAGTATCTTCCCAAAAGGAAAAAAATTTATGAATGATGCTATCTACAGTCCCCAGGCTCTAAATAAGGCCATGCTCGAGGCCGTGGAATTTATCCATGCCGAAGGCTGGGATGCGGGCCCTACCCTGTTTGCATTGGTACCAAGCGAAATGTTGCTGGACACTCTTGACAGCGATTTGGAAGAATCCCCGCTCACCCTTGTGGTTCAAGATAATCTCCCTGATAATCTGCTGCCCGGTTCTGAAGCTTTGGGAGACTACATTTCTCGTCTAGCATGGCCACAGGAAATCGTCGGCGCTATTTTGGCTCAAGAAATCATGTTTACTGATGTCTCCGAACCCGGATCCGCAGCTCGTCCGGCACGCCTATTCTCCGGGGTACTACGGGGGGAGGCAGAACTAACCCTTTTGCAGTTGCGCCCAACTGAAGAAGAATTGGCCGAGCGTGGTGCATTTGCCGAAGATGAGATCGAGCTACGTGGTGGCCCCGGTGTTGCTCCTGGTGTTATTGCAGCACTGCGTTATACCTTGGAAGCAGATCCAGAAGAGTTCTAAAACTGACAATCTGGCAGACTTGACTAAGATTGGTTTAGTTAAACCCCGCGTTTTTATAGCTAGGAGTTCACACAGTGGCGTCCAATCCGCAGAAGCATGCCCGCGTTGCACTGGGATTTGTGGCGCTTATTCCACTCTTAGCGGCGTGTACACAGGACGACTCTCCGCAGGAAACTTCTACTCCCACAACGCCTGCGACCAGCATCTCGTCGCAAAGCACTACTACTAGTGCCCTGCCTGAAACCCCAACCACTGAAAGCACGGCAACCTCGGGGTTGGCAAAGGATATTCAGAAGGTTTATGAGGTGTTTGGAACGCTGGCACCGGAGGAGCTTTTTGCGGAGTTTGAGACCTGCGATCCTTCCGGCGTGGAGGATTCATATGCCTGTTCCGGTTCAAAGGTTGGGCAATTCCAATTCTTTAGGAATGCCTCTAAAGCTGCCAGCACCACTCAGCTGCTCACGGAATTGCGCAGCTCACGGGTGGTCGAGGATACCGGTTCGAAAGTAGTTGGTTGGACCACAATTGGCACCATGTCCATTATTACCGTCGTTGATAATGATAAAGGTTTGGTGCTCCAGCAGATGGTGTCCTCGGACAAGATTGATCCCGAGGAACGCATCTATGAGCTCGGCTTAGCGGAGCCCAAGACCACAGAGACCTCCGATCCGTCAGCGACCACCGAGGCTGGGGAGGCCACTGGGGCCACTGACACTACCGAGGTAACCGAGACTACTGCGGCTAAGAGCTAGTTGCCGCAGATCTCATAATTTCCGCCCTGGGAATAGGCTTCCATTTGGGCGATCGCATTATCGAGCGTGGAAACCTTCAAAATCGTCATATTTTCCGGTTTTGCACTCATGGCCTCCGCGCAGTTATCAGCAGGCGCCAAAAATACCTCAGCCCCGGCTTCCTCGGCGGCGCGCACCTTGTGCGCGATTCCGCCGATGGACCCCACCGTGCCATCTTCAGAGATAGTGCCGGTACCGGCCACAAACTTGCCACCATTAAGCTGCCCCGCAGAGAGCTTGTCGACGACTGCTAGCGAGAACATCATGCCTGCACTCGGACCTCCGACATCTTCCAGGTTGTAATCAACTTCAATGCCATTGCTGGGCACCGAGGTCATAGAAATTCCCAAAAGCGCAACCGAAGAATCCTCGGGGTGTTCGCCTAGAGTGATGCTATCTTCTGCCTCTGCACCGTTTCGTTCATAGCGAATGGTTACAGAATCGCCAGGAGCCTTGGATCGGACGATTTCCTGAGCTTCGCCGGGAGTCTTAATCTCGGTGCCGTCGATGCTGAGCAAATGATCGCCCGCCTCAAAGTGCCCGGCGGCAGCGCTATCTTCCACAACTTCCACAACCTCAACTTTGACTGGCATCTTGAGGTAATTCATAGCAGCGATCGTGGCATTAGCCTCTGAGGAAACAAAAGCAGTGCGATTGGATTCCTGAACTTCTTCAGCACTTTGGCCGGAGGGGAAGATCTGTTCAATGGGTACCAGGGTGTCATCGGTAAAAAGCCAGCGCGACAAAGCCTGGGACAATGTCATACCAGAGCGCACTGACACGGTGGTCATATTCAGATTGCCACTGACCTCATCTGTATCTGCGCCTTGAATAGACACCACATCTTCGCCCTCAACTTCGCCCAAGGTATTGAAGGTAGGACCGGGTCCTTCAGCGGCATAAGGCACGCTCAAGTTGATTTCGGTACCGGGAATATGGTCAATGCTAACCAGGGATGCCAAGGCCACTAAAGGGATTGCACCCCATACAAGGGTTTTGAGTCGGCGGTTCACGAATATCCACCCTACAACCTGTGTTCGCTAACAGCGTTGTTTAGATCATGGCATTGACAAATAGGCGCCTTGTAGATTGGTAGTTATGAATTCCAATGGCTTCGGTTTCTCTTTCGGAAACAATGACGATGACAACGATAAGGATCGTAATAATAACGATCCTTTCGGTTTCTTCGGTGGCGGCAATATGGGTGCCGGCGGATTAGGCGATATCCTCAACCAATTTGGCCAAATGCTTTCGGGCATGGGTGATTCGATGAACTCACCTGAGGCTAAAGGCCCAGTTAATTATGATCTCGCAGCACGCATTGCGCGCCAGCAAATCGGAAATGTTGCTGCCATTAAGAAATCCGACCAAGAAGCAGTGGAGGAATCCTTGCGACTGGCGGAACTTTGGCTTGATGATGCCACCGAGCTCCCAACCTCCGGTCACCGCGTGGTGGCTTGGAACGCAGAAGACTGGCTGTCCAACACCTTGCCGGTGTGGAAGCGTCTGGTCTCCCCAGTGGCAGAACAGATGAATAAAGCACAATTAGAAAACTTGCCTGAGGAAGCCCGCGAGATGATGGGTCCGATGTCTCAGATGATGAACTCCATGTCATCAATGAACTTCGGGATGCAGTTGGGTAATGCTCTCGGAGATCTAGCCAAGCAAACTCTCAGCGGCTCTGACTTTGGGCTCCCCGTCTCCCCTGCTGGTGTTTCTGCCATCTTGCCGGTGAATCTGGCTGAAGCTTCCAATGGCTTGAATATCGCCCCACAGGAAATGCTGGTTTATGTTTGTGCCCGCGAAGCTGCCCGCCAGCGCCTGTTTAAACATGTGCCATGGCTGGTAGAGCGCCTAGTTTCCTCCGTTGAGGAATACGCCGCCGGACTAGAAATTGATACCTCGCATATCCAAGAAGCAATGGGCAGTTTCCAAATGGATAATCCAGATCCCGAGCGCCTGCAGGAAATGATGAACGAGCTCCAGGGTATGGATCTCTCCCCACGCATTGGCTCCCGTAATGCCAATGCCGTTGCTCGTTTGGAAACTCTGCTGGCTTTGGTTGAAGGCTGGGTGGATCTTGTTGTCACCCAGGCAATGGGCGATCGTATTCCAAGCACCGAAGCGATGAATGAAGCATGGAGTCGCCGTCGCGCCACTGGCGGATCTGCCGAACAGGCCTTCGCCAAGGTTGTTGGCATTGAGCTCGGTGCACCAAAGGTTACAGAGGCAGCCGAACTGTGGCGTCGTGTAGAAAACGCCGTTGGTGTTAAACGCCGCGATGCTATCTGGGATCACCCAGACTTCCTGCCTACCGCTGAAGATGTAGCTAAGCCAGCTGAGTTTATCGATAGCTTGCTTGGCGAATCCGATGCAGAATCCTTTGATCCCATCGCTGAAATCAACGCTTTGGAAAAGCTCCTCGCTGAAGAAGCAGAGAAGAAGGACGAAAAGCAGGATTCTGACGACGAAGACACCGACAACCCAGATACTGAAAAATAATCTGTAGCAATCAGCCCCAGCGCTGCAACGCTTCCAAATAGCCCTTGGCTCGCTCGGCCAAGGGTGTTTTATTTGCCCATTCCCAAAATTCTGGACCATGGCCGGAAATAAACGTATGTGTTAACTCATGCACTAAAACCGAATCCAGCACATAATCTGGCACCTCGCGCAGACGATCTGAAATACGAATCTCCGCCGTGGCGATGGTGCACGATCCCCATCGACTATTTTGGTTGCTCACCCAACGCACACTATTAACGGTGGCTTTGCCCTCGAGGACCTGCTCGTTGAGGCGATGGGCACGAGCGATGAGATCATCGTCGCTAGAGGCAGACGATCGCGTACGACGATGCAACTTAGCCACGATCTCTGCAACTGCTTTTTCTTCCTCGGCCTTTGACATCCGAGCCGGAATGCGGACTTGAACTTTGCCGTCCACAATTTTTGCTTGCACGGTGCGAGTGCGACGAGCCGAGCGAATAACCTCAATTTCCTGCATGACAGCTCATTGTATCTGTGGTGAAATAGGGGCACGGGGCGGGGAAGTTTTTGCCATGGAGAATCCATGACACACATCAAATTATCCGATACAGCGCAGATTGTGGTGCGCCCTGATTCCGCGATCCAATTTGGCATCGATGCCACGCGATCGGGTGTCTTAGAAATCGATCCGGATTATATTGCTCAGGTTGTTCCCATTTTGCTTCATTTGCGCGAACCAAAGGAGCTGGCGGGTGTCGTCGACAAGCTCTGTACCGCAGGTCTCGGGGCGGCTGCAGCGCTCAGCCTCGTTGAGGACCTCTTGGCTTTTGGGGTGGTCCGTGAAACGGCCACCCATCCGGTGCTGCTTTATGGGCATGGCACGCTTGTCGACGCGACCTCGGCGTTGCTGGAAGCGGCCGGGTTTAACCCGCGCACCCGCATTAACGGAGAAAATTCAAAGGAGTTTTTCCAACGGCCCGCATCGCATATTTTGGTGATTAACCGTTTGGCACACACTCAAAATCTCGCTCCGCTGCTTGCCAAATCCGTGCCCAATTATCTCAGCGCGGCACTTATTGATTCGCGCGGGCTCATCGGCCCGGGGCGACGAAATGGCGTGGGGCCTTGTTTGATATGTGTTGATTTGCATCGCAGTGATATCGATCCGCATTGGCATGCGCTTGTTAGCCAGCATCCCAATGGCCCCACGCACCCCGACCCCATTGCAGAGGCAGCGACTGCGGCGCGTCTGGCCGCGCTGGTTCTTGCCGATTCCTGGCAGGTCGGCGAGGTGGAGGAGGTTGATCCACATCGGGGCACGAATCGACGCAGCAACCTCGCCCCGCACCCCAAGTGCCCGCTGTGTTGGGCTTAGGCGGTCCGCAGAATCTCGAGCACATCCTCGCCGTATTTCTCAATCTTCATCGGCCCTACCCCAGGCACACTGAGCAACTCATTTTCATTTGTAGGTTTCATCTCTGCGATTGCCATTAACGTTGCATTGCTAAAAACCATATAGGCAGCGTTGTTTTCCTGACGCGCCGTATCGTTTCGCCAAGTACGCAGCGCCTCATAGACCTCTTCCTCTGCTTGAGGAGGGCAGCTCGAGCAGCGTCCGACTACTTTCTCGGCAGCGGTATCAAGCGGATTTCCACAGACTCGGCAATTGCGCGGGCGATTGCTCCGCGGAGCGCCTGCCTCTGGCAGCATATCGATCACAATGCCATCGAGGAAGCGGCTGCGCTTACGAGATTTCCGGCCACCCTCCTGACGAGCCAAAGCCCAAGAACAAAACAGATGCTCGCGCGCACGAGTCACGCCCACATAAAACAGCCGACGCTCCTCCTCGATCGCCTCATCGCCAGCTTTAATCGCATGGCTGATTGGCAAAGTGGAATCGATGAGGCCAACTAGAAATACAGCATCCCATTCCAAACCCTTGGCTGCGTGCAAAGAAGCAAGAGTCACACCCTCCACAGTCGGCGGATGTTTTGCCTCTTGGCGTTCGCGCAGTTTCAACAGCAACCCCGCCAAATCCAGATCAGGAGTGGCTTGGACCAATTCCTGTACCAACTCAACAAGTGCGTTGAGCGATTGCCAGCGCTCGCGTTCCTGCGCGCCCTCTGGTTCCTCGGAGCTTAATCCCAAAGGCACCAACACTCGCTGGGTCAGACGCACCAGATCGCTTTCATCAACATCACGCTGCCCCGCGCGGACCAGCTGCGTCAATGCTTGGCGGATCTCAGTGCGATTAAAAAATCCTTCGCCACCGCGCACCTGATACACAATTCCGGCATCGGCAAGTGCTTGTTCAAAAACCGCAGATTGCGCATTGATTCGATAGAGAACAGCGATCTCTGATGCCGGCACTCCTTGCGCCATCAAGCTAAGGATCCGACCCGCCACCTCGCGCGCCTCTGTGGTCTCATCGTCATAGGAATTAAATTCCGGCTCGGGACCAGGAGCGCGCATACCCTCCAACTCCAAGCGCGTGCCCGCCACACGGCCCTTGGCCTGACCAATTACGGTATTGGCCAATCCGGTTACCTGCGGCGTTGAGCGGTAGTCACGCTGGAGCTTTACGACGGTTGCCTGCGGATAAGTACGCGAAAAATTCAACAAATACGAAGGTGTGGCACCAGTAAAGGAATAAATAGTCTGATTGGCATCACCGACCACAGTCAGATCATCACGATCACCTAGCCACGCTTCCAATACTCGCTGCTGCAAAGGCGTGACGTCTTGATACTCATCAACCACAAAACTGCGATACTGCTGACGGAATTCCTCTGCCACAGCCGGAGAGTTTTCCAAGGCACCAGCGGTATGCAAAAGCAGATCATCAAAATCCAGCAGCATGCCCTCTGGTGTTGCCTTCATATCTTCGTATCGGCGATATACTTCAGCGATCTTTTCTGCTGGAGCTGGAGGCGTGCGAGTACCGAGTTTTTCCGGATACTGCTCCGGAGTAATCAACGATGCCTTAGCCCACTCAATCTCGCCCAAAATATCGCGAACCTTTTCCGTCTGCGATTCCATCCGGGCATTACGAACTGCGCGACCAACCAACTGGAATTTATTATCGATCAATCGCCAAGGCAGATTTCCCGCCACCTGAGGCCAAAAATAGATCAGTTGTTTACGCGCGGCTGCGTGGAAAGTACGCGCCTGCACCCCGCCGATGCCCATGAGATTAAGGCGATGGCGCATCTCCCCTGCCGCCCGCGAGGTGAAAGTAACAGCCAGCACTCGATTAGGGCTGACAAATCCTTGATCAATAAGGTGCGCGATGCGATATGTAATAGTGCGAGTTTTACCAGTGCCGGCTCCGGCGAGAATACACACTGGTCCGCGTGGTGCAGATGCTGCGATGCGCTGATCCTCGTCGAGGTCCTGCAGATTAATCACGAAAATTTACCCCTACATTTTGCTAGCGAGCTATTGTTGTTTGCTCCTGGCCCAGGCATGAATCATGTCATGGGCAATTGATCCGGGAGGTGCCAACGGAATCTTGTTATCGATAATCTCTAGCGGACTCGCCCAAATAGTCTGCGAGAGTTCGCCATCGGTTTCGCCCTGAGGCAACTCATCTTCTGTTACCCCACGCATACCCAGCATCAGCGATCCCGACACTGGCCACGGCTGACTCGCCACATAGCTAATCTCTGAAACCCGGCGCGCAGCTTCCTCAAAAACCTCGCGCTCAAAAGCCTCTTCCAACGATTCACCATGGGAGACATATCCTGCAATCAAAGAAAACCTGGTTTGCCGAGCCGCATTCATACCAAGCAACAGTCGATCCTCACCACGTAATTCCACAATGCCAATCACTGCCGGATCAAGTCGTGGAAAATGCGGGCGGCCACTCGCACCATAGGCCACACCCGGTTCGTGATAGCTCAATTCGCTGCCATCAAAAGGATCAAATCGCACCAACTCGCGATTGCGCAACAAAGAGACACACGCTGCGACATCCCGATCACGCACATCGCGCGGCGCCCGCGCCTGCCCGAGCGCCTCGATCTCGGCCAAACTTACCCGCACCGCACCCAGTTCAGGTGCAACAGGGAGAACCTCACCGGAGTGCTTTTCGACGAAAACCGCGGTGCCGTTGAGAACAGCGATCTCATCATTAGGACCAATGGGAAGAATTCTCATTAGTCCTTAACATCCTCACTAAACACACGACGAACATAAAGCAATCGATCGCCGGGCTCTACAGTTTCTGCCTCTGGCGAGTCAATACGATAAAGCTCACCTGAGCGCACCACACCCAAAACGATATCGGCGAGGTGACGCGGATTGGATCCCACTTCATCTTCACCAACGGGTCGCTCAGCAACAGAGAATCCTTCATCTGGAGACAAAAGATCTTCCATCATCTCCACAACCGAAGGCGTCACGGTAGCAAGACCCAACATGCGACCTGCTGTCTCAGAGGAAATCACCACTGAATCGGCACCGGATTGCTCAAGTAGATGTTGGTTTTCTGATTCCCGAACACTGGCCACGATCATGGCGCGCGGTGCAATTTCACGCACCGAGAGCGTAACCAACACAGCGGTGTCATCCAGGTTGGGAGCTACCACGACGGCTCGCGCGCGGGCGACTCCGGCTAGACGCAACACATCTGCTTTGGTTGCAGATCCTTTCACGGTAACTAGACCGTTGTTATTGGCTGCATCAAGTGAGGTTTGATCGGTATCAATAACCACGATCTGATTAGCTGGTACGCCATCAGCCAGGAGTGCTGCCACAGCGGAGCGTCCCTTGGTGCCATAACCAACAACAACAGTGTGATTGCGCATTCGTTTTCTCCAACGCTGAATTTGCAGGGCCCGGCGCGTTTCTTCGGTAAGCACGGACAAGGTGGTACCGACCAAGAGGATCAGGAATCCAATGCGCGCCGGGGTGAGGACGATGATATTGATGAGACGGGCAGTCTGCGTAACTGGTGTGATATCGCCATAGCCCACGGTGGTGAGGGAAACCGTGGAGTAGTAGAGGGCGTCGATAAGTGTGAGTTCCTCAGAATAACCTTCGCGGTCAAAGTAGACCACGGCAGTAATACCTATCAACAGCACCATGGCATAGGCAAACCTGCGCAGAATCAGCCACCAAGGGCTGAGCTTTGCAGCCTCGGGGATTCTAATAATGCTCAGCAGAGCGTGATCCGGGAGATCTGCGAGTTCGCCGTCCTTTTTTGCGCTACCCATCCTCACCGTCCTTTCATTCCTGATTGATCTTAGGCCTTTCCGCAGACAATAAAGCAGCCAAGGCATCGGAAGTCGGCAGATTGCGTGGCTCAAAGGTGTGGTTGTGAGCCACATAGTGAAACGCTGCGCGAACTTCCGCGGGATCTAACTGGTGCAATTGTGCCCAAGCAATGCGATAAACCGCCAATTGGATAATGGCAGCGTCCATTTCTTTGCCGGTCGGCGGATGTCCAGTCTTCCAGTCGACCACCATCCACCCGCCATCGGGGTCACGGAATACCGCATCCATACGCCCACGAATGACATGTTCACCGATGACTACTTCAAAAGGATGCTCCACAAATTCTGGAGTGCGCGCCTCCCATTCAGAATTTACAAAGGCATCACGCAACTCGGCGAAGGTGCTATCCGAAAGTTCTTCATCAATACCGGGTAGTTCATCTTCATCCAACAATGCAGTCGCACCAAAGCGATCCTCGAGCCATTGGTGGAATTGGGTACCACGCTTGGCATAGGTATTTGGCTTAAAAGGAACCGGCCGGCGCAGCCGACGCGCAAATTGCTCCGGATTGTTCTTGAGACTAACGAGATCAGTTGCCGTCAACTCTCGCGAAATTTCCACATCCAGCGAAGGTGCCGAAAGCCTGCGTTGTTCGTCGATAAGCGCAGTGACCTCCTTTTCCCACAAGGTCTCCAGACCGCCCTCGGTGTTGGGTGCCACGCGTTCGCCGCGCACCAGCGCGGCCCCGGCCTCAGCAGAAGGGTTGGCGTGCAGCTGCGGGTAGATGCCTTCCGCCGGTAGGGGCTTTTCGACGTCTTCCGCTTCGCCTTCCCACCAATGGACTACTGCCTCAGGAGCTTTATCGCGCAGAATCTCCAAATGCTCATATGGCGCTTTCGACTTTTTTGCACCGCTTTCATCCGTGGCAGAACCTGTCACCATAAGCACGCGCTCGCTGCGGGTAATGCCGACATAAAACAGGCGAGAGTTTTCCTCTGCTGCGTGCTCTTTAACTTCCTTCTCAAATTCTAAGCCCGCGTTTTCGAGCTCTTTACGATTCTCAACGGCAGTGTCCATTTCCGGGGCACCGGTTCCGGCATCTCCACGCAGAGACGATGGAATCAAAGTCACGTTTTTCAGCCACGTTGAAGCTTTAGCATCATAGGTTCCGCTATCGGCATGCAAAACCGACACGATTTCCCATTCCAAGCCTTTGGCCTTATGCGCTGTAAGGATTTGTACACGATCAGAGCGCACCGTCACTTCGCCGGGCTCCAAGCCTTCTTCTTGGCTGCGTGCCAATTCGAAATAGTCCAGCAGCTCTGCCAAACCAATGCTGGAAAAAGAAGCTAACTCCGCGGCAAATTTATCCAAATGCACCGTGCCAATCGCACCATCTGCATGTGGATCTTCACGAGCCAAGACCTCGGTACGGATATTAAAGACATCCTCTATATCAGCAAATATATCTGCCACTGAACGACCCAAACTATGGGTGCGCAAATAACGCAGCTGTGCCGAAAGTCGTTGCAATCGCTTGAGGCCTTCAGCGCTATAACGATCTTTCTCTCCGAGATCAGCGATCGCATCACTCAGGCCCACCACTGCTTCGGGCTCAGTAATGGAAACCTCATCAATAATCGCCTCCAACTCGGCAAGCGGATCAGAGTTCTTTTGACGACGTTCTCGAGATACCCGCCCGGCTAGATTATTAGCGCGCTCTTGGAGGCGCTGCATATCCTTAATGCCCAAACCAACATGCGGACCGCCCAAAATACGCAGCGCAGCCTTATTATCCTGCGGGCGAATCAGCATAGTTGCGATGGCAAGCAGATCGGCGATCTCAGGAACATTCAAAAGACCCGAAATTCCAACAACCTCAACAGGGATGCCACGTTTGATCAACACTTCCGCCATCGCTGCCGCTTGACGACGCTTACGCACCAATACGGCAGCGGTAAAACCTTTTTCCTTATCGCGATTTTCCCAATGCTTTTCCAGCTGTTCTGCCACGAACTCACGCTCTTCAGCCGCAGTTCCAAACCAACCAATGGAAACCTCTCCTTGAGGCGCACCATCGCGAGACTTCAACGGTTGAACAGTGCGATCTGGCGACTCTGGTGATCCCAGAACTTCACGAGATACTGCATTCGCCAATGTGAGAACCTCGGGAGGATTGCGCCAACTGGTGGTCAACTCATTTTTCGGAGCACTGCTTTTACCTTCAAGAGTGATAACTGGGAAATCATCAACAAAGTTTTCTAGGTTGGCGGCTGTTGCACCACGCCATCCATAAATCGCCTGCATGGGATCACCCACGGCGTTGACGGTGAGTCCCGGATCAGTGCCTCCAAAAAGACTGCGCAGCAATACGCGTTGAGAGTGGCTAGTGTCTTGGTACTCATCGAGCATGACCACGCGGAAACGGCGACGTTGGGAATAACCCACCTGGGGATGCGTCGAAGCCAATTGAGCTGCCTTGGACATTTGCTCACCGAAGGTGATTACGGCGCGGTCATGTAGTTCTTGTTTGAGCAGCTTGACCAGTGGCAAATACTGGAGACGAGTGATCTGAGTATCTCGCCAAGTCCTCATGGTTTCATTGAGCTCAGCTTTTTGGCGTGGAGCCTTTGGCAGTTCGTCGAAAAGCTTAATGAAGGGATCAGATTCCTCCATGATGTCCTGCGTGCTGACCATGTGATTATCCATTTCACTGATCAATTGCAACAGATATTCAGTCACGGTGGCAGGCGTCTGGGTGGCGATAAGTTCACCGCGGTAGTTATCCACTACTCCCCTGGCGATGTGATAAAGCTCAGTTTGAGTGATCAAACGCGCCGAAGGCTCCATCGGGAGCAGCAATCCGTATTCTCTAATGAGCGAGCCCGCATAAGAATCATAGGTAGACACCGTTGGCGTAATTGCCTGCAGGTTTTTCTTAAGCTGGCCAGTAGGGTCCATTTCATCCAGGCGTGGCACTCCAGCCAAGACCTCCAGGCGCTTTCTAATTCTTTGAGAAAGCTGTTGCGCTGCCTTACGAGTGAAGGTCAATCCCAAAACCTGGTCAGGGGCGGCATATCCATTGGCCACCAGCCACACCACTCGTGCGGCCATCGTTTCGGTTTTTCCTGCACCAGCACCAGCAACCACCAAAAGTGGACCTGGCTGTGCGCCGATAATCACCGCTTGCTGATCAGTCGGCGCATGTTCTTGGCCCAGGTATTGCGAAAGTAGTCGAGGAGAAATATCAGGCATGGATCATTTGTCCTTCCGGTTGAACTGGGCACAAACTACGAACTGGGCAATGCGAGCAGGATGGGTTAATTCGCGCTATTAGATTTGGACCACGCATATGCTCGGCGAGTCCTGGCAACAGCGCTGCAAATTCATCTAGTTCTTCCTGAGTTTTCGGATCTTGCATCCGAGTACCAATCTTGGAGGCATTAGATGCAGGAAATACCAATAATCCGCCGCCGACTGGCTCGGGATTTTCTCCATCGACGATTCGACCCTCCACCAATTCACCACGTGAGAGTGCGAGCTGATAGGCAAAAAGCTGTGGGTGTTCTTTGACAGCTTCTATAGTTGGTTGAGTTTTTCCAGTCTTGAGGTCAACCACCACCAATTCGCCAGATTTATTGCGTTCGAGGCGGTCCATACGTCCGCGGATGCGAATATTCTCATCGATGTTGACCGATACATCCATCTCAGTGCCGACTTCAGTGAAATCAGCTCGGGAAACTTCCAGCCAAGTGTGAGTGCGCTCAAGGATCCGTCGAAAAGCACTTTCGGTGCTCTCTGCCGCCCAACTTGGCACGTTGGCAAGCGACATATAGGCCTCGGTGACCTTCTCGGCAGCTAAGCTGCCGTCCACGCCACCTGCTACAGCCTCGGCATATGCGTGGACCAAAGTGCCCTTGAGCATGGCAATTGGCGTCTCATCCTCACTGTCAAGGCGATCGAGCACCGCACGCAGCGGACAATTCAGCAATGCCTCAATGCGCGAAGGAGACAAAGAAACCGGACCTTCGGTAAGTACCTCAGTGGTAGACGGGGTGCGCAGCTGCGTCCACTCATCGGGGTTTGCGCCAGGGACATTGGCCTCAGCCAAGCGGGACAGCTGGCGGGCGGCTTGCTTGCGACGTGGATCGGTGGGATCGCACACGACTCGGCGCAGCTCTGCCACCAAAGCTGGAACTGATAACAAGCGGTGACCGATTTCTTGCGGCTCGGCCAGAGGCACCCGATCGTCATCTTCGAAAACTGCGATCTGTTGACTCAGCTGTTCCAAGAATCGCGAAGGCTCGCGCACTTCATCGGCCTCGGGGGAATTAACAGCAGTAACCAACAGCGATTCAGTAGCTCTAGTTGTGGCTACATAAAATAGTCGCTTTTCTTCAGCGAGCCGATCAGCGGATCGCGAAATGAAGATATCGGGATCGATGTCCTCATCAACCAGATCCACAAATTCTTCTTGACCAAGCAACGTTCCAGTTTCACCCAAAGAAGGCCAACTACCTTCTTGAACCCCGGCGACGATGACACGTGGCCACTCACGTCCAGTCGTGGAGTGCGCAGTCAAAATCTCTACCGCATCGGGGACGACGCCGCGACGTTCGCGCACACCGGTGGGCAGTTCCTGCTCCGAAATATGGAGGATAAAACTGCGTAACCCCGCTGCAGGGTAGCGCTCAACGTAGTCGCCGGCGGCGTCGAAAAGCGACATCATGGCATCCAAATCGCGATCGGCCTGCGAACCCGCAGCGCCGCCACGCAAGCTGGCTGCCGACAAAGCATTAGAAAGCTCAGTTGCAGCCCACACCGACCACAAGATTTCCTCAATGCTCGCGTGCTCGGCCAAACTGCGACGCCCGGCGCGCAGCACCGATCGCACTCTTTCCAGCAATCCGAGTTCACGCTCGGTGAGGTAAGCCAGCAGCTCTGTGTTCTCAGTTTCATTTGATGCCAGCAGCTCACGGAGCACTTCAATCGCGCGCCGATGCCCGCCAGTTTTCATTTCAGCTTGGCGCAATCCACGCAGCAAACGACGCAGAGTCACCGGATCGGCACCACCGATCGGCCCTAAGAGCAGATCTTCCAATTCTAAAGGCGTGAGATCTTCAGTAAGCGCGCGCAATCCCAAAATCATCGCAGCAACGATGCGCTGTTCCGCCAACACCACATCCGTCGGACTAATCTGCACCGGCACACCGGCGGCAAGAAGGACGCGCCGCATCGGCGCAATCATGCCCGCCGAGCGCACAATCACCGCAATATCGGACCACGGCACCTCATCAATGAGGTGCGAACGGCGCACCGTGTCGGCAATGAGGTTGGCGTGCGCGGAATCGGTTTCTGCCAAGACAACGCTTGTCGACGCACCCCTCCTGCTTTTGTCGAGTATGAGCTCATGGTCAACTTCAACTCTTTTAAGAAATTCAGGGTTGGCACCGCGGAAGTGAAAAATGGACTGCTGTGCATCGCCAGCAATAATCGCAAGTTCCGCACTCGGCAAAAACTTACTAATTAGTTCCGCAGATTTCGGATCGAGGTGTTGCGCATCGTCAACAAAAACTCCGCGATACATCTGGCGAGGTTCTGGTCCCGCAAGCGCAGCCGTAACCAACTCCGATGCGGAATAGCTATGTGAACCAGCCAGGTTCATCACTTGCTTATATTCCTGCAAGAACTGCCCCGCAGCACTCCAGTTTTGGCGATCGTACTGTGCGCCGAGTTCTTGGAGCTCTGCAGGACCTATTCCACGTTCCACTGCACGGAGCAAGAAATCGCGGAGCTGGCGCGCGAACCCCACCATACGCAAACCCTCGCGCTGTTCCGGTGGCCAGCCACCACGACCATCTTCGGCCTGGCCTCGCAGCAATTCACGAATCACCGCATCTTGTTCCGCACCGGTAATAAGCCGCACATCGTCATCGCTGGCATCACGAATAAGCGCAAAAGCTAAAGAGTGCACCGATCGCACCAAAGGACCTTGGGAAACATAATCCATCTGAGACACCAGCTCTGAGATCTCGCGTCTCAGGCGACTGGCGGCTTCCTTGGAAGTGGCGATAATCAGCAAAGAGGACGGATCCCAGCCCTGCTTGATGCGCTCGATGACGGTATCTATAAGCAAGGAGCTAACGCCGGAGCCGGCAGATCCGCTGACTCTCCAACGACCGGTGCCCTCGTGTACTAAATGGGAAGCTTCGCCCTCCCAGGAACGAGGACGAAGCTTGGACGTAGCCTTAACAAGACGGACTTGTGGATCGGCTGGAATTGGGGGTTGATATTCCGACATACCTCAAAGTTTGTCAGAAACATAGGACACAAGCGTGTTTTCTACCCTATTTAGGTTCGAAATGATATTCGGATCGTTGTTCTCAGACAACTCTTGAATATTGCGTCGGGACAAAAACGCGCGCAGCAAAAGAGATTCAATATCTGGCAAATGCGAGAATCTTCCCAAGATGCCTTCATCCACTGCACCGAGTAACAGACCATCAACGATCACCAACGCTGCGGTAAATCCATGTGGTCGCAACACTGGCACCAAATCAGTCACTGCTGGTGGTTGCGTTCCGGAATATAAGGTGGTGGCCAACATATCAGCATGTCCGACCTGATTCACGCGATCGATGGGACGCAGGAGCTGGCCGATCTGGCCAGGTTGTTCTTCCCAGGCTCGAATATCGGCGCGGTGAAAAACATTATCCACGGGCTCTGGAGCGTGGGATTTTACTAAGGCGTCGGCCAGACGCAGGGCCGCAACCACGGTTTCGTCGACACGCTTAGCAACGTTGCCTGTAGAGAACACCGATGCGCGCCATCCGGCGACGACAAAACGGCCGTCGGTGGAACGAATCGGGCGTACTACGCGCACGCCTTCTGGTTTAAGACCTTCGCGAGTTTTGGAGGACCACGCCGCTGTTTCGGGGCTTAGCACTTTGGAAAAGACGGTATTGCCCACGCGGAATCCATAATCCCAGGCCTCGCTAAGTTGCTCTGCAGGTCCCGCGCCTACTTGAAAGGCATCGCGCACGTGGTCTGGCAACTGATCTGACTCTGACATTATTCTCCTCTAAAATCCACGCGGATAAGGCCAAGGGTTGAACTCACAAGTGGCATTGTCGTCCGGATAAACCTCGGAGGGGTCAATCTTGAAAAGTTCAGAATTATTAAGACTCAAGGTTTGCTGCATCATAATCGGCGCAAGTTCGCCATCGGCAGTACAAACATCGTGGGCGGCATATCCCAAACCATGACCTACTTCATGGTTAATCAAATATTGCCGATAAGAACCCAGATCGCCCTCAAATGGTGCTGCCCCGCGCAGCCAGCGTGATTCATTAATCATCACGCGACCACCATCGGAATAAAAACAGCTGGTCTCCATCGCAATATCGTTGCCACACAAGCTGTGCGTGGTATCGAGCGAGGTTAATTGAATGCGCAGATCTGGTTCCGCATCTCCGCTGACATGCTCAAAAGCAAATTGCGGATCGGCAGTCCAGCTCTTGGGATCAGACAATGTGGCATCAACGGCTGCTACAAAAGCATCATCGCCACCATAAGCGCTGGTATTAACACCATTTTCAATCTCAACAACGTACGTATAAGTGCGTTCCACACCCTGCCCCACCCGTGGCAAGGCGGTTCCTACCTGGCGAAATGTGCCATCGCCACGTTGCGTATATGCACCGCCAGGTGGCAGTTCAGTCAGAGGAACGTCCATGGACTCAACCTGCGCGGGATCGGGTCCGGCGCCACGATCCGTCGTCGAAACTTCGCTTGTCGACGCGGCCATCACCCCGGTAGCGGGCTGGTCAGCCGTGAAAACGTCGAAAAGCACCCAGACCGTTATCACGGTCAAAACCGGGATGGCGTAGGCACGCCAGCCATAATCCCGCGCAAAACGGACCAAAAACGGTTCCTGTGACACTGCTCTAAAAACCCGCCCTTTTAAGCGCCGGCGAAGCCGACAGTACGTGGAGTGTTGGTGCCTACTTCAACGTAGGCAATGCGACTATTGCGAATGATGTAAAGACGACCCTTTTCATCATTCAGTTCCAAAACTCCGGCATCATTAGCCAAAGCTTCGGAAACCTTTGCTGCTACTTCCTCCTGCTGTAAATCAGCAGAAATAACCAGCTCACGTGCGGAATCAGTGAATCCGACCTTGATATCCATGTTTCTCCTTAAAGAATCGTTTAAGTGGAATGACCCTATTGTAACCGTGCAACGATAGTATCTAAGTTGTGTCTTCTGAAAGCCCCAGACCTACGTTCACTGAGCTCGGCGTCGCAGTGGAAATCACCGATGCACTAGCAGCTCTCGGTATTACTCACACTTTCGCGATCCAGGAGTACACCCTTCCCATCGCGCTTGATGGCCATGATCTCATCGGCCAAGCACGCACGGGAATGGGCAAAACCTACGGTTTTGGTGTGCCCCTACTTGATCGCGTCTTTGATTCTGCCGATGTTGCAGAGATCGACGGTACGCCACGTGCCTTAGTCATTGTGCCCACTCGCGAACTTGCAGTGCAGGTTGGCAATGACCTTGAGCGCGCTGCCACGAATCTACCACTTAAGATTTTCACCTTTTATGGTGGAACTCCTTATGAAGAGCAGATCGATGCTCTCAAGGTGGGTGTCGATATCGTCGTTGGAACCCCCGGCCGCCTCCTGGATCTTTATAAGCGTGGAGCGCTGCAATTGGACCAGGTTGCGATCTTGGTTTTGGACGAAGCCGATGAAATGCTCGATCTGGGCTTTTTGCCTGATATTGAAAAGCTGATGAGCGCGCTTACACACAAGCACCAAACCATGCTTTTCTCCGCAACGATGCCCGGCCCAATCCTCACGCTGGCCCGCAGCTTCCTGCACAAGCCAGTCCATATTCGAGCTGAAACCGCAGATTCTGCGGCTACCCACAAAACCACTCGCCAGGTGGTATTCCAGGCTCACCAAATGGACAAAGAAGCGATCACTGCCCGCATTTTGCAGGCTAAAAATCGTGGCAAAACCATTATCTTCGCCCGCACCAAGCGCACTGCCGCACAGGTTGCTGAAGATCTCGCGGCTCGCGGATTCTCTGTAGGTTCAGTACACGGTGATATGGGACAGCCTGCTCGCGAAAAATCCCTCAATGCATTCCGTAGCGGAAAAATCGACATCTTGGTGGCAACCGATGTAGCTGCACGTGGCATCGACATTGACGACGTCACCCACGTAATCAATTTCCAGACCCCAGATGATCCCATGACTTATGTGCACCGTATCGGCCGTACCGGACGTGCTGGTCACGATGGCATCGCTGTCACTTTGGTCGGATATGACGAAGTCCTGAAATGGTCCGCCATCGATAATGAACTTGAACTGGGTCAGCCTAACCCACCACAGTGGTTCTCTACTTCACCCGAACTTTATGAAGCACTAGATATTCCTGAAGGTGCAAGCGAGCGTGTAGGACCTGCGCAAAAGGTTTTGGGAGGATCAATCCCACGCTCTAATCCGCGTCGTTCCCGCGATCGGAGTTAAGAAGTGGCAAAGATTCTTCGCAGAACTCGAGCTGATTTCATCGCCACGGGTGTCATCGCTGCGCTCTCAGTGGCTGGCGTTGCAACAGTCTGGGCGACCGCTCCAATCCGGCAGGCAGAACTACATCCAGCTGCACAGAGCTACAACGCTGCTGGAACTTTGGCTATCGTGCCCGCTGAGCTTCATGAAATTTGGCGCAGCACGGACACTTCCACCAACCAACGCCCCGCAATTTCTGCGGGAGTTGTGGTTACTGCAGATGGGTCGACTCTAAAGAGCTTCACACCCGCTGGTGAGCAATTGTGGAGTTATGAGAGAAGCGATGAGCTCTGTGCTCTCTCCACAGCATTTGATGCCACAGTTGCCACCTACAAAACTGGAGTGGGTTGTGGCGATGTAGTTGCAATTAATGCCACTGATGGGCAGTACAAAGCCACTCGCAGTGCTATTGCAAGCGATAATGTTGTCCCCATTACCTCCAATGACCGAGTCGGTGTCCTTGGTACCGAGAGAGTCGAGCTGTGGCGTTCTGACCTCGTGAGAACGGTGGAATACGGCGAAGTTGAAGCAGCTCAGGAAGCTGATCAGCAGCCCAATCCAGAATGTTCTCTCACTTCTGCAATGACCCGTAAAGATTTGTTAGCCGTTACTGAGACTTGCCCAGATGGCGCCCACTATTTGCGATTGCAAGCTACTGCTCCAGAAGATTCTCGCGTTCCAGAAATCAGCCAGAGCATTGCGATCCCAGATGGCCGAGTAGTTGCTATTGGGCAAACTGCTGCTGCAATTTACGTGGATGATCCCCAACCAATGATTGTGTCCTATAAGGACACAGGCGAAAAGCTCAGCGAGCAACCAGTTAGCGCAGCAACATTTCCCGATGCTCCATTCCAATCTGCAACTGCAGATCTACCACATCATATGAGTTGGTTTGATGGCGATCGCTTAACGCTTTTCACTCCAACTGAGTTGTCAGTGGGACAAGTTTTTGAAGATGCGATCGGCACTGGTGTGGGAATTAATGGTCAGTTGGTTTATCCCACAGCATCTGGACTCACAATCGCCAATTGGGATACTGGCGAAGTGATCCGCACCATCCAAGTGGATCGGGGCGGATACCAAGGATCGGTGTTCTTAGGAATAGCCGGCGAGGTTTTCGTCGAAAAGCGTGGCACCGAGGTTGTAGCACTGGCCTAAAAGGCCGTGTTCGCCCAGTGGACGGCGCGGGGGTTAAAAAGCATACCGAGAACCGCGATCGCTGAAATTCCCGTCACAACGGCCCACAGGATCCTGCCTTCGACGAACATGTAATAAGCTGCGGGCAGCAAAATGAGGTTGAGCATAACTACTGCTCCCCTACCCCAGCGGCGTCCTTTCATCATGTTTAGGGCGCCGGCTGCAACGGTTCCGAAAACCAGAATGAAAAAGGCTGCAGTTCCGTATCCCACCCACGTATTGGCATCGGAAGTTGTGTAGACGATGCTGGGATCGGTTTTGCCCGTTACTTCTCTAAAAATGAGAAAAAGTGCGTATGCAAAACCTATGGCGGATTGAATAAGGGCGATGATTCCGCCCCAGCGGATAGATGCGGGCATATGAGGTGAGGTCACGGGCTTTGATTCTAGCCGTTCATTTTTTGTACACCATGTTGCGGTGAAATTTTCTTGAGTCAGGTGAACAATTTGTTCACCTTGACCAAAGGGTGAACAGATCTGCATTGCACCAGCTGACAATGGTTTCCGGAGCAAGTTAAAAGGAATTTGACACTCCGTACCTCAACGCTCTTAAACACCATTTAGTGAAACTAGTGGTAGTAGGAAGTTTTAGGGAAAATTACATACCCAAACAATGTGGTCCACCCCACATCTCCAAAGAATGTATGCATCAATATTCATGCTTTTAATGTGAAGTCTGTCACAAAATGGCCTTCAGGTCTAGCCAACTCGGGGTGTACATGACATTATTTCCAAGTACCAAAAAGAACTCAGGAAAAACTGATTCTTAACTCCGGTGCAGCGCAACATGAACCCCAGGTAAACCAGAAGATGCGAATCGCATCTCTTTCTGTCAATTGCGGGTATCGAAATCCACTCATCTGACCTTCTATTAGGTCACTTTTGCTGCGCGCCCGGACTGAAAATTATCGAGCTTTATTGAAAAGGAGTTATCGAAATGGATTGGCGCCACGAGGCTATCTGCCGCGAAGAGGATCCCGAGCTGTTCTTCCCTGTCGGAAACTCCGGCCCAGCTCTTGCACAAATCGCATCTGCAAAGATGGTTTGCAACCGCTGCCCTGTTACCTCCCAGTGTCTTGCATGGGCACTTGAGACCGGTCAGGATGCCGGCGTTTGGGGTGGCATGAGCGAAGACGAGCGTCGCGCTCTTAAGCGTCGCAAGAACCGCGGTCGCGGTCGCGCACGCATCACCGTCTAAAGACTTTTTAATATGCCATGAGACCTCATCTTTGTTCCGTTGATGAGCACCGGCTAAAGTATCTTAAGTTGATCAACATCTGAACTATAAGGAGGACTCATGAGCAAGCGAGGACGCAAGCGCAAGGACCGTCGCAAGAAGGGCGCCAACCACGGACGTCGCCCTAACTCTTAAAAAGAGTTAACCGCCAGGAAGAATATTCTTCCTGGCGGTTTTTTTAATTTTCTTTATACTCCACGCGAATTCGATAAGAGATACGCTGTCGCAATTCCGTCGGAGCGGATTCACAGCAACATTTCCTTAAAAGACTACGAAACTCAGCTTCCGCTTCTAAGAGCTGCATACATTTGGGGCAGCCTTCTGCATGAGAACGCAGACGCGCGCATTCATCCGCGGAAAGCTGCTCATCAAGTAGCTGATGCATATCATCGAAGAATTCAGGGCAGCCGCATTCGTTTCGCGGGACGCCACGAGTGGGATCTGTCATTTCTTAGCCTCCGAATTTTCCTTCATGTCGGGATGTCCAAGACCGATGCCTTGTTCCTTCGCTACTTCCTTTAACATCCCGCGCAGCTGTTTTCTTCCACGATGTAACCGAGACATCACTGTTCCCAGTGGAACATCCATAATCTCAGCAATATCCTTATACGCAAGATCTTCTACATCGGCATAATAGACCACCATGCGATATTCCGGGCTGAGTTGATTCATCGCTTCCCCAATTTGCCCATCGGGAAGGTTTTTCAGCGCCTCAACTTCCGCCGATTCCAACCCCGTAGAGGTATGCGATTGCGATTCCACCAACTGATAATCGGTGATCTCATCTGCGGAAGTTTGAGAAGGCTGGCGCTGCTTTTTGCGATACATGTTGATATACGTGTTGGTCATGATCCTATAAAGCCAGGCTTTTAGGTTCGTTCCCGGTTTAAAGCTCGCAAAAGCTTGATACGCCTTGATGTAGGTGTCTTGCACCAGATCTTCAGCGTCAGCGGGGTTTCGCGTCATGCGCAGCGCACCGCCGTAGAGCTGGTCTAGGAGCGGCAATGCTTCCTCTTCAAAGCGGGCAGCCAGAGCATCTCCATCGACTGCGCCGGTTCGGTTCTCAGCCATATGGCCCCTTTCAGAATGCGTCTTGACCATTCTACTTTGGTCCTCTCCCCTCGCCTGCGGGGGTAGTGCTTAACGCACCTGTGCTGCACTTTTATTTTTGGACCACCCCCGCGTGTCCACCCCATGGTTTAGAACATACGTATGAACTCAATTAAGGGGAAAACAATGTTCTTCTACACAGTCAATAACCCAAATGACCCACTCAGCACTGAAATTATCCAGCTAAATCGCCGTGAGCTGCAGTTTTGGCAAAGCCTCATCCCTGATAATGAGGAAGATTTAGCTACCGCCATTAATAGGATCAATGCCCGTTCTGGCCTGGCTCGCAAATTCATTGCTGCCTGCCTTTTTAGCATGTGCATGTTGCCTCATCTCCCCGGATTCCAAAAACTCCTCGACAAATTAGGTCATCTAGACATGGCACGAATAAATACCATCACAAAAGCAGCTCAGAAAATACCCACTGACAAAAGAGCGCTTTTCGACGCCTACCTGGTCACCTACTTGACCCCTACAAAGGAGGCACAGGCGCTTCCACAAGCGCCCTCCATCGCAGCGATGCTGCGAAAATTCATCGCTATTCACTGCCCTGCACAGGAAGAACCCACTGTAGAAACCGCAGATACTATTCGTTATCGTCGCAACAGTCGCGAAGGCATCAGCATTACGGTTGATGCCGCAGAAGGCGAAGCTATTGAAATTAAAGCCACATTAGAGCAAATGGCCAAAGACAAGAACTGTGCCCCTGGCTCCGCCCTCCTCAACTTGGTGCGTGGTCTAAGCACCAAGGTTGTCCTCAACACTTATGGGTCCGAGAATTGTCCCGAATACCTTGAAGGTGGGTATTGGTTATCCACCAAGCAGCAAGACTTTTGGAAAGACCGCGTGACCTCTTTAAGAGACATGGATGAGGCAGAATGGGCGCTCACTGCAGCCTATGAACCGACTCCGGAAATTCGCCTCTTCGTCAAAGGAAAATTCACCACTTGCAGTGTTCCTGGCTGCTGCGTCGAAGTGAAAAAATGCCAGCTTGACCACATCATCCCATGGAAGCAGGGCGGCCCAACTACCCCTTGGAATTTGCACCCTCTTTGTGTCTTCCACCATAACCAAAAAACTGATGGGCGCCTGCAGTGTTATCCGCTCCCCAATGGAGACATCCTCTTCATAATCGATGGTCTACCCATTGTCACCACACCAGACGGCCCGCTTTCGCATTCCCATAGGACATGGGGAACCTCCTTTGGGGCTTTTATGGAGCGCAAAATCGCTGCCTAATCCAGGAGTCCAGCGTGGTCATTACGGACATTGCCCACATCCGCAGTCACTTCACGAACCTTTAATTGTTCCACCCATGTTTGGGAGACTGGATGCAATAGTTCTTTAGCCTGATCCACATCGCCAAACAACCATTGTTCCACCTCGTGTTGTTCCAGGAATCGAGGCAAACGATTATGCAACCATGCAATCGGTTCAATGGATTCAGTTGTCACCATCGTTGCCGATAGCTGATCGAGGCCTGTCGACCACAATCCAGCAGCCCACATCAATTGATCTCCCAAAGAGACGAAGTGTGGTTTCTTCTCATGCCATTCGTAAAAACCATCCATCGGAATCAAACAGCGTTGCTTTTTAAATGCATCTCTAAAGGAAGGTTTCTCAGCCACGGTTTCACCACGCGCATTAAACATCGGAGGGCCTGAATCATCCTTTTTCCAATGCGGAAATAGTCCCCATCGAGCAGGCTCAAGAAGCATCTCTTCCCCGGGGCGAACGATCGGCACTATCTGCGTCGGTGCCAAGTTATAACGCGGGCCAGGAGTTCCTTGAGGAGCTTGAATTGGCCTGCCGATAAACGTCTCTGCTGCTTGAATTAAAGAATCACCGGTGGTGAACAAAACGAATCTTCCGCACATACCCCCTATTATGTACTGTGTGACCGATTTGCCTACCTCTTTGCCATTATGGGATGCCCCGCGCGCTCGCGGCCCCATTGTTTGGGACCAAGTTATCCCTGGTTCTAAATCAATTACTAACCGTGCCTTGATCTTGGCGGCTCTTGCCTCTGGACCATCTTCAATTGTTGATGTTCTACGCAGCCGTGACACCGATCTTATGGCCGATGGATTGCGCAGCCTCGGTACCAGCATCACCGAAGAAACCACCACTCGCTACCACGTTGAACCAGCAGAATTGTCTGCTGGCTCCGTATACTGCGGTTTGGCCGGAACTGTTATGCGTTTCCTTCCTCCGGTCGCAGCTTTTGCCTCCGGACCTGTTGAATTTGACGGTGATCCTCAAGCGCGCCAGCGCCCCATGCAGAGCATTTTGGACGCTCTTCGTACCCTCGGAGTTGAGGTAGAAAACAACTCTCTACCTTTCACCGTTAATGCGGGTGAAATTCCTGAGGGTGGCGTGGTGGAGATTGATGCATCTGGGTCGTCTCAGTTCGTTTCGGGCTTGCTGCTTTCAGCTGCGCGCTTTAAAAATGGAGTCACTGTAAAGCATGTTGGTGGGCGTCTCCCTAGCTTGCCTCATATTGAAATGACCGTAGATATGCTGCGCCAAGCAGGTGTTCAGGTTGATGTTTCTGAAAACCAGTGGACCGTTCATCCAGGCGAAATTGATGGCAAGACCTGGCGAATCGAACCCGATTTGTCTAATGCCACCCCGTTCCTTGCAGCTGCTGCAGTTACTGGCGGAACGGTAAGCATCAAGAACTGGCCTCGTGCGACTACTCAACCTGGTGACACCATTCGCTCAATCCTAGAATCGATGGGTTGCGCCGTAGAGTTTATCTCTAATGGTGATGCCTATGACCTCGCAGTTACTGGTCCAGTATCTTTGCAAGGTATTCACCTTGATATGAGTGATATTGGAGAACTAACTCCAACTGTTGCGGCTCTTGCTGCGCTGGCTACCACCGAGTCTCGACTCACTGGTATTGCTCATCTACGAGGCCATGAGACAGATCGGCTAGCTGCACTAACCACTGAAATCAACCGCCTGGGCGGTAAGTGCACAGAGCTTAAAGATGGCTTACTTATTGAGCCAGCTGAGCTTCATGGTGGCGCTTGGCGTTCTTATGCCGATCACCGTATGGCTACTGCCGGCGCGATTATTGGTCTGGTGGTTGATGGTGTACAGGTAGAAGATATTCAAACTACGGCAAAGACTTTTCCTGGTTTTGAAAATCTTTGGGAGGAAATGGTTGGCTAAGCGTAGCTATGACGAGTCCGATGTTCGGGTTCGCCCAGGTAGAGGTACTCGACCTCGCACTAAAGATCGCCCTTCACATGATGATGCCCTGGTAGGCATGGTGGTAACCAAGGACCGCGGTCGATGGGGTGTTGTCCTAGATGGTCGTAAAGAAGCCGTAGTCACCATGCGTGCTCGTGAACTTGGACGTACCGCAATTGAGGTTGGTGACTGCGTAGGCGTTGTCGGTGACACTTCTGGACGTCCCGGGTCATTAGCTCGTATTGTGCGCCTTGAGGAACGAACTAGCGTGCTTCGACGCACTGCTGATGACACCGATCCCTATGAACGCATCGTGGTCGCCAATGCAGATCAATTACTCATCGTCTCAGCTGTCGCGGATCCACCACCTCGGGCGGGTTTTGTGGAACGCGCCCTCATCGCTGCTTTTGTGGGCAATCTGCAACCTATTTTGTGTCTGACAAAGTCAGATTTGGCTGATCCTGCAGAGTTTGCAGCCGAGTTTGAAGCTCTTGAGATTCCCGTTGTGGTGTGTGGTGTTGATGATCCGCTAGATCCCGTACTCGAGGTTGTCCAAGGGCATATTACTGCGCTGATTGGCCATTCTGGTGTTGGTAAATCAACGCTGGTTAATCGCTTGGTACCTCATGCCGATCGCGAAACTGGTGTGGTTTCTGGCGTGGGTAAAGGAAGGCATACGTCGACTCAGTCGGTTGCCTTAGCAATTGATGATGGCTGGATCATTGATACTCCGGGTATCCGATCCTTCGGTTTGGCGCATGTTGATGCCGATACCGTGGTGGGAGTTTTTGAGGATTTGGCGTTAGCGGCAGAGAACTGCCCTCGCGGTTGTTCCCATATGGGACCTCCTGCAGATCCTGAATGTGGTTTGGATCTGCTCGAGGGTGCTAGCGCGCGCCGTGTTGAGGCCGTGCGCGCGCTCTTGGTGGCATTACGTAGTAATGACGCCTGGGATATGTAATTAGAGCAGTTCTACTAGAAACGGCAGCTCTTCAGGGTCGTACCAGGCCATGAAGTTATCTTGTGCATCGCCAACGATGAGTTCGGCGTCTTCTTCTCCGAGGTCGGACTCATCGATAACAGCGATCGCTGCTTTGGTATCAGCTTCTGAGGCTTCAACATCGATGTGGATAGCTGCAATATCAACCAGGTTGATATGTGCGGGGGTGAGCTTTACTACTGACTCGCCATTTTCGGGCTGGAAAGTGATGTGCTTTTCATCAATATCTGCAGAGACGACGACTCGGCGATATGGGAATTGCTCCTCATCACCTACTGCTAGCAACCTAATGGAGGCCTCGGCAGCGTCTTGGAAAGCTGCGTGGGCGATCTCTTCTTCATCGCCTTCGGTGTAGAAGTCAAGGAGTGCTGGGGTTACTGCAAAGCCATATCCAGAGCGTGCAGTGATAACACCGGATTCGTTAAGACCACGCAGGGTGGAGAATGTGGCAGGAATGTAAACGCGCAAAACTAGAATTCACCTTCTAGGCCAAAGAGTCCGACAATCTCGACCACAGCGCGGTCAAATTGCTGGTAGTAAACGCCTACTAGTCCAGCCTCGACCGCACCGCGGACGTTGAGGATGGAATCGTCGACAAGCACACAGTCACGCATGGGCAGGTCGATGGCATCCGCGGCGGCCTGGAAAGCTGCCTCTTCTGGCTTTTCTACTCCGATTTCGCCGGAGAGCAGCACCTTATCGACAACCCCGGTGGTCTCTAGCTGGCGGATCGGCGCTGCGCCGAGCCCACCTGGATCGTTGCTCAAAACGGCGGTGGCAACCCCATTTTTCTTGGCTGCTGCCAAGAGGTTACGCCAACGACGTTGGTCCTCATCTGTACCGTCTAAAACTCCGGCATAGTCCACAATTAGTCCGCGCACTTTTTCCCTTTCTTTTTTCTTCTCTCGTGACATAATAGTCTCAATCTGTGTTTTGATTGTCGCACAGTTCGGGGTGGAACGTCTTTTGTCTTGGGTTTAGCACCCAAGGAGATTAGCCATACTCATTCCAATCCCCGGATTCACCCATCTTAAATACCTGGTTTCGGACCCCGTTCTCACTCGCTCGCGCGATCACATCCCAGTCCCCCGCGAGGTATCGGCGCTGGTACGCGTAGCGCTTGACTCTGCGTATGGGTTGCGGCCCGTCACCCACCTCCACCCAAAGCGTTTCGACGCCCCGGTGCGCGCGCATATCAGCGCCCGCCGGAAGCAAGGTGGTGCGGAGGTGGCGAAACTCATGTCTTGTCATATTCAAGTGACTGAAAACTCAGCTGAGGTGTGTGGCAGCATTTCTTTGCAGTCGCGTACAACGGCATATGCCGCCCGCTTGGTACAAGCGGACGGCATATGGAAAATGCTTAATTTTCGAGTGTTTTAAGCGTTTGCGTTTTCTTCCTGCTTAATAAATTGCTTACGCAGGAGGAAGAGTTGGCGCACGGTTTCTTCCTTGATTCCGTCCTTCATACCGTTGAACATATCGCCACCCTCTTTTTGGTATTCCACCAGTGGGTCGCGCTGTGCCATCGCGCGCAGGCCGATGCCCTCCTTGAGATAATCCATCTCATAGAGATGCTCACGCCACTTGGTATCGATAACTGGCATCAATACCATGCGCTCAATATTGCGCATCTGTGCTTCGCCGCCAATTGCAGAGACAGCCTCTTCGAGTTTTGCGTACTCAGACTGTGCATCAGCAACCAGTGCCTGGCGCAGATCCTGAGCGCTCAGCTCGCCTGGCTTGCCGTACTCATCACTTTCGACGAGGGACTGCCAAGTGATAGATGGGCTATAGAGTGCATCGAGAGCATTCCACAGCTTGTCTAGATCCCAGTCTTCGACATAACCATGTGCCGTCGCGCCATCAACATATGCGCCCACGGTTTCTTCAATCATGTTGTGGATATATGGGGAGATATCGGCTGACTCCAGGATTTCACGGCGTTCGCCGTAGATCACCTTGCGCTGCTCGTTCATCACTTCGTCGTACTTCAACACGTTTTTACGCATTTCGAAGTTCTGGTTTTCCACCTGTGCCTGAGCGCCCTTGATGGAGTTGGTCACAGTCTTGGACTCGATAGGCACATCGTCTGGCACGTTGAGGCGATTCATCATGTTTTCCATGGTTGGGCCCACAAATCGCACCATGAGGTCATCACGCATTGAGAGATAGAAGCGAGTTGCTCCCGGATCGCCCTGACGGCCAGAACGACCACGCAGCTGGTTATCAATACGGCGTGATTCATGGCGCTCGGTGCCCAATACGTAAAGTCCGCCAGCTTCGCGGACCTTATCTCCACGAGCTTCGCAGCGAGCCTTCATGCCCTGCAGCTCAGCATCCCACGCAGCCTGGTATTCCTCTTCGTTTTCAAAAGGATCAAGTCCGCGCTCTCGAAGTTTGATATCTAGCAAGACTTCAGGGTTTCCGCCGAGCACGATGTCAGTACCACGGCCAGCCATGTTGGTTGCCACAGTGACGTTTCCGGGCAGACCTGCCTGGGCGACGATCTGTGCTTCCTGCTCGTGGTGCTTGGCGTTTAGCACGTTGTGCTTGATGCCACGCTTGGTCAGCAGCTGGGAAAGATACTCAGATCGCTCGACAGAGACGGTACCAACCAGAATTGGCTGACCTTTTTCACTGCGCTCTGCGATGTCGTCCACCACTGCTGCGAACTTAGCTTCCTGGGTCTTGTAGACCAGGTCGGTAAGATCTTCACGCTGGTTAGGGCGGTTGGTTGGGATAGCAACCACGTTGAGCTTATAAATTTGGTGGAGCTCAGCCGCTTCAGTTTCTGCGGTACCGGTCATACCAGCAAGCTTGTCGTAGAGACGGAAGTAGTTCTGGAGAGTAACGGTGGCCAGCGTCTGGTTCTCGTTTTTGATCTCTACTTTTTCTTTGGCCTCAATAGCCTGGTGCATGCCTTCGTTGTAGCGACGCCCTGCCAGCACACGGCCAGTGAAGCCATCCACGATCATGACCTCGCCATTGCGCACAATATAGTCTTTGTCGCGAGTGAACAGCTCTTGCGCCTTAATGGCATTGTTCAAGAAGCTGACCAGCTGTGAGTGCTCTGGGGCGTAGAGGTTGTGGATGCCAAGCTGATCTTCGACAAATTCCACACCTTCTTCCTTGATACCCACGGTCTTTTTGCGCTCATCTACTTCATAGTGAACGTCTTTGGTCATGCGTGGAACCAGCTGTGCGAAGGTCGCATAGTGAGGTGAAGTGCCTTCAACTGGTCCCGAGATAATAAGCGGGGTACGTGCTTCGTCGATAAGGATGGAGTCAACCTCGTCGACAATGGCGTAGTGGTGTCCACGCTGGACCAAATCGCCCAGGGAACGAGCCATGTTATCGCGCAGATAATCAAAGCCCAGCTCATTGTTGGTGCCATAGGTAATGTCCGCAGCATAAGCTACTCGACGCTCGGCAGGCTGCATCTCAGAAAGGATGACGCCCACGCTGAGGCCCAAGAAACGGTGTACACGGCCCATCATCTCAGCATCGCGCTTGGCGAGGTAATCATTTACCGTCACCACATGCACGCCCTTGCCTTCCAAGGCGTTGAGATAAGCGGGCAGCACACAGGTCAAGGTCTTGCCTTCACCGGTGCGCATTTCGGCTACGTTGCCAAAGTGCAGCGCGGCGCCACCCATGATTTGCACTGGGTAGTGCTTCTGGCCCAACACACGCCAGGAGGCTTCACGAGCCACTGCGAAAGCTTCGAAGAAGATCTCATCGAGGCTTGCACCATCGGCAAGGCGTTCCTTGAACTCGGCTGTCTTTGCCTTGAGCTCATCATCGCTGAGTTCTTCGATCTGGTCTTCCAGAGCGGTAACTTGGTCAGCGATCTTATGCAGTCGCTTCACGGCACGGCCTTCGCCGACGCGGAGCATCTTGGACAATCCAAACACGAGCAGTCGTCCTTATTAATAGCGAAACGGGAAATAGATATCGAACCTGTATTGTACGCAGGGTTCCTTAAAACACAGTACCCGTCGCCTGCGAATTGCAGGCGACGGGTAAATGTTGGAGAAGCTTATGCTTCTTCGTTTGCCGATAGGGCAATCAAACCATAATCAAATGCGTGGCGACGGTAAACCACTGATGGCTGGTTGGTCTCTTCATTAACGAAGAGGTAGAAATCGTGGCCGACAAGCTCCATCTCAGAAAGTGCATCATCAACACTCATTGGGGTGGCTGGGTGCTCCTTGGTACGCACAATCTGGCCTGGTACGACATCTTCGACCTTATCTGCATAAGGATCAACATCGTACTTACCTAGGTCATCGGCGCCCCGCTGTTCCTGGGATTCCGCTACCAACTGTGCTCCAACTTCACCAGCACCCAAAGGTGCGCGGTGACCGGAACGGGAAATGCTGCGACGTGCCTTGACCTTGCGCAAAGAGCGCTCCATCTTAGCTAGAGCAGTTTCCAGTGCTGCATAGAAGCTATCTTCTTTAGCCTCTGCACGGGCAATGTGGCCCTTGCCGGTTGCGGTGATCTGAATGCGATCACTTTGCTCTGCACGACGAGGATTTGGCTCATGCTGCAGTTCAACGTGGAAGAAAGTCAACGTTGGGTCCAGGCGCTCAATCTTTGCCAGCTTGGTATGTACTCGCTCAGCAAAGTGATCAGGAACCTCAACGTTTCGACCGGTGATGCTCACCTGGGTCTCAGGGCTAAGGGTGTTGTTCTCAGCAGGTGTAGTCACTTCTACATCTCCTCCCAATTGTGGCCACCGCATTTCGTGTGAGTGGAATTACTCTTACTACGGTGACGCGATCAACTTCACTTCCTATGATACTTCTGGTCATAACCACATTGCCAATAGGGGTCTAATTTTATGCTCCACATCACGCGTAGCAATAAGTTAGCGCTCCTCTGACCTGCACTCCTGCTGATCGAAGAACATCAGCAGATGCTGCAATGGTTGCCCCCGTTGTTACCACATCATCCACAATGAGCACCGGAACCGCAGGTCGGCGCAATAATTCCACGCGCATATTGCGCCTTCGCTGTTGCGCACTTTGGCCCACAGAATCGGGTGTGCGCGCAGCAATCCTCAAGCAGGGAAACGTCGAAAAGCCCGTTTTTGAACACACCCGCTCAACCGGATCGCCGCCACGGCGGCGGCGGGAGGCATCGCGAGTGGGCGCTGGCACCAGCGTGATATCGTGTTCCACTTCTCCCTGGGCGGCCAAATAGCTTATCGACGCTCCGATCGACGCCCCCACAAAAGCGGCAAGGTCGCGCCGGCCGCGCTCTTTCATCGCAATAAGAACGCTGCGATGCGGTCCCTCATAGGGCGACAAAGACCACACCGGAAAATCCACTGCCACCCCTACCCTTTTAGGGGGTGTGCGCCACACATATTGGCAAGAACTGCACAGCGAAGCGCCCGGGGCCCCACACCCGGCGCATTCTCGCGGCAGCAATAATTCCATTAGTGCGCAACCACTGGCGCGGCTCGCGAACCCAACAGCCCCGGTACCTCGCGCCAAATATCATCATCGGACGCCGGCAATTGCAGCATCGCATGCGCATCCGTGGCATAAACGGCTGTCGCCGAACTTGCCACCGATACCACCGGCGCATTGAGGTTTCCGCTCGGCAAAGACGTAATCGCCGAACCATCTTGCTCGACGCGCCAGATCGGTGTTTCGGGAATCGAAGTGCCCACCAACAGCGATCCATCTGGTCGCCAAGAAACTGTCAACGCGGTCTCGCCCAAAGTTGGCGCGACTTCAATGACATTGCTGATGCGTCGCTCCCCTGGACTTGGCCGAGTTACCACTCCGATATACACCCGACCCTCCACGATCATTGCGGCTCGCACTCCGGTTCGCGAAAGCTGGAATTCAGAGATCGGGCCGGTGACATCCCGTGGCAAGGCGATCTCGGATTCACTTTGCACCAACTCACCGGTTGTTGCCGATCGTGCGACTCTGACAGGAGTATCGCCGTCAATCACCGCCCACAAGGCCGTAGCTTCGTACTCAAAGGTTGGTCGCGTAATTGTCTTGGCAGTCAACACATCAGTAGAGGTATTTTCCAGCGAGCCAACCGATAACACAGCTTCCTCACCTCGGGAGCGAACCGACGCTGCCACATTTGCCGAAGTAGAAATCGCTATCGACTCAATCGAACCAGAACTCAGTTGCCCTGGAAGTGGTGAGAGCGATCCAGAACTCACCCTGGAAACCGAACCGTCCTTGAGCGCAAAAAGCGTGGATACCGTATTGGTATAAGCCTGCGGATTGTAATCAGCTACATCATCAAGAGTCAGCGAAGGAAATTCCGCTAGCAGAGGCGCACCATCGGCAACCAAAGTATATGGCCCGCCGATATCAGAATTCGCCAGCGTCCACACCACCTGAGCGGCAAACCGCAGCCGGGCATCATCATCCAGATTGCCCAAACCGGTGAATTGGTATTCCCCATTGTTTAATCCCACAAAGGCGGCATCGCTGGCAAGTTGATTGACCACACCGGGCGCGATCGTTGAGGATGGACCACTAACCAACAAAGACATCATGATGGTGTCGAGCGATTGGGTGTCATTAAAAATCCAGCGACGATCGCTCACCAACACTTGGCCGGAAGGATCAAAATAATAGAGATCGTGTGGGGTATAGCGGTTACGCAGATCGTTTCTCTCAATGATCACGCCATCTGGCAAAGCATCGATACGCCATTCGCCGTTTTCTTTCCGCATGGTGATCTCGGATTCATACTCAGTATTTTCCGGCAGATACACACCACCGCTGCCCAAGGTTCCCACTTGAGTTCCGCGAATCGTAATTTTGCGTTCCTCATCGGTGGAACCGGGCAAGGTATTTAAATCAACGCGGTCCACAACCCGCAACGTGGCCGCTGGATCCCAACTCTTTTTTCGGGCTTCGGTCAGATAAGCGCGAGCTGCCTCATATTGTTGCGTGGGATAAGCACCAGCCGAGAAGAAGCCGCGCAAAAGTAGATCGGGATCTTGACCGGGAGTAGGACCTGCAATTTCCTGAGTGGTGTCGGTGGCACTAAAAGAGCGCAAAACCTGTGGGTCAGTGTCAGTGGGAAGGGTGGAACATCCGGCAACCACGGAAGTGACGGCCAAGGTAGCTATCACTTGTTTGAATTTGCTCATGGGGTGTTCTCCTGCTTCTCTGCTATCGCTGCAGACTGAACTGCGGGCTGAACTGCGGGCTGAGGCGCGTCAGCTGCTGCAGTATCAACGGCTGGCTCATCTTCCCAAGGTTTTTCTGGAGCGATAAGTGCGATGGGTGAACGTCGGTAATCCCCCTGTGGTTCACGTGGCAAGACCAGTCGGAAAATTGAGCCAATTCCAGGAGTACCAGCCGCGTCAAGAGTTCCACCGTGCAGCATTGCATCTTCCCGAGAAATTGCCAATCCCAAACCAGTGCCACCAGAATGACGCACACGGGAAGGGTCTGCTCGCCAAAAACGGTTAAAGACCAATTCATCTTGACCTGGCTTGAGGCCCACGCCATGGTCGATTACTGCGATAGCGACAGCTTCCTCAGTTGCGCGCAATTTCAGCTCCACTGGATGTCCCTTGGAGTGATCAACTGCATTGGCTAGCAGATTGCGCACAATGCGTTCGATGCGGCGGGAATCGCCATTGATATTGACCGATTCTTCTGGCATATCCACTTGCAATTCCACATCAAGCTCTTTAGCCAAATGCGAAACCTGCTCTAAGGCAGAGCGGATTGGAATGCGAATATCGTGAACCGCGGTGGAGAGCTCCGCAACTCCGGCATCGTGGCGCGAGATTTCCAGCAGATCGCTGAGCAAGGATTCAAATCGATCAAGCTCCCTATTCATCAGCTGGCTGGCGCGCCGAGCTCCTGGAGACAACTCATCTTCACTATCGGCAATAAGATCAGCGGCCATACGCACAGTTGTTAAAGGCGTGCGAAGTTCATGGGATACGTCGGAAGTAAATTGCCGTTGCAGATTGCCATATTCTTCCAATTGCGTAATCTGCGCAGATAGCGATTCCGCCATGGCGTTAAAGCTGACAGCCAATCGAGCCATCTCATCTTCGCCATCAACCACCATGCGTTCGCGGAGTTTGCCCTGAGCGAAACGCTCGGCAATTCGGCTCGCTGAGCGCACCGGCGTGGTCACCTGTTGGGTAGCAAGCCAGGCAATGCCCACTAGCAAAATCACCACGATCAACAAGGCTGCCGATAGCAGTCCTCGCATCAAAGCTAGAGACGCCTCATCGCTTTCCATGGAGAAGACTAGATAAACCTGCAGATTGGGAATATCGCTATCGGTGGGTGTGCCAATAATGAGGGCATTATAAGAAGATCCATCACCTTGATCGATGGTGGCAAATTGGTAGGACACTTGATCTTGGGAGACAAAATAGCGCAGTCGTTCGGGAATGCGATAGCCCTCTGGTGAGACCACTACTTCATCACTATTAACCAGCACCACGGCGTCATAGGCAGCATTAACTTCTGCTCCCCCGCCATTGCCCAAGCTGGAAAGGGCGGCGCGCGCGGAGTTCACTCGAACTTGCAATGAGCTTGAGGCGCCAGATGCGGTGATTTGATTTTCCACAATCACGCGGGCGCGGTCGATCTCGGAATTGGCAATGTCAATTTTTTGATCGACCAAACGCTGGGTGAAAACCGTCAGCATGCCGAGTCCAAGGAGGATCATCACAATCGCTGAGGCGGTGAAGATCGATCCAAGTACACGTACCTGCAAAGAGGTGCGCCATTTATCTACAAAGCGATTTCGCAGTCGCTTAAGCCAGGTCAAAATGGGAAACTGCCCCTCTTATATCCAGGTATTAGTCGTTATGTCCGGTTTTATATCCTACGCCTCGTACGGTGAGCACAATTTGAGGGTTTTCCGGATCCTTTTCAATCTTGGCGCGCAAACGCTGCACATGCACATTTACCAAGCGTGTATCAGAAGCATGGCGGTAGCCCCACACCTTGCCCAGCAGCTCTTCGCGAGTGAATACCTGCTGTGGCTTGCGAGCAAGCTCCAAAAGCAGATCAAATTCCAGCGGAGTGAGGGAGATTTCTTCCTCGCCACGCTTGACGGTATGTCCCGGGACGTCAATCGAAAGATCCCCGACCTCGAGGATTTCACCGGGTTCTTCGACGGTGGCACGCAGGCGAGCTCGGATTCGAGCTACCAATTCCTTTGCCTTAAATGGCTTGTTCACATAGTCATCGGCACCGGATTCCAAACCGAGCACCACGTCAACAGTGTCGGTTTTGGCGGTGAGCATGATGATTGGAACGGCGGAATCTTGGCGGATGGAGCGGCAGATATCAATACCGTTCATGCCGGGCAGCATCAGGTCAAGCAGGATGAGATCGGGTTGCTCACGCACGGCGGTTTCTACAGCGAGCGCTCCGTCGGTGACGGCAACGGTGTCAAAACCTTCGGCGCTGAGCACGATGGTGAGCATTTCTGAGATTGCGGGATCATCATCAACGACGAGAATTTTCTGCGGCATGAGATACCTTCCAGCTAGTCGGGGTTATTTAATACTACCCAGGAACTCGATGATTCTTGTGGCAACTTGGCCGGGATCTTCCTCGGGGGCAGCCACGATCCAGGGTGATTGCCAGTTCTGCGCCGCTAAGCGGCGATATTGCGCAGCGGTGCGCTCCTGTAACCCGGAGTCGGATTCATAACGGTCCCGGGTGCGCGCGGCATCGAGTGCTTCTCGACGTTTTGCTCTTTCCTGGGCCAGCTCAGCGGGGGTATCTAACAACACTTGGAGCGCTGGGCGCGGCAAACCTAGCCGGCCGAATTCAAGCTCAGCCACCCACTGCGTGGCGGCGTCGTCAAGCAATCTAGCGGCGGTATATGCCGCATTGGAGGCAACATAGCGGTCGAGTAACAACAACCCGGGGGCGTTTAACTGCTCGAGGGCGCCATGGCGGTCCAGCGCAAAAAGCGTGGCCATGCCATAGGCGCTATCGGTTAAATCGCCCATGCGCCCATGCAAGGCCTCATTGGCCAATTGCGCGTGGATCGAGGTTTCATAACGTGGAAACGCTAGGACTTGTGCCTCGATTTTTTCGGTGAGGGCGCGCACCAGGGTGTTTTTACCGGCACCATCGATGCCTTCAATGCTGACAATCATTAGTAGCGGTAGTGCTCCGGCTTGTATGGGCCAGCTACATCAACGCCGATGTATTCTGCCTGCTCCTTGCTGAGCTCGGTGAGCTTGCCACCAAGAGCTTCAACGTGGATGCGTGCGACCTTCTCATCGAGGATCTTTGGCAGACGGTAGACCTCATTCTCATACTGGCCATCGTTTTGGAAGAGCTCAATCTGAGCGATGGTCTGGTCAGCGAAGGAGTTGGACATCACGAAGGATGGGTGTCCGGTGGCGTTGCCAAGGTTCAGCAAACGGCCTTCAGAAAGCACGATGATGGAACGACCGGTGGAGAAGGTGAACTCATCAACCTGTGGCTTGATGGTGGTGCGGATAACGTCATCGCGGTGCAGCAAGGAGTGCATATCGATCTCATTATCAAAGTGACCAATGTTGCCCAGCAGTGCGTGATCCTTCATCTGCAGCATCTGCTCAAAGGAAATGATGTCCTTGTTACCGGTCGCGGTGATCACGATATCGGCGTCTGCAATTGCCTCATCAACGGTGACCACGGAGAAACCGTCCATAAGTGCCTGCAGTGCGTTAATTGGGTCAGCTTCGGTGACCTTCACGCGAGCGCCCTGGCCGTCAAATGCCTCAGCGCAACCCTTGCCCACATCGCCATAACCGCAGACGAGGACGTTTTTGCCACCCATGAGCATGTCGGTAGCACGGTTGATGCCATCGATCAGGGAGTGGCGGGTGCCGTACTTATTATCAAACTTGGACTTGGTGACAGCGTCGTTGACGTTCATTGCTGGGAAAGGCAAAACGCCTTCTTCTGCAAAGTGGTAGAGGCGGTGCACACCGGTGGTGGTTTCCTCGGTAACGCCCTTAACGGACTCTGCAATCTTGTCCCATTTGCCTGGCTCTGCTGCCAAAACCTCGCGCAGCATGCCCAAGAATGCAATGTACTCATCGGAGTCATTGGACTCAGGCTGTGGAACGATGCCGGCCTTTTCATATTCGCGGCCACGAATAACAGCCATGGTGGCGTCGCCGCCATCATCAAGGATCATGTTTGGAAGCTCTTCGCCCCAGCTGAAGATCTGGTTAATGCACCACCAGTATTCCTCCAGGGATTCACCCTTCCAAGCAAATACTGGGACACCCTGTGGATCTTCGACGGTACCTTCACCAACAACAATGGCAGCAGCAGCTTCATCCTGAGTGGAGAAGATATTGCAGGATGCCCAACGAACCTCTGCACCTAGTGCGGTGAGGGTTTCGATAAGCACGGCGGTCTGGACAGTCATGTGGATGGAGCCTGCAATGCGGGCACCCTTCAATGGCTGCTCCTCTGCATACTCCTTGCGCAGCTGCATCAAACCTGGCATTTCGTATTCTGCGAGGCGAATTTGGTGACGACCTGCTTCTGCGAGGGAAAGATCGGCGACCTTGAAGTCCTTAACCGTAGCCATATCCTGGCGTGCTCCTTAAAGAAAATGAGAAAAACTTTCGACGCGCCCTACTCTACCTGGCTTGGGCGTGCCACCTGCGTTGCGCTCTATTGCCCAAAGGCGGCGCTTTTAGTTGAGGGCTTCCAAATAAGCCTCGAGGTCATATTCCACATCGGCTTCTTCCAACACACGAGCTGCTGCTGCGCGCAGGGTCTCAGAACCCTCGCCGATGAGCTCACGAATGAAGGGGTAACTTTCCAGTACCTGGCCGGCGGAATATGGTGCGCCGTAGATGATGGCGCCGATGGTGGCGGCTGCCTGACCATTAAGGATTTCATCCTCAGTGGCCTTGTCCTGGTTGATAATCAGCAAACAAGCATCTTCGAGAGCTTCAACGATGTCGTCGGTATCTAGCTCTGCAATTTCATCAAGGAAATCTACGTTGATTTCCTCAGTGAGAATTGCATCGTCCCATGCACCCATTTCATGACCTTTCTTAAAAAACTTCTTAGAAAAAACCTTATGCGGATTGTTAGTTTATGCGCGCAGTTTCAGAGATTTTCTGCCGATACCCTATCAAAGCAGAAAGCTGAGAAATCTCAGTTTGCTAACAGCAAGGCCGACAGCGCAAGCATGGCTTTTACCTGCGGTTTTCCCTATAGGCCTATCCAATACTGCCAAGACATGCTAGCGTTTGTTATTAACTTGTTACTTTACTTTTAAGACAACCAATCACCTATGGAGGCGAATCACGTTGAAATCTGAGACTTTAAAAGTTCTCACCTTCATCGTTGTTGGCTGTCTTGCTGCCACCGTTTTGGGTGTGATCGTCTGGAAATCTTCGAGCCCCAGCCGACTCACCACTGATATTGCCATGTCTCCCACTACGTCTACCACCCAAACGCTTGCACATTTTGATTCCCCAGGTGAGACAGAGACTCCCGCCCAGGCACCAGACTTGAAAAATCAAACTCTGGCAGCGATTGATACTGCTGATCCTTATCTTCCTCCGAATGCCTATGTGCGTCCAGGGGGAAATCAGGCAGGCACCCCAAACACCAATCTCAATGGTGAGGGCACGAATTATGAGCCTACTGAGCCAAATGCGACCAGCGCAGCTGCTCAACCTGGTACCAACGCGCAGTTGCCATCCACCGCAGCTACAGCACCTAGCCAAGTACCTGGCGATTCTGGTTCCCCACGAGATAGCGCAACCCCTCCGAGTACCACGGTGCCAAATGTCACGGTGCCGCCAGTGGAAACACAGCCTTCACCGGTGGATCCGGTAACTCCGGTCGAACCAGTTCCTACTGATACTCCAGAGACCAGCGATCCAGAAGATCCCACCACTCCAGAGACGTCGATTACCCCAGTGGAAACAACAACCCCTGAGACGAGCGATCCGGTAACTTCCCCTACCCAAACGGAAGCTCCGGCAACGGAATTTGTGGAAGAGCCAACGGCTCCGCTGAATCCGAATCAGCTCTCCCCCGAACCTACTGCCCCATAAAAATAAACCCAGCACTTAGCTGGGTTTATTGGGTGGCACCCACAGGGGGCGCCGTCGACAAGCGTTTAAAAGTTTTTATACGCGGGCGAGGAAAAGCTCGGCGCTCTCAGCGGATACTGCCACCTCGGGGTCAGAAGCTGGGACCCAAGCCGCGGTACCTGGAGTTAGCTCTACTGTGTTATCCCCGCATTGTAAGGTTGCGTGACCTGCGGTGCACAGCACAATCATGGGGCCATCATGATCCGCGCGAGCAGCACCGGCTACATCAAGGCGATCGAGCTGGAACTCATCAATTGGCACTTCATAGTGGATTTCATCGCCCTTTGGCTCAGGGACAACAGATGCATCCGCCAAAGAATTGAAGTTCAACACACGCACCAATTCAGGCACATCAACGTACTTGGAGGTCAAACCGCCGCGCAGTACGTTATCGGAGTTGGCCATGATTTCAACGCCAAGGCCGCTGACATAAGCGTGCAGGTTTCCGGCGTCCAAATAGAGGGCTTCGCCTGGCTTGAGCTGGTAGTAGTTGAGCAAAAGCGCGCCCAAAACTCCCACATCGCCCGGGTAACGATCATTCAAATCCATGACATTGCGCAAAATTGCCACGAGTTCTGGATCCGCATCGGCTGAATCGCAATAAATTTGAGCAGCGCTCATCAAAGCATTAATTAGCTCATGGCGCTTGGATACTGGGATGGTAATCCACGTGGTAAAAAGCGCACGCAGCGATTCTGCTTCATTAGAAACCGTGAGCATACTGCGATAACGGTTAAGTTCCTCGCAGGCCAAAACATCAAAAATGGCCAAGGTACGAGCCAAAGGACGGAAACCTGCCATGGCATTAAAGTCCGTGAGCGCAACGATGAGCTCTGGCTTGTGGTTTGGATCGCGGTAATTGCGATCGGGCGCATCTACGTTAATGCCAGCAGCGTTCTCACGCGCAAAACCTTCGCGGGCTTGTTCCAAAGAAGGATGTGCCTGCAAAGAAAGTGGTGCATCGGCTGCCAAGATCTTAAGCAGGAATGGCAATTCCCCGGCGAATTTTTCTGCCACGCGAGCACCGAGGGCAGCCTCGGGATTTTCTGCAATCACGCGATCCAGGGCAACACCATTAACGGTTGAAGGTGAGCCGGGGTGCGCGCCGAACCAAATTTCTGCTTCGGGGCGGGCTGCCGGGGCATCTTCACCCTTGAGCTCCGCAATAAGGGTGCGTGAGCCCCAGGGGTAGGCACGTAGCGAGCCGTCCAATAGCTCCATTTACAAATCCTTTTCCTTAACCGAATAAGTAGTGGCTGCCTGTCCGCGCGCTAATAAGCGCAGTGCGGAGGCTAGCGGCCCTTTGCCAGGCCCATCGCATTGTTGCGCCATGGCATCGGGAATTCCGGGCTCATCTGCGGCCCAGACAACAGCCCTAAACGGTACCACTTCTGGAGTGTCATCTAGGAATGGGTCATAAAAAATATCGTGTTCCCCGCTTTGATCCCCACGCAAATCCGGCAAGGAAACAACCAATTCGGGATAGTCCAAAGCTCCGGATATCAGACCGCGCCGACTCCACAAAGGGGCCATAACGTTGGCTATTGCTAACCCAAGCTCGGAAACGCCGCTGTGAATCACACGATGGCCTTCCGCCCAATTACGCAACATTCGGCCTGGATTTACAAGTTCATCACGTTCTGGCGAAAGTGCCTCAATTTCCTCATCCACATATCCGGCCACATGTTCCAATCGCGCGGCCACAATATGCGGATCCTCAGCAAAAAGATCAATAATTGTGCTTATCGACGCCACAACGCGGGCGGGCGAAAGGCCCGCAGCGGTGGGCAACGTGGGTGGGACGATGGTATCTGCGGGGACTTCCTCAATTAAGGGGCCAACTGAGGGACCTAATAAAATGCTGGTCACACCACGTTGTGACGCCGTGATAAGAGCCTTGAGGGCCTCTTCATCTCCACCATCATCAGTAACCACCACCAGCACATCAAGGGCGCCGATATAACTAGGCAAGGTGGCTGTAATCACCAAAGGCTGGCGCAAAGGCGCATGTAAAGCTTCCACTAAACGGGCACAGCTGCGCGCAATTTCACCCTTGCCTAAAATCACCACACTGCGTGGCTTGAGGCCTTCCAGGGTGCTAAATCCACCCTCCTCAACAAAGCTGCCAATAAGTCGAACTTGAGCCCCTTCCAGGGCGACATCATAAAATCGGACGGTCTCTTGATCATAGGGCGAGCCGTCATAAAAGGAATCCACCACGGGAATCAATCCTCTCCTTCGTTAACCTAAAGGATAGGCAATTCCCGCAGTGTCTGCTTTGGGGGTAAAAACTTAAGCGCGGATTACGCCCAAGATCTCCTCAACCAGCTCTGCCACCTCTTGCTCAGAGGTGCCCTCAACGTTGAGGCGCAGCAAAGGCTCGGTGTTGGAAGCACGCACGTTAAACCAGGCAGGGGTGCCCTTGAGCTCTACGGTGACACCATCGAGGGTGTCAACCGATTCGGTGCGATCAGCAAAAGCTGCAAGCACTGCCTCGGTGCGTTCTTTTTGAGCCTCCGCATTTGCCAAGCGGGAGTTGAGCTCACCGGAAGCGTAGTAGCGGTTGTACTCCGCCATCATTTCGCTCAGTGGCTTGTCCTGGGTGCCCAGTGCTGCGAGTACGTGCATTGCCGCCAAGATGCCGGAATCGGCGTTAAAGAACTCAGTGAAGTAATAGTGTGCAGAGTGCTCGCCACCAAAGGCCGCACCGGTTTCTGCCATCTTTGCCTTAATAAAGGAGTGGCCCACGCGGGTACGTACTGCCTTGCCACCATTTTCCGCGATGACCTCAGGCACTGCCTTAGAGGTAATCAGGTTGTGAATGATGGTGGAGCCGGGCAGCTTCTGCAAGTAGCGCTGCGCCACAATGGCACAAATTGCAGATGGGCTTACAGGCTGGCCCTTTTCATCCACCACAAAGCAGCGGTCAGCATCGCCGTCGAAGGCTAGTCCGATATCAGAACCGGTTTCCACGGTGAACTTCTGCAGATCTACCAAGTTGGCTGGCTCTAGTGGGTTTGCCTCATGGTTAGGGAAGGAACCATCAAGTTCAAAGTACAAAGGTGCGATCTCCAAAGGCAGACCCTTGAAAACCTCAGGAACAGTGAAGCCACCCATACCGTTGGCAGCATCCACAGCAACTTTAAGAGGACGAATGCCCTTGAGGTCAACGAGCTCATTGAGGTAATCGGAGTATGCCTGCAGCAGATCTTTTTCCGTAATGGTGCCGGTAGCACCCTCAAATGCTGGGATTCCAGCTTCAAGATCATCAATGATGGTAGCCAGACCAGAGTCCTGGCCAACTGGGCGCGCACCCTTGCGGCACAGCTTGATGCCGTTGTACTCAGCTGGGTTGTGGGAGGCGGTGAACATTGCACCGGCGCATTCCAAGGTGCCGGAAGCAAAGTAGAGCTCATCGGTGGAGGTGAGTCCCAAAAGCACAACATCAAGGCCCTGGGAGGTAACACCCTCTGCGAAAGCACGGGAGAGCTCAGGGGAGGTATCGCGCATGTCATGGCCTACTGCCACGGTGGTTTCACCTTCGCTGTGCATGAGGCGAGCAAATGCCGCACCGGTCTCGCGGATGAAGTCAGCGTCAATATCAACGCCAACTACTCCACGGACATCATAAGCTTTGATAACGGCAGTTATTGATTCACGGGTACGCATAGATCCTCACCAGGTAGAGAGCACAATAATCTTGGCTATTCTACGCTTTTGTGCAAGGTTCCCGAAAAGTTACTCTGAAAGATCCTCTTGATCAGGGACAACGTAGAGGTGACCCTTTCGGTGCACCCGCTGTTCCGCTACCCGAGCCGAACGATTGACTGGGTGGTTTCCACCCACTTCATCTTCGGAGGAGATCAAACCACTGGCATTTCGGCCGGCTTCACGCACTGCCTGTGCCAAGGCAGTGAGATCTTCATCATCATCCATGCTGATGTCATTGACCCGCAGCATCTCCCAACCAAGTGGCGCAGTAATGCGCGCAGCATGGTGCTCGCAGAGGTCCCAGCTATGGGGTTCTGCAGCAGGGGCCAAGGGGCCGACCACCGCAGTGGACTCCGAGTAGGCATAGGTGAGGGTGGCAACGGCGGGCTTGCCACAACCGGGGCGGGAACAACGACGAAACTGACTCACGAGGCCAAAGTTTAGACCTTTGGTTGAGGTTTGGACAGTTCTATTCGGCGAGTCTCCGACTTTTTGCAGCTCACACTACTTAGAATTTATTTCCATGCACACCAGAACTTTTCGAAATAGGCACGGTCGCGGGTTGCGCGGACCACTATTGCCCAGTGAAGTTCGCCGTTATGCTTCTCGTCGAAAAGTTTTTGACCGCGCCGTCCTTGAGGCCTATGCCCCACTTTATGGTGCCTACCAGCGCGAGCTCAGCAATTTAGATATCGCGGTAGACACCGTGCCGCGCATGCGTCTTAGCGCCGATATGTCGATTCTGCCCGATGAGATCACCGCCGATGGCCCCGTCCCTTTGGGACGAGTGATTCCCCCTGCCATCGATTCCAAAGGCAATCCCACTCGTGCGCGCATCGTAATTTTCCGGATGCCGATCGAGCAACGCACCACCAATGCCAGTGAGCGCCTGGATTTGCTTACCCATGTGCTGACCTCTTTGGTGGCCAACTATCTCAATATTGATCCCCGCGATATTGATCCTGGATTCCAAGACCTTTAAACATAAAAATGCGGGCTCCCTGAGGGAAACCCGCGATCAAAATGTGTGAAATTTTAGGAAACATTGCGCTTAAGCCTGCGACGTTCACGCTCTGATAGTCCGCCCCAAATGCCAAAGCGTTCATCATGTTCCAACGCAAATTCCAGGCATTCGTCCTGTACTGGACACGCCTGGCAAATACGCTTTGCTTCACGCGTGGAGCCACCCTTTTCAGGGAAGAATGCCTCCGGATCGGTCTGCGCACACAGCGCCTGTTCCTGCCATTCTTGCTCTACCGCGCCGAACAGATCATCTAAAGTCATTTCCAGTGCGGTGCGAGTCTGAACTCCGTGGTTTTTTGCAGAAGTATTGCCTGCTGAATCTTCCATGCCTCGCCCCCCTCTCACTTTCCAGGCCATGTAAGTCTGTTCCCATCGGGCGTCGTTGATCCCGAGCGGGTCTAGTTTCTTAGCTGTTTCTTACTTAATAGTGATTACACACGCGCTTAGGTAAAGCCGTCAACCGTTATCGCGAAAATCAATGAAACTTACCTTGTTTAAATCACACTATTACCACCAGTCACAAAACTCGGCCCTTAGGGGTGATTTGTGGGGGTACTATATCTTGTGGTGGGAATAAACTTTGGCACCAATTTAACACTATATCGGCGTGTTCAATTGATTCTAGTACAGACGCTATCCCACATTTCAATAGGTAATGCCAAATGCAAAATGCCCGCTCAAACCTGACAAAACAGGTGGCGGGCACTTGGTGCAGACTGGGCTTTTAGCCCCTAAAAACTCTTATTGATCAGAGGAAAAGCGGATGCCTCCATCAGGAATAACAACTCCTGGGAAAACACGCATTCCGGCATTGAGCTCACAACGAGCACCAACATGAGCACCCTCGCCGATGACACAGCCAGATACTCGAGCATTGGCACCGATCCGTGCACCGGAGGAAATGATGGAGTTTTCAATTGAAGCACCCGGCTCGATGGTCACGCCATCAAAGACCACAGTGTTATCGAGGCGGCAGCCCGCTCCAATTTCAGTACCGCGGCCAACTACGGTGCCGCCCACCAAAATCACACCGTCACGCACACCAGCGGAGGCGTCGATAAGCGCCTCTCCGGTCTTGCCCTCAAGCAAGGGGGAATATGCGATGCCGCGCACGAGGTCGGCGGAGCCGCGGACAAAATCATCCGGGGTTCCCATATCGCGCCAGTAGGAAGTATCCACGTGGCCAAAGACGCGCTTGCCCTCGGCGAGCAACTGTGGGAAAGTCTCGCGCTCTACGGAGACCACACGGCCCGCTGGAATATCAGCAATCAATTGCTTATTAAAAACATAACAACCAGCATTGATCTGGTCGGTTGGTGGATCCTCGGTCTTTTCCAAGAAAGCGTTTACTCGGCCATCTGCGTCGGTTGGCACACAACCGAAGGCGCGCGGATTTTCTACGCGCACCAGGTGCATGGTCAGATCGGCCTCTTTGGTGCGGTGGGTCTCCAGGATCTGGCCGAGGTCAGCACCGGAAAGCACATCGCCATTAAAGACGATGGCGGTATCGTGGCGCAGCTTTTCATAGACATTGCGGATACCACCACCGGTACCCAGTGGCTTATCCTCCACTACATATTCAATTTCCAAGCCCATCTCGGAACCATCGCCGAAATACGCCTCAAAAACCTCAGCCTTAAAAGAGGTACCCAACACCACATGCTTGATGCCGGCTGCCTGGATGCGCGCCAAAAGATGAGAGAGGAAAGGATAGCCAGCAGTTGGCAACATTGGCTTTGGAGTGTTGACAGTCAGCGGACGCAAACGAGTGCCCTTGCCACCTACCAGGATGACGGCATCAACATTCACGCTGTTTTCGGAGGATGTCATATTTCCTATTGTTCACTTTCTTGGATGTAGACAGTGTTTAAAAAAACTCAAAGCTATGTTGCGGGATCTGCAAAAACTTTTAATTGGAAAAGTTTCACAACTGTGTGATCACTCCTCCCCCATTGGGGAAGAGATGTAGCCACATATAAATAGTTTGATTAAAGGTTAGTATCTCCCAAAATCTGGCACTGCACCGGGCAAGAGGAGCCGAACCCAACCCCTAAAGAATCCGCAACAATCTTCAATTAGCTATTAAGCATATATTCCGAATATCAAGTCTGCTCTAGTTTGCGATTCGGTTTTTGGCTTTAGCCACACCCACTGCAACCGCAGCACGGGCTTTCAAACCAACACGCAGTGCCAAACGGATCGGCGCCTGCCACGGTGCAGAAAGCCGATCGGCTTGGAAGCGGTAGGCACTTTCATGGTGTGCGGGCAGCATGTGCTCTGGGTTCTTGCCTGCAACATGGCCCTTGGCGTGCACGATCTGAGCTTGAGGGCAGAAGATATTTTCAAATCCTGCTCGAGACAATCGATCGCCAAGATCGACATCTTCCATATACATAAAGTAGCGCTCATCAAATCCACCGATCTGATCAAAAGCATCCCACTTGATCAATAGGCAGGAGCCAGAGAGCCAGCCGACGGTGCGCTCGCTTTCCATATCGTGATCATCACGGTAGGCCGCAGACCAAGGATTGGATTTCCACACCGAGCCCAACAAAGCGTGTCCAATTCCATTTGCCAAAGTGGGCACCGCACGAGCGGAAGGATAGGCGGAGCCATCGGCTTCACGGATCAGCGGACCAATCGAGCCGGATTTGGGGTGGCGTTGCGCACAATTGATGAGTTCATCAATAGAGCCCGCATCAAAAACCACATCAGGGTTGGAAAGAATGAAGTATTCTGCATCAATCTCGCCAGCATCCCGGCGCGCTTTGATCGCACGAGCAGCCACGTTAACAGCGGTGCCATAGCCAAGGTTGCCACCAGTGGGCAGAAACTCAACGCCCTCGCGTTCCTGTGCAGCTTGTTCGGGCACGCCGTCCACGGATCCGTTGTCAGCCATGATCACTAGAGTGTCGCGATCGGTTGCATCAGGCAGTGAATCCAGGAAGGAATCTAGGTACTTACCTGGCGAATACGTCACAGTAATCACGGCGATGGGTGGTTTAGAATTGCTCACAGCCACTAGAGCTTAATGGGTGGTTGTCCAAAGAAGTACCTGCCACTCCCGACAAGCGTTAAGGAAATCCCTCCTATTTGCCTTAGAATCACTAAACAGTGAACTTTTCACGCCATCTGTACATCTTTAAGCGGTGACCTTTTTAGGAAACTTTTCCGATCCGGCGCAGTGCCTCAGCTAGTCAGCAGACCCCTGCTGCAGAAACTTGCAGCAGTCCCCCTGCCACAAGCAGCCACAAGCAGTCGCAAGCAACTGCAGGCAACAGCCAGCAGCAGCAAGCAGCAGCAAGCGGCCAGCACAGCTCCAGCTCGGAAACAGCGACCTGAAATTAATAAGCCTCCGCCACGAACCATCCTCGAAGGGTTTGCACCTCGTGACCGAAAAGTACCGCCCCGTCCGGGATATTCAAGCAGCACCGGTGGCTGTTCAATCCACCAAACAAGCAGGCCACCCCGCACTAAGAAGCATCATTGCCTTCCTCTCTGTGCTGGTGTTGCTGGTTTCTGGGCTCGGTTATTTTGCCGTCGGCAAGGTTGGCGATGTCGCTAACGCCGGCAACCTTTCCCTCGGCGGCGGTTCCGGCGTCAAAGATGGTGAGGCTGCTGATGGCGCTACCGATATTTTGCTGGTTGGTTCAGATTCCCGTTCTGATGCGCAGGGCAATGCTCTGTCTGATGATGAACTTGCCATGCTGCGCGCTGGTGATGAGGAAAATGACAACACTGACACCATCATGGTGATCCGTGTTCCCAACGATGGTTCTTCTGCCACTGCCGTTTCCATTCCCCGTGATACCTATATTCACGATGAGGAATACGGCAACATGAAGATCAACGGTGTGTATGGCGCTTATAAAGATGCCCGCATTACGGAGTTGACTGAGGAAGGCGCAAGCGCAGACGCGGAGATGGAAACCCGTGCTAAGGAATCCGGCCGCGAAGGCCTTATTAATGCTGTTTCTGATCTGACCGGCGTCACCGTTGACCACTACGCAGAAATTGGTCTGCTGGGATTTGTGCTGCTGACCGATGCTGTCGGCGGCGTGGAGGTGTGTTTGAACAACGCGGTTGATGAGCCTCTCTCCGGCGCTAACTTCCCTGCTGGTCGCCAGACCTTAGGTGGCTCCGATGCGCTTTCTTATGTGCGTCAGCGTCACGATCTCCCCCGCGGCGACCTTGACCGCATTGTGCGCCAGCAGTCTTATATGGCTTCTTTGGTTAACCAGGTTCTTTCTTCTGGCACTTTGACCAATCCTTCCAAGCTCAACGCGCTTGCTGATGCTGTCATGCGTTCGGTCATTATCGATGATGGCTGGGATGTCATGGGCTTTGCCACCCAGCTGCAAAACCTCGCAGGCGGCAACGTTTCCTTCAGCACCATTCCAGTGACCTCTATTGATGGCGTGGGCGACTATGGCGAGTCTGTGGTCACTGTTGATGTGAAGCAGGTGCACACTTTCTTTGAGGATGCGCTCGGCACTGAGGAGCCCGCTCCAGAGGAGAACGCGGGGCAAAACACCGAGGAATCAGCCGCTCCGGCAGAAGACACTGCCAAGGCCGATACTGAAGTTCACGTTCTGAACTCCTCTTATACCGAGGGCCTGGCCAGCGGGATTGCAGCTTTCTTGGAGGAGCAGGGTTACACCATCGCTGAAACTGGCAACGCTACCGAGGGCGTCTACTACGAATCCCAGGTGCTTGCCGCAGAGGCAGACAATGCCCAGGCAATGGCTATTTCTGAAGCTCTCGGCGGACTGCCGATTGCAGTGAATTCTTCCCTCGATGACAACACCGTCATCGTCGTCTCTGCTGGCGATTACGCAGGCCCAACCGCTGTTGCCAACGCTGCCGAAGAAACCACCGCTGTGGGCCAGCCCGGCGCGGATGTCGGCGAGCCGATTGAAAGCCCCGAGTTCGATGCTGGTGGCGACGGTCCCCGTTGTGTTAACTAAAACCCCGCTTTTCGACGCCTCCCCGCATCCCACCACCGTGGGCTGCGGGGTTTGGCGTTTTCAAAGACTTAAACCCCCTTTAAGCACAATCTCTAGCTTTTATTTAGGCTTGTGTTTATGGAACTTCTCTCCCACTTGCTTGCTCTTGATCCTGCCTCCCCTCGTTTTACTGTTTATAACGAGTCCACGGGTGCGCGTTTGGATTTCTCCGCCATCACACTTGATAACTGGGCGTCCAAGGTTGGCAATATGCTCCTTGAGGAATTGGATCTGGAAGAAGGATCGCTCATCACCATTGATTTGCCGGTGAGCTGGCAGGCCGCAATGATTATGCTCGGCGCTTTAGCAACTGGCGTTGAGGTCTCTTTTGATGATCCCGAAGCAGATGCCATCTTTACCTCCCTTGATAGATTTTCCCAGTATGAGGGCCATAGTGATGTGCTGATTGTCAGCGAGGATCCTTTTGGTCGTGGCGTTGTTGAAAGTGGCGGTGAATTGCCTAATGGCGCCATCGATTTTGGCCCCACAGTGCGTTTTTATGGCGATCAATTCTTCCATCCCACGCGCGCATTGCCGGAACTGATTAGCTCTGAGTTGCCCGCCGGTTCCCGCGTTTTGTCCACCGGTTGGAAGGATCGTGCAGAATTTGATACCCAGGTTTTAGAGCCTCTAGCCGTTGGTGGTTCGGTAGTAATTGTTGCAGGTCTGACCACCGCTGAGCGCCTGGAGCAGATTGCTACCAATGAAAAAGTGAGCATGCGTCTCTAGCTTTATTCACTTCTTGCCACAAATGTGGCACAGAGCTAGTAATCTAGTTGACCATGGCAACGGTCACATTTGACAAGGTTACAATCCGCTACCCCGGCGCGGAGCGCGCCACTGTCCATGAACTGGACCTAGACATCGCCGATGGCGAGTTTTTGGTATTGGTGGGACCCTCCGGTTGTGGTAAATCCACCACTTTGCGCGCGCTCGCTGGCCTGGAGGATGTGGAATCGGGCAGCATTAAAATTGATGGCAAGGATGTCACCTCGCAAGAACCTGCAGATCGAGACATCGCCATGGTTTTTCAAAATTATGCGCTTTATCCTCATATGTCGGTGGCTAAGAATATGGGCTTTGCCCTGAAATTGGCCAAAACTCCCCAAGCTGAGATCGATAAGAAGGTCAAAGAAGCTGCAGAGATCCTGGGTTTGACTGAGTTTTTGGATCGTAAACCGAAGGATCTGTCCGGCGGTCAGCGCCAGCGTGTGGCCATGGGTCGCGCGCTGGTTCGTAATCCCAAGGTCTTTCTTATGGATGAACCCCTATCCAACCTTGATGCCAAATTGCGTGTGCAAACCCGCGCTGAGGTGGCAGCGCTACAGCGCCGCCTGGGCACCACCACCGTGTATGTCACCCACGACCAGGTAGAAGCCATGACCATGGGCGACCGGGTTGCGGTTTTGAAGGACGGGTTACTGCAGCAGGTCGCACCACCTAGGGAGCTTTACGACGCCCCCATCAACTCATTTGTTGCCGGATTTATAGGTTCCCCTGCTATGAACCTCTTCCCTGCAGAGGGCGCCACTTTAGGTGTACGACCAGAACATATGATGATTGCCACCGACACCCTGCCCGCCGGATTTACCACCATTGATGTGGTGGTGGACATTGTGGAAGAACTCGGCTCAGAATCCTATGTTTATGCCACCTGGCAGGGCAATCGCCTGGTTTCCCGCTGGCCTGAGGGGCCGGTTCCATCCCCTGGCACTCCGCTGAAATTTGCCTACGACCCCGCTACCGCACACCGTTTCGATCCGGTGAGCGGGGAACGCTTAAATTAGCTCCCACACTGAGGGCGGCGTCGAAAAGCGCCTTTATTTGCTCCCTTGTGGGGGTGATTCACATTAAAACGCTGACAAATAGTGTTCTAAGTCATTAGATTGAAGTCAACTGTTGCAAAGAAAGGTGACTTCCCTATGTCCACATTTTCCCGCAAGACCGGCGCCTCACTCGCTGCCACCACCCTGCTCGCAGCGATCGCTTTGGCCGGGTGTAGCTCCGATTCCAGCTCTGATTCCGCAACCTCCAGCGCCACCGAAGGCGCAGACAGCCGCGGCCCCATCACTTTTGCGATGGGTAAAAACGACACCGACAAACTGGTTCCGGTTATTGAACGCTGGAATGCAGCACACCCCGATGAGCAGGTAACTCTCAACGAACTTGCCGGCGAGGCCGACGCCCAGCGCGAAACCCTGGTGCAGTCCCTGCAGGCGGGCAATGCTGACTATGACGTCATGGCACTTGATGTCATCTGGACCGCCGACTTTGCAGCCAACCAGTGGCTCGCACCGCTGACCGGTGACTTGGAAGTAGACACCTCCGGTCTGCTGGAATCCACCGTGGAATCCGCTACCTACAATGACACCCTCTACGCGCTCCCACAGAACACCAATGGCCAGTTGCTTTTCCGCAACACCGAGATCATCCCGGAAGCTCCCGCAAACTGGGCTGACCTGGTTGCATCCTGTGACATGGCAAAGACCGCCAATGTTGACTGCCTCACCACCCAGCTCAAGCAGTACGAAGGCTTGGCCGTAAATACCATCGGATTTATCGAAGGCTGGGGCGGCAGCGTCCTTGATGATTCCGGCGCCGTCACCGTTGACAGTGCAGAATCCAAGGCTGGCATCCAGGCAATGGTTGATGGCTTCGGCGATGGCACCATCTCCCAGGCTTCCCTTGCAGCAACCGAAGAAGAAACCAACCTTGCCTTCACCGAAGGCAAGACCGCATATGCCATCAACTGGCCATATATGTTCACCAACGCTGAAGAAGCAGCAGCAACCGCCGGTAAATTTGAGGTCCAGCCCCTGGTTGGCCAAGACGGCGTAGGCGTTTCCACCCTCGGTGGTTACAACAACGGCATCAACATCAACTCTGAGCACAAGGCAACCGCCCGTGACTTCATCGAGTTCATCATCAACGAGGAAAACCAGACCTCCTTCGCTGATGCTTCCTTCCCGCCAGTTCTCGCGTCCATCTACGATGACGAGGCTTTGGTTGAGAAGTACCCATACCTGCCAGCACTCAAGCAGTCTTTGGAAAACGCAGCTCCACGCCCAGTTTCTCCTTTCTACCCTGCAATCTCCAAGGCAATCCAGGACAACGCTTATGCAGCGCTTAATGGCACCGCCGATGTAGATAAAGCGACCGCTGATATGAAGGCAGCCATCGAAAACGCCTCCAGCTAGGCCTTTCCCTTCACGTTTAACAAGCTCCGGTTACCTTATTCCGCATTTGGTGGCCGGAGTTTTAGTTATCAAAGGAACCTCATGCCCTCGGAATTCTCCACCTCCACCTTCGGTTTCATCGCCCGCCCACCCGCAGACGTCTATGAAGCTATCGCTAATCCCGAGCAACTTTCACGCTATTTCACCACCGGTGGCGCCCGCGGGCGCTTAATCAGCGGTGATACCGTGACCTGGGATTTTGCCGACTTCCCCGGTGCCTTCCCAGTCCAGGTCGTGCAGGCTACCGAGGCCGAAAAGATTGAGTTGTTGTGGGGCGAGGAAGGCGATCTGCATACCGTCACCTTTGAGTTTGCGCCTATCGACGAAAAAACCCGCACCAAGCTGACAATCACTGAAAGCCTGGCTGGAATATGGCATCAACCTGCGTGAAGGTTTTTATAAATAGCCTCGGTTGGGCTTATTTGACCTAATACTGAGCATGAACAATCAAGAAGGAGCGATGAAAAAATGGCCTCATTTAAGCAGGTACGCAGTGCTGCTTGGCTAATCGCGCCCGCCCTAGCCGTCCTTGCAGTAGTGATCGGCTATCCCATTGTGCGAGCTATTTGGCTATCTTTCCAAGCCGATAAAGGTCTCGATCCCACCACCGGACTTTTTACCGATGGCGGCTTTGCGGGACTAGAAAACTATCTTTATTGGCTCACCCAACGTTGCATGGGTGGCGATGGCACCGTCCGAGTTTGCCCGCCCGGTACTCTAGCCACCGACTTCTGGCCAGCGCTGCGCATCACCCTCTTCTTCACCGTGGTCACCGTGACCGTAGAAACCATCTTGGGCATGGGTATGGCCTTGATTATGAACAAAGAATTCCGCGGCCGTGCCCTTGTGCGTGCAGCGGTCCTCATTCCTTGGGCAATCCCCACCGCAGTAACCGCGAAGCTTTGGCAATTTATCTTCGCACCTCAGGGCATTATCAACTCCGTCCTTGGCATTAATGTCAGCTGGACCACTGACCCCTGGGCTGCCCGCGCCGCCGTCATTTTGGCCGATGTCTGGAAAACCACTCCTTTTATGGCGCTGCTGATTTTGGCTGGCCTGCAGATGATTCCCAAAGACACCTATGAAGCAGCTCGTGTGGATGGTGCAACCACCTTCCAACAATTCACCAAAATCACTCTGCCGCTGGTTAAACCTGCTCTCATGGTGGCAGTGCTCTTCCGTACCCTCGACGCGCTGCGCATGTATGACCTGCCTGTCATCATGATCTCTAGCTCCTCCAACTCCCCTACCGCCGTCATCTCTCAGCTGGTGGTGGAAGATATGCGCCAGAACAACTTCAACTCCGCCTCTGCACTTTCTACCCTGATCTTCCTGCTCATCTTCTTTGTGGCATTTGTGATGATCAAATTCCTCGGAGCTGATGTCTCTGGACAAAGAGGTATGCCAAAACGGAAGCGGCGAGGTTTGAAAAAGGATTCTCAACATTCCCCACAACCTGACTCGGAGGTTGCAGCATCATGACTAAACGCACCAAAGGTCTCATCCTGAACTACGCCGGAGTGGTGTTCATTCTCTTCTGGGGGCTTGCTCCCTTTTATTGGATGGTGATTACCGCCCTACGCGATTCCTCCCACACCTTTGACACCACTCCATGGCCAACACATGTCACCTTGGATAATTTCCACGATGCGCTAGCGACCGACAAAGGAAATAACTTCCTGGCAGCAATTGGAAACTCTCTCATCATCAGTGTCACCACCACCGCGCTTGCCGTATTGGTTGGAGTCTTTACCGCCTATGCACTAGCCCGCCTCAACTTCCCAGGCAAAGGCATTGTTACCGGAATTATCTTGGCAGCATCAATGTTTCCCGGCATTGCGCTGGTCACCCCGCTCTTCCAACTTTTTGGTGATCTCAACTGGATTGGCACCTACCAGGCATTGATTATCCCCAATATTTCCTTCGCGCTTCCTTTGACCATCTACACCTTGGTCTCTTTCTTTAGGCAGCTGCCCTGGGAATTAGAAGAAGCAGCCCGTGTCGACGGAGCCTCCCGTGGCCAAGCTTTCCGGCTGGTACTTCTGCCACTGGCAGCTCCAGCACTTTTTACCACTGCGATCTTGGCTTTTATTGCCACCTGGAATGAGTTCATGTTGGCTCGTCAGCTCTCCAACACCTCAACCGAACCAGTCACCGTGGCGATCGCCCGCTTCTCTGGACCAAGTTCCTTTGAATATCCCTATGCAGCAGTGATGGCTGCCGGAACTTTGGTCACCATCCCGCTGATTATTATGGTGCTCATTTTCCAGCGTCGTATTGTCTCCGGCCTTACCGCCGGCGGTGTCAAAGCCTAGAGTCTTAGGCCATTGCCTAAACTTGAGTGCATGAACTCCCAAGAATCCCAGGATCCTTCCAAATCTAAACGCGCCTCCCTGCAGCTGGAGGTTGTGCTGGGATTCCTGGGATTTTTTAGTTTTTTGGCGGTAGTGCAGGCCATTATCAATGTCTTTCAACCAGAACCAAAGGTATGGCCCGCGCTTTTAGCTTTAGTTTTGGTCATCGCCTTTGTCGCAGTGTTGCGCAGCTGGCGTAAACAGCGCTAGCTTTCCGGGACAATATCTTGGGCTAATGCCACGATGATTCCCGCAGGTCCGCGCAGATAACACAACTTATAAGTGTCTTCATAGATAGCAATACCATCCAAAGGTTCAGCGCCTAGATCGCGCAGAGTTTCTTCAATATCGTCAACATTAAACATCAATCGATGCAGCCCTTGGGTATTGGGGGCAGGTGGATCTTAGGCGATCAGCGATGGATGCACATATTGGCTGAGCTCAAATGGATGCACATATTGGCTGAGCTCAATCCGAGAATGCCCATCGGGTGTCTCAAGGACTGCGATCTCACTTTTAATATCTTTAAGCCCCACCGAAATATCGGCAAAGTCTCCAGAGATAAACGCTCTGCCATGCAGGCTCATCCCCAGACGTTGAAAAAAGTCCACTGCCTCATCGAGTGAGTCGACCACGATGGCAATATTGTCTAATCTTTTGATTCCCATTGCCCCATATTAGATAGGCTTGAACCTATGGCAATTATTTTTAATACCTCTTGTACTCTCAACGGTTTTATTGCAGATGAAAACCACAGCCTGCAATGGCTTTTTGAGGTCCCTGGCTCCCAAGCAGCGGAGGAAGATTTTGGTAATTTCCTCAGCAAGGTCAGCACCATTGTGATGGGTTCACATACCTTCGAATGGATGGTTAATGAGCTAGATCTGCTCAACCACCCCGAAAGATGGAGCGATACTTATGGCGATCGTCCGACTTGGGTGTTTAGTAGCCGTGAACTTTCCCTACCCGCCGGCGCTCCCATTACACTTATTAACGCTCCTATCTCGGAGGCAATCGCAGAGATTCAAGCTGCAAATACCTCAAGTGGCGATATCTGGATTGTTGGCGGCGGTGCGCTCGCTACCCAGTTTTATGAGGCCGGTGCCCTCGATCGCATCACTTTGACCATGGCACCGGTCTTCTTGCCCGCTGGTAAACCAGTATTTACTGGACTGCTAGATAGCAAAAACCTGCACACCGCAGAGGTGCGCAGGTTGGGCGAATTTACTGAGCTCACATTTGAGATTTCAAAATCTTAGGAAACTAGCTTGCGCCACAACACCCGTGAGGTGGAATGTGGCAACGCAAAACATTCTCTGCCCAGCATTCTCATCCGAGCAGGTAAGGGAGTTTTTGCGGTTATAACCTTGATGGGAATGCCCAAATGCCAAGCCCATAAATAGGTGCGCCAGGCATGAAAATCATTGCTCACCACGGTCCAGCACTTAGTGTCGGGCAATAGTGCGTGGGCATTTTCCAGGTTTTCATTGGTGCTGGTAGCAGCATCTTCCTCAATGATATTGCTAATGCCATGCTCGCGGAGATACTGCGCCATCGGACCAGATTCCCCCAACCCGCTCACCACAATGGGTACTTCAGGATTGTGGGAAACCAGTTCTATGGCTTTGTCTAAACGAGTAGCCAATAGTGAACTGACTCGGCCGTTTTCTACCTTTGAGCCCAGCACCAAAATAGGGTTCATTAGCCCAACAGACGCTTCTTGAGAGCCTCGTCTTTAGCTTCAACTTCGGCAGCCATATTTTCCTGGTACGCGGCCATCTTCTCTAGCAGGCTGTTATCGCCAGCTCCCAAGATGCGTACTGCCAACAGGCCAGCGTTTTTAGCTCCGCCGATGGATACGGTTGCTACTGGCACGCCTCCTGGCATCTGGACGATGGAAAGCAAGGAATCCATGCCGTCAAGATCCTTCAATGCACGTGGCACGCCGATAACTGGCAGAGGAGTTGCTGCTGCCACCATGCCTGGCAGGTGGGCTGCACCACCGGCACAAGCGATGATTGCTTTGAGGCCACGCTGATGTGCAGTCTTTGCGTAGTTCAGCATCTTTTCTGGGGTGCGGTGTGCGGAAACAACGCCCACCTCAAAAGGAATTCCGAATTCTGCGAGCACCTCTGCTGCGGGGGCTACGGTGTCCCAATCTGAATCCGAACCCATGATTAATCCAACAAGAGGTGCCACGTTTTTCTCCTTATGAGTTATTTCCCCACATCTATGGGGTTAAAGCTTGAGCACTGCCAAGTTTATAATGCCCAGTGCTGTAATTAACAGCAGCTACCCACGGGCCTCTTCGCCAGCGAAAGTATTGGAGAAATGTTTAATCGCTGCCATAGCGGTGGCGGTTGGATACTGCGGGTGCATTTCACCATTAACTGCCTTCACTGAACGCATGAGGGCCTCTGCAATCGGCGGGGTAATATCCCGGAATTTCCACAGGTCCAAAACCACGAGGCTAATGTCCTGGTTGCTCATGACCTCAGGAATATCGCCCAGGGCATTAACAATGGACTTGGTTACCAGTGGTTTATTAACGGTGTGGGGAGCTTTGCCACTAATTGGATCTTTTTCGCATTGGCACCATCCAATGCCCAGCTCATCCATGGTCCAGACCCAGTCAATTAAGGAATTTTTAGTCATTTATCAAGGCTAACCCACACCGCCATTTATGGCAGCACGGGCCAACTAAAAACTAGAGCCAAAAACTACAGCTCGACGCCGGATCCCAAGGCAATGGTGCGGCTTGGTGGCAGTTTGAAGGATTCGGTGCGGGAAGATTGGTTCTTCTCCATCGACATATACAAACGATCGCGCCAACCGGAAAGTTTGCCGGTCAAAGAGCTGCGGATGGTTACAGCAGAGAGGAAGTACGTGGCTTCATCAATATTGATATTAATTTTATCGCTGTAGGTGTTTACCAAGGCGAGGTTCTTGGGGATATCTTGGGCATCAAAATATCCAACTCGCAGGTCTATGCGGGTAATGCGCACTGGGCTGGTTGCCAAAACTTCCACATTTACGCGCTTGCTATGTGGCACATGTGGCACGTTTTCGCGTACAATGCGCACGATTACGGTTTCGCGGTAGAGCATTTTGAGGTCATTTACGCAGCGCACCAATGCAAGTGGCACGGTGTCCAAGAAGGCGTGTGGGAAGATCGCCGTGCCTGCAACTTTGCGCACGCCAAAGGCTAGTGGGGTGCATTCGGAAATGTCCCTGAGTTCCTGCAGGAACTCTTCAACCGGGGTTTCCATAGCGATGCGCTTTTCTTTAACGCGGGTATTACCCCAACGCCAGGTGCGCATAAGCACGATGAGAATAGCTGCGATAAATAGTGGCAACCAACCACCGGCAAAAATCTTGGTGGTATTGGAGGCAAAGAGCAGTACCTCGGGAATGGAAATAGCCAAGATAAAGAGAGCCAACTTCCACCAGCTCCACTTCCAGACGTTGTGCGCGTAAATCACAAAGAGCGTGCTCACCAGTACCAAGGTGCCGGTCACTGCCAGGCCATATGCGTTGGCCAGGTTGGCGGAGGACTGGAAGATGAACACTAGGGCCATGACGCTGACAAAGAGGATGCCATTAACCACTGGCATGTAGATCTGGCCTTCTTCACGTGGTGAAGTGTGGCGCACCAGCATGCGCGGCATGATGTTGAGGATCAGCGCCTGACGGGTCATGGAGTATGCACCGGAAATCACGGCCTGGGATGCGATGACGGTGGCCACCGTAGCCAGGATCACCAACGGCATCTGCAATGCAGGAGGCGCCAGGTAGAACATGGGGTTTGCCACTGCAGCGGGGTTGTCAATAACCAGTGCGCCTTGGCCCAAGTAGGTGATAATCAGCGCGGGCATAACGACGAAAAACCATGCCATACGCACTGGCTTTGCTCCGAAGTGGCCCATATCTGCATAGAGTGCTTCGGCACCAGTAACCGTCAAAACCACTGCACCTAGCAGGATGAAGGCTTCAAAAGGGTCACTGACAACTAATCGCAAAGCCCAAGTAGGAGACAAACTCTGCAGGATTTGGGGATGCGCAATGATCTGGGGCAAGCCGAGTGCTGCCAGTACGGCAAACCACAGCAGCATGATGGGGCCAAAAGCACGGCCTACTTTTTCAGTTCCAAGAGGTTGTACAGCAAAAATGAGCAGGAGAACAGCAACAGAGATTGGGAGAACTAGGGTTTCAAAACTAGGGGAAATAACGGCTAGACCTTCAGTCGCGCTGAGCACGGAGATGGCGGGAGTAATAACCACATCGCCATAAAAGAGTGCGGCACCCAACATACCGATCAGGGCGATAAATCCGCCCATCTTGGATTTATCGTCAAACTTATTCTTTAGCAGGGCAACTAGTGCCAAAATGCCGCCCTGGCCTTGGTTATCAGCGCGGGTAACAAGCATTACGTATTTGATTGTGACAATGAGGGTGATCGTCCACAGCACCATGGAGATAATGCCGTAGACATTTTCTGGGGTGACCTCTACCTCATTGTGTTCCATGCTAAAAGCAGTATGCAGTGCATAGAGCGGGCTGGTTCCGATATCACCAAAAACCACGCCTAAAGCGCCCAGGGCAAGAAAAAATTGCCCTGATTTTGGAGCAGCAGAATCGAGCTGCGAATTTTTCATTTTCATCATTTTGCGCCGTTGCGCACTAAATGTCCACTGCACCGGAAACGCCCTGGTCACCCCCCGGTCAATGGGGTGGCCAGGGCGGCGTCGAAAAGCGTTTTAATCCCAGCTAGCGTGCACCAAATAGTGGGCTGAGGCGAGCGCTGCCGCACGTACCTGTGCTGCATCCTCACCCACCATGTTGACGTGGCCAATCTTGCGGCCCGGGCGATGACCCTTGCCGTAGAGGTGAATCTTGGCCTGTGGGTAACGGCGCCACACCTCAAGCATGCGCTCCGCCATGGGCTGCTCAGGGTCAGTATCTGCACCAAGCACATTAGCCATGACAGTCACCGGCGCCAAAGTCTCAGTGGAGCCCAGCGGATAATCCAAAATTGCCCGCAGGTGCTGCTCAAACTGGCTGGTCACGCAACCATCTTGGGTCCAGTGGCCGGTGTTGTGAGGGCGCATAGCCAACTCATTAACAAAGATTTCTGGCTGCCCATTAACATCCAGGGTTTCAAAAAGCTCAACTGCCAGCACACCAGTAACGCCCAGCTCAGAAGCAATGCGCTGTGCCAAAGCGCGGGTGGTGTCCTGCAACTCAGCAGAGAGATTCGGCGCTGGCGCCACTGCCTCAGCACACACGCCATTACGCTGTACCGACTCCACCACCGGCCACGCCTGAGTCACGCCCGATGGCGTGCGCGCCACCATCGCGGAAAGCTCGCGCACCAGGGCGACCTTCTTCTCCGCCATCAGCGCCGTACCGGCACCAAGGAGCTTTTCGACGAGCTGTGCTAGCTCGTCCTTGGTCTCTGGAAACCACACGCCCTTGCCGTCATATCCGCCACGACGAGCTTTGAGGCACACTTGGCCGTCAACAGCATCAAAAAAGCCCTCCGCATCTGCCACATTTTCAATGGCCAAAAACGGAGGAACTGGAGCGCCGAGCTCACGCAGACGCTTGCGCATAACCAACTTATCCTGCGCATTTACCAATGCATCTGGACCTGGCTGTACATTAACTCCCTCAGCAATAAGCTGACGCAAATGTTCAGTAGGCACATGCTCATGATCAAAAGTCATAACATCTGCGCCTGCAACTGCGCGGTGCAGATCATCAATATTGGTGTAATCACCAAGCACCACATCAGCAGCGACCTGCGCGGCCGAGGAATCCTTGGCACCGGCCAAAATACGCAAAGACTGACCCAGCTCAATGGCTGCGGTTTGCATCATGCGGGCTAGTTGGCCATCACCGATAACTGCTACAACTGGCATACCAGGAGCGTGGGCTGCGGGATTTCCAACGGGAATGGATGTATTTCCAGAGTCTTTTTCAGTCACATTGTGCAACTATAGTTTCCTCAACTCAGGATTCCCTAGTCTTGGTTAGTAGTACTGCAGATCTTTAAGAACAGACTCCACTTTTTTAGCGCGGGGCAGTTTATTAATTACATAGGGACGATGATGTCCGCCCACACCCAGCACCAAACTATTTCTTTTACGCTGAATCCGATTGATATAACTCAAAGGAATGGAATCATATTTGCTGCTTAGGCCTTCACGACGCACCAGCAATTTACGATCCGTCACAATCACCCGGAAACGCCGCTGGCGAATTAAAGGCAAGCCAAAACGCCACACACTTAAACCCGCCCAAATAGCCAACAAGAGGTTACGTGTACCAGGCGGGAAACTGGCTGCGGGGTTGCTTCCATCGATGCCCGGGAGCTGATCTAAAAATCCAATCCCCATCCAGCACACACCGGTGATGGCAATAAATTCCATGAGTGGGAAAAACATATTTGATAAAGGTGCAGTGAGATCAACGTGAATATGATCGCCTGCTCCGATATGTCTTTCAAGTGCTTTCCCCTGCATAAAGTCCATGCTACTGCAGGCGCAGGTGGGTAACCTCACCGGCATTAAGGGTGTGCTCTACCCCATCATTATCACGCACAATCAGCTGTCCACCGGCTGCGATACCGGTTGCAACTCCCAAAAGTTCGCGATCACCAGGCAAAATAACGCGCACGTCTTGGCCCAGGCTGGAACATACTGCACGATAATCTGCCAGCCACGCACTTTCTCCCTTGGCCCATTCCAGCAAACGCTCATGCAAATTGTTGAGCATTCTTATGAGAAATTCATTCCTATCAATCTCCATTCCTTCCAAAGCAAGGGAGGTTGCATGAGGAACGGGAAGCTCATCTGTTTGCAGGCTGATATTGGTACCCATGCCAATTACTACCGCTGGGTTGCTATCAAGTGCTGCTGCCTCCACCAAAATTCCGCAGAGTTTCTTGCCGTGAATTAGCACGTCATTGGGCCATTTCAAACCCGCACCGGCCACGCCAAATGATTCCAAGGTGTCCATCATGGCAAGCCCCGAGGCCAACGGAATGGTGCCAAGCGCATCCAGGCTGTCTTTGCCCGGGCGGAAAAGAATAGAAAAAATAACTTGGGCACCTTGTGGTGCAGTCCATGGCCTGCCCAAACGTCCGCGTCCACTGTCTTGGCGTTCTACCGTAGCGATGGTCCAATCAGGTGCGCCTTGTTCTGCAGCGGCAATAAGATCAGCATTGGTAGAGCCGGTAGCTTCTTGGTAATTCAGCTGGTTATAGGGGCCATTATCCACCAGGGCAGTGCGCAGAGTGTCTGGATCTAGCGGTTCACGGGACTTTAGAGAGTTATCCTTCATAACCGATAATCTAGTCCCCCACCACTTGAGCGTGTTTGGAAATTCTGGGGCTTTGCGCGCGGTGCATAGTTTTGTTTTCTTAAATGTGCATTTTCTCCAGCTTTTTAGTGATGCTCACGACACACCTAAGAAGTTTCTATTTCAAAAACTATCCCTTAGCTGCATTAATAACGAATGTGAGTTAAATCACGAAGAAATGAGTGTGGACGATACCCCCGTGAGACACTAGGATTCCAAAACATGACCATTTCCTCACCTTTGATTGACGTCGCCAACATGCCAGACATCAACACCACTGCCGGCAAGATTGCCGATCTTAAAGCGCGCCGCGCTGAAGCCCAGGTTCCAATGGGCGAGAAGGCAGTGGAGAAGGTCCACGCCGCTGGACGCCTTACCGCCCGCGAGCGTCTTGATTACTTGCTCGATGAAGGCTCCTTCATTGAATACGACCAGCTAGCCCGTCACCGCACCACCGCCTTCGGCCTGGGCTCTAAGCGCCCTGTCACCGATGGCATCGTCACCGGCTGGGGCACCATCGACGGCCGTGAAGTTTGCATCTTCTCCCAGGACGGCACCGTCTTCGGTGGCGCTTTGGGTGAGGTTTATGGCGAAAAGATGATCAAGATCATGGAGTTCGCCATTGAAACCGGTCGCCCTCTAATTGGTCTTTATGAAGGTGCTGGCGCTCGTATCCAGGATGGCGCTGTTTCCCTGGACTACATCTCCCAGACCTTCTACCAAAATATTCAGGCCTCTGGAGTGATCCCACAGATCTCCGTCATCATGGGTGCCTGTGCTGGTGGCAATGCATATGGCCCAGCACTGACCGACTTTGTAGTCATGGTGGACAAAACTTCCAAGATGTTCGTCACCGGCCCTGACGTTATTAAGACCGTTACCGGCGAGGAAATCACCCAGGAAGAACTTGGTGGCGCCAACACCCACATGATCACCGCGGGTAACTCTCACTACACCGCTGCAACCGATGAGGAAGCACTGGATTGGGTACAGGATCTTATTTCCTTCCTGCCTTCCAATAACCGCAGCTTCGCTCCTGAGGAAGATTTCGACGCTGAAGAAGGTGGCATCGAAGACAACCTCACCCCTGATGACCTCAAACTTGATGACATCATCCCAGACTCCGCAACCGTTCCTTATGACGTGCGCGAAGTTATCCAGTGCATTACCGATGATGGCGAATACCTCGAGATCCAGGCTGATCGCGCGGAAAACATCGTTATCGCCTTTGGTCGCATCGAAGGCCAGTCTGTGGGATTTGTAGCCAACCAGCCCACCCAGTTTGCTGGTTGCTTGGACATCGATTCCTCCGAAAAGGCTGCCCGCTTTGTTCGCACCTGCGATGCCTTCAACATCCCAATCGTCATGCTTGTTGACGTTCCAGGCTTCCTGCCAGGTGCTGGCCAAGAATACGGTGGCATCCTGCGCCGTGGCGCTAAGTTGCTCTACGCCTATGGCGAAGCAACCGTTCCAAAGATCACTGTCACTATGCGTAAGGCTTATGGCGGAGCATATTGTGTGATGGGTTCCAAGGGCTTGGGCTCTGATATTTGCCTCGCTTGGCCTACCGCTCAGATCGCCGTCATGGGTGCTGCTGGCGCTGTGGGATTCATCTACCGCAAGGAGCTCATGGCCGCTGACGCCAAGGGACTTGATGTTCAGGCACTAGCAAAGTCCTTCGAGCGCGAGTACGAAGATCACATGCTCAACCCATATTTGGCAGCTGAGCGTGGCCTCATTGACGCAGTTATCTTGCCTAGCGAGACCCGCGGACAAATCGCCCGCAACCTACGTCTACTCAAGCACAAGAACGTCACCCGTCCTGCACGCAAGCACGGCAATATGCCTTTGTAAAAAATATTGGTGTCGGAAACCTCAAGTGCTTCTTGGAAGTTAACTTAAAAGTTTCCGACACTTTTATTTTTGCCCTGACACTGGGCTAAAAGTTTTGCCTTGGGTATACGCGCACTATGGCAGTTTTCCCATAATTTAAAAGGAAAACACTCCACGACCCCTGCGTGCTGGCAAAAATCCAGCACGCTGGGTTAGCATTCTTCGTAGTTAAAGCAAGATTGCACCTTTGGGGGATTCCTCAGCACTCTGGGCAGCACTAGCAAAGTAATTCGCTAAAGCTGCGCCAAGAGCTCGCTGAGACCCTCCTCCCGTGCTGATTTTTAGCCTTGCTTTTTATTTAGCACTTTCGCGTATTACTCATGAACCCACCCCAGGATTTAGACTAAGAAACCATGACTGCAGCACAAACCACACCTGACCTCACTACCACCGCCGGAAAGCTCTCTGATCTCCGCGCGCGACTGAGCCAAGCCTATGTCCCCATGGGCGAGGCTGCCGTAGAGCAGGTGCATGAGGCAGGTAAGAAAACTGCCCGTGAACGCATCGAGTACTTGCTTGATGATGGCTCCTTTGTAGAGGTTGACGCCCTCGCGCGCCACCGCTCCAAGAGCTTTGGATTGGATGCCAACCGCCCAGCCACTGATGGTGTAGTCACCGGCTACGGCACCATCGATGGCCGCAAGGTCTGCATCTACTCCCAGGACGGCACCATCTTTGATGGCGCTCTCGGTGAGGTTTATGGCGAGAAGATCGTCAAGGTTTTGGATCTTGCAATCAAAACCGGTGTGCCACTAATTGGCATCAGCGAAGGCGCTGGCCCTCGTATCCAAGAAGGCGTGGCTTCCCTTGGCCTTTACTCTCAGATCTTCCACCGCAATACCCTGGCTTCCGGCCTGGTACCTCAGATTTCATTGGTAATGGGTGCCGCTACCGGCGGAAACACCTACTCCCCTGCGCTATCTGACTTTGTTGTCATGGTGGATCAGAACTCCAAGATGTACCTCACTGATCCAGAGACCATCAAGACTGTCACCGGTGCAGATGTTTCCGCAGAGGAGCTTGGCGGCGCCTCCACTCAAATGGCTACCTCCGGCAACTCCCACTTCACTGCAGCTGGGGAAACTGAAGCCTTGGACTGGGTTCGTGAGCTCACCACTTACTTGCCTTCCAACAACCGTGCCGAGGCTCCTCGCGTGGCTGCGGAAGTCATGCTTGGTTCAGTTGTTGACAACATCAATGACACCGATCGTGAACTGGATTCCATCATTCCGGACTCCCCCAACCAGCCATATGACATGAAGGAAGTTATTTCCCGTGTGGTTGATGGTGGCGATTTCTTTGAAATCCAGGGCAACTACGCAGCAAATATCTTGTGTGGCTTTGCGCGTGTAGAGGGTCGTTCCGTTGGCATCGTGACTAACCAGCCCACTGAATTGGCTGGTTGCCTGGATATTAAGGCATCTGAAAAGGCAGCTCGGTTTATCCGCACCTGCGATGCTTTCAACATTCCGCTCATTGAGTTTGTAGACGTTCCTGGTTTCTTGCCGGGCACCGATCAAGAATTTGATGGCGCTATTCGACGCACCGCCAAGCTGCTTTATGCCTACTCTGAGGCAACCGTCGGCAAGATCACTGTGATCACCCGCAAATCCATCGGTGCTGCTTATTGTGTGATGGGTTCCAAGGATCTGGGCGCAGACCTGGTCTTTGCCTGGCCTACCGCGGAAATCGCAGTGATGGCTGCCTCCGGTGCTGTCAGCGTGATTTATGAAAAGGAAATCAAGCAGGCAGAAACCGAAGGCCAGGATATCGATGCCTTGCTGCAGGGATTTGAAAAGGAATACGAGGAGTCCCACCTCAACCCTTATCTCGCAGCTGAGCGCGGTTATGTTGATGCGGTAATCCCACCTTCTGAAACTCGTGGTCAGATCATTGAAGGCCTGCGCCTGCTTGACCGCAAGGTGGTTAATACTCCTGCTAAGAAGCACGGAAATATTCCCCTATAAAGCTTTATCTAGCTGCTGAAACTCATTATTTTTAAAGGAGAACCATGTCTGAGAACAACACCACCGAGGCTGCTCAGAAGCCCTTTTTTACGGTGCTATCTGGCAACCCTGATGATACCCAGGTGGCAGCGCTGACCATGGTGATTGCAGGTTTGGCTCAAGCTGCTGCGCAAGCACAGCTCATCCAGCCTGAGACCCGCAATAACTGGGGTCGGGTGGAAGAACGCCTCAACCGCCCAACCATCTTCAACCCCAGCGCTTTCCAGAATGTGAATTTCTTCTAAAAGCAGCTTTCGCGCCACGACCTAATCTCATCAAAGGGTCGTGGCGCTTTGTTGTGCGCGGGTGGTGATTAGAATTTGGCAGCATGCAGATTGTTCTCGCCTCCCAGTCCCCCTCCCGCCGCATGATCCTGCGCAGCGCCGGCGTCGAGCCCCTCATCCACCCAGCGCATGTTGATGAGGATGCCATCATCGCAAGCCTGGCCGGCGCCTCCCCGCAGGAGATCGTCAGCCAGTTGGCACTGGCAAAAGCCCGCGCCGTAGCACCGAACTTTCCAGATCAGGTCACCATTGGGGGCGACTCCATGCTGCTTATCGACGAAACCCTGCAAGGAAAACCTCATACAGTTGAAGAGACGATTCGCCGTTGGCAGCAACAGCGCGGAAAGACTGCACAGCTCATCACTGGACATTGTGTGATTTGGCAGGATCAAGAGATTATCGAGGCATCCTCCACCACCATCCACTTCGCAGAGGCAAGCGATGCCGACATTAACGCCTACGCAGCCTCTGGAGAGCCCTTAGAGTGCGCGGGAGCCTTCACCCTAGAAGCACTAGGCGGATGGTTCATCGATTCCATTGAGGGCGATCCTTCCTCCGTTATCGGACTATCCCTGCCAGTGGTGCGTCGCGCGCTCTACCAATGTGGTTTTAATATCAGCGATTTTTGGGGCGCCACCCCAACATCGGTGTCCTGAAGTTAGGATGAGGGGCATGGTTCAAATGAATGACATGTTAGCTCCCCCACCCGTCCGCTTGCCGCAGGATCCAGCACAGGGTGCAGACGCCACCCTTACTGCAACTGCGCTGACTCATCCCGATAGCCCACTAGTGTGGGCTGTTCGTGCCGAAGCTGCGCTTGAATCAGCCACTACCGATGAAGAAAAGCTGCAGGCTTATGCTTTTGCCCGCACCGGTTACCACCGCAGCCTCGATCGCCTGCGCGCTAATGGTTGGAAGGGCTGGGGACCAGTTCCTTATTCCCATGAACCAAACCGCGGTGTGTTGCGTGCGATCGCTGCCCTGGCACTAGCGGCCAAGCTCATCGGTGAAACCAACGAATACGATCGCTGCCGTCAAATGCTTTCCGATGCTGATCCAGAAGCAGTAGCAATCCTGCTCGACAAGTAATTATTAAAAGAAGACCGGGGATCAACACCAGTGATGATCCCCGGTCTTTTGCTTATCCACCCAGTTTTTCGTCGAAAAGCGCGCTCTTAAATAGCTTTAGCGGCAGTTTCCTCGATGCGTTTAATGGCCTCGCTAGCAACGAGCTGCTGAATGCCCATGTCCAGCTCAGAGGTAAAGCCCACGCAAGAGCAGTTGATCTCGCCGAGCACGTAGGTATCGGAACCGTCTGGAGCGGTATCGAGCATGAAGTCAGCAGTCCAGATCAGTGGGATGTTATCGCCACCGAGCTTTTCTGCGATGACGGGACGAGCCTCAGCGAACTCATCGATCAGGTCCTGCCACTGTTCTGGCTTGTCATAGGTGTACTTTGCGCCGGAGAACAAGGTTGCAGAGAAGTTGTCGCCACCCTCGGCAGGCTTCTTGTGCACCACAAACACAGGGTGTGGGCCAACCAGCAGGATGCGGATTTCGCCTTCCACAATGCGGGGCATAAATCGCATATCAACCAGCATGCCGTTGTCACCAATGATGTACTGATCGCAGAAGTCCATGAACTCGCCGAGCTCGCGAATTTCGGTGTGGTTATCTACGGCCTCAGTGCACTTGATCTTGGTGTCTAGGGGCAGCTCGGTGCCAGGTTTAATACTGGCAGCCAATTCCTTATCCACCAGCTGCACGCGCCAAATGCCGGAACCGGTGGAACCACGGTTTTGCTTGAGCACACGCTCGCCATAGGACAGGGATGATGGGAAGAGCTTATGCAGGGTTTCCACATCGTAATAAGCATGGGTGTCAGAAGGCACCAGATCGGTCTCAGAGAGCTTTACCAGCGCATCTTTAGCGCCATAAGCCATCATTTCCTCTGGGGTGGACATTCCCACCAGGCCGGCCTCAGAAAGACGGGTAAGCAAATCAAAATAGCCACGTTCGCCACCAGGGATATTGCCGGGGTTTACGCGGGAAATATAACCATCAAATTTTTCAGAAACATAATTAAATAGGTCTTCGCTCCACTCGGGGCGATAGAACACAACCTCAGCGTGCCAGCCGTGTCCCAAAATGGAATTGACGATTGGCATGGTGTCCTTGCGATGCCCATCCAGGTACTTGTCGGAGCCGCCTTCAACTTCAAAAACAACGATGCTCTTGTGCATGGTGGTGGATTTCACTTTCTCATCTCCCGGGGGCTTTAGAATTACGCGCCAGCCCGGACTAAACAGCAGAGTCAAAAATTGCGGACAACATGGGAAACCCTCATATACGTAGGCTCGCAGAGATAACTTAAAAGTCGGGCTTTTTCACGTTGACAAGATAGACAATAAAGCACCATCCATGATCGCGGAGACTTAACAAACCCAGTAGTAATTAAGGACACAAGGAACATAAACCAATATGCTGGGTTACGTAACAAAAGTATTGACCCCCTTATGGAAGGCAGCGACCTCACATGGCAGCACCGTTTGACCCATTCCCCGCGTTTCAGGAATATGCACACCCTGAGAGGATCGTCTCCGCATCCTGGCTTTCCGCACGGTTGGGATCCCCCGGCCTAAAAGTTGTGGAATCCAATGAAGATTCCCTGCTCTACGATATTGGCCACCTTCCCGGCGCAGTCCGCATCGACTGGAAAAAGGATCTTAATGATCCCATCACCCGTGACTTCATCGATGGCAAAGCATTTGCTGAATTGATGGACCGCAAGGGCATTGCACGTGATGACACCGTGGTGGTTTATGGCGATAAATCCAACTGGTGGGCTGCCTTCACCCTCTGGGTTTTTGAACTTTTTGGCCACACCGATGTGCGCCTGCTCAACGGTGGCCGCGATGCATGGATGTCCGAAGAGCGCGACACCTCCTACGTTGTTCCCGAGTACCCTGCCACCGGTTACCCCGTAGTTGAGCGCATCGATGAAGGCCAGCGTGCCTTTGTCGCTGAGGTTTTGGAATCCCTCAACAAGCCTGCTGGCATGAAGCTTATCGACGTGCGCACAGCCACCGAATTCGCTGGCCTTGATGCGCAGGGCAACCCTGCGGGTGGCGACGGTGTGCTGCGTGGCGGTCACATTCCTGGTGCACAGCACCTCGATTGGTCTGACACTGTGCTGCCCAATGGCAATTTCCGCACCCGTGCAGAGCTGGACGCTTTGTATTCGTCCCTCAACCGCACCGATGACACCGTGGTTTATTGCCGCGTTGGTGACCGTGCAGCTCATACCTGGTTTGTACTCAAGTACCTCTTGGGCTTTGAAAATGTCCGCAACTATGACGGCTCTTGGGCTGAGTGGGGCAATATGGTTCGTATGCCAATTGAGGTGGGCACTGCGGAAGCAGCAGAATCCTAAAAATTTCACTTTTTAAGTGTGCTGGGAAATTTCCAGCACACTTTTAAGTTTCTATACCACTAGTGTTTACCTGCGAAAACTTAAACACTTCCAAAAAAATATGAGGAAATACTCATGTGTGGTTAAGTTCTTCGCCGGTGAGTGTGCAAGAATATTCGGTATTGGAAGGGCAAGTACTTCGCATGCCCAGCTGTGCCATCAATTTTATCCAGGAGGGTTTTAGTGTCCGTCGAGACTAGGAAGATCACCAAGGTTCTTGTCGCGAACCGCGGTGAGATCGCAATCCGTGTGTTCCGTGCTGCTCGCGATGAGGGAATCGCCTCCGTCGCTGTTTACGCCGAGCCAGATGCAGACGCACCATTTGTTGCGTACGCAGATGAAGCATTCGCACTTGGAGGCAACACTTCTGCCGAGTCCTACCTTGTCATCGACAAGATTATCGACGCTGCCCGCAAGTCCGGCGCCGACGCTATCCACCCTGGTTATGGCTTCCTCGCTGAAAATGCAGATTTTGCAGAAGCAGTTATCAACGAAGGCCTGATCTGGATCGGACCTTCACCAGAGGCAATTCGCTCCTTGGGCGACAAGGTCACTGCTCGCCACATCGCTAACAACGCCAACGCCCCAATGGCTCCTGGTACCAAAGAGCCAGTTAAGGATGCCAGCGAAGTTGTGGCATTCGCCGAGGAATTTGGTCTGCCAATCGCTATCAAGGCTGCCTTCGGTGGCGGCGGACGTGGCATGAAGGTTGCCTACAAGATGGAAGAGGTTGCAGAGCTTTTTGAATCCGCAACCCGTGAAGCAACCGCAGCCTTCGGCCGTGGAGAGTGCTTTGTGGAGCGTTACCTGGATAAGGCACGCCACGTAGAGTGCCAGGTTATCGCCGATAAGCACGGCAACGTTGTTGTTGCTGGTACCCGTGACTGCTCCCTGCAGCGCCGTTTCCAGAAGCTTGTTGAAGAAGCTCCAGCCCCATTCCTCACCGATGAGCAGCGCGAGCGTCTACACTCTTCCGCTAAGGCTATTTGTAAAGAAGCTGGCTACTACGGTGCTGGCACCGTTGAGTACCTAGTTGGTTCCGATGGACTTATCTCCTTCCTTGAGGTCAACACCCGTCTACAGGTGGAACACCCAGTTACTGAAGAGACCACCGGCCTAGACCTAGTCCGCGAGATGTTCCACATCGCTGAGGGCGCAGAACTTTCCATCAAGGAAGACCCAACCCCACGCGGCCACGCTTTTGAATTCCGTATTAACGGCGAGGATGCTGGCTCCAACTTCATGCCAGCTCCTGGCAAGATCACCGGCTACCGTGAGCCATCAGGCCCTGGTATCCGCATGGATTCCGGCGTTGTTGAAGGATCTGAAATCTCTGGTCAGTTCGACTCCATGTTGGCTAAGCTCATCGTTTGGGGCGCTACCCGTGAGCAGGCTCTTGAGCGCTCCCGCCGTGCGCTGGCTGAGTATGTTGTTGAGGGCATGCCCACCGTTATTCCTTTCCACCAGCACATTGTTTCCAACCCTGCATTTGTGGGCGATGACAATGGCTTTGAGATCTACACCAAGTGGATCGAAGAGGTATGGGATAACCCAATCGCTCCATATACCGATGCAGCTGATCTGGAAGATGAAGATAAGGTCCCAGCTCAGAAGGTTGTTGTGGAGATCGATGGTCGCCGTGTAGAGATCGCCCTCCCAGGTGACCTTGCCCTCGGTGGCGGTGCCAACGGCCCTAAGAAGAAGTCCAAGAAGCGTCGTTCCGGTGGCGCCAAGGCTGGCGTATCCGGCGATGCAGTGGCAGCTCCAATGCAGGGCACTGTCATCAAGGTCAACGTTGAAGAAGGCGCTGAAGTTAATGAGGGCGATATCGTTGTTGTCCTTGAAGCTATGAAGATGGAAAACCCTGTCAAGGCTCACAAGTCCGGTACTGTTACCGGCTTGGCAGTAGCTGCTGGCGAAGGTGTTAATAAGGGTGCTGTTCTCCTCGAGATCAAGTAATTCTTTTTAAAAAGGCGGTGCGCAATTTCGATTGCGCACCGCCTTTTTTGGTTAAGCTGCCACCTATGGAACCCATGGATTTAAATGGCGGCAGATTCTATGCCCGCAATTTGCTTGCCGATGACCGCATCAACGATATCCCCGCACTCAGCGCAGCCTTGGACACTGAGGTTGATGCGGAGTTTGTAGCAGAGGCCAAGCGCAAATGGGAAGCCGATGAGGAATACACCTGGGCGGTGTGCGAGCAGACCAATGTGGAGATGTTGGTGTTTGCTCGCCTCAATCCCACCAGCGGCACACTAGAGCTCTTCCCCACTGCCGATCTCACCACGGTCTTGCCCAATGATCCCATTTTGGAGCCAGTGACCATCGGCGATGCTCAGCGGGTAGGCAAAGACACCATCTCCCGCTGGGCACAGGGCTTTTTAGGGATGGATATTAAGCCCGCCTGAAAAGGCGCGGCAGATTGCGCGCGGGGGCGCGTCGTTAAGCATTACTGGAAACTATTTTCATCAAGGAGCTTTTATGGCGCCCCTCACCCCTGTTACCGTGTTATCCGGATTTTTAGGATCCAGTAAAACCACCCTGCTCAATCAGCTTTTGGAACACCGCGGAGGGAAGAAAATCGCGGTAATTGTCAATGATTTCTCCGAGATCAATATTGACGCAGCCCTCATCGCTGCCGAAGGACACCTCACCCGTGGCGAGGATCGTTTTGGGGAATTGACCAATGGTTGCATCTGCTGCACCCTGCGCGAAGACCTGGTGGAATCGGTCGGCTCGCTGGCTCGTAGTGAAAAATTTGACCACATTGTCATTGAATCAACCGGTATTTCTGAGCCCATGCCCGTGGCCGCCACCTTTGAATGGCAATGGGAGGATGGCACCCGTCTGGCCGATCACGCTCCGCTGGACACCATGGTCACCTTGGTTGACTGCACCCAGTTTTTGGATCAAATCCGGCGCAACACCCAGCTGAGTTCCGCCGGAATGGCAGCTGCCGAGGAAGATGAGCGCACCATTGCTGATCTCCTCACCGACCAGGTGGAATTTGCCGATCGCATTTATCTGACAAAGGCCGATCTGGTGTCTCAGCAACGCCTCGATCAAACTCGCGCGCTGGTGCACACTCTAAATCCCCGCGCCTTGATCTCTCCCCTGGTAGATGGCTTAAGTGAGGGCCGCCCGGTGGTTGAGGAGATCTTGGGCGCGCAGCTTTATGATGAAGCCACCGCACGCACCTATGAGGGTTATGCCGAGGAATTGGCCAATCCACACACCCCGGAGACGGAGGAATATGGCATTAGTTCGCTGGTTTTCCGCAGCGATCGCCCCTTTGATAAGCAGCGTTTGCTCGAAGCTTTGCGCTCTACCGTGGGTTTGGTGCGTTCCAAGGGTTATTGCTGGTTGTCCGATAATCTTGACATCGTCCAGGTGTGGCACCAGGCTGGTCCCAATTTAAGCATCCGCCCCGCCGCCTATTGGGCATCTAGTGAGCTCACACCGGGCACCGAGCTGGTGCTCATTGGCATCGCGCTCGATGCCCCTGCGCTGCGAGCCAAGCTGGAGGCCGCCACGCTGAGTGATACGGAATTAACCCGGCTGCTTAGTTAAAAGTCGCTGCAGCCAAATTTTGCCGCGCCAACACTGCGCGCGGAGCTCGGCATTTTCGGGTGCGGTGTGCAGCAATTCAGAGAGCTTTTCGACGCCTTCCAGGGGCTGGTCCAGCATCACAAAGGCATCTGCTGCTTTGAGTGCCTGGGAAATATCCTGTGGTTGAGCTGCTGATAAGGCAATGGGATCGCTCTCCCGGCTGGATTCCTGGACCCGCTGCAGCACCGACACCGCAGCCTGCGCTCTCAGTAGCGTCGGGTTCTGTGGCTGTTCCTGCAGTAGTTCCTTATAAAGATCTAGCGCCTGCGCAAAGTCACCGGCATTAACTGCCTCTGCAGCCTGCCATAACCTGTGATCTTGGTTTTGGGCCATTGGTTGTTCCGCTTGCCCAGCTGGTGTGGCATCAGCTGCTAATCCCGGTAAGTTTGTGCCATGATTGCTCAGCACATCCTCCAGCCAGTCCGCGAGCTCAATGCCTGGCAAACCTGGCTCAAAATTGGAGACGCTCGTTCCACCCACCACGGCATAAACCACCGGCAATTGGCGAGGCCTAAATTGCGAGGCCACATCAGCAGCTCGATCGGGATCCACCAAAGCCAGCGACCAACTTAAACCCGCGTGGCTAGCAAGCTGAGAAAGCTCTTGTTTAAGGGGCGAAAAAGTAGCTTGCAAAGAATTTCCAATGAGCACAATCACCGGAATCTTATGAGATAGCTCAATCACATCTTTTTTGAGATTTGCTGCGCTGATCTGGGTAATTTCCGCAGCTTGGTGGTCTTGGTTGAGCTCTGCCAAATCCGGGATTTTATGTTCTTGACTAGGCGGCAATTGGCCAGTGATGCGCAGGTCACGTTCAAGGTCGGGGGAACAAGAATCATGGGAATGGTCATGCATGGTTTCCGATCCTAGCCAAACTTATTTTCCTCGCGCCGGGCAGACAGCACAGCACCCCAGTGCAACGTTAGGCTGCGCTGGGGTGCTGGTTTAGCGGGGAGTTTAGGAAACTACAACGATGAGGTCGCCGCCCTCAACCTTGGTGGCTGCCGGAACAACCACGCGATCAATCACACCAGCTACTGGAGTAGTGATAGTTGCTTCCATCTTCATAGCTTCGATGATGGCCACTGGATCGCCAGCCTTGACCTCATCGCCAACATTGACGGTTACGGTGACAACACCAGCAAATGGTGCTGCTACATGGCCCTTGTTGGAGCTATCTGCCTTCTCTGCAGTTGCGGTGACAGACTCCACGGAACGGTCACGCACACGCATGGGGCGAATCTGGCCGTTAACGTTGGTGACCACATTACGCATGCCCTTATCATCAGGCTCTGAGATTGCATCAAGTCGAACCACCATTGGGGTGCGAACATGAGGCAAACGAATCAGGGTTTCCTGACCCTCAACCAATCCGTAGAAGAACTCGCGGTCATCTAGGGCTGAGGTATTGCCAAAGCGACGACGGTGCTCCAGGAATTCCTCGGTTGGCTTCGGGAAGAGCAAGCGGTTCAGGGTGCCACGGCGCTCTGCGGAATTTTCCGAATCAAGGTGCTGCTGCTCCTCGGCTGGAACTTCCTTCATTGGTGCCTTGCCTGCTGCGCGACCTTCCAAAGCACGGGTACGCAGTGGTTCTGGCCAGCCTCCTGGAGGGTTACCAAGTTCGCCGCGGAGGAAGGCAATCACAGAATCTGGGATGTCGTACTTCTGTGGATCTGCCGCAAAATCAGCTGGCTTCACGCCTGCACCAACCAGGTGCAGCGCAAGATCGCCGACCACCTTGGAAGATGGCGTGACCTTGGTTGGGCGGCCGAGCATCTCATTCACAGCTGCGTAGTTGTCTTCGATGAGCTCAAAACGATCAGCCAAACCAAGAGCAATTGCCTGGGCACGCAGGTTGGAAAGCTGACCACCTGGGATCTCGTGCCGGTACACACGGCCGGTTGGGCCTGGGGTACCGGACTCGAATGGCAGGTAGAGGCCGCGCACTGCTTCCCAATATGGCTCGAGGTCAGATACTGCCTCCAGGCTCAGACCGGTATCGTGACGGGTGTGTGCGAAGGCAGCCACAATCGCCGAGAGTGAAGGCTGGGAGGTGGTGCCGGAAAGTGGTGCGGATGCGCCATCAACAGCGTCAGCACCTGCGTTAGCTGCTGCTAGGTAGGTAGCCAGCTGGCCGCCTGCGGTGTCGTGAGTGTGCACGTGCACTGGCAGATCAAATTCCTTGCGCAGTGCGGTGACCAGCTTGGTTGCTGCAGCAGGGCGCAGCAGGCCAGCCATATCCTTAATTGCCAGGATATGAGCGCCACTCTTGACAATTTCCTCAGCCATCTTGAGGTAGTAGTCCAGGGTGTAAAGCTTTTCACCTGGGTTGGAGAGATCGCCGGAGTAGGCCATCGCAACCTCAGCCACTGCAGTGCCAGTTTCCAGGACTGCGTCAATTGCTGGACGCATCTGGGACACGTCGTTAAGCGCATCAAAGATGCGGAAGATGTCTACGCCGGACTTGGCGGCTTCCTGCACAAACGCGCGGCATACAGAATCTGGGTATGGGGTGTAACCGACGGTGTTTCGGCCACGCAGCAACATCTGAATGTTGACATTTGGCATAGCCTCGCGCAGCGCATCAAGGCGCGCCCAAGGATCCTCAAAGAGGAATCGCATGGCCACATCGTAAGTAGCACCGCCCCAGGCTTCCACCGACAACAGCTCAGGGGTGAGCTTTGCGACGGCCTCCGCCGCAGGGATCAAGGCATAAGAGCGGACACGGGTCGCCAGCAGGGACTGGTGTGCGTCGCGGAAGGTGGTATCGGTGACGGCCAGTGCATCCTGCTCGCGCAGGTCGCGGGCAAAAGCCTCAGGCCCCAGCTGCTTCAGGCGATCGCGGGAGCCGCGTGGCAGTGGCAGATCCTTGATCGGAGGCAGCTTATCGATAGGCCTAGCCACGTTCTTAGGCAGGCTGCCATGTGGCTTATTGACGGTAACATCAGCCAAGTAATCGAGGATACGGCCAGGCTCATCATCAGCAGGTGGAGCCTGCAGCAGGTGAGGGTGATCGGTAATAAAGCCGGTGGCGATGCGCTTAGAGGTGAAGTCCTCTTCACGCAGCAGGGCGCGGAGGAAGCCAATGTTGGTGGCCACACCGGAGACGGTGAACTCTGCCAGTGCACGCTGAGCGCGCGCAACTGCAGTTTCAAAGTCAGAACCACGGCAGGTCATCTTCACCAACATGGAGTCAAAGTGCGCGGTGATCTCGCCGCCGAGCTGAGCTGCACCATCAAGGCGCACACCCGCTCCGCCTGGAGAGCGATAAGCGGTGATGGTTCCGGTATCTGGGCGGAAACCATTGTTGGGATCTTCAGTGGTGATACGGCACTGCAGGGCCGCACCGTGGGTCTTGATCTTGTCCTGGGTTAGTCCCAGATCCTTCAAGGTTGCACCAGCGGCCAAGCGCATCTGTGCCTTCACCAAGTCAACTTCAGTTACTTCTTCAGTAACGGTGTGCTCCACCTGGATACGAGGGTTCATCTCAATAAAGACGTGATTGCCCTTTTCATCCACCAGGAATTCCACGGTGCCTGCACCCTGGTATCCAATGTGGCGACAGAACTTCACAGCATCGGCACAAATACGATCGCGCAGCTTAGGATCTAGGTGCTGAGCTGGGGCGATCTCTACAACCTTCTGGTGACGGCGCTGCAAGGAACAGTCACGCTCGTAGAGGTGGACGATATCACCAGTGTGGTCGCCGAGGATCTGAACCTCAATGTGCTGTGGATTTAAAACTGCGCGTTCAACATAAACTGAGCCATCACCAAAGGCAGCTTCTGCTTCGCGGGATGCTTCCTTAGCAAGTTGAGGAAGCTCTTCTGGAGTTGCCACAAAACGCATACCGCGTCCGCCGCCACCAGCTACCGCCTTCACAAAGATGGGGTAAGTCTGGCCTTCTGCGCTTTTAACAATCTCATCAATGTTCTTGCTGGGGGTTGATTCTGCAAGAACTGGCAGTCCGGCTTCTTTAGCTGCAGTAACTGCACGGGACTTATCACCGGTGAGGTCAAGTACCTCAGGGGTAGGTCCGATAAAGGTAATGCCGTTTTCGGCACATTCGCGAGCTAACTGAGCATTCTCGGAGAGGAAACCATAACCAGGGTAAATAGCATCTGCTTTTACTCGCTTGGCGGCATTAATAATCTCATCGATATCCAGGTAGGCCTTAACTGGAGATCCTTCGGTACCAATGCGCACTGCCTCATTGGCAAAAGAGCGGTGGAAGGAGCCACGGTCTTCGCGAGGATAAATAGCGACGGTGGCCGCTCCCGTTTCAAAGGCGGCGCGGAAGGCGCGAACTGCAATCTCTCCACGGTTAGCAACCAAGATCTTTTTGAATGCCGGCAGCGTGGAAGTGGTGTGAGTTGACACTATGTTTGTTCCTTTCAACAAGAGTCCGCCTAGGGTGATGGCAGTCACTCTGTCTAAACATCGTAACGCCGGGAACCATCAATCAAACATCGATTTCCGAATTCCCCACACAACTTCTTCGACTTAGTTTGCTGACCTGCGAAAGCTATAAATGGTCAAATGAAATTAACCCCCCATTCACTAGCCCCGCCCTTACTCTCAGGCCGATTCCTCGGGCTAATTTCGCCTTAGTTTTTAGCCAAGTTGAAAAATCAGGCGGTCACTACCTGCATACATAGAAAATTGCGAAAGTTTGCAAAGTTAACAAAAAGGGGGTGTGCATCTTCACATCATCAGACCTCTACCCTCCCCCTCGATTTTCTCCCCTACGTCCCAAAACCCACAACGGAAAAACCCGGGACCTCCAGCAAAATACTGGAAATCCCGGGTAAGGTGCGCTGCACTATTGAGGCTAATTAGCCCAAATCATCATGCTGCATCAGCTGACGAGCAGCCTCGGTAATCGAACCGGACAAGGAAGGATACACCGCAAAAGTAGCAGCCAAATCCGCCACCGTGAGCTGATTGGTCACAGCCACTGCAATCGGCAAAATAAGCTCAGACGCCGTTGGTGCCACAATCACACCACCGATGATCAAACCAGAGTTACGGCGACAGAAGAGCTTTACAAAGCCGTGGCGCAGGGAACGCATCTTGGCACGTGGGTTGGTAGCCAGTGGCAAAACAATCACACGCGCAGAAACCTCACCGGAATCAACCTGTGCGTGAGTGATACCCACAGCCGCAATCTCTGGGCGGGTAAACACTGCAGTCGCCACAGTCTTCAGGCGAATTGGGGATACACCCTCACCCAGTGCGTGATACATAGCCACACGGCCCTGCATTGCTGCCACAGATGCCAGTGGGAACAAGTCGGTACAGTCGCCGGCAGCGTAAACGCCAGAGATGTTGGTGCGGGAAACACGGTCCACCTTGATGTGACCGGAAGGAGTCAGCTCCACGCCGATGTTCTCCAAGCCCAAATCATGGGTATTGGGAATAGAACCGACAGTCATCAAAGCATGGGAGCCGTAGATTTCGCGGCCATCAGCAGTACGAACGCACACGCCACCATCTTCGGTGCGAGTAACAGAATCCACGCGAGCATGCTTCTCCAGAGAGACGCCACGCTCTGCAAGAACGGTTTCCAACACATCAGCAGCATCCGCATCATCGTGTGGAAGGATGCGGTCGCGGGAAGCCACCATGGTGACCTTCACGCCAAGCTCAGCAAAGGCAGAGACAAACTCCGCACCGGTTACGCCAGAACCGACAACAATCAAGTGGGTTGGGAGATCTTCAATGTCATAAACCTGACGCCAAGTGACAATGCGCTCGCCGTCTGGTTCTGCACCTTTAAGAATGCGAGGGGTCGCACCGGTAGCAACCAGCACAAGATCACACTCCACAGTTTCTTCACTGCCATCGGCATGGGTGACCTTGATGTAGTGAGTGGTCTGCTTGGTGTTGTAATCATCAAAACGACCAAAGCCGTCAATCAAACGCACACCGGCGCGCTGCAGCTGACCGCGAATATCCTCAGACTGAGCCTGAGCGAGAGCCTTCACACGGACATTAAGAGCATCGATCTCGAGATGAGCCTTACCCAATCCGCGGTTAAGGCCCATGTCATCTGCACGACGAAGGTCAGTCTTGATACCCGTACCGGCAATAAAAGACTTGGAAGGAACGCAGTCTAGGGTAACCGCTGATCCACCCGCTCCCTCATCTTCGATAACGGTGACCTCGGCGCCATATTTAGCGCCTACTAGAGCAGCTTCGTAGCCTGCTGGGCCACCGCCGATGATTACGATTCTCTTTGCCATTAAGGCACCTCCACACGTGTGAGCTGGGTGAATGCTGGTTGGATTTCACCTATGCGTGATCCAAGTCTAAATGAAACATGCTGATCCGTCCTGGGTGACGTCTCAGCTTTTTAGAGCCAGCCCTACACACTACCCCCATTAATGCTTTAAGAAAGCCTCAGATCTGCTGCTGTACTGCTGTACGAGTGATCCGAACAGTCTCACACCAACTCCGATGGCTCTTTCATCAACCACCAGATCACTTTGATGCAGGTCTTGTTTAGGCCCCTGACCGGACCAACAACCCAAACGGGCCATGGATCCAGGGACGTGTTCGAGGTACCAAGAGAAGTCTTCGCCACCCGAGGATTGGGGGGCTTGAACTACCGCTTGTTGGTCCACATCTCGAGCTGCACTAGCCAACAAGGCAGTGGCAACATCATCATTTAGCACCGGTGGAACACCAGGATTGTAGATCAATTCATGCTTCACACCAGTTGGTGCCAGAACCTGTTCTACCAGCTCAGCAACCAAAGGACGCATTTCTCGCCAGGTGCCAATATCAGCAGTACGCAAGGTTCCAGACACCACACCAGAATCTGGGATGGCATTGGGGGCATACCCCGCATTGATGGTTCCAAAGACCAAAACAGTTCCGGTTCGTGGATCCACGCGACGTGACAATAGGCCTGGCAAATCAACAACCAATTTACTCAAGGCATAAACCACATCGGCTGCTAGGTGCGGACGTGCGCTATGTCCCCCTTCGCCCTTAACTCTGATTTCAATCACATCTGAGGCAGAAGTGATCGCCCCGGCGCGAATTCCGACCTTGCCAACCTTCAATTTGGGCTCAACGTGAATGGCATAAATGGCATCCACCCCCTGTAGTGCTCCAAAGGAGATGAGGTCGGTGGCGCCACCGGTCATCACTTCTTCAGCTGGTTGGAAAATTACGCGGATTCCAATATCTAGTTGCACAGAGTTCAGGGCACATGCCAAGGCCAACGCAATGACAGTGTGAACGTCATGGCCGCAGGAGTGGGCTACTCCGGTGGTTTCAGAGGCGAAGTCCAAACCGGTACTTTCCACCAATGGAAGGGCATCCATATCAGCACGGAAAGCCAAGCGAGAATCACTTGCGGGCCCAATATCGACCATAAGTCCAGTGCCCGGGAAAAGATGAGGCTCTAGTCCATGAGATTTGAGTACGGACGCCAAAAATTCGGTAGTCCGATATTCCATATGGGAAAGCTCGGGGTGACTGTGAAGATGCCTTCTCCAGCCGATGACCTCGTCATGGTGGCGGTCCATCCATGAGGCAACCTGCGCACCAATATCCATCACGCGTAGTCCCTTCCTTTGAGTTCCACTGACATATCGGGATTACCCGCATAGCGGTAGAGTCGATTCTAATAGTGATTGCACGAAAACCAAGGATCGGGGTGTTCATGGACGAGTCCCGTCAGCTCACATTCGGCACCGCAGGTATGCGTGCGCCCGTGGGCCCAGCTCAGCATCAGATGAATGTACTTCAGGTAACTCGCACTACAGCAGGTTTGGCAAGTTGGCTAGCAGAACGCTCTGCCCTTGACCAGATCCCACATCCGGTCCCTGAAGATGAAACCGGAATTGGGCGCGCGCTTTATCCAGAAGACGGCCCGCTGCGCGTGGTGGTCGGATATGACGCACGTTATGGTTCCCACACTTTTGCAGCCACCACCGCGGAGGTTTTTGCTGGTGCTGGTTTTGAGGTGATGTTATTGCCCACCCCAAGCCCTACCCCAGTAGTGCCTTGGCTGGTAAAACAGCGCCATCTTGATGCTGGTGTGCAGATTACTGCTTCCCATAATGGCGCTGCAGATAACGGCTATAAGGTGTTCTTGGCCAATGGCCGGCAACTTTATGCGGAGTTGGAGCAAGAGCTCGAGGCGCATATCCAGGCCATTGAAGATCCAGTGCTAGTACCGCGCGTGACGGTGCGCCCCACCACTGATCAATTACGGCGTTATATCGATGATTTGGTGGAGCTTGTCACCCCAAATCAAGCCGATTTGCTGCGGGTTAATTCCGAGCGCGCTGGCTTAAAAGTAGTTTATACCGCGCTTCATGGTGTGGGCGGTCGCGCGATGTCGAATGCTTTGCAATTTGCAGGTTTCCCGGAGACTTATCCGGTGAAGGCACAGCATTTCCCCGACCCGACCTTCCCCACGGTTTCTTTTCCCAATCCCGAAGAACCTTCGGCGATTGAGATGCTACTGGACTATGCCGCAGCTAAAGATGCTGATATTTTGCTTGCCCTCGATCCCGATGCGGATCGCTGTGCGGTGGGTATTAGAACCGAAGATGGCGGCCACCGCATGCTCTCTGGTGATGAAACCGGAACTTTGCTGGCCACTCGCCTAGTACCGGATTTTGATGGCACGGGCAATCCGCCGGTGGTAGCAACCTCCATTGTGAGCTCACATTTGCTCAGCATCATCGCCGCCGATAAAGGCTGGGATTATGGCGAGACTTTAACTGGTTTTAAAAATCTCTCCCGTGCTGCCGATAATTTCCCCGGCGAGTTGGCTTTTGCTTATGAGGAAGCAGTGGGCACCTGCCCAGCGCCAAGCATGGTGCCGGATAAAGATGGCATTGCCACAGGTCTATTTATGGCTGCTTGGGCCGCGGAGCTGAAGGCACAGGGTATAAACCTGCAGCACAAGCTCGATGAGCTCTACCGCCGCTACGGCTACTTCGCCTCCACACAGGTTGCGGTGCGTACCACCAACCCCAGAGAGCTTGTCGACGCCTGGACCACTCATCCACCACAGGAACTCATAGGGGTACCACTGCGCGCGGTGGCACTGCCAGAAAACCAGGGAACTACCCTGCATGGTCAGTTGGGGGCCATTCATATTCGAGCGATCGCCCGGGTATCAGGCACCGAGGCCAAGGCCAAGCTTTATTTGGAAGTTGGCCAAGCAGCCTCCCATGATGAGGCGCAACAAACCTTGCAGCAGCTGCAAAGTGAAGTTGAATTATGGCTGCGTGAGCTTTAGGTCTCTTGCTCTTCTACTTCGGCAGATTTTCGAGGATGGTTAAGGTTTCGCTCGTCCTCGAAAATGATGCCGTCTTTTTCTGTCGGCCAGCGCACATCGATGCTGAGTTGTTCATCAACACAAATATTGGCCACTAGATCCCCTGCTGCAGGCAGCAGTGCCATGGGTGGCACATTTAAGGCAAAGGCCAGGTCATAAATGGTGGAAAGGCGGGGATCAACTTCGGTGCCCCGGTTATTTTCATTTCTTTCCAGGTTGGAGATGGAATTTCTACTAATTCCAGACAGCTCTGCCAATTCTTCTTGGCTTAATCCGCGCAGTGTGCGGATTTTTCGTAGACGGGTTGCTAAGGCGTGGCCATAACTTGGCCACCGCCTTCCACCCATCTCTGTCGACATAAAAACAACTGTGCCGACCAAGTCCCCCAATAACCGCCCACTAAAGTGGGCAAGGGGTTGAGAAAGTGAACTAAAGACCTTTATAGGTCAATGTTTCGAGGTCCATAAAGACGATCGCCTGCATCACCAAGACCAGGAACGATATAGGCATCTTCATTAAGCTCTGGATCAATTGTTGCGGTAACCAAGCGAACTGGCAGACCGGACTGCTCCAAAGCATCAACACCAGGCTGTGCAGAAACCATGCAGATGGCGGTGATATCTGTAGCGCCACGATCAGCAAGCAAACGGATGGCATGCAGCAAGGAGCCACCAGTTGCCAACATTGGGTCAACCAAAAATACTGGCTGGCCGGTGAGATCCTCAGGCAGTGCCTCCAAATAAGGAACTGGCTCGTGGGTGACTTCATTTCGGGCCAGGCCAATAAAGCCAACCTGGGCGTCAGGAATCATGGATAGCGCTGGATCAATCATGCCCAAAACGGCGCGAATGATGGGAACAATAATTGGAGGTTGTTTGAGACGGGTGCCTTCGGCGATAGCAACTGGAGTTTTGGTGTCGAAGTGCTCAACTTCCAAGTCGCGGGATGCTTCATAAATAAGCATGGCGCCGAGGTCACTGGCAGCAGCACGGAAGGCTGCGTTGTCGCTGCGCTCATCGCGCATAAGGGTTAGCCTGCTGGCTACGAGTGGGTGGTTGACGATGGTGATGTCCATAGTCCCTCATGTTAAATGATGAACGCCGAAAAACGTTTGTGGCAGTGTTTTTTAAACTGGGTGGGAACCTTCAAAGCCTTTGCACAGACCAACAGGGTATGAGGATAAATATTCCCCGCGCCCGCGATTTAGCACAAGAACTACTCCACCTTGACACTCCAGTTGTGCCACAACCGGATTTTGGCGAGCAAATGGCCTATGAAATCCACCAAGCACTAAGAAACTCCCTGCTCACCTACTCCGGCAATATCGAAAAATTCAATTACACAGCCACAGATATGGCCACCGTGGCTTTGGAAGCGCTCTCACAGATTGAGACAGTTGATACTGATTTAGCTCACCAGTTGGAGCGGTTGACATGATTGATTTATTGTCCACCGTGCGCTTTTTAGCCTCCCAAGAGCCAGCAAGCATGCCAGAGCTCAACATTCCAAAGGTGCCGGAAATCACCACAGCTCTAGAACTTGGTGCTGAGCTACAAGCCAACCCTCTTAAACTCACTCAGCTGGTGGAAATTCTTGATGTACAAAGATCACTTTTGATCAATACGCTGCGCGAAGTCGCCCCCATCATTAATGCCACTCGCCAAGAGTTAAGCCAGCTGGCGCAGGATTTTATCCGCCAAGGCATTGAGCTATTTATGCAGTCTTTAATACCAAATCCCGCGGTGGCGATAGCTGCTCAAATGCAGTTAATGCAGTTGCCAGGCGTTTTTATCGACCACGCAAGCTTGCGCCTTAATGAGATGACCCAGACCCTGCAACCTTACGTCGACAAGCTTTCTACAATTACCCCGGTGGCAGAACCCCGCCTGGCTGAGGTACCAGCGCCCACCTCGGGCGCGGCAAGTGCTGGGGAGCGTGCCGTGGCAGCGGCCAAGACGGCGCTGGGTGCACCCTACTTATGGGGTGGAACCAGTTTGAATGGTTTTGATTGCAGTGGTTTTACGCAATGGGCATGGCGGGCAGCCGGATTGGAATTGCCGCGCACCGCAGAGCAGCAAGCTGTGGGCACGCAGGTTTCGGCAGACCAACTACAACCTGGGGATTTAGCGGTGTGGGATGGGCATGTGGCGATGTATGCCGGCAACGGTGAATTGATTGAGGCCGGTGATCCCGTGCAATTAAATCCGCTGCGTACTTCCAATATGGGCATGACTTTTCAGGGATTTTTTAGGCCCACGGGTTGATTCAAATCTGCATAGTGGCTGCCTGCTTCCTTAAAAATTGCCTTAAAGCTGAGTGCACAGGTGACGTGGCAATTCACTAACGGCTAGGATTTATCACCATGGCTGAAAAAGGAATCGTCCCGATTAAACTCTCGCTCACCGAAGGTGACTTTTATACTCTCTGGGCACCAAGTTGGCGCGAGGGTGGCAATGAATGGCAAGCATTCCTCGGCGCCGATGATGACCTTTATGTCTTCAACTCCCCCGCGGAGCTTTTGACCTATATCGAATCAGATAATAAGCACGATCTCAGCTCTCACCCGGAGTGGAAGTCCTTTAACTCCCGCGATGCTGCACGTGTTGTTCCAGAAGCAAACAACGAATTGGACATTGTCGGTGCACCGGCGTTGCTGGCAGATCGCCCTTCCTACGCCAATGTCAAAACCATTTCCCGCGTTTTTGCTGTGATGCGCAGCCTGGGGAATGTCACCGCTTCTGCCCCAGTTAGTGTGTTCTTCTCCTCGCACTCGGTTTTGCACAATGTTGATCGTGGTGCCGACCACTACGCTGGCCCTAATGGTCTTGGCGAATGGACCGCCATTGGTCGCGCGGTTGTGGCGAACTGGGACAAGGTTGTGGATGCACTTGATGAGGCAATCACCATCAAGGAAGTAGACAAGGTATTTGTCGAGGATGCCCAAACCCGCATCCAAGAGGCAGAAGCTGCAGCAATCGCCGCCCGCGAAGCCGAAGAGCAGGTTGCTAAAGAAGAAGCAGAGAAGATCGATCCCTATGACACCTCTGCATGGGCTGCCGCTGGCATCGACCCCATCAAGATCATCATTGACGGACGCACTGTTTACACCTTGCGTACCTACCTCGGTGGTCAGCCAGTTTTCCTTGGAAAATTTGGCGAGATCTACACCTTCAACAGCCAAAAGGCACTGCTGCGCTGGCTGGTAGAACACGATGACCACGATCTAGCTCGAGCTTCCACCTGGAGTGACCTTATGCTCGGCATTAACGCTGGCGAAACTGAAGTTCAGGTTCACCCAGACAATGTTTACTCCTTCAACGGCCTGGTCCAAGATATCAACACCTCCGTGGACGCCGTTGATACCAAGCAAATGGGTCGCGCTTATGAGCTCATGGCTGATACCGCGGACTGGGCAGACGATGACTCCATGAACTCCTATTTCCTAGCCAATCCCCGCATGCAGGATTACATCTCTTATATGCTCGGCGGCAGCGATACCTCCGGCTATGTGCCTCACGCACCTTTTAATGATCACTCCCAGTCATGGCGTGAATTGGAAGAAATGCTGACCAAGCGTTTTAGCAAGATTTAAGCTCTATTGAAACAAAAAGATGGGTTCGTCCGGAAGATTCCGGTCGAACCCATTTTCTTTTTTATTCTCGGTTAGCTCCCCCCAATTAGGGAGATTTAAGGATCACACGTTTTGGTTTAATACTTCCCTTTCAACACCAAAAGCCTTTGGTCTCACAGAAGAGTCCCCTGAAATAGCAAGTTCTGCCACAATTTGGCCATATATTGGCGCAAACTTCATACCGGTTCCACTCATACCGACCGCTACAGTAATTGGTTTGTCTTTTAACCTGTCAATAATCGGCTTACCGTTTTCGGTAAAACCGTCATGATGCACCGAATACCGAGGACATGATTCATAAAAGTCAGGTACTACACCACTGGCGTTGATAGAAAACTCATCCAAGGTCTCTTCCGAAACTACCTTGTTGAGTTCTGCTACTGAGCCCACCGGCTTCCGTTCGTGTCCGTGAGAGATCTTTACCGTGTAGCCATCAAGACTCGGTGCTCCGTACACGTGAAAATGAGATCCACTGGACAGATCAGTGTCATACAGAAATACAGGCAACTTTTCTGGGGAAAACTGGGCTATGTTTCGTGGCATCATCCAAGTCAGTGTTATCGGAGTAATGCTGATTTTCGATTCAAACTCCGGCAAGAGCTCCTTAGCCCAAGAACCCGTTGTAATGATGACATGCGCAGCCAACACATCACCATCTTGTGTCGCAATTCGTACGCGCTCCGCACCATTTTCGTCAGTTTCAACATTTATAGAATCCACACGTGTATGTGTACGCAGTTCAGCGCCGAGCTCAACAGCAGCATCCGATGCCACCGCAACTGCTACTTCGGGTCGTATTCCACCACCATTTAAGTCGAGAATTCCCACCATATTGTCTTCAACCTCAAATTGAGGAAAACGCTCTCGAAGTTCTTCTGGCTCAAAATAATCATGTTCCAGATTCCATTCTTTGATGGAGCTCAGCGTTGCTTCAATTGGGACTGTTCCCTTTGGTCCAATAGACAGGGCTCCGATTGGGAGAAACACATCTCGCCCTGAAATTGCATTAAGCTCGAGCCACATTTCTCTCGCTCGCTGAGCTAAGGGGACTAGCTCGCCCCCTTCTTTAACAGCTACTCGAAATAATCGGGATTCACCAGCATATCCACCATGCGGATGAACTTGCCCATATTGCTCAATTCCGAGGATCTTCTTTCCTGATGCTGCCAATTTGCTCAGCTGCCACAGGGCCATAGATCCGATAGAACCGATCCCAATGACGACGTAATCGTAATGCTCTTCTTTTGGCAAGATGCGAACTCCCTTATCTATCGCTAGTGACTAAGCAAGTGCTGGTGATTCCCAGATATTGAGAGTGGTGCCAATTCCTTTGGCTCGAGCATTTTCGTAGATGTCAGATGCCCAAGCAACATCTTCCACCGGCATGCCACCAACGGAATAAACAATGATTTCTTCTTCTGAAGTTCTTCCTGGGTCTGCCCCGGAAATAACATCTGCAATTTCTACGACAGATCCCTGGGCAAGAAGTCCGCGCTTCTCCAGCTCAATAAATTTAGTGCCGATGATGCCAACAGTCTGATACGCATCTGGGCCATACTCTTCGTGCCAAGCTTCATAAAGATCACGATTATCGACCACGAGTTTTACTCGAGGAGTGATTAGGAAATCATCAGGCATACTGGCAGCTGCCGGAAGCGTAAGGAAGGCGCCCGGCTTTAACCACGCAGGATCAATCTGAGGATATCCATTGGCGCCCTCAGTGGAAGTGGTTGTAGTTACGGTGATGACATCAGCGTCTTTTAATGCCTCTTCTTCTGTCTCGAAAGAGCGAATTGTCGTAATCTGAGGAAGATTCTCTTTGACCCAATTACTAAAATCTTCAACACCACGAGCACTTCTACCCTTGATATTCAGCGTATGAAGCGTGGGCACGCTGACGATTAGGGCCTCTAGCGCAGTTTTGCCCATAACACCAGGTCCAACCACTGCTACGACTTCTGCGGCTTTTCGTGCAAGGTGACGTCCACCTACTCCAGAAATTGCTCCAGTACGAATTGCAGAAATCAAATTAGCGCTCATGATTGAAAGTGGCGCACCTGTCACTGCATCATTGAGCACAAACATATGGATTGAACGTGGTAAACCAACTTCTCGGTTGGAAACGTTAGATCCATACCATTTCACCCCTGCACGGTTAAATCGTCCGCCAAGGTAAGCCGGCATAGCCATAAATCGACGATCGGGGGAATCAAGTGGCATGTTTTGATGTGGGGAGGACTTTGGAAAAGACACCATCGCGCCGTGTGAGTTGTTATTCATGCCAGCCATCCGGAAGTCCTCTACCGAAAGACATGTCAGAACTTCCTCCATTGTCGCTACACAACGTGCCATATCCGTGACACCAGCTTCAATCATTTCAGGTTCGCTCAAAAATAGAGTGTCCATGCGTGGATTTACCCCTTGATCAATCTGGATAGATGCTGATCCACCAGTTACTGCTTCTGACATTTGAAGTCCTCCTTGAACATTTTGAGCTTGATCCGATAACGGATAACTATAGATCTACCGAAATTATATATGCAAAACCGGTCGTTCGACAGGTTTTACGTTAATAGTTACGCCCTTTTAAATCCTTGAGAAATAGTGACTCTCATTACATATCTATTGCAATATCTATCGTTCAATAGGTAGAAATAGGTCACACGCAAGTGCATAAACTTTTATCAGTCCCGCTCTTGAAAGGCCATCAAATGACGATTAAAACGCCTCCGGAGACTGTTTCTACTTCGACAATTCCTCAGTCGGGTAGCAGCATTGTCAGCACTGAAGTATCAAGGGCCAAACTTGGCACCACCTCAATTGTCTTCATGGTCATTGCGGCCACTGCTCCCTTAACTGTGATTGCTGGTGCTCTACCTGTCGGTATTGCTGCGGGAAATGGGGCTGGATACCCGGCAATGTATGCACTAAGTGCAGTGATTCTCGGAGTATTCTCTGTTGGCCTCACCACAATGGCCCGAAGAATTAAGAAACCCGGTGCATTTTATTCCTACGTTGAGGCTGCATCCAACCAGCACATTGGAATGGGAACTGCATGGCTAGCACTGTTGACATACACAGCAGTGCAATTTGCTGTTTATGCCTATCTAGGCGTTAACCTCGCTTCACTCTCCGCCCAAGCTGGAATTCCAACTCCATGGTGGGCTTGGATGCTAGTCAACGTTATTATCATTGGTTTTCTTGGGTATCGTCATATCGAACTGAGTTCAAAGGCACTCGGATACGTTCTTGTTGGAGAGATCGGAATTACCTTGTTGATGGTTGCAATGATCATCGCCAAGGGAGGAAGTGATGGATTGGATCTCGATTCCTTCGCGCCAAGTGCAATCACTTCTGGTTCCCCAGTTGTCGGACTCATGCTCGCTTTTGCAGGTTTCATCGGCTTTGAGGCAACAACGGTATTTAGAGATGAAGCAAAAGACCCCGAGCGGACCATCCCTCGCGCAACCTATATCTCCCTTGCAGTCATCGGCATCTTCTATACCCTCTCTGGATGGGCAATCGTCGAAGCTTGGGGTGCTGCGGACATCGCCGCTATCGCTGCCGAAGATCCAGAAGGAATGGTTATTACAACCGCTGCAAACTACATAGGTTCATGGGCTGGAATCGTAGTCCAGGTTTTGCTCCCCACCAGTCTTTTTGCTGCTTCCCTTTCCTTCCACAATGTTCTAGCCCGCTACATCAAATCAATCGCACAAGATGGCTGCCTCCCTACAAAGGTTGCCGCCACCCACGCGAGGCATGGTTCTCCACACACCGCCTCAGTCGTTCAATCCATCAGCGTTGTTGTCTTACTGGCAGTAGCAGTGATCGTCGGAGCTGATCCGATTACACAAATATTCACCTGGTTCTCCGGACTTTCCACCTATGCCATTGTCATAATGATGGTTATGGTTTCGGCTGCTGTTATCCGCTACTTCGCAATGAATCGTTCTGCAAATGACTCCACCTGGGCGACTTTCATAGCTCCAATGATTTCCTTGGTTGCACTCATTGCAGTACTAATCTTCATCGTCATCAACCTTCCAATGCTTGTTGGTGGGTCAGTAACAATCGCAATTGCAATGGGTGTTCTGGCTCCTATTTTCTTCGGAATCGGATACTTTTCCTCCCTCGTGGTTCGCAAGGGAAAAATCACCCACGCATAAAAATTAAGGTCTAGCAGAGACTTCACAAATCCGGCTACCGTGGATCCTCAACAGGATCCACGGTGGCCGGATTCATTTATTTACCCGTAAGTTGCTTTCCGAAAGTTGCTACAAATGGGTCAATACCCGCACGCCCCCGCAGGGATTAGTACTATGAGCAATTCATGAGGACTTCTGCCATTGCGGCTTTAACCGCAGCTGCCCTAATCATGCCCTTTCCTGCTTTTGCGCAGGAGGTGGTTGCTCAGGAACCAGTTACCCAAGCACCAGCTACCGTAATCGCAGACACTCCCACTTCCGCCACGCTAAGCACCAACCCGGAAGATCCCGCAGCTGTCACCGCAGATAATGCCGAGTCTTTGGAAGATATCATCAAACAAGATGCCACTCCCACCACTCGTGATGCAGCTCCTAACACTGATACTTGCCCCAATCAGATCAGCCCGGCACCGGCACGTACTACCTCCGAAGCTCTGGCTCCGGGTGCTGCCACCCCTACTCCCCTGCCGGTAGCCACAGTTCCAGCTGGTGGTTCACTATTGGCTGGCTGTGGCGTTGTTGCGCCTGCGGAGTTTGTGTTGCCTGAGAATCTCACGGCATCTTCATGGATGGTTTTTGATATTGATTCCGGCGAAATTATGTCCACCAAGGATCCCCATGGTCGCTACCGCCCGGCCTCGATTATTAAGGTTTTGCTGGGACTAATCGCCATTGAGGAGCTTGATCCCACCAAGGTTGTCACCGGAACTTATGAAGCTGCCAACATTGAGGGCTCTCGCGTGGGAGTCGGTGAGGGTGGCCAGTACACCATCGATCAACTTTTGCACGGCCTCTTGCTGGCCAGCGGCAATGATGCGGCTTATTTGTTGGCGCAGGAGCTCGGCGGCGATCGAGTAACCCTAGATAAGGTGAATGCGCTGGCCAAGGAGTTGGGCACTCAGGATACTTATGCCGCCACCTATTCCGGTTTGGATGCGGCTGGCATGTCTACCTCCGCCTATGACATGTCGCTGATTTATCAACATGCCTGGCAAAACCCGAAATTCGCGCAGATCATCAGCACGGAATATGTCGATTTCCCGGGTTGGGGCGATAACGAGGGCTTCCAGGTATGGAATGACAATAGTCTCTTTATGAACGATCCCGATGGCATCGGCGGCAAGACCGGCTACACCGATGACGCCAACCACACCTTCGTCGGTGGCCTCGACCGCAATGGTCGTCGCCTCGCAGCAGTCATTTTGGATACCACCATCGATAAGGGACGTGCCTGGGAGCAAGCGAGAACGCTTATCGACGCCTCCCTGGTCATCCCCCAAGGTGGCGGCATAGGCCAGCTGGGCACCCAGGACGAACAGGCAACACAGTTGCCTGCCCCAACTACAACTGCGACCTTAGCTGCTGAAACACCAGATTCTGCAGCGCCAGCCTCCATTGATTTTGTGAAGGTAGCTTTCCCGATTGCTGCGATTGTCCTATTAGTGATCGCAGCAATTCTGTGGACTTTTAAAAAGCGTCGCCGTTAACGCTGCTTTTTCACAACCTCTGCATTAGCAACGCGGTCGTGGATTCCGCGCATTTCGTTTTCTGGCTTAATAGATGTGCCATACACAATCGCCATAATGAAACTCACGATGCCCCCGACACCTGGCACCACACTGATGACCTTCCACCAGTTGCGCTTGGCTGCTGCACCTGCGGAAAGACGAGAATGGGTGGTCACGTCGCGAACCTCATAACCCATGAGCTTCTTCGCTGGAGTGGCTCCCCAAACCGATTCTGTGCCAATAATGTAGAAGGCCGTAAAGAGCACGCCCACGATAAACATGAGTGACTCGTTAACGTAGACAAAAAATCCCATCACCATGAAGCCAACAAAACCTGCGATGAACATATCCAAAATCGCCATGAGCAAACGAGTGGAGGAGGTTGGGCGCTCGCTACTGGAATTCATCATTCCATAGGACTGCCCAGCAAAAGAGGCCGGAGTAGGTGAAAACGGCGTTTGACCATACATCGCCGAATGCACTTGGTTATCTAGCGGATTAAAGGCTGGCCCTGCTGCTTGCACGGTGGGATCACCAAAAACATATCCATTAGTGGTTGCTTGTGGCTGCGCAAAAGGCTGTGGATTGCTGGGAGACGCGGTATCAGCTGGCAATGTGCCAAAATTGCCCAAATGTTGAATCTGGCCCCAGGTTAGTGGGATACCCAGATCTAGCTTTGCATCATAGGTGGCACGCTTTTGCGGATCTGCTAACACCGAAAAAGCTTGAACGGTTTGGGTTCTGCGGGGATCATTTTGGGGAATGCCCATTTGTTCTAGTCGGAGATCCCGAGCAGAAAGGGAAAGAGCGAGCGCATTGGAATCTTCATTACGATCCAACCCAAAGGCGGAGTAGAGGTTGGGAATATTGGTGTTCATAACCTCTACCTTAAACCAAAGGGCATTGCCCCATAATCGGGGAATGCCCTGAATTAACTACAAGCTCTTGCCCTATTTTCTAGACAATAGCGAAAGTGCTCCTGCGGCAACTGCTCCTACTGCAACGCCGATACCCACCTTGCGGGCAGATCCGGAGATTTCTTCGGTGGGGTTGATCTCATGGCGAACCCTGATTACTGCGGGTTCTGGTGCGGGAACCTCAGCCATACGCAGTGATTCCTCACTGGTGGCAGCCCACGCAGAGCAGTACATCAAGATGCGCCAGATCAGGTAAAGCACCACCATGATGCCGATGATTGGGCCGAAGGTGGCGCCAGCTGGGTTGCTCAAAGCATTTGATGCCAAGAGTGATCCCACCTGCTTAACAATCTCAAATCCCAGAGCACCAATGAGAGATGCCTGCAGTCCAGAACGCAGTGGAACCTTGGTACGCGGCAGGGAGAAGATCAGCCAGGCAAATACTAAGAAGTTCGCCAAAATACCCACAAGTAGCGCAACCGCCCAAGTAATTACGCTAATTCCGGGGATACCGCCAAGACCAAGCATTTCCAGCAAGCTTTGGGTAAGGCCGGAAGCGCCGATTGCAGTGACACCAAAAGCAAGGAACAGTGCCAGGATCAAAACAATCAGAGCGAAAAGGTCGGTGAGCTTATTCTTCAGAAAGTTACCTTCAGTGGGGTCTAGGCTCCACATGCGGCTAACGCCAAAACGTAGGTTGGACATCCAGCCCAGGCCGGACCATAGCGCGGTTAGACCACCGATTCCCAGGACGGCGCCACGTTGTGAAATAGCGGTTTCTACAATCTGATTTACGGTATTGCCAATTTCTCCATCTAGGGAGGAACTGATTTGTTCCTGGAGACGAGTCAGCAGATCGGGATTGCCGGCAAGAATGACACCGGCGATACCAAAGATCAGCATGGCGAGTGGAAAAACGGATAATACGGAGAAATAAGTAATGCCCGCGGAAAGCTGGTTTCCACCCTTAGCGCCGAATCTTTCATTCATGCGCATGAGGTGGTCAAACCACTCATGGGCTTCCCGCTGCTTATCAATAAATCCTGGCTCGTCCTGATTGACGCGCTCAATGCCATATTCATCTGTGTTGCGATCATCAGGCTTGGTTCTTGTTGCCATGGGGATTCCTTCCGATACTCATAGAACTACGCTTGGCGATCTAATTACTACCTACAACAATAGAAAAATCCGGCCCCAACTGTCTTGCTGTGGCCGGATTGTAATAATAGCGCGTGGATTTCTAGCTTATCGACGACGCGGTGCTAGGAAGCCAATCTTGTCATAAACATCTGCCAAGGTTTCATTGGCGATCTCCGCTGCGCGATCAGCACCAACAGCCAAAACACGCTCAAGTTCTGCGCGATCGCCCATGTACTCATCAAATTTTGCCTTCAAAGGCGTGGTAAACGCCTCAAGTGCTTCGGCGGTGTCACCCTTCAGTGCACCGTAACCAGCGCCCTGGTAGGCGTCGACAAGCGCTTCGATGCTCTTGCCCGTGAGGGCGGACTGGATAACCAGCAAGTTGGACACACCAGGTTTATTCTCTGGATCGAAGGCGATAACGCCATCGTTGTCAGTGACGGCGGACTTGATGCGCTTGGTGGAAATCTTTGGATCATCAAGCAAGTTGATCAGGCCCTTAGGGTTATCACCTGACTTGGACATCTTGGAGGTGGGGTTCTGAAGATCGTAAATCTTGGAAGCGCCCTGCGGAATCAAGCCTTCTGGAACCTCAAAAGCCACGCCATAACGGTTGTTAAAGCGCTCGGCGAGGGTGCGGGTGAGCTCGAGGTGCTGACGCTGATCCTCACCAACTGGAACCAAATGTGGACGGTAAAGCAAAATATCGGCAGCCATCAGCATTGGATAAGTAAACAGACCAGCAGAAGTACGATCCGCGCCACGCTTTGCAGACTTGTCTTTGAACTGGGTCATGCGGGAAGCTTCACCAAAACCGGTGAGGCAGGTAAGCACCCAAGACAGCTCGGCATGTGCAGGCACGTGGGACTGCACAAAGAGGGTGGAGCGATCAGGATCGATACCCAATGCGAGCAGCTGCGCGGCACCTGCGATGGTGCGATTCCTTAGTTCTTCAGGATCTTGATCAACGGTAATGGCGTGAAGATCTGGGATGAAGTAAAAAGCATCATAGGAATCTTGCAGGTCAATCCACTGTTTTACAGCTCCAAGGTAATTGCCCAAATGGTAGGAATCAGCCGTGGGCTGGATTCCGGAAAGGACTCTGGAGACGGTTTCGGTGGTTTGATCTTTTTCCTGCGTTGTCATGGTGTATCAGTCTAGTCATTTAAGCCGGAGAGTTTGTGCCTAGGCAAGAGTTAATTGCCAAAATTTCCCGGCAAGAAGATTTTGGGGCACTCCTGAGGCACTCCTGAGGCACTCCTGAGGCACTCCTGGGGCACTCCGGGATAGTTCGCGGGCACAACAAAACCGCGGGGCGACTCATTTTTAAGCCAAATAAGTTGCCCCGCGGTAATCCGCTCCTGCTAAGAAGTCTTAGAGCTTGCGGGAAGTTGGGGAATGAACGTCTGCAGCAACTGCCAGACCCCAGGTGATGATGCCGCCGCCGACAGCCATGATCAAAGCAGCGACAATAGCCATTACGGAGTGGCCGACTTCATTGGTGTACCAGATACCCGCAGCCAAAATGATAGCGCCGAGAACAATAAGGGCGAATGCCTTACCCATGTGCAATCCTTACGTTTTTTCTCAACTTTCGATACCCGTTCCCAAGATGCGCGGGATCTGCATTATCTCAAGCTGATACTTTCCCATTTAAGTTTCTGCAATGACAATACCCCGATTACATAAGAAAGCTAAATTATTGCTTGCTCATTTATTGCCTTCACCGGGGCCTAAATCCAACCTGTTTTCTGCTATTTCCTAAAGAAGCGCCACAGACGCTGCCGGGGATCACGCTTATATTCGCGTTCTTGATAATCAAAGACCGGCAAGCGCCAACCACGCCAAATAGAAAGCAAACGCACCACAAAAGCCACCAGCACCGAGACAATAACGGTGGTGTTCTCGTTGGCACCCAAATACATCATGCCGAAGTAGACACAGGTTGCCAGCAAAGCGATGGAGGCATAGAGCTCTTTTTGGAATACCAGCGGAATGCGGTCACACAGCAAATCACGCAGCACACCACCAAAAACGCCGGTAAGCACGGACGCCACCACGGCGATAATAAAGCCATAGCCCATTTCCAATGCCACCTGGGTACCAATGACCGCAAAGGCCGATAGCCCAACTGCGTCCAGCACCAAGAACAGCACCTTAAAGTGCTGCATCAGGAAGGAAATGGATACGGTCAAAATTGCTGCACCAATAATGAGCAGCAGAAAGTGGGGTTTAGCCACCCAGACCAGGGGGTAATGCCCCAGCAACAGATCACGAATTGAGCCACCGCCAATTGCGGTGACGCAGGCAATTACTGAGACACCAAAAAGGTCCATCTTTTGCCTACCTGCAGCCAAGGCTCCAGTCATACCTTCCGCGGTAATGCCGATTGCCCAGAGAACAGTCAGCAGCATCTTAGGAGTACACCACGTTCAAAGGTGCGTGGTCTGACCAGCGCAGATCATAAGCTGCAGCCTTGTCCACCCAGCTCCGCTCTGCGCGCTCCAACATTGAGGCGGTGGCTGCTTGGTAATCGATGCGCCAGCCGGCGTTGGTATCAAAGGCCTGGCCACGGTAGGTCCACCACGTATATGGCCCTTCACCTTCTGGTTGCAGGCGACGTGCCACGTCGAACCACGCAGGGTTGTCAGTTGCTTCTCGACGTCCCGCTGTTCCGGGGTATTCAACCGCGCCGAGGAAGTCACCGGCGCCTGCCACCTGGGTGGTGGTATCTGGGAAAGTACCAAATAGGGCATCCATAAAGGCGCGCTCATCCGGGAGGAAACCGGATTTCTTTTGATTGGTTTTCCAATTTTTCAGATCTTCGCGGCGGTGACAAATATTCCAGTCACCACCAACAACCATGTGGGAGTGGTTGGTGGCGCGCTCCGCCAAAAACTCTTCAAATTCATCCAGGAAGTGGAATTTCTCATCCTGCTTTTCAGTTCCAGCAGATCCAGATGGCAAATAAAGCGAGGCCACTGTTACGGGGGTACCTAGGGCCGTTTCTTTGACGGTGGCCTCAATATAGCGACCAGAATCCATGAAAGATCCAAATCCAATAGAAACATCGTGGAGTTCATGGCGGGACAGGATTCCAACCCCGGCGCGCCCCTTGGCTGCAGCCGGTGCACCTACATAGTGCCAGCCTGCATCAAGTGCAGGTTGCAGGGCTTTTTCAGTGTCTTTTTCACTGGCCCGCACCTCCTGCAAGAGCACAATATCTGAGGAGGACTCTTCCAACCACGGCAAAAATCCGCGGTTTTCCCCACTTCTTTCTTTTACAGCAGCACGAATACCGTTGACGTTGACGGTGGTGATCTGAAAACTCATGATTGTCAGAGTAGCGCCTGGGGTGGACATCGCTATTACGGACTGCCCCATCCCCTCCCCTTTTATGGGTTTAAGCTGGGCCCATTTATTTTTTTGCAGTGCTTCTTTAGGCAGCTCTACTTCTTGCGGAGTCCAACCATCGGGAACCACACGCAAATCGCCACAATGGCCAGCCCGGCACCAGCGAGAGCTGGGGTGCTATAGGAATATCCAGCGCTAATAACCACACCGCCAATGGCAGCCCCCAGAGCGTTGCCAATGTTGAGAGCCGATTGATTAAGTGACGCTGCCAGGGTTTGGGCACGGCCTGCAACATCCATCAAACGAATCTGCAGGGATGGAATCAGAGTGGATCCAAAGAAGCCGACCACACCAAAGTTAATGGTGCCAGCGATGGCATTATTTGAGGTGAAGTAGAAGCCAATGAGCGCCAACACAATGCAGATCAAAGCTAACAAAATTCCGCGGTCTACATTCCAGTCCGCGATGCGACCTCCCACATAGTTACCCAAAATCATGCCGACACCGTAGGCCATAAGCACGATCCAAATGAGTGAACTAGACATTCCTGCTTGCTCGGTCATAGTCCAGGAAATGTAGGTATAAACCGCAAACATGCCACCAAATCCGATGGAACCAATAGCCAGCGTCAACCACACCTGACCATTTTTCAGGGCACTCAGTTCGGTCAATGGGCTGGTTGGTTTCATCTCAGTCATATGTGGCATAAGGAACCACAGTCCCAGCAGGGTGAGCGCTCCGAGGAAGGCCACTAGTACATAGGAAGTGGACCAACCATAGACATCTCCCAGGGCTTGAGCTGCAGGAACGCCGGCGACGGTACCGATGGAAAGTCCCATGCCAACATAGGCAATGGCACGACCACGCTGGCTTTCAGGCGCCATGGAAGCAGCTGCGAGACCAGCAACAGAGAAATATGCTCCATGTGGAAGACCCGCAATAAAGCGCGCGAGTAGGAGCACTTCATAAGAGTTGGCAAAAGCTGAAAGTCCATTGCCCACAACAAAGAAAGCCACCAAAATTAGCAGCAATCGGCGGCGTGGAATGCTGCCGGTAAAGGCGGTAATGAGTGGTGCACCGACCACCACACCAAGTGCGTAGATGGTGATGATGAGGCCAGCTTTGTCCTCAGAGATGTTGAAGTCTTGGGCAATCGCGCTCAGTAGACCCATGGAGACAAACTCGGTAACACCGATGGCAAACCCACCCAGCGCCATAGCCGTCATGACTACATATCGACGAAACTCGGAAATCTCCGTTTGACGTGGCACTGGTCGCCTTTTGAGATGAGTTTTGTGAGCTTCAGGCGCTGAAGATTCAATAATTTTTACGGGAGGTTTACCGGAGTCGTGCATAGATGCACACACTATCGGACACCTGCGTAGTCCTCGCAGTTTCAAGGTTCAATTGTGCTTACTTAGCCATCTATAAAACCTGTGTGACCTAGGACATTTCTTATGATGCCCTAAGAGTGTTAGTATATCGGGCAGCCTAACCTAACTAAGTTTGAGAAAGTGAAACACACCTATGCGATCTTCTCGCGTTATTGCTGGCCTGTTGGCCGCGACCCTCACTGTTTCCCTGGCAGCATGTTCTTCGGATTCTGATTCCACTGCTACCGGTTCCTCTTCCTCCCAAGCAGATTCTGCTTCATCTGCAGAGGTAAACGATACCGCTTTCCCAGTAACCATCAAGCATGCTTTCGGTGAAACTATCATCGAAAAAAAGCCTGAGCGCGTGGCGACTGTTGCCTGGGCAAACCATGAGGTTCCACTGGCTTTGGGTGTTACTCCAGTAGGAATGGACAAAGCTACCTGGGGTGATGATGACGATAACGGCATCCTGCCTTGGGTAGAAGAGGCCCTCGGCGATGAGCAGCCAGTGCTTTTTGATTCCACCGATGCTCTGCCCTTTGAAGAAATCGCCAACACACAGCCTGATGTCATCTTGGCATCCTATTCTGGCATCACTCAGGAAGACTACGATCAGCTTTCTCAAATCGCACCGGTAATCGCCTACCCAGAAATGGCATGGGGCACTTCATTGGATGAGATGATTGAGATGAATTCCAAGGCTATTGGCATGGAAGCAGAAGGCCAGGAACTTATCACCAAGCTTGATGGTGAAGTTTCTGCAGCCATGGATGCTAATCCTGAGCTAAAAGAAGCAAAGCCAATCTTTGCGTTCTTTGATGAAAGTGATCTTTCCCAGATCGGCGTATACACCGCTGCCGATCCACGCATGGGATTCCTGCTTGATGCCGGCGTCCAGGAAGCTGAAGTCCTCAAGAAGTTTGCAGATTCCGATAGCTTCTATGAGCAGGTTTCTGCAGAATCTCCAGAAGATTTTGCTGATGTAAACCTCATCATCACCTATGGCACCGACGATGACGCTGCCAATGCCGCCTTGTTGGCCAAGATGCAGGCCGATCCCCTGCTTTCTCGCATCCCTGCGATCGCTGAAGGCAAGGTTGTTTTCCTCGGAGAGGGCCCTTTGGCAGCTGCGGCTAATCCTTCCCCATTGTCTATTTCTTGGGGAATTGATGAGTACCTAGCCAAGATCTCCGAGCCACTGAAGTAAATTCTTATGTCTCTAGCTACTAATCCGTCGGCTTCTGCACTGAGGCCGGCGGATGCGCGTTTTAAGCGCAAAAGTCTATTCCTTATAGTCTCAATTTTGCTTTTAGTGCTGGCTACGGTGTGTTCCCTCAAATTTGGGGTGCGCTCTATCAACACCGCAGATGTTCTCCAAGCATTTTTGGGCCATGCAGATACCACTGATCAAGCTGCTGCCTTTAAAAGAATTCCGCGCACGGTGCTGGGATTTCTCATTGGAGCAGCCCTTTCGGTTGCAGGCACCACCATGCAAGCAGTGACTCGCAATCCGCTCGCTGATCCCGGTATTTTTGGCGTCTTGTCTGGCGCTTCTTTGGCAGTGGTAATTGGCATTAGCTTCTTTTCCTTATCTAATGCAGTATCCACAATGGCGGTTGCTGTTTTAGGTTCAGCACTTGCTGCAGCTTTTATTTATGCAGTTGGTTCTTTAGGCCGCGGTGGCGCAACTCCCCTCAAGCTGGCTTTGGCCGGTGCTGCTACCACTGCTGCTTTAAGTTCTCTGGTCAGTGCGGTGTTATTGCCTCGTATTGACGTTATGGATAAATTCCGTTTTTGGCAGATCGGTGGCGTAGGCGGTGCCGAATGGGATCGCATGGCTATGGCAACGCCGTTTTTGCTCTTAGGTTTTGGCATGTGTCTCTTTTTTGCTCCCGGGCTAAACGCACTGGCACTTGGTGATGATGTAGCCACAAGTCTGGGTGAAAATGTGCTGCGTACGCGCATTCTCTCCTCGCTAGGGGCGGTGATCTTATGTGGTGTGGCAACAGCGCTGGCTGGCCCCATTGCTTTTGTGGGCCTAGTGGTTCCGCATATCACCAGGATGATTGTGGGAACTGATCATCGTTGGCTGATTCCCTGTTCTGCGCTGGCCGGAGCCATTCTTATTGTGTTTGCTGATACCTTTGGCCGCGTCATCACCCGTCCTAGTGAAATTGCGGTGGGAATTATCATGCCGATTATTGGCGCTCCCCTCTTTATTTGGATTATTCGTCGACAGAAAACGCGCGAACTATGAGTACAACAACTTCCACCTTGGCGCTGGAAATTAAACGCCAGCGCGCTAAGCGCAACTCCCGTAGGGCGCTGATTACTGTGGCGTTGGGCGTCGCAACGCTTAGTGTTTTTGCTTTTTCTTTGATGTGGGGCGAGGTTTTTTATTCCCCGGCGCAAGTGATTCAGGTTTTGAGCGGGCAGCAGGTTCCCGGCGCGAGTTATTCGGTGGGTGTGTTGCGTTTGCCGCGTGCCACCATGGGTTTGGCTGCGGGCATGGCCTTTGGGGCAGCTGGAATTATTTTTCAAACGCTGCTGCGTAATCAATTGGCCTCGCCAGATATTATCGGCATTTCTTCTGGTGCTTCGGCAGCCGGTGTTATTTGTATTGTCTTTTTTGGGCTCAGCCAATCGCTGGTCTCTGTCATTGCGCTGCTGGCAGCTCTGGCCGTCGCACTGCTGATTTATCTGGTTTCTTATCGTGGTGGTTTTTCGCCCACTCGCCTTATTCTTACTGGTATCGGCATTGCCGCCATGCTGAATTCGCTGGTTAGTTATTCTCTGTCCAAGGCTGATACCTGGGACTTGCCCACGGCAACTCGTTGGCTGAGCGGTTCTTTAAATGGTGCAACGTGGGAGCGCACGCTGCCACTGCTTTGCACTGCGGCAGTGCTGATTCCTTTATTACTGGCGTTTTCGCGTAATTTAAATATTTTGCGTTTGGGCAACGATTCCGCACTTGGTCTGGGCGTTAATACCAATCGCACCCGCCTCATTGTCATTATTGCCGCCGTGGCGCTGATTGCGGTTGCTACCGCGGCCTGCGGTCCGATTGCCTTTGTGGCATTTGTATCTGGGCCCATTGCAGCGCGTCTTTTAGGTGCTGGTGGCTCTCTAATTTTGCCCTCGGCATTTATCGGTGGCCTCGTTGTGCTCAGCGCTGACCTTATCGGCCAATATTTCTTGGGCACCCGCTATCCGGTCGGCGTGGTTACTGGCGCGCTCGGCGCCCCCTTCCTTATTTATTTACTTATTCGATCCAACCGTGCGGGAGCATCACTGTGACCACTACTTCGCACCAATTAAGCACCCACAATGTCTCGCTTTCCTATGGCGAGCGCAGTGTTATCAATGGCCTCACCCTCGACATCCCGCCGGGAAAAATCACCTCCATCGTCGGCCCCAACGGCTGCGGCAAATCCACTCTGTTGCGCGCCCTGGCGCGCCTCCTTAAACCCACCTCCGGTGAGGTGCTTATCGACGACGCCCCGCTGGCAACGTTTCATGGCAAGGAACTAGCCCGCATGTTGGGACTGTTACCCCAATCTCCTACCGCGCCCGACGGCATTGTGGTCGCTGACCTGGTGGGACGCGGACGCCACCCACACCAAGGCCTCATGGGCCGCTGGTCTACCCGGGATTATGAGGTGGTGGCCAAAGCTTTGGAAACCACCAATACCACCGACTTAGCAGAGCGCAGTATTGATGAGCTTTCTGGTGGCCAGCGCCAAAGAGTGTGGATTGCCATGGCGCTTGCTCAGGAGACAGATATTTTATTACTTGATGAGCCCACTACCTATCTTGATATCGCCAATCAGCTAGAAGTCTTAGACCTACTTACTGATCTCAACCGCAGCCAAGGCACCACCATTGTTATGGTGCTCCATGAACTTGGCCTGGCAGCTCGTTATTCTGACCACCTCATTGCAATGCACCAAGGACAGATTTATGCAGCCGGCACGTCTGCTGAAGTAGTCACAGAAACAATGATGCAGGAAGTTTTTCATACCAAGGCTCGCGTTATTACCGATCCCATCTCCGGCGCACCTTTGGTGATGCCCATAGGCCGCCACCACGTCACCACCAATTAAGGGGTAAAAAATGGCTTTTCTTCCAGTAACTGCATGTGTGGAATCCATCGAGCAACTGAGCCCTAATTTTATTCGAATAGTGTTTTCCGGCCCTGAAATGCGTACTGTAGGCAGCCACAAACCTGTCTTTGACCAGCGCATTAAGCTTATTTTCCCCAATCCGGGTAAAGACCTCCCACCATTGCCTGCCAACGGCGACTGGTATGCCAATTGGTCGGCGCTCCCGGAAGATTCCCGCGGTGTCATGCGCACCTATTCCATTCGTTCCTTAAATATGGGTGCCCATGCAACCACTTTGACGGTAGATTTTGTATTACATACTGCCCCCGGATTTACTGGCCCGGCAGCAACCTGGGCTGCTAATGCCCAGGTAGGTGATAAATTGCTCATCATCGCCCCACGCCTTGATGCAGAATCCATGGGTGGCATTGAATTTGATCATGGGAATGCACAGTGCATTGTGTTGGCGGGTGATGAAACCGCAGCCCCAGCCATTGCCCGCATTTTGGAAGATCTGGCAGCTAATAGTGATTCTTCCCTCACTGGTACTGCGCTGATTGAAGTCCCAGAAAAGGCCGATATTTTGCCCATTGCCGCACCTGCTGGCATCCAGGTGAAATGGCTGCCCCGCCAGGGCCGAAACCACGGTGAGCTGCTCTTTGAGAGTTTAGGAATCACCGCAAAACATCTCACTGCTACCCCCGCAGATGGCGATACCTTGGTGTGGGAAACCCCCGCTTTTTCCGCTACGGGGGAACCCGTGTCATCTGACAGCACTGCACGCGGGGAATATTATTGGATTGCAGGTGAAAGCGGTGTGGTGACTACCATTCGCCGATCCCTAATTAAAGACAAAGGACTAGACCGCTCCCGAGTTGCCTTTATGGGTTATTGGAAGCGTGGCGTGGCTATGCGTGGTTAAAACCCCACCACAAAACACCCATAAGACACTTAACGCTGTATTCTGGTTAATTGAACAAAAGAGCCCATCAACCAAGGAGACTCATGGCTAAGATCATCTGGACCCGCACCGACGAAGCACCATTGCTTGCGACTTACTCATTCAAGCCAGTCGTAGAAGCATTTGCCGCCACCGCGGGTATTGAGGTTGAGACCCGCGATATTTCCCTCGCAGGCCGTATCCTCGCCCAGTTCCCGGAACGCCTCACCGAGGAGCAGAAGGTTTCTGACGCTCTCGCAGAACTCGGCGAGCTTGCAAAGACCCCTGAAGCTAACATCATCAAGCTTCCAAACATCTCCGCATCCGTGCCACAGCTTAAGGCTGCTATCAAGGAACTGCAGGAGCAGGGTTATGACATTCCGGACCTTCCCGATGCAGCCGAGACCGAGGAAGAAAAAGACATCCTCGCTCGTTACAACACCGTCAAGGGTTCCGCTGTTAACCCAGTTCTGCGTGAGGGTAACTCCGATCGCCGTGCTCCAATCGCTGTAAAGAACTTTGTTAAGAAGTTCCCTCACCGCATGGGCGCTTGGTCTGCAGATTCCAAGACCAACGTTGCCACCATGGATGCCAACGACTTCCGCCACAATGAGAAGTCTGTCATCCTCGAAGCAGCTGACTCCGTTACCATCAAGCACATCGCAGCTGATGGCACCGAGACCGTTCTGAAGGACGGCCTGAAGTTGCAGCAGGGCGAAGTTCTGGACGCAACTGTCCTGTCTGCAAAGGCACTTGACGCTTTCTTGCTCGAGCAGGTTGCTCGTGCAAAGGAAGAGGGCATCCTCTTCTCCACCCACCTCAAGGCAACCATGATGAAGGTCTCCGACCCAATCATCTTCGGCCACGTTGTACGCGCATTCTTCAAGGATGTTTATGACCAGTTCGGTGAGCAGCTCTTGGCTGCTGGCCTGGACGGCGAAAACGGCCTGGCTGCTATTTACTCCGGTCTGGATTCCCTGGACAACGGTGCTGAGATCAAGGCTGCTTTTGATAAGGCACTTGCTGAAGGCCCAGCACTGGCAATGGTGAACTCCGCAAAGGGCATCACCAACCTGCACGTTCCTTCCGACGTTATTGTCGACGCTTCCATGCCTGCCATGATCCGTACCTCCGGCCACATGTGGAACAAGGATGACCAGGAGCAGGACACCCTCGCTGTTATCCCTGACTCCTCCTACGCTGGCATTTACCAGGTTGTCATCGATGACTGCCGTAAGAATGGCGCCTTCGACCCAACCACCATGGGCACCGTTCCTAACGTTGGCCTGATGGCTCAGAAGGCTGAGGAGTACGGCTCCCACGACAAGACCTTCCGCATCGCTGCCGACGGCAAGGTTCAGATCATCGCCTCCAATGGTGATGTCATCCTCGAGCACGAGGTTGAAGAGGGCGACATCTGGCGCGCTTGCCAGGTCAAGGATGCTCCAATCCAGGACTGGGTAAAGCTTGCTGTTACCCGTTCCCGCCTCTCCGGTATGCCTGCAGTGTTCTGGCTTGACCCAGAGCGTGCGCACGACCGTAACCTGATCACCTTGGTTGAGAAGTACCTCAAGGATCACGACACCGAGGGTCTGGATATCCGTATCCTCTCCCCTGTTGAGGCAACTCAGCTCTCCATCGATCGCATCCGTCGTGGCGAGGACACCATCTCTGTTACCGGTAACGTCCTGCGTGACTACAACACCGACCTCTTCCCAATCTTGGAACTGGGCACCTCCGCAAAGATGCTCTCTGTTGTTCCTTTGATGGCTGGCGGCGGACTCTTCGAGACCGGTGCCGGTGGATCTGCTCCAAAGCACGTCCAGCAGGTTCAGACCGAAAACCACCTGCGTTGGGATTCCCTCGGCGAGTTCCTCGCATTGGCTGAGTCCTTCCGCCACGAGCTCAACAACCATGGCAACACCAAGGCTGGCGTTTTGGCTGACGCTCTTGACCGTGCAACTGAGAAGCTGCTCAACGAAGAGAAGTCCCCATCCCGCAAGGTTGGCGAGATCGACAACCGTGGCTCCCACTTCTGGCTGACCAAGTTCTGGGCTGATGATCTTGCAGCTCAGACCGAGGATGCAGAATTGGCTGCAACCTTCGCTCCTGTTGCTGAGGCTTTGAATGCCAAGGTTGCAGAGATCGACGCTGCTTTCCTCGCTAACCAGGGTGCTCCTGCTGATCTGGGCGGCTATTACGCTCCGGATGAGGCTAAGACCACCGCTGTTATGCGTCCAGTTGCAGAGTTCAACGAGATCGTTGACGCTCTGAAGAAGTAATCTTCTAGGCTAACGCCCTGTTTCCTTTAAGGAAGCAGGGCGTTTTTCTCTGCCCAAGGCTGACATAATGGGCTTTATGCATTTTCGAAAGATTCTTCCAGCGCTTATTTTCGCCACCGTACTGCACAGCCCCCTGGCCTCGGCGGCAACTCTAAACGCTGATGTAGAAAATGAAACCTGTGTAGCTTCCAATACTGATTCTTCCCCTGTGGTGCAGTTTTGGGAGGATTTGGAAGCTGATGTGCGCGCTACCCGCATCGCGGAGCTTGAGGCGCAAGATCCGGGAATTAGCGCAGCCATCGCAAGTTTTGTAGCCAAGGATCCGGCTGCTCCCACCGCTACGGAAATCCAAACTCGCCTCGATGCCTTAAATTCGGGTGAAGGTTTGGCCATGTTGATTCCGGAGGATTCCACCGATCCCACGCTTGCTGTGGCAACTGAGGATTTCAAAACCACCTATACCTATGACGAAGCCCGAGGCGTTATTGACGGCATTTCCGAGGATCCCGCCGCCAAGGTGCTAAGCCAATTGGAGGACGCAGCTACCACTCGCATTGCTGAGATTCGGGTGGAGAAATTTAGTGCCCAAACCGCGCAATATAACGATACTCAAGAAGCACTCAAGGCTGATTTTCAGGCCTGCGTTGATGCCATTGATGAGGCTCGCCCGATTCCTCTGCAATACCTCATTTTGGGCGGTGCGGGCGCGTTAGCGGCCGTGGCGCTGGGGTTGCGGGCGTGGAGTAATTCACGCAAAAATGCCCGCCACACCGGGTAGGTGTTGCGGGCAGGGGGCGCGTCGAAAAGCACGCTTTTCGACGTTTTAACAGCAGCGAGCTCCTGGATTAGCGTCTTGCTCGGCATATCGTGCCCGCCAATATTCCCGCTCGCTGGGGATCGGTGCATCCGGGTGATGAGCCTTAAGATGCGCGGTGTACTTAGCATAAGCGGTATCGCCCATAAGCTCAGTTAGGTACCACCACACCGCTTTGGGAATTTTGGTCCAGGTTTCTAGCTGCAACATTGTCTCTAATTCCTTTTAGTGCGTGGAGTTAAAGGGGGCGCCATGTGGGAATCGCTCATCCCATTGCTGCTGAACTTCCTTCTCACGAGGAGTTGCCACAAAGCCCGCTGGAGCAAAGAGCTGAGAATCCACATCGGGCTCTTCAGTAGTTTCCAAAGGATGGCCGGCTGCACGAGCCCGAACTGCCTTAATGCACACCACGATCGCAGCGCCGACGACGATCAAAACCAGCACCGCAAAGAGGACGGAAAGTACACCTTGGATTGCGGTATTACGAATGACCGCATCGATTGCCTCTGGGGATTTAGCCGCCCCAAACTCCGTGAGACCACTGGCCTTAGCCTCCTTGAACTTGGTGTGCTGCGCCCAGTAACCGATGGATGGGTTGGAATGGAAGATCTTCTGCCAAGAAGCAGTCATCGTGACAATAAGATCCCATGCCAACGGAATTGCTGGAATCCAGGCCCACTTATAAAGACCCTTCTTCACCACCACAACCAGCACCAAGGACAATGCAATTGCAGCAAGCAGCTGATTAGCGATACCAAAAAGTGGGAACAAGACGTTGATGCCACCTAGTGGATCGGTAACACCCATCAGCAAAATGGCACCCCACAGCGCACATACAAATACGGTGGAAATCCAGTTGCCAACAGTCCATGAAGGATCCTTAAAACGACGCAGACCCGGAACGTTGCCCAAGGTATCAGTCATCATAAAGCGTGCAACACGGGTACCAGCATCAACGGTGGTGAGAATAAACAGTGCCTCAAACATGATGGCAAAGTGATACCAAAACGCCTTCATGGAGGCGCCACCGATCAGACCGGACAAAATTTCCGACATACCAAAGGCCAGGGTTGGTGCACCACCGGTACGGGAAATAATTGACGATTCGCCAACGCCCTCAGCTGCAGCTGCCAACTGTTCTGGGGTGACATCTGCGCCGGGAATTCCAGCATTATTAATCCACTGTGCTGCGGTGTCAGGTGCACCACCGGTTAACGCAAGTGGGGCATTCATGACGAAGTACAGGTGACGATCCAAAATCACGGCAGTGATCAACGCCATGATCGCCACGAAGGACTCCATGAGCATGCCGCCATATCCCAGCATCTTCATCTGAGTTTCTTTTTCCACCAGCTTTGGAGTGGTACCAGAAGAAATCAGCGCGTGGAATCCTGAGAGCGCACCACAGGCGATGGTAATAAACAGGAAGGGGAAGAGATTTCCGGAGAACACCGGGCCATTACCTTCAGTGGCAAAGCTGGTGACCGCCGGCATATGAACCTCAGGACGTGCAATCAAAATACCGATTGCCAGCAGTCCAATCACACCGATCTTCATGAAGGTGGAGAGATAGTCGCGAGGTGCAAGCAGCAACCACACCGGCAAAATAGCAGCCAAAATGCCATAGGCAATCAGGGCAAATGCCAAAGTGGTCTTAGATAGGGTGAACCACTGCTGGCCCAATTCACTTTCCGCGACCCAACCGCCGGACACAATTGCCAGCAGCAGTAGGCTGACACCAATGATGGAGACTTCTGTGACTCGACCGGGGCGCAAATAACGCAGATAAACACCCATAAATAGGGCGATCGGGATGGTCATGGAGATGGAGAAAACACCCCAAGGAGAATCCGCAAGAGCGTTAACAACGATCAGCGCGAGCACCGCGATAATAATGATCATGATGGTGATGGTTGCGATAATGCCTGCAAAACCACCAACGGTGCCCATTTCATCGCGCACCATCTGGCCCAAGGAGCGCCCACGACGGCGGGTGGAAACCCACAGCACCAGGTAATCCTGCACCGCACCGGCAAAAATCACACCGAGCACGATCCACAAGGTGCCAGGCAAATAGCCCATCTGGGCAGCCATAACTGGTCCAACCAAGGGACCGGCACCAGCGATTGCTGCAAAGTGGTGGCCAAAAAGCACGCGACGATCGGTTGGAACAAAGTCTTTGCCATCATTGACGTATTCAGCCGGGGTGGCGCGTTCTGCCTTTGGCTTGACCACCTTATATTCGATAAGCCGGGCATAAAAACTAAAAGCAATAATGTAGGAACCTACAGCTGCGAGTACGAGCCAAACCGAGTTGATTGTTTCGCCACGCGCGAAGGCGATTGCGCCCCAACCTACTGCCGCCAAAATTCCAAAAACTAATAAAGCCACCCGGGCAGTGGGTGACATCTTCTTATTTTTATTCACACCGACGGGGAGGTCGGTGGCTGTGCTGTGTATGAGATCGCTGTCCGTTTTAGGTGCGTGCTGTTGAATACTCACAGTGTTAGGACTTTCGCTTCCTGTTTAGTTCTTGTACGGCGCGCTACCTGTACCTTTATGGATTCAGTGGGTTTAGGCTGGCAAAAAAAGGGGTTTTTTCCTTGCTTTTTCTCACGCTCTTTACAGATGGAATCTAACACTTGAACATGACCCCCACCACTAAAATGGGTTTTTTAGTTAGTGGATCACACCCCCATTTGGGAGCGAAAAGTGAATTGAACCGCTTGGTCTATTGCAATAGACCAAGCGGTTCACTATGGTCGAAACACAGAGCCCCAATCCACTGAGGTTGGGAAAACACAAAACATCAAAGGACGTTAAAACCATGCCAAAATACGATAATTCCAATGCAGATCAGTGGAGCTTTGAAACCCGCTCCATTCACGCTGGACAGCCTGTTGACACCCAAACTGGCGCCCGCAACCTGCCGATTTACCAGTCCACTGCCTTCGTTTTTGATTCCGCAGAACACGCTAAGCAGCGTTTTGCGCTTGAGGATCTTGGTCCCGTTTATTCCCGCCTTACCAACCCCACCGTTGAGGCCTTAGAAAACCGCATCGCTTCTCTCGAGGGCGGTGTTCACGCAGTAGCTTTCTCCTCCGGACAGGCTGCAACCACCAATGCCATCCTTAACCTGGCAGGCGCTGGCAATCACATCGTTACCTCCCCCCGACTTTATGGTGGCACCGAGACCCTCTTCCTGATCACCCTGAACCGTTTGGGCATTGACGTTAGCTTTGTAGAAAATCCAGATGATCCAGAATCTTGGCAGGCAGCCGTGCAGCCTAATACCAAGGCTTTCTTCGGTGAGACCTTCGCCAACCCACAGGCAGACGTCCTGGACATCCCTGCCGTCGCAGAGGTTGCGCACCGCAATAATGTGCCATTAATCATTGACAACACCATCGCTACCGCAGCAATTGTGCGCCCAATCGAGCTGGGCGCCGATATTGTTGTTGCTTCCTTGACCAAGTTCTACACCGGCAATGGTTCCGGACTGGGCGGAATTTTGGTTGATGGTGGTAACTTCGACTGGACTGTCGAGCGCGATGGCAAGCCAGTATTCCCCTACTTTGTCACCCCAGATGCCGCTTACCACGGCCTGAAGTACGCCGACCTCGGCGCTGCAGCATTTGGCCTGAAGGCTCGTGTTGGTTTGCTGCGCGATGCCGGATCCACCCTCTCCGCATTTAATGCTTGGGTATCCATCCAGGGCATCGACACCCTGCCCCTGCGCGTGGAACGACACAATGAAAATGCCATCAAGGTGGCAGAATTCCTGAACAACCATGAGAAGGTGGCAAAGGTTAACTTTGCCGGCCTGCCAGATTCTCCTTGGTATGCCACCAAGGAAAAGCTAGGCCTGAAGTACACCGGATCTGTGCTTACCTTCGAGATCAACGGTGGCCGTGAAACTGCCTGGGCCTTCATTGATGCCCTCAAGCTGCACTCCAACCTGGCCAATATTGGCGATGTCCGCTCCCTCGTAGTTCACCCTGCAACCACCACCCACTCCCAGTCTGATGTTGCAGGCCTAGAGCGCGCCGGAATCACCGAATCCACCATTCGTCTCTCGGTTGGTATTGAAAATGTCAATGACATTATTGCCGACCTTGAAGCTGGATTTGCAGCTATCTAAGTCCAAGTTCCACTAACTCCCCTGACCTTTTAACTGCCCATCTGCGGCCCAAAGGCCGGGGATTTTAATTATTTTAGCTGCGAATATAACACCCCAGCCAACTAGACTAGACAGAGCGGTACAGCTAAGCTTTCTCACATTGTTTAACAATGGATTTTTGTCCTGCCCACCCAGAACAGGCGGTTCGCTTTTTATGCCACAACTCGCACCAGTAGGTCAGCTTGGAACACAAGCAATTGGTGATGTCCCCACCGAGGCCGGAGCAGTTATTATTGACGCCCAACTCGCTTATCACCGCTGGGGCGAATACCGTGTTAATGACGATGGCATAAGCAACGTTCTTCTCATTGAACACGCACTTACCGGTGACTCCAATGCCGCTGAGTGGTGGGATGGGCTAATTGGCCCTGGCAAAGCAATCAACACCGATATTTATTGTGTCATCTGCACCAATGTTATTGGCGGCTGCAATGGCTCAACCGGACCTAGCTCCCTGCACCCAGATGGCAACTTTTGGGGCAACCGCTTCCCCGCTACCTCTATCCGTGACCAGGTAACTGCTGAAAAGCAATTCCTTGATTCTTTGGGAATCACCACTGTATCAGCCGTTTTGGGTGGCTCAATGGGTGGCGCACGCACCCTGGAATGGGCCGCAATGCACCCAGAAGTAGTGCAGGCTGCAGCTGTTTTGGCGGTCTCTGCACGTGCCAGCGCTTGGCAGATTGGCATTCAATCAGCACAGATCCAAGCCATTGAAAATGACCATCACTGGCACGAAGGAAATTTTTATGAGTCAGGATGTAACCCTGCAGTAGGTCTAGCAGCTGCCCGCCGCATTGCACACCTCACCTACCGCGGCGAGCTAGAAATTGATGAGCGATTTGGTACCAAACCACAAAAAGGCGAAAACCCACTGGGCGCATATCGCAGCCAGGAACAGCGCTTTGCAGTGGAGTCTTACCTCGACTACCAGGCAGAAAAGCTTGTTAAGCGTTTCGACGCGGGCTCTTATGTGGTCTTAACTGACGCCCTTAATCGTCACGATATTGGCCGGGGCCGAGGTGGACTCAATAAGGCACTAGAAGCAATTAAGGTTCCAGTGCTGGTTGCCGGTGTGGATACTGATATTTTGTACCCCTACCACCAGCAGGAACACCTCTCCCGCAATCTGGGCAATTTACTTGCAATGGCTAAGATCGTTTCCCCGGTTGGCCATGACGCTTTCCTTACGGAAACCCGCCAGATGGATCGCATTTTGCGAAACTTCTTTAGTCTCATCTCCCCCGATGAAGACAACCCATCTACCTATATTGAGTTTTATATTTAGAGGAAAATAAGATTTATCGTTGTGTATCTCTACTTAACTCACAGCTAATCTTCCGGATAAACCATATTTATCAGCATAAGTTAGCTGTTGTGACTTTGTTGAACTCGTGTCGTCGGTACACCACAGGTGCATTGGCAACCACTCTTGCAGCCAGCAGCTTAGGCTTAAGTGGATGTGCACCTCAGCAAGGTGAAACTCCTACAGTTTCTGAACAGCCATCCAAAGTCGCCTCTGTGATGCAAACCGCATCCCAAGAGGCGTCGACAAGCACCTCTTTTGAGGCCACCCCCGGGCAAGAAACCTCGCTGACTGCCCGTGGTTTTTTGGGCTACCTCAATGAAGAGCAGCGCGCGGCGTTGCTCGGCTCCGGTCTAGATATCAATAGCTTAAGTCGTGCCCAGCAGGTTACAGCACTGCGGGTGTTGGAATCGGTGTTTAATGAGGATGCTTATCGGATTTTGGCCGGCGTGATTGATCATGTTGCCCAAGAACCCACCGAAGATGTCTCTCAGCACCACTTCCTGCGTTTTTCCCAAGAACCAGCTACTGATCAAACTTGGCAGCTCAGCCTAGAAGGTCCAGTAGCGGGTGTGGAGGCAACATTTTTCCCTGATGGCCAAATCACTTTCCAATCCGGACATATTGAGCTCAGCGCAGCAGATATTGCTGAGGTTGCAGCAGATGTAGATGTGCCTTTTAAGAATTCTCGGATTCATGATTCCGCACTTGCGTTTTTTAATAGCCTCACCGAGGACCAGCGCGCTGCATTGCAAACGGATTCTACTTCCGAAAATGCCGGACTCAAAGGCTCGGAACTGAGCACTGAACAGCAACAATTGCTTATTTCTATCACCAGCAATTGGGTGGAATTGGCTGATCCTAAGGCTAAATCTCAGCAGAAGGAAGAGATCGCCGAGACTATCGACGAAACTTATTTCTCGTGGAGTTCCCAAGGACCAGACGGTATGCAATTCCGCATTAGTGGCCCTGAGGTTTATATCCAATATCAGGAGAGCAGGCCTGCGGAGGCAGATCCAGCAGTTCCTGGTACCCCGGAAATTCATTCCGAATTCCGCGACCCCAATCCGAATGAATCCTAAATTAGCTGCCCAGGGAATCCACGGAGGCAGCTAAAAAGGCCATGCCAATGCCTAGCGCGGCGGTATAAAAGGCATCAAAACGGCGCGAACGCACTGCTAAAATGCCCATTATGTGGGAATCGCACAGCAAACGCAGTCCGGCAAGGTAAATCAGGGACATTCCCAAGGTGAAGGTGGCCCGGCGCCAGTGTTCAGTTAGCGCAAACACCGCGGCCACCACAATAACCACGACAAAGAGAACAACCCCCGCTTTCTGCACCTTTTGCGGCAGCTTGGAAGGGGCAAGACCCACATCATGGGGGTTTGCCAACATCGCTTCCTGTGCTGTCACAGCTGTTATAGCCGTTAAAGAGGAATCAGAGTGGGGGTTACTCATTGGTTAAAGACGCTTAGATTCCAGCGAGCTTTTCAGCACGCTCGACCACATTGTGTACCAAGAAGGCACGGGTTAGTGGACCGACGCCACCTGGGTTTGGAGAAACTGCGCCAGCAACCTCCCACACATCTGGGTGGACATCGCCGAGCAGCTTGCCGTCCTTGCGGGAAACTCCGACGTCGAGCACTGCTGCACCTGGCTTGACCATATCTGCGGTGAGCATATGTGGCTGACCAGCAGCGGCGATGATGACATCTGCGTTGCGGGTTTCTGCGGCGAGATCCTTGGTGCCGGTGTGGCAAAGGGTCACAGTGGAGTTCTCGGAACGGCGGGTCAGCATCAGTCCAATTGGGCGACCAACAGTGACACCACGGCCAATAACAACAACCTTGGCACCATTAAGTTCAACGCCGAAGCGACGCAGCAAGCTGATAGATCCATTAGGAGTACAAGGCAGTGGAGCTGGCTCATTAAGAACCAGCTTGCCCAGATTTACTGGGTGCAGGCCATCGGCATCCTTGTTGGGATCGATGCGCTCTAGCACGGCATTTTCATCAAGGTGCTTGGGCAGTGGCAGCTGCACAATGTAGCCGGTGCAGGCATCGTCATTGTTGAGCTCATCAATAACCGCAAAAAGTTCTTCCTGGGTTACATCAGCAGGCAGGTCCTTGCGGATGGAGTTCACACCGATTTGCTCGCAGTCACGGTGCTTCATCTTCACATAGGAGTGGCTGGCAGGATCATCGCCAACAAGCACTGTTGCCAGGCCTGGGGTGATTCCCTTTTCTTTGAGCGCAGCAACGCGCTGTTCCAGATCGGCGAAGATTTCATCGCGGTATAGGTTTCCATCAAGTTTAAGTGCAGTCACGCCCGCCATTATTCCACCCTTTGTTCAGGCCTTACAATCATTGACATGTCCGAACACCCTTTACATGTCATCTTTGACAATCCTGTCATCCCTCCAAACACCGGAAATGCCATCCGCATGTGCGCGGGAACGGGCGCTCACCTGCATCTTGTTGAACCACTAGGCTTTGATCTCAGCGAAAAACACTTAAGGCGCGCGGGTTTGGATTATCACGATTTGGCGGAAGTCACAGTTCATCCGAACTTTGATGCAGCGATGGCTGCGGTTCCCGGTCGTGTTTTTGCTTTTACGACCGCTGCCACCACGCATTACACCGAGATCAATTTTGAGCCCGGCGATGCGTTGTTATTTGGTACGGAGCCAACTGGTTTGCCACCGGAGCATTTGGCTCATGCGCGAATTACTAAAGAGCTGCGGATTCCCATGTTGCCGGGGCGGCGTTCCATGAATCTTTCCAACTCTGCTGCCGTTGCCACCTACGAGGCCTGGAGGCAGCTCGGCTTTCCGGGCGGGGTGTAGGGGTGCGTCGAAAAGCGTCTTAAAAACGCTTTTCGACGTTTCCTAGGTGGTACCAGTGATGAAGATCAAAAAGGGCTTCCTCAAAGATGGGTGCCGGACCATTAACTTTGAGCCCTGAGGCAAACGATGTGTGTGGCGCGCCCCAGGCTGAATACCAACCCGCGACTTGAGAAGCGGTTGTTGCACAAAAGACCTCGCCCAAGCCCGCACGCTGATGGGCTGCAGCACACCTGCCACAATGCTCGGTGGAGGTATAAACCCGGGCCACGGCACGATCTTCCGCACTCATGGTAGCTTCGGCCAGCTGCGCAATCTCAAATTCTGGATGTTTATCGCCGTGGTTATGCCCTTCAAAAACCACAGCTCCATAACGATCCACCAACAGCGCACCATAGGGACTATTGCCCTTTTTTAGACCTATTGCCGCGAGCTCAATGCACCGCTGCAATAGGTCTAAATCATCTTCTGTCATGGTGTTTTATGCGCTGATTTCGCGCATCAATGCCGGTAGAGCTTGGGCTGCGGTTGCTGTCCAGCTCAAGGTTGCCCACCGAGTGAGCTCAGTGGGCGCCGGTGAAATCTCTACGATCGGGATGCCACGCTGATAGGCCATTTCCGGTAAAGATGCTGCTGGCTGCACAATTCCTGAGGTCCCAACAATCACCATTAGATCAGCTTCAGCGATGCGCTGTTCTGCTAGATCCCACTCGGTCATGGGCAATTGCTCACCAAACCACACCACACCGGGGCGAATAAAGCCGCCACAATTTTGGCACAGCGGTGGGGTCAGCCGCTCAATAGGTTGTGCGGGATAATTGCGATCATCCTCCCACGGCTGCTGGCAATCTGTGCAGTAGTAGCTAAAAAGACTGCCGTGTAGGTGGGTAACATCTTTGGATCCTCCACGTTCGTGAAGGTCGTCGATGTTTTGGGTGGTGACATGCACATAGTCAACTAGGTGACTGCCTTGCCAATAAGCGATTGCGCGGTGGCCAGCATTAGGCTCTGCCCGTGCTGCTACCCCGGCGCGCCAGCGGTACCAAGCCCAAATGGGTTCTGGATCCTTAAGCCAGGCATCAATACTTGCCATGGCCTGGGGATCCACCTTGGTCCACACTCCGGTTTTATCATCGCGATATGTTTCCAGTCCCGAATCTGCGCTCATGCCAGCTCCGGTAAAGACCTCAATATTGCGTGCTTCGCGGGCTAATTCAATAACCTGCTCAATGGACTTTTCCAGCTGACGTTCGCTCATGATTTAAAAATAGACCTTTTTGCTACCTAAATGCAGTAAAAAACTCATCACATTTTTCAACTGTTGACACACTGACAACTTAAGCTTCAAATACTTTCGAGCACCCGTTTGAATAAGCGTGTTTGTGATCGTTTAGTGTAGGTGGAAAGTATTTTCATTTTTAATTCTCGAAGTGAGCTGATGTACACGTGGTCATGGGTCCTACCCACGCTATGAGTGGTGCTGCAGTGGGTCTTGCTGTGGCCCAAATTTTGCCGCCGGAATGGGGTGGTGTCACCACCGCTACCGAAACTTTTATTTATGCCGGTCTAACCGCAGGCGCGGCCCTGTTGCCAGACCTTGATTCACCTTCGGCGACGGTGTCTCGATCCTTTGGACCAATCACGCAGGTGATCTCTCGATTCACCGAAAACACCTCTCAGGCCTTTGTAAATATCACGCGCGGGCGCCGGGATAAACACTGCAATAATGGCCACCGCACACTTACCCACACCATTTGGAGTGCGCTAGCCACCGGCGCGGGAGCTACTGCACTGATTGGCGCTTATGGAAAACCTGCGGTTATTGGTTTGCTCTTTTTCTTCCTGGGCCTTGGTATCCGTGGTCTTTTGCCGGAATGGTCCAAGAGTGTGGACTGGCTGTGGGTAACAGCTGCTTCTGCAGCCTTGGCCATTGGTGTGTGGAATTACGCTCCCGAAAGTTCATTCGGGATTGTATTGGGATCTGCCATCACAGTCGGCTGTGTTACCCATATGTTGGGAGATATGGCCACCAAGGCGGGCATTCCGGCATTTGCGCCACTGTTGCCTCTTAAAGGTCGGCGCTGGTGGAATCTTAAATTGCCTAAGTTTTTAAGCATTCGTGCCGATGGCCCCGCTGACCGCTTTTTACTTTTTGCCTTTTCAGTGGCAGTTATTGTGCAAATCGGGTTGGTGTCCTCAGGCAATATGCGCACCATCATGGTGAATCTGCTGCACTTGCCCGTTTAGCAGGGCCTAGGTTTCTACGTTAATGAGTGCCATTTGGGTTTCGGCGAGTGGGAATCTCTGCCCACTTTCCTCCACTCGGATGTGCACCATGCCAGCGGCGGGGCTGGCGTCAAGAATAATCCGCGCACCAGGTCCCACTTTAAATTCCGCCAAATAGCGCAGCAGCTCAGGATCACTATCCTGGACTCGCAAAATAGTGACAATTTCTCCTGGAGCCACCGTATCCAAAGTGGTACGCGGGAGATTATCTATATCTCCCGTGGCGGTAGGAATGGGATCTCCATGGGGATCGCGACGGGGGCGACCCAAATGAGCATCAATACGCTCAATAAATCGATCTGAGGCTGCGTGTTCTAGCAGGTCAGCATCGTTATGAACCTCATCCCAGGTGTAGCCCAAGACATCGTGCAAGAAGGTTTCCAGCAGGCGGTGGCGGCGCACCATATCAATGGCAAGCCTTTGGCCGGCAGGAGTCAAGGTGATGCCAGCGTATTTTTCATGATTCACCAAACCGCGCGCCACCAGCCTTTTAATTGCTTCAGAGGCGGTGGAAGTTTTTTGATTAAGCTTCTCTGCGATTTCTCCCAAGGCTGCTGGCTGCCCGGCGCGCAGTTCCGTAATATCCCAGATGGTCTTCAGGTAGTCCTGGGACTTGTCGGGAAGATCTGAGATATGCATAAAAGACATTCTAATCCAGCCCTAATTCTGGCCCTGAGCTAGCACTGAGCGCCGGTAGTTTCCGCTGCCGCAGCACCTGTAATAATTCCGTACCTTGGGCATAACTAAGATCACGCGCGGACATCGCCACCGGTCCTGGTACCAGGTTAAATTCCACTGTGGATAACCCGAGTTGGCGTTGGATAGGGCCGCGTCGCAAAGTGAGTTCTTGAATATGCGAGGTTTCAATAACAGCCATTCGTGGCACCAATCGCCCATAGTGAATTACCGCCACCTCCGCCTGCTCACCAATAAGAGTTACGCCCTGTCGGCTGCGGTCCAGTGGTGAAACCCACTTTGCCTTGGCTGGTGAGGTAAACGTTGGGGTGCTCAAATGCTCTGGGTGGGCGCTGCGGGAAATCTCTTGCGGGCTCAAAGGCCCTACCGCTGCCAAAACTTTGAGGGCGAGCTCTTTGGAGCCAACCGGCAAAATCTTGGAGGTACCGCCCTTCTTAGTTTCTGCACCATAACCGACTACCGTCACAGTTACTTTCCACCACCCCAGCATTCGCCACAGCAGCGGTTGACTCAGTTGAATGGCATGAATGCGCTCTAGCGGAATGGACTGGCGACGACGATCAGCCAGCCCATAACTAACACTGAGCACACCATCTCTTAAGTTGGCATTGTATTTCCACGATTTATCAATCAGGTTCCACACCGTCGGTGCCATACCCGCCAAAAACGGCAGCCCACCAGCAACTCCAATGGGCGTTAAAAACATAATGATCACACCCACAACCGTGATCAACGTACTCATTGACAACGCAGCGCTTGCCACACTGCGCATAATAGGGATTTCAGGAACCAAAACTTGCTTATCGACGCCGACTTCCACCAGCTGCTCCCCCGCTACGGCGGGGGTTGGGGTAGGGCGCTGGGCGGCGTCGAGAAGCGCTCTTTTTAGTTTTTCCGCATCCCCGCGGGTCAGATAAGAAATATCGATGGCCGAATCATTGCCACCGGCGGTTTCCACACGCACCGCGGCGACCCGAAACATGCGCGCAATAATTGATTCCACAATGTCGACGGCTTGAATGCGATCAAAACGGGCGCTGCGCAATTGGGTATTAAGCACTCCCCTTTTCATCTGTAATTCTTCATCGGTGAGGCGATAACCCGTAGCCTTCCACCAAATCTGGGAAAGCCCCCAAATAACTGCACAGACCAGCACAAAAGCGGCAATAGCAGCAAGCATTGGCCATAGTGATACATCGTGAGCGCCGCTAATAAAACCCCATACCGTTGCCCAGGTGGAGGCGTTAACGTTGAATGCGAAACCTGCCACCACCGCCAAAATCAGCGTCCACATGCGAAGTAATGGGGTCAGCCGATGAACCTTCTGAAATTCTTGGCTCATAATCCGCTCATCCGCTCCCTAGCTTGGGTAGCCAAACGCTCACGCAATTGATCAGCAACTTCCGCGGGCAACCCCTGAATAGTGGAATCCGAGGTTGCCGATGCAGTATTCAGTTTGAGGGTTTTCATCCCCAGCGCGCGCTCAATGGGGCCGGCGGTGACATCAACAAATTGAATTCGGCCATAGGGCACCACCGTGAAAATATGCCACAATTTCCCCTTGGTTATCAGCAGCTCATCAGGGGTTTCCAACCAACCCAGGCGTTTAACTTGCTGCGGAATCAGCCACACCTGCCAAATCAGCAATGCCACCGCGATGCCGGTGCCGATATACCACCAGGTGCTAAACATAAATCCTAAAACCGCAAAAATGACTCCAATGATAACCAACCAGGGCAAACGTGCAATATAACGAGCTGTGGTTAGTTTGGGCAGCACGGGGTTCATGCTTTTATACGGTTCTAGGGTTTTATCCATATCCACTACTTTGCCAAATTTCTTCTCGCTCATCTGAAGTTACTCATCTAAAATCTCGTGATCCGCGACTTAACAGCTCGCCCACTTCCATGGGTTCTAGACGATCAGCCACAATATTGACCACACCTTTAGCGTTTTGCACAATGCCGCGAATAATCAGTGCCTTTGCAGTGCGCGCCAGGATACGCTGACGCTTCCACAAGCCCACCGAGACCATGACATTCATCAGCCCTGTTTCATCTTCTAGTCCCAAAAAAGTGAGACCAGACGCTGTTTGCGGACGCTGGCGGTGTGTAACAATCCCTGCGATTTTTACCCGGGTGCCATCTTCTACCTTAAGCAGTTGATCGGCTGGCACAATACCCATTTGAGCTAGTTGTGCGCGCACCAAAGCCATTGGTTGTTGCTGTGCCGAAACTCCAGTGGCCCCAATATTTGACACCATCAATTCAAAGGCATTCATCCCCGGCAAAGCTGGTGCATCAATAGCAGAAAGCCCCGGCAGCATCCCCGGTTTTTCAGTTGCTGCCACCCCTGCTTGCCACAGTGCTTCACGCAGGTTTACTCCCAAACATTCCAAGGCACCAGCTCTGGCGAGGGCTTCTACCTGGGAGACATTGAGCTCCGCACGCCGGGACAGATCCGGGATGGATTCATAGGGCGCATGCTGGGCGATTCTTTGTGCTGCATCTTTGGATAGTCCCTTGACCAAATTAAGACCTAAACGAATTGCCCCGCCAGGTGCATTGGCTTCCACTCCAGAATCATTAACCGTGATTGGCAAGATCTGCACACCGTGGCGTCGGGCATCACTAATGAGCGACTGCGGGGAATAAAAACCCATAGGTTGGGCTCTGAGCAACCCCACACAAAACTCCGCCGGGTAGTGATATTTAAACCAGGCAGAAAAATACACCAAAGAAGCAAAAGACTGCGAGTGTGATTCTGGGAAACCATAGGCAGCAAAGGCGACCACTTTATTCCACAATTTTTCAGCAGTATCTCCCACGATCCCATTGGTATCGGCAAGGCCTTGGAAAAATCTGGCGCGCAGGGCTGCCATTTTCTCTGGGGATCGTTTTGAGCCCATGGCGCGCCGCAAGGAATCTGCTTCCCCACCACTAAAGCCTGCGGCATCAACAGCCATCTGCATTAGTTGTTCTTGAAAAAGTGGAATGCCGAGGGTTTTTCCTAGGGATTTTTCCAATACTGGATGGTCATAGGTGACTTTTTCTTCTCCCGCACGCCGCCGCAGATAAGGGTGCACCGAGCCACCTTGAATGGGCCCGGGGCGAATCAGCGCAACTTCCACCACCAGGTCAAAGAAGGTACGCGGTTTTAATCTGGGCAAGGTGGAAAGCTGTGCGCGGGATTCCACCTGGAAAACTCCTACCGCATCGGCGCGACACAGCATCTCATAAACCTCAGGCTCTGCAAGATCTAGCTCCCACAGCTTTACCGTTATGCCACGGTGCTCTTGCACCAGGTCCAGCATGTGGTGAATTGCTTCCAACATGCCAAGACCTAGGAGGTCAAATTTTACTAAGCCTGCTGCTGCACAATCATCCTTATCCCACTGCACCACCGAGCGATTATCCATCCGCGCCCATTCCACCGGCACCACATCTGCAATGGGACGATCACAAATAACCATGCCGCCAGAGTGAATACCCAGGTGGCGGGGTTGCCCTTTAAAGTGGGCGGCTAATTCCACTACATCTTGAGGGGCTTCTGCGGTGCCTTTTGACCATGCATCGGCAGCACCTTGGGGATAACCCAAGGCGCGTGCAGCATCCCTGATTGATCCTTTCGTACGGTAAGTGATCACATTGGCCACTTGAGCTGCGTTATCGCGACCATATTTGGTGTAAACATATTGGATTACTTCTTCGCGGCGACCAGATTCAATATCTATATCAATATCTGGCGGACCATCGCGGTCGGGAGATAAAAACCTTTCAAAAAGTAGGCCCGCGGAAATTGGTTCGGCGTTGGTGATGCCGAGGGTAAAACACACTGCAGAGTTGGCTGCAGAGCCTCTGCCCTGACATAAAATATTGGCTTTTTGGCAAAATTCCACCAGGTCATTAACGATGAGAAAATAGCCCGGGAAACCTAGCTCTTTAATAACTCCTAGTTCATAGGTGATTTGAGCTAGGGCTTTTTCTTTAATTTCTGGCGAGCGGCCTTCATAACGCGCGGCAAAACGTTGCTCCACCAGCTGACTTAACCAACTCATCTCCGTATGTCCGGCCGGAGTGTCCCAAGATGGCAGATTGGGAGCAACCAGATCGAGGGTAAAAGCACATTGCTGCGCTAGTTCCACTGAGCTGGCTAAAAGGTCGGCACAGCCTGGATGTGCTCTTAGCAGTGCTTGACCGCTGCGCAGCCAGCTTGAGCCCATTGGGTGGAGTTCACTTTCTGCGTCACTGAGGGACTTACGGGTGGATAGTGCTTGTTTGGCTCCTGCTAATCTCACAGAGTTTTTGGAGGCTGATTGTGGGTGCGCGCTGATGATGCCAGGCAGCTGAAATTCGGCTTGTGCACGCCTTAAACATTCATTGCGATCAGCTTCTTCTGGCAACATAGTGGCACTAAATTCCAGCACAATATTATCGCGACCAAAGCATTCGATAACATAATCGATTTTGTCAATCCATTGATAGTCCAGCAAGGCAATCCAGTGCCCACCGGATCGCTGTGCCACTAGCGGTAAAGGCGGGTAAGACACTTTTCCCTTTTCTCGTGTTGCCATTTTTGCCTCTGTAATAAGATGGCTGAGCCGGCGGTAACCCTCTACCCCTTTACAAAGCACACTTAAAACCCCTTCTTGAAGGCTTAGCTCTGCTCCAAAAACAGTTTTTAATCCGGCTTCCGCAGCTGCTTGAGCAAAGCGCACCGCCCCATAAAATCCATCTCTATCAAGAATGGAAAGTGCACTTAAACCCATCTTTTTAGCCTCTGTCACGAGCCGTTCTGGATCTGAGGCCCCCATTAGAAAGTTATAACTACTGGTGGCATGCAGCTCCGCAAACCCAACCCGTTCCCCATCTGCCCCATAAACCCCAATACTGTCATCCGCCCCAGCATTTTCAGTTGGTTCATGTAACACTGGCCTTAAAGGTTGAACCTTTTTTCCTGAGAGGATTTTCTCCATTGCAGACCAGGACAATGGACGTCCATTAAAGCTTCCCCCGCCATTCCATTCCATATGCACTAGAATACATTTTTAGAACAAGTTTTCCAATAGATTTTTCCCAATTTTCCCAGCCCGTCCCGGCCACTAAATAGACCGAGCTGTACAGATCGCGGTCTATAGTGCTAACCTCCTAAACAACTAAGTAACCACCCACAGAAATAAGGGGACGCCGAACATGAAGCTTCGTCGCATTACCACCACGGCCATCGCTGGCCTCTTTGCCGCAACCGCACTTGTTGCTTGCGGTTCCGACTCCGATGGCAGCAGCACCTCCGTTGCTGAAGGCACCGATGGAGTCAAGATCCGTATCGGCACCACCGATGCAGCTAAAGAAGCTTGGACCGTTTTTGAGGACAAGGCTGCAGCTGAAGGCATCGAGCTCGAGGTCGTACCTTTTTCTGATTACTCCACCCCAAATGAAGCACTGGCTCAGGATCAGATTGACGTAAACCTCTTCCAGCACCTGAAGTTCCTGGCTGAGTACAACGTTGGTTCCGGCGAAGACCTCACCCCAGTTGGCGCTACCGAAATCGTTCCTTTGGCACTGTTCTGGAAGGACCACGATTCCCTCGACGGCATCGACGGCCAGTCCGTTGCTATCCCTAACGATCCTTCCAACCAAGGTCGCGCTATCAACGTCCTCGTCCAGGCTGGTCTTGTTACCTTGAAGACCCCAGGCCTGATCACCCCAGCTCCACTCGATATCGACGAGAGCAAGTCCAAGGTCTCCGTTACCCCAGTTGATGCAGCTCAGTCCCCTACCGCTTACCAAGAGGGCACCCCAGCAATCATCAACAACTCCTTCCTTGACCGCGCAGGCATCGATCCTAAGCTTGCTGTTTTCCAGGATGATCCAAACTCCCAGGAAGCTGAGCCTTATATCAACGCTTTCGTCACCAAGGCTGAGGATAAGGACGATGCCAACATCGCTCGCCTCGTTGAGCTCTGGCACGATCCTGAGGTTCTAGCTGCTGTTGACCGCGATTCCAAGGGAACTTCCGTCCCAGTTGAGCGCACCGCTGCTGAACTACAGACCATCCTTGATCGTCTTGAAGAAGCTCAGGCAGCTTCCTAAACCTGCCTCATAACTTCGCCACAGAAGTTATGACATTAACGCCCCGCTGGAAACTTTTAGACGAACACCACGTCGCAAATGCTTCCCCGGGGCGTTAAACTGTTCCCCTGCAACTTTTGTCCCCAGACCATCTGAATCGAGGACACCGCCGTGTCACAAACTGCGTCAACACCGACGCCTGAAGAAAGCCTGCCGCAGCGCTCCACCACCAAGGGCACTCGGGTGGAGTTTCGCGGAGTAACCAAGGTTTTTAGCAACAACAAAAATGCTAAAACCGTTGCTCTAGATGATGTCACTCTCACCGTCGAACCTGGTGAAGTCATCGGCATCATCGGCTATTCAGGAGCCGGCAAATCCACCCTGGTCCGCATGATCAACGGCCTCGACTCCCCTACCTCCGGAGAGCTGCTTCTCGACGGCACCAACATCGTAGGCATGCCAGAATCCCAGCTGCGTAAACTTCGTAGCAATATTGGCATGATTTTCCAGCAATTTAACCTCTTCCAGTCCCGCACCGCAGCCGGAAATATTGAGTACCCACTGCAGCTGGCCAAAATGGGCAAGGCTGCGCGCAAAGCGCGCGTTAAAGAAATGCTGGACTTCGTCGGCCTCTCCGATAAGGGCAACAATTACCCGGAACAGCTTTCAGGCGGTCAGAAACAGCGCGTCGGCATTGCCCGTGCGCTTTCCACCAACCCCACCCTTTTGCTTGCCGACGAGGCGACTTCTGCTCTCGACCCGGAAACCACCCAAGAGGTTTTGGAGGTGCTGCGCAAAGTCAACCGTGAACTCGGCATCACCATCGTGGTTATTACCCACGAAATGGAAGTTGTGCGCTCCATCGCCGACAAGGTTGCAGTCATGGAACAAGGCAAGGTTGTTGAATACGGCAGCGTCTACGAGGTCTTTTCCAATCCTCAAACCAATGTGGCCCAGCGCTTTGTGGCAACTGCACTGCGCAACACCCCAGACAATGTTGAGGCCGAGGATCTTCTGAGCCACGAAGGCCGCCTTTTCACCATTGATCTCACCGAGGATTCCGGCTTCTTCAAGGCTTCTGCCATCGCTGCCGAAAATGGTGCCAGCATCAATATCGTGCACGGTGGTGTTACCACCTTGCAGCGCCATTCCTTTGGCAAGATGACGGTTCGCCTCGGCGGCAATCCACAAGCTGTTGAAGAGTTTTATCAAAGCCTCCAACGCACCACGACCATCAAGGAGATCACCCGATGAATGAGATGATTCTCGCAGCTGACTGGGATCGCTTGGGGCCAACTTTTAGCACCGCCATCCTTGACACCTTGCTCATGGTCAGCGTCACCATGGTGGTTTCTGGCTTGCTCGGCCTGGTTGTTGGCCTGCTACTCTACACCACCCGCAATGGTGGAATTCTGCAAAACAAAGCCATCTACACCATTCTTAACGTGCTGGTGAACTTTGTTCGACCCATTCCTTTTATTATTCTCATCGCCGCCATGAAGCCTTTAACGGTGGCAGTTATGGGAACATCCATTGGCCGTGACGCCGGTATTTTTGTCATGATCGTGGCAGCCACCTTCTCAGTGGCCCGCATCGTGGAACAAAACCTGGTGGCCATCGATCCTGGTGTTATTGAAGCAGCCCGCTCTATGGGTGCAAGTCCCTTCACCATCATTCGCACCGTGATCATCCCTGAAGCTCTTGGACCTTTGGTTTTGGGCTATACCTTCCTCTTTATTGCCATTGTTGATATGTCTGCCATGGTGGGCTACATCGGCGGTGGCGGTCTTGGTGACTTTGCCATTGTTTATGGTTACCGAGCCTTTGATAACGAGGTTATGTACGTCGCAGTTTTGGTTATTGTCATCATCGTTCAGGCAGCACAGCTCCTGGGCAACTGGCTCTCCAAAAAGATCATGCGTCGCTAAGCACGGTCCCCTACACCCGCGGTTTAATTACCGCGGGTGTTTTGCATTTTCCCCTATAGTTGTTGCGGGTTAGTGCTTTAAAGTTTTTAAACCCCAAGGAGTTATCTCGCGTGATCCCCACTTCCGAAGCCTCCATCAGTACCCCACCGCCAGTATTGTTGGCGCAAGAGCTGAGCATGATCTTCGGAAAAGGTTCCACCGAAGTACACGCCCTCAACCAGATCAACCTGGATATTCCCCGTGGTCAATGGACCTCAATTATGGGGCAATCCGGATCTGGCAAAACCACTTTGCTGCACTGTCTTTCCGGGCTGATTAAGCCCACCTCAGGAAAAGTCACCCTCCATTCCCAGGATGGCAGCTCTTTAGATATCAGTGGGCTTTCAGAAAATAAACGTGCCATATTAAGACGCACCCACATCAGTGTGGTTTTCCAAGATTTTAACCTGGTGCCTATTTTGTCGATACGCGATAATATTTCCCTCCCCATGCGCCTGGCTCATCAAAAAATTGATAAAGCATGGCTGGATCAGATCACTGATATTTTGCAGATTGATCAGCGCCTAAACCACTTGCCACATGAGCTTTCCGGTGGGCAGCAACAACGCGCAGCCATTGCACGCGCATTGATTAGCAAACCAGATATTTTGATCGCCGATGAACCAACCGGCAGCCTCGATTCCCAAACCAGCGATGCAGTTTTGGATCTTTTCCGCACTGTGGTTGATCAGCTTGGACAATCGCTGGTCTTTGTCACCCATGATAAAGAGGCTGCGCTGCGTGGCGATCGCCTAATCACCATGCGTGATGGTCACATTCTGGAAAACACAAAGTTGGCGCGCCGATGATTGGACTCGCCTTTGCCCAGCTGCGGCGCCGTGGGTTTCGTTATGCCTCCCTCTTTTTTGCGATTTTTGCAGCGGTTGCATTAAGTATTGGTGCCACTGTGCTCACTAATTCCTTAGTCAGTAGCGTCAATGAACTTTTTGCCAAGCCCTATGAGAACGCCGATCTGGTTGTCACCACCAGTGCCAAAAATGAAGAAGGCTTTCAGGCCCTCCAAGACAGTATTGCCAATGATCCCACAATCAGTGACTGGGCTTTTGACCAAAGCCTTTCGGTTTCTCTGGAGCAGCCAGATGGCATTTATGCCAGCACCCTAGTGCAGTCCATTAGTCCTGGTGAATTGCAGTGGCGTCCCCTCTTAGCTGGACGGTTGCCGGAAAACCCGCAAGAAATTGCGGTGAGCAGCACCCCTGATGCTCCAGCAATTGGCTCAACTATTGCGCTGCGTTTGTCCTCCCAAAGTGAGGACGTACCGGTAACGGTGGTGGGCACAATGGAAGCGGCAGCTCAAGAAACCTTATCGGGATCTTTTATCGCTTTGGCCACCCCTGCGGCTGTGCAGGAATGGAATCAGTCCAGTGTGCGTGGTGAGTTTCGGATAAGTTCTACTGATCCCGCCGCCACGACAGTGGCGGTGCAAGAGGCAGCCACCGCAACTTCCACGACTGCCCAGGTTGCTACGGCGCAGGGGTTCGTCGACAAGCTCTCTGATTCTTATTTGGGCCAGCGTGATCGTTATTTTCTGCTGCTTTCAGCCTTTGTGGTGGTCTCAGCGGCAGTGGCATTTTTAGTGGTTTTTTCTGCTTTTACAGTGCTTACCGGCGAGCGTATTAAAGAGTTTGGCCTAATCCGCGCAATTGGCGCTTCCACTCCACAGATTATGGGATCAGCGCTGGTAGAGGCTGGTATTTTGGGATTGTTTGCCGCTGGTTTGGGCGCTCCCGCGGGCCTGTTTGGGGCTCGATTTTTGGCCACTCAAGCATAGCATTTTGGGGTGCGGATTCCGCTGGATCATCTTGATGCACCGTTAAAAACCATGGCTTTGATTGCCGGAGCTGGCGTCATTTTGACGGTTGTGGCAGCTTTACCTGCGGTTTTTAGTGCATGCCGGAAATCTACAGTGGATTCTTTAAATGCGGCTGCGGTTTCTAAACGCGCGCCACTGTTGATGGTTCTGTGGCTTGTCCCGGCAGCTGCGGCGGGGACCGCTGCGTGGTGGGCTTATGACCAAGCTGGCTCCTTGACTGGAACACGTGCGGTGGTTTTGGCAATTGCAGCAGCCGCAGCAGCTATCTGTGCGCTGCTCATCGCTACTGCCACCTTGTTGCCACCACTGCTTTATGGGCTGTCGCGGTTATTGGGTAAAGCTGCGCCGAGTGTGCAATTGGGTCTGGCTTTTGCCTCTAAGCAGAAATCGCGATCAGCTGCCTTGATTGGCGTTATTTTGGCAGGTGCTGCACTAAGCTCGGCGGTTTTGCATGGTCAGGCGCAGATCGGTGGACATTTAGTATCCGTGGCCAAGGGCATGGGTGGCACAGATCTGCTGGTCACCGGCTTGGACGAAGATATCCCTGCTGATTTGGTGGAGCAGATTTCCGCTATTGATGGGGTGGCAATGGCGGTTGCGCCACCTGCTGCCACGGTGGAGTTTGCGCAGGCCGGAGACATTCCCGCGCTGGTGTTAGGCGAGGCTGAAGGCGCGGAGGTTATGCGCGATGACGATGCCGGCGCACCACCTCAAACCATGGTGCTGGGGCGCAGTTCTGGGGAGCAAGAAAATTTCCCGGCCCGTTCTACCGCTGATATCTCCCTTGCCGATATTTCGCTTCCGGTAACCATTGCGCACAGCGATAATTATTTTTCCCTAATCGATCCCGGCGTGGTGGCGCAGGCTCGTGAGCTTAAGGCTGCGGAGCTGGGCGTTAGTGCGGATATGTTGCCTGCACAGCCGGTGCGCAATGTAATGGTGTTGCTTGATGGCGAAGCTAATCAAGATCCCAATAATCCCACGGTGCAGGCCATCCGCGAGGTCATTGCCTCCTACCCCGAACGCTATTCTGTCACCGAAGGTTTTTCGGCACGCCTTAATACCTTTGCGCTGGTCTCGCGGGTAACCACGATGTCTTCGCTGCTGGCTTTTGTAGCATTGGCGATCGCTGCGGTGGGCTTGGCCAACACGGTGGCGCTGACCGTTGCCGAGCGCGCCCGCGACCGTGCCTTGCTGCGCACCATCGGCTTAACTGCCAGTGGCCAGCGCGCAGTAATGGGCATTGAGATCTTTGCATTGGCTTTGCCTGCCGCGCTTATCGGCACTGTTGCGGGTGGTTTTTGGGGCAACGTGGTGGCTGCAAGCGCTACAGGTTCGCAGGTTGCAGCTAGTTCGCTTGATCCCCACATCCTGCTTTATACGCCGCTGGTTATGGTCGCGGGTGCAGTGCTGTGCGGTTTGCTGGTGCTGGGCCGTACTAAAGCTCAGTAATTGAACTAATCACCCAGGCCTTGCCAGTTTTGGGGGCATCTCCACAAGAAGAAATCACACCCTCAACCTCCACGCGCTCTAATTCCACTGCCCAACTGCGACCATCCGGGTGGGTCACGCGCACTACCTCGCCGTCATTGACGACGTCGAGGTAGGCAGGCGGTAGGGCGTCGAGAAGCTTTGCGACGCCTAACTCCGCGACCTGGCCACGTGGATCGAGGGTGCCACGTCCGCGGTTTCCGGGAAGGAATAGCTGATGGTTGAGTACCTGCTCAAAAAGAGTGGTGGTGGCTTCTTCATTGAGTCGACCGAAAGAATAATTCCACGGCATAAGCATCATAGAAGGCGCAAAGCGATGGCCTTTAGTGTGCGAGGACTCCCACACCTGCAGCTCGCCAAACTTCGGTTCAATGGCTGCAGCCAGCGGACGGCCCTTAACTGCGCAGCACACATCACGTTTGGAGTGGGTGCAAATAAGCAGCATGGGATCTGTCATGCGTGCGGCGTTGTTTCGCCCCGGACCTGCAAGATCTAATTGGCAAATCTGCTCAGCGGAATCAAGTACCAGATGTTCAATGATTGCTTCCTCAGAAAAAACCAAAAATAGGTGATGTTTTTCCACCTGGCGGCCAGCGCGTCCTGGTTTTCTAATGAGCTGCAAGCCCATATTGGCCGCTTTAGTATGCGCTTTGAGCTGCGCAGTGAGCTCCGGTCTGAAGGTATGGCCATCTAAAATATCGTGGCTCCAAGAACCGGGGTGTTCAAAAAGCACAAAGCCTTTACCAGCTTTGGCAGTTCCCTCAAGTGGCTCCACTATGGTGTCGGAGCAGCTAAGTAGCGCTTGATTCATGGCCTTAACCCTAGTCTGCCCTTGCTCCGACCCTAGATAAATGGGGGATAAATGGGCTCAGGCAATCGATTCCACACCCTCATCTGGTGTTTGTATGATGCAATTTTAGCGATTTTTCCTGGGCTTTTGCAGAGTTTTACAACAATTCGTTCACGATTGTGTCACGTTGGCCTTCTTGCTTAGGGTTCTTTTGGCTTTCAGAGTTACGGTAAGAGAATGATTGTGCAGCGTTCTTCTAGTTCCCAGCAGCGTGTCCGCCGTGGCGCACTTACCCTTTTAAGCGTGAGTGCCTTGACCCTCGCTGGCTGTGGAACAAATGAGACTTCCACCGAAAGTTCAGCGGGAGCTACTCAAACATTGTCCGCCACTGCCGGCGGCGCTGATCTCTCCAATGAAGCTTCCGCAGGCCCCACTCCTCTTGGCACTGCCGATACCGCTATGAAAACCCTGCGTGCTGAAGAACCTGCACAGCTTCTGGTCACAGGTGTTCGAACCGGCTCCCACAATGGCTTTGACCGCGTAGTTTTTGATCTCACCGGCGAAGGCCAACCTGGTTGGTTTGCGGATTACACCACCAGCCCCACCCAGCAAGGCAGTGGAAACCCAGTGAAATTTACTGGCGATACCGCCATCAACCTCAACATTGATGGCACCACCTATCCCTTTGACTTGGGCATGGAAGATCCGCAGATTGGCACCGTTGAAGGCTCTGGCAGCATTGTCACCCAGGTTGTCAGCGCTGGCACTTTTGAAGGCCGCTCCCAGTTTGTTATCGGATTAAATGGCAAGCACCCATATTCTGTGAGTGTGCTCCAGGATCCACTGCGCTTGGTTGTTGATGTGATGGCGCAGTAGCGCTAGCTTCCCCACCAACCCGCGCAAACCTCCACAGACCCCGGATTCGCCAGTTTTTTTAACTAACTGAGTCCGGGGTTTCCCCATGTCAACGCCTAATAACTGGCCTCCACCCGCCACTTTTCTTCCATCCACAGCAAAAGCCAGGCGCTAATCTGCTCATTGCTTTCCGCTGATACCGCCTGCCCCACCACCTGCAAGCGGGCATAACGTTTACCACTGCTTTCCCACCAGCGATCATCCACTGGCCAAGGCCCTGCCCACGCAGTAACCACATAACGCTTATTTCCCCAGGACAACGCATAGGGAATAGAACTTAATAAAGCTTCCGCAGTAACTTGCACACGCTTCCCACTGGCATCAATAAGCACCACTCGCGAGGCTGGGTGGTTAATTCCCGCACTTAAACGCGCAGGCAAAGGGCCTGGAATTTTCCCTGGCCAACTGCCCTGCGGAGCACGCACCGGATCTGGCGCCTCGCCGAAGGCCACAAAACGAATCCGCTCCTCTACTCCCCTGCCACCTGCCGGAATAGGTTGCAGCACAGCATCAATTCCCAAGGTTGATTGCACTCTTTGAATCACTTGGCGCGCCACATGTTTTTGACTGCGCCCGGTATCCCATAAACCACCGCTGGCCATATCAGGAGGCACACATTCCAAAGGCCGCAAGGTCAAAGCGATAATGCCATCTTCTTCATTGGCTTCATCGACATTTCCGCGCGCGCTGAGCCAACCATCCAATTGCCAGCGCACACGGTCAGCGGTAGCAGCTTCCGACAATGGTTCGCCGGTGCGCCACACCCTGCTGACCTGCGTGCCATCGCTAAAATCAGCCTCCACCTTAAGCAATTGACACACCACACCAGCCTCAGAAAGCTGCTGATGCAAGCGCGCTGCCAAAGCCCTGGCAACAAAGGCTGCAGCATCCACGCGGGTAATGGGTTCTTCTGGAATATGGCTAATTTCCCAGGAAGCACCCTCCAGTGCCGGCGCAACTTTACGGCCATAACGCGCCGTCGCAATATTATGACAGTGCACACCGGCCTTGCCAAAGCGTGTTGCCAAGGATTCCACCGGCAGCGCCGCCAGCTCACCCAAAGTCGAGATACCCAAATCTACCAGGGTTTTTATAATGTCAGGATCACAAGCCAGCGCCTCTTCTGCTACCAACACTGACATGGCTTGGCGTGCCAAGAAGCTTGTCGACGCGCCCTCTCCCCTGCCAGCCACCGCCCCATGCGGGGCGCGGGCTGCAATAATCGCCGTATTCAGGCTATCTGCCACCCCGGCTTCAACGTCAATGCCGCGGCGCGCGGCGGCGTCGATAAGCAACTGGGCAGCGATCTCCTCACCACCGTGATAACGCGCCGCAGCTGCTGCATCAATCGCGACCAGGCCGGGGCGCAGCACCTCGATGCTGGAAGCGACCTCGCCAAGCGAAGCCACGATATTTTCAAAAATGCGGCCATCACGGTCTAGATCTTGGTCCACAACCTCGAGCTCCGGACACACCGCCTGCGCTTGGCGAACCTTCATCCCACGACGCACTCCACGCTTGCGCGCAGCCAGCCCGCAAACCTTGATGCGGTAGTTGGCGGCAATGGCCACTGGTTTTTCCACATCATTAAGGTCATCGCGTTCCAAACGCACAGCCTGAACTGGCCAATCGGGAAACCACAGCACCATAATCCGCATCAAGGCACCACGCGCAATGTGGGTGTGGTGTTTAGCAATGCAGCATCCTCAGCGCGACTGATGGTAACTAGTCCGCTGCGTGGAGGCTGGCCTTTGGGCATTGCGCGAAATTTCAATTCCACGCCCCGAATCCGGCCCCGACCTTGACCAATGCCTAAGTAGTTGCTGGTTTCTGCCTCCATCACCAATGCCGGCGAAGACACACGGGTGCCAACCATCAAAAGTGCGGCACTGCCCTTGCGGAGTTTGGCCAATAACGGGCGGGCACGTGTGGGTGAAAGGGAAATCTCAGGACCTTTATAGACCACCAAATCCAAACCTTCACATAACACCGCGGCCACGTTTAAAGGCTCGGTACCTGGATCTGGAATGGCAATGATGTTCTCGCACACACCTCCTAAATCAATTACTCCTGCAAAAGCTAGTTCCTTCCAGCCGATCACCGCAGCGTGTCCACCCTGCGCCGTAACATGAGCCAGGAAGGCCACCACCAGTAGGGGCAGTTCAGTTATTTGACTTAAGGCCCGCCGTGGCAAGCCCCCGCCGGGAAGAAATTGCGAAACACTATCAGGAGCTGCAAGAATGTTCTCTTTATCAAAGTATTCAACCGGTGCAGATGCAGGATTTTCCACCAATTGTGGCGCGGCAGCACCCATGGCGGACATGCGTGAGCGCAGTGCGGTAATCCGCTCTGCTCTACTCATTCCCGAGAGATCAGGTACGGCTACAGCACTAGCCTCAATCCCAAATTCTCGAACACCTGTTCCACTCATGGGTTTAAGTAAACACCCGTTTTTCTTAGCTCGCAACAGCGCAGTTCATGAGGGAGATTTGGGCATAGAAGGTTACTAAGAGCCTCTCCTTCATTCGCTGCATTATCCTTAAATGCTATGGATCCTTTAAATAGCTACGCCAATATGAAGTCCCATGTCACCCCGATCCCCACGCCCGCCATCATTAGGTTGAGCGCTTCGGTGCTTGTTGGTGCAGCTATTGCAGTTTTAACTACGGATCTCTCCCCCACCATTAAGTTTGGAGTCACTGCAGCAGGGTTGATCATCACGCTGCTGCTGGCTTTTATGCACCCTTACCGCTCAGAGGTGAGGATGTATCGCCTGCAGCACAACATCAGCCCGGTTCCCACACCTGGCCAGGTCATGCCGCTATTTGTCACGTGGTTGATGCTCATGGTGGCACCGTTTTTCTCCGGAGCTGCACTGTGGGTGACAATCTTGGTTTTTGTCATTGTCGCAGGCTGGATTTTCCTGACATTTCCCCACATTGATGGCACCCGAAAGCTCGCTTTTGCCAATACGCAGGAAGCCCCTTAAGCAAAAGTCGTTGCGTCGAAAAGCACGCTTTTAAAATCTTTTAACGCTTGCGGCGCTTTTCTTCTTCATCAAGAACTTGCTGGTTGCGGCGACCCAATTCGATGAGTTTGAGGTTTGCCCAGTTATAAAAGCTGTGGCCCAGGATAAAAAGTGCCCACACGAAGAACCAGATTGGGATGGCCCACCAGAGGGAAAAGTTGGATTGCCACATCACCAGCACCGTAAAAATGATGCTGAAAAAGAGGGTGCGGGTGGGTTGGAAAGTGAATTTGGCCTGGCTTTGATCGATCGCCTCGCTGCGATTTTCAGCACCGGAATCAGCCGCGAAGTTTTTGCGAGGTTTTTGAGCCATTAATCGAGATCCCTTGAATGAGCCCAGCGGGTAAGCGCGTGGCGGTTGGACTGCTGCGTTTTGCGCAGAATATTGGAGGCGTGAGTTTCCACCGTCTTTACAGAGATGAAAAGTTCTTTGCCGATTTCTTTATAGGTGTAACCGCGGGCCAGCAATCTCAAAACTTCCAGCTCACGGCGAGTAAGCGCATCAACGATGGGATCATCAATAATGCGACCAGATTCCACGGCGGCATCCTTTTCCGGAGCATCTACAATGCCCGCGCCGGCAGTGGAATCAGGGGCGGCAAAAGCATCCAGCACAAAGCCAGCCAGTCGTGGTGAGAAGAAAGCATCACCGGAATTAACCCGTTTAATGGCTTCTACCAGCTCTGTTCCAGAAATTGATTTGGTTACATAACCGCGTGCACCGCCACGAATAATGGCGATAACATCCTCAGCAGCATCAGAAACACTTAATGCCAAAAAGATGGTATCCACATCAGAGGCGTTAATTTCTTTGAGAACTGCCAAGCCGCCGCCATCCGGCATGTGGACGTCGAGAAGCACAACCTCAGGGCGTGTCTGCTTGATCCCGGCAACGGCCTCAGCCACGGTGCCAGCTTCGCCGACGATATTAACTGCATCGCCCAGCTCTGCCTTTACGCCCGAACGGAATACCGAGTGGTCATCAACCAAAAACACATCTACCATGCCTCACAGGTTACCGCCCGCGCACCCAATCTGTGGCTTTAAGGCAAAACTACCTACGCTGACATGGCCATCGTGATTGCTACCTCGGTGCCCTCACCCATCTCAGATTTAATTTTCACCTTGCCCCCGGCGCGCTCCACGCGGCCGATCACCGACTCCGCCAAACCGTGATGGCCTTCAGGAATATTGTCCGGATCAAAACCCCGGCCCCTGTCGCGGACAAAAATACTCAACTCCCCCAGCATGATTTCGGCATAAACATCCGCAGAATCCACCCCGGCGTGCTTTGCCACATTCACCAAAGCCTCGCGTGCAGCCATCACCGCGGCCTGCGTTGAATCTGCTAAAGGTTCATCAGTACCCACTGTCACAGGCACAATGCGCAGCCCAAAAAGATCTTCTACCTCGGCACATGCACGGTTCAAAGCAGTAAAAACAGTGCCGGTGGTCTGTGGAGTTTTATCCTGGGAATCAAAAAGCCATTGCCGCAATTCCCGCTCCTGCCCGCGTGCGAGGCGTGTCACCTCAGCTGAATCATCGGCTCGTTTTTGAATCAGCGCCAAGGTTTGCAACACAGAATCATGCAGCCGCGAGGCAATGTCAGCGCGCTCAGCAGCTGCTGCTTTCTCGGCGCGTTCTTGGCCCAGCTGATCCCACATCCGCACCCACAGTGGCACGCCTAGTGCTGCGACTCCCAGCAGCGTGAGCACCACTGCCACCAGTGCCATGAGGAAGCCGTCATGAGTGCTCCAATTCATCACCACCAGCACAATTGCGGTGAGCATCAGCACACCGCCGGCCACAATAATAAGCACGCTGGGGCCAGAATCCACGCCCCGGTCATAGGCCAGCCAGACCATCAACATGCCAACGCCAACCACGCCAATCGGAATCAGCGTGCTCAGTCCAAAACCGGTGGTCAGCGTCAGTGACACCCCGGCACCCACCAGTGCCAACACCACCAGCGCCCAGGAAATCCACTTAGCGCTTTTCGACGAAACCCCCGGTGCTTGCGGGGACTGCGCATCCTTGCGCTCCATGCGGGTAAAAATCCACACCAACGCATAAGCTGCCAAGCCGGCGCCATTGGCCAGCGCGGAAATAATAAAAATTGCACGTACCCAAAAGACCGAAACATTAAGGTGATAGGCCAGCCCCGAGGCAACACCAGCCACCACCCGACCATCCCGCGCGCGCCGGAACGCGGGATAGAGGGGTTTAAGCTGCCCCGCGGGTTGCGGAGTATATGGTGCAGGCGAATTACTCATGTTCTTGATCTTGTCATGAGCACCGGACACGCTTCCATCGGGGAAGACCCTGAACCATGTGAGCTGCACAAACAATGTCAGGGCTTTCCCCGATTCACATTTTCCGCGCGCCACGCCACAATTGTTTTTATGAGCACTTTCGAGGAGAACACGCAGCCGCACTACGTGCCTTTTGCACAACCTGGGGCAATAAGCTCTTATCCCTCCCCTTCCTCATCTTCAGCAACTGGAACCTTGCAGCGCATGTGGCAAACCCGCCCGGTGCGTTTACCTGCTAAACAAGGTGGCAACGCCAAGGTAGCTGGTGTTTGTGAAGGCATCGGTGTGCGTTATCAAATTGATCCCGTGCTCATTCGGCTTTTCTTTGTGGTCTCCGGCGTATTTGGATCAGGCATTGCTGCCTATCTCCTGGCCTGGCTGATCATGCCTCGTTATTCCGTTCCAGTTTCCCCGCTCGAAGCCATTTGGAAGCCCGGACATCCCCAAGATCGTACTCACGGATGGTGGTTGCTCATCGCCTTTGTGATGTTCTCCGGAATGCTTAGTTCAGCTGCCAATACCTTTGGTTCCGCATCTTTTCTTACCTATGTCTTAGTGGCTGCAATGTGGTGGGGTCTGCATAAAAAACAACCGATTCCGCCGCGTGGTTTACTTGCCACCGACTCTGCGACTCAGGAAGATACGATGAACAATCCCGCTGATAGCTATCCACAACCGCAACCTGATCTTGGCTCAATAACCCCAGTTGAAGGCTACTATGCGCCTTTTGCACAATATTCTGCCGATGCCCCCAGCTGGGATCCTTTAACTCAGCAGCACAATTCTTGGGATCTACACATGCAGCAACCTGCTCCTGCCAAAAAGCGCAGGAGACTATGGCCTTGGATTCTCAGTGGAGGGGTGGGCACTGGCCTTGTTGCGGTAGCTGCCATTGGATTTATTATGTTCGCCATCGACCCGGCGCAATTTGAAGATGAAGATTCTGGGATCGGCAATGTCTCACTTGCTCCATCCAATGCGAGTCTGCAAGATAACTATTCCTCCGGTGTCGGCCAAATGGACCTAGATCTAAGCAACCTTGCACCTTTGGAAGAAGAACGCGATATTCAAATCAATTCTGGCGTGGGCGAGGTCAAGGTAATCCTGCCCGAAAATGTTCCCATTAGCCTCAACTGCAATGCCGGTGTGGGAACTACCCACTGCGATATAGGAGATCTAGCGGCTCACAATGAGGGACTTAGTGGTGAGATGCTCAATATTTCCGTTAGTTCTGGCATCGGCGATGTTGCTGTGGAGTTTGCAGAAAACTAGGCCATTAACACTTAATCCAGCTGGCCACGCAGCTGCTCATTCAGATCAGCAAATTCACTAAGCTCATCTTCATCAAAACGCTCTGCAGCAGCATGATCTTCGGGTGAAAGCGCAAAGTACTTCAACGCGGTATTAATCTGAGTGTTTTCCTTAGGCTCAGTGTGCAAGCGAATTTCCTTAGCAGCAGCTTCTCCACCGACCTCAGCAAGCTGCACTGCGCCTTGGGCTTTATTTTCTGCCATCAGCACAGCAAGAGCGGCCACCACGAGGAAAGCATCGCCATAACCATCAAGTTCGGTATCGGTGTAATTTCCTGACAGCCCATCAAGGCCGAGATCTGCAAAAATCTTATGGACCTCAATAACACCTTCGGCGTTTTCTACATCCTCCGCTAGATATCCAACTAAAGCCTGCGCCTCTGCTGAGGTTCCAAACAAACTGCTCCAATAGGTAGTGAGGATATCGCTCATTGTTTTATGTCTCCTGTTTTTAAAGTGGTGCGGGGTTTAGCTAGTTTTTGCTCTGGGTGCAAGGATACGCCAGTTTTCCCGAGGGTAATCTCATCTAGTTTTTCCTGGCGATTAGTTCCAACAGCGCCCCATCAACACCTCCCAAAAAACAAAAACAACCACCTCTCCCCCACAATCTCTACAAAATCGTGGCAAAAAGGTGGCTGCTTTAGTTAGCTAGCGGCGGGAATTTACTCCCACTCGATGGTTCCTGGTGGCTTGGAGGTTACATCGAGCACAACGCGGTTCACATCTGGAACCTCATTGGTGATGCGGGTGGAGATCTTCTCCAGTACCTCATAAGGCAAGCGGGTCCAGTCGGCGGTCATAGCATCCTCGGAGGACACTGGACGCAGCACGATTGGGTGGCCGTAGGTACGACCATCACCTTGCACACCCACGGAGCGAACGTCGGCAAGCAATACAACAGGGCACTGCCAGATAACGCCATCTAGACCAGCTGCGGTGAGCTCGGTGCGGGCGATGAGGTCAGCGTGGCGCAGGGTCTCCAGGCGCTCTTCGGTGACTTCACCGATGATGCGGATACCAAGACCTGGTCCTGGGAAAGGCTGACGTCCAACAATTTCCTCAGGCAGACCCAGCTCGCGGCCAACGGCACGAACTTCGTCCTTGAAAAGGGAACGCAGTGGCTCAACCAGCTTGAACTCGACGTCGTCAGGCAAACCGCCCACGTTGTGGTGGCTCTTGATGTTGGCGGTGCCGGTGCCGCCACCGGACTCAACAACGTCTGGGTACAGGGTGCCCTGTACCAGGAAGTCCACGGTGGAACCTTCTGGTGCCTCATCCAAAACGCCAGCAACGGCGCGCTCGAAGGAGCGGATGAATTCAGCGCCAATAGCCTTGCGCTTTGCTTCAGGCTCGGTCACACCAGCCAGTTTGTTTAGGAAGGCAGCGCGCTCGTCAACGGTAACCAGCTTGGCGCCGGTTGCTGCCACGAAGTCCTGCTCTACCTGCTCGCGCTCACCGGCGCGCAGCAGACCGTGGTCCACAAATACGCAGGTAAGGCGGTCACCAATAGCGCGCTGCACGAGTGCTGCGGCTACTGCGGAGTCAACGCCGCCGGAGAGGCCACAAATTGCGCGACCGGTCTCGCCGATTTGCTCGCGAACTTTTTCAATGAGCTCTTCAGCGATGTTTGCAGCGGTCCAGTTCTGCTCCAGACCAGCGATTTCGGTGAGGAAGCGGGTAAGAACCTGCTGGCCGTGTGGGGAGTGCAAAACCTCTGGGTGGTACTGCACGCCAGCCATCTTGCGCTCTACGTTCTCAAAGGCTGCAACTGGTGCGCCCTCGGAGGTGGCAGTAACGCTAAAGCCTTCAGGTGCAACAGAGACGGCGTCGCCGTGGCTCATCCACACCTTATGAGTTGGCTCGAGGCCTTCATGGAGCACGCCACCGGTAGTGGTGATATCAGTGCGGCCATATTCGCGCTTGCCGGTGTTGGCAACGGTGCCACCGAGCGCGTGGGTCATGGTCTGGAAACCATAACAAATACCGAAAACTGGCAGATCAAGCTGCAGAATTTCAGGATCCAAAGATGGTGCTTCCTCTGCATAAACAGAGGAAGGTCCACCGGAAAGAATTAGCGCTGCGGCATCCTTTTCACGGATTTCAGCAGCGGTTGCGGTGTGCGGAATAACTTCGGAGTAGATGCCGGCTTCACGCACACGACGTGCGATCAGCTGCGCGTACTGTGCGCCGAAGTCAACGACGAGTACTGGGCGATGATTTGTCTGAAGGCTCACAAAAGATCACTCTACTAGACCCGCCCCGAATCTCGATTTTCACCCTCAACCACCCCAGCGCTTTTCGACGCGCCCTCGCCTGGCCGCGTCCCCCACGCAGCCAGGCGAGTAACCGGTTTTTAACCGATAGCTGAGCCAATACCGAAGAGCACACAAGCTAGGGCAAAGCCCACGATGGCAATACCGGTCTGGTTTACAGTCCAGGTCTTCAAGGTGGTGGCAACGTCCATTCCCATGAGGCGACCAACCAACCAGAAGCCGGAGTCATTAACGTGGCTGGCGATTACGGAACCAGCAGCGGTTGCAATAACGATGGTGGCTAGCTGGAAGTCGTTGTAGCCAGCGGCTGCCACAGCAGGAGCCATCAAAGCGGCAGCGGTGGTCAACGCGACGGTTGCAGAACCCTGTGCCACACGCAGTACTGCAGCGACGATAAAGCAGGCTGCAATAACTGGCAGACCAAGCTCGGCCATGGAGTCAGCCAAAGCATCACCAATTCCGGAGGCGCGCAAAACGCCACCAAACATACCACCTGCACCGGTAATCAAAACCACAGAACAGATGGGGCCAAGTGCGCCTTCAACAGTCCTGTCCAGAGCGGATCCGCTGACTCCGCGGCGAGTTCCCAGTGCCCACATGGCAACAAGAGTGGAAATAAGCAAAGCAATTGGAGTTGCACCGAGGAATCCGAGGACAGAAACAACCAAGGAATCAGCGTCGATAAGCCCTGCAGCAGCAGCCATATCAGTACCGGTATTGCCGAAGATGAGGATCATTGGGATCAGCAAAATTGCGATAACGGTGCCCGCGCTGGCTGGGTTTTTAGGCTGTTCACCAGCAACTTCGCCACCAGTAAGTAAATCAGGAACGCTGATTGGGAACTTCACTCCGAGGTACTTGCCCAGCAGGTAACCGGTGAGGTACCAGGTTGGGATCGCAACGATAAGACCAGCAAGCAGAACAAATCCCACCTGTGCACCGTAGAACTCTGAGGCGGCAATTGGACCTGGGTGTGGTGGCACAAATACATGCATTACAGAGAACGCGCCAGCAGCAGGAATACCGTAGGCCAAGATTGGGCCATTCATGCGACGTGCCACAGCGAAAATCACTGGCAGCATGACAACCAGGCCGGCGTCAAAGAACACTGGGAAGCCCATGATCAAAGAAGCAACACCAAGCGCAAAAGGTGCGCGCTTTTCACCAAAAATGCGGATCATCATATTGGCCAGCGAAGCTGCACCACCGGATGCTTCCACCAATCGGCCCAACATGGCTCCAAGACCAACGAGCAGAGCGACGGAGGCAAGGGTACCTCCGAACCCATCAAGGAGCGTTTCGACGACAAACTCCACTGGAATGCCAGCCACCAGTGCAGTAAGCACAGAGACCAAAACTAGGGTGAGGAAGGCGTGAAGTTTGAAGAAAATAACCAGGATGAGGATTAGAGCGATTGCGCCGGCTGCAATGCCAAGCAAGGGCCCCGCCCCCAGTGTTTGTTGCCAGGTGTCCACAGATTGATCTCCTTTTAAATTAGTGACCCGCAAAAGATTTTTTTAATAGTATGACCTATATCTCCCTAAAGTGGAAATCTTCGGACATAAACCCATGAAAACCTGCATGTTTGCCAATAATTCAGAAAGAAAAACAACAAGGGTTGGGCATCAAAACTACATGCCCAACCCTTGAGAAACGCTAACGTTTAGCCATTAAAGTGCAAAGGCACCTTTTGGAAACTCTTCAAGTCGGTGAAACCACACTTTGCCATGGCACGCTTAAGGCCACCTTCAAAGTTCTCAATACCCCAAGGCATGGTGGAAGGTCCGCGCAGGATCTGCTCCAAGGATGGAGCCTGCTCATCAAGAATTCCCGACTCAGACACAATGCCGCGTGGGAAACGTGGGTGTGCTGCTACTGCTGGCCAGAAGTAGCCCTTTCCTGCGGCTTCCTTGGCACGAGCCAAAGGAGATCCCAGGACCACAGCATCAGCACCACAAGCGATGGACTTCACGACATCGCCGGAGTTGTAGATATCCCCATCAGCAATGATGTGCACATAACGTCCGCCGGTTTCATCCAGGTATTCGCGACGTGCTGCAGCAACATCAGCAATTGCGGTAGCCAAAGACACTTCCATGCCCAAAGCCAGGCTATTGGTGTTCTCGCCGCCACCGACGATGATGCCCACCGCACCAGTGCGCATCATGTGCAATGCGGTGGTGTAGTCATTGACGCCACCAGCGATAACTGGGATTTCTAGGGAACCAATAAACTCCTTGAGGTTAAGTGGCTCTCCCCCGGTGTTTACGTGTTCTGCAGAGATCAAGGTGCCCTGAATAACCAGCAGATCAGCACCAGCCTTGATAACGGTTGGAGCTAGTTCACGAGCGTTCTGTGGGGATACGCGAACGGCCACAATCTGGCCGGAGTCACGTACCTGTGCGATGCGCTCGCTGAGCAATTCCTTGTCCAGTGGTGCAGCGTGTAGTTCCTGCAGCATGCGAGTTGCTGCTGCCTGGTCACCGCCACCGATGAACTCAACACCGGAAATTCCGGTTTCTTCTTGTGCACCATAGGCCTTGATGACCTTGGCGATCGCTGCATCGAGGTCTGCGTGGCGTCCCCACAGGCCTTCGGCATTGATAACACCCATGCCACCCTGCTTGCCCATTTCAATAACAAATTCTGGGCTGGCAAGTGCGTCAGTGGGGTGATTGAGGAATGGCAGCTCAAACTTATAAGCGTCGATATGCCAGGTAGTGTCAACGTCCTTGGAAGAACGGGTGCGGCGGCTGGAAACGACAGAAATATCGTCCAGGCTGTAGGTGCGTCGTGCCTCGCGGCCGATGCCGATCTCAACGTGGTCACGCATTAGTGACTGGCCTCCCTTTGTGTTCGTATACTTCGAAGACTTTACCCGAGACCCTGGACACAACTAGCCATCAACTCCGAAACACAGCAAAACAGCCCGATTTCCATACAGAAATCGGGCTGTTTCTTAATGTTTTAGATCCTAGTGGTAGTTAGGAGCTTCCACAGTCTGCTGGATGTGGTGAGGGTGGGATTCCTTCAGGCCAGCGCTGGTAATCTGAACAAAGCGAGCCTTGTGCAGTTCCTGGATGGTGGCAGAACCGGTGTAGCCCATAGCTGCACGAAGTCCACCCACCTGCTGGTGAATGATGTCTTCGATAGAGCCACGGAAAGGCACGCGGCCTTCGATTCCTTCTGGGACGAGCTTATCTTCGCTCTTCACATCTGCCTGGAAGTAACGGTCCTTGGAGTAGGAACGCTTTTCACCGCTGAGGCCACGGCCTTGCATAGCGCCCATGGAGCCCATACCGCGGTAACGCTTGTACTGCTTGCCGTTAACGGTGATGGTCTCGCCTGGTGCCTCTGCAGTACCAGCAAGCATGGAGCCGAGCATGACGGAGTTTGCGCCAGCGGCTAGAGCCTTAGCGACGTCACCGGAGAACTGCATGCCACCATCGGCGATGATTGGGATACCAGCCTTGTGTGCTGGAACTGCAGCTTCCATGATCGCGGTGATCTGAGGAGCACCAACACCAGCAACCACGCGGGTGGTGCAAATGGAACCTGGGCCGATACCAACCTTGATAGCGTCAGCACCAGCGTCGATCATGGCCTGTGCAGCCTCACGGGTAGCCAGGTTGCCGCCGACAATATCAACGCCTGGGAAAGCCTTCTTAACGCGGGTAACCATGTCCAAAACGCCACGGGAGTGTGCGTGTGCAGAATCCACAACCAAGATGTCAACGCCTGCATCAACAAGAGCGCCAGCTCGCTGGAAGGACTCTTCGCCGGTTCCGATACCAGCAGCAACCAGCAAACGGCCGGATGCGTCCTTGGAAGCATTTGGGTGCTGCTCGGTCTTAACAAAGTCCTTAACGGTGATCAAGCCAATAAGCTTGCCGTCCTTGGATACGATTGGAAGCTTTTCCACCTTGTTTGCGGAAAGCAATTCCAAAGCCTGAGCCTTGGTAACGCCCTCTTCAGCAACCACGAGTGGCATTGGGGTCATAACCTCAGCAACACGGCGGGTCATATCTGCTTCAAAACGCATATCGCGGTTGGTGCAAATACCTACGAGCTTTCCATTTTCATCAACTACTGGAAGGCCAGAAATGCGGAAGCGTGCGCAGAGATCATCAACTTCCTGAATGCTCATGTCGGGGGTACAGGTTACTGGATCAGTAACCATGCCGGACTCGGAGCGCTTTACTAGTTCAACGTTTTCGGCCTGCTCCTGAATGGAGAGGTTGCGGTGCAAAACACCGATACCACCTTGGCGCGCCATTCCGATAGCCATTCGAGCTTCGGTAACGGTGTCCATCGCGGCGGAAAGGATCGGGGTGTTTAGACGAATATTACGGGTCAGCTGCGTTGAGGTGTTTACCTCGGAAGGAACAATGTCCGACGCATTTGGAAGTAGTAGTACATCGTCAAATGTTAGTCCAACGAGGGCAACCTTGTTGGGATCGTCTCCTCCGGTGGAAACTCGGCTCTGGGTGGTCATTTGCGACAGTTCCTCCTCATTTTGTGTCCACAATTAATTAAACCTTAGTAGTTTGTTCTTAATTCGGATAACCACAAAAGTAGCAACAACATTCCGCCAGCTTAATTAGGTTGCCCTAAATCACATTGTGGGCGGGTTGTGTTGGTCATTTTTCCCATGGGGCAATAGGGTTAGTGCTGTGAACTTTGATGCGATGATGCCCCGCGACCCGTTTGCCGATGATCCCAATGACCCGGCATCCTTTTTGACTGAGGATGAGCCTTTTGAGCCAATCTCAGATCAAGAGCGCATTCATGTGCAGCAGGACCTAAAATCAGTCATTGAATTTAAGAAGATTCTCAAGCCTCGTGGCATTGAGGGAATTTTCTTTATGTGCGAGGACTGTGAGGAATTCCACTATTACGACTGGGATATTATGGCTGCAAATATGCGCGCTACCCTAGCCGGTGAACTCAGCCCTGTTCATGAGCCAAGCGCACAGCCCAATGTGGAAGCCTATGTCCCTTGGGACTATTGCCTGGGTTATCTAGACGGTTTGGAAGCTCGTTAAAGACAAAAGTAAAAGACTGTTCAGCTTTGCTCCATGAGCGCAAAACTGAACAGTCTTTTTTAATTCCTAGTTTCCAGGAGTCTGTGGGTCTACTAACCCGCCACCGGTTTGCGTACCAGTGGGCGTTCCCGCAGTGGGAACGGCGCTGGTAGGTTGCGCGGTTGGTTCTGGGCTAGGAGTCCACACTGGCGGAGCCACAACGGTAGAAACAATCGTCTGAACCTGCGTTTGTGTTTGGGTCACAGTGGCAGTTGCAGTAACTGGTTCTTCGGTTGGGGCAGACTCTGTCACCGTTGCAGTTGCAGTTTGAGTCTCCGTCACTGGAGCTGGCGTCACAGTGGTGACATGCTCTGGTGCTGGAGGACGCTGACCGTGCATGTCTTCAACCATGACGCGAGCTTGCTCAAGCAATTCACGAGCACCGGCTACGTCACCGTTTGCGGTGCGGCTATCAACTTCTTCCAAAGTTGATGCCAACTCCACGGTGTTGACGGTGTCATCTTCGCCAAAAATCTGCTGGTTCATGGCATAAAGAGGCGAATCTGCATCGGCGTTGTAAATTGCGGAACCGCCACCGGCAATCACGAGGGTTGCAGCGGCTGCACCAACGAGTCCGTGCATAAATGGATGAGATTTGCGCTTTTTATCGCGACGCTCATCCAAAGCAATGACGGTGGTATCGGTGTTGTCAGAGTTTGTGGAAATGTCGGATGTGGAAATCGGGGCGAATTCAGTGGTTCCAGGGTTGGAATCCCTCTGTTGGTCCTCGAATGAGTCCTGTGCCAGATCTTCAAATCCAGGAAGCAGCTTCGAAAGGTCCGGCGCTGCCGGCATCGGAGCTTGCACTTCCCTATTTAAGTCCAGAAGGAGCCCAGCGAGGACATCACGACCCTCAGAGGGATCAACGCCGCGGGACAGGTCAGTCAGGAACTCATCGTCATCAAACAGCTGCTTAAGCTGTGAATTGACGATGTCCTGTCCGTCCTGGTCACCTGGGTTGTGACGTCGAGTCATTACTAGTTCTCCTGCTGCTCAAGTGCGCTTCGAAGTGTTGCGAGTGCTCTATGTTGAGCAACTCGGACAGCACCCGGGGTGCTGCCCACCATCTCTGCAGTTTCTTCTGCTGAAAGACCGACGATAACTCTCAAAATGAGAATATCGCGTGCCTTTTCACTGAGTAGATCGAGAAGTCCCCTCACTCTGTTACTTCCATCGCTGAGCAGCGCAAACTCTTCGGGGGTAAAGGTATCTGGAGTGGAATCTGGAACTTCTTCGGTGGGGGTCGATTTATCACGTGACATGGCACGATGCGCATCGGCGACCTTATTTGAAGCAATGCCATATACAAAGGCCATAAATGGACGACCTTGATCCACAAATTTTCCAATTGACGTTGCCACTGCCAAACATACTTCTTGAGCTACATCTTCAGCCGTGGGTTGCCGGCCGCCGCCAATTCGCGCACGAGCATATCGCAACACAATTGGGTGAATAATTTCCATTATTCGCTGTAAAGCTCGACGATCCCCCGCCGTCGCCTGAGGTACTAGCTTGGCGAGCTCATGCTCGGTATCAGCCAAGGTCTCGCACCTTCCTACCTCGAATTAAATGGACCGTTGTGTGCGATCAACTCAGGCACAAACAACAACGCACCAACCAAACGGCAGGCGAGTTTCGTCCCATCTTAACAATATGGGCTGCTACGCCGACGGTTTAACCCCGCTGCCGTTACCCATTTTTTACATTTCACATGATTTCAGCAGAGTAGCCAGGATGTTCTAAGAATTCACCATAGGTTCACTTCGGGATATAAAGCCAGGTCAGAACACCCGTACTGCTCAAAATTCGCTTTCTCATGACCATTTAGACAGATTTGTGTCACCATTGCGCCACTATTTGTTCATACTTGGCAATGACACTGTCTTCTCGGGCGAACACCCAACATTAGTGAACGCGTACGTAGCTCAAATAGGGAGTAATCGAAGATGACATTGCCTCACCAGCTTCCCGGACCAAACGCTGACTTCTGGGACTGGCAGCTGCACGGTTCGTGCCGCGGCGAGACCTCGGATGTGTTCTACCATCCAGACGGCGAGCGCGGTCGTGCTCGCCAGCGTCGTGAGCTGCGCGCCAAGGCTATTTGTGCTTCTTGTCCAGTTTTGGAATCTTGCCGCCAGCATGCGCTTTCAGTGGGCGAACCCTATGGAGTATGGGGTGGACTTTCCGAGTCCGAGCGCTTGGTTATTTTGCGCAAGATTGAACGCAAACAGCCAATCGCCGTTTAGCACCACAGACCCTGCCCCCGACGCAGGGTCTTTTTTGCGCGGCGTGGGCGCGTCGAAAAGCGCGCTTTTCGACGAAAAAACCCTCAGAAGAATGATCTTCCGAGGGTAAATTCTTAAGCCTTAATTAGTGCTGGTGACCATGGTCATCAGAGCTATTAGCAGGCTTTTCCACAACGGATGCCTCGGTGGTAAGAACCATGCGAGCAACGGAAGTGGAGTTAACAACTGCGGAGTGAGTGACCTTAACTGGGTCAATAACACCATCAGCAATGAGATCGCCGTACTTCAGGGTTGCAGCGTTGAAACCAGAACCATTAGGCAATGCTGCGATTTCAGAAACCACAACAGCACCGTCAAGACCAGCATTGGATGCAATCCAGAAAGCAGGCTTGGTCAGCGCGGTTGCCAAAGCACGCACGCCGATCTTCTGATCGCCTTCGAACTCCTCGGCATAAGCCTTGAGGGTTTCAGCGATCTGTACCAATGCAGAGCCACCGCCGGCGATAACGCCTTCTTGAGCAGCAGCACGAGCAGCGTTGATAGCGTCTTCCACACGAAGCTTGCGGTCATTAACCTCAGTCTCGGTAGCAGCGCCAACGCGGATCACAGCAACACCGCCGGAGAGCTTAGCCAAACGCTCTTCCGCCTTTTCGCGATCCCAGCTGGAATCGGTGCTTTCGATCTCGCGACGAATCTGTGCGCGACGTGCCTCAACAGCTTCAGCGGTGCCGGTGCCATCAACGATGACGGTCTCATCCTTGGTGACAGAAACACGACGAGCAGAGCCGAAGACCTCGACGCCAGCTTCGTTCAGGTTAATGCCGACCTCAGGATCAACCACGGTTGCAGCGGTAACTACAGCCAGGTCGTCCATGAACGCCTTACGACGATCACCGAAGTATGGGGACTTCACGGCAACAACCTTGATGGTCTTGCGGATGGAGTTAACCACGAGAGTCTGCAAAGGCTCGCCCTCGATATCCTCAGCCACGATCAGCAGTGGACGGTTGGATTCAACAACCTTTTCCAGCAGCGGAAGGAAATCTGGCAGGGAGGAAATCTTGTTACGAACCAGCAAGATAGCAGGATTGTCCAGGACAGCCTGCTGGGTGTCTGCATCGTTGATGAAGTATGGGGACAGGTAGCCCTTGTCAAAGGAAATACCCTCGGTGACATCCAAAGAGGTCTCCATAGACTGGGATTCCTCAACGGTGACAACGCCGTCCTTGCCAACCTTCTCCATTGCAGCTGCAACAATTTCGCCCACAACTTCATCGCGGGAAGAAACGGTTGCAACGTTTGCGATTTCCTTGGTATCGGAAACTGCGGTGGCGCGTGCCTTGAGCTCGGTGATGGTCTTTTCTGCAGCTGCAGCAATACCCTTGTTGAGCTCGATTGGGTTAGCGCCAGCAGCAACGTTGCGCAGGCCTTCAGTAATCAGCGCCTGAGCCAGCAGAGTTGCGGTGGTGGTGCCGTCGCCAGCGATATCGTTGGTCTTAACAGCAACAGACTTAACCAGCTGTGCACCGAGGTTCTCAAAAGGATCCTCAACGTCAATTTCACGGGCGATGGTAACACCGTCGTTGGTGACCAGCGGTCCGCCGAATGCCTTATCAAGAACCACGTTACGACCACGAGGGCCGAGGGTGACCTTGACAGTGTTGGCCAGGGCGTCGACGCCCCGGAGAATGCCTTCGCGGGCGTCCTGGTCAAAAGCAATGAGCTTTGCCATGAACTATCGCCTACTTCTCGACGATTGCGAGGATGTCACGTGCGGAGAGCAGCAAGTACTCAACGCCACCGAACTTGATCTCGGTGCCGCCGTAGCGGGAGAAGATAACAACGTCATCTTCCTTCACGTCGAGAGGAATGCGGTTGCCCTTGTCATCAAAACGGCCTGGGCCAACAGCGATAACGGTTGCCTCTTGTGGCTTTTCCTTAGCGGAGTCTGGGATAACCAGGCCGGAAGCGGTGGTGGTCTCTGCCTCGTTGATCTGAACAAGGATCTTGTCCTCGAGCGGCTTGATGTTGACGTTTGCCACGATGAATCCCTCCATGAGAAATAATGTTTGTTGTGCCGGTTGTGGATTTCCAGCACAGCCGTCGTCGCGGGTGAACAACTGTGTGTCAAACAACCTATTTGGCACTCTACCCTCGCGAGTGCCAGCACTCAACTAATAAGGGTGCTAATTTTCAAGCTCACAGCAAACACTAATTTCACTCATGGGTTGCTACACATTTAAGGCAACAAAACGCCGTTAAGCCTCCTTGCGCAAGTTATAAACTGCACGACGCCACAGCAAAAACTCTTGTGGGAAATCATCACGATAGTTCTTAGCAGCACGAATACCATCGGAAATACGCTCAATTTCCGCGTCTTCCACATCTTCACCCTTAGCACCCACAAAAATCACTGGACCACATACTGCGGTAGCAGGATCAGAGAAGAATGCTGAGTTACCGGTGGCAGCTGCACTACGTCCAAGGGAAGCCACAGGGTTTGCGGCAGCTCCCTCATCCTTAGCTTTGGAGTTAAAAAGTGCGGCGTATTGGCTGCCGTCTTCTTGGAAAGCAACAGCTACGTGGGCATCGTCTGCCCCGCCCAAGAACATCTCAGCGTGGTCTAGATCAAACTCGATAATGCGGTGGGTGAGGTCTGGGTTAGCAAGAAATCCTTTGGTCATAGCTTTCAATAAACCTCCACCTCCCCCACTCTGCTAGTTGGGCAGACAAAAGTTCATGAGAAATTCATGGGCGCGTGGGTATTAACCATGGCTGTGGCAGCTGGAATTGCCGCTGCGATCTTCGAGGCAGAGGTGGGCGCTGGCCCAAATTCAGTCCGTGCTGCCAGTGCGGCAGCCACTGCATGAATGGTCACTGCGGGCGCTACCTGTGCATAAACCGCGGTATCTGAGATTTCTAACTCCGGGATATACTCCGGGATTCGATTAAGTTCTGCACTACTATGCGCTAAATGCGCGCCAATTAATCCAGACAACACATCACCAGAACCTGGGGTAGCCGACCAAGAATGCCCAGCGTTGACCGCATATACATAGTTACAGGTGGCAATGATGGTGAATCTACCCTTGAGCAAAACACAACATTTAAGGTTTTCCGCCATCGCATGAGCTGCCCCAATGGAGTCTGTTTCAGGATTCGGAATCTCAATTCCCTCTGCTCTTAACGCGGAGGCAATGCGCTCAAATTCCCCGCGGTGCGGGGTTAAGACACTCGCGCCGTGGCGCGTACGCAACAGCTGCCTTAACTCCGCTGAGGCACTGAGTAAAGTGAGGCCGTCGGCGTCGATAAGCAGCGGTTCTGGGTTATTAAGCAGTTCTTGTAATTCTTTAAAAGCCTGCTCATCGATTCCATGACCGGGGCCAAAAACCCAGGCCTGGACACGGCCGGCGGTGCCCAAGGAAGATGTAGCAACTACTTCTGGCAGAGCAGCCAGCACTGCTGCGGCGACGGGGCCAACATATCGCACCATGGAGCTGGTAGCGCGCACTGCCGCAGCTGTAGCCAACACCGCAGCCCCGGGATATTGCTCACTACCTGCAACAATGCCCACAATTCCGCCGGAATATTTATCATGATCAGGGCTTGGCTCAACATCTAGCACAATAAATTGGCGCCCCAACCGCTGAATCCCGGAATTTTCGGCGGCTAAAGCCTCAAACATTGCCGCCAATTTAGGGTTCTGAGCAGGTGCATTAGGTACGCCGTTCCATGCTTTGGAGGCAAAATACTGAGGTCCGCTATCAGCACTTTGGATTTCTAGCAAAGCATGAGACAGGGAACGGCCACCCGCTCCTGCCACGCTGATATCGGCGAGCAAAACTTCCCCACAGGCAGCAGACACGGCATGAGCCCGTCTTAAACCACCAAATGTGATGGTGACATCGGCATTAATATGAGTTGGGATTTTTTGGCGGGCAATCGGTGCACCTTGTTCAAAACCGTCCAAAGTGACCAAAGCTGGTTCGGGCACGGCACCGGTATCTGCATGTACTCCAGAAGGAATATCAACAGCCAAAATTGGAATGCCTGCAGAATAGAAATTTTCTACAAATCGGGCCGTTTCCGGCGCAATTCCCCCGCGTCCGCCGATGCCCAAAATGCCATCAATAAGCAGGCGATAATCGCCATGATTGGGCTCAGAATCCAACACGGTGCCGCCCAAAGACTCAAAATAGGACAGTGCTGAGTGATGGACTCGCTCTTTGTTAAGCAGCAGCGCATCAACTTTTTTGCCTTCTTCTGCTAAGAAAGCACCAGCGTAGAGTGCATCTCCCCCATTTCCGCCAGAGCCTACTAACAACAAGATTTTTCCATCTTGAGCCAGTGCTGGGGCGGGAACTTTAAGGAGGGCAAGGGCAACATCAGCGACTGCCGATGCAGCTGAAATGATCAGTTCATCGGAGTCACTTTGGAGGGCCATTAGGGTGTTTTCTGCACGTCGGATTTGATCGACGGAGAATACAGATTTCATGAACCTAATACTAAAGGTTTAAAACACCTGGGGGGTCTCAACGGACAAAGAAGGATCAGTTCCTACCGAAATTGGTGATTCTGGTGCACCCTCGTGGATCCTTTGTGCAGCCAAAGCAGCAATCATGACGCCATTATCGGTGCACAGCTTAAAGCGTGGCACCCGCAATTCGATGCCAGCCTTGTCACAGCGTTCTTGGGCAAGTTCCCGCAGGCGAGAGTTCGCAGCCACACCACCACCCAGCAACAACACCTTGGCACCCACATCGCGGCAGGCCCGAACCGTCTTAAAGGTCAAGACATCACACACAGCTTCTTGGAAAGAGGCACAGACATCTTCTACTGAAATGACCTCGCCATTTCTTTCCGCAGCTTCCACGTAGCGAGCCACCGCAGTTTTTAATCCAGAGAAGCTGAAATCATGGCGGGAATCCGACTTCTTCATCAAACCACGCGGGAATTTAATGGCTTCAGGATTACCCCGGCGCGCCAACTTATCAATGATGGGGCCACCTGGATAACCCAGACCAAGCAAGCGCGAGACCTTGTCATAAGCCTCGCCAGCTGCATCATCAAGGGTGGAACCTAGTTCCTTCATGGGCAAACCAACCGCATCAACTTCCAGCAGCTGAGTGTGTCCCCCAGAAACCAGCAAGGCCACTGAATGTGGCAAGGTTTCACCATCAAGGTTGGCCACAGCGACGTGTCCGCCAAGATGGTTAACCGCATAAAAAGGCACGTCCCACGCTGCTGCATAAGCCTTTGCCGCACTAGCACCAACCAACAGGGCACCAGCTAGGCCCGGGCCGACAGTGGCTGCGACCGCATCGGGCTTTTCGACGCCTGCTTGTTTGAGGGCTTCGCGCATAACTGGAACCATGGACTCAAGGTGTGCACGGGAGGCGATCTCTGGAACAACACCGCCAAATCGTGCATGCTGCTGCATGGATGAGGCTACTGAGTCCGCCAGGATCTCCAAGTTTCCTTGTTCATCCAGCTTGACTACGCCCACTCCTGTTTCATCACAGGAGCTCTCAATACCCAAAACGATCATTGTTTAAACGTTAGTCCCGTCTGAATCGTGTGTTGAATCTGGTGTGGCTTGGCCTGTTTCCCTATCGCTTTGGCGTAGGCGTTGCATCGTATATGCATCGGCGCCGGAGGGACGATAGTAGTTTTTGCGCACTGCCAAAGTTTGAAAACCAAAGTCTTCATACATGGAGATAGCAGGAACGTTATCAGTGCGTACTTCCAAAAACACTGGCCCATCATGGCTATCAGCTACGTGCATCATTTGATCCATAAGCACCCGGCCAAGTCCCTTACGCTGGTGTGCTGGGTCTACGCCGATGGTGTGGATTTCAAATTCTGGATCATCGGCTGGTCCCATCATGGCAAGACCTGCATAAGCAATGAGGTAATCATCATCAAAGGCACCGATATAGAAGGTGTTGGGATGTGAAAACTCGACTGCAAAAACATCCCTTGGCCAAGGATTATCTCCTGGGAAAAGGATTTGCTCTAGTTCTGCACAGCGCGCTGCATCTTCGCGGCGTAATTCTTTAAGCTCATAGGTTTCGGTTTCGCTCATGAGAGATCCACCTCTGGAATGGCAGCTGATTTAGGCTTAGGTTTTGGCTCTTTAGCATCAGGGCGACGCAGATAAAGCGGTACCAATGGGCCTGGGGTGATGCTGAAATCAGCAACAGCAACCAGGTGCTCTGGCAGTGGCTTTAGGGATACGTGTTCTACTGCCGCCAACTTTTCGGGAAGTTTTTCAACCAGATGCGCAGGGATAGAGACCACATCAATTTCACCAGTTAGCTCCAGGGCTGCTGGCGCAATAACATCGGGGCCTGCATCTTTAACGCCATCGGTATAAGTTGCCCAATAAACTTCACGGCGGCGGGCATCGGTAGCTACCAAGGCGCGGGGATATTTTTGGAAGTTGATGCCCTGAGCGATGGCGTCGAGAGAGCCCACACCATAAACCGGGATTCCTAAGGCGTCACCAAAGGCTGCTGCGGACACCATGCCAACCCTCAGGCCGGTAAAAGGTCCGGGGCCACAACCAACGACGATTGCTTCCACATCACTAAAGCTCCGGCCTGCTTGGCGCAGGGTTTCTTGCACAGTGGGCGTGAGCTGCTCATTGTGGGCGCGGGTGTCTTCAATAATGCGCGATGAGATGGTCTCATTGGTGGTGGAATCAACAAGGCCCACGATAAGGTCAGGGGTTGAGGTATCAAGAGCAAGTACTAGCACGGAGAATCAGCGTACCTTTCTGCCATCTGCAAGATCGAAAAGGTGCTGGAGAACTTCACCTGAGCTGGCACGCAAGCCATTGTGTTCATGCTCGCTGGTGATATAGACCTGCACACCTGGAATATGAGCTGCGGTTTCCAAGGAAAAATCGATGGGTACAAAAACATCGTTGGCATATACCGCCGCCGCACCTGTGGCATTGGAAGTTTCTAGTGCTGCTGCATCATAAAGCTTTGGCCATGGCATCTGCGCAAGTTCTAGCGCTACTTCTTTCCAGGGTTGGAGTGATGGCACGGTATCGGTCCATTCTTGGAAGACATGCTCGCCGGTGAGCAAGGAAGTATCTGCGCGGAAAGCCTCTGGATAGACCCGCTCCGCAGCCCAGTTGGTGATAACTCCATCGGCATAGGAGGACTCATGCAGCACATAGTAAATTGGGTTGCGGTTACCAAAGGGCAGCAAATTGGCCAGGTCATGGCGGAAAGCATTGGTATCGGGCGCAAGCTCAAGCAGGTGGTAGAGGTCAAGCCAACCGTCATTACTGCCTAAAAGATGCCCAAGGGAACGCAATCGGGATTCTGAAACTACTTCCCCGGTAGGCAAGGTAATCTCCCCAGCTCTAGCTTTTTCAACCAGTCCGCGGAAAATGTCACGGTGCTGTGGGAAACGGCGGTAATACCATTCAGAATTTCGCTGCATGCGGTTATAACAGTTGCTGTAGATATCCTCAGCAGGACGATCAATGGCGCTTAGACCGCCCGTTAGGAACACCTGGTCCAATGAATCTGCGTGCGTAGAGAGGTAATGCAGGGTGGTAAATCCGCCAAAGGATTGGCCCAGCAGATTCCACTTTGTTACGCCTAGGTATTCACGGATGGCTTCAGCATCACGCACAATGCCATCGGCACGCAGATGGCTTAAATACTCCACTACTTCAGCAGTGGGCTTTTCCAAGATGGAATCACCTACTGGGGTGGATCTTCCAGTTCCGCGCTGATCGAGCATGATCACGCGATAACGCTCTAGGGCAACGGCCAACCAGCTGGGATTAAGCGGGCTAAGGCTCGGACGAGGAGCTTCATTTCCCGGTCCACCCTGGAGAAATACCAGGTAGGGCAGGTTTTCCCCACCGGGGCGAGTAGCAATGCGGGCAAAAACCTCAATGGTGCGGAAATCTGTTGCATCCGTGGTAAGTGGAACCTCGAGGGTAAGTTCTTCCAGGTGCAGTTGACCAAGTTGAGTGCTTGTCATTTCATTCATGCTCTCAAGGTTACGCCCGGGGGCGGACACCCATTTACCCCAGTCCTCAAAAGGATTTCAAGCAGCTCTTAAATGGGCCTAGAGCAGCAGGAAGAGAAGCTGGGCTGCAATAATTTTGCCCACCATTGCTGTGGGATAAACGGTGGCATATCCCCTATTAGGCAGATCAGTTCCGGTTTGGCCGTTGAGGTAGGAAATAATCGCCGGGTTGGTGGTCACACCTGCTGCAACACCCATGGATTCATCCCACTTGAGCTTCAAAACAGCCATACAGAACACAGCACAAACCAGCGCAGAGATCAGCGTGATGCCAAAACCTGTACCCATATAAATCAAAGAGGAAGGATCGGTCAGCGCCCCACGGAATCCAGCACCAGCAGAAGTTCCCACACCTGCCAAGAAAAGCGCCAGACCCAGAGTGGAGATGGTCCTATTGGCGTGGAAAGGCAGCTGCCAGGTGATCGGGCCGGTGCGCTTTAATGCACCCAAGATAAGGCCCACCACGATGGGACCGCCACCAAAGCCCAAAGACATGGTGGTACCACCTGGTAGTGGGATTGGAATAGCACCAAGGAGCAGGCCTAATGACAAACCAATTGCAAAAGGCAGCAGGTTGACATCGGCGAGAGACTTTTCAGAATCGCCAAGGAATTTACGCACCTCAGCCACACGGCCCGGAGCTACAACCACGCGGATGCGGTCGGAAAGATTGATGACAGTATTGCGGTCAGGCACAACCTCCGTATCGCCTTGCCTAATACGCGCGATCATAAAGCCATGTTCCACGGTCTTAAGATCGCCAACGGTGCGGCCCGCAACCTCAGGATTAGAAACGGTCAAGCGGGTATAAATCAGCTCGGTATCTTCAATTTTGGTTTCGCGTTCTTCACCAAGTGCTGCAATGGCTTTATCTACTGCTTCCTCAGTGCCGTTGATAAGCAGCTGCATACCTGGGGTAATAGGAAGCTGTGGGTCAGCCAAGCGGTGCGAGTGAGGATCATCAACAATGCGGGTGGCAATGATGCTTTGGCCTGATAGGCGTGGCAGATCTCCAACTTTGCCGGTAATTTCCGGGCTGAGCTGCACACCCTTCCACACCAAAGGTGCCGTAATCAGCCCTTCCTCGCTGGCGTCTTTGAGGTGATCAACTTTAAGAATCTGGGCTCCAATGGCAGCCACCAAGATAGTGCCCAATACTGCGCCGGGATAGGCCAGGGAATAACCAATAACTGGTTCACCTACCATGGAAGGATCTTGGCCATTAACAATTTGCACGATCGCTGCCATACCTGGGGTGGAGCTTAAGGATCCGGCAAACATTCCGGCACCGATCATGGAATCCAGGCCCAGCGCTTTGATGATCACCCATGCCAGCGCCACCAAGCTAATAAGCAGCGCAATGATAAAGAGTGTCAGCTTCCAGCCACGGCTCGCAAACTCTTTAAAAAAGACGGGGCCAGCGGAAAGTCCAATGACATAAACGAACATTGCCAAGCCCAGTTGATAAACAAAAGGCGGGATCTGAATAGCGGGGTTCGCAGTGGCAAGTCCCAGGGCGACAAAAAGTACGGCTGCCGCTCCCAGGGAAATGCCTAAGAATCGAATCTGGCCAATGGCTAGGCCCACCGCCAAAATTACGGCAAGCGCGATAATGGGATTACTGGAAAAAAAGTCGAGCACGCGGGATCACATTCCTTGATTTAGGTCAATCTGGCCCAACTTGTGATCCCATTTTTTCTAAAACATCTAGCAGGTTCACTCGGGGGCTAGAAAGTACTTTTCACTACTTCCTATGATCCCGCAGTTTCAGAAGTAAAACAACAGATACGGACAGAATCACACAATCTGACCGCTGCGCCACTCCCAGTTAAAAATTCGTGCTTCGGAATCTGGATCCTCGGCAACGGCAGTTTCGCGGTCAATGGAGATAAACAGGTAGGACTCAGAAATTTGCTCCACTAGTCCCCCACCCCATTCAGCAACCACAACACCCGAATCCAAATCAGTGTCTAGATCCAAAGAATCCAACGCTCCGATGGGATCTGCGCTCTCATCATCTTCGCCCAATAAGCGGTAGGCATCCATATGGATAAGGTCTGGGCCACCAACTTCAGAACGGTGTTCACGGGCAATGACGAAGGTTGGCGAGGTCACGCGCCCCTTCACCTGCAGACCACGCGCCAGACCTTGGGTAAAGGTAGTTTTTCCAGCGCCCAGTGGCCCATCCAAAATCACCACATCGCCAGCCTCTAGAGCACGACCAACCTCCTCGCCAAAAGCTTGGGTATCAGCGGCTTCCTCAAAGCGACGGGTTCCGGAAGTAGGAAAATCAGGCTTCATCAATTTCTCCTTCAGACACATAGGTGGCCACGGTGCGACCAGTGGGACGGCACACAACTTCATAGTTAATGGTGCCAATATTGTCAGCTAATTCAGTAGCGCTTTGGCCCGCTGCGCCAAAAATAACGGCACTATCACCAGCTTGCACACCTTGGGGATTTTCACCCAAGTAAACGACAAATTGGTCCATACACACACGACCCACCTGCGGATAATCCACGCCATTAATGGTCACAGCAAACTTCTCCTGCGCCGAACGTGGCATGCCATCGGCATAACCTGCTGGGACAACCGCCACAAAACCGGAGTCCTCAGCCCTCCAGGTAAGGCCATAGGAGGTGCCCTGACCGGCCTCAATAGGCTTTACGACGGTCACCTGCCCCACCCAGCTCATGGCTGGGCGTAATCCATGATCCAACCCTTCAATAGGCTCCAGTCCATAAAGAGCCAGACCCGGACGGATCATCTGGAAATGTAGATCCGGGCGGGTGAGCGCTGCCGGCGAGTTGCACATGTGGTTAACCGGTACCTCAAGGCCCACGCTGTGGGCTACGGCGAGGGCGCGTCGAAAAGCGTCATTTTGGGCATCAGTTTCTGGATTTTCCGGCTCATCGGCGCAGGAAAGGTGCGTGAAAAGGCCTGTGACCTCGATATGAGGGGCAGCGTGCAGCTGGCTAAAAACCTCATGCCAGTCCTGCTCATCAACACCAGATCGGTGCAAACCAGTATCGATCTTTACACTCACCCTAATGTGCTTAGCATCAGTGTTAATCAGTGCCTGCGCATGCTGAGGAGAAACCACTGCCAAATCAATATTCTGCGCAATTGCAGCGGTATAGTCCTGCTCAGGCGACCAAATCCAGCACAGGACTTCCTGCTTAATACCGATTTCGCGCAGCTGCAGCGCCTCCGCGAGGGTTGCCACGCCAAAAGCATCAGCGCCATTTTGCGCAATGACCGGAGCCACGCGCTCCACGCCATGGTTATAAGCATTTGCCTTGACCACGGCCATGAGCTTCGCGGGACCTGCCAGATTTTTGAGCAGCCGAGTGTTATGGGCGATCGCATCCAAATCAATGCGTTTGGTCAAGAGATTCATGTTTTCCAATTGTGCCACTTTGTTCTTTGCCAATAGCTATTGACTCCCTAGGAATTTAGCCGAGTTAGTGCTTAGTTAGTGCCAGGTTCACGAACTCTCAGGTGCTTTCCACTATTCTGGACAGCGTGGCTGAGAATCTGAATAAACATCTATCCAAATTGTCCAAGCGCGGTCCTTATCGCGTCCTCGTGGGCGATCTCAATTATGCAGGTCTACCTGGCAAGATCTACACCCCCGCCGAAGGAAATGGCATTCCAGGTGTAGCTTTTGGCCATGATTGGCTCAAACCAATTAAGCATTATCACCAAACTTTGCGACACCTGGCTAGCTGGGGAATCGCCGTTGCAGCTCCAGATACCGAAACTGGATTTATGCCAGACCATAAAGGTTTTGCCTCTGATCTAGACTCCGCCATGCAAATTCTGGGTGGCGTGAAGCTGGGTTCTGGAAATGTCACCGTTAATCCAGCCCGCTTGGGTGTTATTGGACATGGCATGGGCGCAGGTGCAGCGGTTTTGGCTGCCGCTAACCGCGATATCGTCCATGCAGTTGGTGCTATCTACCCCGCTAAGACCTCCCCTTCTGCACTTGATGCAGCATTTAGTGTTAAAGCTCCAGGCCTGGTTATTGGCTCTGCCCAGCTCAGTCTTTTTGAAACACCTGAGGCCAGCAAGCTCGCTGCCAACTGGGCTGGACACGTGGCTTACCGCGAGATGGAAAAGGGCACTCAACAAGGCTTTTCTGAAGATGCCCTCTTCCAATTGTTCGCTGGAATTGGCCGTCCTCAAACTGGCGCCCAAGAAACGGTTCGTGGCTTGATCACCGGTTTCTTGCTGCACACCTTGGCCGAGGAAAAGAAATACAAGGCTTTTTCCGATCCCACCGCGGAGGCCAAGAAGGTTAAGTCCTACTTTGGTCAGGAACTTCAAGAACATGCTTTCCCTAAAGACAACTCCCCCTTTGCCTTCCTTAATGAAAAGAACCAAGAAATCGCTTCCTAGGATTTAGTTCTCGAGGCTCCCAGTTCTCGACGTTTTGTGACGCTTTAGACGTTTCGCAAAATGGACTGTACAGGTCCCCGGCCACGGGTTGATCTTTTCACCGGCTGTACCTTTCTTTCCAGAGGTACAGCCGGTTTTTTAGATTTCTCCACAGTGTCTAATGATTGCGTCGCTTGTTGTTGGGCAGCCGCCAAAGCCTGTTCAAATTCCTCCATTCTGTTCGCTGCCCGCTGTCTAAAAAGCCGGATAAATTCTGCGTATTCCATAAAGTCACCAGCCTCCAGACTTACGCACATTCACATTGGGCACCGCTCCGGCAGCCGCCCCAATCAACGGAGTGTCCACCGGCGCAGCATTAAATTGCACAGGTGTTGGAGTTGGCGCTGGTGCTGAAGGCGGATTTATTACCGGTGCAACGGCAGCTGGTGCTGCTGCAGCACTCGCGGTGGGAATAGGTTTCGGAGCAGGTTCAGGCACCGCTGCTAACTCCGCCTCAGTCATTTTTGGCGGTGCTGCAGGTTCAGGCGCTGCCGGAGGAGTTTCTGCCGGAGGCAACGGAAGCTCCGCGGGCACTGCAATAGCCTGTTCAATAAAACTCACGATCGCCCCGACGCCTAATACCAGCGCGCCAATTCCGATAACCCCCAGGACAGTTTTCACGCCATTATTTGAAGGGTTCTCCGCTACAGGCTCGGGATTTTCTTTATCATCTTCCACCGGAGCTGGAGGCTCTTCATCACAGGGTTCCGCTTCATCACAAACTGCTTCCACAGCTGGTGCCTCTTTTTGCTCATTTGCCGGCGCCTCATCACAATCATCTTCAGCGCTCGGCTTTTCAGAAGCAGATTCCGGAGCACAGTCTTCGGCTACCGCAGTATCTTTTTCCGCATTTTTAACCTTCGAGTCAGAATCCGCTGCGCTTGGAGTCTCAGGCTTTTCTACTGGTTTTTTCGCAGGTTCGGTTTCACACTTTTTTGTTTCTTCGCATTCGTCTGCGGTTTGAGTTTCGGTAGTTTTATCTACACTGGCTGGAGTTGTTTTATCCTCCGTGTTTGTCTCTCCTCCAGAGCTTGAGGAACTCGAAGAAGCAGCAGAAGCATCAGCACTAACAATGCCGCCAGCACTAGCTGCTGCAGTAGCAACCCCCGAGCCCGATACGGCATCTTTAAGGGGTGCAATTGGAGTTTCACATACCTTTTTTGCATGATCACTTAAAGCATTTAAGCATTGCGAAATCGCTTCATCTCGGTCGGCGCACAAACCACAAATCATCTCACCTGCTTGATCAATAAGGCCAGAACCAGCGGCCACACATTCTGAAAAAGCCTGTGGATGTTCAGCTGGATCAATCGCACCCAAGGTTGCGGTTAATTGCTCAATAACACCGATGAGCTGCGCAATGATCTCTTTCATTCCCTGATCAGATTCATCAACTGCCGTATCAATAGCATCAGCAGCTTTTCCCGAGGCCTCCCCCACTTCCTCAGCTTCATCACGGTTGCTAAACCAATCGGTGGCTCTTTCAAAAAGCTCGGTAACCACAATTCCGCCGGCGATACCACCCACATATTTCAAAATTTCCGCGACCCAGCCCTGCACTCCGCCGGTTTCAGTCCCACCCCCGGCACGACTACCAGCAGTTCTAATAGCAGCAGTATCCAAACCTTCGATGGTGCCATGAGCCTCGCGCAAAATTCCAATTGGAACCGCTGGCTGCCCATAAAGCCCCCGACTAGCTGAACTTAATAATTCAACAGCCTTTTTATAGCCTTCAATAATCTCATTCATCCCCGGTCAATCCCCTCTAAACCGGCCGCAAAATTCTTGTCACTTCCGGCATATTCCTGCACCTGTACAACAGCTGCTTCCGAGCTCAGGGCAAGAGCATTAAGGCGCTTTTCGACGCCCAGATGCAGGGCGTTAAGCATTTCACTTAAGTTACGACCTTGCGCGGCAAAGCCGCGTCCGGTAGCGGTTGGTTCCATCTGAGGTGATGTTGCGCGATGCGTGGTGTGTTGTTGTGCTGTCTCCCCCATGAGGTTGCGCAAGGCCTCAAGTGCAGCATCAACCTCTAATTCCATATCATCCATAAAAAATCCCCCCTGAGTTATCCAACATAAAATGCTCCTACATTTATGTTGGACTGCTCAGAGGGGCTATGGGTTCCCGGGTTTTTAAGAAAACCTTTTAGACCTCAGCAACTACAGCTGCAAGACGTCCAGCGATACGACGAGCTTGTTCCTGCTCACCAGCTTCAACCATGACGCGGAAGAGCTCTTCGGTACCAGAGGCACGCAATAGCACACGACCACGATCGCCCAGTTCTGCTTCTGCTTCCGCAATTGCTGCCACTACCTGTGGGTTGGCCACAATTGCAGTCTTATCAGAAACAGGAACGTTGATAAGCACCTGTGGCAACACCTTCATAGCCTGTGCGAGTTCACCAAGTGGCTTTCCGGTTTCAGCCATACGAGCCATCAGTGACAGTCCGGTCAGGGTGCCATCACCGGTGGTGCCATAGTCAGGAAGCACAATGTGACCGGATTGCTCGCCACCGAGGCTGAATCCGCCTGCTTTTAGATCTTCCAGCACATAACGGTCGCCGACCTTTGTAGCACGCATGGTGATTCCGGCTTCATTCATAGCAATCTGTAAGCCAAGGTTACTCATTACGGTAGCTACCAGGGTGTTCTTGCGCAGCTCACCATTTTCCTTCATAGCGATTGCCAGGATGGCCATGATCTGGTCACCATCAACAATGTTACCGTCTTTGTCTACCGCTAAGCATCGGTCAGCATCGCCGTCATGTGCCAAACCAAGATCAGCTCCGTGCTTCAGAACTGCCGCCTGCACCTGATCGATATGGGTTGAACCGCAGTCCATGTTGATGTTGTAGGAGTCTGGCTTGTTATGAATAGCAATTACAGTTGCCCCTGCTGCTTCATAAGCCTTAGGAGCCACGACACTGGCTGCTCCGTTAGCAGCATCTACAACCACTTTGATGCCTTCAAGAGACGTTGGGACCGCATCTTTAAGGTGGTCTAGATAGCGATCTTGAGCATCTGGCGCTTCCTCGATCACACGACCAATTCCGTGCCCCGTTGGCCCCTCAGCAGGCAAGCTGTCCATGACGCGCTCAATTTCATCTTCGATATCATCAGGGAGTTTGTGTCCACCTGCAGAAAAGAACTTGATGCCGTTGTCGGGCATTGGGTTGTGCGACGCAGAAATCATCACGCCCATATCCGCACCATAATCATCGGTAAGGAATGCAACAGCTGGAGTTGGGAGAACGCCAACGCGAATAACATCAACGCCTTGGCTGGCCATACCTGCTGAAAGTGCTGCTGCGAGCATCTCTCCAGAAACTCGAGGATCTCGACCAACGATCGCAACCGGGCGACGCCCATCTACGCGCTTTTCTGCAGTGAGTACGTGAGCTGCTGCTGCACCGAGTTTCAAAGCCAAAGGTGCGGTGAGTACTTCATTGGCTAGTCCGCGGACGCCATCAGTTCCAAAAAGTCGAGTCATGCGATTAATTATGCACTGCTTAGCGCAAATCAACCTGTTCTAAAACTCTGGTGAACAATATTTCTTCGGTTAAGCTGTGTAAACGTAACGCACAGAACACCAAGTCCCTGCCGGTTTAGATTCCATTTGAACATTCGGGGTAGAAGCAATACCGGCACTCAGATTCCATATTGCATCGTGATTCCCGAACCGATCTAGTACCAAAGATTATTACCACACAGTGAACGCACGCTTCTAGCCTCGCGTGGTCGTCAACGGTTGCGTCGTTAGTCGGGGGTAATTCGACCGGTCCGGGGACTGTGAAGTTCCCGGTACCGGATGCGGGAATACAGGTACCCAACAAAAGCGCGGATCACTAAAGCACGATGTTTAGCAGCTAATGCCAAGTTGACCTTTTTGTCCGGTGCTTTTAAGTCGATATACCGATTGCGTTTAATAGCCACCGCCCCGTCAACAGCACGTTGGGCTTTCGCGACTTGTTCGTCAATACCGCGACGTGTGCGCCGTGCCCTGTCGTGGGAGTAATGGAAATGTGTCACTGAATCAGGTTTGCCGGACTTCCTTTTCCTGCCATCGGTATACGATGGCTGGGACCATATCTGACCGTGGGTGTAATCATCATCTGGGTTATCAGTTTGCCATCGGGCAATGACCTCTGGGATGGATGGGACTTTTGTTGACAAGATGTAGTCCAAACCAGCTTCAATAATCGCCTTTTTATTGTCCGCTGAAAAGCATTCCTGCATCAGCAACAACTGTGACGCGATCTAGCTGGTAAGCCTGTTGGAACTGTTTAATCATCGGCAGCATCGTGTGGGTTTCTGCCTTATTTCCTTCAAAAGCCCCGATATGCAGTGGAAACCCTGTTGCGTCTGTCAGAAGACCGACCAGGATTTGTGGTTCTAATCGACGTTCTTTCGAAAACCCAGATTTACGTAGCTCGTCTGGGGTATCTGTTTCAAAATACAACGTGGTCACATCGTAAAGAATGAAGCTTCCAGCCCCAATACCTGCGTGTGCTGCAAGTGACTGCGATAACAGTTGACGAAAGGAATCAGTAGCGTAGTCCGGGAGTCGGCGTTTAATCGTGGCGTACGAGGCGCTTGTGATACCGACTTCAGCGAGGGTTTCAATTGAATCAAATTTGGAGCCTGGCTGGATGATCCGTGCTCGAACCAGATCTAAAAATACCTCATCTTTACCGGTTGCAGTATCTAAACCTAGGCGCTGGTAGCAGGTATCGATGCAGTCCAGTAAATAGCCTGCACGCTGAGCACTAATCGGTAGGGGCTTGTCGGCAGAGCCGGTTCCTGCAGGGGTTTTGACATCACTAAGACCTAAATCTAGTGACATTTGGTCACCGTCAATGATGCGTTGGGCCTGTGCTTTTAGGAGAGCGAGTTGAAGTGCCCCGGGTTTTGTTCCTAGGCGTTTGCCTTGATTTCTATTATTTCTTGGCCCGGGTTGCTCTGGCAAAATTCTGATTCAACTTCATCTGGCGTGCGGTAGCCCAACCCTTGATGGATTCTGGTCTCATTCCACCAAGTAACCCATTCGAATGTCGCTATTTCCACGTCGACAACGTCATCCCACGTCCTGTTATGGATAAGCTCGTTTTTGTACGAGCCGTTGACGTTTTCCGCTAGAGCATTGTCATAGGAATCACCCACCGTTCCTGTGGATGCAACGATTTTATGCTCAGCAAGACGCTCGTTATAGACAATGCTGACGTATTGCGATCCGTGGTCTGAATGGTGAATCAGTCCAGCCGTTTCCTCAGCGCACACAATCGCTTGATTCAGTGCCTGCAAAGGCAAAGCCTCAGTGCGAATCGAATCGGACAAGGCCCAGCCAACAATGCGGCGAGAAAACACATCCGTGACGAAAGCGGTGTACACAAAGCCTTTTCGGGTTCGCACATAGGTAATATCGCCCAACCCACAACTGATTCGGCCTGTGCGCGGTAAAGTCGCGATTGACCATGTCAGGACGATTATCCGGGCCTTTGGGTTTACGGGTCGTTATCGGCGCTCGGCCTTTGGGCTTACCTGCTACGCCAGCCAGTCGCATCAAACGAGCGGTTTGCTCACGACCAATATCAATCCCCTGGCGAGCAAGAGTGTGCCACATCTTTCGTACTCCATAAACACCGTAATTTTCAGCGTGGATCTCGCGGATGTGTTCTACCAAAGCAATATCGCGCAGACGACGTGAGCTTAGCCCGCGAGCCTTGGACTGGCGATAGCCGCGGGAGGTGATAAAGCCGCCCGCACGGTGGGTGTTCAACGTCCTACGCACATGAACTCGATTGAGAAACGATCGCGGTGTTTGTCAATGAACTGGATCATTTCCGACGTTTTGGGTCGAGTTCCGATGCGAAAAAAGCCGATGCAGCCTTGAGCAATTCGTTGGTGTCTCGCAGCTCTTGATTCTCACGGCGCAGCTTGGCAACTTCAGCGACTAAGTCTTCTGGCTGGTGTTGGTGAGTGAGACCATCACGGCGAGCCTGCTGCGTCCATTGCCTGGCCGTGTGCCACGAGACGCCCAGTTTTGGTGCGACTGCTTGGCACGCTTGTTGCATCGAAAGGTTCTCGGCCAAGATACGATCCTCTACCAGGCGGACCACACGGTCCTTGGCTTCCTGGTCAAACTTCTTTGGCATGTACTAGATTTTCCCATCTACTCAGACGGAACAAAACCTGGGACAGTTCAAGTTCGTGTTCATCATGGGCTGAACCAATATGCTGCATCGTCCTTTTGCCTGAGTATTCGCTCAGGATTATTTGCACCGCTGTCGCGCCAGAAGCAGTGGTCACAGTGCGGATATAGGGGCTCATAAAAGATCACCCTACTGATCCACCCCGACCACCACCCCCTTGAGTCGCGGAAATTTACCTATCCAGAAACGTAAACCCGCAGGCCTACGTGTCAAGTGTTAAATCAATCACACCACCGTGAGCCAACTCAGGTCACAGAATAAACAATAATTCTCACGTAATTAACCCTCTATAAGCCCTTAAAGGGCTTATAGAGGGTTAATTTTTCACTCAGGTACAAGGGACTATACGGGGTGCTTCCACCATTAAATGAGCTGTCAATCACTCAAAAAGCGACATGAAGGCCACAAATAGCTACGTGCATGAATCGAGACACAGACTACTTTTATCTTTCATCAATCACATCAGCAAAAGTAGCAACCTCTGCTCGAAGATCCCTTACTATGGCATCCCCTTTAATTTTTGACTCTTCCTTTGAAGAAGGAGAATCCCAGCCACGCTCCCAATGACAGTGTGTCTTCCAATGATCGGCCCAGTCGTACACACGCTTGGATAGTGATTCAGATAGACCATAATCTTCTGGAGACATTAAATAATTCTCCGTGCCATTTTCCCATAATGGAGTATTTGCGCCCCAATCTGCGAAGAATCGTATCGTCCGCCGATGCTGCCCGTTCATATCCCCTCCAAAAAGGACCAAAAGTCTCTTCTCAAAACAATTCCAAATTATTTAACACTCTTACATCTAGGTGTGCGCCCGTATGGTGATTTGAGACAGGGTCTAGGAGAATTAGTTCCATGTCGAATCGCACGTCATCTTCACCGAAGAATTCAAAGCAGGAGCTGTGCAACTCGTCGTCTCCTCAGGGCGCTCGGTCAAGGAAGTGGCCACCGAGTTGGGTATCAAAGAAGGAACACTGAGCGCGTGGGTAAGAACCTGGAGGGCCGAGCATCCAGACGCCGGTGTGGATGAACCAGACCCAGTCGAATGGGCGAAATACAAGGCCCTGCAGGCTGAGAACGCCGCGTTGAAACGGGAAAACGAGTTTTTGGGAAAAGCCAGCGCCTTCTTTGGAAGCCGAAGCACCTGTAGAGGATCTCTCAGCGTTCATCGAGCAAGAGAAGGCGTCGTTTCCCATTACATGGATGTGCACAAAGTTGGGCATGTCCAGAGCGTCGTATTACCGGTGGGCCAAGCCTGCGGGTCTGACTCCGACAGCCATAAGGCATTTAGAACTCAGGGCTGAGGTTGCCCAGGAGTTTGAAAAAAGCAACCAGATGGCTGGCAGGGATCAGCTGACCACGTTGCTCAACCAGCGTGGTGTCAAAGTTTCTACTGGGACTGTGGGATCAATTATGAACGAATTAGCAGTGCGTGCCAGACGAATGCGGGCCTGGAAGAACACCACGGTCAGTGACCCTTCTGCCCGGACCGAGCATATTAAAAATCATATGCTCGATAGCCAAGGGAAACGAGACTTTACCGCTACCGTGCCTGGGACCAGGCTCGTTGGTGACATTACGTACTTAAAGACGGGTTCCGGGTGGCTGTATGTGGCTACCGTGATCGATTTGGCTACGCGGATGGTGGTGGGGTGGTCTATGGATTCCACTATGCGCACACCGTTGGTGATCAACGCGCTGGCCATGGCACGTAATCATGGGCGTCTTCATCCTGAAGGCGCAATTTTTCACTCCGATAGAGGATCGCAATACACCTGCGAGCAGTTCCAGACATGGTGCGCCGGCAACAAGATCACCCAATCCATGGGATTGACCGGGGTGTGTTGGGATAACGGAAGTCGCGGAGAATTTTTTCTCACATTTGAAGACCGAAATGTATCACCACTATGATTTTGAGAATCACCTGTCGGCCCGAACCGCGGTGATGGAGTACATCGAGGGGCAGGTCACAACCGGCGCCGCCCGCATAGCAATAACCAGGGGCTCTCACCGGCTAGTGCTTTGACCGCATATCAGCAGCAGTATGGATTAGCAGCCGCGTAAGAAGAAAAATCAATCAAGCTGTCTCAAAAACTTGACGAGCGCAACCTGGGGGATCTACCAGCGGATGATCGCGGCCTACCGCGAGAAGGACCGATCCCTCGGCCGCGCGGCGATGGAGGCGCTCATCGACGCCGTCAGCCAAGACGTCCCCGCCGGGCTGGACGAGTTGCGCAAGCTCGGTCGGACCCTGAAGGCTCGCGCCACCGACGTGCTGGCCTACTTCGAGCGGCCTGGCACCAGCAATGGCCCCACAGAGGCGATCAACGGACGCCTGGAGCACCTGCGCGGCTCGGCCCTGGGCTTCTGCAACCTGACCAACTACATCGTCAGATCCCTGCTCGAGTCCGGCGGATTCAGACCTCAACTACACCCTCATCTGTGAAGAGCCGCTTTAGACATCCCTCATCGTCACGGACCACTATGAACGATGTCCAGACTCACCTATGAACGATGTCCTGAACCTACACACCTTCAGCTCCACCAATATGTTCAGGCAATGTGTTTCAGCAATAGCCTCCGGGCTCGTCGATGTGGCCGGTGGCGAGGATTTCGCCGGTGTGCCGGCCGTCGCGGGTCAGCTGACGGCGTGAGGCGATGACCCGTTCTCGGACCGGGCGCGGCCCTCGCCGCCACGCGATTCTATGGCCTGCCCAGCCTCTGACCGATGTCTCGACTCATCCGTCCCGGTGGACCTAGGGAGTCGAGCCCTAGGTCCACCCGAGATGGATAAGACATCGCTCAGGCTCTCACGGCGTCGCGCTACCTTGGGGACTTAGGCCCAGTCCTTGTGCGGCGACGTGCCGCCGATACCGGCGTTGAACGTATTCGTCGGATCGAGCTCCTTGAAGTGCTCTTCCATGGACTCCGGCAGCTTGTAGATGCGACCGTAGTTGTGCTCGGCGGGCAGCTTCGCGCCGCGCTCCTCCAGCAGGTGCTGGATGCGGTCGTGCAGCGCCTCGGGATCCACGCCCTGCTTGGCGACATAGTCCTGGTGCATCACATGGCAGAAGAAGTGCCCGTAATACGCCTTGACCTCAAGCTGGTCGTCGATCTCCTCCGGCAGCACCTCGAGCCAGTTCCAATCGTCGCGACGCAGGGCCACATCGATGGGGATGAGCCCTGCGATGTGCCGGCGCTTCAACGCGGCGTAGCGAGTGGCGGCACTGGCCGCGCCGAACCGGTTGAGCGACGCGCTCTTTTCTTCATCAGACGTGCAGATGAAGAACTCACCAGTGTGCTCGGGCTCTGCGAAGAACTCCTTGAGCATCTTCTCGCTCGCGGCCTTCTGCGACTCGCTGACGGTGAGCAGCAGGTGATGCTCGAAACGGTTGCGGTACTCCATCATGCGCTTGGGCAGCTGGTTGGGCAGCACGCTGAACATGGCTTGCGATACCGTGTCGGCGAAGGTCGGACCAATGCCGGGAATCTTCGAGAACAAGCCGTTGGCCCACGTCTTGAACGAGAACATGCGCGTCTGCAGCGCTGGACTCATGAACTTCAGGAAGACGAAGGTGTCTTTGCCGTACTTCTCGGCCAAGTCGAAGGCACTGCGGCCCATGTACTCACCAGAGATAGGCAGCGGCATGTCGGCTTCGAGGAACAACCGACGGATCTCTTCGAGCTCGTGCGTGTTGTTCGTGCCGATGTAAAACACGGTCGGGTGCACTTCGCGAGGGAAGGTGCGGGTGCGCACCGCGAACACCATCAGCTTGCCGGCCGAGCCGGAAGCCTCGAACAGGTACTCGGGGTTCGCATTATAGCGAGCAGGCGAAGGCACGATCTTGCGCAAGTGCTCGGCGTACTCGGTCTCGTTCGAGTCTTCGGGAGCTGGGGTGACATCCTCGGGAGACCACTCGCCGCGCTGTAGACGGTCGAGTGCGACCTCAGGGTCGTCTCCGAGCGAGATGCCCAGGTGATTGACCAGCTCGACCTTGCCGTCGTCGTTGACGCGGGCGAAGATCGCTTCGCGCGTGAATGCCGGACCCTTGCGAATCTGGCTGCCGCCCGAGTTGTTCGCGATGCCGCCGATGACCGAGGCGCCGATTGATGTCGACCCGATCACCGAGTGCGGCTCGCGCTGGTGCTTGGCGAGCGCGTCGGTCAGGTGTGTCAGCGGGGTGCCCGCGAGCGAGATCGCCTCGCGCGCGTCGTTGATGAGGTGCACCTCATCGATGCGGTGAGTCGAGATGATCACAATGGGGCGATCGTAGTCTTGGAAGCCGGGGCCGGATCCACCAGTCAGGCCCGTGTTCGATGCCTGCGGGATGACGATGAGGTTGTTGTCGACGGATACCTGCAGCGCCCGCCACATCTCGACCAGCGTGCCGGGGCGCACCACGGCGAAGACTGGTCCTCCGCCGAATCGATAGCCTTTGCTGAATGGCATCGTGGCACGCTCAGAGGTCAGTACATGTTCGTCGCCGACGATTCTCTTGAACGCATCGATCGCTTCGTGCGAAGTCGTGGTGGTCTGTCCTGGTTGCGTCATCTCTAAGCTTCCTATATTCAGTTGCATCACAAGCGCGTCATGATGCTGAGGGGATGTCGCCTTGATCCGAGCTAGTCCGCGGTCGTTCATTTTTTGATGGGCGGGGAAACGAGCCAGGGGGACGACGTCTGCGACCGTCTGCCCGGAAGCTCGCTACGGCGTCCAAGGAGTGTGCGTGTGCGTATGCATGTGCATACGCGCATCCTCATTGTACAAGATGCGCATCAGATAGTTTCGGACCGCGGTACTTTCGGACTCCGGTAGGTTCGGACCGCGATAGTTCGGACCGCGATGTCGGCCACTGCCCTCACCCCATAGATCGACGCAGCAATCAGACTCGCCTAGCGCCGCTTGAACCGTCCCAGGTTTGGTGGCTCTTCACAGATGAGGGTGTAGCGCGTAGTCAAGGATCGAACGGCGTGGCGCTGCCCGGGTAGGCCCCTCCTTCATGTCCCGCCTAATAGGCCAGATCGGCGTCAGGCCATCCTGCGGACTGAAGTCAGGAGTTTCGTCAAGTGGCAATGCTTCGCCCGCGTGGCTGAGTCGCCCAGTCGACTCATCGAACCACACCGGATAGAACATATCTTTACGGTCAGCTCGAAGCGAGTCGTCGCCCGACCGCAAGAGCCCCTTCCATCGAGGCCTCTGCAGTTCCCCTTCAGCATCGGCCATGTCTCGATGCGTCAGAAGGTCGTCATCGACCGAACCGATTCGCGCGTCAGGACCAAATACAAAGAACGCATACTCTTCGACCCTCGAAAGATATCCCTGAGTAACGCCTTTAGGGTTGTTGACAATTGTGACGAGTTGCCGCGTAGATTCCGGGAAGAGCTGATCTAGCAACACGCCCAAACGGTTTACTTCATGCTCATCGATAGTTGCCACAAGAGTAGCATCGCTACGCATGAGCTCCCGACAGATCTTCAACCGTCGCTCCATGAACGCCAGCCATTTCGAGTGTCGATAGTCGTCATCACTCGCGACGTAATCGTTGTCGTACTTCCAGTCCCTCGCCCCGGTGTTGTACGGCGGGTCGATGTAGATGGCGTCGATGGAATGCCGGTGCGTATAGGTCAGCATCTCCAGCGCGTGGTAGTTCTCAGCGTTGACGACCGTGTGGAACGGCTTGTCGCCGCCCCGCTCAACCCTGCCTGTCTCCACCAGGCCGGGGTAGATGCGATCCCGGAACTCCGCGACGACCACCACGTCGTCGGCAAGCACTGCCCGAGTCTCGGGTTCTTCGACGTCGAGCTCCGCGAGATGAGCCACACGCTGCCCGTCGACGCACTCGATCCGAGTTGTCCGCCACAGCCGTTGGTCACCTGCCTTTGTCCCCCCTCGCGGAGGCAGCACCCGCACCTTGTCGCCGCGACGGACGACCCTGCCGGGCAGCTCGACAGCCTCAGGCTGATGCTGCTCAAAGACGAGCCCGAAGGTGCGACGCTTGGTCAGCGCAGCGACCTCGGCTTCCAGGTCAGTACCAAGTTGCGCGTCCGCCTTGCGCACCTGCCGCAGCAGTTCCGTCAGTCTCGACACGGATAGGGCTCCTTCGTCATCATCCGTAGCGCGTCCGGGCTATTTCTTACTTCCAGACGTAAGTCCCGTCCGGAACTCCACCACGTGATCCTTCAACCTGTATGCAACTAATCTAGCCAGTTTAGGACTAACAAGAATTTCTCTCTTGATTTACAAATACACATATATTTGTGTATTTGTAAATCAATCTTCGCACTCGTTAAGGTATCTGACTACTGATTGCTCTACGATTTCTTTCATCGTGCGATGTTCTTTAAATGCCTGTAGTTTCAACCGTCTATGCACACTGGTGGTCATGCGGACATTGAACATAGTGCTTTCCTCAGTCTTGGAGGCGGAATTGGTATCGACAAACGCTTCAACAATGGAGCGGCGCTGGTGGGGTTTCCCCGGCCCAAGACTCAACTTTGCAACAGCACCTTATTAAGTGCCCTAGAGTTATTCAGCCTTAGGGCACCGCTCTATTTCTTACGGCATTTCCCACTTTTCTCAATGGCTTAAAGAGCATGAAACCGCAGGAAACCGTTGTATTTCTGACGTGCGACCACATTATGTAAAAGACTCACCTGTCAGGGATCTATCTCCTTGTAGAGGAACTATTCCAGTCTTCTTTAAAAACACTTATGATCGCTGTGATCAGGTAATTTAATGAAAAAACTTATAGCGTTAAAACGTGATGATTTTTTGACGTCAAAAAGTTTTAGCACTATAACGTTATGACGTTTTAGTGCTAAAGTGTGGCTTGTCAGATTCGTGTTGGTCGTGCGCCCGTATGGTGATTTGAGACAGGGTCTAGGAGAATTAGTTCCATGTCGAATCGCACGTCATCTTCACCGAAGAATTCAAAGCAGGAGCTGTGCAACTCGTCGTCTCCTCAGGGCGCTCGGTCAAGGAAGTGGCCACCGAGTTGGGTATCAAAGAAGGAACACTGAGCGCGTGGGTAAGAACCTGGAGGGCCGAGCATCCAGACGCCGGTGTGGATGAACCAGACCCAGTCGAATGGGCGAAATACAAGGCCCTGCAGGCTGAGAACGCCGCGTTGAAACGGGAAAACGAGTTTTTGGGAAAAGCCAGCGCCTTCTTTGGAAGCCGAAGCACCTGTAGAGGATCTCTCAGCGTTCATCGAGCAAGAGAAGGCGTCGTTTCCCATTACATGGATGTGCACAAAGTTGGGCATGTCCAGAGCGTCGTATTACCGGTGGGCCAAGCCTGCGGGTCTGACTCCGACAGCCATAAGGCATTTAGAACTCAGGGCTGAGGTTGCCCAGGAGTTTGAAAAAAGCAACCAGATGGCTGGCAGGGATCAGCTGACCACGTTGCTCAACCAGCGTGGTGTCAAAGTTTCTACTGGGACTGTGGGATCAATTATGAACGAATTAGCAGTGCGTGCCAGACGAATGCGGGCCTGGAAGAACACCACGGTCAGTGACCCTTCTGCCCGGACCGAGCATATTAAAAATCATATGCTCGATAGCCAAGGGAAACGAGACTTTACCGCTACCGTGCCTGGGACCAGGCTCGTTGGTGACATTACGTACTTAAAGACGGGTTCCGGGTGGCTGTATGTGGCTACCGTGATCGATTTGGCTACGCGGATGGTGGTGGGGTGGTCTATGGATTCCACTATGCGCACACCGTTGGTGATCAACGCGCTGGCCATGGCACGTAATCATGGGCGTCTTCATCCTGAAGGCGCAATTTTTCACTCCGATAGAGGATCGCAATACACCTCCGAGCAGTTCCAGACATGGTGCGCCGGCAACAAGATCACCCAATCCATGGGATTGACCGGGGTATGTTGGGATAACGGAAGTCGCGGAGAATTTTTTCTCACATTTGAAGACCGAAATGTATCACCACTACGACTTTAACAATCACCTGTCGGCCCGAACCGCGGTGATGGAGTACATCGAGGGGCAGGTCACAACCGGCGCCGCCCGCATAGCAATAACCAGGGGCTCTCACCGGCTAGTGCTTTGACCGCATATCAGCAGCAGTATGGATTAGCAGCCGCGTAAGAAGAAAAATCAATCAAGCTGTCTCAAAAACTTGACGAGCGCAGTACCGTAAAAGCAGTCACAATAGTATTATTCCCATTGGACACAAAAATAGACGGATTGCGGGTTGAATGGATAGTCCCCTTTCTCTTATCGACGAGATAAATTTGACTTGAATAACAAGTCGTGTCGTTTTTTGTGTCTTCTTTCCACATCTCATCAGCTGTCAAAGCCTTTGTTATCGCCATGTCTGCAACTTCTGTCCAACCGATCCCCTCGATTGATGCGGCTTGCTGCCATTCACCGAAGTGATTTTTCTTTATATGGAAGTACCCTTCACCCTTTCCATTCCTATTGCCACATCGTAGATTAACTGTGTCTTTTTCATTCAGTTCAATTAACCTGCGCCAAGATCGATACGCGCCCAAACCCACACCGCTGCAACCGCGGGTAATCCCACAGCACAAAACCCCAATAATGCGGAAAACCCGCCCCACCGAGAAATTCGGCGAAACGGGTTTGCACAAACGTTGAGTAAATATCAACGCTTGGAGTACTGAGGTGCACGACGTGCCTTGTGCAGACCAGCCTTCTTACGCTCAACTGCACGAGCGTCACGGGTGAGGAAGCCGGCCTTCTTCAGGACGCCACGCTCTGCTGGGTTGTAAGCATTAAGCGCACGTGCGATTGCCAGGCGGAAAGCGCCTGCCTGACCGGTAGGGCCGCCACCGGTAAGGTTTGCAACGATGTCGAACTGGTTCTCGCGGCCCAAAAGGACCAGAGGAGCCTTAATAAGCTGCTGGTGCAACTTGTTAGGGAAGTACTCTTCCAAGGTGCGACCATTGCACTTGAACTGGCCGGAACCAGCAACAACGCGGACGCGAACGATGGCGCGCTTACGGCGACCAACGGTCTGGATTGGGCCATCGAGTACTACTGGAGCAGCCTCAGCGGTCTCTTCCTCGGCGGAGGTAGCAATTGCATCACCGATGGTGTTGGTGAACTCCTCGGTTGCAGCAGCAGCTGCAGCGATGTCAGCAGCGTCAGCGACGTTGCTCTCTACGTTCTCGTTCTGGATAGGCTCGGACATTACTGGGCCACCTTCTTGATCTCGTAGGTCTCAGGCTTCTGAGCAGCAAATGGGTGCTCGGAGCCTGCGAAAACATGCAGCTTCTTTGCAGAAGCGCCGGTGAGCTTGTTATGTGGCATCATGCCAACAATGGACTCTTCGATAACACGCTCTGGGTGCAGCTCCAGGGAACGACCCAGGGTCATGGACTTAAGTCCACCAGGGTAACCGGAGTGGCGGTAACGCATTTCGCGGTCACGCTTGTTAGAGGTGACTGCAATCTTGTCAGCATTGATAACGATAACGTGATCGCCGCAGTCAACGTTAGGTGCGAACAAAGGCTTGCCCTTGCCGCGAAGCAGGTCAGCGGCGTGGGTAGCCAGGCGACCCAGCACCACGTCAGTGGCGTCGATGACGTACCACTTACGGGTAATGTCACCGCTCTTTGGGTGGTAAGTAGACAAAATGACTCCTTAATAAGTCTGTCTAGAACTGCCAGCCAGAAACGTGCTTGGAAGGGTTCATGACGGCGGCCGGTGGTGACCCGCACATGTCCTGCTGTCTACACCCCCACAAGGAAGAGAAGATCAGACTCCACACACAAAGATTAAACTGTACTATGAAGTGTCCTAAAAACCAAAAACTGAGGTTACCCTCGAATAGTGGACGCTGATAATGGGAGTACGGGATCGGAGCCATCCGAAATGACCCTAAAGTGGACTGGCCACACTGTGTGCCTTGCCTGTGATCTGTCTTTCGGAATGGTTCCGATCCCGTACCGCGATCCGGTGCTTCGGTCATGACCTAATAGGAGCGTGACCGTTTCCGTGACCACCCTGGCAGGTGTCATGGTAGTAGTCCCATCAGCGTCTTGTCTGTCTGAAGCTCCGGATATGCGGATCACCGTATCCGACGACTTCAGAAAGCCCGTGAACATCATGCCCACACCAACCATCGACATTGCTGGCCCCGTAGCCGGCATCGATACCCACACCGATACCCACACCGTGGCCATCGTGACCGAGACTGGTAAACACCTCGCCACCGATACCTTTCCCACCACCAGCAACGGCTACCGCCACGTCACCGAGTTCCTCACCGCTCACCGAGTCACAGTCGTCGGGGTAGAAGGTACTAACTCCTACGGAGCTGCCCTGACCCGGCATCTCATTGATCATGGACATGTAGTTTTCGAGGTATTGCGTCCCACCCGGGCCCTTCGACGCAGGGATGGCAAATCAGATCCCGTCGACGCACTTGCTGCCGCCCGGCAGGTGCTCACCGGCCAAGCATTGAGCACGCCGAAAGACACCACAGGGCCGGTGGAGTCACTACGCATGCTCCAGATCACCCGCCATCAACTGGTTGCTACAGCGGCAAAACTAGTAACTCTCATCAAGTCTTTGCTGGTCACGGCCCCCGTGACTGTTCGACAGCGTTATGCGACGATGGCGACTCCCACCCTGATTATGACTTTGTCGCGGTGTCGCCCACCTGCAGATGTCACTGATCCGATCAATGGCACCTTGATCAGTTTGAAGAGTTTGGCTACCACCTACAACATGCTGCGGGCGCAATGCGATGAACTCGATAACAAGATCACCGATCTGGTCGAGGTAATCAATCCTGGGGTAACACAAGTTTTCGGCTGCAGGGCGCTTACTGCCGCAGAATTGATTGTGAGCGTCGGTGAAAATCCACAGCGGATCCGTTCCCAGGCTGCGTTGGCGCATCTGTGGGGCGTTGCACCTATTCCGGCGAGTTCCGGACGGACGAACCGGCACCGGTTAAATAGAGGTGGTGATCGCCAAGCCAACGCCGCACTGCATCGCATTGTCCTGGTCAGGATGTGTCACGATGAACGCACCAGGGACTATGTGCAACGTCGAACCAAAGAAGGATTGTCGAAGAAGGAAATTATGCGGTGCTTAAAACGCGCCATTGTCTTAGGAGATCTATCAAGTGCTGTGCCTGGGGCGACCTGTGAAACAATCCAGTGGATTAAGTAGCGATGAATTCAGAGCTCTGCGCTCGAAAAAAGGGCTTTCACAAACCCAAGTCGCCAGGAAACTTGGATGTGCTCCAGCAAGAATTAGCGATATTGAAACCGGCAAACGTCGGCTATCGGAGTTGAAGTCAACCTACGAAGAATTCCTTCAAACTGCTTGACACAACATAGGAGCATCACCCAATGACGATGGGCCACAGGCTCATCAAGGAGGATGTCAACCACTATGTCTACAAGGAAAAAGTACACCCCGGAGTACCGGCAGGAAGCCGCCCGATTGGTCATCGATACTGACCGGTCAGCCGCGGCAGTCGCCCGCGAATTGAATGTGAATCCAGGACTTCTGGGCCGCTGGGTGAAAGCTGAACGTGAACGCAGCGGTGAGCTCCCCACAGGGGAGCTGGAAGTTGATGAACGGGCCGAACTTGCCCGGTTGCGCAAGGAAATCGCTGAACTGAAAATGGACAACGAGTTCTTGGGAAAAGCAGCAGCCTTCTTCGCTCGCAAGCATCCAAAGTAGAATGCTTCCAACTGATGCACCAGGAGAAGGCGAGCTACAGCGTTTCCCGGATGGCCAGACTGTTGAAGGTGTCTCGGTCTGGGTACTATAAGTGGGCTGAAATTCAGGACAGGAAAGCCGCCGGGCAGGATTCCCGGGAGGAGTTCCAGAAGAAGCTCGATGAGAAGATCTGGACGTTCTGGGACGCATCAGGCCAGACCTACGGATCACCCAGGATCACCAGTGACCTGCATGATGAGGGAATCCTCGTGGATAAAAAGACCGTGGCCAAAGCGATGCGCCGGATGGGGATCGAGGGCATCTCGCCAAGGTCATGGGTGCCGGTGACCACGATCCCGGGCACCTCCACCCACAGCTTCCCAGATCTGGTGAAACGTACCTGGGACGCAGGTGAACTCAACAAAGTCTGGATCTCGGATACCACATACCTGCGTGACCTACGAAGGCTGGCTGTATCTGTGTGCAATCCGGGATGGACATTCCCGCCGAGTGCTGGGCTGGGCGATGGATGCCACTCACACCACTGACCTGGTGGAACGGGCGCTGCGGATGGCGCACACACTACGTGGTGAGGTCCCTGATGACCTTGTTTTCCATGCAGATCGTGGAACGCAGTTCACCAGTGAGCAGCTCTACCAGGTCTGCCAAGAGCTTCATATTGATCAGTCGGTGGGACGTACCGGAGTCTGCTTTGATAACGCGATGGCGGAGTCATTCTGGTCGACGTTGAAAACTGAGTTCTACGACCGGCGAAAATGGGTCACCCGGAACGAAGCTCGTCGTGAGGTTGCACGCTGGATTGAGATCTTTTACAACCGGCAGCGCCGGCACTCATCGATTGGGTATCAGAGCCCGGTTGATTTCGAGAATGCATACCACCAGGCAGATGTCACTGTCCTGGAAAATGTTGCTTAACTAACTGTCCACGACTTGCGGGTAACCCCAAAACCGTTGCAGCACCTTTCCCATTAGGGAAAAACTGCAACGGCCTTAAGTATGCACTGTATTAGACGGGGTAAGTCTTTTGCCTGGTGGCTAATATTTTTTAACAGTGCGCAACTTGCTGGTTTTTAATAGTCCAATTACGCTCCCCAGCTTGCCGCAGCACGACGGTTCACATCGGACATTCTTTCTGCGCCCTGAGCAACCGTGTTGGAGATGGTGGCCAAGATGGTGTTGAGCTCGGCAGCGGCACGATCCCACTTCTGCTGCGCTTCGTTATAAGCAGCTGCGGAATCACCCTCCCAGCTGCTGACCATAGGCTGCAATTGGGATTTAAGGCCATCAAGCAAAGAGTTGATGCGGCCAGAAGTTGCGTTGATATCGGTGGCGGCGCCTTGGATGGCACCAAATTCATAACGGATCATATCCATCGTGTTTATCCTTTCCAGAGATTTTTTAGAGTGCTAGTCCAGCGCCATCGCCTGCACCCACAGCATTAAAGCTTTGGGAGTTATCAGCTTCGGTGTTTTCAAAGCTTTGGGCATTGTGACGGATGTTTTCAGAAATGGAATTGAGTGCTTCCTGCAGTTGACGTGCGGAATCATTCCAGCGGTTCATCAGCGCATCAAAGCTCACCTGCGCCTGACCAGCCCAACTGCCGCGTACGGAATCTACAACTCCGCGCAGTCGATTAAGTTCTGCCTGTACTTCATCATTGGTGCCATCTACTTGGCCGGCGGTTGCCAGCATGACATCGGATTCAGTCCTAAAAAGTTGTGACATCTTTAGTTCGCCCCTCCTCGAAGAAAATGTGTTTTTTAGTAACCCAGCAAGTACCACTTCCTGGAGTTCCCCCGAAAAGATAGTTTTTATCTTTTCTACTTATGTTGGACTGTGTACAGGCCTTAAAGGTTCCCCGGCACTGCAATTTATTTGAGAGTGAGATTCTCAATCACACTGCGACAAGTCGCTTTATGCGCCAGAGTTTCCGCATCCCGACTATGACAACCCACGCTGAGCTGGCGATCTGCCTCAAACCACGTCACCCATGCCACCTTGGAGCCATCTCCGGGATCCTCCACATAATCAATTGTGATGGGCTTTCCCCATTCCCCCGCCGGTGTTTCCACCAAGGCCGGATCGCTTTCAATAAGCCGGCGCATTTCTGCTGCGACCAATTGCGGATCCACCCCATGTAAAGGGTCCACACCCAGATGAATTTTTAGGTTGGGATCCGGTCCAATGAGCTGGTGGGTGTCGTCGATAAGCTTGAGCTGGAACCCATGGGGCGCTTCAACCAGCAGGTCCTGGGTGACCAGCACGGTGGGTTGCACGCTTGTCGACGCCGGCCTGCTTGTACTCTCCCGGACCTCGACGGCGGCTGGGGAGGTTGTGGGCGGGGCTGGTGTCGCCTGCATTTCGGTGGGTTTTAGCAGCACAAACCAGCACACCACAACTACACCGATTAGTACACTGACCAGCATCACATGCACTGGGCGGATGCCATAAAAGTCAACTACCCGGCGTCCTGAGGTAGGCCTTTTAACGGGTTCTAATTCAGGTGGCGGAGCTTCTTCCAGCGCAGGTAGTGGGTATTCCCGCAGGGTTTCAATGGGATAGGAGCCCACACCTTTGGAAATAAAGGTTTTGGTGAGCATTTCCACCACGTCATCTTCGGCATCGATAATGACATCCATCTCGGGCCACTGCACCGATGCCATTTGCCGAACTTGATCCACCACCGCTGGTACCGCCCAGCCTTCGATAATTCCGGCAGCCATAATGTCATAGCGGTAAACGGTGTCAGGGCCATCAAAAATGGTGGCGGTTTCTAGCACGGTTACGGTGATCGCCTTCATGATTGTCCCCCGAGACGCGCGATCTGAACCATGCCAACTGCGGTACCGCGAATCTGCATTTTGGCACGGCCAACCGGGAGGGTTTCCGCTTTGATACCCAAGATGGGGCCTTCTTCACGGTCGGCGCTAAACAACACCACTTGTGGAGCTTGATCCTTAATTTCTGCAAGCACGGGATCATAAAGTGCACGCGCTGCACCGCCAGCTTTACGAGCCATCACAATATGCAGCCCCACATCACGCGCATGGGGAATGATCTCTTTTAAGGGATGTAATAAACCTGCAGGCAGCAAGTCATAATCATCAATAACCAAGAATATATCGGGCCCGTTCCACCAGGATCGTTCTTTTAATTCTTGGGCGGTAATTTCGGAACCTGGCAAACGTCCGCTCAGGGTTGTCACCAAGTCAGAAATTGTCTTGTGGGCAGCTGCACTACTGGCACAATAAGCAGCCACCATCTCCGCCGGGAATACTCCTAAATGGCTGCGCCGGAAATCAAAGACCACCAAGCGTGCGTTTTCTCTGCCCAAAGATGTAAGTCCAGTGGCAACAGTTCTAATTAAGGTGGATTTGCCACAACCTTGGCTGCCAAATGCCAAAAGATGGCGGCTAGCTGCCGGATCCCAACACAAGGTACTAAGTTGCGCGCCACCTCGAGCAAAAGGAATTCCCGGCGCGCTGGTGCTCTCTAGCTCATGCACCGCAATATCATTGGGCAGCATCTGCAACTGTGGAACAGGTTGTTGACCAGCAGCTTCTGCCACGGCACTGACATGGGCGATATCTTGAGTGGAGGTAAGGGCAATAAGAATTTGTTCGGCCTGTTGGTTAAGCCCACGTCCAGGTTGCGCTGGAACTCGAATTTGGGCCTTGCGATCAATTAATGAATCCATCGCCTCACCCAATTTCAACTCCAGCCGTCCGCCGATGAGATCACGGATTGCCGGTCTAATGGAACTCCATCGCTGTGTGCTTAACACCAGATGCACTCGCGCCGCTAAACCGTGGGAGGCGATGTGAACAAAATCATCAAAAAGCTCTTCAAAATCTTGAGTGATGGTGTGCCAGCCATCAACAATAAGGAAGGTATGGCGTGGTTCCGGGTTATTAACCAATCCCAAAACCTCAGCAACCAGGCGTCGTACGCGCTCTGGATCTTTATGTTCTGCCAGCCCTGCCACATGCGGCAAACGTGCTAAATGTTTAAGGGCACCGGCGGAAAAGTCCAGAATATAAAAGCGAATGCTCTCGGTGTTGCGCGTTGCTGCCAAAGAAACCACGATGCTGCGCAGGGCTGTTGATTTTCCTGACTGTGGGCTGCCACAAACCACCCAGTGTCCGCTACCGCCAGTGGAGGAGAAATCAATAATCAAAGGATCTTGGCGCTGTTGATAAGGGCGGTCGATCATTCCAATGACTGCTGCTAGTCCCCCAATTTCCTCGGCCACGGCTCCAATAGATACTTCAGCCGGCAGTGGTGGCAGCCAGATTTGATGAGCGCTTAAGCCCCGGGATGCCCCAGCGCTAATGGCGCGCGCAACCACGGCGTCGATAAGCGTTTGGGTTCCTCGCTCAATGGTGACCTCACTGGATTCTTGCTCCCACCCGTTAAAAAGGCGCACCCGTGCGGGTGCGCGGGAGTTTTCAATACGCCGGGTCAAAGGCCCGGAGATATAACTTGCTTGGAAGCGGGTGATGGATTCGACATCAGATTTTAGGAAGCCTACACCTGGTTGTGCGGGTAGCTGATAGGCATCATTAATGCCTAAGACCTGGCGAGATTCAGTGGCAGAGAAGGTCTTAAGGCCTATGCGATAAGACAGGTGCGAATCCAAACCTCTTAATCTGCCTTCTTCTAGGCGCTGGCTGGCGAGCAATAAGTGGATATGTAAAGAACGCCCCAAGCGACCAACTGCGACAAAAAGATCGGCAAAATCCGGGTGTTGGCCAAGCAGTTCTGAGAACTCATCAATAACAATCAACAACGCTGGCATGGGTTGTAGATCGCTACGCGTTTGGGCGGCGTTGTTGTAATCATCAACGTTGGCAAAGCTGCCAGCCTTGCGCAGCTGTTCTTGGCGCCGATTCATTTCTCCTGAAATAGCATCATGCATGCGCTCTACCAGGATGGATTCCTCCTCCAAGTTGGTAATAACAGCGGAGGTATGTGGCAAATCCTCACATCCTAAAAAGGTTGCGCCACCTTTAAAATCAACAAGAACCAAATTGAGTTCTGCTGGTGAATGCATAATGCTCAGGCCCACCACCAGAGTTCTTAAAAGCTCGGATTTTCCGCTACCGGTGGCACCAATACACAATCCATGTGGACCCATGCCACCGCGTGCAGATTCCTTCAAATCCAAAATCATCGGAGAGCCGGCAGCGCTAAGTCCTAAAGGAACCCGCAGCCGAGAGTTTGGATCGCTATTGCGGTGATTCCACATGGTGTCATCATCAAGCTGGGCAATATCTTTAATGCCCAAAAGTGGCAGTAACTCCCCTGAGACCTGGTTATCCGCGGTGGTGGGGCGTCGAAAAGCAGTCATGTGGCGCGCAAAGTTAAGCGCAATGTTCGCGCTCACCGCATCGGGAGTTCCGAGGTTTTCCACGCCTTGGGCGGTGGTGACCGTCAACTGCTCAGCAACGTATAAGAGCAGGCCTTCTTCCTCAGCACGCTGGCCCAAAGCAGTGCTGGTCTGCGCGCCGACATTAATAATGGTGGTCCAATAAGGATCGTCAATGAAATGTTCAGTGCCATTTGTCAGCAGCGAATCAACCACCAAAATGCGGTGGCGTGCTGAATCTGGGTCGCGGGTATGCGGCACCCACTTCAGCCACTGCCAATCCGCACCAGTATTTTGAGTGGTCTCCACTTTGATGGTGACGGTTTCCGGACCGTGGTGATATAACAATTGCAAAATTATGGCGCGCGCTAAATCATGTGCCTGCGGGCCATTAAGTGCAATAAAACGAAAAGCTTGTAATTGCACGGCAACTGGCATACTTTGCACTGAACCTACTGCCTTAATGGTGTGCCTTAAAGACACCGCACACACTGGATCAAGATCCTCCGGCGCCCCGGAATCCTTAATAATGATGGCTGGATCAAGCCTGGTAGTGCCCAAACCAAAGCGGATTTCTAAACAGTCCTGATCAACAGCAGCGCGCTCCCACATCCGCGCAGTTCCCAACCGCGACCACAAGGATGCAGGATCCGGATGACGGTGCCATTGATGGTTTCGTTGTGCTGCTGCGTGTTTAAGTGCTTTGCTTCTGAGCGCATCAAGGTGACGTAAATAAGTACGGCGAGTTTCATCAGTATCATCACCTTCCGCCGGTGCAAACATCATCATCAAGCTCATCGCCATCATCAGCGGAAAGATCAGCACCATGGGGTTTAGCTGCCCATTACTAATCACCATGAGCCCTACCATGGCCAAAACCAGCGCCACCATAATCACTGGCATCAGCACTTTTAACAATGGTTTAGGCGTTGGACGTACCGCCGGTGGTACAGGTTCTGCGCTTAAAGGCTCGGTGGGCAAATGTGGGGCTGGATCGCGTTCTGCCCAACTTAAAGGCTCCACCACATATCCGCCGATTCGAGCCGGATCACCCTGCCTAAAAACCTCATTATCTGGCCCCGGCCCCACCAAGGTGGCAGCGCGTGGTGCCTTCTTAATTTCTTGTGCGGTTGCTGCTGTGGCCTGTGCTGTTCCATTTATTGTGGCCTCTGCTGTGGACATTGCCCACCCCTCCCCCGAAAAATCCGAACCCCGTTTTAGATCCCTAAAAGCTAAGACAACTACTTGTCATTAAAGGTTGGACTGCAAAAACTGCTCTGAGGTTCCCAAAATTTTTAAATTGGGGTTTTTCTCACCAGAGCTGCTACCACTCCCAATTTTTTGGCACAATTGCCTCAACACACTGTTTTGGGGAAAACGTTGGAAACTGTAGCGGGGGATAAAATTGGCCATTGATAATTTGCTGCGCCTGAGTGTGCGCATTGATCTCACAGTCGGCGATATGCCCGTTGCCATGGCAGATATGGCACTCCCCGCGGGATCAAGTTTGGCCGAGATCTTAGAAGAAATCCTCGAACTCACTGGTGCCCCACAGATTTCACGGCCTTGGGTAGCTCGTACAGCCGCAGGTTCTCCCATCGATGCAGGGATTCCTTTGGCCCAGACCCAATTGGAACAAGGTGGAGTGCTAGTTCTTTCCCCCGAGCGGGAACTACCCGCCCCAATAATCCGCGATGCTGCCGAAGCACTTGTTGAACTATCTTCCGAAAATCGCACCAAAGGATTATTGGAATTAATCACGCTCGTAGGCTTTGCGGGACTTGCACTGATCCTACTCAGTCCCCTGGCTGCGCAACTGAACCTAGCCTGGCGCACCCTGATATTTATGCTGCTGAGCATGGTTATTTTAGTGTGGTTGCCGCGCCGGGAAGCCACACTAAGCCACCGTCTCCTGGCTCTACTGATTCCAATTTTGGCAGCCAGTACCGCAGCCATTTTGGTGGCAGGCCCAAACTCCACGCAGGTACTTGAGGATCCGCAGCTTCTCAGTTGGGTGCTTTTAAGTTTTTCTGCCACTTTGCTCTTGGCTGCGGTAGTAGTTCAGCTGGTTTTCCATCCGCATATTCTCTCCACCGCCACCTTGATCACCATTGGGCTTAGCCTGCTATTTTGCACGCTGACCACGCTATTGTGGCCGCATCCGGCGCGCGCAGATTTCAGTGGACCCGCAGCCGCCACCGTGGCTGCCGCGTTGATTTTCACCAGTGTGGCACCCTATTTTTCCGCGCAATTAGCAGGTCTGCGCGTGCCCACTTTGCCCACCGCCGGCCAAGATTTATCCGTCAGCGACACCGAATTAAAGGATCCAGTTGCGCGCACCCGGCGCGTCACAGCGCTTTTCGACGCCCAACTGCTGGGGTTGGTTATTGTCAGTGCTCCCCTTATCTTTTTAGCTGTTTCCCCTAATACCTGGTTTTCCACCGCTTTTAGCTGCTGCATCATGATTGCCTCGGCGCTGCATGCTATCCGTCATCACGCCCCCATTCCCACCTGGTCTTTGATGGTTTTGGCCTGCTCTGGATTTTTAGGCGCCCTGTATTCTCTCGCTTTTGCGCAGAGTCCTTCATGGTTTACTTTTGCTGGATGTGTGGTGCTGGTGCTTGCGGTGATGTCAGTTGGAGTGTGGTTCTCCAAGATTCCGCCGCCAGCGCCCACCGCTGTGGTGTGGTTGGAAAGATTGGAATCTTTAAGCATCGCAGCTGCCCTGCCACTGGCTTTGCACCTACTTGGGGTTTTTGAGATGCTGCGTGCCTTGGATTTGGGTTGGGGCTAACACCATGAAAACACCCCTAGCCTTGTCGAGCGCCGGTGTACTTCTTTTATGTCAATTACTACCGTTGCCTTTAGCTCGAGCCCAAGAGGTTTCGGCATTGCCATGCCCTGCTGTACAAGAGGCTGATGCAACAAGCTTTGTGATGGATGAACATTTGCGCGAGTCCATTTCTCATGCTCATGAGCTTGCCACTGGAGCTGGTATTAAAGTTGCCGTCATTGATACCGGAGTAGCCCCACATCCCAGGCTCCCACCGCTTATTCCCGGTGGTGACCTTATTGGCGCACATCAACAACCACGGTTGCCGGGAGAATTTGTTGATTGTGATGGCCACGGCACAATCGTTGCTGGCATTATTGCCACCCGTCCCAATACGGGTTCTGGTTGGCCTTTTGATGGGAGCGCCGATGAACTTATTGGAATTGCGCCAGCTGCTGAGATTATCGCTATTAAACAAACCAGTGCTTATGTACGTACCACTGAGGATTCCCTGGTGGGAACTGTAAGTACCTTGGCTGATTCCATTCACCGCGCTATTGACGCTGGTGCCCACGTAATCAATATTTCTGTGGTGTCTTGTTTACCTGGTGCAAGTTCTGATCCTGCTCAATTTCAGCCTCTTAATAGTGCTTTAGATAGAGCTGAAACCAGCGGGGTGATTGTGGTGGCAGCAGCAGGTAACCTCAGCCCTACCTGTGCTGCGGGATCGACAGTTTACCCAGCACATTCCGATACGGTCCTCGCCGTTTCCGCACGCGAGCAACCCCACGTTATCGCCGCTTATTCGATCCCTAGTAGCCAGCGCATTCTTTCCGCTCCAAGTTTGGTGGGAGTCGGTTTATCCCCGCGTAATGATGGTTTTGCCAATGCCATGCTTATTCAATCTGGATCTAGCCCCTTTGAAGGCACTAGTTTTGCCGCTCCGGTTGTTAGTGCCACCGCTGCGTTACTTCGACAGCGATTCCCACAAGCCACCCCGCAGGAAATCCGGGATCGCATCATTTACAGCAGTGATCCAGCACGCGGAGCAATTGATCCTTATGCGGCCTTGAGTTTTGTACCACCGGATAGCGCTGAAACCACACCTCCAGAAATCACCTTGAGTTTTCCCAGCGCCCCTGACACCTCCACCCAAAAACGCGGGCTAAATATCCTGGCTTTGCTAGGGATCTGCATTGTATTGGGTGTTCTGCTTAAGGGTTTATCCCGCCTTAAAAACTAGCGACTAAGCCCAAACCAGTGAAAGAACTCATCAGCCCAAGGCAAGGTTCCGGCATGCCACATGGCCCAAAAACTCACGCTGAAAATGATCCAAATAAGAATCAGCATAAGCGCCAGCATCGCCATGCGGAAGCGGAAAGATTTTCCGGAATACCAAGTAAAAAAGCGATCATATTGATGAACGCCCCAGGCCAGAAGCCTTTTGGCCCATTCTAATTCCAACGACAAAATGCCCACCCCGATAAAGGTGGTCAGCCAGCCTTGGCCCGGCAATGGAATAGTGACCAGCCCAATGATGGTGACCAACCAGCCCACAATGAGCGTTGCGGGGCGGACAAGAAATCCATATTTCTTCTGCTTAGAGCGCTCATGTGAGGCTTGGAAACGATCAATGCGGTCGGAGACTATCTCGCGCATAGAGCCCATGACTTAATTACACCTTTCTTTGAAGGCATAAAGGTTAAGGAACATGGGCATCAAATAATCCTGGCTGTTGGTTTCAACTTCTTTAATAACGTTGTCCCAGTTTACTCGTTGGGGCGTTATACAAGGTTAAATTTGCCACCACATGCGCTCTGGAACATCACCGCGGCTTCCATGTTCATCGAGTTTTACACCCAAGACCTGGTGCAATTGCACATCATTGTGAGCAAAGCCCCATTCCGAACCTGCCATATAAAGGCCAAAAAGGCGCGCAGTTGGTTCGCCAGCAAGGGCGACTGCCTCATGCCAATTGCGTTTGAGGTTTTCACACCAGGCATTCAAGGTGCGCTGATAATCAAAGCGGAGGTTCTCCTCATGCAGCACCTCGAAACCATTGTCTTGCATATGCCGAATGATGGTGCCAGAACCAGTTAGTTCACCGTCGGGGAAAATATAACGGTCAATAAAGGCGCCGGCATGGCGCGGGCGATTATCGGGATAGGTAATGCCGTGGTTGAGCATCAGACCACCGGTTTTGAGTTTGGAGTTAAGCAGCTCAAAGTAGTCGGCATAATTGCCCACTCCGATGTGTTCGATAATTCCGATGGCAGAAATGGCATCAAAGCCACTTTCTGGCACATCGCGATAGTCCATAAAGCGGACTTCGGCAAGACCTTCTAGGCCCTGGCGTTTGATTTCTTCCTGTGCCCAGCGATACTGCTGTTCTGATAAGGTCACGCCGAGTGCTTTGACTCCCCGCTTAGCTGCGTAGCGTACCATTGAGCCCCAGCCGCATCCGACGTCGAGAAGCGTATCTCCTGCTTTAAGGCGCAGTTTTTCGAAGATGAGGCGGTATTTATTTTCCTGTGCCTCTTCAAGAGTGGATTCCGGAGTTGGATAGTAGGCGCAGGTATAGGTCATGGATGGCCCGAGGAAGAGCGCATAAAAGTCATTGCCCACGTCATAGTGGTAGCTGATGGCTTTTTTATCGCGGTCTTTGGAATGCCTTGAGGCAAGGCCATTGATGAGGGCTTTGCGCCAAGCAGGTGCTTGCTCCATCTCTGGAATGGCTTGGAATTTCAGCGCATTCATCTTGCGTAAAGTGCGCATAATCTTCAAAGTGGTGGCAGCATCCGGGCGCTTAAAGCAGCCATAAAAGGCCTTGAGAGCATCAAATATTTCATAGGGGTGGCCTGGATGTTCACCTTCTACGATGAGGTCACCCATCAGATAAGCACGGGCCAGACCTAAGTCTCCTGGTGCGGTGGCGATATAAGCAACCGCATCAGTATTGGCCACGTGGATGCGATATTTCGCATCTTCTGGACCGGTGGAACTTCCATCAAAACTGGTGATTCTAAAAGGAATTGGCGCTGTGGTCGTGGCCTCGACGATGTCGGCGATGGTCATGAGGTCCTGCGCAATGGCGTTACTCATAATGTGCTTCCCTATTCTGCAATTGTTTAGATGCGGTGTTTATTTTTCCCGCACGTCCCGAGTTTAGGCTCCTTTAACGGTCTTTTCATATAACCCTGGGAACCTGCCCTGCGGATCAAAACGTGCCTTTAAAAGCTGTGGGATCTCTCCGCCATAAAGCTTTTTAAAGTCATCCTTGCTATAAAAAGCCTCGGAATAAAGAGATTTATGCCCACCTAGCTGAGCAATCTCCTTTTCAATGGAGCGGTTAAAAGCTCCCTCAGGTGCGTCATCACCTAGTAAATTCACCGGCACTGAGGACCAGAATCCAATGTTTACCCAAGTGACATCGCGCTTGAGGGGATAGAGCGGCCATGGGTGTTGTTCCGCGCCGTCTGCAATGGCTTGTGCAGAGCTCAGGATCTCTCCGGCTCCCAAACGCACCTGCGCACCGGTCTCATCGCGGTGATGGCGCAGCCGAATTGGGCACAACCACACTGGTTCAATATCGCAGCTTTCAAAAAACCACTGCAGAAAATCTGGCACTTTATCTGCGGTTACTTCCACATCTTGAACCACGCGCTCGCGAGCTGGCCGGCCATAGCGCTTTTCAATGCGGTCGGCGATATTAAATTTGCGATCCAACCCAATGAACTTCCAATAAACACTCGACCTGAGCAGATCGCGGGGCCAGAGTTTACGAATCCGCGGATTTTGCACCCCAAAAGCACGCGAACACCAGAACCAGTCTGTATCCCAGCGCCAAATATAATCGCGGATACTCAGCCGATCTTCTTTAATGCAGCCATCGTGTTGCAGTGCCCTATAAAAGCTAGTGTCGCCAGTGTAATCACTGGTGGGGCCGGGTTTTGCAGTTTGAGTACCGAGGATGAGATAAGCCTCTGTAGGTGAAAACACCACACCATCTAGATAATCCACCTTGTCATTTTCAAAGGCGCGATCAACGGAGATTTCTTCCAGGGTGTGGCTTAGCAAAGTGAGATCTGAAAAACGCACATAACGCAGGGCTACATAATCAAGGACCGGTTCTAGTTCGATTTTCAGGCGCACGGCATAACCCAAAGATCCATAGGAGTTGGGGAAGCCACGGAAAAGATCGACATTTTCAGTGGGTGAACATGTCACAATATCGCCAGTGCCGGTCAAAATATCCATTTCCAGCACAGATTCATGGGGCAGGCCATTGCGGAAACTTGTGGATTCCACACCCATGCCAGTAACTGCTCCGCCGAGTGTAATGGTCTTAAGTTGAGGTACCACCAAAGGCATGAGACCAAAAGCTAGGGTGGCATCCACTAAATCTTCATAGGTGCACATGCCTTGGACCTCAGCGGTGGAATGTTCGGCATCAATCTCGATGACACCATTTAGCGCTGAAACATCTAGGCCTTGCGCGCTGCCACTGCGACCCCGGAAAAGGTTGGAAGTTTTCTTTTTTAAACGCACCCGTTCACCCGGCGCGATAGCTGCGAAGCTTTCTGAGAGCCGCTTTATGGCCGCATCGTGAGCTGGCCATCCAATGGGAGTTATTTCTTTGGCATCAATTCCACGACCGATGGACAGACTATTGGTGAGTTTTCCGAGGGTGGTGAAAAAGGCACTATCCGCTGCTACAACTGCACTCATGAACCGCCATCATACGCCTAATACATAGGCGCAAGCGCGGCCTGTCGAGAAAGTTCACTGCCCTCCGGCAAAAGTCGCAACACACTCCAGGGCACCTTGGTTACCTGACTAATACCCAAAGCCTCCAGGGATTGACTATCCACAATATGGTGGCGCAGCCCAGAATCAGCCACCAAATAAAAGCCAAAACCGCTGTCCAGGGCTACTCCCCCAGGCAAATCTGAGATAAAACTGGTGGCCACGGTATTTCCTGATAAGGCCACCCCAGCTGGAATTTCCTCAAAAGAGCCAATCCGTCCTAGACCATCAGCACAGGCCACGGCCGGGTCTTGCCATTCCACCAGTGCTGCTGGAAGGTGTAATTCCACCGCTGTTTCGGGATAGCCGCCCAATAGGGCGCGCGGTTGCACGGTGGTGCGGGAGCCGGCGTCGATAAGCATCCCTTCCGTTAAAGCGCTGATCGGCGCAATCCCCTCGCCGCTGCGAACCCACGCCCGCGTGCCGATGCTAATTAGTTCCGGCAGCGGATCTGGGAAGGTGATATCGGGCAGCTGCGGAATATTATTTAACATATCGGCGCTCAGATACATCCGCGGGGTTTCAGCATTAATGCCCAGGTGACGGCGCACAATTCGCCCCTGCTCGCTCGCCTCCGCGGGCAGCGCACGACGTCCCTCGGCGGTGATCAGGTGCCAGTCCAGACCATTTGCGCTTTGCGACGCCCCGAGCCACCCCTGGCGTCCCTCCAGGAACCTGGGCTGGGCGAGCTGCCCCGAACCCGCTGCAAGGACATGCATATCCCCGGTTTTGGCAGTTTGGCAGGCAAACCACTGCCCCGAATTTTCCGCCGTGCTAACAATTCCCGGCGCATCCACCAAGCCCACCGGAACTCCCCGTGGCCACTGTGCCAAAATCTCATCACTGGCATTGGCAGGCTCCACAAGTTGGCCAACAATTAATTGTGCCGATGCCAGGTTGGCAACCGGATGCACTTTATCTTCCAAGCGCACATAAAGCGCTCCGGATTCAGCGCGGATAAGTGGAGCGTCACCCGGATTAATTGCGGGCCGGAAAAGTGCCAAGGCAAGTGCTCCCACCGCTAACATCACGCAGGCTATAGCACCAAAAACCAAGGCTCGCCGACGGATTGCCAAAGGGTCATGAATCATCCGAATATCGCCTAGCACCAGACCGTGTTCAATCCGACGCACCAAAAATTTATGCCCCGAAACCTGCGCTGATGTTGTGGGCATCAAAATCCCATTAGCCATGCGCTCACTCCCCCACACACGATTATTGCCCTCGACCTTAATGAAGATCGAGGGCAAAAAGTAGCAGAAGTGAGATTATCCTCAAATGTATTTTTAAGGGAACCGTTGCGACGTTTTAGCAGTCTAACTATTGGCCGCTTTTGGTGCTGGTGGGTACCGGCTTCTCCGTGGTTTCTCCCGGAGCTACAAAACTAGGCTTGGAAGGATCTGGCGCATAAGGCAGATCTTCCTCGGCCTCCGCGCCGGTTTCGGCAGCGTCAGTTGGACGGTGATAATAGGGCTCATCCCATTCTTCATCTGTTTCCGCTAGACCCAACTCACCCTTGGTTTCAAGCTCTGGTAGCGGCTCCGGAGAATTTCCATCTTCACGCATTTGATCAAGCTCTTCATCAGTGAACATGTCGTTGACTGCAAAAACCACCGCCTGCTCATTTTGATAAACCGGGGTGACACCTGGGGTGTTCCACAGCTGATCAATCATGCGGAAATTGGGATCTTGGAAAGCCCAGAAAGGCCACGGGCTGAGCACAAAAAATCCCACATTAAGATCGCGAGCTGCCTGATCAACCTGATTAATTTGATCAGGATTATCATCTGTGCCGGTACCCAAAAGCTGTGGCCACCAGAACAACACAGCAGTTGCTGAGCCTTCACCGGCGGCAGGCCACGCATAGTGACGCGATACCGAGTGCAATCCGTTATAGGCATACATCCAGCCATATCCATCGGCTGGATCACCCATAATGTTGTATTCCCGGCCACCAGGTTGTTCACTCAGCCAATCCCAGGCAGCACGGTCTGCATCATTAACCATGCGGTCATCATGTGGCGCCAGCATGGTTTTTTCTGAGCCTTCCTCCACAAAGTCCTGTGCCCAGCTTTGCAAAGGTACTGCCACGACCAGTCCCAAAACCACCGAGGCGACGCTGGAAACTGTGGCAAATTTCTTCACCGGCCCCAAACAAATAAGCCTGATGATGGCAGCCAGTGCAATACCCGCAGCCGCAAAAGTAAACATGGCTACCGGCATGATCAGACGGTGACCAGTGGAATAGTGCAGGCCACCAATGATCGTCAGCCAATCCCCCCAAGGATCACCAAAAGGCTTAAGTGAGTTAACGGTTAGCGCCAAGCTAAAGAAGTAGAACAGCGGTGCCCACAAATTAATGCGCCACACCAAGGCCACAATTCCACCAATTGCCGCTAGCACCAGCACTGGAGTCATATCAATATCGCCAAAGAAGTCAACGTGGCGAGTTTCCATATGCAGAGCCATCAGCCAGGATTCGCTACGGCTTACCGCTTCCTCAGCAGAATAGGCCAACACATCTTCAGTTTGTTGGGAGCCAGAAATAACCTGCGGCAAGACCAACAGCACGCCCAAAATGCCAGCCGCGGCAATTAACCCAACATCTTTAAGGCGGATCAAAACGCCCTGCTTGAAGCCCTTAACCTTGGTGCTTGGCGCCCATACCAATTGCAGAAGCCACCACAACAAAAGCGCAATGATCACAATGGTTGCTGGAGCTGGGTGCAATTGGAACATGCCGATAAAAGCCAAAGCTGTAGCAAAGATACGTACTGGTACCGCAGGCACAGACATAAATAGCGCCAACACAATTCCAGATGCACCAATGGCTGCCACATATGGCCAAGCACCCACATAGTTACCCACCCAGAACAACACCGGGGAAGCCATGGTGGCAAGCGCTGCTAAACCAGCACCGAGCTGTGCGGTGAGACCACGGTTGTTAAGCAAACGCCAGGCAATGAGCGCGATGGATAGTGGCAGCAATATACCTGAAAGCACGATGCCGGTGAGGTTCGTTGCTGCAATAGGAGAGATATTGGCAACATCAGATAGCACCCACGCGCCGGCATGCCAAGCACTGGGATAAAAGAGTTCTTGCTGGGTTTCAACATTGCGCAATTGCCCCATGAGGGTGGAGGAAGCAATGCCGGTTTCCTCAATAAAACGCACCGTGGAGGCGTGCCAGTGCACATCCCAGCCTTGGAAAATATCATCAAGGCCATGTGAGGTGGACAGCAGGAGATCCAGGGCGCGGTCAATAATGATCCAAGCGCCAGTGATCACACCAGCGGCAGGTAATAACCAACGGTGATCCAAGATGCCACCATTGCGCATATAGCCATAAACTGCAGCCCAGAAACCACGTTTTTGGGCTGGTTCTGCTGGCTCAATATTTTCTTCAGTTATTTCATCTGCAGATGTTGTTGTTTCTTCACTAACTGTGGCAGATTCAGTTTCTTCGACTGGTTGTTTGCGGCGCTTTTTTAATGCCCAACCGCCAATAAAAATGAGGCGCCACAACAGCGCAACCACTAAGAATATAAGGGTGGAGATGGTGACGGAGCGTAGATCAAAACGCATATCCATGGTGCCCAGCACCCAAGCTGCAAAACCGTAAATTCCAAAGGTTGCAGGAATTGAAGCAGCGAGCGCCCAGGGCACCTTCAGTCCGGACACCCAAGAGACGACTAATCCTGGAACGGTAAAAACCAGTACCGCGATCCAAACTGTCATCAGCATCTGGATACCCACTTCACTTTCTTATTCTCAGTATCACAACAGCCCGTAGGCCAAAAGTTCCCGCAATAAGTCTAGCTACCCTTAGTCTTGTTCAAGACTTAGGCTCGCGGGGATTTCCCGATATGCCCGCGTTTCTAGTGCGCGCTCGGCCATTTTTTCCACTTCCGGATAGTCAACGCCCACTAAACTTAGCCCCCGCGCTGGGGCGACAGGCACCATGGGGCTGCGCTGGGTTTCGTCGAGAAGCGTAGCGGTGAAGTCACGTGCGCGACGTCCCTCCCCGACTGCCATGCAGGAGCCCACGAGGGAACGCACCATGGACCAGCAGAAGGCATCGGCAACAACATGTGCTTCATAAAGTTGTGGCTCGGTGGGCGTGGAAATATCGCGCCAGGAAAATTCCTGGAGATCGCGGACTGTGGTGGCATGAGGTTTGGCTTTACAAAATGCAACAAAGTCATGAAGTCCAAGCAGCATTTCAGCCGCTTCCTGCAGGCGTTCAAGTTCCACCGGCTTGGGCCACACGGCGGTATCACGGATGCGGGTGGGCAAAGGACCAGCGGGATGGGTGGTAATGCGATAAACATAATGCCGGCGCAGCGCTGCAAAACGCGCATCAAAACCAGGCGGGGCCAGTGAGACATCATGAACCCGAATGTCATCGGGCAATAATCTAGAAAGTCGACGTACCAAACGTTGTGGATCGCCATCAATGGAACGTTGTTCCAAAGCCTGGGCGGGGACGTCGAAATGCGCCACTTGTTCCGCAGCATGCACCCCAGCATCGGTGCGTCCTGCCACGGTTAGTTCAATGGGCTCCCGCAAAACCAGGTTGAGTGTTTCCTCGAGAACTTTTTGCACCGTGCGCAGGTCGCTTGTACCTTGTCGCGCCCAGCCATGGAAATCAGTTCCGTCATAGGCCAGATCTAGGCGAATCCGCACCCTGTCTTGGGTTGTCAATACCTTCCATTGCCTTTCGGTTTGCTGCACTCGAATTTTGTGCTGTGAGGTGGGGTTCAATTTTATTGTGAGTTTTTTCACTTTTGCGGAATTTGGGCCTCCTAAATACCCCCACTCCAAGTAACACGAACCACAGGTGCAGAGAATAAAGTGCGAGCCTTTCAAAGTAGCCCGGCACAATATCCATACTGCCAATAATTCCCAGCCCAACAAAACCGGCCACCGAAGCACCCAAAAGGATCAAGGTCAGTCCACCATTAACCACTGAAATTGCGCTTTTCGACGCTTCCGTGCGCGGCCACCAGGCCCAGAGCATGGCACCCCAGGTGGCCAGGACTTGGGCAAAAAGCGCAACCAAAGAGTCACTTAGGCCGAAGACCATGCCGCTTAAACCTGCTGCAACCAGCAAGAAGGTAAGAACATGAACATCGCTCTTGCCAATGGACCACAGCAGCATCGCACCACACATGATGAGAAAACCGCTCCATTGCGCGATTGCAACACCTTGAAAAAGCAGTGCCACCACAGAGCTCAAGACAAACAGCACACCCGCTAATCGATAAATCATGTGAGACATCTTGATAAAACCACACCAAGCAGAAAAGTCCCTATCCCCGAGATTTAATCTCAGGAATAGGGACTTCAAGATGAAGTAAGTAAATTACTTCTCTTCAGCAGCCTCTTCGGTTGCGGTCTCTGCAGCTGGGGTCTCTGCTACTTCTTCGGTCTCAGCCTCTTCGGTCTGAGCCTCTTCAGCAGCCTTCTTGGAAGCAGCTGCGCGGGTTGCGCGGGATGCCTCTGCAGAAACGGTCTCCTCGAGAACGAGGGAGATCTGGGACATAGGAGCGTTGTCGCCCTTACGGTTCTCCAGCTTGATGATGCGGGTGTAGCCACCTGCACGGTTCTCGAACTTAGGTGCAAGCTCGTTGAACAGGTAAGCAACGACGTCCTTGTTAGGAACGAGTGCCAAAACGTTACGACGATCAGCAACGGTGCCGGACTTAGCCTTGGTGATCAGCTTCTCAGCGTAAGGACGCAGAGCCTTTGCCTTGGCATCGGTGGTCTTGATTGCGCCGTGCTCGAACAGGGAAGCTGCCAGGTTGGAAAGAAGCTTCTTCTGGTGGCTAGCGGATCCGCCGAGGCGGGCGCCTCTCTTAGGGGTAGGCATTTAGTTGTACTCCTTGTACATTGATTTAGCGCGGCCCAGGCTTGGACCATGCGACTTACTCGGAATCTTCCGCCTCAACATCGATGTAGCCACCAGTCTCGGCGTCATAACCTTCAAGAGTTGAAGGATCGAAGTCTTCAGGAGCATCCTTTAGGGTAAGACCCAGGCCAGCAAGCTTGATCTTGACTTCGTTGATTGACTTTTGTCCGAAGTTACGGATGTCAAGCAAGTCGGTCTCTGCGCGCTCGGCGAGCTCACCCACGGTGTGAATGTCCTCGCGCTTGAGGCAGTTGTAGGAACGGACGGAGAAGTCCAGATCCTCGATTGGCATGCTGTAGGCAGCGATGTACTCGGTCTCCTGTGGGGAGGGTCCGATCTCGATGCCCTCGGCTGCGATGTTCAGCTCGCGAGCGAGGCCGAACAGCTCAACCAGGGTCTTACCTGCCGACGCCAGGGCGTCACGGGCAGTAATAGAGTTCTTGGTTTCAACGTCGATGATCAGCTTGTCAAAGTCGGTGCGCTGCTCAACACGAGTAGCTTCCACCTTGTAGCTGACCTTCAATACTGGGGAGTAGATCTGGTCGACCGGAATACGGCCGATCTCACCACTGGTAGTAGTCAAGGTTGCGGGAACGTAGCCACGTCCACGCTCGACGATGAGCTCAATATCCAGCTTGGCGGTGTCATTAAGGGTAGCGATGTGCAGATCCGGGTTATGGATCTCAACTCCAGCTGGTGGCTGGATATCGCCGGCAGTGACAACGCCAGCGCCTTCCTTAACAAGGTGCATTACAACTGGCTCATCAGAGTCAGAAGAAAGAACCAAGCCCTTGATGTTTAGGATGATGTCAGAAACATCTTCCTTCACACCATTGATGGTGGTGAACTCATGGAGTACACCATCAATCTTTACGCTGGTAACTGCAGCTCCAGGGATGGAGGACAGCAGGGTGCGGCGCAAAGAGTTACCGAGGGTGTAGCCAAAGCCTGGCTCCAAAGGTTCGATGACGAACTTGGAACGTGCGCTATCGACAAATTCCTCAGTAATGGTAGGGCGCTGTGAAATGAGCATTGAACTCTCCTTGGGTGACGTCCGCTATTTGACGTCTTAAAGGGGCGGAAAGGATGGTGAAAAATCGGAAGATTCCTGTGCACCCGGGGCAGCCGGGTAAGCAGAAATTACTTCGAGTACAGCTCGACGATAAGCTGCTCTTGCAGCGGAACATCGATCTGTGCGCGCTCGGGCACCTGGTGCACGAGGATACGCAGGCTCTCAGGAACGACCTGGATCCAAGCTGGTACGACTGCGTCGATCAGATTGTCCTGAGCCTCTTCGAACCAGTTCATCTTCTGTGACTTCTCACGAACATCGATGATGTCGTACTGAGAAACACGGTAAGAAGGAACGTCAATTGCCTTGCCGTTTACCACAAAGTGGCCGTGGGAAACAAGCTGACGAGCCTGGCGACGGGTGCGTGCCAGACCTGCGCGGTAAACTACGTTGTCGAGACGGGTCTCAAGCAAGACGATGAGGTTCTCACCGGTCTTGCCTGGGCGACGGTTAGCCTCAGCGTAGTAACGACGGAACTGCTTTTCCATGACGCCGTAGATGAAACGAGCCTTCTGCTTCTCTTGGAGCTGCAGGAGGTACTCGGACTCCTTGATGCGTGCGCGGCCAGCCTGTCCCGGAGGATATGGACGGCGCTCAAACGCCATGTCTCCACCGATGAGGTCGACGCGCAGACGACGGGATTTACGGGTTGCGGGGCCGGTATAACGAGCCATAATGTATTACCTTTCCTTCCCTATTAAACGCGACGACGCTTCGGCGGACGGCAACCATTGTGTGGCTGTGGCGTCACGTCGGAGATCGAGCTGACCTCGAGGCCTGCGGCCTGGAGTGAACGGATAGCGGTCTCTCGGCCCGAACCTGGGCCCTTGACGAATACGTCAACCTTCTTCATGCCGTGATCCATTGCCTTGCGAGCAGCGTTTTCAGCGGCCATCTGAGCAGCGAATGGAGTGGACTTACGAGAGCCCTTGAATCCAACGTGTCCAGAGGAAGCCCAGGAGATGACAGCACCGTGTGGATCAGTGATCGATACGATGGTGTTGTTAAAGGTGGACTTGATGTAAGCGTTGCCGTGGGCAACGTTCTTCTTTACGACGCGACGGCCGGTACGGCGCGCGCCAGAGCGTGCTTTTGGAGGCATTTTTACTTCTTCTTTCCGGCGATCGTCTTCTTAGGGCCCTTGCGCGTACGCGCATTGGTCTTGGTACGCTGACCACGAACTGGCAGGCCACGGCGGTGGCGAATACCCTGGTAGCAACCGATTTCGATCTTGCGACGGATGTCAGCCTGTACCTGGCGGCGGAGGTCACCCTCAACCTTCCAGGTGCCTTCAATAACGTCACGAAGAGCAGCGAGCTGCTCGTCGTCGAGGTTGTCAGTGCGCAGGTCTGGGGAGATTCCGGTCTCCTCGAGAAGCTGCTTGGAACGGGCTGGGCCGATTCCGTAAATGTAAGTAAGTGCGACTTCCATACGCTTGTTGCGTGGAAGGTCAACACCAGCTAGACGTGCCATGTGGCAGAACCTTTCCGGTTGTTGCGATGGTTTTCCCCATAATCGCCCCTGCCACGCAACGCTTTCCCCGGACGGATACCGGAGGGTGGGTTGTGATTCGCAGGGCTTCAGCCATCGATGCCTGAAGGTGTGTCAGCGCGACGGGATATCCCCGCCGGGCCCTGATATATGGAGGCTTAAAGCTTTTTACTTGTAGCGGTAAACGATGCGGCCGCGGGTAAGATCGTAGGGCGACAGCTCTACAACGACGCGGTCCTCAGGAAGGATACGGATGTAGTGCTGGCGCATCTTTCCACTGATGTGGGCGAGTACCTTGTGTCCATTGTCGAGCTCGACACGGAACATTGCATTCGGCAAAGGCTCGACAATGCGACCCTCAACCTCAATAGCGCCTTCCTTAGCCATATCCTCCACTTTTCCAGAATGCTCCCCCTCGGGAGCTTCTAAGTTTTTCCACTTCAAAATGGTGGTGTTGCGAATTGCATACACACCATCGATACAGGTTACACGGGGGCATAGTAAATATCAAACATTTGGTGAATTTCATAAAAAACGCGGAATAGGAGTTTCCTATTCCGCGTCCCGTATGGGTTCTACCTAGTAGATATAAACCATGTCGCCGATTTCAACGTTGTTGAAGTAGTAGATGGCGTCCTGCTGAGCCAAGCGAACACAGCCCGCAGAGGTGGTTGCAACATTGCCCTGGTGGAATGCGTGACCGGAGTTGGTGAAGTACATAGCGTAAGGCATTGGGGCATTGTTGAACTCATAAGAGATCTCATCCTCGACCTTGCGGTTGATGTAGAAAGTTCCGCGTGGAGTCTCGTTACCGATACCACCGGAGGAAACAGCGACGGAACCATAAACTACCTGGCCGTTTTCCTGCAACCATGAACGGCCACCATCGATATCAACACAAACATCAGCACTTGCTGGGCAAGAGCCAGAATCAAAACGGGCTGCTTGCTCAGCAGCAATACGAGCTGCCTCTGCTTCGCGGGCAGCTGCTGCTTCACGCTCAGCCTGTGCACGCGCAGCTTCTTGCTGAACAGCGATCTTTTCATCGATAAGACCTGGGAAGACAGCGTTGACTGCCTGATCAACTGCAGCCTTAGCAGGCATTGCAGCAGGTCCCATGGTATCAAGCTGAGCTTGGAGGTTATTGCGGGAAGCCCACGCACCCTCACGAGCATCTGCTGTGACAGCGGAGCTACCAGCGGTGAGGTTCTGAGCGATGGCGGAGCTGCCGGCTGTGAAATCCTGTGCGGATGCGGATGCTGGTGCGCCAACAAGCGCAGCGGTTGCTGCAGCTGTAGTAAGGATGGCTGCGACGCCACGCTTGATGGATGAAGCGTAACGGGTGCGGGAAATTTTCTGCATAAACAGCAGTATATAAGCCACCTCTGCGAAATTGATACTTGTGGAACAATTTCTTTTAAAAAACCTGAAGCCCCGCAGCACCGAGGGTGCTGCGGGGCAGGGGCGCGTCGAAAAGCGTTTTAGTAACGCGGGGTAAGAATGCGAGGGCCACCGGCAGTAGCTGCTACGGTGTGCTCCCAGTGAGCTGCCCAAGAACCATCGAGGGTTACAACAGTCCAATCGTCTTCGAGCACTGCAGAATCCTCGGTGCCAAGGGTAAGCATTGGCTCAATGGCGAGCACAGAGCCCTCTTGGATAATTGGGCCTCGGTTGGGGCTGCCCTCATTGGCCAGGTAAGGATCTTCATGCATGGTGTGTCCGATACCGTGTCCGCCATAACCATCAACGATGCCCAGCAGCACGCCGAATTTCTGCTCCGCCTTGCGGGTAGCAACTTCCAAAGCGTGGGAAACGTCAGTGAGACGGTTGCCTGGAACCATGGCCTTCAGGCCTTCCATGAGCACCCACTCGGTTGCCAGGTTAAGGGCTTGAACGTCCTCATCAAGCTCGCCGATGCCGAAAGACCAAGCGGAATCGCCGACCCAGCCCTCAAAAGTGGCGCCACAGTCGATGGAGAGCAGATCGCCCTCCTCCAAGACGACCTCCTTGGAGGGAATGCCGTGCACGATTACTTCATTAACAGAGGCACACACCGAACCTGGAAAGCCCTGGTACCCCAGGAAGGTAGGAATAGCGCCAGCATCGCGAATAACCTGCTCTGCGATCTGATCTAGATCCCAGGTGCTCATACCCGCTTTCGCCTCAGCGCGCACAGTCTGCAAAGCCTTGCCGACGATCTCCCCTGCTGCCTGCATAGCATCTAGTTCGCCTGGGGTCTTGGCGGGAATTGTTTTCTTCTTGTTACGGAAACCCATTTGCGGGTATCTCCTTTTCTGCTGAGCTAATTTTGGCTCATTAGCCGTTTAGAGTTTATGTCTGATAAAGCAATAAAAAATAGAGCTAAATATAAAAAGGGCCGGTACCACACCTTAGGTGTGGCCCGGCCGCTTGTTTCTGACCGCTTAACCTATCGTAGATTTAGCAACCAGATTCTGGGAAATTTACTTTCCCAAAGCCTCAAGTGCCTCTAGGGTACGAGCGTTGATTTCCTCAACGGTGCCCTCTGCCTCGATGTTGATGATCTTCTCACCGTAGTGATCGATCAGTGGTGCAGTCTCATCGCGGTAGACGCCCAGGCGGGTGCGGATGGTTGCTTCATTGTCATCTGCGCGGCCACGGGAGAGCATGCGCTCAACAACTACGTCCTCAGAAACCTGGTAGTTAACTACGCCATCAAGCTGCTGGCCGGCTTCGGTGAGCAGGTTAGCCAAGATATCAGCCTGCTCCACGGTGCGTGGGAAGCCATCTAGCAAGAAGCCTTCTGCAGCGTCGGACTCGGCAAGGCGGGAAGCAACCATGCGTGCGGTGACATCGGTAGGCACAAGCTTGCCAGCGTCGATGTACTGCTTTGCTTCAACACCTAGCGGGGTGCCCTCGCCAATGTTGGCGCGGAAAAGATCACCGGTGGAGATATGAGGGATACCAAGCTTCTCAGAGAGAATTGCAGCCTGGGTGCCCTTGCCGGCACCGGGAGGTCCAAGGAGAACGAGTCGCATTATTTCAGAAGTCCTTCGTAGTTGCTTTGCAGGAGCTGGCTCTCAATCTGTTTCACGGTAGTTAGTGCAACAGATACAAGAATCAGGATTGCGGTACCACCGAATGGGGTGGCTCCAGCCGAACCGGCGTCAACGCCTAGATCCAGCATAATGTTTGGCAGCACAGCGATGAGCGCTAGGTATAGGGAACCGATGAAAAGCAGGCGGTTCATCACATAACCAAGGTACTGCGCGGTAGGGCGGCCTGGACGAATGCCAGGAATAAAGCCACCGTACTTCTTCATATTGTCGGCTTGCTCTGCAGGATCGTACTGCACAGAAACATAGAAGTAAGAGAAGAAGATGGTCAAGGCAAAGTACAAAACAATGTACTGCCAAGAGGATGGGGTCTGTAGGTGTGCAATGACATTGCGCTGCCACCAGTTATCAGTAACTTCCACCGAGCCGGAGGTGACGATCTGAGTGATCAACACTGGCATATAAATCAGGGAGGAAGCGAAGATAACTGGGATAACACCAGCCTGGTTCACCTTCAAAGGCAGGTAGGTAGAAGAGCCACCGTATTGGCGACGACCAACCATGCGCTTTGCATACTGCACCGGAATGCGGCGCTGACCCTGCTCCACGAAAACCACGCCGATAACCAAAACAAGCACGGAAATCAGTACAACTGCGAAGACCACGCCGCCGGAGTTTCCGAGAATGTTCATACCGTCGGTGGGTAGTCGGGTCGCGATACCTGCGAAAATCAGCAGGGACATACCGTTGCCCACACCCTTTTCGGTAATGAGCTCACCCAACCACATAACCAAGATGGCGCCTGCAGTCATGGTGAATACCAGCACGATGAGGTCGAAGAAGTTGCGGTCCTCCACCAGCACGCGAATGCCAGCACCGAGTAGCTGCTCACGGTCTGCAAGAGCGACGATGCCAGAAGACTGCAGCAAAGCCAGCGCGATGGTCAAGTACCTGGTGTACTGCATCATCTTGGCCTGGCCGGATTGGCCTTCTTTTTTCAGCTCTTCAAAGTGCGGAATAACAACTGTTAACAGCTGCACAATAATCGACGCCGTAATATACGGCATAATGCCGATGGCGAAGATGGACAATTGCAGCAGCGCTCCACCGGAAAACAGGTTAATCAGCGAATAAACGCTTGATTGATCCTCGGTCAAGTCACGCAAACGACCACTGATCGTTGCGTAGTCAACTCCCGGGGAAGGGATCTGCGCACCGATGCGGTATAGAACGATCAACGCGATAGTGAAGAGAATCTTCTTACGCAGATCGGCGTCCTTGAATGCCTGAATAATGGCGGACACATATCCTCCTGGCCCCCACGTCATCGCGAAAATTTCCACATGGAAACCTCGGAATGGCGGGAGATGTATTTTTTAGATCCTGGCCCATTTATCACATTTAGATAAACGGGCACGATTGACCTATTTACCCTACCAGCTTTCGGCAGCACAGGGGATTCCTAGCCCCCTTTTTGTTAGGTGAGTCATATCCGCAATAGCACAGTCGCGTACTTTTTCCAGGCTAATAGGTAACAAGATCCATCCGCAGATGAGCAGAGCCACAGAGTACAGGCACTCCCCTGCCCTACAAAGAACAAAAAGCTCCCCCTTTCAAAAGAAAGGGGGAGCTTTGAGCATAAAACCCGAAGGCCTTATTAGTTCTTAAAGAACTTATGCCACGGTGATGGAGCCGCCAGCGGCTTCAATCTTTTCCTTGGCAGAGCCAGAGAACTTGTTAGCGGTGATGTTGAACTTGACGTTCAGATCGCCGTTGCCAAGAACCTTGACTAGCTCGTTCTTGCGAACAAGTCCGGAAGCAACGAGGTCAGCAATGCTGATTTCGCCACCCTGTGGGAACTTCTCTGCAAGGTCTGCAACGTTAACTACCTGGTAGTCAACCTTGTTTGGGTTCTTGAAGCCCTTGAGCTTCGGCAGACGCATGTGAAGTGGCATTTGGCCACCCTCGAATGCAGCAGAAACCTGCTTGCGAGCCTTGGTACCCTTGGTACCGCGACCTGCAGTTTTACCCTTAGATGCTTCGCCTCGACCGACGCGGGTCTTAGCCTTGTTTGAGCCCTTTGCTGGGCGCAAATCGTGGAGCTTAATTGGTTCGCTCATTTGTTACCTACTCCCCCGCCACTTCTTCGACGACGATCAGGTGGCGAACTGCCAGGATCATGCCACGTACCTGAGGGGTATCGGGACGGATCACAGAGTGGCGGATTCGCTTTAGACCGAGGGAACGAAGATTTTCGCGATGCTTGGGCTTGGTGCCCACAGTGCCTTTGATCTGGGTAATCTTCAGCGCCATTTCTTACGCCTCCTGACCTGCGCGTGCACGCAGGATACGTGCTGGTGCAACCTCTTCGAGGGTCTTGCCACGACGGGCTGCAACCTCTTCAGGGCGGACCAGCTGCTTCAGGCCATCCACGGTAGCGTGAACGACGTTGATAGCGTTGTCAGAACCAAGGGACTTGGAAAGAATGTCCTGGATACCAGCGCACTCAAGCACTGGACGAGCTGCGCCACCGGCGATAACGCCGGTACCTGGTGCAGCAGGCTTCAGCATAACGATGCCGGCTGCCTTCTCGCCCTGAACTGGGTGGGTGATGGTGCCGTTAACCATAGGAACGCGGAAGAAGTTCTTGCGAGCCTCTTCTGCACCCTTTTGGATAGCAGCGGGAACTTCCTTGGCCTTGCCGTAACCGACACCGACCATTCCCTTGCCGTCGCCAACAATCACAAGTGCGGTGAAGCTGAAGCGACGACCACCCTTAACGACCTTGGAAACGCGGTTGATGGTGACGACACGCTCGATGTACTGTGAGCGCTCGTCCTGCTGCTGATTGCGACGATCATCGCGGCGGCCGCCGCCACGACGCTCGTTGCGATCGTTTTGCTTGTTGTCGTCGGCGGATCGTCCGCCGTCACGCCGTTCACGTCCCGGCATTACGCAATCCTTCCGTTGATGTTCTTGGAAATGGTCATCATTAGAACTTCAGACCACCTTCACGAGCTGCGTCAGCAAGAGCTGCAACGCGGCCGTGGTACTTGTAACCAGCGCGGTCGAAAACGACCTGCTCGATACCAGCAGCCTTAGCACGCTCGGCGATCAACTGACCGACCTTTGCGCCCTTAGCCTTCTTGTCACCCTCGGTTGCACGAACCTCAGCCTCGATGGAAGAAGCTGCAGCCAAGGTGTGGCCTGCAACGTCATCGATGATCTGAACGTGCATGTGGCGAGAGGAACGGTGGACAACCAAACGAGGAGCCTCTGGGGTTCCACGCAGGTTCTTGCGGATGCGGAAGTGGCGGCGTGCACGGGCAACGCGACGACGAGTCGCGATGTCCTTACCGATAGAAACGCGCTTCTGCTTGTTTTCAGTGTTGCTCATTGCTTACTTACCCGTCTTTCCGACCTTGCGGCGGATCTGCTCACCCTCGTAGCGGATGCCCTTACCCTTGTAAGGATCGTCCTTACGTAGGCGGCGGATCACTGCTGCGACCTGTCCAACCTTCTGCTTGTCGATGCCAGAAACTGAAAGCTTGGTGTTGCCATCAACTGCGAAAGTGATGCCATCCTTAGCTTCGATCAGTACTGGGTGTGAGTAACCGAGGGAGAACTCGAGGTCCTTGCCCTTCAGTGCAACACGGTAACCGACACCGAAGATTTCCATCTTGATGGTGTAACCAGCGGTAACGCCTTCAACCAGGTTGTTAACCAGGGTGCGGGAGAGGCCGTGGAGTGAGCGGTTGGTGCGGTGGTCATCCGGACGGGAGACGATGATCTTGCCATCTTCAATAGCGGCAGTGATCGGAGCAGGAATGGTGACGTTCAAGGTGCCCTTAGGTCCCTTAACCTCAACAAACTGGCCATCAATCTTGGTCTCTACACCGGATGGGATGGTGATCGGTTCTTTTCCGATACGTGACATATTTAGTCAATCCTCCCTTTACCAGACGTAGGCGAGAACTTCTCCGCCTACGCCCTTCTCGGTAGCCTGACGGTCGGTCAGGAGGCCCTGTGACGTGGAGATGATAGCCACGCCCAGTCCGCCCAGAACCTGTGGCAGATTGGTGGACTTAGCGTATACACGCAGACCTGGCTTGGACACGCGGCGCAGACCAGAAATGGAGCGCTCACGAGTGTTGCTGTACTTCAGCTCGAGGGTCAGGGTCTTGCCGACCTTGGCATCCTCGACGGTGTAGCTAGCGATGTAGCCTTCCTGCTTCAGGATCTCAGCAATGTTTGCCTTGATCTTGGAGGATGGCATGGACACGGTGTCATGGTGCGCGTTGCTCGCATTGCGCACGCGCGACAACATGTCGGCGATTGGATCAGTCATGGTCATAAGATTGTGACCTGATGCCTTTCTCGTTGGGGTTCCCTACCCACCTTGGACGTTAACCGTGTGTTTTCTGGCCACTCAACGCTCCCCGAACTCAATAGTCGGTTTGCTCGCTGCCAATGTCCACGCGGATCGCCATTCATGGCGGGGGGCCTACAACAAAGTAGGGTGTTTACGATTACATGGATCTTCTAGACGCCTTTTGCTCTATAGAGTTTTCTTGCGCAAAGTCCAAACGGACAGAGTACAGGACAAAGCAAGAAAAACGCAAGTGCTTTACGACGTCGCCATGCATCCAACGCTTAAGCCCCCACCGCGGCGCGGCGCGCGGCGGTGGGCGTCGATAAGCATTATTGCTTTAAGCTGGGACTATGTACCGTTTAATTGCTCCAAACCCGCAGGGACATCAACAATGGGCAGCCTGCCTCAAAGAGTTCGGACAAGGTTCAATCGACGGTTCCGGCTTCTTTGACCCCGCCCAGGTGGAGGATCTTTCCGAGGCAAGTTTTGCGCGCTATTTAGCAGCCCGCCAAGGACCACCTCCACCAAATTTTGTCCCCTGCACCTACTTTTGGATCGTTGATGACACCCAAGAACTCTTAGGCTTTGTGGCTTTGCGTCATGAACTCAACCAATTTTTATTGGAGCAAGGCGGACACATTGGATATAGCGTGCGTCCCAGTGCCCGTAATAAAGGTGTGGCCGGTGCAGCTTTGGATTTAGCACTCACAGCAGCCCAAGAAATGGGTATTGAACGTACCTTGTTGTGTGTGCGCGAGGAAAACGCGGCTTCCCGGCGCGTAATTGAGCGTGCGGGCGGAGTTTATGAATCTTCAATTCGGGGGATGCGCCGCTACTGGTTTGAGGCCACCACTCAGCCTGCTGGCAGTTAGGGGTTGACCCTTTAAGCTGCTATTTTTATGGTTAGTTCAGCAAGTTTTTATTTTCAGGGGAAGTCCGGTGAGAATCCGGCGCTGACCCGCAACCGTATGGGTGCTGTGTGGCACTGAAGTCGGATTACCTGGAAATATTCTTTGGCTTCAACCGTCGTGGATTACGGTTCTGCAGCCCGTGTTGAGGGCAGTCATGCGCTTTGCGGGGGAACAGAATCCTTTTCTCAATCTATTAAAAGGACTGCTTTTGTCTCAGCTCCGCGCTCCTCTCACAATTACTTTTGTTGCTGCACTGGCGGCGGCTTCAATTGCCCCAGCTTATGCCGCAATTAGTGGCCCAACTGCTGCAGATCTTCAGCTCAGCGCTAACTTTTTGAGCAATCAGCTCAGTGATGGTTTAGCCACTGGTCCCTCCGGCGCTGATGATCTTGGATTAACCCAGGATATGCTGCTCTCCCTCGATGCTTTGGATCCTGATTCTTCTCAAGCTCAGCAGAGCTTCCGCACCATGATGGATTCTCTTGATTCCTATCTTTACCTTGGCGGAGAAGTAGATGCCGCGCGTCTAGCCAAAACCGTCGTGGTAGCAGATGCCTTTGAACAGCCTAATGCTGTGCTTATTGCGCAGCTGGTGGACACCGTGCAGGACAATGGCCAGCTCAAAAATGAAACAGCTGGTGAACCAACTTCCGGAGTAACAAACTTTGGGCAGGCCTGGGGGGTGTTGGCATTGGCGCGTGCTGGTGAAACCGCAGCTGCCGAGCGCGCAGCAGATTTTTTGGCCACGCAAATCTGTGCCAATGGTGGTGTGCCACTGTCACAACTAACTGAGCCCACCTGCACCACACAGGATGCCGATACCACTGCCCTGACAGCACAGGCTTTTGCCCTGGTAGATGGCACCACTGCCGATTCCACTACCCGTACCGTGAATTATCTCAGTGCTGCACAAGATGCCAGCGGCGGAATCTCGGGTTTCCGTTTGGACGTTAACGCTAATACCACTGCTTTGGCGGCTTCTGCTTTTGCACTAGTTAATAAGGAAACTGAGTTTTCCAAGGCTCATGCTTATCTGGAAAGCACTCGCTTTGGAGCTTCCGCCAGCACTGACTTGGCTGGCGCTTTTGCCTGGCGCAGCAGCGATGTTGCCACAGCTACCACGGTGACTGATCAAATTCGCCGCACCAGCGCCCAAGCTGCCCTGGCATATGCCGGTGCCAACTATGCCAACGACAACCTATTTATTAGCGTTACTCCGCCAACTTCTGAGCCGACTCCTGCTCCTGCTCCCGCCCCTGAGGCAGGATCTTCTGCCGGGTCAGCGGGCATCATTATCGCTGTGGTGGCCCTGTTAGCTGCAATTGCTGCTGCGGTGGGACCGCTACTGCTTAATCTTCCTGCCTAAATTCACCCGCTACAAAAGGCACCTTATGTTTCAACATTCCCTCAAAGCCACAGCTCTTGCACTTGGGCTTTGGTTAGTTCTAGCCCTGTCCCCGTGGATCCCGGAAGCAGCTGCATTTAGTACTCCCTGTTCTAATGATCAGGTGACGGTCATTGTGGAGGATTCCATCGGCTGTGCCAGTGCTGGTGGCAATGGCTATAACGTCCTTATCGAAGCAGGTTTCAGCGTTGAGGGCACCGCTAAATTCCCGGATTTCATTTGCCGTATCAATGGCTTTCCCTCCGCTGAGGTAGATCCCTGCCTCACTACTTCCCCGGAGGGTGCTTATTGGGCATATTGGAAAGCTCCGCTTGATGGCAGCGATTGGGAATATAGCAACGTCGGTGCCTTTTCCGATTATCCAGCAGCCGGCACCGTGGTGTCTTGGAATTGGGGAGCTGGCGAACGGCCTGGAGAAATTCCCACCCGCCAAGCTTCCGTCATTGAGGAAGAAACCACCGAAGATCCGCTAGCTAATTTTGATCCCAATGACCTCATCATTCCGGAGCTGGAAACAACCCCACAATCAGCTACTGCTCAGCCCACCAAATCTGCTGCCAACAGCGCGACCCCAACACCTTATGTAAATCCGAATAATCCGCAGGAAGTTGTGGTTTATCAAGACTCCACTGGAAACCCCATTTCCAAAGAACAATATGAGTCACTGGTTGCTGCAGCTGCCAACAATCCCGCCAGCAATCCCGCCAGCCCGGCAAACCCAGCGAATCCGGCAACTTCTGCCAACGCAATGGCACCTGCTGCAGTTCCCACCACCTCCCCTACTGGAGCGGCTGCTTCCACAATGGTCATGACAGCCCCCGGCAGCCCCGGCTCCGCTGCCGGACAAGAAGCTCAAAGCATCCCCCTTGCTGCTAATGAAGCAGATGATTCCCAAGCTTGGATGATTGGACTAAGCCTCGCTTTCACTGCCGTTATTGGAGCCTCCGCCATTGGCACCTGGGTTATTCGACGTTCCGAGATCCAGGGCTAAATCAGTGCAGGCAATTAAGCGGTATTTATTATCCCGGCGCGAGGTTCATCCCTGGGCGTGGTGGGTGTGGGCCTTGGGCATCGCCGGCACCGTGAGCATGAGTAACAATCCTTATGTGCTCGTCTTGGCACTGGCTAGTTTGAGCTTTGTGGTTGCTAAAAGGCGTGGCGCTTCCCCCTGGTCTCGAGCTTTTCCCATCTATGTGACCATCGCGGCGTGGATTGTGGCCTACCGCGTGGTTATGCATATTGTGGTGGGCGTCAAAATCGGCCAGGTGGAGCTTTTCCGCATTCCAGCGGTGCAGCTTCCACAATGGGCTGCGGGCATTAATATTTTTGGCACGGTTTATGCCGAAGGTTTGGTCATTGCGCTGATCCAGGGCATGGCTTTGGGAACCATGATCGTGGCCGTTGGTGCTGCGAACTCCTTGGCGGATCCTAAGAAGTTGCTCAAGGCGCTGCCCGGGGCTTTGGGAGAATTAGGCACGGCGATCATTATTGGAATGTCTATTGCTCCCCAGATGGCGGAATCAGCGGTTCGCATTCACCGTGCGCGTACTTTGCGTGGCGATAACACTGCAGGTCTCCGCGGGTTTTCTCGCATTTTGCTGCCAGTTTTTCAAGATACTTTGGATCGTTCCCTCGCGTTGGCGCATTCCATGGATGCCCGCGGTTATGGCCGCCGCGCGCAGATTTCTCGCCTGGAGCAGCGCATTACTTCTGCTTTTGGGCTGCTGGGCATTGTGGGTGTGTGCATCGGCCTTTTTGTCATTTTGGATGCGACCACCCCACTGTACGTGGCAGTCCCCATTTTGCTGGCGGGCGTGGGGTTTGTGGTGATTTCGCTTTTTATTGCTTCTCGACGAAAAACCTCGAGCACCTTCAAACCGCTGCCCTGGGGCACAGCCGAGTGGCTGACTAGCATTTGTGGCCTAAGCCCACTACTTGCAGCAATCGTCACGCGGATTAATGATCCCGCCTCCATGATCACCACCTGGGTACCTTTGCACATTCCCAATACCATTCCTCTTTTTGTCATTTTTGGTTTGGTTATGGCAGCCCTTCCTGGCTATTTAACCCCCATGTTGCCCAGAAATACCCACAGAGTCAGGCGTCGCAAAGCACTTGCCCCTGACGCCCTTAAAGGACGCACCCTGCGATGAGTTTTGCACTTCCCCCACGCGCGGCGTGGTCAACCGAGCCGATTCTGGAGCTGGAAAATGTGGCAGCTTCCTATTATCACGATGAGCGCACGCTGGCTGCGCCGCAGATTCACGATGTTAATCTCACCCTGCACGAGGGCGAGATTTTGCTGGTCATTGGGCGTACCGGTGCGGGCAAAACCACACTTTTAAATGCCATGTCAGGGGCTATGCCACATGCCACCGGCGGGCGTTTGGATGGACATGTGCGCATTGTGGGCCGCGATACCCGCGATTTCCCACCACATATGCTCTCTGATGTGGTCGGTGTGGTGGGCCAAAATCCGGCGGCTGGATTTGTTAGCAATACCGTAGAGGAAGAACTGGCTTATAGCATGGAGCAGCTGGGGTTGGCCCCGGAGATCATGCTCAAGCGCGTGGAAGAAACCCTGGATCTTTTGGGTATTGCAGAGCTGCGCCACGTCCCGCTTTCTGAACTTTCCGGCGGTGAGCAGCAGCGCGTGGCTATCGGTGCAGTGCTCACCACCCGGCCCGCGCTGATTATTCTTGATGAACCAACCAGCGCGCTAGATCCCAATGGTGCCGAGGATGTACTAGCCACCATCACCAAATTGGCCCATGACCTGGCCATGACAGTGGTGCTCGCGGAACACCGCATTGAAAGAGTGCTGCAATATGTCGACCGCGTGGCCCACGTTGATGCCACCGGCACTGTGCGAATTGACTCCCCAGCCGCAATTATGAAGAACTCCGATGTGGCGCCTCCGCTGGTTGAGCTGGGCCGCCTGGCTGGCTGGAATCCATTGCCCCTTTCTATCCGCCGCGCCCGCCAGCAGTCCCCAGAGCTGCGCAAACGCCTTTTCCAACAGGGATTAGTGGCCCGCAGGATTCAGTCCGCTGTTAAGCCCGCGCTGGTGGCTACGGATATTGTGGTGGATTTCCCCGCGATCCGCGCCGTGGACAATGTATCCCTGCAGCTCAACGCCGGTGAGATCACAGTGCTCATGGGGCGCAATGGCTGCGGCAAGTCCACCCTGCTCTGGGCGTTGCAGGGATCAGGTAAGCGCACCCACGGTCACGTGTACGTTGACGGCCGCGATCCCCTCAGCCTTAAACCAGCTAATCGACGCAAACTTGTGTCAATGGTTCCGCAAAACCCCAGTGATCTCCTTTATGAATCCTCAGTTGCTGCGGAATTGGATCGCTCTGATCGAGACAGTGGCGCATTTGCTGGCACCACTCGCGATATTTTGGATTCCCTCGTGCCCAATATCGCCTCGCATCTACACCCCCGCGATCTTTCCGAAGGCCAAAAATTAGCCCTGGCTCTGGCAATTCAATTGGCTACCCATCCTGATGTGATCTTTTTTGATGAGCCCACCCGTGGTCTTGATTATGCTGCTAAAAAGGCTCTGGCCGCCTCTTTTAAACAGCTCTCCCAGCAGGGCCGGGCTTTGTTGGTGGTCACCCACGATGTGGAATTTGCGGCGCTGTGTGCTAACCGAGTGCTATTTATGGCCAATGGTTCCATCATTGCCGATGGACCCGCGGTTGATATGCTTGCTTCTTCCCCTGCCTATGCCCCGCAAATTGCCAAGGTCACCTCTGGCCTGCACGACCCTTCCCACTGGCTCACGGTTTCCGCGGTACAAACAGCTTTGGGAGGGGTGCTAGAACCGTGAACAATGTCATTTCCCTCAAGCCAAAAACCTTTATCACCCTTGGGCTTTTGGCACTTTTGAGCATTGTCATTTTCTTTTGGCCACTTTTTGTCGACCCCTCTTCAGCTTTATCGAATGATGCCCAAGCACCGCTTTATTTAGCATTAGTAATTCCATTGGTACTTGCTGCCGTGGTTTCCGAAATCAGTGAAGACGGCTTTGATGTTAAAGCCATCGCCATGGTGGGCGTCTTGAGTGCACTTGTTGCCGTGGTGCGTCCTTTTGGCGCCGGAGCTGCAGGTTTCGAAGCAGTGTTTTTTGTGTTGATTCTGGGCGGACGCGCATTTGGCCCGGGCTTCGGATTCATCCTGGGAAATACCGGGCTTTTTGCATCTGCACTGCTCACCGCCGGAATTGGACCATGGCTGCCCTACCAAATGCTGGCCGCTGCCTGGGTTGGTTTTGGAGCAGGGCTTTTGCCACAGCTGCGCGGCAAAAAAGAAACCTTGCTAATCATCCTCTATGCCATCATCGCCTCTTTGGGATACGGCTTTTTGATGAACATGAGCTTTTGGCCCTATGCCATCGGCACTTCCACCGAGCTTTCCTTTGTGCCCGGCGTGCCAATCTTAGAAAACCTGCACACCTTCTTCCTCTTCTGCCTCACCACTTCATTGGGGTGGGATCTGGGCCGGGCGATTTTTACGTCCTTTTTACTGCTGATTACCGCTACCCCAGTACTCGGAGCCTTAAGGCGCGCTAATCGACGCGCTGCTTTTGGTGTTGACCGTAGCTTTGGTCCGACTCCCGACTTGTCAGCTGACAAAAACTAAAAAGCAGAATCCCGCACAAACTGCTTCTGAGAAGCAGTTTGTGCGGGATTTGGTCACTTTTGGGGAGTAAAAAGTGCGGTTTCACCACACAAGGCGCTCATTTGGAGGCAGGTGCGGTGGATCGGGACTAAAACTTCGGCAAAACCACGCCTGGGATGGTGATGAGACCGTTGTATAGGGCTGCTACTGCGCCACCCACAACTGCTAGGATGCCCGCGATCACTGCAAAGAGACTTGAGTTCTCAGAGGAACCACTTTCAGGAGTTGCCTCTGGAAGTGCAGTGAGCGCTGGGGAGTTGCTGCCATCGCCAACAACCCATGCTTCAACGGAACCTGGTGCTGGGGTGGTTTCATCGCCACCGACGGGTGCGTATTCGTAGGTTACGGTGTGATCAGTTGCGACAGTTCCGGTGTAATAGCCCCAATAGGTGCCGGTTTCTCCATAAACAGGTGCTACGCCATCAATGCCGTTGAGCGCGCGTCCAAAAGAAAAATCCTGGTACTTAGGGGTAAATCCAGCAGATTCCAAGGCTTCAAAACCAGTGGAGAATTTGGTAGCGCAGCCGCCTTCGGGAGATTTCTCGGAATCTGCACCATATTCCACATAGACCCATACGTTGTTTGCTTCCACGCAGTCGCGGGCATTTACGGGTGCTGAAGATCCCAGGGCGTGAGCTGCTGGAACTGAGGTGAGAAGGGTGGCTGTGATAGCAGCGGTGGCAGTACGCTTAAAAGTGATGCTCAAAGTATGTGCCTTCCATGAGGTTTTGGGAAAATATTGTCTTAGCGAGGTAGCGTTAAGGCTCTTTACTCATGGGGATGCTTAATTAAAAAACTTCCGTATTCCACGACGGTTGTTCTAAGCCATTTCCAGAAATCTTGAGTAATCCGGCTCATCACCAATTAAAGGCGATCTACGGTTGCGGGTCAGCGCCGGGATTTGACCGGCTTCCCTCAAAATGATCTCTAGTTCTTTAACACAGTTAACACTTAAGACTTCTCAAGAATACTCTACGAACTGCGATTATTTGGAATTTTTCAACCCTGTGACAGCGTTGGAACACAAAGACATTAAAGCGACATCAGGAGGCGTTGGTAAATGGGCAGAATCACCCAAAAATTGCAGGTTCCACGGGTGGTTGCTACCCCGGCTGAGGTTTTTATTAATACTCGCCCCGATACGATCGCTGTAGAGGAGCCTTTAGACATTCGGGTGAATGGCAGCCTCTTTAGGTCGATTACTCGTACCCCAGGCCAAGATATTGAATTAGTTCATGGACTCTTATTGGCTGAGGGCCTAATTAAGAAAGCCACTGAGCTTTCTACAGCACGTTATTGTGCCGGTGCGGTAGGTCCCGACAATAAAAATTCATATAACGTATTGGACCTTGATGTACTGGGAGCTCAACCACTCCCCCTCTTAAACAGTGGTCCTTCCTGCGGAGTCTCCCCCACCCCGAAGCCACAAACGCAGTGGGCCATAACCTCAATTACTCCCAACGCTGAGACAATTGTGCAGTTGCCGGAAAAGCTCAATGAACTGCGCAAAATCTTCCACAAGACCAAGGGCGTGGAGGCGGCTGGGCTAGCTGATCTTGATGGAGAATTAACCCTGGTCAGGGAGGATATTCAGGCTGAAAACGCGGTGAATAAGATCACTGGCCACCTGCTAATGGAGCGGCGTATCCCCCAGTCCCCTGCCATTTTGGTGGTCACTGAAAAAGTAACCTATGAGATCCTCAAAAAGGCTGCGATGGCGGGAATTGCTGGCGTGATCACTACGGAATCGGTGAGCTCCATGGCAATTGAAACCGCCCAAGAAGCGGGAATCTTCTTGGCTGGTTTTGTCCAAGGCAATAAGTTCAATCTTTACTCAGGCGAGGTCGCGAAAAACTAAGTTCTTAAACGCCGCAGGCACTCGTCGACAAGCTTGTAGGGTGGCACCCATGACCCTTAAAATTCCTGAAATCGGTTTTGGTACCGTCCACCTTGATGGCGCCCCTGGCGTCGAGGCTATAACTTCAGCTATTAGTGCTGGTTATCGCCTTATTGATACCGCCTACAACTATGAAAATGAAGGCACAGTGGGTGTGGCGCTGAAAAAGTCCGGGCTGCCCCGTGAAGAGCTTTTTGTGACGAGCAAATTGCCCGGTCGCTTCCACGCCCGCGATCTGGGGCGGGTGCGTATTGAGGAAAGCCTTTATCGTCTGGGCACCGATTACCTGGATCTTTTGCTGATTCACTGGCCAAATCCGCAGCGTGATCTCTACGTGGAGGCCTGGCAAACCCTCATCGAGGTACGCGACGCTGGTTTGGTGCGCCACATTGGTGTCTCAAATTTCCTGCCTGAGCACATTTTGCGCCTTGAAAAGGAAACCGGCGAGCTGCCAGCCATCAACCAAATTGAGCTGCATCCCTACTTCCCGCAGGTTGAGCAGGTGCAATTCCACGATGACAACGGCATCCTCACCGAGGCCTGGAGCCCGCTGAGTAACGGCCGCGGCCTGGTCAATGAGCCTTTGCTCGCCGAAATCGGCGCGCGCCACGGAGTTGGCGGCGGCGAGGTCGCGTTGGCGTGGCACCACGCGCGCGGTATTATCCCCATCCCCCGTTCCACTAAACCTGAGCGCCAGCGTTCCAACCTCGAAGCAATAAAGATTGTGCTTAACGACGAAGAGATTGCGGCGATCACTGCATTAGGACGCGAAGATGGCCGGATCAAGAATCAAGATCCGGCCACCTTTGAAGAGTTTTAAGCTAAGCGCTTCCTACCGATTGCTCCGATGATAAGGAGCAGAAATCCTGCTCCCATCCACCAGCCCACACCACTTCCGCCAGCTTCTGGCAGAGCACCAGTGCGGATATCAGATACTGACATCACCACCATGGTGGCTGGTTGCTTGGCAGCATCGATGATTGCTAGCTGCAGCGCACTTCCAACGGTGTTGATCTTGAACCGCACTGCTTCAGGCAGCAACTGATAACCATTTGGTGCCGTTGTTTCCACCAGCTGATATTCCTGGCCAATGGTCAGTGTTGCAGCAGTAGCCGCAAAGCTACGACCACTGGAATCATTAACATCTACGATCTTCACACCATTTTGATAAACCGCAAAGGCATATTCACTATCCAGCGGAATGATGGTTCCTGCAGAATCAGTCTTCACTACACCCAGAGCTGCATTTTGCAGCGCTGGAATATTGGCGTAGGCATCATCAATTACTGGAGTGGTGCTGCCTGAAAGGTTCATCGTGGCCTGGTTGAAGAAACCACTTCCCGCAGTTTTGGCCGCACAATTAAGTGTGGTGTACCTAAGCGCCTTGGCAGAATAGTAATAACTGGACTTCACTCTGAAGTTAGTGATGGAATTCGGCGCAAAACTCATCGGTGCAGCTTGAGTACCTGCAATAGGATAGACTCCATTGCTTACGGTGACCGCAGTGCCGTTTACCGTTGCGCCAGTGATATTTACCGAATCCGAGAACTTCGGAGCATCAGTAATCCACGCTTGATGGGCAGAGGCTGCTGGGTTAGTCACCGTAATGTTGTATTCCACGGTCTTGGCCACAGTCTCTACCGCAGTGACATCTTTAAGCATGGTCATTGCATGTGCAATCTTGAGCGGTGCACAAGCGTTTTCTTCCTCCACACTTGGTACTGCTACGCCATCGAGAGTGTCTAATGGTTTGTGTGTGGGGAATCCCCACACACAAACCATTAGACACTCTCGTTTCATGATTAATTCAGGAAGGGCTTCAGTTTTAGAACTGAAAAGATGTCTCTAAAAACCTGAATTCAAATTTATCCAGATTTAATGTACTATCATGCAAATTATTATCTAATTAGAAATATTGCCCATTTATAACGTATGAATAAATTGCATATGGCAAAACTGCATCTTTTTGCACACTGCCTGCAACCTCAAAGACTCCAACGAATTCACATTCCGATCCAAGATACTATTTAATACCTTTAGCACCATTAACCCCAGCTAGCTCCCCAAAAAGCTAAATGAAATTAGCTAAAAACTACATATAAATCTATGTAAATCTCTGAGGCTGAATAATGCTCAATTAGCAACACCTTTTCCAGAATCTATAAATTGCACGTAATGCATAAACTTATCCATCTCGGAGAAAATATTTCCTAGCGTAACTTATACATTCCACGGCAGTGTAATTTCATTTTTCGCTCCGCTACCAGAGATTACGCAGAGTTTAAGAAGCAGATTCTTCGGTCAGCATTTTGAATATCATGTAAACATAAAAATACGCCGCACAACCAGAGGCTGTGCGACGTATTGAATGAACTATAAAAGTTCTAATTACTGCTGACGAGTTCCGTCTTCACCCTTGAAAGGGAAGCCGAGCTCGCGAAGCAGGGAGCGACCTTCATCGTCGTTAACCGCAGTGGTAACAACGGTGATGTCCATACCACGAGGACGATCGACCTTGTCGACGTCAATTTCGTAGAACATGGTCTGCTCGGTGAGGCCGAAGGTGTAGTTACCGTGGCCGTCGAACTGCTGGTCAGAAAGTCCACGGAAGTCGCGGATACGTGGCAGTGCCACGGTCAGCAGACGATCGAGGAATTCCCACATGCGGTCGCCGCGCAGGGTAACCTTTGCGCCGATTGGCATGCCTTCACGGAGCTTGAAGTTAGCGATGGACTTCTTCGCACGGCGAAGCTGTGGCTTCTGACCGGTGATTGCGGTGAGGTCCTCGATAGCTCCGTTGATGAGCTTGGAGTCACGAGCTGCGTCGCCAACACCCATGTTGACAACAATCTTGGTGACACCTGGGATCTGCATGACGTTAGCGAACTCGAATTCGCCCTGCAGCTTGGTGCGGATTTCGTCCTGGTAACGGCTCTTCAGACGAGGGGTGTAGTTCTCAGTCATTAGATGTCCTTCCCATTACGACGAGAAACGCGAACCTTCTTGCCGCTCTCATCTACACGGAAGCCAACGCGAGTTGGGTTTCCGTCAGAATCGATGACCATGACGTTGGAGACATGGATCGGAGCTTCTTGGGTCACGATTCCGCCGGACTCTGCGCCACGCTCTGGTGCGGAGTTAGCTACGTGCTTCTTGATGCGGTTAACACCCTCGACGAGAATCTTCTCAGTCTTTGGGAATGCCGCGATGACCTGTCCCTTGGCACCCTTGTCAGGGCCAGCGATGACAAGAACCATATCGCCCTTATGGACCTTCATTCTTAAATCACCTCCGGTGCAAGAGAAACGATCTTCATGAACTTCTTTTCGCGAAGTTCACGAGCAACTGGTCCGAAGATACGGGTGCCACGTGGCTCGTTGTCGTTCTTGATGATAACGGCAGCGTTCTCGTCGAATGCAATGTAGGAGCCGTCTGCACGACGGGTTTCCTTCTTGGTACGAACGATAACAGCCTTGACGATTTCGCCAGACTTGACGTTGCCGCCTGGGGTTGCTTCTTTGACAGTGGCGACGATGACGTCACCAATGCCAGCAAAACGTCGGGTAGATCCACCGAGGACGCGGATGCACAGAATTTCACGTGCACCAGTGTTATCGGCGACCTTCAGACGCGATTCTTGCTGAATCACTACTGGTCTCCTGACCTGGATTAATGCATGCTGGATTTCCGTCCCAAACATGCGTGGTCTATGTACTACAGATGTCCACACACTCCACAAAGTGGGCAACGAACGATTTACGTCGAGGGGTCTCGGAAGGGCGACTCGGAAAAGCACCGCCAGTCCGACCTACGCAGACAACCTAAACATTTAACCACATCACTACCCCCGAATACAAATCGCAGTTGCACCTAAGTACAACTGCGATTAAGGAACTACCTTGCACCCCTCCCCCAGCGTCAATGTTGGCAGAGGGAGGCGTCGAAAAGCGCAAAAAATCCCTATCTGGAAACCAGATAGGGATTTCTTTAGGTTGTTATCCGAAGCGGATAACGGCCCAAATTACTTAGCCTTCTCGACGATCTCGACGAGACGGAAGTGCTTGTCCTTAGACAATGGGCGGGTCTCTTCGATGCGGACGAGGTCGCCGATGCCGGCGATCTCAGCCTCGTCATGTGCCTTCACCTTAGTGGCGGAGCGCATGATCTTACCGTAGAGAGCGTGCTGCTTACGGTCCTCAAGCTCGACGACGATGGTCTTCTGCATCTTGTCAGAAACCACGTAGCCGGTGCGAACCTTGCGGGTGCCCTTTTCCTTGTTGTCCACGTTTGCCTCACTCATAATTAAGCCTCAGCTCCCGGAACCACGGACAGGCCCAGCTCGCGCTCGCGAATAACGGTGTAAATGCGGGCGATGTCGCGCTTGACAGAGCGTAGGCGGCGGTTGTTGGTCAGCTGGCCAGTAGCAAGCTGAAAGCGAAGGTTGAACAGTTCTTCCTTAGCCTCGTTGAGGCGGGTAACCAGTTCTTCCTCGTTGAGTTCACGGAACTCATGTGCTGGGGTACCGATAGCCATTAGAGCTGATCCTCCCTCTTGACGATACGGACCTTGCAGGGAAGCTTCTGGCCAGCGCGGCGCAGTGCCTCGAGAGCAGTAGCTTCATCCGGGTAGCTCATCTCGAAGAGAATGCGGCCCGGCTTGATGTTTGCGACCCACTTCTCCACAGGACCCTTACCGGAACCCATACGAACGCCGAGTGGCTTCTGGGTAAGCGGACGGTCTGGGAAGATGTTGATCCATACCTTGCCACCACGCTTGACGTGGCGGTTGATGGCAATACGTGCAGATTCAATCTGACGGTTGGTGATGTAGGCAGGCTCAAGAGCCTGGATGCCGTACTCACCGAAAGTGACGCGGTTGCCGCCCTTAGAAATACCACTACGGGTAGGACGGTGCTGGCGACGGTACTTAACGCGCTTAGGAATAAGCATGTTTAGCCCTCCTGCTTCTGCTCAGCACGCTGACGACGCTGGCCACCACGACGCGGACGTGCGTTGCGGTCGCCGCGACCGCGACGCTCTGCGGGTGCATTGATCTCGCTCTCGCGACGTCCACCAACGACGTCACCCTTGTAGATCCACACCTTGACGCCAATGCGTCCGAAAGTGGTGTGAGCCTCGTAGGTGCCGTAGTCGATCTCGGCGCGAAGGGTGTGTAGAGGAACGCGTCCCTCATGGTAACGCTCGGTGCGGGACATCTCGGCACCGCCAAGACGACCGGAACACACGACCTTAATACCCTTAACCTGTGGCTGACGCATTGCAGACTGGATAGCCTTGCGCATTGCGCGACGGAAAGCCACGCGGTTGGTCAGCTGCTCGGCGATGGACTGTGCCACCAGCTGAGCGTTGGCATCAACGTTCTTGACCTCGAGGATGTTGAGGGCAACCTGCTTACCGGTGAGCTTTTCGAGCTCCTTACGGATGCGGTCTGCCTCAGCACCACGACGGCCGATGACGATGCCTGGGCGTGCGGTGTGGATGTCAACGCGAACACGATCGCGGGTGCGCTCAATAACAACGTCAGCGATGCCGGCGCGGTCGAGACCCTTGGAAAGGAATTCACGAATCTTGATGTCTTCAGCTACGTATGCAGCGTAAGACTTATCGGCGTACCAATGGGACTTCCAGTCGGAAGTGATGCCCAATCGGAGGCCGTGTGGATGGATCTTCTGGCCCACTAGTTGGCTCCTTCCTTCTGGCTCTCAACTACCACGGTGATGTGGCTGCTGCGCTTACGGATCTGGAAAGCACGTCCCTGAGCACGTGGCTGGAAACGCTTCATGGTTGGGCCCTCGTTGGCGTAAGCCTCGGAGATAACCAGGGTGCGTGGATCCAGACCAAAGTTGTTCTCAGCGTTGGCAGCTGCAGAAGCAACAACCTTTGCGACAGGCTCGGAAGCGGCCTGTGGAGCATACTTAAGGATAGACAGTGCCTCGGACACGGTCTTGCCGCGCACGAGATCAATGACGCGACGAGCCTTCATTGGGGTAACGCGGACGAAGCGAGCAGTCGCGCTTGCGGAGGTGATGTTTTCACTCATCGCTTATCGACGTCCCTTCTTGTCGTCCTTGATGTGACCCTTGAAGGTCTTGGTTGGGGCGAATTCGCCCAGCTTGTGACCGACCATGGCATCATCCACGAAAACTGGCACGTGCTTGCGTCCATCATGGACAGCAAAGGTGTGACCGATGAAATCGGGGAGAATGGTGGAACGGCGGGACCAGGTCTTGATGACCTGCTTGGTACCCTTTTCGTTCTGAGCGTCTACCTTGTTGAGGAGGTGCTCATCGACGAACGGGCCTTTCTTAAGGCTGCGTGGCATTCTTCGTTACCTCCTCTTAGCGCTTCTTGTTCTTGTTAGCGCGACGGCGACGAACAATCATGTCATCACTGTAACGCTTAGGGCTGCGGGTGCGGCCTTCCTTCTTTCCCCATGGGGAAACTGGGTGGCGACCACCGGAAGTCTTGCCTTCACCACCACCATGTGGGTGATCGACCGGGTTCATAACGACACCACGGACGGTTGGGCGCCAGCCCTTCCAACGCATACGGCCAGCCTTGCCCCAGCGGATGTTGATCTGGTCAGCGTTGCCGACCTCACCAACAGTTGCGCGGCAGCGGATGTCTACGCGACGGATCTCGGAGGATGGCATACGCAAAACAGCGTAAGCGCCTTCCTTACCAAGAAGCTGAATAGAAGTACCAGCGGAACGAGCCAGCTTAGCACCTGCACCGGGCTTCAACTCCACATTGTGGATGGTGGTACCGGTTGGGATGTTACGCAAAGGCAGGTTGTTGCCGATCTTGATGTCGGCGCCAGCGCCGGACTCAAGAACTGCGCCCTGCTGCAGGCCCTTAGGAGCGATGATGTAACGCTTCTCGCCATCAAAGTAGTGCAGCAAAGCAATGTTTGCGGTGCGGTTTGGGTCGTACTCGATGTGAGCGACCTTAGCCAGGATGCCGTCCTTGTCATTACGACGGAAGTCGATGACGCGGTAACGACGCTTGTGTCCACCACCGCGGTGACGGGTGGTGATGTGTCCGTGAGAGTTACGGCCGCCGGTCTTGGAGAGCGGGCGAAGCAGTGACTTCTCTGGGGTCGAACGGGTGATCTCCGAGAACATGGAAACGGAGCTCTGACGGCGACCCGGGGTTGTCGGCTTGTACTTACGAATAGCCATAATTAGTCCTTTTCTATCGACGTCTTAAGCGACGGAGCCGTTGAAGATGTCGATGGAGTCGCTGCCCTCGCGAAGAGTGACATAAGCGCGCTTGGTGGCCTTGCGGGTACCGAAGCCGGAGCGGGAGCGCTTGCGCTTACCTGCACGGTTTACGGTGTTCACAGCAGCAACCTTGACGCCGAAGATCTCTTCGATGGCAATCTTGATCTGAGTCTTGTTGGCATCGGTGGAGACGAAGAATGTGTAAACATTCTGCTCCATGAGGCCATAAGACTTCTCAGAAACGACCGGCGCGAGGATGATGTCGCGTGGATTGGCGATAGTAGCCATTAGTTCTGCTCCTCCTTTACCGCACCAGAAGCGCGGTTGATGAAGGTGTGGAGAGCCTCAACGGAGAACACAACGTCATCAGACTTGAGAACGTCGTAGGTGTTCAGCTGATCAGCGGACAGGATGTGTACGCCGGGCAGGTTGTTGGCACTCTTCTGGGCGTTGATGTCCTCACGGCTCAGTACGAGCAGGATGGACTTACGCTCGGACAGACGCTCGATGAAAGCCTTTGCAGACTTGGTCGAAGGGGTCTGGCCTGGCACCAATTCGGAGATGACGTGGATACGATCGTTACGAACACGATCGGAAAGGGCGCCGAAAAGGGCAGCCTTAATCATCTTCTTAGGGGTGCGCTGAGAGTAGTCGCGTGGCTTAGGGCCGTGGGAAATACCACCACCGGTGAAGTGAGGTGCACGGATCGAGCCCTGACGAGCGCGACCGGTTCCCTTCTGGCGGAATGGCTTACGGCCACCGCCGCGTACTTCACCGCGGGTCTTGGTGGAGTGGGTGCCCTGTCGAGCTGCTGCAAGCTGTGCATTGACAACCTGGTGCAGCAGTGCGACGGAAACCTCACGGTCAAAAATCTCTGCAGGTAGGTCAACAGAACCGGCGGTAGTGCCGTCGGCAGCCTGGACGTCCAGCTTCAGATTCGTCATGCGTGTGCACCGCCCTTCACTGCGGTCTTAACGGTAACGATGCCGCCACGGTTGCCCGGGATCGCACCCTTGATCAGGATGAGGTTGGCATCGGCGTCAATCTTCTGAACCTTAAGGTTCTGGGTGGTGACGCGGTCATTACCCATGCGGCCAGCCATACGCTTGCCCTTGAAGACACGACCTGGGGTAGAAGCTGCACCAATGCCACCTACGCGGCGGTGTGCTGCTTGGTTACCGTGGCCGGCTCCCTGGCCAGCGAAGCCATGGCGCTTCATAGCGCCGGCGTAGCCCTTACCCTTGGAGGTACCGGTGACGTCAACGAACTTAATGCCGTCGAAAATGTCAACAGTAACGTCCTGTCCAACCTCGTAACCGGAGACATCGTCCATACGAATCTCGGTGACGTGGCGGCGGGGGGTAACGCCTGCTTTCTTAAAGTGACCAGCCACTGGCTGATTCACCTTGCGGGGGTCGATTTCGCCGTAGGCGATCTGGATGGCGTTGTAGCCATCGGTCTCAACGGTGCGAATCTGGGAAACTACGCATGGACCAGCTTCAACGACGGTAACCGGAATAACGCGGTTTTCCTCGTCGAAGATCTGAGTCATGCCGAGCTTGGTGCCCAGAATGCCCTTGATCTCGTTTTCACTCATTATTTATTCTCCGCTGCCAAAAGTTCCGTCGATCACTGAATGTTCACATCGACGCTGGCCGGAAGGTCGATGCGCATAAGGGCATCAACAGTCTTCGGCGTCGGGTCGAGGATGTCGATCAGGCGCTTGTGGGTGCGCATCTCGAAGTGCTCGCGAGAGTCCTTGTACTTATGGGGAGAACGAATAACGGCATATACGTTCTTTTCGGTGGGCAAAGGCACCGGTCCAACGACTCGGGCACCCGTGCGGGTGACCGTCTCAACGATTTTGCGTGCAGACGCATCAATCGCCTCGTGGTCGTAGGCCTTGAGCCTAATGCGGATCTTTTGTCCCGCCACGCTTATCCTCTTCCTCGCTAGTCCCACATCTTCCATTTTGGAGAGCGGTGGGAATTCGCTTCACTCATTATTCTCTATAACGTTGTCCGGGCTAGGGGCTCGGGCGCAACGCCAGTGTTTAACCTGACCTGTCAAAATTCTCTGACATTGGATCACGGGCGCTGTGCAAATAAATCGCGCCACGATTGATCTGAAATTAATCAGGAAAATCGGAAGGGACCAAATGCGTATGCGTGGCCCTAACGTAACTGCCGCTGTTTATTTGCCATGCCCCTTCTCCGGTTCCGCCTTCACCAGTTACCCGGCTTCAGTGGATACCTCCTGAAGTTGAAACTCTAGGAAACCTAGATCCTCGACCTCAATGGAAGGTGTCATGTTTGCCTTACCAACTGACATGTCCATCTCCTTAAATGCATAAGGAAACACACGCCGTGTTAAGGCAACTCAAGTAGTTAACCACATCGTCACTCGGAATACAACCCCTATCAGCAAGAACTTTGAAAAAGTCGGCAGCGCCATTGACCTCCACCCACATCTCCATAACTTTGCAATCCAGGTCACATTCAAACGCATCAGCTGTGCGTCGAAAAGCGTCTTTTTTATCTTTTGCCCTTTGTGGCACAATTTATTAGATCAGGCTCACCTAATTTAAGGAAGCTCCGCTTGTCATCCCCTAGCCATCAGAAAATCCCTGTCCCAACCGCAACAACCGCAACAACTAACACGGCACCCACGCTTAGTCCGACGCGACTACATCGCCGGCGCGCGCTCGGTTTGCTGATCATTATCGCAGCGTTACTTGTTGTCTCCGCGCTGAGTTTGGCGCTGGGCGCGAATCCCCTGCCACTGAGTGCGGTATGGGAAGGACTGATGCACCGCGATAATTCCGAGGCAGCGGTGATCGTGTGGTCTATGCGTATTCCGCGCACCGTGGTTGGCATTTTGGTGGGCGCGGCCTTTGGCGTTGCTGGCGCGCTGATCCAAGCCCTGACCCGCAATCCCCTGGCGGATCCCGGCATCCTCGGTGTTAATGCAGGCGCAGGTTTTGCGGTTACCCTCGGAGTAGGGTTTTTTGGGCTGAGCAGTGTCAGCGGTTATATCTGGTTTGCTTTCATCGGCGCTGCGGTGGCCACCGCCCTGGTTTATCTCATTAGCGCTGGCGGCGGACTAGGTGCCAGTAGCAGCGCACAGCCAATAACGCTGGTACTCGCCGGTGTGGCGCTGGCGGCAGTATTGGGTGGCATCACCACCTTTTTAACGCTAATTAACCCCGATACTTTTCAAAGTGTGCGAAATTGGAACCTTGGTTCCATCGCCCGCACCGATCTGCATGATTCTTTTTCTGTTGCGCCATTTATTGCGGTTGGCTTGATCATTGCGTTCCTGTTGTCTGGAGCTCTAAATTCCATTGCTCTTGGAGATGACCTTGCAGCTTCCTTGGGCACTCGTGTTTTCCGCACCCGCGTGCTGGGAATTATTGCTTTGACGCTGCTGGCCGGCGGTGGCACCGCACTGACCGGCGGCATTAGCTTTGTGGGTTTAATGATTCCCCATATTGTGCGTTGGATTGTGGGACCTGATCAACGCTGGATTATTGCTTATTCTGCACTGAGTGCCCCCGTGCTCGTGCTCGCAGCTGATGTGATCGGCAGGGTTATTGCGCGCCCGGGCGAAATTGAAGTTGGCATTGTCACCGCCGTTATCGGCGCCCCAGTGCTCATTGCACTGGTTCGAGGAAAGAAAGCGAGCGGGATCTAGCCCAATGAACAACAAACTCTCCCCTTCCGATCCGCTTAAAACCACGCTTGTCGACGCCCCCTCCCGCAGTAACCAAACCTCGGGCACCGTCGCTGCCACCTCAGATCTCAACCGCGGCTACCGCGCGCTTGTGTTAAGAAATCGCTACTTCTCCTTTGATATGCCCCTGCGCATTATCACGGTGTCTGCCATCTTGTTTGTGGTGGCGGTGGGCAGTGCGACCTTCGCCATCACGCTTGGTGACTATCCCCTCACACTAAGCCAGGTTGTGCCCGCCATATTTGGCATTGGTGAGAAGTTCCCCGTGCTGGTGGTACGCGAATGGCGTTTGCCAGTAGCCATTGCAGCCGTTGTTTTTGGCGCGCTGCTGGGCATTGGTGGTGCTATTTTCCAATCACTAACCAGGAATCCACTTGGTTCCCCTGATGTGATTGGTTTTGATGCTGGTTCTTATACCGCCGTGGTCTTGGTGATTTTGGTATTGGGCAATAACCAATATTGGACCATCGCTGGTGCTGCCATTGTGGGTGGTTTGCTCACTGCACTGGCAGTTTATGTGTTGGCTTGGCACAAAGGGGTCCAGGGATTCCGGCTGATCATTGTCGGTATTGGCGTTTCTGCCATGTTGGGTTCTATTAATGCATATTTGATCACCCGCGCCGATGTAGAAGATGCCATGGTGGTGGGTTTTTGGAGCGCAGGTTCCATTAATCGCGTTACCTGGCAATCTCTAATTCCATCGTTGATCATCGCTGCAATTATTTTCATCTGCACCATCGCCCTGTCACGCACCCTGCGCTTTTTGGAGATGGGCGATGATGCCGCAGCCACCTTGGGTTTCCACCTCAATTCCACTCGCTTAGCACTCATTGTTTTGGGTGTAGCAACTACGGCACTGGTGACCGCTGCAGCTGGACCGATCTCCTTTATTGCCCTTGTTGCCCCACAGCTAGCCAGGCGTATTACTCATACTCCTGGCGTTAGCTTGTTTTCTGCCGCAGCGATGGGAGCAGCACTACTAAGCATCGCGCACCTTACCTCCCTGGTCATTGCTAGCTTTTACCGCACGATTCCGGTTGGTCTACTCACCGTCTGCATTGGTGGCTGTTACATGATCTGGCTGATTATTCGCGAAACCCGCCGCCACAACTTCGCGGGTCACACCCACTAACACCGCAATTCTTGAGGATTTCTACTATGACCGAATCTTTTACAACACGCTTGCAGATGGAACACGCCACTATCGGCTATGACAAGCGCACTATCTCCGCGGATCTCAGTATTGAAATTCCGGATAAATCATTTACCGCAATCATCGGCCCCAATGGCTGTGGCAAATCCACTTTGCTGCGTGGTTTTTCCCGAGTCATCTCCCCCACCGCAGGCAAGGTGCTGCTTGATGGCCGCGAGACCAAAGAATACAAGCCCAAAGAAATTGCCCGCGAGCTTGGCCTCCTACCCCAGACCTCAATCGCGCCAGAAGGCATTCGAGTGGCAGATTTGGTGGCGCGTGGCCGAGCTCCCTATCAAAGCCTGATTCAGCAATGGCGTGATTCTGATGCCGATGCGGTAGCCCAAGCACTGGCAGCCACTCGCCTCACAGAACTTTCCGCCCGTTTAGTTGATGAGCTCTCCGGCGGTCAGCGGCAAAGAGTATGGGTGGCAATGCTGCTAGCACAACAAACTCCCCTCATGTTGCTTGATGAGCCCACAACCTTCTTGGATATTGCACACCAATATGAACTTCTAGAGCTTTTACGTGCCTTCAACCGCGAGGGCAAAACGATTGTCACGGTGCTGCACGATCTTAATCAAGCAGCGCGCTACGCCGATCACCTCATTGTGATGAAAGACGGCAAAATCATCACCACCGGCACCCCGCATAACGTCATCACCACGGAACTCATCTCAGAGGTTTTCGGCCTAGACTGCCTAATTGCCCCCGATCCCGTCACCGCCACCCCAATGGTGGTGCCACTGCCTAAGCATCAATTGGAATAATCTGCAGGACTTTGCCACCAGCAACGGTGATTGGTCCGCTGGTTGCTAAAACTTCCAGCTCTGATCCGACTTCACAGCGCTCTATTTTTAGCCACTTGATTCTTTGCTTATCCACACTGCGCCTTTGTTCTGCAAAAACGCTGATCTTTCTTTCAATAACAACACTGGTTCCCGACTCCAAGAGGACGACAAAAACGTCGTCACCAATATCTTGCTGCTTTTGGTTGTTTAGCTGATCCACCTGTGGCTGCGGTTTTTCGTCGACAAGCCTGATTTGTTTAATGGTGCCCAGGTTGTGCTCGATGCCCTCGCGGTCCTCGATATAAAGCGGGGCATTAACAAAGGCCTTGAGCTGGCGGTATTCCCAGATGCCCGGCTGACGGACCTGGTTGAGTGGGCGCACCACGACGCGATAGGGATCAACAGTGACCAGATTGGCGGGATTCAGCGTTTCCACTACATATCTTTCGCGCATATCAATGACTGGGCCGCGCAGCTGTGCCGGAAACTTCCTGCGCATTTCTTGTAGATGTTGCACCAGCTCCTCATCATCACTACCCCACCCCACGCCCTTATTAGCCAGGATTCCAAAGAGGGTACTTAAGGAAAGTTCCGGTTGCCCTTCCCAGGTCTGCTGTAGTTCTGCGATTACTGCGGGAATGCGGGCGGGATCTTTGCTCATAAGTTTTAAGCCTAATCCAGATTTTTAAGTGTGCGATAAACGCAAAGAAACCCAGAGGAAAAATCCTCTGGGTTTCTAAGTTTTTAAGAATCTAAACCTTATGGCTTTGAATCCTTAAGAGATCATTAATTACTTGATGATCTTGGTGACACGGCCGGCGCCAACGGTGCGGGAGCCTTCGCGGATAGCGAAACGCAGGCCCTCATCCATAGCAACTGGCTGGATCAAGGTGACGCTCATGTCGACGTTGTCGCCAGGCATAACCATCTCGGTGCCCTCTGGAAGCTTCACAACACCGGTAACGTCGGTGGTGCGGAAGTAGAACTGAGGACGGTAGTTGTCGAAGAATGGGGTGTGGCGGCCGCCTTCATCCTTGGACAGAACGTAGACAGAGCCCTCGAACTCGGTGTGAGGGGTGTAAGCGCCTGGCTTAACGATAACCTGGCCACGCTCTACGTCTTCGCGCTTGATGCCGCGGAGAAGCAGACCACAGTTGTCGCCAGCTTCAGCGGAGTCAAGAAGCTTACGGAACATCTCGATACCGGTAACGGTGGTGGAGGTGGACTTCTCCTTGATGCCGATGATCTCGACGTCATCGTTAACGTTCAGGGAACCGCGCTCAACACGACCGGTAACAACGGTGCCACGACCGGTGATGGTGAAGATATCCTCGATAGGCATGAGGAATGGCTTATCGGTCTCACGAACTGGGTCTGGGATGTTGTCATCACAAGCCTGCATGAGCTCAAGAATCTGCTTGCCCCACTTCTCGTCACCCTCAAGAGCCTTAAGAGCGGAGATGTGAACGATTGGAGCGTCCTCGTCGTAGTCCTGCTCAGCAAGAAGTTCGCGAACTTCCATCTCGACGAGCTCGATGATTTCCTCATCGTCAACCATGTCGCACTTGTTAAGAGCAACGAGGATGTAAGGAACGCCAACCTGGCGAGCAAGAAGAACGTGCTCACGGGTCTGAGGCATTGGGCCGTCGGTAGCAGCAACAACCAAGATTGCGCCGTCCATCTGAGCAGCGCCGGTGATCATGTTCTTGATGTAGTCGGCGTGGCCTGGAGCGTCAACGTGTGCGTAGTGGCGCTTCTCGGTCTGGTACTCAACGTGGGAGATGTTAATGGTAATACCACGCTCCTTCTCCTCCGGAGCCTTGTCGATGGCGTCGAAGGCGAAAGCCTCGTTGAGATCTGGGAAAGCATCAGCCAGAACCTTGGTGATAGCCGCGGTGGTGGTGGTCTTACCGTGGTCAACGTGACCGATGGTGCCGATGTTTACGTGGGGCTTGGTACGCTCGAACTTCGCCTTTGCCACTGTATGTCCTCCTGGACTTCGTGGTGGCTACGACTTTCGCAGCCACGAATTGGTTTAGCCTTCACTGTGAGAAGCAGCCACGGGGGCTGAGGAACACAGATCTAGCGCATTACAAAATGTGCCAGTTACTGAATCCTAAGGGCAACGGCGTTGATTTTCAAACTACCAGCTACCCTGTGGACTTTCGCAGGGTAACGGCCAGCTAGATACATTGCAAACCACACTTAAATCTGCGGTCTCAATATCGCTAGCAGGCCACTACCCTACACCACCCTACGCGCTCTCTGACACGATAAAACACGCGGGGTGGCTATAGGAGGCTAAGCCTCCTATTGATGTGCCCTAGCGGCGCCCTGACACCGAAGTGTCGGAGCGTTTAACTAGGAAGCGGTGCCGTTGCGCTCAGCAATAACATCTGCCGCAACGTTGGCAGGGACCTCGGCATAGGAATCGAAGACCATGGAGTAGTTTGCACGACCCTGGGTCTTGGAACGCAGGTCACCGACGTAACCGAACATCTGGGACAGAGGAACCTTAGCCTTGACGACCTTAGCGCCTGCACGGTCATCCATGGAAGCGATCTGGCCACGACGGGAGTTCACGTCACCGATAACTTCACCCATGTAGTCCTCAGGGGTGGTGATTTCGACGGACATGATTGGCTCCAGCAGAACTGGCTTTGCCTTTGCAACAGCTTCCTTGAATGCCTGGGAACCGGCAAGCTTGAAGGCCATTTCAGAGGAGTCAACGTCGTGGTAAGCGCCGTCTTCAAGGGTTGCCTTGACGTTAACCAATGGGTAGCCGGCGAGGAAGCCGTACTGCATTGCGTCCTGGATACCTGCGTCAACGGAAGGGATGTATTCACGAGGAACACGACCACCGGTAACAGCGTTCACGAACTTGTAGATTGCGGATTCGCCCTCTTCAAGCTCTTCCTGTGCAGGTGCGTAAGGCTCGATGGAGATAACAACCTTAGCGAACTGACCGGAACCACCGGTCTGCTTCTTGTGGGTGTAGCTCAGGGACTCAACAGGCTTACGGATGGTCTCGCGGTAAGCAACCTGTGGGTCACCGATGTTTGCCTCAACCTTGAACTCGCGACGCATACGGTCAACAAGAACGTCAAGGTGGAGCTCGCCCATGCCGCCGATAACGGTCTGGCCGGACTCATCGTCAAGGTGCACGGTGAAGGTTGGGTCTTCTTCAGCAAGCTTCTGGATAGCAACACCCAGCTTCTCCTGGTCAGACTTGGTCTTTGGCTCAATTGCAACCTGGATAACTGGATCCGGGAAGTCCATGGACTCAAGAATGATAGGTGCGTTTGGATCGCAAAGGGTGTCACCGGTGGTGGTGTCCTTCAGACCAATGAACGCGTAGATGTTACCAGCGTGTGCAACGTCAACAGGGTTTTCCTTGTTAGCGTGCATCTGGAAGAGCTTACCGATGCGCTCTTTCTTTCCCTTGGTGGAGTTCAAAACCTGCTCGCCTGGCTCAACCTTGCCGGAGTACAGGCGAACGAAGGTCAGCTTACCGAAGAATGGGTGAGCTGCAATCTTGAATGCAAGAGCGGAAAGTGGCTCTTCATCAGAAGGCTTACGGGTAAGAACCTTCTCAGGATCCTTCACGTCGGTACCTTCGGTAACACCGAGGTCGAGTGGGGAAGGAAGGAAGTCGATAACTGCGTCGAGCAAAGGCTGAACGCCCTTGTTCTTGTATGCAGTACCACAGTAAACAGGGTAGATCTCAGAGTTGATAACCATCTTACGGATGGCGCCCTTGATCTCGTCCATGGTCAGCTCTTCGCCGCCGAAGAACTTCTCCATGAGCTCTTCATCGGACTCTGCAACGGTCTCGAGCAGCTTCTCGCGGTACTCAGCAGCCTTGTCAGCAAGCTCAGCTGGGATTTCCTCAACGGTAGCTTCGGTACCAATTGGGGTAACTCCACGCCAGGTCAGAGCCTTCATGGTCAGCAGGTCGATGACGCCTTCGAAAGCATCCTCGGCGCCGATTGGAAGCTGCATAACCAATGGCTTAGCGCCAAGGCGGTCTTCGATGGTGCCAACGGTGTAGTAGAAGTCTGCACCCAGCTTGTCCATCTTGTTAACGAAGCAGATACGAGGAACGTCGTACTTGGTAGCCTGACGCCAAACCTGCTCGGACTGAGGCTCAACACCTTCCTTACCGTCGAACACTGCGACAGCGCCATCAAGAACACGGAGGGAGCGCTCAACCTCAACGGTAAAGTCAACGTGGCCCGGGGTGTCAATGATGTTGATCTGGTTGTTCTGCCAGAAACAGGTAACAGCAGCGGAGGTAATGGTGATGCCGCGTTCCTTCTCCTGCTCCATCCAGTCAGTGGTGGATGCACCGTCGTGGGTCTCGCCGACCTTACGGTTAATACCGGTGTAGAAGAGGATGCGTTCGGTGGTAGTGGTCTTACCAGCATCGATGTGAGCCATGATGCCGATATTGCGAACCTTATTTAGGTCCTTAAGCACTTCTTGTGCCACAGTGGTACCCCAACTTATTGGTTGCGGCGCTACGCCTCTCACTGGGGTCTTAAAACACCAGGCTTTAAGACCCAAGTAATCAGTTTGACGCCTACGGATAATTCTCTTGTTACATTTTGCCACTAACTTGCGCTTTAGGCAGCATGCTGCTTATTTCACAAGTGAACAATCTATATAACTTTTTGCCTAAGCAAAGTTTAATCTCAGCCTTAAAAAGGCCTTGTACTGCATAAATGAGACTAAATGCCCAGTCACCACAAGCCACTCATAATGCCAACGTATTCCTTTATTGAAATATGTCAACAAGCAGTGAACAAGGGTGAATGGGCATTCATCTGGTGCAGAACTACCAGCGGTAGTGAGCGAAGGCGCGGTTGGCCTCTGCCATCTTGTGAGTGTCTTCGCGACGCTTCACGGAAGCACCAAGACCATTAGCTGCATCGAGGATCTCGTTTGCAAGACGCTCGATCATGGTGTTCTCACGACGCTGACGGGTGAAGGTAACCAACCAACGCAGAGCCAGGGTGTTGGCACGTGCTGGACGAACCTCAACTGGAACCTGGTAGGTAGCGCCACCAACGCGGCGGGAGCGCACCTCGAGGTCTGGGCGGACGTTGCCAAGAGCCTTTTCGAGGGTGCCAACTGGATCGGTGCCGGTCTTCTCGCGACAGATCTCGAGTGCACCGTAAACGATACGCTCGGCGGTGGACTTCTTGCCGTCCAAGAGGATCTTGTTTACGAGCTGGGTAACAACCTCAGACTGGTATACAGGATCCAGAACGACTGGACGCTTAGGAGCTGCTGATTTACGCATTTTTAATTATCCCCTCTTCGCGCCGTAGCGGGAACGAGCCTGCTTGCGATCCTTGACACCCTGGGTATCAAGTGCGCCACGGATGATCTTGTAACGAACACCAGGAAGGTCCTTAACACGACCACCGCGAACGAGCACCATGGAGTGCTCCTGGAGGTTGTGTCCCTCACCTGGGATGTAAGCGGAAACCTCAATGCCGGAAGTAAGGCGCACACGAGCAACCTTACGAAGTGCAGAGTTAGGCTTCTTAGGGGTAGTGGTGTACACGCGGGTACAAACACCACGACGCTGAGGGGAACCCTTCAGTGCCGCAGTTGCCACCTTAACGGTCTTATCATGGCGGCCCTTACGGACCAGCTGCTGAATAGTTGGCATGAACCATCCTTATTTCGGAGTTGTTCTTTTTAAGCTGACGTGACACCTCGGAAGAGACGAACACGATGGCTGAGTTTCTGATGGCGCGTGTTAATCGAGAAAAAGTGCCCAGACACGCAAAAAAGGGGGCTCTTTTGGGGGCCCGTCCAACATGTCACGAACAACCTACTCTAAAGCTCACATGCGCCACCGCGTCCCGGTAAACCAGGGGCGATACCAGCGCGTGTTTGCGAGGTGCCGTCAGTTCCCAACTACAAGAGCGGGACTCAGCCACTCATACTATCAGCTACGACCGGAAAAACCAAATCCCTTGTTAGAATGGTTCACATGACTGTTCCTCAAGGAAACGAACCAGTAAAGAAACTCGCTACTGACCTTAACCGAAATCAAGTCGTGAATGAACTTTCTGAAGCTGTTTCCCGAGGTCAAATCACCTTGGAGGAGTTTGAGCAGCGCTCCACCAAAGCGTGGAATGCCCGTCATTTAGACACTCTTATAGAGCTGATCTCTGACGTGAACGACAATCCCTACACTCTGCTTGGTCAACAGTTTCCCGGCGCTTCCTATGTGCCGGCGTTCTACGAGGCCGCTCCCCCAGCCATGCAAAACGCGGTAGATCCGGTCAATATTGTCCGAAACAGGATCACTGGCAATCCGAATGGCTCCAAAATGTCTTTCGCATTTATGGGTGGCACCGTGCGCAAAGGTGGATGGCATGTGCCTAATCTCCACAAGTCCTTCGCCATGATGGGTGGCAATCAGATCGACCTGCGCGACGCCTTCCTGGAGAGCGACCGCATTCAGATCAACGCCTACGCATTCATGGGTGGCATCGAGATCATCGTTCCCGAGGGTGTTTTTGTCATCTGTGACGGCATCGGCATTTTCGGTGGCTTCGAGCAGTCAGTTGATAAGGCCGGTGTGCTCAATCCCGCGCGCTTGCCAAACAACGCGCCCACGGTCCACGTCAAGGGCCTGGCGTTCATGGGCGGAGTCAGCGTAGTCACCAAGAAAAACATTTAAAAAGCTTGTCGACGCGCCCATCCACCACCTAAAAGTAAATGCTCAACACATACCCCGGTGCACTATTGAGATTAAACGTCTCGTATTTGTAGTCCCGCTCCCCCAATGTTGGGTGCCTGAAACGTTTGAGGCCAGATCCGAATGACAAAACATCAGCAGACGCCCAATTCTCACGGAAAACAGAACTTTTCTGATGGAGCTCGTCGATAAGCTCCTTTAAACCTGGCGCGCTGGGGCGCCGGGCGTACTCGAGGCGCAGTTTGGCAGCGAACTCCGCACTGAACTGATCTCGGTCCACCCAAAACTGCTCGGCTGTTGCGCCGATAAAGCAATGCCGCGCAGTGTTGGGCCGATCGGGCAGATCCTTCAAAATCGGGGCGTAAAGTTCCGCGCAGAGCCGATTTGTAGCCAAAATATCCATCTGCTCATTGCGGATCCACGCCGGTTTATCTGTGACCGCATCAACGATGTCCTGGAGGGGTGCCGTTGGGGTCTCTGCACTAGGTAGGTTGCGCGGATGGTCGGCGCGATAAGCCAAATTGTGAAGGTGTTCGCGCTCAATTGGGCTCAGCTGGAGAGCCTTAGCCAACGATTGCAATATTTCAGGCGATGCACCCTTGAGATTTCCGCGCTCAAACCGGATGTAATACTCCAAAGAAATGCCCGCCAGATCCGCGACTTCTTCCCGCCGAAGCCCCGGCACCCGACGATCACTCCACGGCTGCGTTTCTAGTCCCGCAGCGGCCGGCGTAATCCGTGCACGCCTGGTGGTGAGGAAATCCTTGACTTCCTGTTTGAGCAGCTCATCCATACCCTGCCATCTTAGAGGGGGCTTTTTGTGTTTCCTACCGCTGCCCACCAAATGACCCAGAACCACACTGCAAACGACGCGAACGTTCCGACCCATCCTGCGATCGAGATGACGGTGTCTTCAAAGTGGGTTCCCCACAGACCTAAACCGAACAAGATGGCACCAACTGCGATGCCAATAGATAGTTTCCACATAGTTATAAAACTAGGTCTGATCTGGGGATTTGCCTAAGAATATGGGGGTTAAGGGTTTTATTCCCCACGTCTGTGTACAAAAAAGAAAGGAGACCCTGGATCTACTTTTTCAAGTAGAACCAGGGCCTCAACTTCTCAGCGACCAATTAGCTGTGCTGGATTTAAGGTTTCCTTGCTCTAGAAAGCCTCATCCAATGGGACGGATGCGCCGGTGAACTCACCGAATCCATCGTCACCGTAAATCGACTCACCATAAGTTGGGATCGAGTATGCGGCGTTGCGAGCAGCCTCGGTTGGCTTGATGGAGATGTTGCGGTAACGGGAAATACCAGTACCAGCTGGGATCAGCTTACCGATGATCACGTTCTCCTTCAGGCCGATGAGCTTATCGGAGCGCTTGTTGATAGCAGCATCAGTCAGGACACGAGTGGTCTCCTGGAAGGACGCTGCAGACAGCCAAGACTCAGTTGCGAGAGAGGCCTTGGTGATACCCATGATCTCAGAACGCAGCTCTGCAGGCTGGCCGCCTGCGTTGATTGCCTCAGAGTTAGCCAGCTTTGCCTCGGAAAGGTCAACCAAAGAACCTGGAAGGAACTCGGTGGAACCGGACTCAATGACGGTACCGCGACGCAGCATCTGACGAATAATGATTTCGATGTGCTTATCGTGGATGGCCACACCCTGTGCACGGTAAACAGCCTGCACCTCATCGATGAGGTGCTGCTCCACACCACGGCGACCGAGGATCTCGAGCACGTCGTGTGGATCAGCTGCACCACGGAGCAGACGCTGACCAACGGTGACACGGTCACCCTCGGTCAAGGTGCGCTCAATGAAGGCACCAGCGTTGGATTCCATAGCCACGCGAGTGGATGCAAGACCCTGACGCTTGGACAGCTTCTCATAGACAACATTGTCCGAACCATCATCAGGAATGATGGTCAAGGTGTAGAAGTTGCCTTCATCCTCGAGGTGGATGGTTCCTTCAACAGAAGCAATTGGAGCACAGTTCTTTGGAACACGTGCTTCGAAAAGCTCCTGAACACGAGGCAGACCGCCGGTAATATCGCCACCGACACCACCCTGGTGGAAGGTACGCATGGTCAGCTGGGTACCAGGTTCACCGATGGACTGTGCAGCAACGATGCCGACAGCCTCTCCGATGTCAACCTGGTGGCCGGAAGCCATGGACTTGCCGTAGCACTTAGCACAAACACCGGTAGGAGTCTGGCAGGTAAGTACGGAACGAACCTTAACTTCCTTGATGCCCTTTTCAACCAAGAGATCGATGTTGAGTTCAGTCAGGTCGGTGCCTGCGGTGAGCACAACTTCGCCGTTGGCGTCGGTAGCATCGCCAGCCAACACACGACCGGACACAGAAGTCTCGATCAAGTCATGGCGGGTGTAGCCGGTGACAGCACCGGTTGCATCCAAAACCTCAGCAGCGACAGGAACGCGAACACCCTGACGGGTACCACAATCCTCAACGCGGACGATGACATCCTGGGCGACGTCAACAAGACGACGGGTCAGGTAGCCGGAGTCCGCGGTACGCAGTGCGGTATCGGCAAGGCCCTTACGAGAACCGTGGGAGTTGTTGAAGTACTCAAGAACTGTCAAGCCTTCACGGAAGGAAGTCTTGATAGGACGGGTGATGTAGTCACCCTTTGAGTTCACAACCATTCCCTTCATACCTGCAAGGGTCCAGATCTGACGCATGTTACCGGCAGCACCGGACTTCACGATCATTGGAATTGGGTTGTCATCTGGGTACAGATTCTCAACAGCCTGACCAACCTCGTCGGTTGCGTCCTTCCAGAGCTCTACGAGGCGATCGTAACGCTCGCGGGAAGTAAGCTTTCCGCGGCCGTACTTGATTTCGATCTGGCGAGCAGATTCCTCGTAGCGGTCCAGCATTTCTTCCTTGTTAGGAAGAACCAAAACGTCAGACATAGCGATGGTGACACCAGAGCGAGTAGCCCAGTGGAAACCAGCGTCCTTCATCTTGTCCATGGTCTGCGCAACAGTGATCATTGGGTACTTAGCTGCGAGGTCATTAACCACGTCGCCAAGCATGATCTTGTCGGTACCGCCACCCTTACGGACCATAACGCCCTCAAGGTATGGGTAGTTCCAAGGCAGGATCTCGTTGAAGAGCACACGACCCAAGGTGGTGGATGCCAACCAGGTTTCACCCTGGTTCCAACCGTCTGGGAACTGCTCTGCTTCAACATCTGCTGGTGGGCGCAAGTGATCCAGGCGGATACGCACTGGAGCCTGCAGGCCTAGTACTCCACGGTCATAAGCCATGATGGCTTCTGCCAAGGAAGAGTAGACACCCTTTTCTGGACCATTCTCATCTGCAGGTGCGTAAGCACCCTGACCGCCGAACTCATCAGCGTTCTTGAGCAGAGTCAAGTAGTACAGACCGGTAACCATGTCCAGACGAGGCATAGCCAAAGGCTTACCTGATGCTGGGGACAAAATGTTGTTGGAAGCAAGCATCAAGATGCGAGCTTCAGCCTGAGCCTCAGCGGACAGTGGCAGGTGAACTGCCATCTGGTCACCGTCGAAGTCAGCGTTGAATGCTTCACAGGCCAGTGGGTGCAGCTGAATAGCCTTACCCTCAACAAGCACAGGCTCGAAAGCCTGGATACCAAGGCGGTGCAGGGTTGGTGCACGGTTTAGCATCACTGGGTGCTCAGAGATGGCTTCTTCGAGAACGTCCCAAACCTCAGGACGCTGACGCTCAACCATGCGCTTTGCAGACTTGATGTTCTGTGCGTACTCGTTCTCAACCAAGCGCTTCATAACGAAAGGCTTGAAGAGCTCAAGTGCCATCAGCTTAGGCAGACCACATTCGTGGAGGCGCAGCTGAGGACCAACGATAATAACGGAACGACCGGAGTAGTCAACACGCTTACCCAGCAAGTTCTGACGGAAACGTCCCTGCTTACCCTTAAGCAAGTCAGACAGTGACTTCAATGGACGGTTGCCCGGTCCGGTCACTGGACGACCACGACGACCATTGTCGAAGAGTGCGTCTACAGATTCCTGCAGCATGCGCTTCTCGTTGTTCACGATGATCTCGGGAGCACCGAGTTCGATCATGCGCTTGAGGCGGTTGTTGCGGTTGATTACACGACGGTAGAGGTCGTTAAGGTCGGAGGTCGCAAAGCGACCACCGTCCAGCTGAACCATTGGGCGCAGCTCTGGTGGGATCACTGGGATCGCATTCAGAACCATGCCGGCTGGATCGTTGCCGGAACGCTGGAAGGCTGCAACAACCTTCAAGCGCTTCAGCGCACGCATCTTCTTCTGGCCCTTGCCATTGTTGATGATGTCGCGCAGTTCTTCAGCCTCAGCATCGAGGTCGAAGTTACGGATAAGAGCCTCGATGGACTCTGCACCCATACCACCGGTGAAGTAATCCTCGTAGCGGTCGATGAGCTCATCGTAAAGCTTCTCGTCGCGGATCATCTGCTTTGGAGCAAGCTTGATGAAGGTCTGCCAGACCTCATCAAGGCGATCGATCTCGCGCTGAGCGCGCTCACGGATGTGCTGCATTTCCTTATCGGCTGCAGCCTGTACCTTGCGGCGTGCTTCAGCCTTAGCGCCAGCAGCCTCAAGTTCAGCAAGATCCTCTTCGAGCTTTTCTGCACGCTCTGCGATATCGGATTCTGCGTCTGCCTCAACGTCCTTCTTCTCCAGCAGCATTTCTGCTTCTAGAGTGGTCTGGTCGCTGTGGCGAGCCTCTTCATCAACGCTGGTGATGATGTTCGCACCAAAGTAGATGATGAGGTCGAGATCCTTAGGAGCCAGGTCCAACAGGTAACCAAGGCGTGAAGGAACACCCTTGAAGTACCAGATGTGGGTTACCGGAGCGGCGAGCTCAATGTGGCCCATGCGCTCACGGCGAACCTTGGACTTTGTGACCTCAACGCCACAGCGCTCACAGATGATGCCCTTGTAGCGGACGCGCTTGTACTTGCCGCAGGCGCACTCCCAGTCGCGGGTAGGACCGAAGATACGCTCGCAGAACAGACCGTCCTTCTCAGGCTTGAGGGTTCGGTAGTTGATGGTCTCCGGCTTCTTAACCTCGCCCTTAGACCAACGACGAATGTCGTCAGCAGTGGCCAGGCCGATGCGGAGCTCATCGAAGACGTTTACGTCGAGCACGTAAAACTCCCTTTCACCCCAGGACCCTGTCGGGTGACCGGGGGATGTATGGCTTGATTTCTAGCTTGTGGGTTTTCTGATCTGCTATGCGGTATCAGCGTCGGAACGCTCGTCACGAGACAAGTTAATGCCCAAAGAGGCACCTGCCTGATCGAAGTCGTCATCGTCGCCCGCGAGTTCCATTGGAGTACCGTCCGCGGAGAGAACCTCCACGTTAAGGCACAGCGACTGGAGCTCCTTGAGGAGAACCTTGAATGATTCCGGAATACCGGGATCTGGGATGTTCTCGCCCTTAACAATTGCCTCGTAGACCTTGACACGGCCGACCACGTCGTCAGACTTGATGGTCAGCAGTTCCTGGAGGGTGTAAGCAGCGCCGTATGCCTGCATTGCCCACACCTCCATTTCACCGAAGCGCTGGCCACCGAACTGAGCCTTACCACCAAGCGGCTGCTGGGTGATCATGGAGTATGGACCGGTGGAACGAGCGTGGATCTTCTCGTCGACAAGGTGGTGCAGCTTAAGCATGTACATATAACCGATGGAGACCGGGTATGGGTACGGCTCGCCGGAACGACCATCCATCAAGGTGGCCTTACCATCCTTGTTAACCATGACGTCGCCATCGCGGTTTGGACGGGAGTTAGCCAACAGGCCTACGAGTTCTTCGTTGGAAGCACCGTCGAACACTGGGGTTGCAGTCAAAGAACCTGCAGGAACTTCATAAAGTTCCTTAGGCAGAGTCTTGATGAGCTCAGCGTTCTTTGGATCCTCAGGATCCACGGACCAACCAGCAGAAGCTAGCCAACCCAAGTGGGTCTCAAGAACCTGACCGATGTTCATACGACGAGGCACACCGTGGGTGTTCAAGATGATGTCGACAGGAGTTCCGTCAGGAAGGAATGGCATATCCTCCTGAGGCAGAATCTTGCCCACAACGCCCTTGTTACCGTGGCGGCCAGCGAGCTTATCGCCGTCCTGGATCTTGCGCTTCTGGGCAACGTAGATACGAATCATCTCGTTGACACCTGGGGCTAGATCGTCGTCATCCTCGCGGGAGAAGTGACGCACGCCGATGACCTTGCCGGTCTCGCCGTGAGGCACCTTCATGGAGGTATCGCGGACTTCGCGAGCCTTTTCGCCGAAGATGGCGCGCAGCAAACGCTCTTCTGGGGTGAGCTCGGTTTCGCCCTTAGGGGTGACCTTGCCAACCAGAATGTCGCCATCACGAACATCTGCACCGATACGCACAATACCGCGCTCGTCGAGGTCCTTGAGGACTTCTTCAGAGACGTTAGGAATGTCACGGGTGATTTCCTCGGCACCAAGCTTGGTGTCGCGGGCATCGATCTCGTGTTCCTCGATGTGTACGGAGGTCAGGATGTCCTGCTCCACAATGTTCTGGTTGAGGATGATTGCATCCTCGTAGTTGTGGCCTTCCCATGGCATGAAAGCAACCAGCAGGTTGCGGCCGAGGGACATTTCGCCATTGAAGGTACCAGGACCATCGGCGATAACCTGTCCAGCTTCAACGCGGTCACCAAGGTTAACCAGAGGCTTCTGGTTGTAGCTGGTGCCCTGGTTGGTGCGCTGGAACTTACGCAGCATGTAGGTCTCGCGCTTGCCGTCATCAGCCATGATGGTGATGATGTCAGCGGAAACATTTTCTACAACACCGGCGACAGGGGTAATAACCAGGTCACCTGCGTCATAAGCAGCGCGCTGTTCCATACCGGTGCCCACGAATGGAGCCTCGGCGCGGACTAGTGGCACGGCCTGCTTCTGCATGTTCGCACCCATGAGGGCACGGTTAGCATCGTCGTGCTCGAGGAATGGAATCATCGCGGTACCGACAGAGACCATCTGACGTGGGGACACGTCCATGTAGTCAACCTCTTCGCGGTTAACCATGGCGATGTCACCATCTTTTAGACGGACAGTGACGGTTTCGTCGGTGATGTTGCCATCTTCGTCATAGTTGGTGTTTGCCTGTGCAACCACATAGCGATCTTCCTCATCAGCGGTGAGGTAGTCGATCTGGTCGGTGAGCTTACCCTCAACGATGCGACGGTATGGGGTCTCAATGAAACCGAATGGGTTCACTCGAGCATAGGAAGCCAAGGAACCGATCAGGCCAATGTTTGGACCTTCGGGGGTTTCAATTGGGCACATACGGCCGTAGTGAGAAGGGTGAACGTCTCGAACTTCGATGCCGGCGCGCTCACGGGACAGACCACCCGGGCCAAGAGCTGACAAACGACGCTTGTGGGTCAGACCCGACAAAGAGTTGTTCTGGTCCATGAACTGAGACAGCTGGGAAGTTCCGAAGAACTCACGGATAGCCGCAGAAACAGGACGCACGTTGATCAGGGAGGTAGGAGTGATGGACTCCGCATCCTGAGTGGTCATGCGCTCACGAACAACACGCTCCATACGGGAGAGGCCGACGCGAACCTGGTTCTGGATCAATTCGCCCACAGTACGCAGACGACGGTTACCGAAGTGATCGATATCGTCGGTCTCGACTGGGATCTCTTCACCACGAGGGGAAGTCATAACGCGCTCACCTGCGTGCAGACGCACGAGGTATTCGATGGTGGTTGCGATGTCCTCTTCGGTGAGAGTCATCAAACCATCGTGGTCGCCACCAAGTCCGAGCTTGCGGTTGATCTTGTAACGGCCAACGCGGGCCAGATCATAACGCTTTGCGCGGAAGAAGCTGTTGTCCAGGAGGGACTGTGCAAGGTCGCGGGTAGGCTGCTCGCCTGGACGCTGCTTGCGGTAGATCTCCAGCAGAGCCTCGTCGGTGTTTGCAACACCATCGGACTCCAGGGTGGACATCATGATCTCAGAGAAGCCGAAGCGCTCAGTGATCTGTTCGGTGGTCCAGCCCAGTGCCTTCAAGAGCACGGTGACAGGCTGGCGACGCTTACGGTCGATGCGGACACCAACTGAATCGCGCTTATCCACGTCGAATTCCAACCACGCACCGCGGGAAGGAATAACCTTCACGGCGTGCAGTGGACGCTCGGTGGACTTGTCAATGGTCTGGTCGAAGTAGACGCCCGGGGAACGGACGAGCTGGCTCACGACAACACGCTCGGTTCCATTGATGATGAACGTTCCCTTGTCCGTCATCATTGGGAAATCGCCGATGAAGACAGTCTGAGACTTGATTTCACCGGTGGTGTTATTGACAAATTCTGCGGTCACATAAAGTGGGGCCGCATAGTTGATGTCTTTTTCTTTAGCCTCGTCAATGGTGTTCTTGACGTCTTCGAAGCGTGGCTCCGAAAGGCTTAGGGACATATTTCCAGAGTAATCCTGGATTGGGGAGAGTTCCTCGAGAATGTTCTCAAGGCCGCTTGTTACGCGGGCTCCCTCGCCGAACTCTTCTTTCTGACGAGCGCGCCATTCAGGCGTGCCGATCAGCCAAGAGTAAGAATCGAGTTGTAGATCTAGTAGCCCGGGCACCTCAATGGGCGCAGACACCTTCGCGAATGAATAACGCTGCGGTGCGCCGGGAATATCGACGACTGACTTGGTCTGGCGGGAGACTGCCAAGATGGGTCCTTCCAGCACCTCACGCGGGTGAGTGACACGGGGCTGGTCAAGGCCCGTGCGCAAACAGCACCGCTGGTATTTTGAGCAATTGGTCTGCTGAGGAATTTACACAACCGATTCGACCTCAGATAGCACTGAATGACCTTGTCAAATCGGTTTTTTCAAACCACCTTGAACAAGGTCTTGAGACTATCGGAACGAAAAAGAGACACAAATTCCAACGCAACGACTCAGCTTATACCACATGAGCGCAGAAGTAAAGAGGAGATTTCTTAAACCGGATACCCACATGATAACGGGACATTCTTCGGTTCTGGCCACTCCGCTTTGGCCTTCACAAGGGCACCCTAGCAAATAACCCCCCAGTTTTCGCAATTCAGCGCGCCCTAGGGCGCGAGATAAATTCAGCGAAAGTGCCCCCAGCTGGGGTTTTAAGCTTTTCGACGCTTTTTTGCAAAGACTCCAAAGCTACCCAAAAGACCCAGCAAAATTAGTACTGCACCAACACCAATTCCAACCTTATTTAAGGTCTCAATTACTTCTGCATCGGGAATTTCGGCGGCCTGTTGCACCAGCGCAGCCACGGCAGCATCGTCGAGGGAGGCGTCGAAAAGCAGTTTTTGTTCGTATTTTTGCCCGCTGCGGTCGCCATAATAATCATTGATATTTTCGGCCAAGTCCACCAACAAACCAGTCTTTTGATCTACCCAGAAGTCGCGGGTGACATTGTGATAAAGATAACCGGTGGTGGTGCCGCCATCCTCCTTTGTCAAGGTGGTGGTGTTATTTGAATCGGCAAAGGATTCCGCCACGTTGGCATTATCAATGACCTGGCGGTAGTGCATAATCTGGCGGCCCTCAAGCTCAGTGGATTCCACAAAATCAGCTGGCATCGCCTTGCGCAGCGTGGGATCAAGCACGTTATAGGTGGTGGCTGCAGCGTCCGTGGGGAATTTCAACCAAATGCCATCCACGGAATACTCCACTGTGGGGCTGGCTAGCTGGTTGGTCAGTGAGATATCGGAGAGCACCTCTCCACTGAGGCGATCAATACGCAGGCTGGACACCGTGGCTGAAAGCAGGCGTTCCTGTTCAAAGCCTTGGGTGTCAGGATTGCCGCGCATATAGGTATCTCCAATGCGGATGGTTGCTTCTTCCGCACTGGCTGGATCCATAACCTCAAAATGCAGCTGACGGGTCACAGGGGTGGTCACCACACCCGCTGCGGGGTCAGAGTTAATGGTGGTCTGGGCGTCCGCATCATGAAGCACATAGGTGGTGGCCTCGAGGTCGAGGGGCAGTCGACCGTCGGCATGCACAAAGCGCGGAGCTACAAGGCCCCACACCACTAGTGCCACACCTATTCCGAGCAAGAGCGCGGAGATAATCCTGGATTTAGGCAGCATGTCGTCGATGTTACCGGAAGGCCTGTCTGACTCTATATATGGACGCCACTAGCCCGTGAATCCGCCCACCGTTTTTAGACATGGGAAAACCCCATCCCAGCTGGAGTAAATCCAGTGGAGATGGGGTTTAAGAGTAAGAAAGTTCTTACTTAAGGGTGACCTTTGCGCCAGCCTCTTCGAGCTTAGCCTTAGCAGCCTCAGCGTCGTCCTTGTTTGCGCCCTCGATGATAGCCTTAGGTGCGCCCTCAACGAGCTCCTTAGCTTCCTTCAGACCAAGACCGGAGACGAGCTCACGGACAACCTTGATGACGCCGATCTTCTTTGCGCCTGCATCTTCGAGAACGACGTCAAACTCGTCCTTCTCTTCAACAGCAGCAGCTTCGCCGCCTGCAACAGCAGCAACTGCAACTGGAGCAGCAGCGGTAACTTCGAAGACCTCTTCGAATTCCTTAACGAACTCAGAGAGCTCGATGAGGGTCATTTCCTTGAAAGCCTCAATGAGCTCGTCCTTGGTGAGCTTAGCCATGGTGGCATCCTTCCTGTTGGTGGGTGTTTACACACCCGAAAAAATATGGGGTAAAACTTTTGCGCCGGATGGCGACTTAAGCTTCCTTCTTCTCCTGGAGCGCAACGGCGAGGCGTGCGACCTGGGAAGCAGGAGCGTTGAACAGGCCTGCGGCCTTTGCCAAGTTGCCCTTCATGGCGCCGGCAAGCTTTGCGAGAGTGGTCTCGCGGTTGTCCAGCTCAGCAATTGCGTTAACCTGAGTAGCGTTAAGCGCCTTGCCATCCATGTAGCCACCCTTGACTACGAATGCCTTGTTCTCTTCGCCGAATTTCTTCAGCACCTTAGCGGTATCGACTGCTTCGCCCTTGATGAAGGCAACAGCGGTCGGACCGGTCAGGAGATCATCAAGGCCCTCGACGCCAGCTTCTTTAGCGGCGATCTTAACAAGGGTGTTCTTGGCGACGGAGTACTGGACATCGAATCCCAGTGCTTTACGCAGTTCGGTGGTCTGAGCCACGGTCAAGCCACGGTACTCGGTGAGTACGACGGTGTCGGTCTCAGCGAAACGTGCCTTGAGCTCTGCCAAAGCTGCTTCATTTTTAGGGTTTGCCATTACTTCGCCTCCTTTCCTCTTATGTGTAATCTACTGATCCGCGGAGCTTTACTCACAAGAAAAACTCATGAAAAAAGCCCCGTGCAAGAGCACAGGGCGCAATATATTCCATAAAAGGAACCTAAGGCGATCAAGTGTCTCCTGCGTGGGCCGTTCCTGAAGAGGAATCCTTCGATTCGCATAATTGCAAATGACCTACGGTCTTCGGTGAACCTTGAGCTCGATCGGCCAAATGCCGATCGTTCAAACTTCGATGACTTACTCTAGAGCAGCCTTCCATAATAAACAAATCCGCACCTAGTGCCCGTCGAAAAGCGTTTTAATGGTGGTCAGCTAGCACGGCGCGCGCGGCCCACGCGCCCGGCATGCCATGCACTCCCCCACCCGGCGCGTTAGACGCCGACGCCATATAAGTTTTGGGGCCAAGTTTAGAAGGCATCCGCACAATAGACTGCAGACCATCAGTGGCGCCGGCAGCCACATCACCGCCCACCAAATTTGGATTCCAGTCCTCTAATTGGTTGGCATCAGTTGTCACCGCTTGAATAACGCAGTCCCTAAAGCCCGGCGCAAAACGTTCAATCTGATTAGCAATCAGGCCACCTGCCCGCTTATCGACGAAACCCCGCGGTACATGTGCGTAGGCCCAGACCACGTGCTTGCCCTCTCGGGCGCGCGTAGGATCTGCAGCTTGTTGTTGACACACCAGAACAAAGGGGCGATCTGGCATTCGTCCGGCGGCGGCTTCTGCTTCAGCCAAGCGGATTTCATCGGCAGAACCACAAACATGCACTGTGGTTGCGTTGGCTACCTCGGGATTCTTCCAAGGGATCGGACCATCAAGGAGGAAATCGATCTTGTAAGAAGATGGCCCATAACGCCACTTTTTCATTTTGCGCTCAATGGAATCTGCAACCTCAACACCTTTGAGGCGCAATACCTGCGCTGGCGTGAGGTTTAACACGATGGCATCGGCAGCTTTAAACCTACTGAGATCCTCAATGGGCTCTTCTAGATGGATTTTTCCGCCATGTTCTGCGACTACGGCAGCCAGCGCATCGGCAATTGCTTGAGTTCCACCCACTGCTACCGGCCAGCCGCGCGACATGCCCAGCGCATTAAAAAGCAATCCAAAAGCTGCGGTAAGTGGCTTATCTGGCGGAGTAATGGCGTGCACTGCAGAGCCACTAAATAGCGCGCGGGCATCTTCAGTTTCAAAGGCGGCATTGGCCAAGGTGCGCGCTGGTAAAAGAGCTGCTGCTCCAAATTGCACCATCCGCAAAGGATGCGGTGGCATACGCAGCACCGGACCTAAGACATTTTCTAAGTGCTTATCAATATTTTTAGTAATGGAGCGATGTACACGCTTCCAATGGCGCGCATCTGCTCCCAACCCTTGGGCAGTGTCATTAACACCATGTTTTAGAAAAGCTGCGTGGCCATCATCAAAAGGATGGGCCATGGGATATTTGGAGTGCGCCCATTTAAGGCCATGTTCTTCTAATCCCAATTTGGAGAACACCGGGGAGGCAATTCCAAAAGGATGGGCAGCTGCACCCAAATCACTAATGGTCCCCTCCCCCAATAACGACTGGGAGCGAGCCGCTCCACCGAGGTGGGGGCTCGCTTCATAGATGTCTACTTGCCAGCCTGCTTGGGCTAACAATGCACCGGTAGTTAAACCATTGGGGCCAGCGCCCACGATGACTGCATGTTTGGAGTTTTGTGAGTGCTGTGCGGTGCCGTTATCTGTCACAGCACCTACGCTACCGCGAAACCAAAGGAATTACCTTATCTTAAGCTAATTTTATGCCGGATTTATGCCCAACCTGCAGGAACCAGACCGACGATAGCAAGCACGGAGTAAACAAAAGCCAGCGCATAAACAGCAATCAGCAGGAACTGCAGTACTGGGTGTGCCTGCCAGGTTGCCATCCATACTGGCTGCCTATCACCATTCTTTCGAGCTGCGCGCAGCAAGAGCACGGGGATGATGGACATAGTCGCACCGGCAAAACCGCCGGCATAACTAAGTGCTGCCACAAAGCCCCCAAGACCTGCGATGGAGATCAACAGTGGTGGAATGACTGTCAAAGCCACTGCCACGGAACGCTGCCAACCAGATTCTGGCCAGTGGCGAATATCCAACACATTGCGCATTGCAGTAAAGCCGATGGCAATGAAAGAGGTAAACATAGCCAAGAGAGCAAAGGCGTTAGCCAGATAATAAGCAACAGGTCCGAGAGCATCTCCCCAGGAAAGGGTGACAACTTCACTGACGTTGGTGCCCAGCAAACCAAGAGCTGCAAAAGGAACAGCAGCCAGGGTGACGCCGGTGGCAACCATGCCGATGATGATGGAACGTGGCACTGCTTGTGGAGATGCTGGATCTACGCCGCGGGCAATTTCAGGAACCACATACTGTGCCAAGAAGGTAAACACAGCCAGGTTCATGATGGGCACGATGTAGAAAGGATGGAAAACAATGAGGTTTTCCGCGTAGATTCCCGGTCCCAAGATGGTCCAAGCACACAAGGTAACAATGATTAATGCCATACCCGTGGTGATCAGGCCTTCTACAAAACCTGCAGCGTGCAAGCCCTTCACCATTACGAAGGTGCCAAGTGCAAAGAACGCCAAGGTACCCACGATGGGAGGCAATCCTGTGAGATTGGAAATTAGAGAACCCGAGCCGGAAGCATAGGCAATCAGCGCGCCAATGCTGTTAACCACAATGGCTACGAAGATCAGCCAGCGGCCCCACTGTCCCAGATACTTTTCTGCCAAACCCGAAAGCTGTAGTGGCTTATTGGTGCGCAGGGAAACTTCCGCGATGTAGAGCATGGAGATGGTGGTCAAAGTACCAGCGATAAGCAGTGCTACCACCAATGCCAAGAAACCACCATTACGTGCTGCATAAGGAAGGCTGAGGATTCCGGCGCCGATATTGGTGCCGTAGATTAGCGCCACACCTTGGGCAACGCTGAGGTATTTGCGGCCATGGGAGGTCTCAGGGGTGTGCTCCGCAGGCGGCGAGGTGTCAGAAGTTACCGGCACAGCAGCTGCTGTGGAGAGAGGTTCGGTGCTCATGGTTTTTCCTTTGTGTCGATAACGCACATGAAATTAAGCGAGGGAGGATTTAAGGCAAAGCGATATAACGAACGGAAAGGTATTCTTCGATTCCTTCGGTGCCGCCTTCACGGCCAAAACCGGACTGACCAATGCCTCCAAAAGGAGCAGCCGGATCTGAAATTGCGCCACGGTTGATGCCCACCATTCCAGCTTCCAGGTGCTGTGCCAGGTACTGCGCAGCACGCACATTTTCACTGAAACCATAAGCTGCCAAACCAAATTCAGTGGCATTGGCTTGTGCCACGCCTTCTTCCAAGGTGGCGAAGGTGGTGATGGTAGCAACAGGTCCAAAGATTTCTTCATGCAAAATGCGGGACTGCGCAGGTACATCACGCAGCACGGTTGCTGGGTAGAAGAAGCCCTCACCTGCAGGCACTTCGCCACCGATGATTACCTGAGCGCCATCTGCAACTGCTTCATCAACCAACTGTGCAATGCGGTTTCTTTGAGCTGCTGAGATCACTGGCCCGATAGTGGCTGCTTCCATAGCTGCGCTGAGTTTAGTAGTGAACTCATCAGCAATAGATTCATGCACCAAGAAACGGTTGGCAGCGATACAAACCTGGCCAGTGTTACGTAGTTTGGCCTGCATTGCACCTTCAACTGCTGCTTCCAAATCTGCGGCCTCATCAATAACAAAGGCTGCATTGCCACCCAGCTCCATGGAGCTGCGCAAAAGATTGTCGGCAGATTGGCGGACCAAAATCTTGCCCACGCGAGTGGAACCGGTGAAGGTGATCTTGGCAAGACGGCTATCGGCCATCAGCTGCGCAGAAAGCTCAGCATCACGGACGGTTGGCAAAATTGCCACCACACCCTGATCAATATTGTGCTTTTCAAAAACGGAGGCAATAACCTCGCCCACCTTGATCATGGTCAAAGGAGTTTCAGAAGCAGGCTTAACCAGGATGGTGCAACCAGCTGCAAGTGCTGGGGCAATCTTGCGGGTAGCCATGGCGATGGGGAAATTCCACGGGGTGATAGCCAAAACTACGCCCACAGGAGCGCGGGTTACTGCAATATGGCCGTTGCCATTGGGAGCCTGGTTAAAGCGACCGGGGAAACGAACAGCTTCTTCGGCAAACCAGCGGAAGTATTCTGCACCATAAGCAACTTCACCCTTGGCTTCTGCAACTGCCTTGCCAGTTTCGGAGTGGATGATCTCTGCGATCTCATCTGCATCTGCCATAAGCTGCTGGAAGATTTCATAAAGGATTTCAGAGCGCTTGCGTGGTGCCAATGCCACCCAGTCTGCCTTGGCATGATCTGCCTTTTCTAGTGCCTCAAACCATTCGGTGGTGCCGGTGTTGGGCAGTTCTGCAATTACTTCGCCGGTTGCTGGGTTAACAACGTCAAAGGTATCAATATCTACAGTTGTCATGTTTAGCCAACTTTCTGAGTTGCGGTCTCGTGCTCAATAGCTGCTGCAATAACCTGCAGACCATCGCGCAAGGTGTCCTCGGAAATAACCAAAGCAGGCAGCAAACGGATGACATTGCCGTCGGTGCCACAGGTCAAGGTCAAAACACCGGCAGCCTTGGCACGCTGTGCCACCGCTGCGGTCAGTGCTGGGTTAGGGCGGCCGGCGGCGTCGAGAAGCTCAAGGGCCATCATGGCTCCGCGGCCGCGGAGCTCAGCAACCTCAGGCAGCTCAAGCAGTGGAGCGAATTCATCACGAATGATGGCTTCGATTTCCAGCGCGCGATCCTTCAAGTTATGAGTTTCCATCTGGTCAATGGCAGCTAGTGCTGCAGCACAAGCAACTGGGTTGCCGCCGTAGGTGCCACCGAGGGAGCCTGGGCCAGCAGCGTCCATGATTTCTGCGCGACCGGTTACGGCAGATAGTGGCATACCGCCGGCGATGCCCTTTGCGGTGGTGATGAGGTCAGGAACCACATTTTCAGCCTCGCTCGCGAACCACTGGCCAGTGCGCTGGAAGCCGGACTGGATTTCGTCTGCGACAAAGACGACATCATTATCGCGGCACCACTGTGCAAGTGCAGGCAAGAAGCCCTCGGCTGGGACGATGAATCCGCCTTCGCCCTGGATTGGCTCGATTACTACACAAGCCAGGTTTTCTGCGCCAACCTGGGTTTCAATTGCGGAGATGGTGCGCGCTGCCGCCTCAGCGCCACTGAGACCATCGCGCAGTGGGTAGGAAGCTGGGACGCGGTAGATCTCTGCAGCTAGAGGGCCGAAACCAGACTTATAAGGGCGGTTTTTTGCGGTCATTGCCATGGTGAGGTTGGTGCGACCGTGGTAGGCATTGTCAAAAACAACTACGGCACCCTTGCCGGTGTAGGCGCGGGAAATCTTGATGGCGTTTTCCACGGCTTCCGCACCGGAGTTAAAAAGTGCACTCTTTTTGTCGTGGTCACCAGGGGTGAGTTCATTGAGCTTTTCAGCCACTGCCACGTAGGACTCATAGGGGGAAACCATGAAGCTGGTGTGGGTGAAGCGAGCAGCAGACTCAGCTACCGCCTGTACAACGGCAGGGTTGGAGGCGCCGACCGTGGTTACTGCAATGCCGGAAGCGAGGTCGATGTAGCGGTTTCCATCGGCGTCAACCAAGATGCCGCCGTCTGCATCAACGACGTATCCAGGCAGGCCCGGCGCTAGTGCGCGGGCAACTGCTGCTTGGCGACGCTGATCCAATGCTTCAGATTGGGTTCCTGGGACCTGCTCGTTGATGTGGCGGGTCTGGGGGATGCGGTAGGTGAAATCTTGCACGGCTACTCCTGTGATCTGGACTACAACTCTGAATGTCTTAAAGATGAGTATTCCCCGTGTCGATCGACAGATAATATATACAAGTTGGCGAAATTATGGAAAGATTTTCGCCAATATAGAATATTGACAGGAGTGGTGGCAGATGAATCTTGACCTTGATGATCTCGATCTAGGCTGGTTATACCGTCAAAAGCAGCTCAAACTCCGGGAAATCCACTCCTCCCGCGCTACCTTCAAAGAAATTCAAATTAGTGAACTTCTTGACCCCTCCGAGTTCATTCAACCCAATACAGTGGTGCTCTCTGTGGGCATTGCCTTTGCCAACCACCCCCAAAAACTCAAAAATTGGGCCCAAAAACTCGCCGATGCGGGGGTGCAAGCCATCGGGTTCGGCTCCGGCCTCACCTTCCCAGAGGTTCCTCAAGAGCTTGTCGACGCCACCTTGGAACACAATCTCGGACTTTTTGAGGTTCCCCGCGAAATCCCTTTCATCTCCATCACCTCCGCAGTACAAAAAGAACAATCTCGCCGCGCCGGCCGGCGCCAACAAGAACTGCTTATTGAACAAGAAAAACTCAACTCAATTGCCATCACCGGCGGGCTTGCTGCCCTTTGCCAATACACCGCCACCACCATTGGTGCTGCGATCGCCATTGTGGATAGTGATGGCAGAATCGCCTGTTCCATTCCACATTCCGGTTTAAGTGCAGTCCCCCAGGCCCAAGCCCACCTAGATGGCGGCAGCCAGGCCATCAATCATGAAGGGCAGATGGGCATTTTGCAGCGTATGACCCGCTTTGGAGACCGCCACCATATGTTTTCCGCTGTCATGCGCACTCGCCCCAGTGATCAACACCGTGCCCTAATCCGTCACTGTGCTGGCCTTTCCGATATTTTGCTGCAGCGCCCCCATGCCATGCGTACCCGGGAAACTGACCTCAAAACCTTGGCCATGTCCCTCTTATTGCGACGTACTGACCACGCTCCCAATGTCCGCGAGATTTTCCACGATGTCACCGATGCTTTAGGGCAGGTGCGCCCTGTCGTTATTAGCGGAACGCGCGCCCAGGCAGTAAACAAAACCCTTAACCATGCAGCTTCCCAGTTGGAAGATCATGACCGCGCTTTGTCACACCTCATTTTGCACGACACTCCAGAGCCCGCAGTGTTGGTGTTTTTGCGTGGCAGCAGAACTGTCAAAACCACGATGGAACTCTTTGGAAACACCATCTCCGAGGTGCGCATTTGCATTGGCCTACCCACCCAAATTGAGAAAATCACCCCAGCACTCATTCAAGAGCTGGTATCACAGGCAGTGTTATTAAAGCTCGGCACTTTTTCTGAACCGCGCGAAGCGAGCGCCATGTGGCTGCGCAATCCGGCCATTCAGCAAGCTCTAGATGCACGCGCCCAACAAACCTATGATCGCCTCATCGATAATGATGACGTTTATGGCACTGAGCTTGCGCCTACCCTGGTGTGTTTTGCCCAAAGTGGCGGACATCTTGGCGAAACCGCCCAAAAACTTGGTATTCACCGCCATACCGTGCGCACCCGCATGGAACGCATTGCGGAGATTTGCGAACTCAACCTTTCCGATCCCCTTACTCGCGCCGAATTGCTGTTAATTGTGGCAACTCGCGGTCACTAAACGGACGTGCTGCCAGCACCATTTCAGGATTGCCAGTTTTTTGAGTCTAATCTGAAAACGTTTTCATTAAAATCACAAGCTGGGGAATTTTTCCCAGCTGCCATCATTAGAGCTTTCACCATTCTTAAATAAACAGGGGATAGATTAATCGCGTTCACGTAAAGCGCTGCAGCCTTGCCTGATAGGTAAATTCTTTTTCTATCATAAGGTAGTTTCACCTTGCTAATGAAAATAGATGTCAGAAAACTCTATAGGTAGGACTGCACCTTAGCCTTTTGGAATGGATTAACATGCCATCACTTCCGTCCTCCCGCATAGTCGGTTTGGACCTTACTCGGGCTCTCGCAATCATTGGCATGATTGTGCTGCACCTAGCTTTTGTCCCCTGGATTCCCCACACCATCCTCGCTGGAATCCCCGCGGCACTTTTTGCCGTCATTGCAGGCTTCTCCATGATGTTCATCTCCCGTGGAACAGCGCTGAACTCCTTTTTGAAATTGCTCTGCCGTGGCCTGCTCCTCATCTTGTTGGGCATAGCGCTCCTCCCCTTCGCTGGCGATATCCAGTAGTCCTGATTGCTATGGGTGTTTCCATGGCAGTGCTCGAGTGGGTGGCCAAAGTGTGCTGGAACCTGCAAATCATCATCTTGTTGTTGCTCTGCATTGCAGCAGGTGTTCAACATCTCTTTATGCCTTCTTATTCGCCCTATCCAATTTTGATCTGGATGGCATATATGGTCGCCGGCATGTTGGTCTACCAGGTATACCCCAGAAGATCATTTAGGAGATCTGGGTCCATTTTGGCCCGATAGCGACGTCTTCCCCCATTTAGCCATTGGAGGTGGGCCGTAGAATTTCCCTTAAGCCTTTCTTGGCGATAACCCCTCATCTGACATGGAGATATTCTTGACTGGTACAGACTCACCTTTCGAAGGCGATGACATCAGCGATGACGTTCGCCTTCCCGCTTCCTCGGTTGCGGAGACCTTGAAGATGGATCCCATGGTTGACCTGGTTGCGGAGACCTTGAAGATGAATCCGTTGAATGACTTACTCCAGGAAAATTCCCGCTTGGGGAAATCAGTGCTGGAATCGATCCGTCCCTCAATCGACACCAGCGCGTGGGCGGGCCTGGTGAAGGCCTCCGTGTTGGATACCAGCGTCTGGTCGGGTCTGGCGAAGGGGCCAGCGTTGGACACGGCCAAGCTGATGGGCAGCTTCAACCCGACGTTGGACACGGCCAAGCTGATGGGCAGCTTCAACCCGACGTTGGACACGGCCAAGCTGATGGGCAGCTTCAACCCGACGTTGGACACGGCCAAGCTGATGACCCAGCTCCACACGCATGCCAGCTTCCTCCCGGAGGACGTGCTGAAGCAGATCTCGAGCAAAATCGCGTTCTACAACCCGAAATCGCTGCAAGCGACGGTCCAGATCGCCCAAGCGGACACGGAGATCGGGGAAGCCGCGGCGCTTGCTGTCGAAGAGCATCTGGACGAGCTGGAAGAATTCGTCAGCACCACCACAGGGCATGGTCTTTCCGAGTGGAAGGAACTGAAGCCGTCCAAGAAGTGGAACTTCGCCGGGGCGACTTTTGCCGTGCTGATTAACACGCTGGAGGCGGGACTTACTGCCTCGAGTGGTGGGATGATGGCGGCGCAAATGGTGTCGGGCCTCGTGGTTTACCTGTTCTTCATCGCCCATTTGGAAGCCGACGTCCGCGAGAGTCGCGGGGTAGATGAAGCCGGGCAGTAGTCCAGGGTCCCTCCAATATCCCAATCTCTGCGTTAAAACCAGGGGTACCTCGGCGGAAATGGCCCAAGAAGATTCGCGGAACAACGTGAGATAGCCGGATGCGGTCAGGGGAACAGCTCCTAGCTCTTTCCTCGTTAGATGAGGTCAGGCTCCTGGCCGTCGGGGCGTAGCGCGTGGTCCATGATGGTGTGGAACTCCCGGTCGATGACGGATTCCTCGTAGATGGTGGCCTGCTGGCTCCAGTAGTTTTCCTCTAGGGCTAGCAGCATCGCCCGGATCGCTGTTTTGAAGTAGAACCCACGGCTGCGGGAAGTGTGAGCTATCTGGCATCGTGGCCGGCCCTCCTGACGGTGTTCTTCCAGGCTGGTACACGGTATGACGCCTGTCGCCCATCACGATGGGCGCGCAGTGCACCACCGCACGATGCGCATCCGGAGGGTTTTTCCGCGTCCCTCAACGGTCAGAGTCCGACGAAATGACCCGCCTCACTCGTCGCCTGAATTACCCCTGTTGTCCAGTGCTTTCCGCCTACCTTGCCGGTGATAATCTTCCAACAACGTCAGTCACGGTAGGATAATCCCATCCCAGGACACCGTGACTGTGACTCCCCTGCCCTTAGGTACGGGTTACCCACCACACCCTTATCGAAGAACGGGAAGAGATATGACCAGCGAAGAACCGAAGTACGAGGTCACTGAAGTCAAGGCGATCCGGGGCACCGAGGAAAAAACGATCACGAACAAGCAGCAGGACGGTTGGGAACTGGTCACCCAAGAGCAGGGTCGACTGCGAACCACTTTGACCTTCCGCCGACCTAAGCCAAAGACACCCTGGCGTCTGTGGGCCGCACTCGGCGGCGTCGGTGTGGTCCTGGCCGCCATCATCACCATCGGGGTGCTACAGGAAGACAGCAACGACACGTCCACGACCGAAGCTGCCACAGCTTCGAGCACCGAGCTGCCTTCCCTGGAGCCTGCTCCTGAGCCTGAAGCAAAACCGGCTGCCTCTGAAGCTGTTGAGATTCTTACCGTCGATAACAATGCAGATCTCGCCCGGATCCTGCACGAACCGGACTACTGTGGCCAACCGGTCGTCGATTTTGCCACCGAGTACGCAGGCCGGACCATCGCATTCGACGGCCACATCGCTGCGATGAACAACCACGGTGACTACGACACACGCTACGACATTCTGATCGGCCCAAGGGACTTTGATGAAACCTACGTCCGCGGGCCGGCGTTCCAGTTCCGGGACGTGAACATCGTCTCTGATCTGCAGCTCACCGGTCCTAACATTCCCGACACCTTAGGCGTCAAAGACACTCTTCGTATCACCGCGGTCGTCGAAGAATTCGAGGAGAACACCTGTCTACTCTTGCTCGATCCCGTGACCACCGAGATTCGCTAGCTGTACTGACCGGACACGTTGATTGAAGGATTACGACCCCAGGTCGAGGATGCGCTCGGCATGCTCCCGGAGCTCGTCGTCTCGGAACTGGGGCAGTCGCAGGAACCAGCGGTAGAAGATCGGCGCGAGTAGCAGTTCGGTCGACGCTTGAGGGTTCGCATATCCGGCGGCTGCGACAAGTTTCGTGATCTGAGCTTGTTGAGGCTCGAATAGCTGTTCCCGGAACTGCTGCGCAACAACCTCGTCCGTCTGGATCGAGGCAGCCAGCATCCGCAGCAGTGAGGAACGTGGCTCGGTGGAGATTTCGTCAATCGCTGCTCGCAGCACTTCTATGACTGTGAGATCGTCGGCGGACGCGTCCAAGGCGGCGGACTCGCCGGCAAGAGCGTCGAAGAGAATGGCATGGACGGAAAGCCAGCTCCTGTAGAGGGTCTGCTTGCCCACCCTCGCCTCAGCGGCTATGCCCTCCATCGTCAAGGCACCGGGGCCACCGCGGTCAGCAAGGGCCATGACTGCGGCGTGCACACGCTTGACGGTCTCGGGTCTGGCCATGCCCCCAGTATAGAAACGAGACGTAGCGTCTCGTTTGGTGTTGAATGGTGGGATGACGACAACGCAGACCTGGCTCATCACAGGTGCGAGCAGCGGCCTCGGGCTCGCTCTGACCAAGCAAGCGCTGGCCGCTGGTCATCACGTGGTGGCCACTACCCGGAAGGAAGCCCTGCCCGTCAAGGATCCACGCCTCACCGTGGCCCGGCTCGATCCCGCAGACAGGGAGGGATGCCGACACGCTGTGGAGGAGGCCAGTCGCGTCACCGGACGTTTGGACGTTCTGGTGAACAACGCTGGCTATGGACTGGTGGGAGCCGTCGAGGAAATTAGCGAGGCGGAGGCTCGCGCCATCTTGGACGTCGACCTGTTCGGTCCGATGTGGATGACCCAAGCTGCACTGCCCATCATGCGACGCCACGGGCACGGTCACGTCGTGCAAATCTCCTCTACGGGCGGCGTAGGCGCCATGCCATTCCTCGGTCTCTACAACGCTGCCAAGTGGGGCCTGGAGGGATTTAGCGAGGCGCTGGCTGCCGAGGTGCAGTCGATGGGCATCCGAGTCACCCTCGCCGAGATCGGCGCGATGGACACACAGTGGGCAACGTCAGGGATGAGGTTCAGCGAGCCCAACAGCGACTACGACGAACTGCGCGAACAGCTGCTAGGTACGGCGACCGTTCCATGGCCCAGCGAACCGGGAGCAACGGGCGGGGGAACCGCCCCGGACGAGGTCGCCCGCAGCATCCTCACGCACGTCGCCGCAGAAAGTGGTCCATTGCGTCTTGTCTTGAGGTTGGGCTTTTCGACCCTGGCCCAACTTTGCAACAGCACCACTTTGAGCACAATAAGGATAGAAGGATGAGGTATCCGACATCTTCAAACATCTATAGGTGTGGGACTTTCCTTCTGAAACTGGGGATGCAGACTGGCATTCGCTAGTTAATGTAACGGGGCAACGTTGACATGCTATTAACAAAACTGATGCATGTGAGGCATCCATGAGTGAAAGTTTCAGCTTGCACTCAAATTCAATTAATTCTGTATGCGATTACATGGAGAATATTTAAATTTCCATAAAAATACCCCATTTTTAGGGTGTTTAAATTTCTTAAATATGGAATTATCATGGGGCAATGAAAATTACCCCTGTAATTATTCTAAACATTTAGATTTATGGAATAATGTTCAGTGTGAACAAAGGGGATAATAATGAGGATCTTTTCCGGCGCATTGAGCGATTAGAAACTATCGTCGCCCGCCATGAAAAGCTCATCCTCAACCAAGAAAAACCGACGATAACTATGTCGATCCATATATAGAGCCAGGAGAAGTTGGGCATGGAACCATTAACTTCTCCGGCCAGTTTCAGGGGCGAGATGGCTCTGTGTCCTACTCCTGGACAAAGCATCCAGAAGACTTGGTAGAGAACTCCTGGGAAAGTTCCTTTTTACGTCTAGCGGCATTGGCACATCCGCAACGAGCGCTGATTCTCAAGCAATTAATACATGAACCGTGTACTGTCGCGGAACTCTGCCGACTTGAGGTCACTTCATCAACTGGTACTGCTTATCATCACCTTAACGAACTTGAAGCATCAGGCTGGGTTCGAAAGGGTCGCGGCGGAGTCTACGAAATTCCCTCCGAAAGGATCATTCCACTCTTCGCCATCATCTCTGCAAGCGAGGATCACTGATGATGAAACACCAGAAGATAGTGGCTGGAACAATCGCAAGTATCATTGCCCTCTCAATATTCAGCGCCGTCAATGAGCAGCCAAAGTCTTTTAACGCAGGAGAACCGACGGGCAACGCTATGGTATCGAGCATTCTCGCTGGTGAGGCACAGGGGAAATTTCACCGTATGTCTGCTGCCGTTCTCTCTCACGGCACAGTACGCTTTGGCGGTTTGGGGGCTACACCTACAGACTCCTTTGAAATAGCATCCATTACAAAAGTGTTTACTGGAGAATTACTCCGCATTCAGATTGAACGTGGCGACATTACTGAATCCACCACTGTAGGTGATGTTCTTGGTCAGCGAGTTAGCGGGTTTCCCATCGAAACTGTGACAATGAGAGAATTAGCAAATCACACTAGTGGTTTACCGAGATTAGGAAACGTAGGAATTCGACCACGGTTGATGCCATTTTTTGACAAGAATCCTTATGCCAACATTTCAGTAGATCATGTAATTGAGGCAAGCTCTAAAGCACAATTGTCGTCACGTGGTGAGTTTGAATATTCAAATCTGGGCTATTCACTCCTAGGGCATGTCCTTGCTCACAACGCTCATTTAAGTTATGCAGAGCTACTAGACCGTGACCTTTTACAACCGTTAAAGCTCACCGATACCACTCTTATGACACCTGGATCTTTATCCGAGGAGGCAACACCTGGTTACGCTCCGTCTGGGAAGATCGTTGAGCCCTGGGAAATGGATGGCTTTCTTCCAGCTGCAGGTTTGCGCTCAACGGCACACGATATGTCTATATTCTCTCAATATCTGCTGGACAAAGGACTACCTGCATTTACATGGCAAGACAATGTTGAAGATCCCACTATTAAGTGGCATAACGGGGAGTCTTTCGGATTTAGTTCGATGATACTTATATCTCCCACTAGTGACTCAGCGGTATTTGTGGTTGCTGATGTATCTGAGTCAGTGATGCCGATTGCAGAAGAACTTCTCGCCGCTGCGCAGGATATCCCCAGAGAAGAAGACGCACACTATGGATAAAACTGCCAAACCAAATCTCATCACGGCATCGATTAGTAGGAGAATTATAGCCCTACTCATCGATTGCACTATCGGACTTGCGGTTGGCACAGTCATTGCTGTTCTTCTGGGTGTCAGTATCTTCTCTCCTTTATTTTTGGCCATGCTCAATATGTTTTTCTGGATGTTTAAATCGCTTGTGGAATCTCAATTTGAGACAACACCTGGAAAAGCTCTTGCACGCATAAAGGTCGTCGCCGCAGATGGTAGTGGTGCACTGAAGATTTTTGCTTCAGGGGTGAGAAATTCATGGATTCTTCTTGAGCCTTTGCCCTTTATCGGTTCCGTAGCATCACTTGTGGCAATGGCTTTATTACTGGCCAGCTGCATTAAAGGAAAAAATTCTATTGGTCTCCATGACCTGTATACCGGTGCAATCGTGGTTCGTAGAAAAAGCAAGGATTTATGGACAGCCATTAATGTCGATCATTGCCTCGTGAGCTGCCCACCATCCAGGCATTCCATGTACACCAGCTCCGGGAGGTGTGGAACTTGACGCTATATAAAGGCTCTGGGCCAACTTATGTGGGCGAAGTCCAATCCCTGGTCGAAATAACATTTGAGAACCAACCATTGAGCCACCTGCGATGTCGCCTTCAACTAAGTTCGGATTCCATTCCTCTAATGCTTCCGGACTGATTTCATTCGTTTTCAAAATAACATCACGAAATCCAGGCGCAAATCGTTCAATCTGTCGAATAATTGTTTCGCGTACTTGCCCAGGATAAGGTTCCTTGTATGCCGAAGGGACATGGGCATACGACCAAAGAACCAATCCCCGCTTTGAATCAGTTGAATATACCCTATTGAGACACTTTTGATCCCACTATTTCTACTTGTGACTTGCAGCTTCGTTTGGCGGTTCAGTCGACGCCGATGGCAACGCCTGGATAGGCCACCCGGGCGCTCGGGATGGGCTTATTAGAGGCCGAAGGCGCCGCCGCTGACGAGGATGAAGATGCCCAGGCTGATCAGGACGATCGGGAACAGCACGTGCTCCCAGCGCTCAAGGACTTCTGCGATGGGCGGGCGGGTGGCCACGAACTTTGCCAGCAGGACCAGGCCTGCCACCAGGACGAGGAAAACGATGCAGTAGATGATGACGGCGGCAGTGTCCACGTTGAGGAATACCGGGACGTAGACGCCGATATTGTCGCCACCGTTGGCAAACGTCACACCGGCGACGGTCAGCACACCCACCTTTTTCCCGGCGATCTTCGCATCATCGTCGTCATCATCGCTTCGCCAGGCCTGCCAGGCCGCCCATAGTCCCAGGGCCAGGGGAATTAGTCCGAAGTACGGGATCGCCTCAGCAGGTAGGAATGCTCCTGCCCCCAGCGTGACCAGGACTGCGGCCGCGAGGATGCCCATGAAGCCGAGGTACTGACCAGCCAGAATCCGAAGCGTGGTCCCTTTTTGCCCCGCCCCGCGGGCAAAAAACAGCGAGAGCACGATGATGTCGTCGATATTGGTGGCGATAAACAGACCAATCGCCGACAGTAGACCGGTTACCACTGCGCACTCTCCTGTCCAGTGGCACACCCAGGTACGGCGCATCCGGCGTCGATGCATTCGGCGTTGTCATCGACGGCCAGGGTGATATCCAGCAACGCGTTCAACGCCTGCGCCAGATGAGCATCAACGATCTCGTAGCGGGTCTGTCGCCCCTGCGGTTCGGCGACAATAATTCCGCAGTCCCTCAGGCAGGCGAGATGGTTCGACACGTTCGAGCGTGTCAGTTCCAGATCCTGGGCGAGAGCGGCCGGGTAGGCCGGCCCCTCCAGCAGCGCCAGGAGAATGCGGGAACGAGTCGGATCCGCCATGGCCCGACCCAACCGGTTCATCACGTCTAGACGAGAAGCAATAGTCATCATGTGCTGAACTATACAGCTGTTGCTGAACTAACTTCAACATGGGGTGGCGTCGTTGCCAGAGGTCGTCTGCACTTTCAGGCTGAGGCCTTCACTGCGCAGGAAGGAAGCGGCTGCCTAGTTGGCGGTGTTCCCGACGTGATTTAAAAGTGAGGGCTATTGCCGGCAGCTTCCGGCCCACGTACCGATCAAGGTGTCCCACTTCCAAGGAAATGAGACACTTTAATCGGTGCTGTTGCAAAGTTGGGCGGAGAGCACCGCGGCAACCGCGATGGCGGCTCTGCGGGGTGTGCTCGGTATGGATTAGATCTCCTTATTCCGGGGCGGTGGGGAAGAAGACGGTGTTCTGGTTGTCCCGGAAGACCACAACACCGAGGAAGGTCATCGTGCTGCCCGGTGGGTGGTCTGCAGCGACTCTGCCCACCTCGGCACTCAACCCTGCTGTGGGGGTTACTCGTAGCGAAGCGAGCTGACCATCCCGGTTTCCATGTGATAGGCGTTATGGCAGTGAAATGCCCACTCACCGGGGTTGTCAGCGATCAGGTCGGCGATCATGGTTTCACCGTGGCGGAGAAGGACGGTGTCCTTGCGTAGCCCGCCGCTGCCGGGCAGCGCCCACGTGTGGCCGTGGATGTGCATGGGATGGGGCATCATGGTCCTGTTGCGCATGACCATCCGCAGGCGCTGGTCCTCCTGCACGGTCGCGGAGGAGGATTGGCCGTCGGTGAGAATGCTCCATTCATACGGCATCATCTGCCCGCCCAGGTCGATGCTGACTTCTCGGTCTGGTGTGCCCTCGGGCAGGAGTGCACGGTCTGCTGGCTTCAGGGAGGACAGAAGCAGTCCGGTGGACGACAACTCGGGGAAGTCGACATCGGGGCGGGGGGCCTGGCCGCCGGCGGTGCGGATGACGGCGAAGGCGCGGTCGTCCTTACCCACCGCCAAAGCCGTGAGCGGGAAGATGCCGTCGCCGAGGATGACCTCGACGTCGACACGCTCGCCCATCGACAGGTAGATCGATTCGGTCTCCCAGGGCTGGACAGGGAAGCCGTCGGTGTGGGTGACAGTCATGCGGTGACCACCGAGGGCCACCTTGAAGATGGTGTCACCGCCGGAGTTGATAAACCGCAGGCGGGCCTTGTTGCCCGGGCGAGCCTCGAAGGTCCGGTGAGCACGGGGGATACGTCCGTTGATGAGGTAGTGCGGATACATCACATCGCCGACATCCCCGCCCAGTACCCGGTCCGGGGTGCCGTGCATCATCTGGCCGTGACCTCCCATTCCCATCCTCCCGTTATGGTCGCCCGAACCCATTCCGGTGAGCTTGTCGAGCTCATCGTCGGGAGTGCCCTGAATGCCATCGACCCAGTCGTCGAGCACGATGGTCCACTCGACGTCCTGGTCCTCAGCGTCTTGCGGGTCACGGATGATCAGTGGGGCGTGGAGGCCGCGATCAAGCTGCAGGCCGGTGTGGGAATGGTAGAAGTAGGTGCCACCGTGGGGGACTTCAAAAACATAGGAGAAAGACTCGCCAGGTTCAATGGGGTCCTGGGTCATGCCGGGCACACCGTCGGCTGCGTTGTGGAGTGCGATGCCATGCCAGTGGATGGAGGTGCTCTCAGGCAGTTCATTGGTGATATCGACCTGGAGGACGTCGCCGGCGGTGGCCTCAATGGCCGCATCCCCGGTGTCAGAGACGTATCCCCACGTCTTGGCTTCGATGCCGCCGATATCCAGGGAGAGGGGCCGGGCGGTCAGTGTCCGGCGCACCGTCGGCTCACCGAGCGCAGTGGGGGTGGGAGTGGGGCGAAGGGAGGGACCTGGTGCCGAGGCAGCGGGTCCAGGGTCGCTGGTGCAGGCGGCCACGGCCCCGGTGCCGGCGAGTACGAGCCCGCCGAGCAGAAACTGTCGCCGGGAAAAACTACTTGTCATGGTTAAACCGTCCTTGGTGCAAGTCTGAGTGACACAGGGGAAGGATCAGGGGAAACCCACTGCTGAGGCATCAGGTCAGGCGCAGGTCCGTGACACAGGTGGCCCCGTCCTCGGTGGTGGAGAACTCGGTGACACCGGTGCGCCCCTGATGGGTGATCTCGATGGTGCCGGTGGCATCATCGGGAAGCCAGAAGCCGACAAACCCGTTGTCGAAGGTGGTGGTTTGCTCATCGATTAGGACCTCGCCGGTCGCTTCATCGGTGATCGTGACCTGGATATCCTCATTGTCGAGTTCCCCCAGGCAGGTCGTGAGGCTGTGGTAGAAGCAGTCGTGGGTGGAGGTGATATACGGAGCAACCGAGACATACGTCTGATTGTCGGGAAGATCGACCACGACTTCCTGGTCATCGCTCGAGAGCAGCAGTTCATCGGCACGCACGGAGGCGATCAGATCCGTGGGACGCTCAGTGACCTTCTGCCGGTCGAGGTGATCAATGATCTCCACCGCGTCCATGGCGGCCAGGCCATGGGTAGTCAGGAATGTATCCTGGGACACCGTCCCGTCGGCGGTGGGTTCCGGGTCGGCGGCCGAACACCCCGTGAGGGCGAGGGCAAGGGCGGCGGCTGCGATCGCTGCTCGTTTCACGTCAATCTCCTTGGATCGTGGTAAGACCGTGAGAAGACACCGCCTCAAGGTCGATGCCATACCTTTATCTAGCACGGGTGCCTGACGGACTAGAAATCAAAAACCCTGCTCACAGCCTTATAACAGGGCGAAAAGGGGGTGAATTTGGTGGGCTGGGTCACCACCGGGACACCACCCCACAGCCGTGGGCGATGTCCTTCTACCCGCCCCGGGTATGCGGTGCAGGCAGTGAAATCCCTGGTGGCGCCTGCTGAACCGACCAGGGGAGGCGATGCCGCCGGCCCGGGGTGGGGCACAGGGGTGACGGCGGTCGAAGGGTGATGTTTGAAGATTTGATGAAGATTTCCCCGCCGGGCACTGAGCGAGGGTGGTATTCCCCCCGGCCGAAGCGATACTGGGGTCTATGGCTGACCGCACACCGACCACCGCCACGCCCCCGGGGCGGGTGCTGGTCGTCGATGATGAACAACCCCTGGCTCAGATGGTGGCCTCCTACCTCATCCGGGCCGGCTTCGATACCCGCCAGGCGCACACCGGCACCCAGGCCGTGGACGAGGCCCGTCGCTTTTCCCCCGATGTTGTGGTGCTGGATCTGGGGCTGCCCGAACTCGACGGCCTGGAGGTGTGCCGACGGATCCGCACCTTCTCGGACTGCTACATCCTCATGCTCACCGCGCGTGGCAGCGAGGACGACAAGATCAGCGGTTTGACCCTGGGGGCGGATGACTACATCACCAAACCTTTTAGCATCCGGGAACTGGTGACCCGGGTGCATGCGGTGCTGCGCCGCCCGCGCACCAGCACCACCCCACCGCAGGTGACCACCCCCTTGATCGTTGGTGACCTCATCCTTGACCCCGTCGCCCATCAGGTGCGGGTGGGGGAGACGACCGTGGAGCTCACCCGCACGGAGTTCGAGCTGCTGGTTGCCCTGGCCCTGCGCCCCGGCCAGGTGCTGACCCGCCACGACCTGGTCACCGAGGTCTGGGACACCACCTGGGTCGGTGATGAACGCATCGTCGATGTCCACATCGGCAACTTGCGTCGCAAGCTCGGCACCGACACCCGGGGCCGGGGGTTTATCGACACCGTGCGTGGCGTGGGCTACCGGGTGGGGCAGCCATGAATCACGGACCCGGCCTGACCTTCCGCTTCCTGGCCGCCCAGGTGTTGGTCGTGGTGATTAGCCTGCTGGTGGCCGCAGCCGTGGCCACGATGGTGGGCCCGACCCTGTTCCATGATCATATGTTGATGACCGGCCGGGAGGACCCCTCGCGGGAGCTGTTCCATGCCGAGCAGGCCTACCGGGACGCCAACCTGATCACCCTGGCCGTCGCCCTGCCCACCGCCTTGATCAGCGCCCTGCTGGCCAGCCTGTGGTTATCGCGTCGCCTGCGCACCCCCCTGCAGGATCTCACCCGCGCCGCTACCAGCCTGACGGCCGGCAACTACCGTATCCGCGTGCCCGCCGGAGAAGCAGGCCCCGAGGTCGCCACCCTGGCGCATACCTTCAACACCATGGCCGACCGGCTGGAACACACCGAACAGGTCCGCCGCCAGATGCTCTCTGATCTGGCCCACGAAATGGGCACCCCCTTATCGGTGCTCACGGTCTACCTCGATGGTCTCCAGGACGGGGTCGTGGACTGGAATAATGCCACCCACACGATCATGGCTGACCAACTCACCCGCCTGACCCGGTTGATGGAAGACATCGACGATGTCTCCCGGGCCCAGGAACACCGGATCGATTTGGACCTGGCGGAGGAAGGGCTCGGGGATCTGCTCCATACCGCCGCTGCTGCCGCGGGGGAAGCTTATGCTGACAAAGGCGTCGATTTACAGGTCGAGACCATTACGGACACCGCCCGGGTGCTCGTGGACCGGCAACGCTTCGGCCAGGTGATGAGCAATCTCCTGTCGAACGCGCTACGGCACACCCCGGCCGGCGGGCAGGTCCGGATCAGCGTCCACCGACAGGGGGCGTCCACCGCGCTCATCCACGTCGCCGATGACGGCGAGGGCATCCCACCTGGCCAGCTCGGACACATCTTCGAACGCTTCTACCGGGGGGATGCCGCCCGCAGCCGGGACAACGGCGGGGCCGGTATCGGTCTGACCATCTCCAAGGCATTGATCGAGGCCCACGGCGGCACTCTCACCGCCACCTCTCCTGGCCCCGGTGCCGGATCGGTCTTCACCATCCGTCTTCCCCTGCACCAGGAAAACGTGTCCCTGATGCTCAGTGACCCCACTCCCGGGGACAATAATTCTGATGACCTCGGCAGCGATCCATATCAACCCCTGGACAATACCCCGTAGGGGTATATGATGGGAGGGGAAACCCCGCCTGATCCCCCGATCCCACAGGAGCCACCCGATGACCACCCCGACTTCCCCCTTGCTGCCGCTGGCCTCCGACGGTTGTGGATGCTGCGCGCCCTCTACGCCGTCCGCGACCGTCTCCGCCCCGGCCGTGGCCGCGGCAACCGACGCAACACCTGAAGGTCCCACCACCTACCAGGTCACAGGCATGACCTGCGGACACTGCGCCAGCAACGTCACCGAGGCGGTGAGCGCTCTGCCCCAGGTCGACGACGTCCAGGTCGACCTCATCGCCGGTGGGGTCTCCATCGTCACGGTCACGGGTTCCGTGCCCCTGGAAACCGTCCACCGGGCGATTGAAGAGACCGGCTACACCGTCTTGTCCTGATCGATTCGCCCATCATCTCGACCCCGACCGGGTTGAGCGAAAGGAACCTCATGAGCACTCCCCACCACCACGGTGATCACCCCACTCCGGAAACAGACCACACCCACCACCCGGATCATGCCGGTCACGAGCACCATGCGGATGCCGCCACCCACGGCCAGGCCATGCCGCACGATCATCCGCATTCCGCTGTCGATGAAGAACACCAGGTCCACAGTCACGGTGAACACGCCGGCCACAGCGCCGCGATGTTCCGGGACCGCTTCTGGTGGTCGCTGATCCTGTCGGTTCCGGTGGTGTTCTTCAGCCCGATGTTCGCCGACCTGCTGGGATATAATATTCCGGAGATTCCGGGAGCCTACTGGATTCCTCCGGTCCTGGGCACGATCATCTTCCTCTACGGCGGCACCCCCTTCCTCAAGGGCGCAATGACCGAGCTGAAATCCCGCCAACCGGGCATGATGCTCCTGATCGCCATGGCGATCACCGTGGCGTTTATCGCCTCCTGGGTCACCACCCTGGGGCTGGGCGGGTTCCACCTAGATTTCTGGTGGGAACTGGCCCTGCTGGTGACCATCATGCTGCTAGGCCACTGGCTGGAGATGCGCGCTCTTGGTGCAGCCTCCTCCGCGCTTGACGCGCTGGCAGCGCTCCTGCCCGATGAGGCCGAGAAGGTCGTCGACGGGACCACCCGCACCGTAGCGATCTCAGAGCTGGCCGTCGACGATGTCGTGCTGGTCCGAGCCGGTGCCCGCGTCCCGGCCGACGGGACCATCATCGACGGAGCGGCCGAATTCGATGAGGCCATGATCACCGGCGAATCCCGACCCGTCTACCGGGATACCGGTGAGACCGTGGTGGCCGGCACCGTGGCCACCGACAACACCGTCCGTATCCGGGTGGAGGCCACCGGTGGGGACACCGCCCTGGCAGGCATCCAGCGCATGGTCGCCGACGCCCAGGCCTCCTCCTCCCGGGCCCAGGCCCTGGCCGATCGAGCCGCAGCCTTCCTGTTCTGGTTCGCCCTGATCGTGGCCCTGATCACCGCCGTGGTCTGGACCATCATCGGCAGCCCCGACGATGCCGTGGTCCGCGCCGTGACCGTGCTGATCATCGCCTGCCCGCACGCCCTGGGCCTGGCCATCCCGCTGGTCATCGCGATCTCCTCCGAGCGCGCCGCGAAATCCGGGGTGCTCATCAAGGACCGCATGGCACTCGAGCACATGCGCACCATCGATGTCGTCTTGTTCGATAAGACCGGCACCCTGACCGAAGGCGCACACGCCGTCACCGGCGTGGCTCCGGCCACGGGTATCGCCGAGGGTGAGCTGCTGGCCCTGGCCGCCGCCGCTGAGGCCGATAGTGAGCACCCCGTGGCCCGCGCGATCGTGACTGCCGCGGCCGCACACCCGGAGGCCTCGCAGCGTCAGCTGCGCGCAACCGGTTTCACCGCCGCCTCCGGCCGCGGGATCCGGGCCACCGTCGACGGTGCCGAAATCCTCGTGGGCGGGCCGAACATGCTACGCGAGTTCAATCTGACCACCCCGGGTGAGCTCGCCGACGTCACCGGTTCCTGGGCACAGCGAGGTGCCGGAGTGCTCCATGTCGTCCGCGACGGTGAGATCATCGGTGCGGTGGCAGTGGAGGACAAAATCCGCCCCGAATCCCGCGCGGCGGTACGCGCCCTGCAGGCCCGCGGGGTGAAGGTGGCGATGATCACCGGTGACGCCACCCAGGTCGCCCAGGCAGTGGGCAAGGATCTGGGGATCGATGAGGTCTTCGCCGAGGTTCTGCCGCAGGACAAGGACACCAAGGTCACCCAGCTGCAGGAGCGCGGTCTGAGCGTGGCCATGGTCGGCGACGGTGTCAATGATGCCCCGGCCCTGGCCCGGGCCGAGGTCGGTATTGCGATTGGCGCGGGTACAGATGTGGCGATGGAGTCCGCCGGGGTGGTCCTGGCCAGTGATGATCCCCGGGCCGTGCTGTCGATGATCGAGCTCTCCCATGCCAGCTACCGCAAGATGGTCCAGAACCTGGTCTGGGCGACCGGGTACAACATCGTGGCCGTTCCCCTGGCCGCCGGTGTGCTCGCCCCTATCGGTGTGCTGCTTCCCCCGGCGGCCGCCGCCATCTTGATGTCCCTGTCCACGATCATCGTCGCCCTCAACGCCCAGCTGCTACGCCGGATCGACCTGGACCCGGCTCACCTGGCTCCGACCGACGGGAAGGAGGAGAAGGCTGCTGTGAGCTCTGCAGCCCCCGTCCGCTGACTTTCAATCCTTCATCGACTCCCCCATACACAACCTCCGAAAGGGAACCCCCATGAAGCGCACCATCACCATCGCCGCTCTCGCCTTGACCTCCACCCTGGTTTTGTCCGCCTGCGCAGATAACACTGAGGGAGAAAACACCGACACCACGACCATCGCCACTACGTCCGCCCCCGACACCACCGAAACGACCGGGGCCACCACGGATCCTGAGACAGAGACGGGGGCGGCCGGAGAGGTCTCCGCCGAGCACAATGACGCGGACATCATGTTCGCGCAGATGATGATCCCGCATCACCAACAGGCCGTGGAGATGAGTGAAATCCTCCTGGCCAAGGACGATATCCCGGCCGAGGTCATCGAGTTCGCCCAGGGTGTTATCGATGCCCAGGGCCCGGAGATCGACCGGATGAATACCATGCTCGAGACCTGGGAAGAAGATCCGGTCACCGGTGATATGGGTGAGATGGGCCATGGCGGGATGAGTGGAATGATGAGCGAGGAGGACATGACAGCCCTCGAGGACGCCCAGGGCACCGAGGCTGCCCGGCTCTACCTTGAGCAGATGACCGCTCACCATGAGGGCGCGGTCGATATGGCCCGCGATGAGGTCACTGATGGCCAGAACCCGCAGGCCATCGCTCTGGCTGAGCAGGTCATTGAAGATCAGGAGGCCGAGATCGCCGAGATGGAGCAGATGCTCAACGAGCTCTGAACAAGGACATTCCCCGACCACCCCAGATGAGAAACACGACCATACGACCATCGGGCCAAACCAGGATTTCCGGGAAGGACAATCAGCATGCCGAATAAAATCAAGGTTGCAGTAAACGGGTACGGTGTCATCGGTAAACGTGTAGCCGACGCGGTGAGAGCCCAGGAGGACATGGAACTCCTCGGGGTCAGCGACGTCACCACCGATTACCGATGACACCGTACCCGGATATAGGTCTCATCCACCCGCCAGGAACTGGCCTGCCAGTCAGGTACCTGCCGGTACCACCGAGTGTGTTTGTCCAGCTCAGGGGCGTATTTCTGGACCCAGCGGTGAGAATCGTGGTGTGATCGACCGGCACGCCCCGCTGAAGTCATCATTTCCTCCAGATCTTAGGTCAGCTCACCCCGTAGCGGCAGTGACCTGCGCACCGCCCACAGAATGATGTCACGGGGGAAATGACGACCGGAGAAGGTACCCATGGCTGTGATTATTTCACGTCGCTTTTCCTACTGCCCCAACTTTGCAACAGCACCTGACGGTGGATCGTGCTGGCTAGCCCTCTGGGGGCGACTGCGTTAGTTGCTGATTGCGGATCTTGTCCGCGTAGAAGTCCCAGTTAGAGTAGGCAAACCAGTTTTTCGCCTTGAGCTGAGCCTCCCAATCATCAACTTCGTGAGGCCAGCGAAGTGCCTCTAGATGGATGTAATACATATCGTCACCCCAGTGGGAAGAGCAGTCTTTGCATGCTGAGAGCCACATAGTGACGGGCCAGCCAGTCTCGTCTGAAAAATCTTCAAGAGTTCCGTTTCGGGCCGATTGAAGGAGAAGGCCAGGATCGATCATGAGGAACCCATCGCCAGCGGACAGTCCGCAGATTATGCATGTGTGTTGGTATCCGAAAGTCATGCCCTGAGAGTATCCGCACTCCGCCCGGAGCGGAAAGGGTTGCGACCCCTGTGTTATGCAGCCAGGGAAGCAAGACACCAGCTATGGTCTACAGTTCTGCGACATTGTGTTGTAAAAGGCAGTTTTCAATTTGGTGCAACATAGTCTTTATGTCCATTGAAGATGTCTCATTAGGGTATACCCCAAACGTGCATATTTGGATTCCCCTCGCGATTAAGCCGAGAGTCCAGCATGATGAAGGTATGGCACATAATCGCAGAGACCAGCCCCGTTCCAAGGCGTCCCATGCCAACGGGGTGAATGTCCCCGGAGAAAGTGAAACGGCATCCACACGGGTAGAAGTAGAAGGGAAAAACTGGCGAGAAAAGTGGGCCCAGAAGCTTGGCTGGGGCAGCGGAAAGCTCTCTGAAAAAGAAGAGGCATCCTACGCCTGGTTCAGCGCGTTCCTCCCTGCCGTTATCACTGTCTTCATGGGGGCAACAAAAGAAGGGGTGTCATGGGGTTGGCTCAGCTTCTTCATCGTCCTTTACCTAGTTTGCCTTGTTCGCATGTTTCATTTGGCTTCGAAATCAACCAACAACTCTGGGGAGGATGCAAAGGGGCGGGACCCCCTAGGCAGAACACACTGGGGCCTTGTGCTGTCCATCCTGATTGCCGCAGCAGGTCTCCTCGTGGGCATGTTTCTCCCGGAGAATAGCGCCTGGTTCATCGTTTCGGCACTGGCCATTGCCGCAGTCTCGGCATGGACCAGTCAGCACTTTTTCAAGCTTTATCCCTACTTGCACAAGCGCAAGTAGACAGAGGGGGCTGTCCCCTGTTTCTTGTTAGGCACCCAGGTAGGTGCTGTTGCAAAGTTGGGGGGGGGGAGAGCAGCGAAGACTCAGTTTCTCATTCCCTGATGGCCGCTGCGTGTGGGCGTTCTCAGGCCGTCTCGAAGACCCGGTTGACGATCACCGCGTCCGGGTTCGGTTGCCCGTAGGCAAACATCGTGCCCTGGCCTTTCCGCAATGAGTGCATCGCTTCCATCCCTTTCAACGTCCGGTAGGCGGAAATTCGGTTTTTGAACGCTCCCTTCGGCCCCAGGATTCTTTTAAGTCGGCCATGATCTCCCTCGATAACGTTGTTCAGGTATTTCACCTGCCGGTGCTCCACCGTCTGAGGGCAGATTCCCTCCGCCTTCAGCTCGGATATTGCCTTGGCCAGAGCTGGTGCCTTGTCGGTGTTGATGACCCGCGGGGACCCGGCTGTCGTATTCGATCGCAGCGTCTTGGCCAGGAAACGCTTCGCTGCGGCCACGTTCCGCTTCGGGGAGAGATAAAAGTCCAGGGTCTGCCCACCGGCGGTAATAGCCCGGTAGAGATAGCACCACCTGCCGCCGACCCGAATATAGGTCTCATCCACCCGCCAGGACCGGGCCTGCCAGTCGGGTACCTGCCGGTACCAGCGAGTCTGCTTATCCAGCTCAGGGGCGTAGTTCTGCACCCAGCGGTAGATCGTGGTGTGATCGACTGGCACACCCCGCTCGGTCATCATTTCTTCGAGATCGCGGTAGCTCACCCCGTAGCGGCAGTACCACCGCACCGCCCACAGGATGATGTCACGGGGGAAATGCCGACCGGAGAAGATGCCCATGGCTCTGATTATTCCACGCCGGTCTTCCTACTGCCCCAACTTTGCAACAGCACCCAATAAGTTCAGTGCTTCAGAGAGCTCTGCCATATCCGATTCCTTCAGATCAGATTCCACGAAAATTGTGGCAGGCATATCGGGTGAGGGATCGGCAGTCTGACCGTCAATCACGGAATACACCCCGCCCACCCAATAATGAATGCCAAGATCACGATCCTGGGCTTCTTGGTTAAAGACCTCAACCAGGGCTTCAGCTGCCTCCACATCATCACTGGCGCAGGCGCTAAGGCAAAAGCCCATAATCCCCACTAATGCACCAGCCCAGAGAATTTTTGGCTTCATAATCCCACCTTAGATATAGAGGGAAAGATTTATCAGATTTAAAGTGCTTGTCAGAGTTAGAAGTCGCTGGTGCTGATGTCATTTTTAGAAGACTTCTGTATCCGGCGACGGACACAACTGCTTGATATGACAATCGTCCCCGCCAGAATATGAAAGGTGTGGAGAAAACTCGGCGAGGCCGGGAAACACTGTCATATTCATTCCCTTTCAGACCGTTGACGTGACATAGGTATTATGACGGATTAAGTGACAATTTTCGTGAATGCGGACTGTGACTCGCAGTCTTGTTTGGCGGCTTTTTCGCAACTTCGTTTGGCGGCCCCTTGAGGAGCTGCTATCGGAGACATCCGTTCTCCGCCTTTGGGGTCAGGTCCCCCTGGCTGGTCGCACCTCGGGTTACAACATCATCCCGAGGCCGAATATCACCAGCACGACCGCCACGAGATAACCCGCTAGTACGACCACCAGTTTCTTGTGCTCGTGCCTCGCCTCACATTTGTTGGGTCTACCACATCAGGTCAAATCATCCTGAGATCGCCATACCTACCCCTCGTATGTTGGGTCAAGCACCCGAACCCCGTGCTCAAGCCTTCCTTTACTGCAGGGCCCAGACTCACTCTTCGCCATATTCAGGAAATAAAGCGGCGTGATTCACTGTGGGCATGTCAGGGAGATGACAGTCATCTACTCGCGATACCTGAGGACCGCTTCACAAGGATGGCCATGCGGTCGTGCTGCTGAAGGGTGTCCCAGTTCCAAGGAAGTGGGACACCCTTGATGGCGCTAAGCAGAAAACACATTGCCCCAGCACGAGCCTGTTCCAGAAGTTATCCCACAACCCCATCCCATATTACCTGCTGCTGAATATACTTCTGGTACTATTCAGGCTATGGACATCGGCTATGCCCGGGTATCAACTATGAAACAAGGCCTGGACCGACAAATCGACGCCTTACGCCACGAAGGCATCGACGACAGATATATCTATATCGATAAAAAATCCGGATCCACCACTAACCGCCCCGGACTCCAGAGGGCACTCGATCACGCTCGCGAGGGTGATGTCATTGTTGTCCACACTCTGGACCGGTTGGGACGTACCGTCCGGGACACGCTGAACCTGATCCATGACCTTCAGGGGCGTGAGGTTGGGGTGCGCACCCTGGCTGATCCCATCCCGGTGGATTCTTCTAATCCGGATGATCCGATGGCGCAGTTGGCGGTGGTGATCCTCTCGCTGTTCGGGCAGATGGAACGCACCTATGCCGTCGAGCGCGCGGCTCATGCCCGGGCAGTGGCCGAGGCGAAGGGCAAGCGCGTGGGCCGGCCCAGCGTTGTCGACCCGGATAAGCTGCGCTATGCGGAACATCTGCGCAATGAAGGATTATCAATGCGCGAGATTGTGGAGAAAACAGGTATTGCCCGTACTACCCTCTACCGGTACCTGCCACCTAGGCCGAAAGATACCCACACCGCTGACAGCCAGATGCTGACACCTTAATAAGGTGTCACGCTGGATATCTTTCTCACCGCTCACCAGGACATCGTCGGGCCCAACCCCGGGTTCGGGGTAGTTTTGCCTTGATTTGTTGGGCATTAATGTTAGAATTGCTAACATAGCCACCTGTTACGACAGGATCGGAAGACGACCCTAGGACCCCAGCCGGACGACTGGACCTAGGGTCTTCGCTTTATCTATAAGGATTCCGGTGTGGGGCGGTTGAGGATAGCCTTGTCATGAAGTTGGTCCCAGTACTGCTCCTCACCCAGATACACAGAATTCAATGCACCAAGCACAATATCGGGAATCCACAACAACGGATCATCCCCACCTCGGACATGCCGTAAGCGGATACCAGCGCCTTGACCCTGGCCCTGTAAGGCAACGATATGTTCGATGTCTTTGCTGTTTTGTGCTTCCTGCCGGCCTTCCAAGGTCACGTTGCAGATACCCATAGAAGATAGCTCAAAATACATCTGTTCCAGGCATTTCCTGCGATAACGCTCGGTCTTTTTGCTTAGTTCACTGCGATGAGTGATAACGGCCTGCATGGAATCAATCGTCGATAGTGTTTCTACTATCTTGCGGCGCCGGCTGGTTCGTTCATCAGTCCAATGCAGTTTGATCTGTCCCGGAAGGAGGAGTGGACGTAACTCCGCTCGCACCTTGTCTAAATCATCAGAGTCAAGGATTGCTGCGCAAACCATGTACTCCTGATTACGCGGAGGGCGACGAGCTGAGGACTCATCGATGTAGGCAACTAGCTGGGACTTCACCCTCGAATCTTAACCCACCAGCTCCCATGTTCTTTTCTATGGGGCGGGAGAAGAACAGGTTGCATCCAATATCGTGGTGCGGGCACGCCCCTACCTAACGAAGTACTACTAGGTCGAAGACTATGTCCACACCGTCAGGGAGCAGCGCATGCACCTGCTCCGCGACGGCGTCGCTGGTGGCGACGAAGATAGCACCGGTGGATTCGATGAGCTCGCGCTTGTCCTCGTGGTCAACGCCGACGACCTGGAACTTGTGGACCCGTCCGATCTGCGCGGCCATCAGCCCGACCCCACCACCGGCCCCATTGATCAGCAACGACTGGCCTGGTTCAAGCTCGACCTGGTGAGTGCCGGCGTAGGCGCTCGCCCCAGCGACCGGGATCGCGGCGGCGTCGGTGAACGAGATCTCCTCCGGCTTGAGCACGGTACTCTCTGCCACCAGCAGGGTGTCCTCGGCATATCCGCCGACGCCGGGGACCACCAGGCCGAGCACCTGATCGCCGACCGCGAAGCCCTCCACATCGTCTCCAACGGCGGTGACGATCCCGGAGGCCTCCGCGCCCAGGGGTGCCGGAAGCTCTCGCGGGGTTCCGGCAACCCCGGAACGGACCTTCCAATCAAGTGGGTTGACCCCGGCCGCGTGGACCTTGACCCCGAGTTCTCCCGGGGCCGGCTGGGGGTGCTGCGGGTGATCAGTTCCTGGTTGTCCGGGCCGCCGTACTCGTTGAACACGTATACCTTCGACATCGTGTGCTTCCTCTCCTCGTGAATTTCTTTCCTGTGGTCACGGCCGTTCGCGGCCTTGCCTGTCACGGTAGGAAGATGATCACCGCGAGACCATGACGTGGATCAAAGAGTGAAAGAAGTGATCACGAAGGACCCCACCGACATTTGAACTACTCCAACTTCTGGGGAGCAGTTCATCATGACCACTCCCATCCTCAAGCACACCACCGTGTCCACGTCGGGGTTTTTCTGCCCGAGTTGCCTGGCCACCGCCCAGACCGCACTCAGTGACCTGGACGCGGTGGCCTCCGTCGAAGTGGTAGTACAGCCCGGCCATCTCGTGGTGTCCCATGACCTACAACAGGTGTCTGTGGACGAGCTCATCAAGATCGTCACCGACATCACCTCCACTGCCCACTCCTCAGGCAGCGAGTGGTGAGGGCGCGCGGCTGTCGGTTGTGTCGGAGGCTTTTGTTCCTCCGCTTCCGCGGTCATTGCTCTCCGGGCTTGATAGCATGGGGCTTATGGCCCGCAATCCCGTCCGTCGCACCTGTGCTCAGCCGCACCAGTGCTCCCTGGACGTGCGCATGCAGGTCCTAGCCCGTTCTCCGCTGACCAAGAAGCTGAACCAACAACAGCACAGGGAGCTTGACCAGCATCTGACCTCCTGGGCCTGGGCCGCGGGTGATCCCATCCTCCTAGCCGGCGAGCAGGCTCAGGGCAGCTATATGGTCGCCTCCGGTCGGGCCCGGATCACCCGGGACACCATCAATGGCCGCGAAATCACCGTCGACATCGCCGCCCCCGGGGATGTCATCGGCCCACTGCACACCCATAGCTCCCCAGCCACCGACTCGGCCTGGGCGATCGAGACCACCTGCGCGCTCTACCTGCCCGCCGATGCCCTGGCCGAGGTCGTGGTCGCCTACCCGCAACTGGCGTTGGCGATCATGCGGATGCAGCAGGACCAATTGGTCCGGTCCCGGGAACGCGAGACCACACAGACCACCTCGACTGTCGAGCAGCGCGTGGCCGCCGCTCTCCAACATCTGGACGCCAAGCTCGGGCAAATCCGACAAGACGGATCCAGCCTGCTGCAGGTCCGCCTGCGCCGCGACGACGTGGCCGGCATGGCCGGCACCACCGTCGAGTCCGCCTCCCGGGCAATGGCGCGGATGAAGAAAACTGGTGTCATCGACTCCGGCCGCGAATGGATCGCCATTACCAACCACCAGGCCCTGGCCGACCTGGTCACCGGCCTTTAAAACGCCCACATCCCTCTCTCTTTTCCAGAACAATTTCCTGGTAGGAGAGATTTGTCGTTGTTTGATCCAGGTCAAGGAATTAACCCGGAAAGGACCCTATCTTTAAAGGTGCAAGCACAGGAACATGACGATAAAAGATGAAAGGACCTGGTTACGATGACCGCCCCGGCCATGCTGAAGAACACCACCTTGCGCTCTGATGAGTTCACCTGTCCGAGCTGTGTTGCCAAGATCGAAAACAAGCTGAATGGTTTGGATGGCGTGGAGAATGCAGAGGTGAAGTTCTCCTCCGGACGCATCCTGGTCACCCACGACCCACAGAAGGCCTCCGTACGTGACCTGGTTACCGCGGTAGCCGAGGTCGGTTACACCGCCAAGCCGTCGGCGATCTGACGCACTCCCGACCCCACAAGCCCGCCCGCACCAGAAAGTGCCGGCGGGCCATCTGTGTCCCCGGGCTACGAGCACCACAGTCTTTTTGCGATCCAGATCTCACTTTGCGGGTACTTGATGCGGATCAAGGTACTTTCTCCGGATTGTCCATAACTTAATGAGTGCCACAAAAAACACCTGATCTTCATCGTGAAAGGACACCACCATGGCCAAAGTGACCTTTGCCGGTCTCCACGAGAAACTGAACTTCCTGCTCAAGGACCACGGGGTCGAGAACTTCGACGAGTCGGATCTGGACCTCGAATCCGTCTCCTCACTGCACGCCAAGGCGAACGCGTTATGCGCCGCCCACGGCGGTGACCCCTCTAGCATGGCGAACGATACCCTCGCCCAGCTGCACCCGAAGCTGGACTTCCTGATGAAGGGGCACGGCGTGGACACCGACACTGCCCGCCTGGACTTGAGCACACTGGAGGCTGTGGATGCCAAGGTCAACGCCATTGTCAACGCCCACGATCATTAGCGACTGGACCATCTTTCCGAAGTGGGAGCCGCGCTGTCCTCATGCCCACACCGACCCGTGAACGACAGGGACCGAATCTTCTCGCAAGAACTCGAGCCCTGAATACAGGCGACATCCAGGATGCCATACGCAACGGCTACTCCCGCCTATCACAGTGTGGCGGCGTTGTACCGCGTGAACCATCCTGCGGGCCAGGACGACACTATCACCTAGGACATCTCAAGGAGACCCGTAACGCCTACCAGCGACGCGTAGATGACGACCTCGCCCTGTTCCCCTCCCTTGCGGCGCCGACCCACACGGCCGCTACCCGATCCGGGAATGGCTGAGCACTCACACCGGCCCTCTCATGGACGCCGGCTGTACCACCAAACCCTCGGCCTACTAAACACCCCCTATCCGAGTACCCGGGAAAGGAGCATGATCGACGCCACGTCATCTCCACCCTAGGAACCCACCAGCACCGTACGGTGCTGGTGGGTCTCTGGCCTTGACAGGCCACGTGGCATGCTCTTCTACTCCACCTCGTCAGGTCGGAGGTGGGTGGGTAATTGATCCAGATCAAGGAGTTAAACCCGGAATGCCCCTAACTTAATGAGTGTCGCAAGAAAAAGACCCTCAAAAAGTAAAGGACACCCACCATGAAGACCTGGAAAACCTGGGGCATCGTCGCCGTCTCAGGCCTGTTGATTATTCTGTCCTGGCTCACCCCTGCCGAGATGATCCTGTCGGATGCATTCATGATCGCCGCAGCGGTCGTCGCCGGTTGGCAGATCGCCCTCTCCGCCTACCAGGCACTGCGGATCAAGATGATCTCAATTGACCTGCTGGTCATCGTCGCCGCCGTTGGCGCCCTGTTTCTCCAGAACTGGTGGGAATCAGCCGCGGTGACCTTCCTCTTCGCCCTCGGCAAGGCACTGGAGAAGGCGACCATGAACCGCACCCGCCAGGCCCTGTCCGACCTGGTGGATGCCGCCCCGGAAACCGCCACCATCCTGCGCGACGGGGAACCTGACACGGTCGAGATCTGGGAACTTGTCCCCGGCGACACCGTTCTGGTGCGCAACGGCGAACAGGTCCCCGTCGACGGCCGGGTGATCTCCGGACACGGTGGGGTCGATGAGGCCACCATCACCGGAGAATCCGTCCCAGCCGAGAAGGCCGCGGACTCCGAGGTCTTCGCCGGCACCTGGCTGCGCTCCGGTGTGCTGCGCATTGAGGCGATCGGCATCGGCTCGGATTCCACCCTGGCCAAGATCATCCACCGCGTCGAAGACGCCCAGGATGACAAGGCCAAGACCCAGACCTTCCTGGAGAAGTTCTCCACCTACTACACCCCCGGTGTGATGGTCACTGCCCTGGTGATCGGTCTGATCACCAGCAACGTCGAACTGGCGCTGACCCTGCTAGTCATCGGTTGCCCCGGTGCTCTGGTCATCTCGATCCCGGTCTCGATCGTCGCCGGCATCGGCCGCTCCGCCAAGGACGGCGTCCTGATCAAGGGCGGGGAATACCTCGAGACCGCCGCGAAAGTCGACACCGTGGTCGTCGACAAAACCGGCACGCTGACCAACGGCCGGCCCGTCTTAACCGATGTCGAGGTCATCGACCCCTCCTACTCGGACGAAGACGTACTGCTCCTGGCCGCCCGTGCCGAAACCGCCTCGGAGCACCCCCTGGCCGAGGCCATCATCCAAGGTGCAGAGAACAAGGGCTTGACCGTGGCGATGGTGGAAAAGGCCGAACCGGTCGCCGGCCGCGGCATCCGCGCTGACGTGGACGGTGCCACCGTGGCCGTGGGCTCAGCCGACCTGCTCGATCACACCCCGGATAACACCCGCATTCTCGAGCTCAATGACCAGGGCAGGACCGCCATGTACGTCGGCGTCAACGGACGAGCCATCGGCATCGTCGCCGTGGCCGACACCATCCGTGACGACGCCCCGGCCGCGATCAGGTCCCTGCACGATAAGGGAATCCGCGTGGTCATGGCCACCGGTGACGCGCAGCGAGTGGCCCGCAACGTCGCCGCCGAGCTCGGTGTCGACGAGGTAAGGGCAGAACTGATGCCTGAGGACAAGCTCGAGATCGTCAAGGAGCTGCAGGCGCAGGGCCGGGTCGTGGCCATGGTTGGCGACGGTGTCAATGACACCCCGGCACTAGCCACCGCGGACATCGGTGTGGCGATGGGTGCGGCCGGTTCGCCTGCCGCCATCGAAACCGCCGATATCGCCCTGATGGCCGACCGGCTGCCGCGGCTGCCCTACGCCCTGGGTGTGGCTAAGCGCACCGTCAACACGATGCGGGTCAACATCGGCATCGCCCTGCTCACCGTCACGATCCTGCTGATCGGTGTCCTGCTCGGTGGAGTGACCATGTCGATTGGCATGCTCGTCCACGAGGCCTCCGTACTGCTAGTCATCGCGATTGCGATGCTCCTGCTGCGCCCCACCCTCAAGGAACCGCAGGCCGCGGCCAAGAAGGCCGCCGCCGATACCCACCAGACCGCCACTACATAACCAATCATCACCCGCCACCCCACCAGCGGCAGTGCCGCAGGAAAGAAAGAGGACACCATGGTTTCATCGAAAAATTTCCACATCGGTGACAACATTAAGCACTTCACCATCGCCGATATCGCCACAGACAACCCGGACTTCCGCCGGGTGCTGTGGACCGGTCACCATGCCCAGACCGTCGTGATGACAATTCCACCCGGAGAAGAGATCGGCGAGGAAGTCCACGACACCACCGATCAAATCCTGACGTTTGTCGCCGGCACCGGTAAGCCCGATCTCGACGGCGAAACCCATCTCATCGGACCCGGTGACCAGTGCGCCGTGTCGGCCGGAGCCCGACATAACTTCCGCAACACCGGGGATGAACCGCTGGTGCTTTATACGATCTACTCCCCGCCCGAGCACGCCGTCGATAGCGCCCACGCCACCCGCACTAAGGCGGAGACAGCTGAAGCCGAGGGGCGAGACACCCCGCCGGAGAGCTGATCACCGTCACGGCTCTGACACCTACGAGAACCACTCACAGAAAGAAGAGAACAACCATGTCCAAGGTATATGCGTTCCACATCTTCGATAGGCCTGACACTCAGAAGCTGATTGACCGTCCAGCCCCACAACCAGGACCGGGAGAACTCGCGGTGAACGTTCGTGCCGCCGGGGTCAACCCCGTCGACTGGAAGATCCGCTCCGGCGCCCTGGGCACCGATCTGGCGCTGCCAGCCCCGATGGGCCAGGAAGTCGCCGGCGTGATCACCGCCGTCGGAGCCGGAGTCGAGGAGTTCACCGTCGGCCAGGAGATCCTGGGCCCAGTCGTCCCGGGTTACGGCGGCTTCGCTGAAGACACCCTAGTCGCCGCGGTCGACGCGGTGGTCAAGCCGGAGGAGATTTCCTTCACTGATGCCGCCACCATCCCGGTAGCCGCAGCGGCCGCTTATGATGTCACCCACCAGATCGAGCTCGATCCCGGCCAGGTTCTGCTGATCGTCGGGGCCGGTGGGGGTGTCGGCTTGATGGCCGCCCAGATCGGTCGGGTCCATAAGTTCACCGTGCTCGGAGTGGCCAGTGAAGCTAAACGCCAGGTCGTCGAAGCCACCGGTGCCACCTTCATCCCGTCGGGGGATGCTGTGGCCGGCCGGGTCCGCCACCTAGCCCCGGACGGAGTCGACCTCATCGTCGACCTGGTCGGCGGGCAGGCACTGCGCGAGGTCGCCGGACTGGTCACCGACCCCTCCCATCTCATCTCTGCCGTTGATCCGGCTACCGCCGCAGAACTCGGTGGAGTGGGCCTGGAGCGAACCCCGGAGGCGATGGCGAAGATCACCGATGTGATCAAATACGGCCTGGTTGACCCGCAGGTCACCAGCCGGTATCCCCTCGATCGGGCCGGGGAGGCACTAGCCGTGGTTGAAGACGGCCACACCACCGGCAAAATCGTGATTGATATGACCGCAGCCTGATCGACCACCACTCGCACGCACCGCGGCCAGAAGCCACGACACGAGCTCCGGTCATCCCCGTCGGTATCGAGGTAGTCCCGGCGGGGCGTGACCTGCCCCGCCCCAATGCTCAGGTGAAAACACCCCAGTCTTAACTCTTGCCAATAAACTCAAAACTATGGCGCCCAATAGTATGTCTGATGATGAATTTCGGGGTGCTGTTGCAAAGTTCGGGCGACAGGAAGACAGGCGTGAAATAATCACAGCCATGGGCACCTTCTCCGGTCGTCATTTCCCCCATGACATCATTCTGTGGGCAGTACGCAGGTCACTGCCGCTACGGGGTGAGCTGACCTAAGACTTGGAGGAAATGATGACTTCAGCGCGGCGTACCGGTTGATCACACCACGATTCTCACCGCTGGGTCCAGAAATACGCCCCTGAGCTGGACACAAGCAAACACGGTGGTACCGGCAGGCACCTGACTGGCAGGCCAGTTCCTGGCGAGTGGATAAGACCTATATCCGGGTCGGCGGCAGGTGGTGCTACCTCTATCGGGCTATTACCGCTGGTGGGCAGACCCTGGACTTTTACCTGTCCCCAAAGCGGAACGTGGCCGCAGCGAAGCGTTTCCTGGCCAAGGCCCTCAGATCCAATACGTCAGCCGGGTATCCCAGAGTGATCAACACCGATAAAGCACCCTCCCTAGCCAGGGCAATCGCCGAGTTGAAGTCAGAGGGAATCTGCCCGCCAACAGTGGAACACCGGCAGGTGAAATACCTCAACAACATCCTGGAAGGCGACCATGGTCGGCTGAAGCGGATCCTCGGGCCGAAAGGCGCGTTTAAGAACTTAGACATCTGCATATCATTAGGGCCTATATCAGGTCGTTTAGGGCCGATATCAGGTCCTAGTTCTGGTTCTGTGGCGGCAGCGCCGCGACGAGCTGGGCGTCGAAGTCCTGCGGACCCAGGCTGGCGGCACCGCCTGGCGAACCGAGGTCGTCGAAAAAGGCGGCGTTAGCGCCGGTGTAGTCCCACCATTCGTGGGGAACATCGTCTTCGTAGAAGATGGCTTCAACCGGGCAGACGGGCTCGCAGGCACCGCAGTCGACGCACTCATCGGGGTGGATGTAGAGCATCCGTTTGCCCTCGTAGATGCAGTCCACGGGACATTCCTCGACGCAGGCTCGATCCAAGACATCAACGCAGGGCTGGGCGATTGTGTAGGTCATCGGATCTCCAATACTACGGATAAAGACGTGGAAAATAGGTTCACTGTCATCCTATTAGCTCCCCGACCCTTCACCAAGGGGCACATATTTTCGATTATCCCCGCCGCCAGTAGCGGTAAGGATAGTGGAACCGGTCAGTTGGTCACCGTCGCATGCTGGTACAAACATCAGGGGCAGGAGGCTGGTGATCGAACGGTACCGGTCCATGGTCTCGCCGCGGAAGACGGACCCTCGGCGGGCTCAAACACCCCAGGGGAAGTCCCTATCTTTCTTATTGCGTCAGTTTGGCAATGGTGATCAAAACAGCGGAGTCCTCGATTGCTTCGAGGCTGTGCCGAGATCGCGGCACGATCAACAGATCACCGCTGCGACCTATCCAGGTCTCATCGCCCGTCCTGAGTTGGACACGCCCTTGTAGGACATAAATCGTGGATTCATCGTGATTGTCGCGCTCTCCGAGCTCGGCGCCCTGACGTATCCCGACGACGGTCTGCCGCAGAATTTTTTCGTGCCCGCCGAAGACGGTATCGGCGGCACGAGCACTAGGGGCGGTGACGGCCTCTTTAAGTTGCTTGCGGGCGAGGGCCTCGATCGATATTTTGTGCATATAAACAACCTTTCGGAGCCGGTCTGGGAAGCATCGAATGGTGAGGAGACGATGTTTTTGTTCATGCGCCTTCCCTGATGGCCCGAGAAGTTAGCGCAGTACGTAAAGAAGTGGACTCTGACGTGTCAGTGGTAGGGATCCTCCGTGGGCGGGCCGATGCGCAGGATAGCGGTCAGCGCTTAGTTTCGGTCACTGACATCGAGATGGGCGGCGATTATTCATGAGGAATACAATTTTATTGCAGCATCACGCGACGAGTCAACTACATCCGACCCATTGCGCAAGCTCTTCGATTGTGGTTGATCGTGATGGTCAAAACCAGCGGCCGGTCAGGGATCGCTCTTTGCTACACGTCAGGGACTTAAGCTCGCCAGTAATTGTTGGCGGCGGCGACGGTAGCGAACTCGATGGCGACGACATGGCCGGCCATGGTCAAAGAATCCGCGTTCGTGGCATAACCCGGTCGTAACGTCTCTCGGACTTCGGCATCTGGTTGGATTGCTCCGATGGTCTTCCGCGCGGTGCTGTTGCAAAGTTGGGGCAGTAGAAAGACAGGCGTGAAATAATCACAGCCATAGATACCTTCTCCGGTCGTCACTTCCCCCATGACATCATTCTGTGAGCAGTGCGCAGGTCACTGCCGCTACGAGATGAGCTGACCTAAGATCTGGAGGAAATGATGACTTCAGCCGCGGCGTGCCAGTCGATCACACCACGATTCTCACCGATAGGTCCAGAAATACGCCCCTGAGCTGGACAAGCAAACACGGTGGTACCGGCAGGTACCTGACTGGCAGGCCAGTTCCTGGCGAGTGGATAAGACCTATATCCGGGTCGGCGGCACGTGGTGCTATCTCTATCGGGCTATTACCGCTGGTGGGCAGACCCTGGACTTTTATCTCTCACCAAAACGGAATGTGGCTGCGGCCAAGCGTTTCCTGGCCAAGACCCTGCGGTCGAACGCGCCAGCCGGGTCCCCGCAAGTGAAGTATCTCAACAACGTCATTGACGGCGATCATGGGCGGTTGAAACCGATCCTGGGGCCGAAGGGGGCGTTTAAAAAACCTAACGTTTTCCTACCGGACTCTGAAAGGGATGGAAGCGATGCACTGCTTGTGGAAAGGTCAGGGGACGATGTTTGACCTCACGGGCAACCGACCCCAGACGCGATGATCGTTAACCGGATCTTCGAGACGGCCTGACAACGCCCGCACGCAGCGACCATCAGGGAATGAGAAACTGAGTCTTCGCCGCTCTCCGCCCCGCTTTGCAACAGCACCGGCGGAGGCCAATTGCGTGACGGGGCTACGGCTTGAGCACCACCTTGATGCAGCCGTCCTGCTTCTTCTGGAACTTCTCGTACATCGCTGGCGCCTCCTCCAACGGCGCGGTGTGCGTCTTGAGGTCGAGCACACCCAGCGGATCGGACGGGTCGTCCACCAGCGGCAGCAGCGTCTCGGTCCAGGAGCGCACGTTGCACTGGCCCATCCGCAGCTGAATCTGCTTGTCGAACATCGTCATCATCGGCATCGGATCCTTCATGCCACCGTACACACCGCTGATTGAGATCGTCCCGCCACGGCGAACGGAGTCGATGGCGGTATACAACGCACTCATCCGGTCCACCCCGGCCTTCTCCATTGCCTTGCGGCCCAGCGGCGACGGCAGCTTGCCGACGGCCGCCTGCGCCGCGCTGGCCACCGGCGAACCGTGCGCCTCCATGCCAACGGCGTCGACCACGGAGTTCGGGCCACGCCCGTCAGTCAGGTCCTTGAGCTGTTCCGCCACGCCGTCCTCGGAGGAATCGAGCGTTTCAATGCCGTAACGCTCGGCCATGGCGCGACGCTCGGGCACTGCATCCGTCGCGATCACCCGGTAGCCCAGGTGCTTGCCGATCCGGGCGCTCATCTGGCCGATGGGGCCCAGACCCAGCACCGCCAGCGTGCCACCGTCGGGAACTGCCGCGTAGTCCACGGCCTGCCAGGCGGTGGGCACGACGTCAGAAAGAAACAGGTAGCGCTCGTCTTCGCCGACGTTGGGAACCTTGATCGCCCCGTAGTCCGCGTGCGGCACGCGCAGGTACTCTGCCTGCCCGCCGGGCACTGAGCCGTAAAGCCGCGAGTAACCGAGGAACTGGGCGCCGGTGCCGTATTCGCGGACCTGGGTGGTTTCACACTGCGACTGCAGGCCCTGGCGGCACATGAAACAGTGGCCACAGGAAATGTTGAAGGGGATGACCACCCGGTCCCCGGGCTTGATGTGAGTGACGGCCGAGCCGACCTCCTCGACGATGCCCATGGGCTCATGGCCGATGATGTCGCCTTTGTCCATGAACGGGGTCAGCACCTCATAGAGGTGCAGGTCAGATCCGCAGATGGCGGTTGAGGTGACCCGAATGACCGCATCGGTGGGCTCCTGGATCTGTGGGTCCGGAACCTTCTCCACGCTCACCGTGTTTGACGCCTGCCAGGTTAACGCTTTCATGTGTCCTCCTTGCCAGGGCGGCCGCCTCGGGTGAAACGGCGCCACTGTTCGGTTGGTTGTGACCGACTATACTAAAAACACGGAAGGCGGGTAGCCAATATCCCGACGGCCCTAGGGCATATCTCCTAGCTGAAGATCCTGCGACGGATGCACTCGCAAAGCATGATCGAGTGAGTAATAGTGGATGTCATCTCACGTTTTCTGTTCCTAGAGCGTCTTCACGGTGAATGAGGAAAGGTGATAAACATGACGAACCTACGACACACACAGATTGAGACGACGCTAGGCGACCTGACATTGGTCGCGGATGGCGAGCAGTTGACTGGGCTGTAATTTTCCGAAGCATTGGCATCTTCCAGAGGCTTCAATGTTCGGAGATCGTGTCGACGCGGACACGGATGAAGGTATCTACCAAACGAACACAGATCCAATCTCTATAAATAATGTGTTAGATATAGATAGCCACTGGTAAAACGCTGATTGATGTGCCTTCGATTTGAGTCTTGAAGTCTAGGTTTACGTAGTCTTGAGCGTCTACATCGGTAGCAAAAGAACTCAAGGATTCTTTAATACTTTTAATATCGAGCCGATGTAGAAGTTTATTCTTAGCAAGGACGGGTACGTCTTGACTGGCATCAGCGATAACCTTTGCCAAAACAGTAAATCGGCCGTCAAGGAGACGGTCGGAATCTATAGAAACAAAGTGTTCCGCATCACAGATGGTAACCGCAGTAAAGGCTTCATTTCCTTGACCAATAGTGGCGTAGAATTCCTTAGTTTTGTCACTTCGGAAGTCTGTTCTGATAGCAGCGGTCACCGCTGCAGCGAGTTCAGCTTGATCTTGGGCTTTTGCATCATAAATAGCCCTAATTTTGTAGATCTTATCTACGGAGATTTCCCCTTTGTTTTTCTCCAGATCGTCTGAGATCTCTTGTATTTCTCTAATTCCTTCTGCTTTATGGAGATAACTAGTGATAGCGAACGTTAGTTCTGGGGTAAGGATATCTAGAATCGCATTAGCTTCATTTGCCGTGAATGTGGCTTCAAACTCAATGAATTCACCCACTCTGATGGATTCTGCATCCATGAGGGATGTTACGGTCCGTACCTGTTCAGATGCACGGAGAGCATTGCGGACTCGATCCATGTAATAGGCCTGAGAATAAACGAATTTTCGGCGATCGGATGCCATACTTCCATCATTTTCCGCTTGTGCACGGGCATACTCTCCAGCTACTTTGAGATTCGCTTTACTAAAGAATGGAAGATTGAATCTTCCTTCTCCAGATGCGTCTGCTTTGTTCGATGATTCACTGCTCTTCGAGGCTGTCGAGGCAATATCAGTCTCTGTGGCTTCTAAGATTCCAACCTGATAGATCTCTTGAAGTAATCCCGAGACAAAATCAGCATTCTGATAAACGACCACTGTCGGCGTAAGGGAGTCCGGCAAGTCTATGATTTCTTTTTCCGTCATACTGTACAACTACCATACTTTTGAGAGCGAACATTTCATTTACTTCAATGGCATATAAGAGCAACCATGACCGTGCCAGGGCAGGTTACCGCACCCTTATCAACAGCTCGGCATGGCGGGCGGTGCATGGGCGATATTGAGGTTCCAAGATTCCTAAGATTGTCAGATAAACGATCGTATTTGTGAAATGAAGCCCGTTGTTCGTGACGGTCCTGGTGGATTTGACCCCACTGGTGGACGGCCGTGGGCCCGCCCGACTGCTGGACATGCGCCCGGGACGCAGCGCAGAAGTCCTACGGACCTGGCTCAATCAGTGCACCCCAGGATTCCGGACCAATGTGCAGGTGGTGACCATGGACGGCTTCGCCGGCTACGCCACCGCGGTGGACGAGGCACTACCTGCCGCCACCAAAGTGATGGACCCCTTCCACGTCGTGCACCTGGCCGCGGACAAACTCACCGGCTGTCGGCAACGACTCCAGCGAGAGACCGCCGGGCGTCGGGGATGCAAGGACGATCCATTGTACAAATACCGTCGCACCCTATTGAGCAGGACGAACTACCTCACGGTCCGGCAGAAGCAACGACTGAACCTGTTGTGGGCCACCGACGATGAGTACGTTGCTCTGGAGGTGACCTGGATGTTCTACCAGGACATGATTCAGGCGTACGGGCATCCGAAGAAATCAGAGGGGAAGAAGCTGATGGAACGGATCATTAACACCCTGCACAAGAGGCTGCCCGCAGGGCTGGAGGAGCTCGCCCAGCTGGGTCGGACGCTGTGGCGCCGGCGTGAGGACGTGCTCGCCTACTTCGACATCGGCGCATCCAACGGCCCTGTGGAAGCGATCAACGGCAGGCTCGAGCACCTGCGTGGTATTGCTCTGGGCTTCAGGAAACTGGACAACTACATCTTGCGGTGCCTGATTCACTCCGGACAGCTGCAAAACCGGATCAACGCACTCTAGATCGTGAAGAGCCGATAATCCCACCGACTCCCGGGCCACCTGCAGGCGGATACCGAAGGCATACAACACATCCTGATCAGTAAGCATCCTCCTCACCCTCCTCCACGAACCCGACAATATCAATAGATCACATCTAGGAAATTATGGTGGCCCGGACCCGGGCCGTCTTCCTCCGGCGCCGACCACCGGGTGGGTTCTACTCCGGACGGCCCCAGCGCGGGGATGGAAGGGCATGTCGGCACCGTGTTGCTGTGAGAACATTGAAGGAAGGCCGTCAACTGACAACCAACTGTGTCTCTGATCACACACGTGGCCGGATGACTTGCTAGACTGGGGCAAGTCCGTCTTCAGGTGGCGAGTAGGATCTTGCTTTCGTGGCAGGTTCTGATCGCCCAGCCTGACAATCGAGAACACCCAAGGAGCATATCATGGTCAACCGCAACATCCAGGAGCTTGCCAACGCCACCGCTTACGACAGCACCGGTGACAAGCTCGGTTCCGTCAAGCAGGTCTACATCAACGACGCCACCGGCCAGCCCGATTTCGTTGAGGTCGGCCACGGTCTGTTCGGCATGAGCTCCAGCCTGGTGCCGCTGCGCGGCCACCAGCTCACCGGTGACGAGCTGCGCCTGGGGTTCACCAAGGACCGCATCGCCGATGCCCCGGATTTTGATTCCGAGGCCCACCTCTCCGACGAGGACCAGGCGGTCATCTACCGTCACTACGGCCTGGAGGGCACCGACAACCTGGAAACCTACCACGCCGACTACGACCGTGACCGCGCTGATCTGGCCGGCGGAGTAGATGTGGAGCGTAAGCACGAGCGTGTCGACACCGGTGTAGACACCACGGACGCTGATTCGATGACGCTGTCGGAGGAGCGGATCAACGTCGACAAGCAGCGCGTGGAGACCGGCCAGGTGCGTCTGCGCAAGTATGTCGTCCACGACACCGAAACCGTCGAGGTCCCCGTCCAGCGCGAAGAAGTCCGCATCGAACGCACCCCCATCGACGCCGATGATGCGCACGCTGTGCGCGGCGGCGATCTCACCGAAGACGAGGCATCGATCACCCTGTCCGAGGAGCGGGTGACCGTGACCAAGGAAACCGTCCCGGTCGAGGAGGTCAGTCTGCACAAGGAGACCGTCCGGGAGACCGAAACCGTCCGCGAGGACGTCGCCCGTGAGGAACTCGAGATCGACGGCGACCGCGAGATCACCGGTGACATCGACGAGGATCCCACCCTGCGCCGCTAAGCACCGCGCCCTGCTTTTGTTCAGGCCCTGCCCGACCCCGTGTGGTCGGTCAGGGCCTGACTGCATCCCCGCCTCACCCCTGCCACCCCCGACATATTCACTCACCGTTATGTGACTGATGAGAGGATCTTCCTTCATGGCTGTCCAGGAAAACATCGACGACACATTGGACGCGGTTGACGCCCCCGCCCCCGACAGTGACACAAAACCCGATTCTCCGACGAAGCTCACCTCCGCCAGCTGGAAATACGCCGTGAAGAGGTCCGGGCAGGAGTTCCTCGCCGACGGCGGCACGGACCTGGCGGCCATGCTCACCTACTTCACCGTGCTGTCCCTGGCACCGTCGATGCTTGCGGTGTTCTCCCTGCTGTCCCTGGTGCTGGCCAGCAACGCGGGCGCAGTGACCACCCTGGCCGAGGACTTCACCACCACCTACGTACCCACCGACTACCAGGACCTGGTCATCGATCTGATCGACACCATCACCGTCTCCACCACCGGCGGCATTGTTGCCCTGATCATCGGTGTCGCCACCGCCCTGTGGTCAGCCTCTGCGTACGTGAAAGCGTTCTCCCGCAGCACCAACACCATCTACGAGCGTGCTGAGGGCCGCGGGCTGATCACACTGACCGGCACCATGCTGGCAACCACCCTTGTCCTGCTGCTGGGGATCGTGCTCATCCTCATCTGCCTCGTGCTCAACGAGACCGTGGTCTCCGGGCTGCTCGGCCCCGTCGCGGCATCTTTCGGCCTGGGCGGAGTCCTCGACTTCCTCATGGGCACCTTCCTGCCCGTCTGGGCGTGGGTGAAATGGCCGGTGATCCTGGTCCTGCTCGTCCTCCTCATCGCCGTGCTCTACTACTTCACCCCGAACGTCCGGCAGCCGAAGTTCCGGTGGGTCAGCCTGGGCTCGACCGTCGCGATCATCGGCATCGCCGCAGCCGCGGGCCTGCTCTACCTGTACTTCTCGTACCTGGGCGGGTACAGCTCCTACGGCACGATCGGCGGTGTCATGGCCCTGCTGTTTACCCTGTGGGTGTTCAACATCGTCCTGCTGCTGGGCGTGGAGATCGACGCCGAGGTTGAACGCGCCCGCCAGCTGCAGGGCGATATTGCGGCAGAAGATAACATCCAGCTCCCCCCGCGCGACACCGCCAAGGTGGAAAAACAGCAGAAGATACGCGAACGGCTCGAATCCCAGGGCCGGGAACTGCGCGCCACCCACAATCAGGACTCCCACGCTGCCACCTCGGAAAAAGCCGATGACCCCCAGGACCATGATGCGCCAGTCCCCGACGACAGGGGTTCTTCGGGCAGTACCGCCCACCGGCCGTAGTCCTCTTGTTCCCCCCTCTTTATCCGGGTCCCCGACGCCCTGGCCTTGTCCTTGCCGTTTTTTTGGGCACCGTGCGGGCAGGCAGAAAACACCCCGCCAGGATGCATACGGGAATCTGCCTGTGTCGTTCTGGCTTAGCTGGTCTGTCGATAAGGGGTGGGTCACCGACTGTGATCGGCGGGGTCCGTGTCCCCGGAGGTCAGCGCCCGCAGGCGGCGCAGGTCCTCCGGATGCAGGTCGGGCTGCCGCTCGAGCCCGTCAAACAGCAGCTGCATCTGCCGGTGGAGGACGGGCTCAAGGTCAGGATTGCCCTCCTCGCGGACATGGGTGCCCAGCATCCTCAGGACCCTCAGCAGTGCGGCCGCCACCTCGGTCTGATCCAGACACATCTGCCGGAGCTGGTCGAAGGCATGGGCGACGTACTCCTCGTGCGAGAGGTTCCACGGCTGCACCAGCACCCGGTCAGCGTCGTCCTGCAACGCCGGCGGCGCCAGCGAAGTGGTGAGCACCGTGCGCATGAGACTGCCCAAACGGAGGATGACTTCCACCGCGGTGGTCGGGTCATTGACCGCGGGGCTCAGCGCGCGCAGCCCGATGTCAACGAGCTGACGGATGGCGAAGTCCACGTCCTGGAGCATGGTGCGTATCTCGGACACCTCGATCGCCGCCGCCAGCCTCCTCCGGCTGCGGTGGTCAGGCTCCGGCCACACCGTGAACAACGGCTCCCCGGAATGGATGTAGGCGCCCACCCGGGTCTCCATGCGCACGACGGTGCCGGGCGGGACAACCGCGAACACCCGCGTAAGATCCACCTGGCTGATCCACCCGCTGGACGGGGCGTCGATAAGCACCGCCTCCGCCGGGATGTCGCGGAAATCCCGGGGATCGACCTGGCGCATACCGGCGGGTACGTCATCGAGTGCGGAGGCGACGGCCTCACCCTCCCGGGCGATGCCCCGGGCGACATTGCCCACCTGCAACCCGTGCGCCAGATGGTCCAGGTGGACGATGATGCCCGCCACCGTGATCAGGGTCAGGATCACCGCCACGGTCAGCGACACCAGCAGGCCGATGACCCGTTGGCTCAGGCGGTCGCGGATGAACGAGCGCATCACCCGCGGGGAGAACTGGTCGCTGGCCAGCTGCAGGCTCACCACTGTCAGGGAGAAGACCACCCCGACGGTGGTGATCATCGCCCCCGCCACCGTGGCCAGCAGCCAGGTAGCCGCGTTGCTGCTCATCGTGAGTGTGAGCGGCACCCGCGTCCCGTGACCGAGTGCGTCGTCAACAACCGTGGCCACCACGGCCAGCACGATCCCGCCCGACATGATCAACGCCGGGTAGAGAAACAGACTCTCCTCGAACCGGTAACTCAGCATCGCCAGGCGCAACCTGCCCGAGATACCCACACGTGTCATCCCTTGTCCCTGCCTTCCTCTTGGCCTTGTCCACCCCGCCAGGTAACCGGCGGGCCATCAACCGTGCCGCCGACCCAGGGTGGGCAGATGATCCTGACCGCCTCGCCGCGTCGGTGCACCGCTGAGACACCTCCATCACCTCCAGGGTGTGTGTCAGCCTAGCGAGGGCAACCAGCCGGGCACCGCAAGGTGATGCCCCCGGGACTGTCCCTGTGACCTGGGCATCGGGTTACGGGAGGAGCCGGGTATAATGAACAGGTTGTATTCACTGTCGGTTATAGGTTGGCCGACCTATGTCAGGAGGCTGTCATGCCGAATCATTTGTCCCCGGCCGGTGCCCGGGAAACTTTTACCCGGTTTACCACCGCCAGCGCTGATTACCTCGGCAAACCCGGGGTGTTTATCGTGGCGGTCATCGCCATCGTGCTGTGGGCTGCCAGCGGGCCGGTCCTGGGGTTTTCTGATACCTGGCAGCTGATCATCAACACCGGCACCACCCTGGTGACCTTCCTGATGGTGTTTATCATCCAAAACACCCAGAACCGGGACAGCGCGGCGATACACCTCAAGCTCGACACCCTCATGCGCGAGCACGGGGTGCAGGACCCGGTTCTCTACGACGCGGAAAATCGGGGCGAGGACGAGCTGGAGGCGATGAACGAGCAGATCACCCCGCCCACCGATCCCACCACGACGAACCGCCCCCAGCCCTCAGCCGGGGAAGAGGTGCAGTAATGAACATACGGCTTTGTTCGTAGAAACTCCTCACTTGAGGTCCCAAAACCCGAAACGGCCCCGGCCGACGGGGACAGCTGCTCATAGTAATGCCGGCCGTGACGCGATGAGCTCACGTAGCTCTGCCCTATTAAAGAGTGTTCCTCTATCTTTGTCTGATCACATGTAGTAATCTTTATGCTTCACTTTGTGAACATAAATTGAGGATCTGCCATGAACCGACTCTCGGCCCTCCTCGCCGTCTGCGCGCTCGCCCTGGCCGGGTGCACCACCTCGCAGGCGAACACCGAGGAGGCGGAATTTCTCGCCTCGGTCGATCTGGGAGGTATGGACACCGTCGGGATTATCGACTACCTGGACACCCTCCTCGTCGAGGCCCCTCCGCACGATCTGATGGCCATAGTCCGCTCTGATGAATTGGTTCTCAGCCACTCAGATCAGGAGATCCGGCTCGAGATGCCCGCCGATTCCGTCTACGTGTCGGTGGCTCCGTTTATCAACCAGACTCATGACTGCTTCTATCACAGCCTGACCACCTGCCTGGGTGAGCTGCGCAATGCCTCCGTGGAGGTGAAGATCATCGAGGCGGGCACCGGCGCGGTGCTCGTCGCCGAGCATGCCACCACCTTCGACAACGGGTTCATCGGCTACTGGCTCCCGCGCGATACAGCCGGCACCATCGAGATCACCCACGGGGAGTTCACCGGCCATTCCTTCTTCGACACCGGGCCGGACGGGGCCACCTGCCTCACCGATCTCCATCTCCGGGCTTCCCCGCTGCCGCAGGTTTAACCGGTTTGAGCCGGTTTTTTCGAGATTCACGGTATATAACCGTCAGACGTGGAGTGCGACAATCGTTGTCAGTGGTGCCCGCATCGCCCACCCAACCCCGGGAGGATGAACCCGACCGGGTAAGGATGGTGCTGTTGCAAAGTTGGGCGGAGAGCAGCGAAGACCCAGTTTCTCATTCCCTGATCGTCGCTGCGTGTGGGCGTTGTTAGGCCGTCTCGAAGACCCGGTTGACGATCACCGCGTCCGGGTTCGGTTGCCCGTGAGGTCAAACATCGTGCCTTGCCCTTTCCGCAATGAGTGCATCGCCTCCATCCCTTTCAACGTCCGATATGCAGATGTCTAAGTTCTTAAACGCGCCTTTCGGCCCGAGGATCCGCTTCAGCCGACCGTGGCCACCTTCCAGGATATTGTTGAGGTATTTCACCTGCCGGTGTTCCACTGTTGGCGGGCAGATTCCCTCTGACTTCAACTCGGCGATTGCCCTGGCTAGGGAGGGTGCTTTATCGGTGTTGATCACTCTGGGGTACCCGGCTGACGCATCGGATCTGAGGGCCTTGGCCAGGAAACGCTTCGCTGCCGCGACATTGCGCTTCGGAGAGATAAAAGTCCAGGGTCTGGCCACCGGCGGTGATCGCCAGATCAGAGGTAACACCACCTCCCACCGACCCGGATGTAGGTCTCATCCACCCGCCAGGAACTGGCCTGCCAGTCAGGAACTTGCCGGTACCACCGAGTGTGCTTGTCCAGCTCAGGGGCGTATTTCTGGACCCAGCGGTGAGAATCGTGGTGTGATCGACCGGCACGCCGCGGCTGAAGTCATCATTTCCTCCAGATCTTAGGTCAGCTCACCCCGTAGCGGCAGTGACCTGCGCACTGCCCACAAAATGATGTCACGGGGGAAATGACGACCGGAGAAGATACCCATGGCTGTGATTATTTCACGTCGCTCTTCCTACTGCCCCAACTTTGCAACAGCACCATAAAGAGGCTCTTCCGCATTTTTAGGTCCTACTTGTTGCAACGACCTTTTCAAAAACACTGTAGAGCATTTGAAAGTCTTCATCTTCACGAGCTTGTCGACTGGCTTCATCTAGCTCCCCATGAATCGGACGCCAGTCAAGGATCCATCCAGCATCAGCCGAGACTCTCGACCAGAAATGTCTTTGAGTTCTCCCATTGCCCTCTCTGAAAGGATGAATCCAGTTGAGATGATCATAAAAATATGTCAATTCTCTAATGAATGTAGATCGATCTTTGATCCGTAGAAAATTTTTCTCTGCTAATTGGCTGGAGAGAGAAATTAAGTTCCTTTCAAGATATATGCACGGGGCAAAAAACTCTCCATCACCACGCCTCATATCAATCGTGCGTAATTTTCCGGCCCAGTCGTAGATATCTTGAAAAAGATGAAAATGTATAGCGCTGAGTTCTTTAAAGTCTCGACTATTAGGTAAGCGAGTATTTTCCGAATCCATTAATTGGATAGTGCGAGCATTAACCAGGTCGGCCTCTGCTGTGGAGAGGGCTTTTGCAGAATCTATTCCAATAAGATTTCTTAATACAGATTTGCCTGGTATCAAATACGGATCCTGAACTGACAAGGCTTCTAAATAAGTCCGAATCGTGCTCGTGTTTTTTCTACAAGCTGGTCAGCGCTAATTTTTCCTACAACGTAGGAATTTGCATCGCCGTCATATTCCTTGCTTGTTAGGAGGCCTTCCAGGTATAGAGAGTGATTAGCTTGAGCGACCCAGGTGGATCGCCGTTCTTGAGAGTGCATAATGCTTTCCCTTCCTGGTGGGGCCGATGCTGAGCAGTCAGGTTTTGACCTCGCTGATTTTTTAATTTTACTTCAATTTGGGGTTTTGAAACAATCTGATGCCGATGTAACAGCAGGTCGAGGAAAAATTAAAGGAAATTTATAGACTTAAGTTTCCTGGTGCTGCTGCAGTCACTTCTGACACTGACATGTGCACAACGTGTTGATAGAGTACATTCTGTCCAGTAGCAACGGCGGATCGTGCTGGCTAGCCCCCACCCTGGGGGCGACTACGTTAGTTGCTGATTGCGGATCTTGTTCGCGTAGAACTCCCAGTTAGAGTAGGCAAACCAGTTTTTCGCCTTGAGCTGAGACTCCCAATCATTAACTTCGTGAGGCCAGCGAAGTGCCTCTAGATGGATGTAATACATATCGTCACCCCAGTGGGAAGAGCAGTCTTTGCATGCTGAGAGCCACATAGTGACGGGCCAGCCAGTCTCATCTGAAAAAGCTTCAAGAGTTCCGTTTCGGGCCGATTGAAGGAGAAGGCCAGGATCGATCATGAGGAACCCATCGCCAGCGGGCAGTCCGCAGATCATGCATGTGTGTTGGTATCCGAAATTCATCTCCTAAGAGTATCCACACTCCGCCCAGAGCGGAATGAGGTTACCCTCGAATAGTGGACACCTAATGACGATGGGCCACAGGCTCATCAAGGAGGATGTCAACCACTATGTCTACAAGGAAAAAGTACACCCCGGAGTACCGGCAGGAAGCCGCCCGATTGGTCATCGATACTGACCGGTCAGCCGCGGCAGTCGCCCGCGAATTGAATGTGAATCCAGGACTTCTGGGCCGCTGGGTGAAAGCTGAACGTGAACGCAGCGGTGAGCTCCCCACAGGGGAGCTGGAAGTTGATGAACGGGCCGAACTTGCCCGGTTGCGCAAGGAAATCGCTGAACTGAAAATGGACAACGAGTTCTTGGGAAAAGCAGCAGCCTTCTTCGCTCGCAAGCATCCAAAGTAGAATGCTTCCAACTGATGCACCAGGAGAAGGCGAGCTACAGCGTTTCCCGGATGGCCAGACTGTTGAAGGTGTCTCGGTCTGGGTACTATAAGTGGGCTGAAATTCAGGACAGGAAAGCCGCCGGGCAGGATTCCCGGGAGGAGTTCCAGAAGAAGCTCGATGAGAAGATCTGGACGTTCTGGGACGCATCAGGCCAGACCTACGGATCACCCAGGATCACCAGTGACCTGCATGATGAGGGAATCCTCGTGGATAAAAAGACCGTGGCCAAAGCGATGCGCCGGATGGGGATCGAGGGCATCTCGCCAAGGTCATGGGTGCCGGTGACCACGATCCCGGGCACCTCCACCCACAGCTTCCCAGATCTGGTGAAACGTACCTGGGACGCAGGTGAACTCAACAAAGTCTGGATCTCGGATACCACCTACCTGCGTGACCTACGAAGGCTGGCTGTATCTGTGTGCAATCCGGGATGGACATTCCCGCCGAGTGCTGGGCTGGGCGATGGATGCCACTCACACCACTGACCTGGTGGAACGGGCGCTGCGGATGGCGCACACACTACGTGGTGAGGTCCCTGATGACCTTGTTTTCCATGCAGATCGTGGAACGCAGTTCACCAGTGAGCAGCTCTACCAGGTCTGCCAAGAGCTTCATATTGATCAGTCGGTGGGACGTACCGGAGTCTGCTTTGATAACGCGATGGCGGAGTCATTCTGGTCGACGTTGAAAACTGAGTTCTACGACCGGCGAAAATGGGTCACCCGGAACGAAGCTCGTCGTGAGGTTGCACGCTGGATTGAGATCTTTTACAACCGGCAGCGCCGGCACTCATCGATTGGGTATCAGAGCCCGGTTGATTTCGAGAATGCATACCACCAGGCAGATGTCACTGTCCTGGAAAATGTTGCTTAACTAACTGTCCACGACTTGCGGGTAACCCGGAACGAAGCTCGTCGTGAGGTTGCACGCTGGATTGAGATCTTTTACAACCGGCAGCGCCGGCACTCATCGATTGGGTATCAGAGCCCGGTTGATTTCGAGAATGCATACCACCAGGCAGATGTCACTGTCCTGGAAAATGTTGCTTAACTAACTGTCCACGACTTGCGGGTAACCCCAGGAAGGGGTTGCGCGCCCTGTGTTACGCGCAGCCAGGGAGCAAAGTACCAGCTATGATCTACAGTTCTGCGACATTGTGTTGTAAAAAAGCAGTTTCCAACTTGGTGCAACATAGTCTTTATGTCCACTGAGTATGTCTCCATAGGGTATACATCCGCCAACACCAAAAAAAGATCGCAGGGCTTGATGTTTTTGCCTTCCTCGGAATTATTGCCACACTGGTGGCAATCGCAGGACTTGCATTGCGCTTTAATGAAAGCCTTCCCGAGCAAGCGAACTTTAATGGCCACACCGGAACACCTGCTGAGGTGGTTGTCTCCATCGCTGCCAGCTGGAGTGTCCTCACCCTTTGTCTATTGGGAGCCCCACGACTTCCCCGCCTACTCAATGCGCCTTTTGTCGCTTTTGGTTCCATGCCCTTGACCATGTATTGCCTACATGTACTCAGTGCTACCTATATCCAAAACAATGTGGCACATGAATCCACCACGGCGGCGCTAGTCAGCATTGTCGCGGGAATTGTACTGGCCCTGGTGTGGAAGCAATTTTTTGCCAAGGGACCTTTGGAATGGCTCATGGCCAAGTGCATCAACCTCATTGTGGTCTCCCCACAACCCCGCCAGGCAAATACTGCTCCTGAGTTCAGCCAAACTTCCGCCTAATTGAAGAAAACGGACATAGAAGATATGCGATTTATAAAAACACCCCTCATGGTGGCTGCAACAATCATGCTCTGCGCTGGCCTGGGTGCTCCTGCCCAAGCCCTGGAATATGCTGAGCCCGCAAGCAATATCAAAGAGGCCAATGCCGTCGCTTCCATCAAGGTGGGTAAAATCGGTGCCTTTGGCGATTGCACCGGAACCCTCGTCGATAAGCAATGGGTGTTGACCGCCCGGCACTGCTTTGAGCTCGGCGAACCGGGCTCCCAGGTCCGGTTTGGTCAAGGTGATTCCACCCAGACCTATGATGTGACTGGTTGGAGCTTCCCAGCGGCTGGCGATCTAGCTTTGGCACGCCTGGCACAGCCAGTAGAAAACATCACTCCCATCCCTTTGTCCAATGACCTCCCAGCTGTGGGCGACACCGGGCAAAGTTATGGTTGGAGTCTAAATGGCAAACTTGCCCGTCATTCCAATATCTTGCCCAGCACGTCGGTGCGGGTGGAGCAGATTGCAGAGGGCGGCATTACAGGAGGTTCAACCTCGGTACATGTCAACACCGACTCCAAAGCTGGTTTCCAAGGTGGAGATTCCGGTGGCCCATTATTTATCAATGGTCAGCTAGCTGAAGTTCTTACTGCCACGCTTTCTACCAAAAATATGTACCGCCCCAGCCCCGGAGCTCTCTATTCGCCACTTCTTGAAGAACGTGAGTGGATCGATCAGACCATGGCTGCTGGCGATAACGCTGAGCTGATTAGCGACAGCAAAGAGCAAGCAGTTGATCCCAACATGCCCTCGATGGATGAAATCCCTACCCAACAGGCAGCAATTTATACCAAGCCTTTGTTGTTGATCAGCATTCCGCTATTGCTGGCACTTGCAGTAATTAGCCGGGAACGCCGCCGGGCGACACAGGCTGCGGCCGCAAAGTCCACCTTGAAATAGACAAAAAAGTATCCACCACAGTTTTCACTGTGGTGGGTACTTTTATTTACTCAGTTAAGAGCACAAACAAGAAGCTTAAGCCTCGCCTGCGTAGTTCTTGGTTACGTGAGTATCAATCTCAACACCTGGACCGGTGGTGGAAGAAAGGGTAACGCGCTTGACGTAGATGCCCTTAGAAGAAGATGGCTTGATACGAAGCAGCTCGTCGAGGAGTGCGCCGTAGTTCTGAGCCAAAGACTTCGCATCGAAGGATGCCTTGCCGATGGATGCGTGCAGGTTAGAAGCCTTGTCAACGCGGAAGGAGATCTTGCCGCCCTTAACCTCTTCAATTGCCTTAGCAACATCGTTGGTTACGGTGCCGGTCTTAGGGTTAGGCATCAAGCCACGAGGTCCCAAGACACGAGCGATACGGCCGATCTTAGCCATCTGATCTGGGGTTGCGATTGCAACGTCGAAGTCGGTCCAGCCACCCTGGATCTTCTCAACGAGCTCATCGGTGCCAACAAAGTCAGCGCCTGCAGCCTCAGCCTCGGTAGCCTTCTCACCCTGTGCGAAAACAGCAACGCGGACGGTCTTACCGGTGCCGTTAGGCAGGGAGACGGTGCCACGAACAAGCTGATCAGCCTTACGTGGGTCAACGCCCAGGCGGATAGCAACGTCGACGGAAGCGTCGAAGTTCTTGGAGGAGGTCTCCTTGACGAGTTCTGCAGCTTCGATTGGGGAGTAGATGCGACCAGCGTCGATCTTCTCAGCGGCTTCGCGGAAAGCCTTTGACTTCTTGCTCATTATGAATTCCCTTTCATGGAATTTTGTGGTTTAGCGGGCCGGAGCTGGCCCTGCCACAGTAAAAATTTCTTAACGGAAGGCTAAAAATTAGCCTTCGACGGTGATGCCCATGGAACGAGCAGTACCAGCGATGATCTTTGCAGCAGCGTCGATGTCGCGTGCGTTGAGATCTTCCTTCTTGGTCTCAGCGATCTCGCGAACCTGAGCCATGGTGACGTTTCCGACCTTGTTGGTGTGAGGAACGCCGGAGCCCTTCTGCAGGCCAGCAGCCTTCAGCAGCAGCTTGGCTGCTGGTGGGGTCTTCAGCTTGAAGTCGAATGAACGATCTTCGTAGACGGTGATCTCAACAGGGATCACGTTGCCGCGCTGGTTCTCAGTTGCAGCGTTGTAAGCCTTGCAGAATTCCATGATGTTAACACCATGTGCACCAAGTGCAGGACCCACTGGAGGAGCTGGGTTAGCCTGACCTGCTTGGATCTGAAGCTTGATGAGGCCGGAGACCTTCTTCTTCTTCTTAGGAGCCATCGTTTGACCTGCTTCCTTGTTACCGACGGTCGATGGGACGATGAAACCCCACCTGCGTCGTCCGGATGCTCGGTCCCGCTACCACCTAAAAAGAGAAAAAGTGGATCTTAGCGTAACCGGGCCACCGGGGATGAATGTATATATGCGTATTAAAAAACACGCGAGTGTCTACTTTACACGCAAAACCCCGTAGTTCCAAAGCCTGAAAATGACTCTGCAACTACGGGGCAAGTTAGAAAATTTCCAACCTTAAAAATACTGCTTAGTTGACCTTTTCAACCTGATCGAAGGCCAGGTCAACAGGGGTTTCACGGCCGAAGATAGAAACTAGGGCTTCCAGCTTCTGGTTATCAGCATCGATGGAGGAGATGGTTGCGGAAACAGAAGCAAAAGCACCGGTAAGGATGGTGATTGCCTCGCCAACCTGGAAGTCCACCGAGACCTTCTGGGACTTAGCGTCGGTAGGCATTGCCACAACCTGCTCGCCCTCAGCGCTAGACGCTGCTGCCTCGCCGGTAAGCACTGCGGCTTCCTGAGGCATCAAGAACTTTGCGACGTCGCGGTGCTTGACCGGAGTTGCATTGCCTTCATTGCCCACGAAGCTGGTAACACCTGGGGTGTCACGAACAACGGACCATACGCGGTCATTCATGTCCATGCGGACCAACACGTAGCCTGGCAGCAACTTGCGCTTAACCAGCTTGCGCTTGCCATCGCGAATTTCGGTGACCTGCTCGATTGGGACAACAACCTCGTAGATGTCATCTTCAACCTCAAGGGTCTGAGCACGCATATCAAGGTTGGCCTTAACCTTGTTCTCATATCCGGAGTAGCACTGAATGATGTACCAAGCGCCAGGCTGCTTCTTCAGCTGGGTGGTGAACTTACGCAGACGAGCCTTGTAATCTGCGTCGGCGTCAACCTCATCAGTATCGCCCAATGCAGCTGCAGCCTGTGCCAGATCAACGTCAGCGTCTTCAGCTTCAGCATCTACATCCTGAGCCTCTACCTCTGCACCGTCTTGTGCAGTAGCGAAGTCCTCATCAAAGCCGGCGGCAATATCTAGATCGGCTTCCTGGACAGTCTGTTCTTCAACTGCGAACTCGTTGTTGTTCTCATCGCTCATTGTGCGTGTTCTCCAAACCTCTGTGTAAAAAAGACCCTCGGACCCAGCTCACCACTTGAGTGGCGCGGGAATGTTTTAATCTGCCTTAGCTTTTTGTTCCATGCTACTGCGCGGAACAGGCAATTACATCCAACGCCTCACAGTGGTCACCGTGGGCAATAAATTATCCCGCCGTTTCCTTCAGCGGAAACAGCGGGACTTTAAAAGATATTTCTATCTTAGCTATGGAGTAAGGATCTTCTCAACTCCGAGACCTGCCAAGAAATCTACGCCGGAAACCAAGGCAGTCAGCAGGATGAGGAATACCAAAACGACGATGGTATAAACAACCAACTGCTTTGCGGTTGGCCAAATAACCTTACGAACCTCGGAAACTACCTCAGGCAGGAAAGAAGCCACTCCCCCGCCGAATTTGGTTTCACCCGATCCGGTGGTTTTTGCTGGTGCGGAAACCTGCTTTGCCTCGGTGCTAGAGGCGGTGGTGGTTGAGGTACCCGACAGCTGACGCTTACCGGTTGGACGCGAAGTTCCACCTACGCCAGTGTTCTGCTCGTCGCTCACGACACTCCTCAAAATTACTACTCGGCCAGGTGTGAAATTTTTTTATGCTTAGGACTTTTCCCAGCACATTCACGGCCCCTGTGTTCAGCCTTTGAGAATACCCCACTTGCTCAAAGCCTCGCAATAAATACAAGATCTTTCTCAGGCTACAAAGCCATGAAAAACGCTGCTAAGAATGAAAAATGAGGCACCCAGTCTAATTTAGACTGGGTGCCTCATTAAAAATTTTGCAGGGGCGACAGGAATCGAACCTGCAACCTACGGTTTTGGAGACCGTTGCTCTGCCAATTGAGCTACGCCCCTCTGCAACACAAACAACCATACCAGTTGCCTGAATCTTTGCGAAAAACGCCACTTCCAACTGCAAATTACTCTGTAGTTAGAAGCGACGTCATTTCCTTAAAGGAATTTCCGCGGTAGCGATGGCGAGAATTGAACTCGCGACACAGCGATTATGAGTCGCTTGCTCTACCACTGAGCTACACCGCCACATTGCTTAACTTCTGCGATAGAAGGAAAACAACAGAGCCCCCTAACAGAATCGAACTGTTGACCTTTTCCTTACCATGGAAACGCTCTACCGACTGAGCTAAGGGGGCATCTACTTCACATACGTTGAGCGAGTTATTTTTAACTCCCCCGCTGTGTTGAAGCCTTAAGAACTTTAACCCGAACTTACACATCAACACAAATCTGCAGCATGTTGGCAGTTTTTTGGGGTTAAAGGTACTGCGACAAAACTTTTTGCTTTCCGGAGCAGCCAGTTGCGCGCCGACACCTCCCACAAGTGGAGAAAAGTGTACAACTTAGCAGGTTAAAATTACCCCAGAAATGCAAAAGAGCCCCCTAACAGAATCGAACTGTTGACCTTTTCCTTACCATGGAAACGCTCTACCGACTGAGCTAAGGGGGCATCAACTTCATAAACAATAAGCGAGAATTTCTCCGCGCTCTTCGTTGAAGTCCTATGTAGATTAGCGTGAAGTTTGGAAAACACAAAATTGCAGTTTAAAGCCTATTTTTAAGCACCCTAAGCCACCTTTTAACCTTTAAGGGCGCGACTACCCCACACACTGAGGCAGCAGGCCGCGTCGAAAAGCACTGAAAAACGCTCAGAAGTACCGATAAACGCCACTTTTGGGAATGCAAAAACCCGCTGAACTTTCCGAAGAAAATTCAGCGGGTGATTGTGCCAGATGTAGGATTCGAACCTACGTAGGCGCAAGCCGACGGATTTACAGTCCGCTCCCATTGGCCGCTCGGGCAATCTGGCGAGCACCTTGCTTGGTGCGCTCTATACTTTACTATGACACCCCGACCAAAGTGCAAATCGGCTGCTCAGAGCCAGAAAACAGGGTTTTTAGCCGACTCTTTTAACTGTAAAAGTGGCTAGTTCGCGCAGTGCATCCTTGACGGAATTATCGGGCAAACGATCCAACTCTGCGTTGGCGATATCCATATAGCGATAAACCTCATCCAGCGCCGCCTGACGGCCGCCGGATTGAGAAAGCAAGGCCAAGACCTTTTCCACGGTTTCATCGTCGGTAAGCGGGCCGGTGAGGATCTCACGCAGCTGCGCACCAACTTCGGTCTCTTCACGCATGGCATAAAGCACTGGCAGGGTAAAAACGCCTTCGCGCAGATCAGTACCCGGGGTTTTACCGGATTCATGGGTTTCAGAGAAAATATCGATAATGTCATCAACAATCTGGAAGATCATGCCGATGGCAGCGCCAAATTTCTTCAGGGCATCAATATGCTCTGCAGCAGCACCTGCATGCAAGGAACCCAGATAACCAGCGGAAGCAATAAGTACACCGGTTTTCTCCCGAATAACCTCCATATAGTGCTCAATGGGGTCGGTATCGCGGGGTCCGATAGTCTCGCGCATCTGTCCGGTCACCAATTCACCAAAGGTTTCGGCAAAGTGCGCCACTGTCTCAGTGCCCAGCTGGCTCATCAGTCGGGAGGCGTGGGCGAGCAAAATATCGCCGGCCAAAATTGCTACGGAGTTATCCCAGCGTGCATTGGCGCTTGGCACACCGCGGCGCATAGTCGCCTCATCCATCACATCATCGTGATAGAGGGTAGCCAGGTGCGTGATTTCCACAACCACAGCCGCTTTAATGACGTCCTCTGAAAGTGGCTTTTCACCAAATTTAGATGCCAGCAAAGCAAACATTGGGCGGAATCGTTTGCCACCGGCTTTGGTGAGGTGCATGACCTTATCCACCAGGAACTCTTGTCCGGAGGATAGTTCCTTGTGCAGAAGCTCTTCTACCTGCACCATTGCGTGGTTGATCTCGGCCGTAAGCTCGGGATCACCAAACTCGACCTGAGATGCTCCGCTTCCGGTGGCACCTTCTTTTCCGAGCCCGTGGGAACGGGTTGGAACGGTTCGGCCGCTACTCATTCATCGCTACCTTTGGTGATCGAGTGTGGATTTAGACATACCTGTGGGTACCGCAGGTAAGCCAATCCAGGGAAATGGACATAATGCTTTTCAATTAACCGTAGTCCACAGCAGCCCTTTCAAGCACCTTGGGTTAGTCTTCCTGCGCCAATTCCTGCGACAATAGAGGACGTGTCTTCAACATCTGATGTTTCTCCCGCCCCTAAAGAGGGCGATAGCTTTGACGTTTTAATCATCGGGGCTGGCCCCTCGGGCGCTGCAGCCGCCGTCCACGCCGCGCGCGCTGGGCTTAAAACTTTGCTTGTCGACGCCGCCTCCTTCCCCCGGGATAAAACCTGCGGAGATGGACTTACTCCACGCGCCATGCATCAGCTAGAGAATTTAGGAGTAGCCGATCAGCTCCTAAAAAATTACTCAAACAAAGGCCTTAAGCTTCACGGTTTTGGTGGCTCTGTCACCGCCCCGTGGCCTTCCTCCTACCCCACCGCGGTCGGCTCAGCGATGGCTCGCCATAGCTTTGATGAGCTCCTCTTCCGCCTGGCGCAATCCCACCCGGAAGTGAGCACCTGGGAAAATGCCACCGCCGAAGAACCCATTTTTAAGGGCTCTCGTTTAGCAGCAGTACGCATTAACTACGGCGGTGTGTCTCATGAGGTAGCTGCCGGCCATGTCATTGTGGCCGATGGTGTGCGCTCTACCTTTGGCAAGAAGCTAGGACGGGTGTGGCACCGCAATGAGGTTTATGGCATCGCGGCGCGTTCTTATTGCACCTCCCCCAAGTCCGATGAACCTTGGATGCACTCCCATGTGGAATTGCGCGATGAACAAGGTGTGGTGCAGCCAGGTTATGGCTGGATCTTCCCGCTCGGTGATGGCACCGTCAATCTTGGTTGTGGTGCACTGTCCACCGATAAGCGCCCGGCTCGTATCAATACCAAAAAGCTTTTAAGCTTTTATGCCGCTCAACAACGTGAGGAATGGGGCTTGGGCGAGGAACAACATGTCACCTCTGCCCTGCTCCCAATGGGTGGTGCGGTATCTAATGTGGCTGGTTCCAATTGGATGCTTATTGGTGATTCTGCAGCTTGTGTTAACCCTCTCAATGGTGAAGGCATCGACTATGGCCTGGAAACCGCGGCGTTGGCCGTCGAAACGCTTAGTTCCTATCCCCGGCGCGACCTCACCCTTTTATGGCCACATATTTTGCGGGAACACTATGGTGAAACTTTCCTCTTAGCACGCACCGCAGCACGGCTGCTAACGTATCCGCAATTCTTGCCAATCACTGGCCCATTGGCTTTCCGAGGTCCTTTACAGAAGGCGATTATGCCGGCTGCTGCTCGTCTTATGGGCAATTTGATTACGCCTGAGGATAAAGATCTTTTGGCGCGCGGTTGGCGCCTGGCTGGTTCCACCATGCAGCAAGCCCTCAAGGGTGCGCCTTTGTGGTCTTCCACCATTTAAAAAAGTACTGCTCTCCTCGGGAATTGAGGAGAGCAGTACTTTTTTGATTCTCTTAGTTTTAAGCCTCTGGTTTGATAGCCGAGTGCAAGGCCACAATTCCGAAGGTGAGGTTTTGCCAACCGCAATCAGACCAGCCATTAGCATTAATTTCCTTGGCTAGCTCTGCTTGGCTGGGCCATGCCCTAATGGAATCTGCCAGGTAGATATATGCCTCAGGGTTGGAAGATACCGCGCGCGCCACCTGGGGTAGAAAACGCATGAGGTATTCCTTGTACACGGTGCCAAAAACCGGGATAACTGGGGTGGAAAACTCCGCCACCGTCAAACGTCCACCAGGCTTGGTTACACGCGCCATTTCGCGCAGACCCGCGCGGAAATCGTGAATATTGCGTAGGCCATAGGAGATGGTTACGGCGTCAAAGGAGTTATCGGCAAAAGGCAATTTCATGCCATCGCCAACAACCTTAGGAACGTCACGATCCTTACCTGCTGCCAACATGCCCTGCGAGAAATCACAGGCCACACACCAGGCGCCGGATTTAGCCATCTCTACGGTGGAGACCGCAGTACCTGCTGCCAAATCCAAAACTTTTTCACCTGGTTTGAGGTCTAGACGCTCGCGGGTGCGTTTGCGCCATACACGGTCCTGACCAAAGGAAAGCACGGTGTTGGTGAGGTCATAATTTTTTCCGACGTCATCAAACATTGATGCAACGTCGAAGGGGTCCTTGTCCAAAGATGCCTTAGCCACGTTCTTCAGTCTATCCGAGCACTAGTGGCTGATGGTGTCGCGGGGTTTAATCCTGCTGCGCTGGGCGGCTCCCTTAGATCCACCAGCTGCAAACCAACCAATGGCCAAAAGGATAAACCACACTGGGGTAGCAATGAGGGCAGAACGGGTATCTGGTTCCAGTGACAACACCACCAGCATGGCCGCGAAGAACACCAACACCACATAAGCCATGGCTACTCCACCAGGCATTTTGAAGATGGATTGTTCATGAAGCTGCGGGGTGCGCCGGCGGTAGACAATATAAGCCACCAGAATGTAAGACCACACCACCATAAACAGCACCGAAGACACGGTGGTGATCAAGGTGAAGGCCTCAATAACAGTGCCACCGGCATAGAGCATACCCAGGGCTGGGATCAGGCAGATCACCGAGAAAATAAGTCCTCGTGCTGGTACCTGGCTATCGGAAAGCTTGCTCCAGCGACGCGGTGCAGCACCTTCCAAGGACAATCCATAAAGCATACGAGAGGTGGAGAAAATACCACTATTGGCAGAGGAAGCTGCCGAGGTAATCACCACAAAATTGATCATGCCCGCTGCTGCCGGAATACCTGCCAAAGCAAACATCTGCACAAAGGGGCTACTTTCCGGGCTTACTTCATTCCATGGGGTCACCATCATGATGACAACCAGTGCCAAGACATAGAAGATGACAATGCGCACTGGGATGGAGTTGATTGCGCGAGGCAGGGTCTTTTCCGGATCTACAGTTTCTGCGGCTGCAGTGCCTGCTAGCTCAATGCCCACAAAGGCGAAGATGGCAATTTGGAAACCAGCCAAGAAGCCAGTGATGCCATTGGGGAAGAATCCGCCGTGCTCAATGAGGTTTGAGAATTTTGCGGTGGCGCCATTGGGTTCTTGGAATCCGGTGACCACCATATAAAAGCCAACAGCAATAAGTGCCACAATGGCCACAATTTTGACAATGGCGAACCAGAATTCCATTTCACCAAAGAGGCGAACTGCTGCCAGGTTCAGTACAAAGAGCAGTGCAATGCTCACAATGCCAGGTAACCAGAGTGGAATCTCTGGCCACCAATATTGGGCATAGCCGGTAATTGCCACGATGTCTGCCATGCCAGTAGCGATCCAGCAGAACCAGTAGGTCCAGCCAGTTACAAAGCCGGCTGCTGGTCCCAAGATGTCGGAAACAGCATCGCGCAATGATTTATAGCTGAGGTTTGCAAGTAGCAACTCCCCCATGGCTCGCATGACAAAAAAGAGCATAAAGCCAATGATTGCGTAGACCAAGATGACGGAGGGGCCAGCTGCTGAAATGGTTTTTCCTGAGCCCATAAAAAGTCCGGTGCCAATTGCTCCGCCAATTGCAATGAGCTGGAGGTGCCGGTTGCTCAGGCCACGTTTGAGGTGAACTTCTTCACCTGGCTGCCTGATATCTTCTGAGGTATTTATCTGTGGTGAGGACACTCACGCGCTCCCTGTTATGAGGTTGTGCAATTGATGGGCGCTAATCCTACTCTCTCCCCCGCCCGAAGAAACGCCAGCCTCCTTAATAGAAGGCTGGCGTTAAAATAATGCTATTTCTAAGTACTACTTTTAGGCAGTGGTTAAGCATCGATGCTGGAGCGCACGCGCACACCCAGGGCGCGAGCAACCCACGCTGGCAGTTTTGCAGCTTCAGCGCTGGGGCCAAAGAAGGTTAAGGGTACGCGGTGAGAAAGCTCAATAACATCGGTGTAGTGCTGGAACAGCTGGCTACAGAGCGCATCCCAGGTTTTGTTCTTCACACCATTGCGAGCTGCCTTGCGCATGGTCTCATGGCGGGAGGAATCCAAAATCCATTCAGCTGCTGCTGGCAGATTCTCTTTAAAACCAACAACGTCAAGCAGCAGACCATTAACGCCCTCATCAATAAGGTCGATTGGGCCGCCAGCACGTGGGCCAATGGTTGGTACACCAGAGGCCTGAGCTTCTTGAATAGCCTGGCAGAAGGTTTCAAATTCACCAGGGTGCACAAAAAGATCGAGGGAAGCATAGGTGCGAGCTAGTTCCTCGCCACCTAAAGCGCCGGTGAAGATTGCATCCGGCATCATTTCTTGCAGATCCTTGGCCTCTGGGCCATCGCCCACAATGACCAATTGGATGTCTGCACGACCAGAAAGGCTAGACAGGCGTTCCACTCCCTTTTCAGAAGCTAGGCGACCTACAAAGCCCACGATTTTCTTCTTGCCACTGGGATCCCAGCTGCGACGCAATTGCTTGGAACGTTTAGCTGGATCAAAGCGGTGGGAATCTACTCCACGAGCCCAGTGGAAAATGTCATTTACGCCGTGTTCGCGCAGTTCATCAATGCTCATTGAAGAGGGTGCGAGAGTGCGCTGGCAAGTATTGTGAACGGTCTTAATCCATTCCCAGCTGGCAGTAGCCAAAGGCGCAAGGTGATAACGCTGGGAGAAGCCAGCCACATCGGTTTGATAAATAGCAATTGCAGGGATACGCAATTGACGGGCTGCAAAGGCGCCTGCACCGCCCAAAACGAATGGGGAAGCTAGGTGAATGATATCGGGCTGGTATTCACGCAGCACGGTGGTAACCGATGGCAGTGGCACACCAATGGGGAGGGAATCAATAAGCGGAACCCGCACGGTAGGTACTCGCACGATCTCAAATCCCAGGTAATGCGGGATTTCTTCTTCGAAATCCCGGGCACCCGGGGCAATCACCAGAGCCTCATGGCCATGGGCCTTTAAGTATTCCAAAACGCGGAGTACCGAGTTGGTTACTCCGTTTACATTCGGAAGAAAGGACTCTGCAATAATTGCTACCCGCATGGGCTCTATTATCTCCATATCATGCCAACCACACGATGAACCGTACGTGGCTTTATCGAGAACTTTAAGAAAGTTTTTAATAATTCAGGGTTACATTCTAGTGAATCATTAAAGGAACTACTCAGGGCACTACTCATCAGTGCGCTCAGAACGCGCACCAATCCGTGCGACCCCTAGCCATAATAGTCCGGCAATCACGGTAGCAACAGCTCCCACGCTCAACGCCGGAATGATAGCCAAAGTCCAGCCACGGCCTTCCACCTTGACCAGATCAGGATCCGCCTTGGAATAATTCACCCACACGCGCTGGCCTTCACCCAAGCCGGTGGGATAAATGAGGCCGGTTTCTGGGGAATGGAAAATTCCATGTTCATCCTGAAAGTCCGCGGTGGTGCGATAACTTCCCACATTTGTTACTTGAGCCAAAGCTCGACCAGGATTCTCAGCGATGGTGCGGTCATTTAGAAACGGGCCAATCACCATGGACACCACGCCCAACATCACTGCTATATAAGCAACAATCAATAATTGTTGCAGGCGGCGCCGTAGTCTCCCCCACTCCATTTAGATAACCTTTGCTTTAAGCGCCTCTTGCTGGGCCCGGCGCGTATCACGCACCGTATGAGCTTCAATAACTCTAAAGCCAGAAACTTCAGTGGAATCAACAAGCGCCAAGATGAGGTCTTGGAGATTATCTACTTCCTGGTGCTCTACTCCATAACCAGCGCACAGCTCGGCCAGAGAAACATCATGCGGAGTGCCAAAGGCACGTTCAAATTTCTCGCGGAGCTCAGGTGCACCAGTTTCCAGCGTTTCAAAAATTCCGCCACCATTGTCATTGGCCACCACAATGGTGAGGTTTTCTGGACGTGGCTCATAAGGGCCGATCAACAAACCACCCACATCGTGCAAGAAGGCTAAATCGCCCAAGAGCGCAATGCTGCGAGGTGCGCGGATTTCATCGGGATGGCGAGATTGCACAGCCAGCGCAGTTCCCACAGCTTGGGATACCGAGCCGTCAATGCCAGCAGTTCCGCGTGGAGAGAACGTATCCACACCATCAAAAGGCAGTCCCACAATGGAGAGATCACGGATCGGGTTGGAAGCACTAGCAAAAAGGGTATCGCCGGTGCCGAGGGTATCGGCAACCGCTGCAGCTACATGCAAACCAGTAAAGCCGAAGTCCTTATTTTCCAGCACTTCGCGCACCCCGGAGGCCGCGACCTCGGAAGCTGCATCACAAATTTTTAGCCACTGCTTATCTTGGGTGCCAGAAACCTTCACGCGGCTTGCCACCTGAGTTGCATGACGGCCGGGATCAGTGATGGTATCGGTACGAGAAAGCACGGTCAACTTAATCTCAGGATCAGACATCAAGCTGATAACACCTCGATGCAAAGTAGGGTGACCAACCACAATCACATGCTCAGGGCGGGTATTTACCACATAGCCTTCGGCCGACACCTGTTCTTTAAGCAAAATATTGGCAGCGAGCGGGTGGACTGGATGGAAAGGCTTAGGTGCGGTGGGTTCTGCCAGCGTTGGCACATCTTCCAGGCCCTCCACTTCCCAAGCTTCATCGCCGGCAATCACCAGAGTGCGTTCGGTAATATCCACGGCCACTTCACCATGATCCACCCAACGTTGCTGCCAGATCTGCTTTTCCGCACGCTGCGGAGCTGGCAATTCAGCAGCCACCAAAGGTACATCTAGGGCGATATTAAAGTGCCTTGGGCTTTGCGACGCCCCGACGCTCAAGCTTTCCACCACGTGCTCAAGGCCGGCTGGGGTCTGTACCAAAACGGTTGGCGCCACGGCGCCAAAAATATTGTTCTGATCAATGGTTTGGCTCGCACCGGTACCCACCAAATGTGCGGGACGATCAGCCGACAACACAATCAGTGGAATGTGGGCATGAGCTGCCTCGGTCATAGCCGGCAAACAGTTGGATACAGCTGTTCCCGAAGTCATCACCACTGGCACCGGGCGGCGCTGTACTCGCGCTAGGGACAGCGCCAAAAAGGCTGCAGCGCGCTCGTCGATACGCACATGCACGCGCAAGTCCTCGCGGGCCAGCACCTCAAGGGCTAAGGGTGAGTTACGCGAACCCGGGCACAGCACCACGTCGGTGATATGTGGGCTGAGGGTTTCAATGACGGCGCGTGATAAATCTAAAGCAGCAGTGCGAGACATGCTCCATAGTCTAGAGGTTTGTCAGTACTCCATAGGATTCACGGGCCCGCTGCAGCCACCAATCCTTGCGATCTGCGCTGGCAGCAAGCGTTTCCAGGCGCGCAGGTTCAGGAACGATAGGGCGCGTATTCATAAAACCATCAATGATTTCATGCGGTGTGGCTACGTCTTCAACAAAGAGCTGGGAGGTAGCAAGCCCAGCAGCTTGGGGAGCAACGTCGAGCAGGTCATCATCGTCAAGTTTGGGCAGTGCCGCCACTGCCGCCAAGCCCGCATTAATACCCACCACCGTGTCCAACGCACTTGCTACCGTGATGTCCATGGTGCGCGCCCGCAAATGCTGCGCTACCTCCAACACCCGAGTAACCCCACCAAGCGGAGCTACCTTCACCACTGCCACATCAGCTGCCTTCAATTCCGCCACCCGATAAGGATCATCGGATTTCCGAATGGATTCATCAGCTGCAACCCGCGCAAAAATTCCGCTGCGCTGCAGAATAGAACGCAGCTGTGCCAATTCCTCCACGGTTTTACAAGGCTGTTCCAAATAGTCCAAGGGTCCGAGCGACTGCGCTGCTGTGAGGGCTTCCTCCACGGTCCAGCCACAATTGGCATCCACGCGGATAATCGCGCCGGGTCGGGCTTCACGTACTGCTTGAACTCGCGCAATGTCATCAGCAAGGGTTTGGCCGCGCTCGGCAACCTTTACTTTAATGGTGCGACAGCCGGGGAATTTGGCCAATACCTCAGGCACTTGAGCTGCAGGTACAGCCGGAATGGTGGCATTTACTTCAATGCGTTCACGCAGTGGTTCAGGGAAACCCTGCCAGGCTGCTTCAATTCCCGAGGCTAACCAGGCGCTTGATTCTTTGGCATCATATTCTAAGAATGGGGCAAATTCACCCCAACCAGCTGGGCCTTCAATAAGCATGGCCTCGCGGGTGGTGACCCCCCGGAATTTCACATTCATAGGTAGGGACACCACATGGGCGCGCTCTAAAATCTCATCAAGTGCAGGCAGGTTCATGGTTATTAAGCATAAGCCCCGCTTTAAATAAGGTGGGTTCCTTGCTCATCAATCAGCAGGGCTTGGCCATCGCGCAGCAACATTAACGGGAAGCGCTGGCCATAAAGACGCACTGTTTCCGCAAAAACCTCAATGGGGAAAATTGGAATGGTGCCCGCAGCATGCGGAATAATCACCTGTTCGCACAGCCCTAGTCCTTTAAAATCTGGCAGTTCCGGGGCAATATCTGGATTATCCAGCAGGCTTACTGCCTCAATATCTGGGCCGGCGATTACCGCGCCAGCGCTGGTGCCAATATAGGGCAGCCCGGCGCGCACCTTTTTGGTGATGAGCTCCGCCGCCCCAGTAGATCGCAGCACCCACATCAGATCAAAGGTTTCACCGCCAGCGACATAAATGCCATCAGCCTCATCCAAAATTCTTTCCACTTCCGCCAGAGGTGTGGTGGCAATGGGAAGTTCACGGATTTCCAGGCCGTGGCTGCGCAACATCTCCCTTTCCACATTGATGAAGGGCGCTGCTTCCGGATCATTTTCAAAGCTGCGGGTGGCATCAGAAATATAGGCCACTGTTCCTTGCAGGAAACTGCCTATACGCTCGTGTCCAAAAGAGGTGAGCAACATTTTCATACTCGCCCAGCATACAAATTAAGGATGTGCCATGACTGACCCCCGCCAGCTACTTAAGGCCGAAAGCATTATCGACGAAAAACTGGGATGGGATATCGCTGCTGACTATATCCAAGCCACTTTCTCCACCGGCGATTTTTTAACCGGTGTGAAGTTTATTAATGCTATTGCCGAATCTGCAGAAGCTGCCAACCATCACCCTGATATTTCGCTGCATTATGGTGCGGTTGTGGTGGAGCTATCTAGCCATGATGTTGGTGGCATTACCATTCGCGATATTAATTTGGCCCGCGAGATTAATGAGCATGCCACTGCCCTCGGATTGTCTTTTGAGGCTTAAGCTTAGAAACCATGAGTAATTACAGCACTGAGAATCCTTTTGATCCCACCCAGTGGGCAACTGTTCCAGGTTTTGAAAACTTAACCGATATCACCTACCACCGCCATGTTGGCACCTCTCGGGCTGAGGGCATCGTAAGAATTGCCTTTGATCGCCCGGAGGTCCGCAATGCATTCCGCCCTCACACCGTTGATGAGCTTTATCAAGCGCTCGACCATGCGCGTCGCACTCCAGATGTGGGAACCATCTTGCTCACCGGCAATGGACCCAGCCAAAAGGATGGTGGCTGGGCCTTTTGTTCCGGCGGCGACCAGCGCATTCGCGGACGTTCTGGCTACCAATACGCCACTGAGCATGACCACGACGATGTCCATGCCGATGCTTCCACTGTTGATGCTGCCAGAGCCAAGGTAGAAGGTGGACGTTTGCACATTTTGGAGGTGCAGCGTCTGATTCGCACCATGCCCAAGGTTGTTATTGCCGTAGTTAATGGCTGGGCCGCTGGTGGCGGACACTCCTTGCATGTGGTGTGTGACCTCACCATTGCGTCCCGTCAAGAGGCTCGTTTTAAGCAGACTGATGCCGATGTCGGCTCCTTTGATGCTGGTTATGGATCTGCTTATTTGGCCAAAATGGTGGGTCAAAAGTATGCCCGCGAGATTTTCTTCCTCGGCCGTACCTATGATGCCGAGCGTATGCAGCAAATGGGTGCTGTGAATGTGGTGGCCGATCATGGCGAGTTGGAAAATGAAGCAATTCAGATGGCTAAGGAGATTAACTCCAAGTCCCCCACTGCGCAGCGCATGCTCAAATTTGCCTTTAACCTCACCGATGATGGGCTGATGGGTCAGCAGGTTTTTGCAGGTGAAGCTACTCGTTTGGCTTATATGACCGATGAGGCTGTGGAGGGTAAAGAATCCTTCTTGGAAAAGCGTGATCCAGATTGGAGTGACTTCCCCTATTACTACTAAAGATAGGGCCGTCTAGCGCAGCGGGGTTGCGTCGAAAAGCAGCTTTTTAAATTAGGTAGCACCTTTCTGAATAAATTAACCCAATGTTCATCTGGTTGGTTCTAAAATTTAAAGTATGTAGTTTTCATAGCTTTTCGACGCAATTTTGGGGCTTCGCCCTCTAAAAGTGCACGACTCTCATTGGCTCATACCAATTATTTAACTTGGTTTAGTACACATTAAACCCCTTATTTGGGGTTAATATATTCCCAAAGCTGGGGATACACCCACCAAATGTCCCAAAATCGATGCTTGGATTTCTGCATTATTCAGGCATACTTCTGGTTTGTGACCGAGCTGATTATTCTTCTAATTGTTATCGCAACGGCGCTAGCCTTCGATTTCACCAATGGCTTCCATGACACCGGAAACGCAATGGCAACCTCAATTGCCACCGGTGCCCTACGCCCCAAGATTGCCGTGGCACTGTCTGCGACTTTGAACCTGGTTGGCGCTTTCCTTTCCGTGGAAGTTGCTGCCACTGTTGCCAAAGGCATCGTTGATCTCGACCGCTTTGACCTCAGTAATGCGTGGGATTCCCACCAGCTGCTGCTTGTTGTCTTTGCAGGCCTTATCGGCGCCATCGTGTGGAATCTACTGACCTGGTTGCTGGGCATTCCTTCCAGCTCTTCCCACGCACTTTTTGGCGGCCTCATCGGCGCAGCCATTGCTTCCATGGGCTTTGGTGGCGTGCTGTGGGAAGGTGTTATGGCCAAGATGATCTTGCCCGCCCTGGCCGCTCCCATCGTTGCAGGCTTGGTAGCCGCAATTGGCACCTTCGCGGTTTATAGCTTGACCAAGTCCGTTGGCGACAATGAAAAGAATCGCTACTTCCGCTGGGGTCAGATCGGCTCTGCATCCCTCGTCTCCCTGGCACACGGCACCAACGATGCCCAGAAGACCATGGGCATTATCTTCCTTTCCCTGGTTGCAACTGGCCACATCGGCGCAGATGCCACCATCCCATTCTGGGTAAAGGCTTCCTGCGCACTGGCAATCGCCGTTGGTACCTACATGGGTGGCTGGCGCGTTATCCGCACTCTGGGCAAGGGCTTGGTTGAGATTGATTCCCCACAGGGTATGGCTGCTGAGGCATCTTCTGCAGCAATCATCTTGACCTCCTCACACTTCGGCATGGCACTGTCCACCACCCACGTGGCAACCGGTTCCATCATGGGCACCGGCATCGGCCGCAAGGGTTCCTCCGTGCGCTGGTCCGTAGCTGGCCGCATGGCATTGGCCTGGATCATCACCCTGCCAGCCTCTGCAATTGTAGGCATCTTCTGCTGGTGGGTTGCCCACGCCATCGGATCCTTCACCACCGATCTGGTCGGCGTGCTTGTAGCCTTTGCTATTTTGCTCGGTCTTTCTGGCTATATTTTCGCCCGTTCCCGCAAGGCCCCAATTGATCCCAACAACGTTAACGCTGACTGGGATGAAGAATCCAATAGCGTTGCACCTGCAGCCTCTACTGCTCCTGCTGCGCCTTCCACTCCTGCAACCGCGGCCCAGATTGAAGAAGAGGTCTCCAAATAATGAACTTTGCAACTCTCTTTGGCAGCCTCGTTGATGTCACCCTGGTTGGCATTCTGCTTGGCGCCGGCCTGCCAACACTTTTTGCACTCGGCGTACGTTTTGCCCACGCCCCAGTTGCTGCCGATGGCGCCACCACCGGTTCTGCGAGTGCGTTGGGCAAGATCGCAGCAACCATTTGTTTTGGCATTATCATCATCGCAATCGTGGTGGGCATTTTATGGGTCACCAAATCCACTATTTATGAGTACATGGGATTCGATATCTTCGGCACTGAAGTCGAGTAAATTTTCCTGCAAACACTTTCCCCACTTTTTAAAAAACCAGCTCGGTTTTTTAAAAAGTGGGGTTTGTTTTTGTCATTTGGCTCCCCTTTTCACTTAGGCTCTTTAAACTTAAAACATGAGCAACCAAGAGCACCCCACCATCGCCCACCGAGTGCTGAGCTGGCTTCGCCAAGGTTATCCAGCGGGAGTTCCACGCAATGACACCTTTGCTCTTTTTTACGTCCTAGAGCGCGAGCTTAATGAGGCAGATCTGGACGAACTGGCAAATCTACTTATTGCCGAAGGTGCAGAGAATGGCCTACACCCAAAGCCAGTCACTCGGGAAAAGATTGCCAAACTTATTACCCATGTTCATAACCAACCTCCGGAAGATGCAGATATTGAACGCATTCAAGAAAAGCTAAAGGCCGAGGGTTTTCTCACCCAGAGTTAGTTAATTTCACATTTTCGCGGTGTGAGGCAAGGCCTAGCAGAAGCAATAGTTGACACCGCAACTTTTTTACTTTAGGTTTAGTTTCCATGTCAACCATTAAAGAAGTTGCTTTTGTCCTTGCCCGTATCCTTCTCGGTATCATCCTGATCGCTCACGGCTGGGATAAATTCGCTATCACCGGTCTTGAAGGTATCTCCGGATACTTCGCCTCCCTTGGTATCCCTGCAGCTGGCTTCGCCGCTGTAGTAGCAGCCCTCGTTGAGATCATCGGCGGCATCCTCATCATCGCCGGTGCCTTCACCCGCATTGCTGCCGCAGTTGTCTTCGTCGACATGCTGCTCGCAGCCCTCCTTGCACACATTGCCAATGGCGTATTTGTCATGAACAACGGCTGGGAGCTCACCGGTGCTATCGGCGCTGGCGCACTACTTCTCGTTGCCGCTGGCGCAGGCGCATGGAGCGTCGACGCAGCACTTGCAAAGAACAAGGCTTAAACTTCAAACAAAAGCACATAAGCACCGTGGTGGATTTTTCCACCGCGGTGCTTTTTATTTTGCCTGTAGTTAAAGCACTAGACTTTCAACCATGAATAACCGCATTCTCGAGCCTCTTCCAGTTGATCTGCGCAACCCCACCGCAATTTTGGATGACTTAGAGGATGCCATCTCCGGACGGCGCACCCTGCTCCCCATCCCGGTTCAAGATAAAGAACGAGCGCAGCTTTTGCGCAGCTCCCAACGCGCCGGCCAGCCCATCGATTCAGCCATCGCTTTGGTTATGGCTACGTCTGGTTCCACTGGCACGCCCAAAGGTGCTCAACTTAGTCCGCTTAACCTCGTTTCCTCTGCGGATGCCACCCACCAATTCCTCGGTGGCCCAGGCCAATGGCTGCTGGCGATGCCCGCCCACCACATCGCTGGCATGCAGGTGCTCATCCGTGCACTGATCGCTGGCGTTGATCCACTGGCCATCGATCTCAGCCGCGGCTTCAACATCTCCGAGTTCGCCTCCGCCGCCACCGAGCTCAAAACCACCGGCGATCGCATCTACACTTCCCTTACTCCGATGCAGCTGCTCAAGGCCATGGATTCGCTCCAAGGAATAGAAGCTTTAGCGCTTTTCGACGGCATACTCGTCGGCGGGGCCGCCCTTTCCAGGCAGGCCCGGGAGGCTGCCAGCAAACTAGGGCTCAAGGTGGTCACCACCTATGGATCCTCTGAAACCTCAGGCGGGTGCGTTTATGATGGCAAACCGATTCCCGGCGCGCAGGTACGCATTCGTGAAGGTCGCATCGAGCTTGGTGGACCTATGATTGCGCAAGGTTATCGCAATAGCCCCGCGCATGAGGATTTTGCAGAATCCGGTTGGTTTAAAACTTCCGATGCCGGCGAGTTTGTTGATTCCACTTTGGTGGTCAAAGGTCGCATTGATGCAGTGATTGATTCCGGTGGTCTTAAACTCCATCCTGAGGTGCTCGAACGCGCAATCTCAGATATTGCAGGTGTTAGCTCAGCCTGTGTGGTGGGTATCCCTGATCCCCGTCTTGGTCAAGCGATTGTGGCTGCTTATGCGGGTTCAATTTCGCCTTCTCAAGTTATTGAGGGTCTTGATTCTCTCCCCCGCTGGCAATTGCCTAAGCAACTTAAACATCTCCCCCAGATGCCTACTATTGGTCCCGGCAAGGTTGATCGTAAAGCTATCGCAGCGCTGTTTTAATCCTCGCGCTTGCTAATAGCAACAAGTTTTGCCACGTCATCTGCCGTATATACCTTGGCGATTTGCTCATCATTGCCACCCATCAAAGTGTTGCCCACCACCAGCGATCCCACTTGGGTGGTGGGAACTACGGCAAAGTGCCGTGGCTGCGCATAAACTTGACGGATCGGGTGTCCAGAACGCAGCGCCATAACATGCAGCCACACATCATCGGCACGTTTACAGCTTTCCAAAAACACATCACCCTGAGCGACCACATAATCAATAAAAGTCTCTGGATAAAGTACTCCAGACACTCCTGTGGCAAAGTGCAAAAATGATGCTTCCGAGGTATCTGCAGCGGTCCACTTGATGTAAGGCAGCATCTTTTCGTCGCGAAGCTCAATTCTGTGCGCCCGGTAGGCAACTACCGCGTCATTGCGGAGGTCGCCGATAAACAGCAAACGTTGCAGGAACCACTCCGGGTAAATCATGTCATCATCAACGGTGGCCACGCGCACACCGGTGCCTTTGACCAGGCGGAATTGATTCCAATATTTGGTATGTGGCCCATAAAAGCCATCACTACAGCGCACCTGGAGGCCACGATCCACCAATCTTTTGAGGGTGGCGGGCCATTCACTTTCAAAATCCTGCTTATCCAGCCACAACACAATGGGCGCTTTATGATAACCGCGCGCGATGGATTCGATCGTGAAATGCACCTGGTTTATGCGTTTGCCGTGGGTGGTAAGAGAAATAACCACTGGTCCCTGCTGTGGGATTTTCCCTTTAGCAAATTTATTACGCAAGGAAAGGGGCAGCATACGCAGCAGGGTGAGGAAGATACTGGCAATTTGTCGAACCGCATAACCAATCCACATAAACTTCTGCGACTCCTCCTCGTGCGTTTCCTAATTTAAGACCTCCTCACACAATAGCCGGAAGTGGCTTGGACGCCCTGTTTCAGCGCCTGCGCCGGGCTGCGGTTTTGGTCACCTTCGCTGGCTGGTACTAATTTTTTCACCACTGCCACGATATTTTTCACCGCTGAGCAACAATGAGGGAAGATAGAAGGTATGTCTCAATCTGCTCCCCAGAAATCCACAGCAACCGCCTCCGATTGGTTCCAAGGCGCCCGCCCGCATACCTGGGCTAATGCCTTTGCACCTGTTATCGCAGGTTCGGGCGCAGCCGCCTTCCACGATGGTTTTGTGTGGTGGAAAGCGCTGCTCGCATTGGTAGTTGCCTGGGCTTTAATCATCGGCGTCAACTATGCCAATGATTATTCCGACGGTATCCGGGGTACTGATGAGGACCGCACCGGCCCGCTGCGACTTACCGGTTCTGGGCTTGCAAAACCTCAGCAGGTAAAAAATGCTGCGTTTATTTCCTTTGGTGTTGCCGGAGTAGCTGGTACTGCGTTGAGTTTGACCAGTGCTTGGTGGCTCATTTTAATCGGCGTGCTCTGCGTTTTGGGGGCCTGGTTTTATACCGGTGGCAAAAACCCCTATGGCTACCGCGGATTTGGCGAGATCGCCGTCTTCATCTTCTTTGGTTTGGTCGCCGTTTTGGGAACGCAATTCACCCAAGCTGGCTTTGTTAGCTGGATCGGACTAGCAGCTGCCGTCGGTGTGGGATCCATGTCGGCCGGTGTGAACCTGGCCAATAATATTCGCGATATCCCCACCGATGCTGAAGCTGGAAAAATCACCCTCGCAGTGCGCTTGGGAGATGCTGGAGCCCGCAAGCTATTTGTCGCACTGGTCTCCATGCCCTTTATCATGTCGCTACTAATGGCTGTAGCTGCTTGGCCAGTGCTTATTGCCTGGGTTGCACTGCCTTTGGCATTACGCGCAGCTAAACCAATCCTGAATAAGGCAACCGGCAAGGACCTTATTCCAGTTATTGGTGCAACCGGGCGCGCTATGGCAATTTGGGCAGTGTTAAGTGGTGTCGCACTGGCTGTTTCTCAAGCCTTAAATCTGTAGTTTTTAGCGGTCTGCAAGCTCATCACGAACCCACTTCTTATGGGCTTTGCGTTGGGCATCCCAGGTTGCTACTGCTTGAGTGGCATTAACGCGCAATTTATTAAAAACCAGCATGGACAGTGGGAATGCCACAATCAAAGCCAGCAGCGCAGACATCACCAACGGCACTGGTGCACTAATAAGCAGCGCCAGACCATGAATAACAGCTGTTAGGACAATAAAAAGTCCCAGTCTTGCAAGACCATAGATGAGGACATTTTTACGTGCGGCAGCCCGTACCTGAGGGTTTAGCTCCGGGGGGTGTTGGGAATTCGACTCACTCACCCCTTCAACCCTACTCAATCGTCATCTTTATTAAACAATGCGCGCACTTTCCGTAAGGTAAGAACAGAGGATAAATAGAGGAGAAAGACAATGGGTAGACTCTTGCTACTTATTTTGATCATCGCAGCCGTAGTACTTTTGTGGATGGCTTTTAAACCATCCACCTGGAAGAGCCGAGCCGGAAAAAATAATGCTGCCCAGGCGCCTCGACAGGTCAAAGGCCCCGACGATGATGAGGACTTCTTGTGGACGATTGAAAAGAAGCGCTTTAAACAGCGTCGTGCGGAGGAAGCGGCTCAGAAGGAAGAGGAAGAACGCCTCAAACGAGCCCGTGAGCGTTACGCCACTCCAGAAAAACCAGTTGAGCCCCAGAAACCTGAGGATGATCAGGATAAGGATAAGCCAGCAGACCCCACTGCTTAAAAGATTTTTCCCAACCACTCGCTTTTTAAAGCGGGTGGTTTTTTAGCGCAATCTTCCCCAATATGTTCACTTAGGCTTGCCAAACCTATATATTGGAGAAATGACCTCTGCCACTTCATTTCCGACGGCCGCTTCTCCACTTCCCCACCCGGAAGTAGGTTTTGATGCTGTGCCTCATGAAGTTGCAGAAATAGCAGCAGAAGCCAGTAAGTTTTATAAGGCACTCGGAGATTGCACCCGTTTAGAGATTCTTTACCTCATAGCCACTTCCACCCATTCCAAGGTCAGCGCCAATCTTTTGGCCAATACGCTTAACATCTCTGCCCCTACAGTGACACACCATATGAAAAAGCTGCTGGCAGCTAATTTGGTCACTCGCAAACAATGCGGGAAATGGGCGTATTTCAGCATTCATAGCGAAAACGCACATTTGGTTTCGCAGATTTTTGAAACTTCAGACGCTGCAACGACTGTGGAATAGAAAATAGCAAAGAGCCGGTACTTGTTTTATACAAGTACCGGCTCTTTGCTGATTTAATGCTTAGTTCAAGCCAGCATAAGAGTGCAGGCCGGACACAACCATGTTGATAAAGAAGAGGTTAAAAATCATAGTTGCCAGGGCCAGGATGTTAATCCAAGCAGCCTTGGTATCGCGCCAACCAGCGGTTGCACGAGCATGCAGGTAACCGGCGTAAAGAATCCAGGTAATAAAGGCAACAGTTTCCTTTGGATCCCAGCCCCAGAAACGGCCCCATGCAGCTTCAGCCCAAATCGCACCCAAGATAACACCCAGACCGAAGATTGGCACGGTCCAGATAGCAGACTTATAAGCCAGGTTATCCAAGGCCTTGGCAGATGGTAGCGGTTTAGCTACAGCACCGAAGAAGCCCTTTTCATTGCCCTTTGGCTGCCACATACGCAAGAGGTAAAGCAGTGAAGCAATACCGGAGACAATGCCAATGGAAGCGCCGACAGAAACAGTGGAAACGTGGATTGGGAACCAGAAAGACTGCAGGGCTGGCACAACAGGTGCGGAGTCTGCATAAAGTTCGGTACCACCATAAAAGAGCAGTGCCAGCATTGGAGTGATAACCCAAGGCCACATAACGCGGAATTGTGGACGCTGCAGCACGAAGGTAGCTGCCAACATGGCGAAGAGGGTCACCATGAGGATGTATTCATAAAGATTGCCGAAGGGGAAACGGCTGGCAGAAAGCGCACGCATCACCACAGAGGCGAGATGAACCAGCACACCAAGCCACATGAGTGACTGGGTCATATTGGCTAATCTGCGGGCGGATTCTTCACGTGCTGCGAGAGTCTCTTCGTCGATAAGCGTGGAGGCACTCTCGGTTGGGTCAGCGGAATCGCTGACTCCGCCGGCATTAACTAGCTCGCGCTGACGTACTGCCTCGCGGTGAGCATCGATGATGCTCTGTTGTTTGACGTAATAAACAAGCGACAGGATTAGCGCCAGTGCATAGATGATAAAAGCCGAAGCAAACGCGGTATCGGAGAATTGCGCATACGTTTGGTTGACGGGCAACATGGATTCATCCACCCTTATTCTTTTGCGAATTATTTGGATTGTGTGTCACCCTACCCGCTTTGAATTTAAGAAACTAATGTCAAAACGGATCTGGTGGGCTAGCTCACTGGGATTTTAGGAATCCCGGTCATTGTCGACGAAGTACTCTTCGTCTTCATCTTCTTCTTCCAACCCCAGCAGCTGGCGGTGGAACTTCTCATACTCTCCACCCCAACCAGCGCGGTCAGTTCGGGCAATACCACCGGTTTCTACGCGAGTGGTGCCATCTTCTTGTGGGTACAGGCGCACCCAGATACGACGACGACGTACAACCAGGGAGCCAACCAGGGAGACCAGCGCGGTCACCACGGTAACCAGCACCCAGTTTTGAGATGGGTCATGGCTGACCTGGTAGTTGGCAAATTCAGAAGCGCCATCGAAGGAAACAGTGGTGCCATCGTCGAGAGTGACGGTATCACCAACCTGCAGGTTTACGCGCTCAATCTTTTGCAAAACACCGCTGTGCATCAGGGAAGAATCCAGGCTAAATAGCGACTGCCCAATACCGGTATCCAGGCCGTTGTCACCGCGGTAAATATCAATAGCTACGGCAGGATCCGTCATCGCTGGATAAGAAGAGGTAAGCAATTCATTATTGTCGCCCTCCCATTGCGCGGTAGGAGCAAAAAGACCCTGAATAGCCAGCTGGTTTTGGCGGCGTTCATAAAGATCCGGGTACATGCCGGCGGGAGGATCAAAACGCATCACACCAGATGACAGGAAGAAGGTTGGATCATCGGGGCGCCACTGCACAGTTTGAGTACGGGTCTCACCATTTGGCCAGGTCACAGTAAAAGTTGGCGCAAAGCCGTGGCCTTGCAAGTAAACACGATCGCCTGCAACGCGCAGCGGGTGGTTCACACGCAGCTCATAATCTTCCCAGGTCTCTGGATCATTTTGGATGTCATCGCCCACTGCATAAGAAATATTAGAGCGGAACATCTCAGCCTGACCATTAGACAAATAATCAGCCGAGAAATCATGAGCTTCAAAACAAAAAGTATTCAAACCAGTGCCATCAAAATTTGCACCCGCACGGAAAGAGTCATAGTTGGCGGTTGCCGTATTACAGAAGGTGGAATTTTGCTCACCATCGGTAACCACGATTACCTGGCCCTCATAATAAAAAAGTCGGCCCAGACCTGCGGAAAGAATCACGCCCACAATTCCCAAGTGGAATACCAGGTTGAAAAACTCGCGAATATATCCTTTTTCCGCCGCAATTGAAGCCACACCAGCGCGGTCCTCGGCAGCAGAATACTCGGTAATCTTCCAGCCTTTGAGAAGTTTCAGCGCGTCTTTTTTAACTTCCTCAGCGGGCTTATCGACGACCCCCTCACCGTGGTGGTTAAGGCGAGTCAGGTTGCGCGGCGCCCGCACCACGGGTGCGCGCATGGCTTTGTAGTGATCCCAGCTTCGTGGCAAGATACAGCCGACCAAGGAGATGAGAAGCAGCATATAAATAGCGGTAAACCACGACGAAGAGAATACGTCGAAGAGCTGCAATTTATCGTAAATCTCGGCGAGCTTGCCATTATTGGCCAAGTACTCGGTGACATTTGATTCATTTAGCGAACGCTGCGGTAGCAAAGCTCCCGGAATTGCCGCGATCGCCAAAAGAAACAGCAACGCCAGTGCGGTGCGCATACTGGTGAGCCAGTGCCACGCCTTTTTTGCGTAAACCTTGACTATTTTTAGCATTGTTGTGCTGCTTCGCTTCCTAGGTTGAAAAGATGGGGAAAACTGGGGTGCTGCTTAAATCAGCGTGGCACCATATTCGACAGTCCACTGGCGAACCCAGTTGATAAAAATTGCCCAAGAACCGGACAACAAAGCCACGCCGACCAAAATCAGCAGGACACCACCAATAATCTGAATGGTGCGAGAATGCTTGCGCAGCCAATTAACACCGGTCAGTGCTTTGGAAGAGCCCAGTGCAATAAGCAAAAATGGCAGTCCCAAACCCAGGCAATAACCAATAATCAGCACCACACCACGCACTGCAGTCATACCTTCAGTACCCGCCGAAACCGAAATAATCGCAGCAAGAGTTGGCCCTAAACAAGGAGTCCAGCCCAGTGCAAACACTCCGCCGAGCAGTGGTGCGCCCAACCAAGTAGTCCAGCGTTTTGGTGCCATGCGGGTATCTCGTTGCAGCCCTGGGATAAATCCCATAAACACAATGCCCATGATGATGGTGACTACACCACCCACGCGCATCAAAGTTTCCGCATTCAGGGTCAATGCGCTAATCGCACCAAAAACGGTAGCCGTGGCCAGGACAAATACCACCGTAAAGCCCAAAATGAACAACAATGCAGCGCCGCCTACCGCGAGCCGCTTATTCTTCACCTTGGTGCCGTCAGCGGTATATTCCACTTCCCCACCAACAACGCCTGCCAAATAGGAAATATATCCCGGTACCAATGGCACCACGCAGGGGCTGGCAAAAGAAACAAGACCAGCCAGTGCTGCTGCCAAAATGCCTAAGAACAGTGGCCCGGTGGTGGCGATATCGGCAAATTGTTGGCCAATACCTTGGGCCACAATTAGTTCAGACATTTAGGCCTCATCCAACAAAGGCAGAGCAACGTCAAGGACATCTTGGGAAGTAACTTCCCGCAAAAAGACTGCTGCGGGGCGGTGATGCTTATCCAACACGATGGTAGTTGGAATAACAGAGGCTGGTACGCCACCCAGCTGAGCTGCAGTCATAAAAGGTGGATCATAAATGCTGGGGTAGCTAATACCGTTGTCAGTGACAAAGTCTTGGGCAATATCGCGAGAATAATCACGGACATTAATACCCAACACGGTGCCACCAGGAGTTTCACCATCGCCGGCAGCTTGGAGTTCTTCATGGATGGTTTGGAGGTCATCAGATTCTGAACGACAAGGCGCACACCACTGGCCCCAGGCATTAAGAATCACAACTTGGCCCTCAAAATCAGCGAGGTTGATTTCTTGGGTTTCATCCATGAGGGATTCACCACTGATATCAGCCAAGTTTTCACGCTCTGCTTCATCATAAAAAATCTCAGTTTGGCCACCTGGGGAGTGGAATTGGAAGGTTCCACCGACGGCAACCGCATCGGTGCCAGCGGTGGAGTCTTCTCCGCAAGCAACCAGCGTCACTGAGCCGAGAGTTACCACTGCTAGTATCGCTGCAAACTTAGCTAAACGCACGATTGATCAAATCTCCTGTGCTGGTTCGTTGTAGTGGACATCAACAATTTGGTCATTCTGGAAAACCAAGGAGGTTACCGATGCCAAATCACACTGACGAGCAGCAGGGTTATGCCATAGCTGCTTGCCACGGGCATACCTTTGTACGCAAACAATAGGCAGCTGGTGGCTAACCAAGATGGCCTCGTGACCTTCGGCTGCAACGCGAGCACGCTCCACTGCTGCTATCATGCGCTCGAGTATGTCCTCATAGTGCTCACCCCAGCTGGGCAAACTAGGGTTGCGCATCAAAGGCCAGCGCACCGGATTCCATAATTGGGAACGCAATCCTTTAGTGCGCAGACCTTCAAAGCGGTTTCCTGCCTCGAGGAGATCATCATCGGTGATGACGTCCAAGCCGGTAATCGCGGCAAAAGGTTGGGAAGTCTCCTGCACACGCTGCAATGGAGATGCAGCGAGATAGGTGACGTCATGCCCCTTGAAGGAGGCGGCGGTGGCAGCTGCTTGGCTGCGTCCACGGGCGGAAAGTCGGTAGCCGGGCATGCGGCCGTAGAGAATCTTTTCCGGGTTGTGTACCTCGCCGTGTCGGACGAGGTGGACAATCGTTGAGCTCATGATGCCTTCGGGTCAGTTTGGGGTGGCTGCAGCAGCTGCGCGGGCAGCGGGCACAAGTGCGTTTTCAATCTTCTGGAAATCATCGTCCGTTAGCGCCGAAGAAACAAACCAGGTTTCAAAAACACTTGGTGGGCCATAAACGCCATGATCAAGAAGTGCATGGAAGAAAGGTGCAAAGCGGAAAGTATCCGCAGCTTTCATATCACTGAAGTTGTGGCCTTCGCCTTCTGCAAAACGGATGGAAAGCATATTGGAGGCACGCTGAATATGGTGCGCTACACCTTCGCGGGTAAGCGCAGCTGAAATCAGGCTGTCCAGGCGATCGGCGTTAGCGTTGATTGTGTTGTAGAGGTTTTCGTCGGCAAGCCTCAAAGAAGCCCGACCAGCTGCAACCGCAACTGGGTTACCGGACAGGGTACCTGCCTGGTAAACCGGGCCCTGTGGGGCCAGCATGTTCATGATCTCAGCCTTGCCGCCAAACGCTGCGGCAGGCAAACCGCCGGACACAACCTTGCCGAAGGTCACGAGGTCAGCGGTGACCTTATCGACGCCAAACCAACCGCGATAAGAGGTACGGAAACCGGTCATGACCTCATCCAGGATGAGCAGCGCACCATCGGCATGTGCGATGGCGAGCAACTTGTCATTAAATCCATTTAGAGGGGCAACGGTGCCCATATTGCCACCTGCAGCCTCTGCAATAATGCAGGCAATCTGGCCGGGGTACTGAGCAAATGCATTACGGACCGCTTCAATATCGTTATAAGGAACCACGATGGTATCTGAGGTCTGCGCACCGGTGATGCCAGGAGAATCAGGTAGTGCGAAAGTTGCCACGCCGGAACCTGCAGAAGCCAAAAGAGCGTCTACGTGGCCGTGGTAGCAGCCCTCAAACTTCAAAATCTTGGAACGGCGGGTATATCCACGAGCTAAACGAACTGCAGACATGGTGGCCTCGGTGCCGGAGTTAACCAAGCGGACCTCTTCAACCGAGGTGCGCTTTACGATGTTCTGGGCAAGCTCAACTTCACCAATGGTAGGAGCGCCGAAAGATAGGCCATTAACCACTGCTTTTTGAACAGCTTCTACAACCTCAGGGTGGGCATGGCCCATTAGCATTGGACCCCAAGAGCAGACGAGGTCCACATATTCATTTCCATCCACGTCAATAAGGGTGGAGCCATGTGCCTTTTCAATAAAACGAGCCTGGCCCCCGACAGAACCAAAAGCCCTAACTGGGGAATTCACACCTCCCGGAGTCAACTTTTGAGCTTGTTCAAACCAGTGCGCTGAGCGGGCAATATTGGCGGAAGTACCCTTAAAGGATGAAGTCATATCAGTCATTGTATTGATTGAAGCTGTGAATCCAATCCAGGGCATTGACAGACTTGCCCTAAAATTAGTTTCCCCACCCCACATAGTGTCCTTTTGGGCTGTGGGATGGGGCTAGTTCTTTAGGGTTTTAGCTGTTGGTGGGAAGCTGCAGAAGTCGCTGCACAGCAGCACGCGCATCTGCAATAACTGCAGGCACTCCCACTCCCCCAGCCCACGCGCCGATGGCCTCTAGCCCTGGAATCACAGCAATTTCGGCGCGCGCAGCAGCCACGGTTTGAATGTGGTCAACACCATAGGCAGGTAATCCACCAAACCAGCGCTGCACATAAATTTCTGACAATCCTGCAGCACGGCCATCAAAACCAGTAATGGTCTGGAGATCATCAAGTGCTGCATCCACAAGAGCATCTTCATCCATTCGGGCGGTCTTTTCATCCCCGAGACGGCCAAAGGAAGCTCTAATTAGTGCGCCGCCACGCTCAGCGATATGTGGCCACTTCTTCGAGGAGAAGGTGAAGGCCTTGGCAGTAATTCCAGGCTCACCCACGGCCACCAACACGCCCGAGTTTTCTGGCAGGCCGGTGGCATCATCAAAGTGCATGCCCACCACTGCAGAGGAAGCCAACTTAATGGCCTTAAGGTGATTTCCTGCAGCTGGGGTGAGATCACGAAGCAAAACGGCTGCAGTTGGTGCTGGCACCGCCAAAATCACGCGATCATAAATGCCTTCGCCACCGCCCTTGATGGCAAATCCGGCACCGGACTTGGTAATTGCAGAGACAAAGCAATCTAAGTGAATATCGGCGCCGCATTGTTCTGCCAAAGCCTCATAAAGCTCGGCGTATCCACCTTTGAAGGTTTGGAATACTGGGCGAGTTTCCGCAGTCTTTTTAGTTGCAGCGCGCTGGGCTTCTACAGCTTTAACTGCAGCGCTTAGCGTAACTGGCTGGCCAGCCTCCGCCAGTTGATCCAAGGCAGCAGCCAACGCCGGAACGCTAGCACGTAGGCCCAGATCATCGGCAGTGGATGAATAAACGCCACCCAACAAGGAGGAGACAACGCTATCGACGATTTCATCGCCGTATTGCTGACGCACCAAAGCACCAACTGAAATATCAGACCCCGGGGTCCATTCAAAAGGTGCATCTGCTGCTCCTGCCGGTGGGGTGGCGGGGATACCCATTACGCCCCCGGCAGGAAACTCCTGCAAGGTGCCACCTGCAAAAAACTGGGATTTCGCACCTGATGGCGCCACCAGAGAATCACCCAGGCCAAGCTCTTGGAAGAACTCCAGGGCGTCAGAGCGCGCTGCTAAGAAAGCTTCTGCACCAATATCGGTGGGGCCTGAGGAAAAAGGCACAGTGAACAATTTGCCACCGATACGCTCCCCTGCCTCAAGGACATCAATATGGGCTGCTGGATCAGCCTTGTGGATTTCATAGGCTGCAGTTAAACCTGCAAGTCCTGCTCCGATGATGGCAAAACGCATAAAACTTCCTTAAATCAGCGAGGTACTTTAGCGGTACTTGGGGCGAAAAATCACCTTATTAACACTGCGCATCTAGTGACAGGAACACTCCGCCTGACGCTAGATCCACTTTCTTTAGGCGTGAATGATTGAAATCGCCTCTGTAATATCTTCTGCCACGGTGTTTGGCAGTACGCCATGTCCCAGGTTGAAGATATGGCCGGTGGCATTTCCAGCGGCAATGGCTGTGGCAGCCTCCGCCTTAATACGGGCAACCTCCCGGGTTAGTGGGTCGGTACCTGCAAACAACAATGCAGGGTCCAGGTTACCCTGCAATACCTTTGGTCCGGAGACTGCAGCAATGCGCTCTGCTGCTTTGTCCAAAGGCACGCGCCAATCCACACCCATGACCTCAGAACCTGCACGGCTCATCGCGCCGAGGATTTCGCCGGTGCCCACTCCAAAGTGGATTCGGGGGATTGCGTACTGCTCAATTTCCTGGAGAATCTCGGTGGAATAAGGCAATACAAATTCGGTGTAATCACGTTCGGTGAGGAAGCCTGCCCAAGAATCAAAGAGCTGCATGGCATCAATGCCAGCGTCAATTTGGACTTTGAGGAAGTTAACGATGGTTGGAACCAAACGCTGCATGAGTGCGTGCCAGGTTTCTGGATCGCCATGCATCATTGCTTTGGTCTTCTCGTGGTTTTTGGAAGGTCCGCCCTCAACCAGGTAGCTGGCCAGGGTGAATGGTGCACCTGCAAAACCGATGAGAGCTTGCTGTTCATTTAGTTCTTTCAAGATAATGCCAATTCCCGCAGCAACCTCAGGAACATCGACATCCAAAATTGGCAGGTTTGAAACATCCTCGCGGGTGCGGATAGGAGCGTCGAGAACTGGGCCACGACCGGGCACAATTTCTACGGCTACGCCTGCAGCGCGTAGTGGAACCACAATGTCAGAGAACAAAATTGCAGCGTCTACATCGTGGCGACGCACTGGCTGCAAGGTGATTTCAGCCAAAAGTTCCGGCATGAAACAAGAGTCCAACATGCCGATTCCCTCGCGGACTTTTTTATATTCCGGAAGGGAGCGCCCGGCCTGGCGCATAAACCACACTGGGGTGCGGGTGGGGGTTTTGCCGTTGATGGCATCTAATAAAGGTGCATTGTGCAAAACTCGGCGTGTGGCCGAAACGGAGTGAGAAGACATGGGCTTAATCTTGCCCCATTGAAGGAAATTTGGGAAAGAAGCCACACCTAATTAAGGAGATTTTCATCAATAAAAGGGTGGATATCGGGGGCTGAGATTGTGCACTACGCCCGCCCTAAAGTCCACGCATTGTGCGGTGGCAGGTTTTATTAGTAGCGGCGAGCGCGCCCAGAGCGCCACTCAATAAGGAGCGAGGAGGTCAGCATGAACACCGTTGCCGCCATCGGGTGCAAGACACCCGAAATGGCCATCAACATGGCCACTGCGTTATAACCCCAGGCCAGGGACAGGTTTCCATTGACCAATTTTGCGTATCGACGCGCCAAGGTGAAAAGATGCGGTACCGAGGAAACTTCCTCGCGCAGCAACACCACGTCCGCTGCTGGATCATCGGAATCATCGCGCAGCTCCCGTGGGTTATCCACGCCCATCAAAATTCCGACGTCGGCAACTCTGAGACAGTCCAAGACGGAACCATCGCCAATCATCGCAACGGTTGATCCACGGGTGTGCACAGCGCGCACCGCCTGTGGCTTTTTACCCGGCGCGATGCCTGCCAACACATGGGTGATGCCCAAACTGTCAGCGTAACGGCGTGCCACCGGATAAGTGTCGCGCGAGAGCATCATGGTTTCAATGCCTTGTTCTTCAATATCGATAATGGCATCGGCTGCATCGGGACGCACATGGTCATTGAGAGTGATGACTCCGCGGTCTTTACCCTTCCATCGCACAATCAGTGGTGCACCGCCAGAGATTGCCGCTGCGGTTAGACGAGGGCTCAGGGTTGCTCGCACCTCGGTCATAGAACGCGGGCGCCACAACATCGCTTCCACTGAACGCATCTTCAGCTGACCGGAAGAGTTAGCCATGGGGATCTCAATATTGCCGAGGAAGCTTCCTTCTTCGGTGATTTCTACATTTCCCACTTCAATCCAGTGCGGAATGTTCTCGCCACCGGCACCGGCATCACGGGCTTCGCGGGCGGCCTTCACCAGTGCCTGGGACACAGCGTGCGGAGATTCCATAGCCAGTGCGCCGGCGACGCGCAACACTAATTCGGCATCTTCACCCTTGTCAGCAGTGACGGTTTCCACCATCATCTGACCATCAGTCAGGGTGCCCACGCGGTTAAAAACGGCAGTGTCCACGTCATCAAGAACGCGGAAAATTTCACCGCTGCGCACCAGCATGCCGCCGCGAGCTGCGGCTTCAATAATATTTTTGGTTGCCAGCGGGGCCGACAGCGCCAGCGCTACCGGAGCAACACAGGCCAGGACCGCGAGAGTGGTGGTAAAAGCTGCATAAATATTTCCAGAAATCAGCGCCCACAGGGCAAAGTCCACCACCGCGATAGTAAAGGCAACAGGAACCAGGGTTCCTGCAGATCTTATCGACGCACGATTGTGGCGGTTTTCTCGCATTGTGGATTCTTTGACCCAGCGGTGCACAGCGGCAATTTTGGTGCGGTGTCCGGTGCGCATCACACGGATTTTCAGTTCTGCTTCCAGGTTGAGGCTGGCCGCGGTAACTTTGTCATTTACCTTGACCTCGCGAGCATCCTCACCCATGATGATGCTGGCAGCGATCTTGGATTTTCCACCAATTACCATTCCATCAACCGGAATCATCGTATTTGCCGGAATGATGACGTCATCACTTACGCGTACTTCCTGCACTGGAATTTGCAGCTCTTCCACAACACGGCTCATACGGTGTTTGCGAACCACGGTGACAATACGTTGGGGATCAACTTGTAGCCGGTCAAGCTCTGCCAACAAACTGGTTCGGCTGGTGCGACGAGTAAGCAAACGCCCCGCCAAGAGCAAGACTGTCATTCCACAGGCTACGTCAAAATAAATCTCATTTTGGGTGAGAGTGCCATAGTTAAAAGCAAACCACGCAGGATAGGAGCGCCATCCAGGTTCACCTGGGGTTTGGAATAACAACATGGCGATCGACCACAAATAGGCAGCAATAATCGCCACTGAGCTGGTCGCATCTAGCGCAGAAATACCACGTCGAATACCTCCAGCTGCAGCTCGGTGGAAGGGCCAAGCACCCCAAGTCACCACCGGCAGTGCCAGAACAGCAACCAACCACTGCCAATAATCAAATTGCAGCGAAGTTTTAAAAGACAACACCAGCACTATCAACGTCAAAGGCAAACATACCCATAAACGTAAAGGCGTAATTAGCGCACGGGCGGTAAAAAGCACATCACCCGTCATATTGAGGTCGCCGGCTTCGGTGCTCTTATGTTTGCGTTTAATCCAGCCACTTTCGCGGGCTTTTAACGCTGCCAGCAGTTCTTCACGGTTATGCCTGCGTACACGTGGACTAATGCGATTGGATTCCATCCGGGAACGAAATCTCTCAACGCGTGCCTCACGGCCGGCTTCTGCGCTTAAGCGTTGGTGACGGCGCAAAAGTGAAGAGTTTGAAAGCTGCGCTTTGATACCAAAAGTGGCAAAGACACTAATGATTGTCTCTGGATCGAGCCGATCGGTGGCAGTAATCCAGGCAGTTGCAGTGGGGTAAATAATTCTTGTTGAGACACCGGGAATTTCTTCCAATGCCTTTTCCACAGCTACCAGTGACGGTGCCCCTTCAAGACCTTCTAGTTCAAAGCCCATCGAGACTTTAGACCCAAGATCTAATAAGGCTTCGTCTTCATCCTCAGCTTTTGTCCGCATGCCGATGCCAGCCTTAAGGGCGGCTGATTTAGCGTCGTTGATGGCGGAATCAACTGCGTTTTCCACCTCTTGGTGCTCCGGGGTGCTCACAATCAACTTTCTTGGGTGAGAGAGGGACAAAAGCGATTAGCTTAATGACACCACAGTATAAGCAGCAAACCCTATTTTCTTTGGTTCATTACTCGCGCCATATGGTTTCGATCGATGTGATCGCTAATGGAAGGCCTAAAAAGTAACAGCGCTTCCAAAGCCAAGAGCACAGCGATAATTCCCAAAGCAAAGCCACCTGCACGGGTGGCAAAAGATAGCAGATCAACAAGAACCACCAGCATCATTAATGCCAAGAGCACGCGGCGTGGGGTCTTACCTCCACGGGGCAGCTGCGACGTCAGGGCTGCGATCACCACACCCGCAAAAGCGTTAATTCCACCAATGAACTTCTGGTTGTTTACCACCGCTTCTTTGTAGCTCTCATCCATGTCCGCGGGGCCCGTGTAGCCGGCAGTATACAAAATGAGGCCAGTGAGGATCATAAAAGCTGCAGTTGCTAAGAGCATCCAGAACACGGCTTTGAGCAACTTTGGCATGGTGCCGTCTGCCGCTGAAGGTTCGTGGACTGGTCGGCGATTAATATCGTCGCCGCCCGTGGCGGGTGAAGGGAACATACTCGGCATGGGAAGCTCCGTCGAAAAGCGTGGTTTTTAAGGTTTTGGGGAATCGTTTAGCCATTTGATGGACTCATCGCTGCGCGAGAGTGCATAGGCTATGCCGGCGCTGACGCCGATGAGGATTTGGATGCAGCCGTCAACGGCATAAAGTGCGATGGGGATGTCCATGGCACCCGGGGATGCGAAGAAAAGCATGAGGGTACGCAGCATAAAGAAGAAGCTGAAGATAGTCAGCAACATAAATGCCGTGGGTGTGCGTTTGGTGTGTTTTTTAACTACCACCACCATCCACGCCAGAATCGCGATGACAATGAGGTTAATCAAGCCCATCACCAAGGTGGCGGCAAGGACAGTGGCATCAACCATGGACTCCGACAAACCTTCTGCGGTGGCTTGTTCAGCAGCCACTGCGCGCAAGGCTGCGGGATCCATAAACGTCATGACCACATTGAAGATCTGGTGGATTAGCTCCAGACCGATCATCACCGCCCACACCTTGAACAACAATTGGAGTGTTTCGCCCTTGGTGCCACCATCACCTTTATGAGCAGGCTGAGTGCGCTGCTCTTTATCCTCTACCGGGCTGGGGGTGGAGGATTTTTTGGGAGTGAGGTTGGGAAGAATACTCATAGGAGTCCTAGTTTAGTTGACGTGTTTCTAAACTCCGGTGTTAGCGCAGTTTGCGGGCTGCTTCAGTAGCGAAGTAGGTAAGAATCTGGTTGGCACCAGCGCGCTTAATGGAGATCAAGGATTCCATCATGACAGCCTCGGTATCAATCCATCCATTAAGTCCCGCTGCCTGAATCATGGCATATTCGCCAGACACCTGATACGCAGCAACTGGGACCGGAGAAGCTTCTGCAACGCGGGTAAGCACGTCCAAATATGGCAATGCAGGCTTGACCATGACAAAGTCTGCACCCTCTGCGATATCAAGCTCAACTTCGAGGAGTGACTCGCGCAGGTTGGCAGGATCCTGCTGGTAGGTACGACGATCGCCTTCGAGGGAGGAACCCACGGCCTCGCGGAAGGGACCAAAGAAGGAAGAAGCATACTTTGCGGAATAAGCCATAATGGCGACATCTTCAAAGCCCTCAGCATCAAGTGCGCCACGAATAGCCGCAATCTGGCCATCCATCATTCCGGAAGGGCTAATAATGTGAGCTCCAGCCTTAGCCTGGGCAACGGCCATCTGCTGGTAAAGAGGCAGGGTGGCGTCATTATCAACCACAGCGTTGCCATAACGATCCAAGCTCACCACACCGCAATGGCCATGATCGGTGAATTCATCCAAGCAGGTATCAGCCATGACCATGAGGTCATCGCCAAATTCCTCACGCAGCGCGGTTAATCCGACATTCAAAATGCCGTCTTCCGCCCAGGCCTGAGAACCGGTGGCATCCTTATCTGCATCCACTGGCACACCAAAGAGATCCACGCAGCGCACACCCGCATCCAGCGCCTCATGTGCAGCTTTGAGCAGGGAATCCTTGGTGTGGTTAAAAACTCCAGGCATGGAGGTAATTTCGCGTGGCTCGGTGATGCCGTCAGCGATAAACATCGGCAGGATGAGGTCGGCCGGACGCAAAGAAGTTTCTGCTACTAATTCCCGCATTGCAGGGTTACTGCGCAAACGGCGTGGGCGGCGAATAAGGTGCTGGGAGTAATCATTAAATTCACTCATGGTTGATCCTTCTTTCACGTTCATTTTTAGGTCTTATCCCATCATAGAGACTGGGGTGGACACGCTTTGCTCAAAACGGGGCTAGCGGGCTGCTAAACGTGCTTTTGAGGTAGCAATAAATTGATTGCAAAAGCCCTCTAGCTGTCCTTTTTCATAATCAGGAGAAAATCTTTTGCCCACCACCACAATTGGGCAGGAATAAACATAAGAGCCATCCTGAGCTTCGGAAATAATAGCCAAGTCAGTGCCATATTCATCAGTGATTACGGCCCACTCCATGCCAATTTCCTGGCGCAGAAACTCCCCCACCACAACTCCAAACATTTGTTGGAGATCCGTGACATCTAAATCTGGTTGCTGCGCCGCTGATTCTTTATATTGCGCAACTGTGGTTTCAAAATCTTCATAGATCTGAGGGGCTGCAAGCGTAAATCCAGCCTCCCGCGCGGTGCGCAGGAGGCTGTCTTTCCATGCATTTGTTTCTGCGTCGAGTTGCTGGATGTCCATGGACAACACCCTACTCAAAAACTTCTTTTAAGAAGCTTTACGACGCCGGCGCTTCTTACGTGCAGGTGGAAGCTGATCAATAGCTCGCAAATGAGCCACATGCTCGGCAAGTGCATCGATAAGATCTGGAACCTCTGCGACCTCTGGAATTACATCTACGCGCAGGCCCAATTCTTCAGCTGTAGCTGCAGTCATCGGCCCAATGCAGGCAATAATGGTGCGCTGATGTGGCTTTCCAGCAATTCCGACTAGGTTTTTCACCGTTGAAGAAGAGGTAAAAGCCACGGCATCAAAGCCACCGGTTTTGATCATGTCGCGGATTTCCGCACTTGGAGGCGCAGCGCGGACGGTGCGGTAAGCAACCACATCCTCCACTTCCCAGCCGAGTTCGCTCAGACCATCAACCAAGACGTCGGTGGCAATGTCAGCGCGAGGCAACAAAACCCGACCTACGGGGTCAAGCTCTTCAACATACTCAGGGAAGACCTCAACCAGGCCCTTTGCGTTTTGACGAGTCCGTGGTGGCAAAAGCTCAGGAGTAATACCCAAGGCACGGATCTCCGCAGCGGTTTTTTCACCAACTGCAGCAATACGCACACCGGCGAAAGATCGTGAATCGAGACCAAATTCTGAAATCTTTTCCCACACTGCTTTAACAGCATTAACGCTGGTAAGCACTACCCACTGATAGCGACCCTCAACGATTCCCTTTACTGCGCGTTCCATTTGTGCAGGGTTACGAGGTGGCTCGACAGAAATGGTGGGCACTTCCATTGGAATTGCACCATGGCTGCTCAGGCGCTCGCTCATAGACGCGGCCTGGTTCTTGGCACGCGGGACTAGAACTCGCCAACCATAAAGGGCACGGTTTTCCCACCAGGAATACTTAGCGCGATCATCCACGCCTTTTCCAAGGGTGACAACCAAAGGTCCAGTTAATTCACCATCAAGCTTGGCCAAGCCCGCCAGAGTGGTGTCATAGGTGCGCTGCAAACGGGTTGTACCGTGCGCAGTGACAGAAACTGGCGTATCTGTTGGCATATTGCGGGACTTAAGCTCATCAGCAATGCGCCCCAAATCTTGCTCACGGGCCTGCAAAACCAAAGGCTGCGGAGCGCTGACCAGCTGATCCCAGTCAATGTCAACGCCATTAACATCGGTTTCGGTATAAGTAGAGCCCAATGCAATGCCCGCAAAAGCAGGAACCGTAGCCGGAAGTGACATTCCTGGAACAACCTGGAATTCAAATCCTGCTGCAGAAACAGCGGAGATTTCCGCCAAAACAGAATCACTGCTTAAAGGATTACCGGTAACAAGGCGAATGACATCTCCACCGTGCGACATTGCCTCTTTAACTAGAGAGACAATCTCGGCTGGATTGGATTCCGTGACCTCAACAATTTCAGCGGCAGTTGGAGGTGCTGGACGTGCTGGTTTACGGCGGGCACCAGCTTCTTTGGCAGCAATGCACATAGCTTCATAGGCATCTTCTGCTTCCTGAAGTTTATCCTCAGGAACTGGGATTTCCGTGGCTACAAAAGCACGCACTCCCTCAAGTACTTGTTCATCAGTAATTGCTCGGACTGTGTTTCCAAGTACTTCGCGCGCACGAACCGTCAGCAGATCTGGATTACCCGGCCCTGCTCCAACAAAAATGACCTTGCCTGGAAGTAACTCTTCCGCTTGTTCATCATGCGACGCAACAGGACGCAATTTTCCTGTTACGGGCGTTTCAACCCCGGAGGTCTCGGAAACCTGGCTGGTTTCGATCCCGCTGGTATCAGCCATCTCGGCCTTTTGGGCGATAGTCATCAATATCTTTTCTAGTTCTTGTCTCGAAAGCGACCAACATGCATCATCAACAAGAAAAAAGCCGAATCTGAAGATCCGGTTTGCACAGAAGTTGATGATGCACACTGACCGCATCCGGATGAGGACGTAACTGGTCGGCGCACAATTTCACGCCCAACTAAAATGCAGCGATCTCTAATGATCCCCGCCGGTGTGGCCAAAAGTGACCACCCTCTTATTGGGCGTTTAACGTGTGGTATATACACGATAATTCAGTGACGCCATTTTAGGAAAACGGCTGTTAGTGCTGCTTTTATCAAACCCCCAATTTGCAGCACACATTAGGTCCCTAATTTTCCCCAAACATGCAGTTCACAGCCTCAATTTGCCATACCATTGAGGGCTCTAATGCCATATTGGCCACACTTTGTTGATACTGCGGGGGCAGCAACTTTTTCTCACTCTGCGAGATTTCACAATGAACATCAAATTAAATCAGCCCCTGGTATAAAGGGGTTCATGTTCGGCAAAAATGACGCAGAAATTCAGTCCCTCAAACTTAGAATCAGCGCCTTAGAAGAAACCGCTGCACGTCAACAACAGCTCATTGATCAATTGTTGCAAGCAACCGAGCTTCAGCCCAGCATTCCGCGATCGCTCATGCCACGCACCTCAGCTTTACATCCTGAGGTACTTGCCCTGTTAAATGACGGCAAGGAAATTGCTGCGATTAAGAGGCATCGCGAAATAACTGGTGCTGGGTTGAAAGAAGCAAAGGATGCTATCGATAGGGAAAAATCCCAGCGGGGGCGCTAAAGCGCCACCAGCATCCGTCGAAAAGCGCTAGGCCTGTGCCCTGGTCGCCAGCAAGTCAACAGCGTAGCGGTATCCCTGGATACCGGCGCCAGCAAAAACGGCGATGGCGGCGAGCGAAATATAGGAATGGTGGCGGAATTCTTCGCGAGCATGAGGATTGCTAATGTGCACCTCAACAGTTAGCAGGTCAGAGGCCTTAACCGCATCCAGCAAAGCAACCGAGGTATGGGTCAAACCGCCGGGATTAATCACACAACCGAGGTGAGTGCCGCGAGCTTTGTGCAGTGCATCGATGAGATCACCCTCGTGATTGCTTTGCAGTGCGTCAATCTCTAGCCCATACTTTGAAGCTTCTGCGGAGGCCAAAGCAACGACGTCCTCGAGGGTGTCGTGTCCATAAATATCTGGTTCACGCAGTCCCAGCATGTTGAGGTTTGGTCCATTAAGCAGCAAGATTTTTCCGGGCATGAAATTCCATTCCTTCACTAGGCAGTCTTATGACTTTAGGATACTGCTCGCCTACCAAAGGGATTGCTAAGCCTGATCGATTGCTGCGACAAATTCCTCAAGATCACCAGGATTGCGGGAAGTAATGAGCTTCCAATCGCCAGCATTACACACCTTTACAGGAACGTCGCTCCATTGTGCGCCAGCATTTTCCAGATCAATCTTGATGCTGGTGTAGGAGGTGAGATTCTTCTTGGGAGCGAGGGTTGCGTCGATAAGCACCCAGGGTGCGTGACAGATAGCCGCAATCGCGCGCCCACCCGCAGCTTGCGCCTTGAGTATCGCCTGAATATCGGTGTTAATGCGCGCCTGATCAGCATTCACAGTGCCACCCGGCAGCACAATAACATCAAATTTCTCTGCGCCAACCTCTTGAATAGTGGCGTCAGCAGGGAAAACAAAGTCCCAGTCCTTATCCCCCAAGACTGTCTGTACTGGCTTGCCGGTCGGAGTTGCCACCGTAACCTGGTGTCCCAGTTCCTTAAGCTTCTCAACTGGCACTGTCAGCTCATCGCGCTCGGTACCAAATTCCGTTGAAATAACAAGAATGTTCTTGGCCATTGAACTCTCCTCAAAAATTGTGGTTCGTTACAAGAATTACAAGACCCGAGTGTACCTATTTATTACTTATTGGATTATTAACGTGCTGTGGCGAGCTCACGAGCATAACGTTGCGCATTAGGCGTAGAAATAACAATGCGGTCAATGCTGATATTTTCCAGCTCAATAACCAGGCCAGGCTCATTTTTGCGGCAAACAGAGAACTCATTCTCCCGGCAAACCTCATCAACTTTTTGAGTTGTATAAGCCCGGGTTCCCACGACAAAAACACCTGGGATACGAATTCGCCCTGCCCTCTTTAGAGGAATATCCACTGCATCAATGACATTGTCCACAACTTTAATTTCGCGGATTGCGCGACGTGGAACCGTCAAATGGCTACGGCGCGCGCCGATCTTCTCCCACCAGGAAAGATGCACGGTGACATTGTTGTCATTAATCTTTAGCTCAGCCACGACACTAATTCTCTTTTCTACCGAAAGTCTCGGCTGCTCTGGCTTTTACACAATTCTGGCACGAATTGTGCCTCTCAAACTGGCAGAAACTTAAGTGTTGCAGAAAAAATTCTTAAAATACATGTAATTTTCCGCGTGACGATGCTGCGGGGGCTGGCGCTGTTCCTGGCGTGGCTGGCGCGGCGGCAGTGAGGATTTTGGGTCCGAACGAGCTACTCCAGAGAAGGCGATTTAAGGACCCTAAACATCCCAAGCTAGCCAGAGTATGGTTCAAGGTATTTCAAGGCCTCAGAAGGCCATATAGCACCTGGGCTTTTAGGGCTAACTTTGAGTTTTATTCATCGAGCGTGCCGATTTACGCAAAATATGCCAGGAGGCGTATCAGTTTGCGTAAATCGGGACCACTCTGGGCTGATTTTGATCCCGATTTACGCAAAACAGACCCCCAAGTACTGAAACTTGCGTAAATTCGCACGCCTTGGCGCTTCCGGGCCAAGTCCAGGCCCAGTCCGGAGCTAGTTCGAGCCCAGTTTGGGGCATTTTCAAGGCGATTCTTGGACAAACCCCAGCCATTTCAGGCAAGTTCGGGGCGGCGAAGCAGGCCGAGCATTTCCCATCCTGCAAAAGCTCAGCAAAGGCCCAGCAAAAGCGCTGCTAGAGTTCCAAAACACCACGGAACCCGCAAAGAAATTACAAAAGCTCAGCAGCGCCTTCGGAAATAAGCTGTGCAGCGACCAGTTCACCAAGCTCTTCAGGGCGTGCGCCGTCACCTTCAACAGTGAATACAAGCTGGCGGGAACCGTCGAGTGCAAAAACACCTGCAGTAAGGGTCATGGTGTCGCCGGAATATCCTCCGAGTGTGGCATGAGCTGCTACTGGAGCGGTGCAGCCTGCTTCCAGCCTATTCAAAACGGTGCGTTCTGCGATGGCGGAGACATAGGTGTCTGCATGCATGAGCATATTGAGAGCGCGGATGGTTTCGGTATCGTCAGCACGGCATTCAATGGCAAGTGCACCCTGCGCAGGAGCAGGCATGATGACGTCGGGATCAAAAACTTCGGTGGCGCGGTCTTGCATTCCAACTCGGGTAAGCCCAGCGTATGCCAGCATGACGGCATCGAGTTCGCCGGAGGTCACTTTGCCCATGCGGGTGTCGATATTTCCGCGCAGTGGCAAAATCTCCAGGTCAGGACGCAATGCACGCAGTTGAGAAACGCGGCGAGGCGCAGAAGTTCCTACTTTTGCACCTTCTGGCAACTCGGAAAGAGTCAGGCCATCGCGGGCAATGAGGGCTTCGCGGGAATCTGCGCGGGTGGGAACAACCAGGTGGAAACGAGGATCGGCTGCGGTGGGCAGATCTTTCATGGAGTGCACGGCGATATCGCATTCGCCTTTTTCCAAGACGTCGCGCAGCGCTTGGGTAAATACGCCAACACCGATGCGTTCCACGGGGGACATATTGAGATCGCCAGGGGTGGTAACAATATGTAGCTCTGCGTCGCGACCAAAGTATTTGAGCTGGTCACGCATATGGCCAGCCTGGGTGGTGGCTAGCTTTGATCCTCGAGTACCGATTTTTAAGGTCATGTTACTCCCTGGTTTGTCCTGCAGAAGTTGAGTTAACAAAGGCGACGATACCCGCATCGGGCAGTTCCGAGGCGTTAACGGAAGTCGTCGAAGGCGCTGCGTTGGTGATCACGGCCTCCAAACCAAAGAGCTCCTGCAAAGCAGAATCATAAGAGACAGTGCCGGAGCGGGCGGCCAGTTCCTTTACCCGCACAGTGGGCTGGTGCAGAAGCTTGTCGACGACACGACGCACGGTGCGATTTACTTCTGCCCAGTCATCTTCGGAGATTCCCGGCGCGCGCTGACGAAGCCTTTCCAGCTCTTCGGTTCCGACGTCGGCTGCTTGTTTGCGCAGTGCAGAAACAGCCGGGACGATATCGCGAATGCGCTGCTCAGAGGTAAAAGCCTCGAGTTCTTCGCGGACGATTGCCAAGGCATCGGCTTCGCGAGGGGAATTTGCGGATGGATCTTCCCTATTGGTTTTGTGCAGGCGCTCAATATTAACCAGATCAACACCTGGAATCTCGGTGCAGGCATCGTCAATATCGCGTGGCATGGAAAGGTCTACCAGCATCAATGCAGCGTCAACAGGGATATCGCTGGGCTTGATGGTGAAGTCATCGGCACCGGTTGCAGAAACCACCATGTCCACGCGATTTAGTACAAAGGTACGTTCTTCGAAGTCAATAACCTCGGCTGCAACTCCAGCTTCTTCGGAGTGCTGAGCCATGCGTTCGGCGCGCTCGCGGGTGCGGTTTGCCAATACAAGGCGATCAATTCCGGCTTTACCCAGGTGGGTAGCTGCCAAAGAACTCATCGCACCTGCGCCCAAAACCAGCGCAGTTTTGCCAGCTAGTGGCTTTTCAGAGGCAGGGTCAATGCCCATTTGTGCCAGTGCTTGATCAATAGCGAAGGACACCATGGAAGCGCCAGCGTCATCGATATTGGTTTCGGTGTGTACACGCTTGCCGGTGTGCAGTGCGGTTTGTGCCAGGGAGTGCAGTGCAGGTCCGACGGAACCGGAGGCACTTGCTGCTTGATAAGCGTTGCGAACTTGGCCAATGATTTGTTGTTCGCCAACCACCATGGAGTCCAGGCCGGAGGTAACAACCAGCATGTGTTCAGCGGCGGCGTCGGCATAGCGTACATAAAGGTAGCCGCGCAGAGTTTCAATATCTACGCCACTGACCTCGTGCAAGACCTCGACAACATCATTAACGCCGGTGTGGAAACTATTGGTTACGGTGTAGACCTCCAGGCGGTTACACGTAGAGACAATCATTGCCTCTGACAGTGAGGCGCGCCCCAGCAATGCCTGTGTTGTTTCACCACGAACCGAATCGTCCATACTTAGGCGCTCTAAGAGCGCCACCGGTGCTGACCTGTGGGACATTCCCACAATGAGCACACTCACCATTACACCCGACTTTCAACGGAGTTGTTGATCCACCAAAAGAATGAATCTTTGTTATTTAATTCAACGTAGCGTTCAATCGCGGTCATCACAACAAAGCATTGGCTAAGTCGTCGTTATCAACTTCCCATGCCGAGAACTCTTCGTCGTCAACCAAAATCACTGGAACACGATCCCCAAATTCGATTTTGAGTGCAGGATCTTGATCCACATTGTGTTCTTGTAATTCGATTCCAGCAGCCTGCAAAATGGGCAGAATCTGCGCTTTTACCCGCACACAGGAGCCGCAGTTATCGCGCACAATGATGTCCACGGTATGTGACGTTGACTCTAGAGACACAGGTAAACGCTGCCCTTCTTTGAATTTTGATGCCCTCCGCAAGCAGAGGAATCCCAAAAGCTTTACCATGGATACGATACTCACTTCGGTCAATAACACCATTCAAAGCCTCAGGTTAAGGCTTTGAGTTGGTGACCTTGGCCACATTCGCCCAGCGTTGTTATACACGCGGCACAGGGAAGGTTTTAGTCATCTCATGAGCTCCGACAGCACTTTTGGCAATTGGGATTTTGAAACGGTCGGCACACCGGAAGATTTCCTCGCCAGCTGGAGCTCCACCAGGGGAAACTTGCGTCGCTTCCTGGAAGATCATGCTATTCCGCCTATCGACGAAAAAACTCAGCGCCTGGCCGGAGAGGCCGCGGCCACTCAGGCGGTGGCTTCAATTTATGGGCTGGAGCTTGATGATTTCCATGCCGGAGTGGATTCAGTCACAGGTGCAATCGAGGCCGCCGGAGCTTTCCATGTCAGCTCCCCTGATCCAGATGTGCCCCAAGACATAGGAGCAGCTGCATTTTTTGATGTGGATAACACCCTTATTCAGGGGTCTTCGCTCATTGTTTTTGCCCAGGGACTGTTCCGAAAGAAGTTCTTCAAGGTTCGTGAAATCCTGCCGGTGGCCTGGAAGCAATTGAAGTTTAAGGTTACCGGCTCAGAAAATGCCGAGGATGTGGCACAGGGCCGCCTCCAAGCGCTGGAGTTTATTAAGGGCCGTTCCGTGGCAGAGCTGGTGGAGCTTTGTGAGGAAATTGTTGATAACCACATGGCGGAAAAGCTGTGGCCGGGCACCAAACAACTGGCTGATATGCATATTGCGGCCGGCCATCAAGTGTGGCTGGTTTCTGCCACTCCGGTGCAATTAGCTCAGATCTTGGCCAAGCGGCTGGGTTTTACTGGTGCTATTGGCACAGTTGCAGAGGCTAAGGATGGCATCTTCACTGGTCGTTTAGTGGGAGATATCCTGCACGGCCCTGGCAAGCGCCATGCAGTGGCTGCCCTAGCTTCTATTGAGAAGCTGGATCTAGCGCGCTGTACGGCCTACTCAGACTCTATTAACGATCTCCCCATGCTGTCCATGGTGGGCACCGCGGTGGCCGTGAATCCCGATAAGAAGCTCCGCGCGGAGGCCATCAAGCGTGGCTGGGCAGTCCGAGACTTCCGCAGCCTGCGTAAAGCAGCCCGCGCTTATGGTCTACCAGCCTTAGCCACTGCAGCTTTTAGCGTGACCGGCTGGCGCATTAAGAAAAGCCTGCAGAAATAAAAAATACCGCCTGCCCACTCCGAAGAGTGTGCAGGCGGTATTTTGCACAAGATTTACTTGCCCAATTTTCTACGCTGAACGCGAGTACGACGCAGCATCTTGCGGTGCTTCTTCTTGGACATGCGCTTACGGCGCTTCTTGATGACAGAACCCATTACGGTTTCCCTCGCTTTGATAGATGTTGTACGTACAAACCTGCCAGCACTTGTTGCCGAAGTGCACTTTCGGAGGTACACCACCGGAGTTTCCGCGATGGTTAATCCAAGGGTGTGCGCTGGCACGATTGTTCTATCTTACATTTAAGGCCATTAAGCACCAAAAATCGGTACTGCCAAAAAGAAAAACCTCTCTAGGTAGCTGCCGGAATTTGCTTCCGGTAAATACCTAAAGAGGTTTTCTAGAAAAGGCAATTATGCCAAACGTGGATTTATCCAGCCTCGTAAAAGGAGGAATCCAAGTATTCATTAACAGCCTTTTCATGAACGCGAAATGAGCGTCCCACGCGAACCGCTGGCAACTCACCAGAGTGAACTAGCCGGTAGACGGTCATCTTGGATACGCGCATAATCTCCGCGACCTCAGCAACCGTCAAAAAGGTTCCATTATCTTCTCTAGCCATAACTATCACTACCCTTCAGCAAAGTGCGCGCTGCAGGCTTCCCCTCCCGCAGTAGGATCACGCTTTTGCCTGGTTCAGCTTAGCGTGATTTTTGTTATCAGTGCGACAATTGTTGCTTAAACACGCGGAAGATTCCCCCGGGACACAATGTGGCTTAAGTGAAAAGCCAGGTCACGTGCCTGTGGTGAAAAAATCGTTTTCTTGAAAATTCACCCCAGACAACGGGCCGATAACAGGGCAATAACGTTATTGCTTGCCTAATTCTGCGGAGCGTTCAGCGCACTTTTGGGCGGCTCGGTAGAAAGCACCGCGCAGGCCGCTCTCCTCCAGCTCGCGAATGGCAGCAACGGTGGTGCCTGCCGGCGAGGACACTCCAGCGCGCAGGACGGCAGGTTCTGTGCCGGTTTCCTGCATCATGGTGGCCGCACCCTCAAAAGCTGCAACCGCAAGTTCCTTGGCGGTTGCACGCGACAATCCTAGGTTGACCCCGGCGTCGATAAGCGCCTCTGTTACCAGGAAGAGGTAGGCGGGTGAAGATCCGGACATAGCGGTGACGGCATCAAGATCGGATTCTGCAACTTCCACCACGTGGCCGACGGTGCCCAGCAATTCCTTGACCTGCTCAAGTTGTTCTTTGGAGACGTGGCGGCCGGGAGTTACGGTGCTCATGCCCTTGCGGACCAGCATCGGGGTATTTGGCATCACGCGCACCACTGGCAGTCCAGCGGAGGCGTTTTCTTCCATGGCGCCGATGCTGATGCCAGCTGCCATGCTCACAATCACGCTTTGTGCGGAGTTATTGTCCAGGGTTGCGGTGATCTCGGAAATGACATCGAGAATGCCCTTGGGCTTAACGCAGAGGAACACTACATCGGCTTCATCAACAGCCTGAGCGTTATCGGTGAGATTGACAATGCCATAACGCTTATGGAGTTCTTTGCCGCGTTCTTCATTGCGGTTGGTCACTCGAATATTCAAAGGGTTGGTGTTTGCTGCGACCAAACCGGAGACCAAAGCCTCGCCGATCTGACCGCCACCAATTACAGCAATATTTGTCATGTCCCCCACACTGCCACTAACCACCCCAGTTGTGCAGCTTTGGGGGCTAATTACATGACAATTAGGAGGGGACCGAAGGTCATAACCAGACCAACGACGCCCGCTAGGAACATGCTAAAACCATCGCGTGAGGTGCGGATAGCGTGAATAATTCCCACCATACCGAGGGTCACAGCGATTGCAAGCACGGCAACTAGCCAGTTATTTAGACGGCCCCAGAGCATCTCAAAGCCCATAAAGACCACAACGCCAAGCACGACTCCAACGATTGCCATGAGGATGATGGCAAAAACAGACATCTTGCCCTCGGTGGACTCGGTTACTTCTGCAGTCTCTTCCTCAACCTCAATGGCAGCATGAGTGTCAGTGTCGGTGATTGCAGCCATCTGGGTGGTCTCAGAGACGTCAGCTGGCTCCTCCGCAAAATCAGGCTGGACCGCAGGCTTTGCCGCAGCAGCCGGGACCACCGGGAAAGCACCAGTGGTCAGGCGGATTGGATCCTTCTCATCAACAATGCTCAAGACCATGGTCTCTTCATTGCTCGGCGCTGGGCGCGCCTTGGCCTCTTGCTTTTCGACGGGCGCTGCCGGCGCTTTTTCCTCGACCTTTACAGCCTCGGTTGCCACCTGGGGGGTTTCGTCGACAAGCTCAGTGTTTTCCGCTGGGGCATCAATTGGCACTGCAGAGTGTCGAGACTCCGCGGGCTTTTCTTTGACCGCAGGAATGGAGCCGGTCAACTCGGCAACTGAAACGCCACCATCTTCAAGACTGCGACGTCTACGACGACGGGGAGCGTCATTGGTTTGCCCTTCCTTGGAAGCACGCGCCATCAGCTCAGCGACTGTGAGTTTTTCTTCGCTCATGTTCGCCAACTCCTTTCCTTAATAATTATTCGAGACCTTTGTCGATTCTGGTTAGAATCGCGCCTTCACGCAGCGCCCATGGACAAATTTCTACCTTCTCAATATCCAACGCACGCATTGCAGCTTCCGCAACTAATGCACCCGCCACAATCTGGTGGGAGCGATCCGCACTAATACCTTCCAGCTCAGCGCGGTCAGCAGCAGTCATGCGTGAGATAAAAGCAATCAGCTGCCTTAAGCCTGGCGCTGTTAGTGTACGGGTGACATGGGGTCCAGCGGAAGACGGCGCGGCACCAGTCAAGCGTGCCAAGGTACGGAAGGTCTTAGAAGTACCTACTGCCACCCGCGCTGGCCCTAAGGTGCGCATCTGACGAGTAGGTGCTGCAAGCTCTGCGTCAATGTAATCGCGCAAGAGGTTAATTTTCTTACGTGACGGTGGATCAGTATCAAACCAGTTGTGCGTCAAACGGCCCGCACCCAGGTCCAAAGAGAAAGCCATATCAGGGGATTCATCGGTGCCAGAAGACAGCTCTAGCGAGCCGCCACCAATATCTAGGTTGGTGATTCGACCCGCTGACCAGCCATACCAGCGACGTACCGCAAGGAAAGTCAGCCGTGCTTCATCCTCACCGGAAAGGATATCCAGGCGCACGCCGGTTTCCTTTTCCACGTGATCAAGCACTGCATCGCCATTGGTGGCCGATCTCACCGCGGAAGTGGCAAAAGGCATCAACTCAGCGCAGCCCAGCGTCTTTGCCAAATCTGCAGCCTCTGCAACCGCAGCGGTTAGCTTGTTAATGCCTTTTTCTGAGATCGCGCCATCGGCATCGAGGAGCTCCACCAGACGCAAAGGCGTACGCCAATTGCTCATCGGGGTTGGATGTCCACCGGGACGCGCATCTACTGCAACTAGGTGGACAGTATTGCTGCCCACATCTAATACACCTAATCTCACACTTAAAGGTTAGACGGTCTAGGGTGACAAAGTGTGAATCGGCCAAACTCAACTCCAATTTTTTTAGGATTCCCCGAGTCCTCCCCCGCTGCTGCATCCATCCGTTCCGGTGAGGAGCTCGCCCCTGATTTCCCACGTGAATGGTATGAATTCGCTGATCCAGCCGATCCAGATCATGTTTTTAGCATCGATTTAACGTGGATTGAATCCCATTGGAATTGCACCTTTGGTACCCCCGATTGTTTAGGCATTGATGCTACAAACCCCAGCGTTGGCTGCTGCGTCCACGGCGCTTTCCTCTCCGATGAAACCGACCGCGATCAGCTTTATGATGCCGTCGCCATGATGCCCGCAAAATATTGGCAGCTCCGACCAGACACCACCGATTCCTATTTAGCCACCTCAGATGGCGTGGACTTGGAGCCCTGGTTGGAATGGGATGAGCTTGATGATGAAGATGGCAATCCAGAACCAGCTCTAAAAACCGTGACGATTGAAGGCGCTTGTATTTTTGCCAATCGTGTGGGCTGGGAAACCGGCGCTGGATGCGCGCTCCACCAATGGGGTGCAGAAACCGGACAAGATCTCACCGTGGTCAAGCCCGAAGTGTGCTGGCAGTTGCCTTTGCGACGCTTAGAGGACTGGGAAGAGCGCCCCGATGGGCACCAGATTTTGCGCACCACCATCACCGAATACAACCGCCGTGGCTGGGGAAACGGTGGCGAGGACTTCGATTGGTACTGCACCACTTCCCCACGTTGCCATGCCGGCGGTTCACCAATGTGGCAAACCCAGGAAAATGAAATGCGCGCACTCATGGGTGATGCCGCATTTGACATGCTGCGAGAATATTTGGTGGCCCGCAGCGCAATACCAGCACATTTGCGTTCTCAGCATCCGGCTACTGTTGTTGTCCCTGTTGCTGATTCGAACGCAAAGGTAGTTGAGTAACATCCGTGTCTACCCTCGCGGTTAAACTGAATCGACCCTAAAAATTACCGACAAAACGTCTGGAGGCAGCTATCTCTCGCCGAGATCCTGGTTTACGCACCATCCTCATTTCCGCCAAGGCGTTTTTAAATTCCCCGCTGCGCACCATTACTTGGCGCTCTGTTATTGCCAATAAGCTTCGAATGTTGCTGACAGTGCTGTCCGTGGTTTTGGGCACCGCATTTTTGTGTGGCTCTTTGCTGCTCACCAATTCCCTGGAGCGCACCTTTTCCTCCATTGTGGATGCCGGCGTTGAGGGTGTGGATCTCGGTGTGATCGCTCAGCAAAATAATCCTGATGGGGTTCCCTTCGAGGTAATCTCAGAAATCTCGAGTTACCCCGAAGTCCGCGCCGTCAACATCATTGGCGATGGTCCCGGTACCCCCTCTGGCACCACCATGACCGGCCAGTCGGCGCTGATCCTTACTAACTCCAATGGTCAGCCCTTGCAGGCCGGCAGCTCCGGCACCCATCCTTTTGCGGTTTATCCACCCAATAAATGGGTCTCCCCCGAGCCTACAATTGTCGAGGGCAGCGCCCCCAATGGCGACAATGAAATCATTGTCAATACCTCCGCCGCCGAGCGTGGCAACCTCAGCGTGGGCGACAAGGTTACTGTTGTCACCCCGACTGAGCGTATCGACGCAACCCTTGCTGGCATTTTTGAATCTAATTCCGATGTCGCCGGCTGGATCGGAGTGGGCTTTTCTGAATCTCGTTATATTGAGCTTTTTACCAATGGAACCCACGCCAGCCAGATCACCATTGCCGTTAAAGATGGTGCCGATCCAATGGCGGTGCGCAATCGTATTGGCAAAAGCCACCGCGATCTTATGCCCCTGCTCCCCCAGCAAATTATTGAAGAAACCACTGGTGATACCACCAAACAGCTTGAGTTTATGACCTATATCCTCATCGCTTTTGCGGCCATCGCCCTGATTGTTGGTTCTTTCATCATCGCCAATACCTTCGCCATGATCGTGGCGCAGCGCACCAGTGAATTCGCGTTGCTGCGTTCCATCGGTGTGTCCTCCTTCCAAATCGGTTTCTCCGTGGTGATGGAAGCAGTTTTCATCGGCGCGATCGGTGGGCTCATCGGCATCGCTTTGGGATTTGCCGTAGTCAATGCGCTGGTGCAATTTCTCAATAGATGGGGCGATTCGCTCTCTTCTATCGGAATCTCATATAACCCCAGCTCTTTTATTTTCCCACTGGTTTTCGCCGTCGCTGCAACTGTCTTGAGTGCTATTGCCCCAGCTCACCGCGCTGGCAATCTGCCACCGGTGCAGGCCTTCCAATCTTCCGACTCCCGCAGTACGGCCCTTGGCATGCTTAAAAACATTGCCGGTGCAATCACTATGACTGCCGGAATTGCCTTAACCATTGCTGGCGCCCTGGTGTCTGCAGTGAATGGTGGCGAGCTTGGCACCGAACCACGCATGGCCCTAATTGGTGCCGGCACCCTACTGGTCTTCCTCTCAATTTCTCTCAGTGGCCCCAGCTTGATCATCATTACCGGGCGTACCTTAGGCGTCATTTTGATGGCTCCTTTTAGAGCTGTGGGCAAACTGGCACAGCGCAACACCTTAAGAAACCCGCGTCGATCAGCAACAACCGCACTTGCGGTGACCTTAAGTGTGGGCCTGGTTGCCTGCGTTGGTGTTATTGGCGCGACCACCCGCGCCAGTGTCTTTGGATCCATGGAATCCTCCATCAAGGCTTCTTTTGTCCTCGACACCATCGGCGGAACGATGGTCCCCGGCCAACCTGCTGGCGGATCACGCTCCTTGTCCATGTCCGCAGGCGTTGCAGATAAAGCCGAAGACGTTCCAGGAGTTGCCGAAGTAGGCACCTTGATGACAGGCGAGCTCGCCGCAAACCGTTGGGATAATGAATCAACCACCGTCTTTGATGGCGATATCGGGCATTTTATGGATCTAGCTGTGCGTTCCGGCGAGGCATTTGATGATAAAAAGCCCGGCGCAATGATCTCCACCACCTATGCAGATCAATCAGATCTCAAAGTGGGCGATGAAATCCCCGTCACCCCTTATGGCTCCGAAGATGGCATTTTGGTTCCCATTACCGGCATTTATGCCGAAACGAATCTGCTCGGGCATTTGGTAGTGAATTACGCTGCGACTCAAAGAGTTGTCACCAATCCCGCGGATTATCACCGCTCCCAGGTGTTTATTACTAGCGACGGCACCATTTCTGATGCTGATCTCCGTGAAAACCTTACTGCGGCAGTTTCTTCCTTCCTCATCGTGCAGGTGAAATCCAATGAAGAATTCCGCAGCAGCCTAGGAACCCAAATTAACCAACTCCTGGGAATTGTCTACGGTCTGCTAGCACTTGCTGTCATCATCGCAGTATTGGGCATTGTGAATACCCTAATTTTGTCACTCAGCGAACGCACTCGAGAAATTGGCATTTTGCGAGCAACTGGTATGCAACGTGGACAAATCCGTCGCATGGTCACCTTGGAATCTGTCATTTTGTCTATCCATGGCGCGTTTAGCGGACTGTTGATGGGCACTTTCACCGGTTGGGCAATTGTGAGCTCCCTGCGGTCTAAAGGCATGGCGCCAGTAGAACTACCATGGACACAGATCACCCTGATGCTGCTGGCCACCATTGCAGTAGGCGCCATAGCCGCTTTGATCCCTGCCAATAGGGCTTCCAAGATTTCGCCACTGGAAGCAATTAGCTAAAATTCATCCCCATTCAGTGGCCGAGAAAGCGGAAGTCTCCGCTGTCGCTCGGCCATTCTGGCTTTTCTGATGTTCTTGATTCTCTGACAAATGTCGGCAAAACGCTTTTTGTCATGAAGTGTCTCTGCAGAAATTTCAAATACTGTCCAACCTGCGTCTGCCAAATCATTTTTGCGATCTATATCATCAGCACGCTGTTTGGAATTAAAGTGCCAGATTCCTTGGTATTCAATGCCCACAAAAGAATATGGATCAGCTAGGTCTAAAAAATACCGTCGCTCCTGATACTCCACCCTAAATTGCGTCACAAACGTGCCCATCCCGGCTTTTTGCAGACGTACCCTAACTATCGATTCCGGACGTGATTCTGCAAAGATATTTGAGTATTCCAAAAGCTCTTTTAAACACTCATGTTTTCCCAGCTCAGTGCGCAAATATGGGTTTTGTCGCAGCAGGTGATCAAGCAAAGCCACCTGTTCCTCAAACTTCATCGCAGTTTCCGGCATCGAGACAATATCAACTAAGGCTTGGGCATCAGTGACCAGCGAATATCCCTTAACTTTTTGTAATTCATCAGGATTTTTACGCCGAATCACTTTGACAAGGTCATTTTTAGGCTTGCCATCTTGGGAAGAAACGGTGATGATTGGCTTCCAATTCTCATCGAGCAACTCATATCCGCGATATTGCAGCGCAGCAAAGCCCCTTAGTACCCCATCGGGATAGCGTTTGAGCAGTGCTAATGACAAATTATGCCGCTTCGATAAGAGATCATTGCGCAGATAGACGTTTCCTATGACCTTCGTGAAATGCCGATAGAACTCTTTTTTGGAAATTTCTGCTGCTACTTCTCTATAGCGCACTGGATGTCTGAAAAATAGGTAATCCCCCATACCTATTTGGACTGCGCGCGTCTCAGCTCGGTTCCCACCCCGGATGAACTTTTATATTGGGACCACAGATTTAGGCGCTTAAACAGCCATATAAAGCGCTACTTTTAGAACCTGATTTCGAATTTTATTCAACAGTCGTGCCGATGTGCCCTAAAACCGTCTGGTCTAGTGCTTTTCTTCGTAAATCGGCACCATCTAGACCCAAATATCGTGCCAATTTACGACGAATACACGTTCGTTATTGCATATTTGCGTAAATCGGCACGCTTTATGGGGTTAGAGCTCGAATTTATAGCCCAGGCCACGCACAGTTACTAGGTAACGGGGGCGAGAAGGCTCTTCTTCGATCTTGGAACGCAATCGCTTGACGTGAACATCGAGGGTTTTGGTGTCGCCGACATAATCTGCGCCCCAAATGCGGTCAATAAGCTGGCCGCGGGTGAGTACTCGGCCAGCATTGCGCAGCAAATACTCCAAAAGATCAAATTCCTTCAAAGGCATGCTGACTGGCTTGCCATCAACGCTGACTGTGTGGCTGTCAACGTCCATTCTTACCCTGCCACCTTCGAGGATTTGATCGTCATCAACCTCTTCGGCTTCGCTTTCCGAAACTCCACGGCGGCGCAGTACTGCACGGATACGGGCGATGAGCTCGCGTGAGGAATATGGCTTGGTCACATAGTCATCGGCGCCGAGCTCTAGACCCACAACTTTATCGATCTCAGAGTCGCGGGCAGTCACCATAATTACCGGGACAGTAGAGACGGTACGGAGTTCTTTGCAAACGTCAGTGCCGGACATTCCGGGAAGCATAAGATCCAAAAGCACGATGTCAACATCATTGCGGCTGAATTCTACAAGAGCTGTAGGGCCGTCACCTGCGATGATGGTGTCAAAACCTTCTTTGCGGAGAAGGAAGGCCAAAGGATCCGCCAACGATTCCTCATCTTCAACGATCAGGATTGTCGTCATGATTTTTCCTTTCGGCGTCCCGAATTTCTGGACGCAGTCGTGCGAATTGGTGAGTCTAAACTTGGACCCTGCTTAGCTTCAGCCGGTTCCTTGGACTCTGGTTGATAGACAGGAAGTTCGAGCGTGAATGTGGAGCCAGTTCCTGGACGCGACCACAAACTAATACTACCGCCATGATTGGCCATCACATGCTTAACAATAGCCAGGCCAAGGCCAGTTCCGCCGGTTTGTCGGGAACGAGCTTTGTCCACGCGGAAGAATCTTTCAAAAACGCGGCCCTGATCTTCGGGTGCAATTCCGATGCCACGGTCAGTAACTCGGATCATCACCACGTTGTTACGGATGCTTTGGGATACAGAAACCGGCACTGACTTGGGGGAATAGTTAATTGCGTTGCTGATCAAATTAGCTACAGCAGTAACCAGGAGGGAACGATCGGCTTCCACCCAGACTCCGGTGCGATCACCACGGACAATTTCGATATTTGCATTGTCGGCGGCAAGTTGGGTTCTTTCGATGGCTTCGTCGATGATGGAATCCACTTTGACGGGTTCCATATCGGGGAGTCGTTCAGCACCCTGCAGCTTGGAAAGGGAGATGAGCTCGTTGATCATATCCGCCATGCGGTGAGCTTCGCGGTGGAGTCGGGATCCAAAATAAACCACTTGTTCAGGGTCATCGGAGGATTCCATCAGCGCTTCAGCCAATAGAGCCATGCCACCAACAGGGGTTTTAAGTTCATGGGAGACATTGGCTACGAAGTCACGGCGAGCGGATTCCATACGCACATTTTCGGATTCATCGGTTGCGTAGATGATCACAAAGCGGTCGTCGATAAGCGTTAGGGGTTTAACTACGGCCTGCACTGCAGTGATGCGGTTGCCCGGGCGACGCGGGTTTTTATCTGGATAAACATCTAAAGAATGGGTTTCTTGGTCCTGGAAAGCTTCCTGGGCCACGCGCCACACTTCATTGTCAACCGTGCGCTCGTGGACAATGCCCAGCTCATGGGCACTGCCATTGGAAAGGATGACATCACCGGTGCGGTCCACAACGGTGATGCCAGTTGGTGAGCCCTGAATGGCTAGGTGCAAGACCTGGCCCACCGTGGTTACCTGATTTTGAGAAAGGGTAATTGCTGATTTGTGGCGGCGCAGTCTGTCCTTGATTCGGGAATACGCAGGTAGGGCGAGGCCCATGAGGACCACGCCCAAAACGAAAGCAAGAAAAGTGCCCACCTACAAGTAGCTACTTATTACCCTGATTTGCCACTGCTGCTGCGCCAGCTGCTGCTGCTTCAGGATCCAGGTAGGTGCCACCTGGGTTTACTACGCTGCCGTCTTCAGCAATCTCATAAACCAGTGGGATACCGGTTGGGATGTTGAGCTCGGCAATGTCTGCATCGGAGATGCCATCAAGGTGCTTCACCAGCGCACGCAGGGAGTTGCCGTGAGCTGCGATAAGAACGTTCTCACCCTTTTGTGCGCGAGGCAAGATCTCTTCTTCGAAGTAAGGGATCAGGCGGATAACAACATCCTTGAGGCACTCGGTGCGAGGCACGGTCTCAAGTTCTGCATAACGAGGATCGTTAGCCTGGGAGAACTCAGCGTCGTCGGCAAGCTCTGGTGGTGGGGTGTCGTAGGAACGACGCCACTGCATGAAGAGGTCATCGCCGTACTTGTCCTTGGTTTCAGCCTTGTTCAGGCCCTGCAGCGCACCGTAGTGACGCTCGTTGAGGCGCCAGTCACGAACAACGGGAATCCAGTGACGATCTGCGCTGTTCAGCGCGATGTTTGCGGTGCGGATCGCACGACGCAGCAAAGAGGTATAAAGAACGTCTGGCAGGATACCGGCCTCAACGAGGAGCTCGCCGCCACGCTTGGCTTCAGCCTCACCCTGCGCAGTCAGATTGACGTCGACCCATCCAGTGAACTGGTTGGATGCGTTCCATTCGCTCTGACCGTGACGCAGAAGAATCAGTTTTCCGTTAGTCATGGATACTAGTTTGCCACTTTATGAGTTCAATTGCGCGTTGAATTCACGATATGCAAGCGATCACACTCCGCCCGCTGCTCCAAAACGGGTTTGGCCATCTACGCTGTCATTGGCAATTACCTCGTTATACAGGGAGGATAGCTGTGCCGCCGTAGCAAACCAGGAAAAAGCTTGGGCGTGCTCAACTGCGTCTTCTCCCATTCTGATGCGAGTTTCGTCGTCGTCAAGCAGCGTTGCAAGGGTGTCGGCCCACAGGGCCGGATCGTGACCGTCCACGAGCAACCCGGTTTCGCCCTCTGCAACGGCAATCGGGAGGCCACCCACGCGTGCAGCCACCACGGGCGTGCCGCTGGCCTGTGCCTCCATGGCGACCAGCCCAAAGGACTCATTAAAGCTCGGCACCGCGACAATATCGGCGGCGCGATAGACCGAAACCAGTTCGGCCGGCGGGCGGGGATCAAGAAAGCGAATACGCTTTTCGACGCCCAACTCCACTGCCAGGTTGCGATAGGTATCTGGAGAGGCATTCTGCCCTGAAGGGCCACCACAAATGATTACTCGCAAATTGCGATTAGGATCGCGGCGGAAAAGCTCCGCAACCGCGCGGATGAGCACCTGCGGACCTTTAAAGGGCTGCAAGCGACCAACAAAGGCAACCACTTTGGTATGCAAAGGAATACCCAGCTCACGGCGGGAACGCTCAGTAGCACGATCATTGCCCGGGTTATAAAGCGTGACATCAGCACCGGGCGACACCACTGAAATGTGCTCCGGATTTGCGTCATAGTGATGCACCAAATCCTGTAATTCTTCCTGCGTATTCACGGCCAGCACATCGGCATTATCCACCAATTGCTGCTCACAAATACGCCGCGCTTCCGATTCAGGTGTGTCGGTGTCATCGCGATAATAGTTTTTCACCGCAGCCAAGGTGTGTGCAGTATGCACTAGAGGAATGCGCCACATATCGCGCATCAGCCAACCCACCTGGCCAGATAGCCAATAGTGAGAGTGAATGAGATCATATTCAATCTTTTCACGGCGCGTAAATACCAACATGCCGCCGGCAAAAGCCGCCAGCTGAGTAGGCAGTTCTTCCTTGGCCAAGCCTTCATAGGGACCTGCCACGATATTAATAACCCGCAGGTTAGGGGCCACATTTACGATCTCACCCTGGGATGGTCGCGTGGCTCGGGTATAAATATCTACCTCTACGCCCTGCTTTGCCAGCTCCTTGGCAGTGGACAAAACGTAGACGTTCATTCCTCCAGAATCACCCGTTCCCGGCTGCTGTAGCGGGGAGGTATGCATGGAGATCATTGCGATGCGCATGGGTCTATTCTAGGGGCTGTGTTTAATGGGAGGAGCTTAAGTACACCTGCCCTCTATATACTTAAGGGAACAAATCAATCGCTATTGAAGGGACAGCATGTCAGCATACGAAACCAAGGCCTGGCTCCAGCACTATCCCGAGTGGACTCCGCACTCTCTTGAATATGGCGAGACCACGCTGCTGGACGTTTATGACAACAACCTGGCCATCAATGCCGAAAAGTCAGCCACCTACTTCTTTGGCCGCACCCAAACCTATGCGGAGCTGGACAAAGAAGTTCGTAGCATTGCAGCGGGCTTGCGTGCCCTGGGTGTTCGCCCTGGTGACCGCGTAGCCATCGTCTTGCCAAACTGCCCGCAGCACATTGCAGCTTTCTACGCAGCACTCAAGCTGGGCGCCACTGTCATCGAGCACAATCCGCTCTACACCGCCCATGAGCTTTTGGAGCCTTTTAAGGATCATGGCGCACGCGTAGCAATTGTGTGGGATAAGGCTGCTCCAACTGTGGAAAAACTTCGCAGTGAGACTCCTTTGGAAACCATCGTTTCCGTCAACATGATCAACGCAATGCCAACTCTGCAGCGTTTTGCTCTGAAGCTGCCTATCCCTGCATTGCGTAAGACTCGCGATTCCCTCTCCGGAACTGCACCCAACACTGTGCCTTATGAGACTCTCAAGAGTGCCGCAATGGGTGGCGAAGGCGAAGATGTAGTTTCCGAACCTTCAGTCACAAAAGAGACCATCGCCCTGATTCTCTACACTTCCGGCACCACTGGCCGTCCAAAGGGCGCGCAGCTTTCCCACGGCAACCTTTTTGCCAATTTGTTGCAGGGTAAAAGCTGGGTACCTGGTCTTGGCGATAAACCAGAGCGCCTGCTCGGTGCCCTGCCAATGTTCCACGCCTATGGCCTGACCATGGTCGGAACCCTCTCTGTGTTTATCGGCGGCGAAATGGTGCTGCTGCCAACTCCACGCATCGACCTCATCATGAACCTGATGAAGAAGCACACTCCCACTTGGCTGCCCGGCGTTCCTACTCTCTACGAGAAGATCGTCGACGCCTCTGATGAGATGAACATCCCAATTAAGGGCGTGCGCAATTCCTTCTCTGGCGCCTCTACCCTGCCAACACGCACTGTTGAGCGTTGGGAAAGCCACACCGGTGGCCTGCTGGTGGAAGGTTATGGCCTCACCGAGACCTCTCCAATCATCGTGGGTAACCCCATGAATAAGAGCCGTCGCCCAGGTTATGTGGGAATTCCTTTCCCAGACACCCTGGTTCGCATTGCTAATCCAGAAAACCTCGATGAGACCCTGCCAGATGGCACTGAGGGCGAAGTTTTGGTTAAGGGCCCACAGGTTTTCCAGGGCTATCTCAATCAGCCAGAAGCAACCGCCTCCAGCTTCCACGGCGAGTGGTACCGCACCGGCGATGTCGGAGTCATGGAAGAAGATGGCTTTGTACGTTTGGTTGCTCGTATCAAGGAAGTCATCATCACCGGCGGCTTCAACGTTTATCCGGTTGAGGTGGAAGAAGTCCTCATCGAGCACCCTGATATTCAGGATGCTGCGGTAGTTGGATTGCCACGAGAAGATGGCTCTGAGAATGTTGTTGCAGCTATCACCCTGGTGGAAGGCGCTGCACTGAACCCAGAGGGCTTGAAGGAATTCGCCCGCGAAAACCTCACTCGCTACAAGGTTCCACGCACCTTCTATCACTTTGAGGAGATGCCTCGCGATCAAATGGGCAAGATTCGCCGTCGCGAAGTTCAGGCCGAGTTGATTAAGAAGACTCAGAAATAAAAATATGCGGTAGCTGCGGGAAATCTTCCCAGCTACCGCATATTTTTAGTTTAAGGTGGCCCAAGAAGTGGCGATGAGCTGCTCTAACACCTCAAGGTCAACATCTTCAGGCTTATTGATGTACACACAGCCTCGGCCCTCGGTGTACTTGCCCAATTCCGGCAAAAGCTTAGCTCCACGCTCAGAGTCTTTAAGGCCATAAAGCGAAATCTTGGACTTGGCAGGACTAAATCCCACTTGGAACCAATCGCCTTCGCGGCCGGTGTGGGAGATGTAGTGGGTTTCTCCATAGCCGATCATCGAAGGTCCCCACATCTTGGGCTCTGCCCCGGTGACGCGGTTGAAAATTTCCAAAAGCTGCTTGCCATGCTCCACCCGGCGCGGGGTGTCGAGCGCCTCGATATAGTTCAGCGGATCCACGCCGGTGATATGCGTTTTGATATCGGAGGCTACTTTGCCGGTATGACCAGCTGTAATGGTGGCGCCCTTGGTTTCTGCGCCAAGCGCTAGGCCGCGTTCCTCCAAAGCTACCTGGATGCGCCCCAATCCAACCTTGCCCACTCCATGCAGCGCAATAAGCGTTTTATAGGGCACTCCATCAAGCGATTCCAGGTCTGGATAGCCCGCCGCGTTGAGAGCATTGTGCAAGGGAGCTGCAGTGCCGGGTACTTCCGCGAAATCAGTCATCGATACTCATTCCAATCCATACGGGTTCAGGAACTAAGGTCACTCCAAAAGCATCGTGTACCCCGGCGCGAATTTCCTGGGCGAGGCGCAGCAGGTCAGTTGCGCTCGCTTCTCCCCTATTAGTCAGCGCCAAGGTGTGTTTATTGCTCAGCGCAGCTTTTGCGCCAGGGCCGGGGTGTCCCTTGGCAAAACCTGCACGCTCAATAAGCCAGGCTGCGGAAAGCTTTTCTTTGTCCTCGCCTGCTGGGTAGCGCGGCATTGTGGGCTCGCCAACTTTTTCAAAAACGGAGGTGGCAACTGCAGGATCGACGATGGGGTTGGTAAAAAATGAGCCCGCTGACCAGGTGTCATGGTCGCCTGCATCGACCACCATGCCCTTGCCGCGGCGCAATTCCAGCACCATATCGCGGACTAGTCGAATAGGGCGGCGTGGTTGCCACTCAGACGCCGAAACTGCTAATCGACGAGCCAACTCGCCGTATCGCAAAGGGGCGGACAAACCATCTGGCAATAGTTGCATGGTGATGGCCAAAACCACGGCACGATTTGTGAACTTCAGGTTTGAATAGCGATATGCCAACTCCAACTCGGAGGCTGGTACCCAGGAGACCTCACCAGAGTGACGATCATAAAGCTGCACCTGAGTTAATACATCAGATACTTCCGTGCCATAGGCTCCCACATTTTGCACCGGCGTGGCACCTGCAGAACCTGGAATTCCGGAAAGACATTCAATTCCGCCCAACCCGGATTCCACCGAGAAGGCCACAACATCATCCCACTGTGCTCCAGCTTCAGCGGTGATGGTGGACTCGGCAAAATTCACGCTTACTGCATCGGCTTCGATGATGACAGCAACCACATCTAAATCGCCATCGGCGACAACAAGGTTGGAGCCCCCGCCCACAATGAGCAGCGGGAGGGAGGCGTCGTCAAGCAATTTAACAACGGCAACCACCGCGGCGGTGGTCCGACAACGCACAGCTAGGCGCGGTTTTCCCCCTATATGGAGGGTCGTGAGATCAGCAAAAGTGACCTCAGAATCAAGTTCTACACCGTCAATTGCGGCAATTTCTTGGGCTAGCGATGAATCCAACACCCTACTAACGGTAGTCTTAACTGCATGGCAACGCGTAGCGAAAACACAATTACCATTAATCAGCCCATCGATAAGGTCCACGAGGCGCTGACCACTGAAGCGTACTGGGCCTACATCGCAGCAAACCTCTCCCCAGAAGCAGGCGAGGTGAATGAGTTCTCTGCAGCCGACGGCAGCGCAGATGTCACCCTCTTCGAGGTACTTCCATTGGACGTACTTCCAGAGGCAGTGCGCGCCATGATCAGCCAGGCACTCAAGGTCAAGCGAGTAGTTAACGTTCCAGCATTCAACAACAACGCTGGCACCATCAACTACCTTGCAGACGTCAAGGGCACCCCAGTTGACTTCAAGGGCACCATCGCTGTGAATGGCGACGACACCGCCACCACCTTTGCATACAGCAATGAAGTCTCCGTCAACATCCCATTCATGGGCCCTGCCATCGAGCCAAAGGTAGCCGACGCACTTGGCGAGCTCTTCGGCAACGAAGGTGCACTCACCGAAAAGTGGATCTCCGAGAACCTCTAAACACATCTCTTCATGGTCGATCACGCTCATAATCTCCGCGCTTCATTTAATGTCCCAACAACTGGGAAAAAAATTAAGCCAATTGGCGTGATCACTCGTGGCACCACCGGTGTGAATCGTCTACGACGCTTCGATCGGTGGTGCTTTCATCATGACCGGGTCCGCTCGCTTGTAGCTGGCTATGGTTTTGGGACTCTGGCTTTGGATGTCGGTTACGGCGCCAGCCACACCACCACCGTGGAATGGGGACGCTGGCTACACCGCCTCGATTCAAAAATGCGCGTGGTGGGCCTAGAAATTAATCCCGAAAGAGTTTTACCTGCTCAAGGCGGAGTTTCCTTCGAGCTTGGCGGCTTTGAACTAGCCGGCTATCAGCCCCAACTTGTGCGGGCCTTCAATGTGCTGCGCCAATACGATGTGGAGCAGGTTGCCGATGCGTGGAATACCGTCACCTCTCGACTTGCCCCCGGTGGATTATTTTTTGAAGGCACCTGCGATGAAATCGGCAGACGCTGCAGCTGGATCACCTTGGATGCAACCGGTCCTGTGACATTAACGCTGGCATGGGATCCTTGGGGTGTAGAAAAACCTTCTGACGTGGCCGAACGACTGCCAAAGGTGCTGATCCACCGCAATGTTCCCGGCGAAAAGATCTACTCTTTGCTTGCCGCTGCTGATGCTGCCTGGGATTATTCCGCCGGCTGGGAGCCCTATGGACCGCGGGTGCGCTGGGAAAAGGCTCGGCTGATGCTTGTTGAACAAGGCTGGCCCATTGAAATCCCCCGGCGACGTGTGGGTGACTGCCTCTTAACTGTGCCCTGGGATGTTGTTGCGCCCTAATTTTAGGGATTTGCCTGGAGCCAATTTAAAGCGCTTATATTTGCTAATGACCAAGAAGGTACTAGGCTCGTTTTTATGCCCGTAAATCGCCTTCTAGATGGTGGTTATTTTTGCAGCTGCAGTGCAATTTTCCGAGGTTTGAGCGGGAAGCGTGCCAATTTACGAAAATCCATAGTGTTGCATCGAATATTTGTGCAAATCGGCACCAAAATGCGCCCATTTCGGTGCCGATTTACGACAAAAACTTCCGCCAGGCGTCCTTTTTGCGTAAATCCGCACGCCCGCCATGGTCATGCCCCGGGCGCGGCACAAAACCGACCCAAAATCGGCACCTCAACAGCATTCCCAGCAAGCTTTTATGAGATTGTGGCGTGGAAAACTTTAAAACACCTGAATGATAAGGGAGACTGGGAACGTGGCTAAATCAAAAAGATCTGTATTTCCTAAAGTTCTGCTCACTATTGTGGTTGTTTTGCTGATTTTGGTGATCATCGCGGAGTTCGGCCTGCGCTGGATGGTCGGCAAGCAGCTGAAAGAGGAATTCCAAAACCAGGCGGCGGAGCAAGGGATCACCGTCGAGGAGGAGCCGTCGATTAGCTTTGGCGCTTCTCCCCTGCTGTTGGGCCTGGTCAAAGGCAGTATTGATGAGGTTACGGTGGATACGCCTAACACGGTGCAGATCACTTATCCTGGCGGCGCAACTTCTGCCCCTGAGATCACTGGCACCCCGCAGGCCACAATTGAGCTCGGCGGCTTGGGCGTGCGGGATCGCGAGAATCCAGTGGCAGAGAACCTGACTCTCACTACTTTCGCCTCCGATGAGTTTGTGTTGGCCACCATGCAGCAGCAAATGGCTGAGGCAGCTGGCGGAACCACGGAAGATGCTGGACTGGCCGCGATGTTGGTGCAGGAATTGGTCAAAGTCACCAATATCACCTCAAATCCAGAGAATCAGTCAGTGGAGGTGGAATTCACCGACGGTGCAGCACGCGCCAACCTGCGACCACTAGTTCTTAATGGTCAGCTCGCTTTTGAGATCACCGATTCTGAGCTTTTTGGCTTCAGTCTGCCTGATGAGGTGTCCAATATGTTGACTGAAGGCGTGAAGTCTTCCATTCAGAACGTTGCCGGCGGCCTGCAGATTTCCGATATTGAGGTGGCAGAAGGTGGCATTAATGTCACACTCACCGGCCAAAATATCAACGTCCGCACCCTGGAGAGCGCAAACTAAGCTTTTCGACGCACCCCTCACCGCCCCAACCAAGGGCGGTGTTTTTAGCCTTGTTATATACCCCACCGGGGTATAAGCTAAGTGGTAGCACATCCCCATTTTCAAAGGACTAAAAATGCCTACCACTCCAAACATCGCCACCGTTGATCTTGGTGTAACCGGTATGACCTGTACTTCTTGCTCCGCCCGGGTGGAAAGAAAACTCAACAAGTTAGAAGGGGTCACCGCCTCAGTTAACTACGCCACCGAGTCCGCACAGGTAAGTTATGATCCCAGCCTGGTTGCCCCAGAACAGCTCATCAAAACTGTAGAAGGCGCAGGTTATAGCGCTTTTTCCATGACTTCCACCCCTGCACAGGATGAAGAACACACGCCCGACGGCCAGGATCGAATCGATGCTGCCAGGGAGGAAGAAGCAGCCGACCTCAAGCACCGCCTGCTCATTTCCGCTGCCCTTTCGGTGCCAATTGTGCTGCTCAGCATGGTTCCGGCGCTGCAGTTCAACAATTGGCAGTGGGCTGTTTTAACAATGGTCACCCCGGTGTTTTTCTGGGGTGGCGCACCTTTCCATAAGGCAACCTGGGCAAATCTCAAGCATGGTTCTTTCACCATGGACACTTTGGTTTCCTTGGGAACTGCCGCGGCATATCTCTGGTCCCTGTGGGCTCTCTTCTTAGGAACCGCCGGCCACGCCGGAATGAAGATGGAATTTCATCTTTTCCCCACAGAATCCACCATGGATGACATTTATTTGGAAACTGTCGCAGTGGTTATTTCCTTCCTATTGCTAGGCCGCTGGTTTGAGGTCAAAGCTAAGGGACAATCCTCCGCAGCTTTAAGAGCGCTGCTGGATATGGGAGCAAAAGATGCTGCCGTCATTCGCGACAATGCTGAGCTGCGCATTCCCATCAGCCAGCTGGTAGTTGGAGATATTTTTGTCACCCGCCCCGGCGAGAAAATCGCAGCCGACGGCGTCGTGATGGAAGGCACCTCCGCGATTGATCAGTCCATGCTCACCGGCGAATCCCTGCCCATTGAAGTCACTCCTGGCGATAAAGTCACCGGTGCAACGCTGAACACTTCCGGCCGTTTGCTGGTCAAGGTCACTCGGCTCGGCGCAGATAGCACGCTCGCCCAGATGGCAAAGCTCGTTAGCGATGCCCAATCCCACAAGGCGCCCGTGCAAAGGCTGGTGGATCAGATCTCGCAGATCTTCGTGCCGGTGGTTATTGTCATTTCCCTGCTTACGCTTGCCGGCCACCTCATTTTCACTGACGATGGCCTGTCCGCGGCATTTACCGCTGCGGTTGCTGTGCTCATCATCGCCTGCCCCTGTGCCCTGGGTTTGGCTACTCCTACTGCGCTTTTGGTCGGTACGGGACGCGGTGCGCAGCTCGGCCTGTTAATTAAGGGACCGGAGGTGCTGGAATCCACCAAGAAGGTTGATACCATCGTCCTCGATAAGACTGGCACTGTGACCAGCGGAAATATGTCCGTGGCTGCTGTCACCGCGGCGGGAATCTCCGAGCAAGAGCTAATCGATCTCGCTGCATCCGTCGAAAAGCTCTCTGAACACCCAATTGCGCAGGCGATTGCCCTTGCTGGGACGCCCCGCACGGCCACGGACTTTAAGAACACTGCAGGTCAGGGCGTTTTTGCCCGGGTTGATGGGCGCGAGATTCAGGTTGGCCGGCCGGTTCGGCCGTTGCAGGGCGAACTCTTAGACGCTTTTCGACGTTCCCAAGCTGAGGGTGGAACTCCGGTTGTGGTTTCTGTGGATGGCGTTGAGCACGGCGTCATTAGTGTGCGCGATAGTGTCAAGCCATCTTCTGCCGCGGCAATTGCGCAGCTCAAGGACCTTGGGCTGACCCCAATTTTGCTCACTGGCGATAATTATGGCGCTGCGCGTGCCGTTGCCGCCGAGGTTGGCATTACGGAAGTTATCGCGGAGGTAATGCCTGCTGAAAAAGTGGAACAAGTAAAGAAACTGCAGGCAGCAGGAAAAAATGTGGCCATGGTTGGCGATGGTGTCAATGATGCGGCAGCCCTCGCTCAAGCAGATCTGGGTCTGGCCATGGGCGCTGGTACCGACGTTGCCATCGAGGCCTCCGATATCACGCTCATGAACAATGATCTTCATTCAGCAGTGGATGCCATCGACCTCTCCCGCAAAACTTTAGGCACCATCAAGGGCAACCTTTTCTGGGCTTTCGCCTACAATGTGGCGCTAATACCAATTGCTGCACTTGGGCTGCTCAACCCGATGCTCGCGGGCATTGCAATGGCCTTTAGTTCAGTTTTTGTAGTTTCCAACTCCCTGCGCCTGCGCGGTTTTAAATCGAGGAATTCAAAATGAGTGAAAATAGCTGCCACGCCGAGGGCCACACCCACGGCTATATCGAGGAAAAGGCCCGCTACCTGGCCCGACTCAAGCGCATCGAAGGCCAAACCCGTGGCATTCACCGCATGATCGACGAGGAACAATACTGCATCGACATTCTCACCCAGATTGCCGCCGTTAACTCCGCCCTCAAAAATGTGGCATTTGGGCTTCTCGACGACCACCTCGCTCACTGCGTTAAGGATGCAGCGGGGCTCGGCGGAGAAGAACTCGACGCCAAGCTCAAAGAAGTTTCCGACGCCATCGCCCGATTCTCCAAAACCTAAAAATCATGTCCACGCCGGCCCGAACTGCACTGCTGACCACCACTTTTATGTCCATGGTCGGCGCAGCTGGGGCCATTGTGGTGTGGATGTACTTGCCTTTTAGTGACGAGGGCGATGCGGGTTCCACCACCACAGTTACCGCAACAATCTATCGCCCACCAGTGCCAACCCATTGTGATCCCGAGATTTTCCAAGAGATGGGCTACACCCTGCTATTTTGTGATTCTGGCTGGGCCAGCGGTGGCAAGCCGGATAGCGAGGAATTACAAAACTTCCAGTGGGTTGATGGACAATGGTTAGAAATCGCACCCAATGGCCACACTTCCAACGGCTCCCATTGTTATGACACCTCAGCTTTGCGATTATTCGGCGCTCCCGAAGAACTGCTGCACAACCTTATCGATTGCCAGGTGTAGCTTTTAATTCCTTGAGTGGCGTGAGCTGCGGCAACACCAGCGCCCCAGCCCCTAACCCTCCCGCAAAATAGCCGCAGCCTGAGAAGTGCCAATGCGAGTGGCGCCGGCTTCAACAAATGCAACAGCATCTTCCCAAGTACGGATGCCACCTGAGGCTTTGATGCCGATTTTTCCTTCGCCAGCCGCAGCCATAGCTCGCACAGCTTCTAAAGTGGCGCCGCCGGCGGGATGGAATCCGGTAGAAGTTTTTACAAAGTCGGCACCGGCGGCTCGTGCAGCGCGTACCGCAACGGCAATAGCTGCGGGTGAGAGCACTGCGGTCTCGAGAATCAGCTTCAGCACAATGGGTGAAGGCACGGCTTCGCGGATCGCCACGATTTCAGAGAGCAAAACATTGGGATCAGCGGCTTTTACATTGGCAATGTCAAGAACCACGTCAATTTCGGAAGCTCCATTTTGCACTGCCAGGCGCGCCTCGGCACCTTTTACTAAAGCGGGGGTTTTTCCATGGGGGAATCCAGCTACAGTAGCCACGGTAATGCCAGCTTCTTGCGCCTTTTTAGTGAGATTGACCATGTTGTTGGGGACACAAATAGCACCAACGCCCAGCTCGATGGCCTCTTCTATAAATACAGCAAGTTCGACTTTAGTTACTTCTGGTCCGAGCAAGGTGTAGTCGAGCAGTGTGGCCATCTGGGCGCGGGAAATAGTCATATCTCCTACCCTACTTAGCATCGCCAGATATCCAAGGTAGAATCCGATAAATGACTCCGAGTTCTTCTGAGATCCGTAATCGCCCCAGCACCGCTCCGGAGGAGCGTCAATTTGTGCTTACTTTCGGCTGCCCAGACTCCACGGGTATCGTCGCAAAGCTTTCTTCTTTTCTCGCGGAGCGAGGGGGCTGGATTACTGAGGCGGGTTACTTTACTGACCCGGATTCTAACTGGTTCTTTACGCGCCAAGCTATCCGCGCGGAATCCATTGATATGTCCATTGAGCAGCTGCGGGAGGAATTCGCTCCTATCGCGGAGGAATTTGGTCCTCGCGCTAAGTGGAAGTTCACCGACACCGCACAGGTGAAGAAGGCTGTGTTGGTGGTGTCCAAGGAGGGTCACTGCCTGCACGATCTGCTCGGCCGTGTGGCGGAGAATGACTATCCGATGGAAGTTGTCGCAGTGGTGGGCAATCACGATAATTTGCGTTATATCGCAGAGAACCACAATGTGCCGTTTTTCCACGTGCCTTTCCCTAAGGATGCAGTGGGCAAGCGTAAGGCTTTTGACCAGGTCGCAGAGATCGTTAATGGTTATGAGCCGGATGCGATTGTGCTCGCACGCTTTATGCAGATTTTGCCACCGGATCTTTGTGAGATGTGGGCTGGCCGCGTGCTTAACATTCACCACAGCTTCTTGCCGTCATTTATGGGTGCGCGCCCTTATCACCAGGCATATAGCCGTGGCGTGAAGCTGATTGGCGCGACTTGCCACTATGCCACCCCTGATCTCGACGACGGTCCCATCATTGAGCAGGATGTTATCCGCGTGACGCACAAGGATACCCCTGCTGAGATGCAGCGTCTTGGCCGCGATGCGGAGAAGCAGGTGCTGGCTCGCGGTTTGCGATTCCACCTAGAGGACCGCGTTTTGGTCTATGGAAATCGCACCGTAGTTTTTGATTAAATGCAAAATGCCCCGCGGAAACTTTCAGGTTTCCACGGGGCATTACTATTTATTGCTTTGCGACGGGCTCTTGGATTAAATCACTAGTAGATTCATCACTGGTGGTTTCCCGCAGCTTCTCATGTTTAATGAACAGCAGCAGCACAAATGCAATGGCAATCAGCGGCATCATGGTGAAGAACACTGGGGTCAGTGCATCGTTATATGCGCTGGCGAATGCATCGTGTAGCGGTGCTGGCAGCTGGTTAACCATGGCGGGGGTGAGGTCATTGGAATCAACGCCACCTTGGGCAGCCATTGCAGCTTGTTCCTCAGGGGAAAGTGCAGCCATAGCAGCTGGCATACGCTCTGCCATGAGATCGCTGAGGTTGCCTACGAACATGCCGCCTACCAATGCGGATCCCAAAGAAGAACCGATCTGGCGGAAGAAGTTGTTTACTGCGGTTGCAGAACCAACAACTGCGACTGGCAAAGTATTCTGCACAACCAACACGAGCACCTGCATTGCCAAGCCGAGGCCAACGCCGAGCACCAGCAGGTAAATGCCGATCTGCCAGAGGCTGGTTTCCACGGACAAGGTTCCAAAGAGAACCAAGGAAACAAAGGTGATTGCCATACCCACTGGTGGGAAGAGCTTGTACTTACCGGTCTTGGTGATGCGCAAACCAGTCCAGATGGACATGCCCATGAGGCCAACCATCATTGGGATGAGCATATAACCTGCTTCAGTTGCATTAATGCTGTGCACCATCTGCATATAGGTAGGCAGGTAGCCGATCACGCCGAACATTGCTACGCCCAGGATCAGACCCGCGATCGTGGTGATGGCAAAGTTGCGGTTTTGGAAGAACTGCATTGGAACCAAAGGATCCTTAGCACGAAATTCTACAATAACCAGCAAAATAGCAGCAACAATAGTAGCGATAATCAAGCCGATGATAATCGGATCGCTCCACTCATACTGGGAACCACCCCAGGTGGTGAAGAGGATCAAGCTGGTGGTTGCGATGATCATAAAGACGGTGCCCAGGTAATCCCACTGGAACTTCACGTTGCGCTTTGGAATATCCAAGAAGTAGATGGCAACACCGATGGCGATGATTCCCAAAGGAATATTCATCCAGAATGCCCAGCGCCAGCCGGGGCCTTCGGTGAACCAGCCACCGAGCAAAGGTCCAAGAACTGCGGAGAGGCCAAAAACGCCACCCATAACACCCATGTAGCGGCCACGCTCACGAGCAGGAACCACATCGGCAATAATTGCTTGGGCCAGAATCATCAAGCCACCGCCACCGATGCCTTGCACAGCACGGCCAACAATCAACCAGGTCATATTGCCGGCGAGGCCACCAATGATAGAGCCCAGCAGGAAGATCGACAGGGCGCCAATAAAGAGGCTCTTACGTCCTACCAAGTCACCAAGTTTGCCGTAGATAGGCAACATAATGGTTTCTGCCAGCAGGTATGCGGTGATAACCCACATCATGTGGTCAACGCCGCCGAGTTCACCAACGATAGTTGGCAGTGCGGTACCAAAAATCATCTGGTCGAGGGACGCCATCATCATGGCAACCATCAGTGCGGCGAGAATCCACCAGACTTTTTTCTGTTCTTCGGGGGTCATGGAAGAAGGTACTTTTTCCTTCTTCGCTTTCCTGCCCCGCACCTTTACGGGGCTTGTAGAGGTTTCAGACATTATTCGTTCGTTTCCTTGAGATGATCTGCGCGGATGAATACCAGCAGAATGGCAGCGAGCACGGCGATCGGAGTTAGCGCCAAGAAGATTGGCGTAAGAGCGTCGTTATAGGAAAGCTGGATGGCTTCACGCAGAACCTGAGGCAGGGTATCCACGAGATGCGGGGTCAAGTTGGAGGCGCCAGAGAAGTTACTCATTGCATCTGCGTATGGAGCGCCTTCGGCACCCATAGAAGCGATGGCAGCGGGAACATTTTCCACAAAGCGGTCAGACAGATTGCCAATGAACAGGCCACCGATCAGTGCGGAGCCAATGGCGCCACCAATTTGACGGAAGAAGTTATTGGAACCTGTTGCGGTGCCAACCATAGTGACTGGGAAGGAGTTCTGCACGATAAGAACCAAAATCTGCATAGCGCAGCCGAGGCCAAAACCGAAGACAAAGAAGTAAATGCCAACCAACCACAGTGGATCCTTGGGCTCCAGGGTGGAGAGCAGGTACAGGGCGACGACAATAACAACCATGCCGACAACTGGGAACCACTTGTACTTACCGGTGCGGGAGACAATATTGCCAACGGTAATAGAAGTACCAATCAGGCCAATCATCATTGGGATCAGCATCAGGCCGGCTTCAGTTGGGTTGAGGCCGTGCACCATCTGCAGGTAGGTAGGCATATATGCGATGGTGCCCATCATGAACATACCAACGCCGATACCGGCGATTGCGGTGAGCACGAAGTTGCGGTTTGCAAAAAGGCCCATGGGGACCAGTGGGTCAACCGCGCGCTTTTCGACGAAAACAAACACGATGGTCGACACCACAGCGGTAACCATCAATCCGAGGATCATGGAAGAGCCCCACTCGTATTCGTTGCCACCCCAGGTGACAGTAAGCACAATGGCAGTGGTTGCAATCGCCATGAAAATGCTGCCCAGCCAGTCAACGGTAACCTTGCCGCGTTCACGAGGAGGAAGCTTTAGCAGGACTGCAATTGCAACAAGAGCAATAATGCCGATTGGCACGTTAAGCCAGAGGCCCCAGCGCCAGCCTGGCCCATCGGTAAACCAGCCACCGAGCAAAGGTCCCAGGATTGAGGAAAGTCCGAAGACGGAACCCATAACACCCATGTACTTTGCGCGTTCGCGAGGAGTGGTGACATCTGCGGTAATTGCCTGGGAGAGGATCATCAAGCCACCGCCAGCGATACCCTGCAGTGCACGAGCCACAATCAGCACCGTCATGGAGTTAGCCAAGGCGCCGATAATGGAGCCCACTACAAAGAGTGCAATGGCGAACATAAAGAGGTACTTGCGGCCGAACTGGTCACCCAACTTGCCAAAGATTGGCAAGGAGATGGTCTGGCCCAAGAGGAATGCAGTAATAACCCAGGTCATGTGGTTAACGCCACCGAGTTCACCAACGATGGTAGGCAGGGCGGAACCGAAAATAGTTTGGCCCAGTGAGCTCAGCAGCATGGCGAGCATCAGTGCGCCGATGATCAGACCGACGTGGCCGGTTGCTTTCTCTGCTACTGCTGTTTCAGTTGCAGCTTCACCATAAGGAGCGGAAACGTGCGCCGAGGGCGCGCCGCTCTTTGAGATGGTGGTGACGGGGCGATCTTGGTCCACGTCGTTATTCATTGTCATTTTGTTGTTCACCTTTTAAGAAGAAAAATATTATTTAATGCCTTTTGGCAGCAGGCGCGGAAATCTATTTGGGTGACTTCAGGTAGTGAATGCCACTTCCTGGAACCTTGAAAAACTGCGGTGACCAGGATGCCAACCATGGTGATAGCTTCAGTTTCTGGGCTTTCCTTCAGGCGTTGCGCCTCGGGCCACTTGATGAAGTAATCACGGAGCAGATCTTCCAAAACCGCGCGACCTTCGTGGAATCTGACAAAGTGTTGCATTGCCAGTTCGGGATGGTTAAATCGGATCTCTTTGCGGCGCTTCATGATCGTTCCGGAGAGCCCTCCTGTGGAGTGATCATGGCTACCGATCAAGTTGATGACCAGTTCAAAAGCTTTGTCAAAAACATCATCATGCTCTACTGCGAGAAATTCCTCGCGCTCTCCTTCAGAGGGAACTCTAAAGCTGGAGCCGATGACGGCGGCTTCTTTAGATTCCACATAGTTGAAGAAAGTTCTCTTAGAGATCCCAGCTTCAGCACAAATATCTTCGACGGTGACATTGTCGAACCCACGCTCCAAGACCAGTCTGGTTGCGTTATCTTCGATCGCTTCCAAGGTCTTTTTACGTTTGATTTCCCTCAACGAGGGTTGCTCTTCAATATCCACTCAAGTAAACCTAGTGAACTTTTGCACTGAGTGCAATATTGCACCGGGTGAAGTTGTTAACGCGTTCCATATCAAGTGAATCAAGTCACTTTTAGTGTCGCAACGGAGGGACTTTCCACAAATAAAATGTCCAGCACTTGAAATTCAAGTGCTGGACATTTTGAAAACTAACGTCAAACCGCCGCTAAACTGCAGCAAAATAACGCGAGTGCGAATGGCGAATTACATTTTCACTCGCCCCAGAAATCGCAACGATCTCCATATCTGGATCTTCGTTAAGACGATCAAGCCTAATGCGCTCTCGAGTAGCTTCAATAAGAGAATCGAAGGGAGTGCACTTCACGCGACCACTAGGACGGTGATACTCAATCAAAAATGCTGGCATTATTAATCCCCCTTTCATTCTTCTTTATTCAATTTTGCCACAAAAAATCCCCTCATCTCCACTGTGGAGATGAGGGAAAAATTGCGTTAAAAACTACCAGCCGCCGGCACCTTCGAGGATTCCCTTGATTTGTGGTCGTACATCAAACCAATAGATGCCGATGAGGACGATGCCCACCCATGGCAAGATTGGAACTGCGGTACCCAGCACGATGAGGACAAATCCAGAAGCGATGAGCATGGCCACCCAGACCAGCTTCTTTTGACGATCTGCCACCTCAAAGGCATCTTCGCGAGTGGTGGCAGCAAGGAAAGCTCCGATAAAGCCAAAGATTCCAATCAGGGTGAAAATGCCCCAGATGAACCAACTGGTGCCGTTATAAAGCATTTGCATATCCATGATTTATGTGGAACTTCCTTAGCTTTGCGGAGGAATTACTTCTCCGTCGATAATATCTTCCCCACCGTCTTCGGCGGAATTGGCTTTTTTAGCTTTACGCTTTTCCAAAGTCTCATCAAGCTTATCGCGCGAGCTTTCCACGACAGAACTAAATGCAGTCTTCACCTTATCAGTATCGGATTCACTCAGCGCGCCACGCACAGAGGTGGCCACTTCCTTGAGGATCTCGCCAGCATCACGGGCGAAATCCTTGCCAGCAGCAACAACATCACCAGCTTTAGCCTGCTGAAAAGCCTCGGTGGCTTCGGTTTTTAGTTTGTTGAGGGTTTCTTTTTCAGAAAGTTCCTCACGGACTTGCTTTCCTACTTTGCCTGCAACATCGCCAAGCTCAGAAGCAGCGTCTCCAAAAGTGGACATTTAAAACTCCTTTAAGCGCCGAATAAGATATGAGACACAGTGTAAATGCCAAGGCCAGCTAATGCACCCACAATGGTGCCATTGAGGCGGATATATTGCAGATCTTTACCAACCATTAACTCAATCTTTTCAGAAGCCTCATCTGCATCCCAGCGTTCGATGGTTTCGGAAATGATGCTGGTGACCTCGGGGGCGTAGTTATCTGCCAAGAAGGCGGCAGCTTTTGTGATGCGATTATCCAGTGAGCTGCGCAGGTTTTCGTCGTCAAGCACTCTTTGACCCCAGACCACTGAGGCCTCGGCGATTTTGCGGCGGAGCAGGGATGACTCGTCGCTGGCGGCGTCGATGAGGGAGGCGGAGGCCGACTCCCAAATCGTCGGCGCAGCCTGCGCAATCGCTGCCGAGCCCATGACATCCTGCTTGATTTTTTCCACGCGGGTGATCATGGCGGCGTCATATTGCAGGTCCTGGGCCAAATTATTGAGGAAGCGGCGCAGCGAAATGCGTGCCTCGTGCTTGGGATCCTCGGCAACGGCAGCGGTGAACTTAATAACTTCCTCATAAACCTTGCCGCTGACCAGCTGCGCGGTGAATTTCGGCGCCCAAATCGGGCGGCGCTCATTAAGCAGGCGGTCAATGAGTTCCTCGGAACCCAGCGCCTTTTTATGCAGCCACTGCGCAAGTTCCTGCACCACTGGCTCGGTTTTACCCTCCGCAATCAGCTGCTCCAGCAGGCGCCCGGCAGGCGGACCCCACGCAGGCTCCCCCAGCTTGTCGATCACTGCAGCGTTAATAACAGCTTCGGCATCCTTGGGGTCGATGGCGCGCACAATATTGGCGGTCAGTTTGCCCACCTCACGGGATACTTTCTCACCATTTTCCGGTTGCGCCAGCCACTTGCCGGCACGCTCAGGAATCTGCGCCTGGGAGACTTTCTCTGTAATCAACTGCGCATTGAGGAAGTTATCGCCCACAAAGCCGCTTAAAGCCTCACCAAGCTGGTCTTTTTTGCGCGGAATAATCGCAGTATGCGGAATTGGCAGCTTAAGCGGATGGCGGAACAGGGCGGTGACGGCAAACCAGTCCGCCAAACCGCCGATCATGCCGGCCTCCGCTGCGGCACGCACAAAACCCACCCATGTTGCAGTCTCCCCAGGGCGAGTTTCTACATAGCGACACAGCAAATAAATCAATGCCGCAAAGATCAGCAATCCAGTGGCAAAAGCCTTGTGGCGGCGCAGTTCGCGACGCCGCGCCGCCTCCACCTCCGGAGCTGGTCCAGGCACCGAATTTTGTGCATGCTGAAGTTCGTGATTTCCCATAGCGCCCATTATGTACTGTGCCTGGGACACGAATGCATAGTGTGTCCAAGTTTCAGGGTAATTTCAGGGGTATGAATGCCCCACTTTCACTTGGTCGCATCCGCGCGCTGCGCTTAATTGCCCAGCTCCTTGCCCCCTCTACGGCTTTTCCACGAACCTTCGCCATGGATTCCGCGGTAGGTGCCGCCAAACATATGTTGGCCAGCCAGGCACAACAACGCGGATCCGCTTTGGTCGCCCTAGACATCCGCTCCCACAAGCCCGGTACAGCAGCCACCGCCCTGGAAACCTCCCTGCTCATACGCAGTTGGTCCCAGCGTGGCACCCACCAAATCCTGGCCGCCGAAGACGTCCGTTGGATGACACTGCTCTGCTCCCCACGCATCGTTGCGGCCTCCGCCAAGCGACGTCACCAACTTGGGCTTGACGACGCCGCCGTTCACCGCGCACACGAGGTGCTCAGCGAGCACGCCGCTATTGCCCCTGTGCCTAGAAGCCAAGCATATGAACTATTCCGTTCCGTAGATGTTGACCCCGGCGAACACCGCGGACAGCACTTGCTCCGTCACTTTGGCGGGGAGGGCAACATTGTCCAAGGACCACCGGTGGATAACGAAGATACCTTTGTGCTACTCGACTCCATTTGCCCACTTTCTTTGGGTTTGCGCGGTGATGAAGCCCTATTTGAAATGACTCGCCGCTACTTCTATTCCCGCGGCGCTGCCACCATCAAGGATGTGCAGTGGTGGTCTGGCCTTACTTTGCGAGATCTGCGAAAAGGAGTTGCATTCCTGGCTGGGCGTGGAGAAATTGTGCAGGTTGCAGGCCCAAATAAAGAAGAAATGTGGATCCCTGCCTGGGCTGAGTCTGTAACTTCCGAAGAGGTAGCGTCAGCCTTGGAACCAGAACTCACTCTGCCGGCTTTTGATGAATACCTACTCTCCTACACCGACCGGACCCACCTGATGGATTCAGAGCACTTGTTTAGCATTGGACCGGGCAAAAACGGTGTGTTCAAGCCATTCAAGGTAGTTCAAGGTGAGGCGCTGCCGGTTTAGGGCTGGATGTTTGGCTGAGCAAAAATGGTGTAGAGTTGTTTTCAGCAAACAGGTTAAAAACTGTAAACATTGAGATCACCCGCTGCACTTTCCACAAGTGCAGCGGGCTTCTTTTTGCTCTGCGCTAGCTGCTAGCTAAGTTAGCTCAATGAAAAACACCCTTTCGCCCAGGTAGAACCAGGGTGAGAGGGTGTTTTCGGAGGTGCTGCTGATTCAGTCTGCCTATCTAAAGGCGATTACTGGGAGCGACCGGTTTCCTTTGCATAAGCGTGGTAAGCGGAACGGCCCTTCATAATCAAAACAGTTCCAAGAACGAGGCATACAACGGCAAAAACTACGCCGATGATGGTGTAGAGCATCCAGTTTTCCTGCTGCTGACCAACGCTGTTTGCGCCGATTCCGAAGAGCACTGCACCGATACCAGCAAGGGAAGCGAGCAGAAGGCCCATTCCGATCCAGGTGGAGGAGCGATCCAGGGAGGAGTGTGGAGCGTTGTAGCTCACTGGTACATAACCCTGGATGTAGTGCATACGCTCCGGGGCGGTGTTCTTCTTCGCGGAGGACATGGCGTTCACTCGTCTTTCTTGTCGAACAGTGCTAAACATCCTCCGAAGAGAATGCTTAGCCTGTGGAAAAATTACTTAGATTTTAGACTAGTCGTCTTTACCACGGATAGCTGCACGCGCACGTTCCTTAGTGACAGCTGCCACAGCGGTCAGGGGGATGCCTGCAGGGCAAACATCGGCACACTCACCGTAAAGGGAGCAGTGACCGAAGTTGGTTTCCATCTCGTCGACCATCTTACGGGCACGAAGTCCGCGCTCTTCCTTACCCAGTGGGAGAAGGGAGAGGTGAACGAGCTTTGCACCGGTGAAGAGGTGAGCTGCACCGTTAGGGCAAGCTGCAACACAAGCGCCACAGCCAATGCAGGCTGCGTGATCGAGTGCAAGCTCAGCGGTTTGGTGGTTGACGTGCAGGGTATCAGCGTCTGGTGCGGTACCAGCGTTGATGGTGACGTAGCCACCCTGCTCCATGACGCGGTCCAGAGCGGAACGGTCAACAACCATGTCCTTGATAACCGGGTAGGCTGCGGAACGAAGTGGCTCGATCTTCAGGGTGTCGCCATCGTTGTAGCTGACCAGACGCTGCGCACAGGCAGGCTTGTTCTGGTCGGCACCGTGAGGACGGCCGTTTACGAGGAGACCACAAGTACCGCAAATACCTTCGCGGCAGTCAGAAGCAAAGGCGAAAGGCTCTTTGTTTTCTTCGATGAACTTGTTGTTTACGTGGTCAAGCAGTTCCAGGATGGACATCTGTGGAACGGCGTCGTTAACCTGTACGGTCTCGAACTTGCCTTCCGCAGTAGGGCCTGCCTGACGCCAGATCTCAAGTGTCAGTTTCATTACTTGTAGTTCCTTGTCTGCAGCGGGATGGACTCGAAGAACAGTGGCTCAGCGTGGCGGATGAAGGTACCGTTCTCGCCTGGCTCCCATGCGGAGACGAAGCACCAGTTCTCGTCGTCACGTTTAGCTTCGCCGTCTTCGGAGAGGTGATCGTCACGGAAGTGTGCACCACAGGACTCGTCGCGGTCGAGGGCGTCGACACACATGAGCTCGCCAAGGTCAATGTAGTCAGCAACGCGTGCTGCGTACTCGAGAACCTGGTTCATCTCATTTGGGCTACCGGTGATGCGCATGTTCTTCCAGAAGTCCTCGCGGAGGGCACGGATCTTGTCGATGCCATCCTGAAGGTCCTCGACATTTCGGGAAACGCCACAGGAGAAGTACAAGATATCGCCGAGCTGGCGGTGGTAGTAATCAGGTCCGTGTGGGTTGTCGCCCTTGATGTTCATCAAGCGATCAATACGAGCCTGAGCACGCTCGATTGCTGCAACTGCCTCTGGAGCATCCTCTGCCAGAACCTCAGTACCCAGCAATGGGCCGAGGTAGTTAGGGATGGTGAATGGCAGGGTGAACCAGCCATCAACAGAAGCGGAAAGCAGGGAGTTTGCACCCAGACGGTTTGCACCGTGGTAGGTCCAAGATGCTTCACCGGCGCAGAAAAGACCTGGGATGGAGGTCATTTCATTGAAGTCGGTCCACAGGCCACCCATGGTGAAGTGGCAGGTAGGAGCAATACGCATTGGGGTGGCGTATGGATCTTCACCAATTGCCTCTTCGTACATGGTGAAGAGGTTGGAGTAACGCTCGCGGATGGTGTCCTGGCCGAGGCGCTCGGTAGCGTCGCGGAAGTCCAGGTAAGCGGCGTTGTGCAGCGGGCCGACACCAAGGCCGGCGTTAATCTGCTGAGAGATCGCACGGGATGCCACATCGCGTGGAACCAAGTTGCCGAACGCTGGGTAGCGGCGCTCCAGGAAGTAATCGCGCTCGTCCTCAGGGATGCTGTTTGGATCGCGATCATCGTTTGGAGCCTTAGGTGACCAGATGCGGCCGTCGTTACGGAGCGACTCAGACATCAAAATGGTCTTGGACTGCCAGGTGGAGTTCACAGGCAGGCCAGTTGGGTGGAACTGAATGAAGGATGGGGATGCAAAGTATGCGCCAGCTTCATATGCACGCATGATTGCGGATGCATTGGAGTTCTTCGCCAGGGTGGACATGTGGTAGACGTTGCCGTAACCACCGGTTGCCAGGACAACTGCGTGTCCGGTGTGAGCGGTGAGCTCACCGGTGATGAGGTTACGCATAACCAGGCCTTCACAGCGCTTCTGTCCATCACGTTCGGTGATGATGACATCAACCATTTCGTTGTGGGTGAAGATCTCTACGGAGCCAAGGTGGATCTGGCGCTGTAGCGCGGAAGCGGTGGAAAGCTGTAGCTGCTGTCCGGTTTGTCCACGGGTGTAGTAAGTACGGGACACCTGCACACCACCGAAGGAACGGGTTGCCAAGGTTCCGCCGTATTCACGAGCAAATGGAGCGCCGATGGCGTTCATGTGGTCGATAACGCGAACGGACTCGACGGCTAGACGCCAACAGTCAGACTCGCGGCAGCGGTAGTCGCCACCCTTAACGGTGTCTTTAACGTGCCGGTATGCGCCGTCGTTATCAACCTTCTTGCCACGGGCGGAGTTAACGCCACCCTGTGCAGCAATAGAGTGCGCACGACGAGGAGCGTCGTGGTAAGTGAAGGACTTAACGTCGTAGCCGAGTTCACCGAGGGCTGCAGCTGCAGCGCCACCGGAAAGACCGGTACCAACGATGAGGACGCGGAACTTGCGACGGTTAAGTGGGGAGACCAGGTTCATGTGGTCTTTTTGGTATTCCCACATGTCCTTGGTGGGAACGCCTGCAGGCTCAGCAGAGTCCAGAACGGTGCCGGCGGAAACCTCTGGGAGGATGGAAACCGGGTGCTTAAATTCTGGGCGTGGGGTGGTTTCAGAGATAATGCTCATTAAATATTCCTACCTTTACCTAGCTAATCCAGCCGACTGCGATGACGAATGGGATCGTGATGTTGCCGATCAGAACGAGGGCAGGAACGATGTACGCAACTGCGAGCAGGATTGCCCTCCAGCGGCGGCCAGTGATGCCGAGGTCAGACACAGCGAGCCAGATGCCGTGAGACAGGTGGACAAAGAGAACTAGGTTGGCAATGATGTACCAGATTGCGACCGGCCAGCGGCTAAAGGAAGCAACCATGTTTGCATAAACTTCGCCATGCTCGAATGCCTGGGAAGCTGCTGGTGCAACGCCGACAGTCAGGTCGAGAATGTGGAAGATAATGAAGGCAAGCAGCACAATTCCAGTAACCAGCATGGAGCGGGTTGCGAAGGAGTTGAAGCCACCAACCAGGTTGGTACGGCGGAACTTGCCGCGGGATTGGCTTGAGCGGCCGTGCAGAGCGAATGCACAGTAGATGTGCAGAACGAGTGCAACGAGCAGCACAATTCGTAGGATCCAGAGAACGGATTCATGTGGGAAGATCGGAGCACCGATCTCGCGCAGGAATTCGCCGTAGACGTCTACTTGTGGTTCACCCGGATGCGCAGAATCGGCTGCGTAATCCGGCATGAAAATTTTCAGGTTTCCGATCATGTGAACAAGAACGAAGCCACCGAAGATTAGGCCAGTAATGGCCATGGTCAGCTTCATTGCCCAGGTCGGGAATGCGGGACGCTCACGCAGCGCCTCCGTCGTAATTTTTCCGTGACGGATTGCCTCACGGTCGGGATTTCTAACAGTCATGGCACCTCCAGTGTCGTAGTCACTCTACTTCCGAGCGGCACGCGTCCACTAGTCAAAGCGCACTCCCCCACCATGCCTAAAGGTGCGTTTCCCCACACTTAGACACCTGTTTTAGGCAAGCCTTACTTCACTGTCATTTGACGCTCATTTAATTGAAGTTAATCTACCTGCGAAAACTAGAGGTTTTTTCAACATTTCCACGAACAAGTGAGCTTGCTCACAGGATTAGCTACGGGGGAGGTTTTTAACCCCGTTTGGTATCAACCAAAAGATTAAAAGACCAAACCCCGCTTTTCGACGCCCACCTGGGGTGCGTCGAAAAGCGCCTTTTTAGGGGCTGCAAGCCCCCAGAAATCCACAAGTTTGCAACACCATATTGCCAAGAGTGGTTAAGGTGATGCCGATCACGCTATAGTCGTGCCATGGGAAAGACTTATGTGGGGTCCCGGTTGCGCCAGTTGCGCCGGGAAAGAGACCTCAGCCAAGCATCGCTGGCGGCAACGCTGGGCCTGTCTGCCAGTTATGTCAATCAGATCGAACATGATGTACGTCCACTAACGGTGCCAGTTCTACTGCGTATCACTGAGGCCTTCGGCGTTGACGCCACTTTCTTTTCTCGCGATGATGATTCCCGGCTGCTCGCCGAGGTCCAAGATGTCATGCTGGATCGTGAGATTAATCCGGCAAATGTGGAGCTCCAAGAGCTTTCGGAGATGGTCTATAACCATCCACAGTTAGCGCGCGCCATGGTGGAAATGCACCAGCGTTATCGCAATGTGCGTGACAAACTCTCCATCGCGGTGGATAACCGCAATAGCACTCCAGAGGAACGTCGCCCCATCGCGGAAGCCGTGAGCATGCCGCATGAGGAAGTGCGAGATTTTATTTATGCGCGCCAGAATTACTTTGATGCCCTCGATCGCCGTGCGGAAGCCATTGCCGCACAGCTAGGTTGGCAGCCTTATGATGCGCGTGCCATGGAAGATTCAATCACCCGCCGGCTGCAGCTGGATCACGATGTCACCATCGAAACCTCCAAAGAGGAAACCGGCACCCTGCACCACTTCAATCCCGAAACCCGGCTACTAACTATCCATGCCCGCCTCAGCCCTGGTCAAAAAGCTTTCCGCATGGCCACCGAGCTGGGTTACCTGGAAGCCAATGACCTCATTGAAGGCATTGTGGACGATGGCATCTGGTCCACCCCCGAAGCCCGCACCCTAGCGATCCGCGGTGTGGCTTCCTACTTTGCCGCAGCCGTCATGCTGCCTTATAAGATTTTCCACAATGAAGCCGAGAAGTCCGGCTATGACATTGAATTCCTCGGACAGCTCTTTGGCGTGGGATATGAGACCACCGCGCACCGCCTGTCCACCCTGCAGCGCCCCAACCTGCGCGGCATCCCCTTTACCTTTGTGCGAGTTGATCGCGCCGGCAATATGTCCAAGCGCCAATCCGCCACCGGTTTCCACTTCACCCACTACGGCGGAACCTGCCCGCTATGGAATGTTTTTGAAACCTTCACCAACCCCGGCCAAGTACTGCGCCAATTCGCGCAGATGCCCGATGGGCGTAACTACCTGTGGATTTCGCGCACTGTACGACACCACGAGGCCCGTTATGGTGAGGTGGATAAGATGTTCGCCATCGGCCTTGGCTGCGAGGCCCGCCACGCGGATCGAACCGTCTATTCGCGAGGCTTCAACCTGCAGGATCTTTCCACCGCCACTCCGATCGGTTCCGGTTGCCGCGTGTGCACCCGCGAGAACTGCGCGCAGCGCGCCTTCCCCTCGGTGCATGGACGCATTAACATCGACGCCCACGAATCAACAATCGCGCCTTATTAAAAGCGTGCTTGTCGACGCTCCTCTCCCCCGCCACTGCACCAGTGCGCGGGGTTCGGCCTTTTCAGTTGCTTATTTGGGAAGGTGAATAGTGTACTTTATCCCGTGCTGATCAAGAAGATCAAGTAAAGGCTCACTAGGACCCAAGCGACCTGACTGTGCGATTTCACTTGGGAAAAAGTGCCACTGAGCGCCGTCGATTTGGCCTGTCTTCATCAAATACGCATCAGATTCAATTTGCTTCTTAATGCTTTCAGTCAGAGTGGTGTACCCCACCTTTGATTCATGTGCGATGCCATCTGCAAAAACATCAAAACGGCGATTCGAGGAGTTACAAACCTGCACACATCCATCGGTTTTAAGGACTTTTTGGGAAGAGACCGCCCCGCTCTTAGTTTGGATATTCTTCTTTAACCATTCTTCGCCATCTCTTCCATCCTTCATAGGGCTAACTGAACGCCCTTTTTTATGACCCGGACGTTCCTTAATTATCTTGCTGAGAAAAGTGATATTTGTTCGGCCATCGTTGCTGAGCCTTATTAAAGAAGCTTTGGTTGAACCTTCGGAGATCAAGTGATCCCAGCTCTGTCCCCACACCTTTTTAAGAAGGAATTCTTTGGTATCGTCCGTAAATTTAGGAGCCCGAGAAATAACACCAGCCACTTGGGGCGCTAGATGAGGAGCTCTCGCGATGAACTTCTCTACTTTTTTACCAAGTGCCACTGCATCTCCAGCAAATGGAATTATCCCAACAAGGGCAATTCCACAGGTAACATAATCCTGCTTCACCAACGCAGCAATGGCATCACGAATATCTGCTACCGAAGATAGCCCCCCTCCTATAATCGGAATAAAGCCAAGAGCGCCCACAGATAACATGCCAATAAAAAATGGAACCGTATCTTTTTCCATCAAGTCGCCAAACAACACACCTTGAGCAACATCCGTAGCCCACTCTGTCTTGGTAACTTGGACATCTGGAAACTGCGGATCTAGCTCTCTGGATGCACGGTTTGCATCCTCAAATGCGTCATCATAGGAATCACCATCAGTGTCTAGGGAAAGTGCATCAGTGCCGATTACATAGAGTTCATAAAAATCATCTAGCCCATCGCCATCAGTATCTGCCAAATTCGGATGAGTGCCGTAATCAACTTCGTCAAGATCAGAAAGCTGATCGGCATCAGTGTCGGCCCTTTGAGGATCCAGCGTGAAAGCTCGACCATCCAGGGTCATGCCGCCGGCAAGCTCAGTCTTATCATCAAGCCCATCATCATCGGAATCTGACTTGAGAGGATTAGCAACACCCTTGTACACGCCTTCAGAAACCTCGGCACCAGCTTCTTCGCTATCGTTCAAGCCATCGCCATCAGTATCTGCAAGTTTTGGATCCGTGGCATAGGTGGCACCCGCCTCAGTTTTCCACCCGGCCACCTCTACGACATCTAGGATTCCATCGCCGTCTGAATCGAGAACTACACTCGTATCCCCCTCAGACTTCTCTACAGAATTAGACTCAGGCATTGCTTCTTGATCATCTGAGCCACGCGGAATCAGAATTAAACCAAGAATAAGCACGAGGATCAGCACTGCACTGAGTGCAGCAATCCACACCTTCTTATTTGCCAGCCAATTCGCTGACGGCGTTTCCACTTGCCGCTCATCTACCTCATTTGCAGGAGCAGATCCTCTATCATTCATCAGGTAAACATATCAAGTTATCAGTGTTTTGACATGCTTATTAAAGATGCTTTTCGACGCACCTCCCCCGCCTAGTGATCGGCAATGTCGGCGTACTGTCCGCCCGTAGCGGCTATTACGTCATCGGGTTTCATAATTAATGACCAGCCCCGGCGCCCCGCACTGACATAAATCTGTTCCTGCAAGATTGCCGACTCATCCAAAAACACTCGATGGAGGTGTTTTTGACCAATGGGAGAAATGCCACCAGGTACATAACCGGTAACCACCTGCGCCCGGCTGCGATCCATCATGACAGCATGCTTGCCTTCGGCGGCGCGCGCCAGCTGTTTGAGATTCAAAGTACTACTCGCAGGCACAATAGCGACGACATGCTCACCATCAACCTCTGCCATTAAGGTTTTAAACACCTGATCAGGATCCACCCCCATGGTTTCAGCAGAATCTAGAGCAAACCCTTTTGCCGATTTTGGGTCCACGTCATGGATATCCAAACCATAGGAAATCCCCATTTCCGTGAGTTTGATCAAAGCGGGGGTAGCTGCACTATTATCGACTTTCTTAGCCATAAGATATCATTTTAGGCGCATAAGAAAAACGCTCTGACCATTAGGTCAGAGCGTTTTCTGCTATTCCGCTTCAAACTCTGCCAGAATCTCTTTTGCAGCACGCAGGATGTGCGGGCCGTACTCCTCATGGCGCAAGCCAAAGTACAAAACTGCCGGGATATAACCTGCAGGATTTCCGAGGTCATGACGCTTACCCTCATGAATCACAATGTGAACTGGATGCCCCTCAGAAATAAGCAGTGCGATTGCATCGGTAAGCTGCAATTCTCCGCCAGCACCTGGCGCGATACGACGAAGTGCGTCAAAGATTGCACGGTCCAGCAAGTAACGGCCCGTAGCAGCCAAATGAGATGGTGCATCAGCAAGAGCTGGCTTTTCCACCATTCCCACAACGCGACGAATGCCTTCCTTTTCAGATTCAGCATCGATGTCGCCGAGTTCAAAGATTCCATAATTGGAAACCTCATCCTCAGCCACTTCAATAGCAGCCAACACTGAACCACCGAACTTTGCGCGAACCTCAGCCATTCTTTCAGTTACACCAAAAGGCAGGACCAGGTCATCCGGAAGCATGACAGCAATAACGTCTTCATCATCATCCAGTACAGCTTCTGCAAGGCCGACTGCGTGACCCAGCCCGAGAGGCTGATCCTGTTCAACTGGAACAGTATTGATTAGTTTGCCGGCAGCACGGACCTTTTCCAGCTGGCCAGTCTTACCACGGGCTTCGAGGGTTGCTTCCAGCTCTGGGAAGCTATCAAAGTGTTTGAGAATGCCCTGTTTATTAGGCGCAGTAATAATAGCCATGCGGGTTGCACCAAGATCAGCTGCTTCTTTAGCGATTAGCTCAATGCCGGGAGTATCAACAACAGGAAGAAGTTCTTTTGGAACAGTCTTTGTAGCTGGTAAGAACCGAGTTCCCATTCCTGCCGCGGGTACAACGACAGTTTTTACAGCATTGATATGCTCACTAATCGGTAAATTCATTTCCCATACGTTACCGAACTTTCTAAGATTTGCCCTGCCAAGATTCAACAGTTGCTGTGAGTATGACCACAAATCATGAAAAAGCCTGGTCGTCAGTAGACAACCAGGCTTTCCAATGTGTGGGTTAAAGGTTAATCATGTGGCCAGCAATGCCGTGAGCCGCTTCTTTAACAGCTTCAGACAAAGTTGGGTGAATATGAACGCTGCGAGCGATCTCATTGGTGGTGAGGTCCCAGTTCTGAGCCAAAACAAGCTCATTAAGGAGCTCGGATGCGTTAGCACCAACCAGGTGGCCACCAAGTAGCTCACCAAATTCTGCGTCAGCGACGATCTTAGCAAAGCCATCGGTTTCAGCAAGCCCAACAGCCTTACCGTTTGCAGAGAATGGGAAGGAAGCAACCTTAATCTCACGATCTGGCCACTTCTCCTTAGCCTGCTCCTCGGTGTAACCGAAGGAAGCGACCTGAGGGTTACAGAAGGTTGCACGAGGCATCATCATGTAATCGCCCAGAGCCTGGGTCTCTGCACCTGCAATGGTCTCTGCTGCAACGATGCCCTGTGCCTCAGCAACGTGAGCAAGCTGAAGCTTTGCAGTGACATCGCCGATGGCGTAAATGCCATCAACGTTGGTGCGCATGAAGTCATCAATATCAATTGCGCCACGCTCGGTGAGCTTAACGCCGGTGTTTTCTAGACCGAAGCCCTCAACGCGAGGACGGAAGCCCACAGAAACCATGACACGATCAACAGTAATGGTCTCGGTCTTGTCCGAGCCCTTCTTTTGGTAATCAACCTCAACGGAATCACCATTGTCACGCACAGCAGTGGTGGCATGACCTGGGAGCAAGGTAACGCCAAACTTCTTATAAGCCTTGGCGATAACCTTAGAGACTTCAGGGTCCTCGTTTGGAAGAACTCGGTCCATGAACTCAATAACAGTTACGTCAACACCGTAGTTGCCAAGAACGTAAGCGAACTCCATGCCGATTGCACCGGCACCGACGATAGCCATCTTCTTAGGAGCTACAGGGTTAAGGATCTGCTCTTCGAAGGACACGACGTTCTCAGAGAACTCCACGCCGCGCAGGGTGTTAACGATAGATCCGGTTGCGATGATGCAGTCGTCGAAGGTAACAACCTTACCGGAATCTGCACCCTCGGTGATTTCAATGGTCTTTGCATCCTTAAAGGATCCGAGACCGTTGATTTCGGTGATCTTGTTCTTCTTCATTAGATAGTGAACGCCACCGACGATCTTGTCGGAGACACCACGGGAACGCTTGTGAGCATCCTCGTAGTTAAATGTCACTTCACCGTTAATGCCGAAGGTCTTCTTCTCATGGGTAAAGGTATGGGCAACCTCAGCGTTCTTGATAAGAGACTTGGAAGGGATGCAGCCAACATTTAGGCAAACACCGCCCCAGTACTGCTTCTCAATAACGGCAACCTTCTTGCCTAGCTGGGCTGCGCGGATGGCGGCAACGTAGCCACCAGGGCCAGCGCCGAGTACAACAACGTCATAATGTTCAGTCACGTATTCAAGAATACGTGTTTAGTCTCGCATTGTCGTGCACGTGGGTGGCTTGATGGAGGGAACCACACTATATAAGGGGCAATACAGATAAAAACACCTGCTTTAAAGCAATTTTTGGTGCTTTAAAGCAGGTGTTTTTCGTGAAAGGCTTTGATTTAGAACAAGCCAATGGTGTGGGAAAGGTTGCTGGTTGCAGAGGATCCTGCATGCAATCCGTAACCCAGGATGGTGTTGATGAAGAAGATGATTGGTTCTAGAAATTCCATTGGTTTCCCGTTCCGCTCAATTCCCTAAATGGACTAGAGCCTTCGTTAATATGCTACTAAGTTTTCAAAGTTTATATCGTAAATTCTTTTCAAAACGTTATCAATAATCTGGTAAAAAGCATTAAGAGATTATTCAAGAACACAATTGAATCAAAAAATCGATAACGAACAAGATACCGCTATCTTTAGATCATAAAAAAACTCAAGTCTCATATTTCCCCGACTGTCACTGTTGTCGAGGGAAAGGAAAATACTCAAATAGAATTTAGTATGGAAGACTACCTAACAACCTCAGCCTGACATCCCGTTATGTGCCATCCACCTTGAATACTTAACTTAGGCTCCAACCTGCGAATGACCCCTGAATACACACCCACTGAAATACTTAGAGCGATACCCACCCAAAAATTAAACGTAACCGCCAAGCTACCTGAAAGCGAGAAACAAATGACTATATAAATAAGCATTGTTTGACCAAGTTGATTTATTCGTGAGTAAATGAAAAGTAATACCCCAACAAAAATTATGAGTGGGAATATTCCGTAGGCAACCCAAATTTCGATAAATATATTATGCGGGGAAACTAACTTGTCAACACCTAACGGATTTCTAATCCGATACACTTCAGAAAGTCCAATACCGGAAACAGGACTTGACAATGCATGGTCCAAAAAGAGTTGCCAAATAGCAAATCTACCTTGCGCATCAGGACCTTGAAGTGATTCTTCAATACTTTCATAAGCAATAAATAAGACTGGGCCCAATAGGACCAAACCCCAAAAAAGAAGATTCGATTTGATATGACTGTTCTTCCCCCTGAGATCATCAAGTAAAGAAGGAAGTTTAAGCAATACAGCTACCACCAACGCAATACTCGGCCCCCAAGAACCAGTACTAATAAGAAATAGGATCAGTAAACCTAGTGTTACAAGAAAGGTCCACCGCCCTATAAAATTTGCAAAATAAAGCCCAATAGAGACAAGAACTGCCAAACCCAAAAAATGTGCCGCATAAATTGGGTTTGCCCCAAACGCGCTGACCTGAGCATGGATTTCTCCGCCATTAACGACTCGAATTAATTCAAAAACTCCGTATACTGAAATACCTAAGATAAATCCAACCGACATTGACTTAACATTTCGATCAAAAATACCAACACCACACAGCAAAAATCCCACAATTGCCGCTACCATAAACTTGGAAAACTGGTCAGAGAAGTCAAACGAAAAACGTTCCAGCATATACAAGAGGGCCACAAATCCCAGTAAGGGAAAATATACTCTAATTGAGTTTATTTGCTTGAAGTCCCCCCCCTTAAAAAGGGTTGAAATTAGGCAAATCAAAAGAACTGCAATAGTGACGTTAAAACCAGCAATATTTCCTGCAATGCCCGGCAAAACATACCAAAGTCCTACTATTAGACCCGCCATAAAACCAGGAGTTACGATAGTAGCCACAGCAGCAATCAGGACTAAAAAGCCCAAAATTAACGTCTCCGAAGTCACCTTGAATACCTAACACAGTAGTAATTAAATCAATCGGAACTTAGAACTCTTGATCACTCAAGTTTAGGCCATTAGTTGGTTTTTAGTACAATACCAACTATGAACATACCTCTAACCGCAGCTGACTTACCCTTTAGTAATCTCAAAAAAGCTAAGAGCTTAGGGAATGCTGCCAAACACACTTGAGGGGAAACTGGATTACTTACTTAACGTTTTCTTTATCGAAATCAATTTTCCAAATAAAGCAATTCCAATTGGCTTAGTAACCCTTGTGGATAATACTATTATGGCCAGGTTGGTCAAATATCGAGTTGTAGAATTTACAATATATTGATTCGACATTTTACGTGCTTCTTGAGCATTACCAAACACACAAAGTCTAATGGCTGCTTTGGGAATAAATGATTGAACCTCAGCATCCGCTATCGGCACAACAGCAGTCGGGCCTTCGACGACTAGTCGCCGATAAGCTCGTTTTTCCTCATCCTCAGGTAACGTAGACAGTCTTTTCGCCGCCATTGCATAGCATTTTTGTAGCACAGTCTTGGAAGGTACAAATGAAACCCCATCCAACAAGGTAAATCGATGATATATTACGGAGGGAATTACAGCTAATTTCGAACGCTTAGCAATCCTGTACCACAAGTCATAATCCTGGGCATATTTAAAACCCTCTCGGTACTTCCCTGCGGCTTCATAATCGCGTCGACGGAACATAACCTCACCATGTGTAAATGGTGGATCAGTATTCTCCAAATCTTTAAAAGACAGTTTACCCGGCTTAGGTTCATGCAATGATCGACCACTGCCGTTCTCTTCGATGTTGTATAGCCACCCCCCAACTGCACCTACATCAGGGTTGTCCTCCAAAAAATCAACCTGCTTTTGGAGCCTCTCAGGCAATGAAATATCACCGGAACCTTGAATTGCAATAAATTCCCCGGTGGAAATTTCGATAGCATCAATCAAGCCTTTAACAAAGCCTTTATTATTTTCATGAATTACGAACGAAAACCGATCATCGGAAAATTGCACCTTTAGCTTTTCCAATTCATCTTTCGTCCCATCCATAGAGCAATCATCGAAAACAATTAGCTCAAAATCTTCAAATGTTTGGTTAAGAATTGAAGATATAGTTCGTTCGAGAAAGTCCTTTCGGTTATAAAAACCCGAAACTACAGATACCTTAGTCATCAAATTCCTATTTCATCTTGAGATAACACGAAACGTTGATCTGCAACTTCATGTGCTGGTCTAAGATTTCCCCATTGATCCATATGGAGAACTTCACAATTCATCAGATATCCCGTCTTTTTTTCGACTTCTCTTCTAACTTTTGCAATTAACCAGAGAACATCATTATCAGTGGCATTCCCTGTATTAACGATGAAGTTCGAATGCAATTCAGAGATCTGAGCATCGCCCTTTTGAAGCCCTTTTAAGCCAGCTTCCTCGATAGCTCGCCCAGGAGGGCCAACTAGTTGATACATTGAAGGATCTGACAAAAAGGTAGACCCGCAGTTCGGTAAATCTTGTGGAAATTTTTGAGATCTTTCACTTAGGATTTCCTCAATTTCAGCCATTAGGGTCAATCGATCACCACTTGTCAAGGAAAGTTCAACCGTAACAACGGCTAGAACCTTCTCCTTCAAGATCGAGTCTCTGTAAGAAAACTGAAGATCTTCCTTTTCAATTACAGTCAGATCACCTTCTGTATCCACTACCCAAATCCGATTAACATTCTCACCAATACCTTTTCGCTGGGTACCACCGTTCATCACGACTAACCCACCCAATGTTCCAGGTATCCCAGCAGCATGGGTGATTCCAGCCAATCCCAGTTCAGAGGTTCTCCTAACCAATGATGGCACTGAAATCCCCGCGCCTGCGGTTACAGTCTGCGCTTCAACCTCAAAACTATTTAGCCTATCTCCAATTTTTACAAGGAAAGCGCTAATTCCTCTCGAATCAAACAAGATGTTGGAGGTCGCGCCGATGAAAGTAAATGGTAAAGAATTCTTATTGAAATACGCCACCAATGACTGAATCTCACCAATTGTGGAAGGCTCAATTAAAAACTCTGCAATGCCACCAATTTTCCAACGGGTTTCATTGCGTAGGTTCACTCCTCGACGGACAGGAACTTCCAATAGCTGATTTAGCTCTGACTCGATCAGAACCTTAAATTCATTTGACCATTCCTCATGTTTGAGGTGCCAGGCTTTCATTCATGAACCTCAATTGATACTCCTAGGCCGCGTAATTTTTCATCGAGGTTATTGTATCCGCGTAAAGCCATGTGAACGTTTTCAATTCTGGAAGTACCTTCAGCGCATAAAGCTGCAAGAACTACTGCCATGGACCCACGCAAATCAGTCGAATTCGCAACTCCCGATTTAAATTTGACTGGTCCACTTATTTTGATTTCACCCCGTTTAGCCCAGAGATGGCTTCCATCAACTAGTTTCGCCAGCTCTTCCACAAAGGCAATTCGCTCCGGGTACCTGTAATCATAAACCCTTGAAATACCGGCGCTCTTAAGCCCAAGTAGCACAAAGAGTGCTTGCATATCAGAAATCACTCCAGGGTGGGTGCCGCAAGCTAGTTCAAAAGGTTGTACAACCCCAGAAGGAAGACACTGAGGTGTTACGTGTACTGAATTCGAATTCGTAAACAAATCCACGCCAGCTTTTTGAAGATGAATTAATGGGACTTCCATTGAGCTGAATGGAATATTTTCAATTGTCAAATTTCCGCCCGAGATAATTCCATACACTATCCAGGTTAAAGCTTCAATTCGATCAGGCATCACATCCATTCGAGCGCCATTAAGCACTCCCGCACGTCCTTTGATGTGAATTCGACTTGTGCCGAAAATGGAAATTTCTGCACCCATTCGCCTAAGGAGATCGATTAGATCTTGCACCTCGGGTGTAATATATGCGTTGAAAATTTCTGTTTCCCCATGTGCAATTGCCGCACAAATTAACGCATTTTCAGTTCCGCCTACTGTTGAGATAGGAAAGTCAATTTTTCCACCTTGCAGACCTTTTGGTGCCAGTACCTCTATATGGTCAACTTTTTCGGTAACCTTGCAGCCAAGTTGTTCCCATACCATAATATGAAGATCATACCCACGTCCTCCCGCAGGTCCACCTCCAATAGCACATCCGCCCGGAAAAGGCACCCTAGCCACCCTATCTCGTAGAAGCTGCCCTGCAGCAAGAAGGTAAGTAGTCCTAATAGGTAAGTCAAGCTCATCCGTCGTCATGTCACGGGGTGTAAGATCCTTTGAATTAATCAATAGGCTTTGACCATTATGATTTACCTCAATATTTCCACCAAGGGACCTGATGAAATTAACCTTGTGGTTTACATCTACCAACTTAGTAGGGAAATTCTGAAGATATACATTTTCATCTGTCAAGAGCGAGGCAGCAAGTAGTCTTGTCGCAGAGTTCTTAGCTCCACTTACTTTTACCGTTCCTCGTGGCGTCTGCCCGCCTTCAATTAGTGCAAACATATTTATTCCTTTGTCTTGAATTTCAATTAGTATGGCTTGATCAACCTGTAAAATTTAATGTTACTTTCATTCACTTTTGGTGGCGGCCAAGTGCGATCATCGTAAAGTTAATCAATTTCTTTATATCGGTTCTGATTGACTTCGAAAGCATATAAATTATCAATAACCAACAGGTTGCCGCGGCAACACCACTCAGTAAATTTATAGGGGAATTAGCATCTACTACGCTCGCAACCACGAACGCAACTATACCTGCCGGCAAGCTAAAAATTATTATAACTTTCAGCGGGTAGGTAAAGAGTGGAAATAAGTTCATATTGGTGACTCTTCCCGCCCACCAAATCGAAAGCAACCAATAGAATCCATAACCTATAGAAGATCCAACGGCGACACCAACCGGCCCCCACCAAACGCCTGCGACTGTGCAAAAAACAATTAAAGGTTGAGCTACCAAATTGAATTTAAGTAGATCGCCGGCCAATCCCTTCACCATAAAGACCCAATTAGAGACTTGTTGAACCGTGCGAAAGGTGGCACCAATACACAACATGCTTAATATTGGCGCAGCGTCAACCCATGGTGGCCCAAATAGCAGCACTACGACAGGCTCCGAAACACCAGCGAGAATTAAAAGCAATGTAGAAGTAATGAAGGTACCAATTAGCTGTGCTTCTTTTAACGCCGAAATGAATCTCGGCGGTGAATCCACAACTTTATTAAGCACTGGGATTGCAATTCGAGTCATTGGAAAACTAATTTGAGTAATTGGCCCGACTGAAACTCTGTATGCGCGATCGTACAATCCTAATGGAGCGGCGCCCCAAACTCTACCAATTGCAATGCTGTCAACATTTTGAGTTAAATACGACAATACGCGTGTCGCTGCAAATCCAGCTCCAAAAGTAAGAAGTTCTTTCATGCCTTCAGTTTTTCTAGGAAACACCGGAATCCATCTCGCCAAGAAAAAAGAAATTAGTAGCATAGTTAATTCAGTTGCAATCTGCTGAAAAACCAAGGACATAACTTCAAAGCCAGTGAGAGCTAATAAAATTGCTGTTATCAAACCAATCAGGGGAGAAATTACATCAATTGAAGCCAATGCCTTAAAACGCATTTCTCTATTTAGTTTTACGCGGAATTGTGCCGTGATCCCGCCTATCAAGTAAATAACTGAAATCCCTTGTGTGATTCCAACTAAGCGTGATTCATTGAAGTAATTTGAAATAGGATTAGCCAAAAAAAATACGAGAATACTCAAAATCGCACCCGCACCAACATTAATCCAAAAAAGATTTGATTGCTGTTGGTTAGTCAGGAACTTCGACCGAAGAGCTGCCATGGAAAAACCAAAATCAAGGAAAATACTTGCCACACTTGCAACAGCCAATACCATAGCGTATAGACCAAATTGGTCAGGCAAAATTAAGCGAGCTAGTACAACAACACTTACTAATTGCAAAACTATTCGCAAGCCTTGTGCTAACAACGTTACCGCTGATCCTTTGGCAGCGCTTTGCCTCAGAGATTTTCCATCATCGTTCATTTACTACTACCTTCCATATGGGCAAATCCCCGAAGCATTGCGTCTCCCATTAAAGCTAAGCAACTCAAACATAGTTGTTAACTGAGCTTAGGATCGGCTCACAGCCCTAATCACGACCAAATAGACTTCGTGTATAGACTTTCTCAATATGAGATTCAAGTTCACTGTCGGGCCTGTTAGCAACAATTACGTCTGAACGATTCTTAAACTCCTCCAGGTCTGAGACAACTTCTGAGTTGAAGAAAGTTTCGGATAACAAACTTGGCTCGTAGACAATTACTGAAACGCCCTTTGCCTTAATCCGCTTCATAAGGCCTTGAATTGAAGAAGCTCGGAAGTTATCAGAACCTGTTTTCATAACCAGTCGATAAATACCAACAGTGCTTGGTTTATCTTTTAAGATGTCATCTGCAATGAAATCTTTTCTAGTTCTGTTAGCATCGACTACAGCAGAAATCAAATTCTGGGGCACATCCTGGTAATTAGCTAAAAGCTGCTTGGAATCTTTGGGCAAACAATACCCTCCATAACCAAAGGATGGGTTGTTGTAATGCATACCAATTCTAGGATCCAAGCCGACCCCCTCGATAATCTGCTTTGAATCCAAATTACGAACAGCGGCATAAGTATCCAATTCATTGAAGAATGCAACCCTCAAAGCCAAATAGGTGTTTGCAAAAAGCTTAATAGCTTCAGCTTCGGTTGAATCGGTTAATAAGGTCGGAACGTCATCTATATTTGCGCCCTCTTTCAATAGGTCTGCAAATTTTTGACCTATTTGAGATCTATTACCTACGACTATTCGAGTGGGATACAAATTGTCATAGAAGGCCCGTCCTTCCCGAAGGAACTCCGGAGAAAACATGATCACCATTTCCGGATAACGCTTCTGCATCTCTAAAGTAAATCCCACCGGTACGGTGGACTTGATTACAACATTGGCACCTGGATTCACCTGGTGGACCGATTGAATAACCTCTTCAACACTCGTCGTCACAAAATAGTTAGTTTTAGGATCATAATCAGTGGGCGTCGCAATAATGACAAAATCAGCATTTCTGTAAGCATCAGAACCATCTACCGTAGCCCTTAAAGTATTAGGCTTCGTCAGTAGATATTCCTCCAATTCAGCATCGGAAATTGGGGAGATAAAATTATTTACCTGGTCAACCCTTTTTGAGTCAATATCGACTGCAATTACCTCGTTTCTCTTTGAAAGTAATGCCGCATTCGAAAGACCAACATACCCAAGCCCCGCGATTGAAATTTTCATGAATTCACCAAATTCTTCTTTATTTTTTAATGTTTACTAAATAGCAATCTTTAATATCGAGTACTACTCTCAAAATTTCTTCGTTATCGGAGAATTAGACCCAAGTCAGACAACAGCCCTTCCTCCTTCAGTACTGACACTCAAGAGAGCAAGCATTTATCCATATCAAACAGGCTCAAGCACCTCTGTCGAGAGGTTACTATTCATTCTTTACGATTAATCTATTTCTATAAAATCGAATTAAGACAGGGGGAAGAATCCCTGCAATTATGCTTTTAATGATTCTTAAATATTCCAAAGGTCCAGCATTCAATTTGGGGTAATAATATAACCTCGTCTGTATTTCCCCTTTTCGGTGTCTCATCCTCCGTTTTTGGTAATCAAGAGAATCCACTCGATAATTCAGCAATACATCTTCCATTACAAAAAGCTTCGATCCATTTAGTAATAGCTCACACCACAGAGCAAGATCCTCTGCTCGATTCCTATTTGGATAACCGCCAACCTTTTCAACGCTGCTTTTCCGAAATGCAACACTCGGGTGAATCAATGAGTCTCCACGCATGATCTCGCGGGCGCCTTTTTCGCCTGGTTTTCCGATTTTTCCGACTACAATTCCATCTGAGAGCTGATTTGCGCAACTTCCGACGACATCAATATCAGGATTTTGATTAAGAAAATTAAATTGCTTCTCAAATCGATTTGATAATGCAATATCGTCAGTATCCATTCTGAAGATGATCTCAGCTTTGGATTCTTTTATTGCGCGATTTAACGAATACGGAAGACCTCTGTTTCGATCATTCTTTATTATTCGAATTCTCGGATCATTAAAATGGAGTACTACTTGTCCCAAATCAATGTGTCCACAATCATCAATCAATATAATTTCGAACTCTTGAAAAGATTGCCTTAAGAGACTATCGATCGACTGTATTAATTTCTTATAATCTGTATTAAACTCAGCCATTATTACAGATGCTTTGATTAATATCATAGATTCGTTCACCTGCTCCTAAACTTCTCTACCTTTAATTATCTATTTGGTTACCCTATGAGTTGATGTCGTAAAATCACTTTTAGGTTCCTGGGCGCTAAGACTGAAAAAGAAACTCTCCAGGACTCATTTCAAATAATATTCCAAAGTCTTAATCCAGACATTTTCCTGTGAGTAGTAACTCTCTACCCACTTGCGCCCCATTGAACCCATCTTCTTCAACAATTGTGGATCCTTTGCTAATTCTTGAATTGCCTCAGCTAAAGCTAATGAATTCCCAACTGGAAAAATCAACCCAGTTTCACAATCAACCACAGAATCCACTACACCTGTCCCATCACTTACTATCGCAGGTACCCCCATTGCGGCAGCTTCAAGCACTACATTCGGGAAACCCTCCCTTAAACTTGGAAGGACTAATATATCCATTATGGAATAATAAGGTCGCACGTCACTCGTATGGCCAACTGTAATGTAACTCAGGTTCGGGTGCTCAGGAAGCTTAATCCCAGCTCCCTCATCTCCGCCTACAAAAATTAAAGAAATCTTTAGCCCATTTATTGCACATATTTCAGCAGCTTCGACCAACGTCGATATGCCCTTATCTGGATGTAGTCGTCCCACAAAACCCAGCTTGATCATTCCTTGAGTCTTAGCCAAGAAATCCGAAACTTCAGTATTCAAACCAGGAGTTGGACGGTCGTTTGCGAAAAATTCTAGATCCACACCATGTGAAGAGCCTTTACCCACGACATTAATTTCTTTCCCTAAGTTGAGGTTCAGTTCTTGATACCTGTTTGCCAAGCTCCTGCTATTCGCCAATATTTTCGTAGACCCTAAGCTCGTCATTTTTTCCATAATCTTTAAGACAAACTTCTTCAATCCACTTGTGGTTTCAAGACGTAATCCCCAAATTTGATATATCCGCTCAGGGATCTTCAAGTAGAGACCTGCTATAGAAGTCAATAGTGAAGCCTTAGGGGTAGCATAAATCAGGATATCGGGTTGTAGGTCACGAAGCGTCGCAATTAAATTTCTTAGAGACTTGAAGTCCCTCAAAGGTGCGGGTTCACGCTCCATCTGAACAGGAACTTGCTCCAATACCCCGTTATCTACAATTACTTTTTCCTTGTTGAGCCCGTCTGCGATGACTGTCACTCTATAGCCTTTTTGAGCAATGTAGGTGGCAAATTTCATAACGAAAGTTTCAGCAGTCATTTTCGCAGTAACAACAATCACCAAATGCCTTAATTCTGGATCATTTTGATAGCCCATCAAGGTCTCCTTAAAAGTTGAATTGATTTACCCCGTGAGTTATAGCAGTCTTACTATCAGTCTGATTTGGTAAACAGCCTTTACTGTATTAGTAACCTTCCGATTCTTTATCTTGCAGGTATGCCTTTTACAATTTTCTTTTCACTCACATTTTTAGTAACACAGGCACAAGCTCCGACAATTACCTCGGATCCAACAGTCAGCCCTTGTAAGATTGTGGCATTTGCCCTAATGAGGGGCACTGACTTAACTAAGACTTCTCCTGAAATAACGGCATTCGGGTTAACTGATACAAAGTCTTCCAAAATTGAATCATGACCGACCGTAACGATTGGATTAACATAAACATGATTCCCAAGCTGCACGTTAGTTGAAGTAACCGCACCAGCACATGTGACTATCCCAGCGCCAGTACTAATTTCACTCCCAATTGTCGCGGTAGGGTGAATTACATTAAATGGTTTATACCCCATCGATTCTAAACGGATCGCAATCGAAGATCTTATCTTCGGGTTGTCTATCCCTAAAACAAACATACTTTCCGAAGAGGAATCGTTGAAAAATTCGTCTATTTTACCCCAATAGGCGATTTCTCGGCTATCTAGTCTTTGCAGGTTAATTTGAGAAGGAAAATCCTCCACCACTCCGAGGACTTCGATCCTTTCCCCAGATTCCTTCATCGCGAATAACACGTCTGAAGATTCACGCCCGAAACCGGATGCACCAATCACAAAAATATTTTTCAAATCATTCCCAACCAGGCCCATCTCTATTTTCCTTCAGAGAACTTCGGCATCGTTGCATGACCCGAATGGCTAATCCCCTCGCGTTTCAATACTGCTCTGAAAGTTTCCTTCAATATTTTAAGATCCAAGGCAAGACTTCTATTATTTACGTATTCCACATCTAATTTGAATCGATCCTCCCATAAAATGGAATTCCTACCATTCACCTGTGCCAATCCTGTAATTCCCGGGCGCACTTCATGACGTCGTGCTTGTTCAGGAGAATAATGATCCAAATAACTGCCTAAAAGCGGACGTGGTCCAACTAAGCTCATATCCCCCTTGAAAACATTCCACAAGGTTGGGAGTTCATCAAGGCTCGTAGCCCTTAGAATTTTGCCCGTTTTAGTTAATCGTTCCTCATCAGTTTGACGATCTTCTGTGGGCTCCAGCATGGTTCGGAACTTGATCATCTCAAAAACTTCTGCATTCTTACCAGGACGCAACTGCCGAAAAAGTACGGGCCTACCATGCACTTTCCTAACTACAGCCCATATAGCCAGCTGCAACGGCGCCGTAATAACTAACCCGGCGCCACTAACAACAATATCCATTGCACGCTTAACCAAGTCATATTCAAAATTCTTACTTGGAACCATTTTTGCTCTCCACGAAATTGCGAACTGTTTTACCAATTTGATCCATTTCCCGATCTGTCAGTACGGAACCACTAGGTAAAGAAAGTCCTGTTTCAAAAAGCCTTTGGCTCCATCCCGATTTGAAGGAGCGGCATTCCTCAAAAACTGGCTGCAAATGCATAGGTTTCCACAAGGGGCGAGCCTCGATGTTTTCACTGGCAAGAGCTTGGCGAAGTTCTTCACAATTGAAGCCAGCTTTCTCTGGATTGATAAGAATTGAAGAAAGCCAAAAATTATCGACTGTGTCACCACCTTCAGTTCCAGAAGGTTCTCCGAACATCTCTACGCCAGGAATACTGGAAAATAATTCAGAATAAAAAACACGGTGCTGACGACGACGTTCAATCATTTCATCCAAACGAGAAAGCTGAGCCCGGCCCATAGCTGCCAGAATGTTTGAAAGTCTGTAATTGTATCCAATGTCTTTGTGTTCATAATGAACAACCGGCTGCCGAGCTTGCGTAGCAAGATATCTGACTTTATCGGCGAGTCTTTTATCATCAGTAAGGAACGCACCACCTCCAGAAGTGGTCATAATTTTGTTTCCATTAAAGGAAACAGCTGCTGCTACTCCATAGGCTGCAGAGGACTTTCCATACCTAATCGCTCCAAGAGACTCTGCCGCATCCGAAAGTACAATTGCACCATTGTTTGAGGCAATCTTTTCAATCTCTTCATTAGGAGCTACTTTTCCAAGCAGATCCACCGGAACTACAGCTTTAACCTTGAGACCTTCACTCTTAAGTGTTTGGAAAGCCAGTTCAAGCAAAGCTGGATCCATGTTTCCAGTCTCGTCACAGTCCACAAAAACTGGAGTAGCACCTGTATACATAATTGCATTTGTAGTCGCTGCAAAGGTCATTGACGAGGTGAGTATCAAATCACCTGCTCCAATTCCAAGCGCTAAGAGTCCGAGATGTAGGGCTGCTGTTCCAGACGACAATGCTACGACATATTTTCGTCCACAGTATTGGCCTAATTCGTGTTCAAAAGCATCAACTTCAGGACCGAGAGGAGCAATCCAACCAGAACGAAATGCCCGTACAAGTGCGTTCTCCTCAAGCTGAGTAACATCAGGGGATGAAAGATAGATACGTTCACTTGACATTTAGTTTTGCTCCTTGATCGAATTGATTGCTTTCCCTGCTCGTTCCATAAATTTTTGTTGATCTAAGTTGTCAGGTGCAAGGCTATCTGCATGCGCATGTGAAATCTTAGAGTGGAATGGGCGTTCTTCTGATTCGCCATCTCCCACGAGTTCTTCATGCATCTTTTCACCTTCGCGAAGACCAGTGAATACGATGTCAATATCTTTTCCTGACATTGCGATCATCCGCTGAGCAATTTCCAAAATGCTAACTGGCTCGCCCATATCAAGAATCAATACTTCTCCACTACGTCCAATTCCGCCGGCTTGAAGAACTAGCTGACAGGCTTCTGGAATCGTCATAAAGAAGCGAGTGACGTCTGGATGAGTCACCGTCAAAGGCTTATCTTCCATAATCAAACGTGTGAATGTCGGAAGCATCGATCCACGGCTACCGATGACATTTCCGAAACGAACTGAAAGGTACGTTTTACCAGTGTATTCACCGAACCAAGCGGTTAATTTCTCTGCTACTCGCTTTGAATGTCCAAGAACGCTTGTAGGATTCGCTGCTTTATCTGTGGAGATATTAACAAAGGTTTCTACGTTGACTGCTTCAGCAGCTTGAAGCACATGAAGTGTACCTAGGACGTTAGTCTTCCATCCTTCATCTGGATACCGCTCCAACATTGGGAGATGTTTCAGCGCTGCGGCATGAAATACAACCTCAGGTTTGCGGTCCAAAAATAGTTCTTTAACGGCTTCGGCCTCCCGGATATCCGCAAGAACAACTGCGTCAGTATCGAGAAGTCCGTTACCTGCAACGTTGATCAAAACCTGCTGCAATCCGGTCTCATCACGGTCGAGCATAATCAGTTCTGCTGGCCCGTACTTGGCAATTTCAACGCATAACTGTGCGCCAATAGACCCGCCAGCTCCTGTTACCAGTACGCGTTTCCCGGTTAGGTAACCCGCAATTTCAGAAACGTTTGTTTCTACAGGTTGGCGACCGAGCAGATCTTCAATTGAAAGATCTCGAAGATCATTTCCACGCACGCCCTTCGCAACAACACGGTCGATTGCTGGCATAACTTTTACGGCCAATCCATTTTTATTAGCTATATCTTGGACCCTTCTTAAAAGAGCAGCATCCGCGTCCCCAATGGCAACAATTAGTAATTCTGCACCAGTCTCAGAAGCAACTTTCGCAATATCACTAAAAGTTCCAAGGACTTCGACACCTCGAACACGCTGCCATGCCAAGTCGGGATTATCATCGATAACGCCCACTGGTTTGAAAGGAGATTTTGGATCAGACATCATCCACTGAATTAGGTTAGTTCCAATGTAGCCTCCACCGAGAATCAATGCAGGTGTGGAATCCGCAGCAGGTCGGCGCATACGTTCGACTCTCATTCGCGCGAAATAGCGAACACCGAGGATCATAACCAATGCAAATACCATGGCAATTAGCATTACACCTCGGGAAATATTCCACTTTTCACCAAAAATGAGTGAGACAATCCAAAGCAGCACGCCCACAACGACTACTGATAAGGAAACATTCAAAGTATCTTCGAAGCTTCCGAATGGGTGTCGTAGTCCCTTACGATAAAGGTGAAGAAAAATTCCCATCATCAACTGCATAAGAACTGCGGCCAATGTAAAACAGAGATGGGTGCTCCAATCAATCGCCGATAAATCAAACTCATATCGCAATACCATTGCCAAAAATATTGCGAAAACCCAGCTTAAAGCATCTACGACGAAAAGCGACTTCCCCACGGGAACTGCCGCACCAGTTTTTCGAACCTCGGGTTTTGATTCTATTGCCATATTATTCAACCATCTCTTGAAATTATTTAACTGATGTCTAGCTGGGCTTCATCTAAATGATTTTAATTTAACTTTTGAAAATTAAGCATTTATTAATTCGTATATCGCCCATTGGCTTTTGCTCGTTAGGGATGCTGGATTGATCAGATTTCTGCGACAGCGTTGGTCGTCAAATAGCCTTCATTTTTGGCGCCATTATTGACGTGTTGAAATGCTGCGTAGGTAGTCAAGCAAGCCAAAATTAAAAGTACACAAATGATCAAAATATTAAGCCATAAAGGCAGTTGACGTTTCTTTGGAACTTCATGTACTTTTTAGCCACTTTTAAATCTCCAATGTGCTCTTAAAATATGAAGCTATTTGCCTCACTGCGGGTATTAACTGCGCAGCGGAATCTTCATATACCTGATCGCTTTTACCAAAAGGATCAACGATATCTTCATCTGCCGGACTCTCCAGAGGAAGGAGATCGCTGCGACCTAAGCGTGCAGCTTCAACTGCTGCATTCAGTTTCGCTTTTGAAGTTTCCCCCGCCAGTTCCACTTCCGCTGCCAGATCTACCGGCATTGTTACCTCGACCAACCTTGCAAAATCTCGAACGGAGAAAACTTTACGGGTGGAACGCGGACTCAGCTCGACAACTTGTTTCCTATGCCCCCGATCCATCGCCAATATGAGGTCAGCATTGTCGATTAATGGTTCAGTGAGTTGTTTAGCTCTATGCTGGTCTGGATCACGGACTCCAATTCGACGTGCAATTCTAAGGGAATTCTCAGGCATTGAGTGACCTACCATAGCCTGAGTTCCCGCTGAATCTAATTCAAAATGATCATCCCCCTGAAATTCAAGGCGGAAAAGTTGTTCCGCCAGGGGAGATCTACAAATATTACCTGTGCATACAGTTAAGATTCGGAAATTAATGCTCATCTGAACCTGCAAGTGCGGGATCTACAGCCTTAGGTTCGCCGTAACCATAATTGCCATAGCCATATCCAGCAGCTGCTTTTGGCGGAAGCATAGTGACAATTACTCCAAGAACCTTTGCACCGGCATGATCTAACGTCGCAAGAGCTGCTTCTAATTCCGGCTTCTTTGTCGAACCAGCCGCGACTGCCAGAAGAAGCCCAGCCTTCGCATGTCCAATTACTGCGGCATCAGTCACAGCGAGAGCTGGAGGAGCATCGATAATCACATAATCAAAGCTTTCATCCAATTCTGCAATAATCTCCTTCATTGCGTCTGAGCCTAAGAGCTCACTAGGGTTTGGAGGGATTCGTCCGGCAGGCAAATAAAAGAGCTGTGTTCGTCCCCATCGCTGAAGCACATCATTAAGTTCAGCTTTTCCAATGAGTATGTCGGTTAGACCAGCATTTCCTTCCACACCGAGATACTTGCTCACTCGTGGGAGGCGGAGATCGGCTTCAATCAAAGCAACTCGAGCTCCCGCTTCCGCCAAAGCCAATGACAGGTTAACTGAAGTTGTTGATTTACCTTCACCTGGATTTGCAGAAGTAATTACAAAAACGGAAGACTCTTGATCAACATTGAGGAACTGTAAATTTGTACGCAATGTGCGATAAGACTCTGCCATAGGACTATAAGGCTTATGCTTCATCGTAAGTGGTTGCTTTTCCACATCAGCATCATCAATAATTCCACCAAGCAGCGGCTTATCGGTAATTTCCTCAACGTCACGCAGTGAATGAATGCGGGTATCCAGAATGTTACGCAATACCGCTAGACCAATGCCGATTGCTAGTCCCACCAAAAAACCAAACGCGATACTTAACGGTATGTTTGGACTTACCGGCGTGGAAGGAACTAGTGCAGATTGAGTGGTAGTGAGGTTAACGGGACTCATACCCGCCTCAACGTCAGGCTCCAGCTGAGTTTGAACTATATTTTTAAAGCTCTCCCCTATCGCGTTTGCGATACTCGCCGCTTGATCAGGGGAGGGGCTAGTGACAGTAATGTTAATCAAAGCTGTGTCTACAGGAGAAGCAGCAGTAATATAAGAAGCCAGCTCAGAGCCTGTCATTTCAAGGCCAAGTTCATCAACTACAGGATCTAAAACCACACCAGTTTTAATTACATCCACGTAGCTATTTACGATCTGGCGGGAGAAGTTCGCACCTTGAACCATATCCGAGGTAGAACCCGCACCGGAACGTACTGAAACGTAAAGCTGCGTCTTAGACTGATACTCCGGAGTAGCCAACAGGGAATATCCGGCACCTGCAATAACTCCGAGAATTGCTGCTACAAGAATCAGCAGCCAATTCTTCATCAAAATCGACACATATTCACGTAGTTCCATAATTTTGGAGCTCTCTAACTCTAGACACTTACAATTGGGACGATTTCAGTTTTTGCTTCGATGAAATTCCGGGAAAATTTTTGAAAGAATCCAACATATTTTCCAAGAAACTTCCAACACAAGCTATTCTAAGGTAAAAAGTTACCAATCTCTGACATATTAAGTTAGCTTCTAACACGCAACTCTTCAGCGCAACTTTTAATCACCTTTGAACGATTTAAAAGATATCCTCCGAATATAGATTTTTCTAAGCTTATATACAGGTACTTTCCATTTTTGCAGTCTGAAGCACAATTCTCAACAATTTAAAAAATAAGAATAAAACTATACTCAAGTTCATTCTTATTAACTACAGCTTCCTATTCCCCAATTCCAACGAAACTGTTAACGTTGTTACCCAGGTTCTCGATGTAAATGAAAGGTGCGTCTCAATTTCTCAAAAATGAGTCGTGCAATGGGCTGAAAACCCAAATTTGGTTTATATTGTCGATCAGTGGGTGTGACACCCTGAAGTCCCAACCTGACTTTCATGGTCAAAGAGGGTTACCGACCACAACTTCACGAGGGAAAAACGTATGAAGCTTCTTCGCAGTCTTGCAGCACCAGCGGTCGCGCTGGGCATTGCTCTTTCCACCATTGCCTTGCCTACCGCGGCAGGCGCTGCAGAGGTAACCCCAGCGGCAGTCGCTGGTGATACAGCTCTATCAACTATCACCGAAGGCGCAAAGTACACCGACCAGGCAGCACCCAAGTGGCGTGCTTATGTCAATGCAGCCAACAATGACCGCGTCAAGGAAATGTGGGCTTACTCCCCTTCCATGGATCGCGATGTCCCATTAGTAGTTATTACTGCCGACGAATCTGCTGGCCCTCGCCCAATCGTTTACCTTCTTAACGGTGGCGATGGCGGCGAAGGTGCTGCTAACTGGGTTATGCAGACCGACGTTATCGATTTCTACCTTGAGAAGAACGTCAACGTTGTCATCCCCATGGAAGGCAAGTTCTCCTACTACACCGACTGGGTAGAAGAGAATGCTTCCCTCGGTGGCAAGCAGATGTGGGAAACCTTCCTCGTTAAGGAACTTCCAGGACCATTGGAGTCCAAGCTCAACACTGACGGTCAGCGTGCAATTGCCGGCATGTCAATGTCGGCAACCTCTTCCCTGCTTCTACCTGAGCACTTCCCCGGCTTCTACGATGCAGCTGCTTCTTTCTCCGGGTGTGCTGCAACCTCCAGCCCACTGCCTTGGGAATACCTGAAGGTTACCTTGCAGCGTGGCAATGCAACCCCAGAGCAGATGTGGGGACCTCGCGGTGGCTCATATAACCTCTACAACGATGCATTGATCAATTCCGACCAGTTGCGGGGCACTGAGCTTTATGTTTCTAACGCAACCGGCCTTGCCGGTGAGTGGGAGTCTGTCAACAGTCCTCGTTTTGAAGGTCTGACCGATCAGGTTCAGTCTGTAGCTATGGGTGAAACCATCATCACTGGTGGTGTTATCGAGGCTGCAACCAACATGTGCACCCACGATCTCAAGGCAAAGCTTGATTCCGCTGGCATCGCTGCCGATTGGAACCTTCGTCCAACCGGAACCCACTCATGGGGTTGGTGGCAAGATGACCTTCGCGGTTCCTGGACCACCTTCGCTCGTGCATTTGAAATTTAGTAATTAGCTAATCCGCTGGAAGGGCTGGCCCCACCTCATGTGAGGTGGGGTCAGCCCTTCCAGTTCTCAGGCTTAAAAGTAATCAATAGTTTGAAAAGTTGAAATAAACAAATTCATATTTCAGAACTTGAAACAACTTTCTAATCTAAATATCCTCTAAGCATCCTCTAGTTAGCCTTCTGAAAATTCTTATGCGTAAGCTGCAGTGGATACCAGCAAGAAAATTTAAACAACTAGAGAATTTAGCTCCCACAAATCTTCTGTGACATCTTTTCAATCGGACATTACGAGATGATAAATTTTGAAGGCTATTTATAATATATTTAACGATTGAATTCGCTCAATTGCCCCGTAAACAAATAGGTTAATTGGCTAGAAAGCTGAAAATAGAAGACTAAAATTTAAGTTTCTAGTTTTGGAATCACACGTCAACCTTTTAAATACTTGACTTGAATCACACCCACCCATAATTTTGAGCTCAACGACTACTATGGGGATTTCCTTTCATCAATAAATTAGCCCAAGCTACCTGCATCTTTACTATTCAATTCCTCGTAAAGTGGCGTGACCAAATTTAAAGAATCGACCGAATAATCCTCAATTATGCCGTCTTTATAGGATCTGTCAGCTTTGAGAGAACCATCTCTTCTTATACGAACAGTTGTAACGCCCAGTGTGCTCGAAACGTAAAAATCCTTTTCCGGATTATCACCGACATAAATCATTTCACTGGGTTCGATCCCTAACTTTTCAGCAATTACGACATAAGGCTTTGAATGCGGTTTCCAAAACTCTCTGCCTAAATCATCACTAACTACAATTTCATCAAAATGTTCGCGCGCTCCCAATGCATTTAGCTTTTGATGTTGTGCAACTGAGTAACCATCCGTGATAATACCTAGCTTCGAGCCCAAGCTCCGTAAAGAGTTCAAGGTTTCTATGACGTCTGGATACCATGAGATATTTGGCAGGTGCCCCCGATGGACTGAAATTAGATCCACAACATTATCTTCATTAGGACTTATTCCTAACAGTGAGAGTAACTGTTGAAAATACTGAGACCGCGGAGCACGGGATGCAAGGAGGGAATAATTCTTAATCACTTCTATTGGAATATTGTTAGTGCTTGCCAGAAATTCCAATACAGCCTTATTTGCACTTTCTTGATACGAGTTTTCAGATAAGAGAGTATCGTCAAGGTCAAAAATAACTGCCTTAATCAAGATTTTTACCCTGGATCAGTTCATTATCTTTCAAAACAATAGACTGATCGAATCTTAGGAAAGTCAATCCATCCTCGTAAGATTCGTCATATTCAAGTACGCCACCATTTAACAGTTCTACTAATCGTTTACAACTATCCGCACCTGCAGCAATACTCATTGGAGCCCCTCCACCAAACCTTGGATTGACCTCGATAAATTCCACGCCCTCTTTAGTCTTAAAGCACTGAACAGTGCTATGGCCCGGCATCGGGAGTGACTCCAGAAGTCGTCGGACGGCTTCGATTACATCCGTATCCTTTACGATTCGCCCTTTTAGAATCTCTCCACCACGGGTCGCAATTCTCAATCTAGGAACGATACTGATGACTTTGCCTTCGAAATCGCTAAAGCAGTCCGCAGTAAATTCATCGCCGAAAACCAATTGCTGAATCATTGGGCTCTGCGTAGCAGGAAGTAAATAGTTAAGTTCTTCAAGTGAATTAACAATATTCACTCCAATACTTGAACTACCAGCTCGTGGCTTCAAAATTAGTGGAAATTGGCTAGATTCAATTAACGAAGAATCCTCATAAATTTTGGGGGCCAGGAGTCCATTCTTTGTAACATGCTGCTGAGTCAAAACCTTATCATTACAAATATCAATGACCCATGGTTCTGCAATCATAATTCTAGTTCCTGTCTCATCTTCCAGTTGTTCACGAAGATGAGACAGCACGGGAAGTTCAGGATCGATAGTCGGCACAACCAAGTCAATTTCATATTCCCGAATTGCTTTTACAAGTTCATCTCTAAAATTGTTTGCCGAAACTTTTGGCAAAATGATTGCTAGGTCCGCATGGTATAGCCCTGGTGCAAGGGGCTGGGCATCGGCAGCTATTACTTTCGATAATGGAGAAACTTCTGCGAAAGCACTTTGGAAAGCTTGGATTAGTTCAACTCTTCGTCCTGCACTTAAAAGTAGAATATTTCTCATTTTATTGTCCTTATTCATAGTAATTATAAATTTGCTAGTTTACAGAATTTGATCTCCTAGAACGATTCAAACATTATCAGGAAAATACTATTTAGCTCTTGATAACTCATCAAGAAGAGTGATACTCACATCTGTCCGTCTGCGAAACCGCCCCTCCCACTAAACCCAACTACCCTTAACCCATGAGCAATAACACTACTGATTATTCCTTCCTTGAAACCATTGATTCCCCCGAAGCCTTAGCGTGGGCTGAAAAGTGGTCGCAGGAAAGCGTCGAAAAGCTTAAAAGGCTGAGCGCGCTGACCTGGAGGCCCGGCTGCTGGCCGCTTTAGACACTGATGATCGCATCGCTTATGTCAGCCGGCGCGGCGATACCTTATTTAATTTTTGGCGTGATGCGCAGCATCCGCGGGGTGTGTGGCGCACCACCAGCTTGGAGTCTTATCTGACCGATATGCCGCAGTGGAAAACCTTGCTGGATATTGATGCGCTCGCAGCAACAGAAGATGAAAACTGGGTATGGAAGGGTGTCGACGTGCACAGCCCGGAATATGATCGTGCTCTGGTCAAGCTCTCACGCGGCGGCGCAGATGCCACGGCGATTCGTGAATTTGATCTGCAATCACGTGAATTCATCACAGAAAATCCTTTTAAACTGCCAGAGGCTAAAACCGGTGTCACCTGGGTTGATCGGAATACCTTGTTGGTGGGAACGGATACCGGTGAGGGCTCTTTAACTGATTCCGGTTACCCGGCGCGTGTACTCACCTGGAAGCGCGGGACCGAGATCTCCCAGGCAGAGCTATTTTTTTGCGGGTGATAAACAAGATGTGGCAACTCATGCCTGGCGGGATTCCACACCTGGGTTTGAACGTATTTTTGTCTCGCGCTCCTTGGATTTTTATAATTCGCTGACCTTCACTGCCAACCCAGATAACGGTGAACTGCAGCAGATTGATGTGCCCACGGACTGCGATGTGATTGTTCGAAACCAGTGGCTCTTTATTAATCCGCGCACGGATTTTGCCGGCGTTCCAGCAGGCGGCCTGGGTGTGATCAACTTTGACGGCACTCGCGAGTTCAAACTGATCTTTGAGCCTTCACCCACCACTTCCCTACAGGGATTGAGCACCACCAAGAATTATTTGCTGCTCACCTTGCTGGATAATGTATCCACGCAGCTCAGCTTCATTCCACTGAGCGATCCCACCGCCACACCCCAAGAGATCAGCCTGCCAGAGCATGTCACCGCGCATGTGGTGGCTACTTCCCCGCATGATGGCGATGAGATCTGGGTGCATGCAGCAAGTTTCACCGAGCCTGCTGTCCTTTACCGCGCCGAACTCCCAAGCCACTTGGAGCCAACCAAACAAGCCCCATTGCAGTGGGCTAACCGCGGATTAAGCACCAAGCAGCACTGGGCAACCTCCGCAGATGGCACCAAGGTGCCTTATTTCATCTCCGGCAACTTCGGCAGCGCAGGCACTCCAGAACAAAGGAAGACTTTGGTCCACGCCTATGGCGGTTTCGAGGTGTCCCTCACCCCTAGCCACTCCCCCACCCGCGGCATCGCTTGGCTGGAAAAGGGCTATTACTTTGTGGAAGCCAATCTGCGCGGTGGCGGTGAGTTTGGTCCGCAGTGGCATTCCCAAGCCACCAAGCTCAACCGCATGAAGGTATGGGAAGACCATTACGCGGTTCTCCAGGATCTTGTTGCACGCGGTTATGCCAAGCCAGAGCAGATCGCTATCCGCGGTGGATCCAATGGCGGTCTCCTTACCAGTGGCGCATTAACGCAATACCCTGAAAGCTTCGGAGCTGCCGTAGTACAGGTGCCGTTGACCGATATGCTGCGTTATCACACCTGGTCAGCGGGTGCTTCTTGGATGGCGGAATATGGCAATCCCGATGATCCAGCAGAACGCGCCGTATTGGAGAAATATTCACCGCTTCACAACGTCGAAAAGCGCCCTTATCCCCGTTACTTTGAACGTATCCCCATAATGGGGATAGTCACTAGACCTGGTATGGCTTATTTCCCTGTAGTTCACATGATCCGGAAGATTGCCGCCGTAACTCCAGAACAACCGTTGACTGCTAACTTGACCTTAATCCGGCGCTTAGGTTCCTGATTGGATAAAAAAAACTGTTAACGTTGTTCCTTGAATTCTCGATGTATTTCAAAGGTGTGTCTCAAATTTTTTGAATAACACTGCCAGATATATATCTGTTCTTGATTTACTTTTAGCTAGTAGTGGGTTTAGGCCCTGAAGTCCCAACCTGACTTTCATGGTCAAAGAGGGTTACCGACCACAACTTCACGAGGGAAAAACGTATGAAGCTTCTTCGCAGTCTTGCAGCACCAGCGGTCGCGCTGGGCATTGCTCTTTCCACCATTGCCTTGCCTACCGCGGCAGGCGCTGCAGAGGTAACCCCAGCGGCAGTCGCTGGTGATACAGCTCTATCAACTATCACCGAAGGCGCAAAGTACACCGACCAGGCAGCACCCAAGTGGCGTGCTTATGTCAATGCAGCCAACAATGACCGCGTCAAGGAAATGTGGGCTTACTCCCCTTCCATGGATCGCGATGTCCCATTAGTAGTTATTACTGCCGACGAATCTGCTGGCCCTCGCCCAATCGTTTACCTTCTTAACGGTGGCGATGGCGGCGAAGGTGCTGCTAACTGGGTTATGCAGACCGACGTTATCGATTTCTACCTTGAGAAGAACGTCAACGTTGTCATCCCCATGGAAGGCAAGTTCTCCTACTACACCGACTGGGTAGAAGAGAATGCTTCCCTCGGTGGCAAGCAGATGTGGGAAACCTTCCTCGTTAAGGAACTTCCAGGACCATTGGAGTCCAAGCTCAACACTGACGGTCAGCGTGCAATTGCCGGCATGTCAATGTCGGCAACCTCTTCCCTGCTTCTACCTGAGCACTTCCCCGGCTTCTACGATGCAGCTGCTTCTTTCTCCGGGTGTGCTGCAACCTCCAGCCCACTGCCTTGGGAATACCTGAAGGTTACCTTGCAGCGTGGCAATGCAACCCCAGAGCAGATGTGGGGACCTCGCGGTGGCTCATATAACCTCTACAACGATGCATTGATCAATTCCGACCAGTTGCGGGGCACTGAGCTTTATGTTTCTAACGCAACCGGCCTTGCCGGTGAGTGGGAGTCTGTCAACAGTCCTCGTTTTGAAGGTCTGACCGATCAGGTTCAGTCTGTAGCTATGGGTGAAACCATCATCACTGGTGGTGTTATCGAGGCTGCAACCAACATGTGCACCCACGATCTCAAGGCAAAGCTTGATTCCGCTGGCATCGCTGCCGATTGGAACCTTCGTCCAACCGGAACCCACTCATGGGGTTGGTGGCAAGATGACCTTCGCGGTTCCTGGACCACCTTCGCTCGTGCATTTGAGTTAGAGGCCTAGATACAGATTTAACATTAAAACCGGCTGCCTTTTAGACATAAGGGCAGCCGGTTTTGCCGTCCCTATCGCCTGTCCATACTAGGCTCGCCCTTTTCCGCGGCAACTCAGATAGGCTTCTGTAAAACCATCCCCGTCGAAGAGAGACTCGTGGCTGAAATAACTACCCCATTAGTAGAAAAAATTCGCTCACCCGCAGTCCAATCAGATGCACTGCAGGTTTTTAAATCAGCACTTGCTGCGACAGTCACGTGGTGGATTTCGGTTAACCTCCTCAACTCCCAACTACCCTTTTTAGCTCCCTGGGTAGCGTTGATGACGATGCAATTCACCGTCTACCACACCTTTATCAGTGGAATTCAGACTGCAATTGCTTCTGTCATCGGAGTTGGACTTTCCTTTGTCATAGGCACCTACTTGGACGTCAATGTATGGACTTTCGGCCTGGCAATGGTCATAGGATTAATAGGTGCACGAGTACCAAAGCTCCGCGCAGAAGGAATAGGGATTGCTACTACATCCATTTTTCTTCTTGCCTCCGGGTTTGATGATCAACAACCCCTTTTATACGACCGTATTTTAGAGATCCTGCTCGGCGTGGCTGTTGCCATAGCCATCAACCTCATCATCTTTCCTCCCTTACGCGACCAGGAGGCAAACATGGTGGTAGGAAGCTTAGATCGGAGGATGGGTGAGGTTTTACAAAAAATGGCCGATGAGCTTGCAGAAAAGTGGAATATCAACAATGCAGATGAGTGGCTGGAAGAAATTAATTCTATTAACAATGACCTAGAAAAAGCGTGGCACTCCGTGCGGTTCGCTCGAGAAAGCCGCCGGATTAATCCTCGTAAAATCCGCATCCGAGGGGGCCGCCCCCAGCCTACGGAAACAAGTTATGAATCAAACCTCACCCGCATTGATGAAGGGATCGCTCATTTACGCCACCTTGCGCGCACTCTTCGTGATACCCCGAATATAGATTCCGACTGGGATCCAGTATTCCAGCAACAGTGGGTATCCCTTATGCACGATGCCGGCGCTCTGCTCGCAGATCCGAATCAGGAAATAGATCCTATCCGCGACAGGCTCTCTAACCTCTCAAGTGAGATGAGTGAGGATAAACAATTAGCTTCAAAGAAGTGGCCTATCTATGGTTCTCTCCTCACCAGTTTGTTTCACCTTTCTGCGCTTGTCGATGATGCTGTGACCACCAGAAAAGCGGAAGATAAAGAGCACAATAGTTAAATTCCCCGTAATCATTTACAGTACTCACGGGCTATGTGTGAAAGTGGCATTACACAACTCTCTTTTAGCCCAGAAGCGTCTGAACAAGAGTGTTTGGTAACCAATCGGCCACGTCATAGTTGCCGGGGTCTGACACTATCTCCGCCAGTTATAAACACTCCGATTCAACTTCATCCAAAGATTTAAAAATTAATTCCATCTTGCATAGTTAATGAACAGCCGGTGGCATTGGGTGTAAAGCGTTTTCATCCAACCTAAACTAATTTCGTTTCCCCGTGAGGTAACTATAATGCGGTTGGCGTCTAATTGAAGTTGCATTGGGGCTGGGTGAATTGTGGTTGAGCGGGGCGTCGATAAGCAAAAGCTTGCACCGGGCATGTAGCTTAACGGGGCGCCTGCGCGCTAGGCGCCTGGAAAATAGCACCTCCTATACACCCGAAAAAGGGGAGCACTGACAGAAAATAATAATAATTTTGACAGCTCGTGCCAAGATGATTGGCATGCGTAAAACCATCATCACCATGCTCGCGACCACCGCGATCGTCTTTTCCGCCATCTCGCCAGTGCAAGCGCAAACCGTGGACACAGACACTGACGCCTCCGTGTCATCTGAGCTGAGCAGCGGCACAAGCTCAGGAAGTTCAGAGGATTCCGACCTCTCTAACCGGGACATCATCTTCGGTATCGCAGCTATCGCTGCAGTCGGCGGACTTATCGCAGGTGGTGTGCACTGGGCAGTACAACAGCGCATGATCCCGAATCCCCTCCCCGGAATTATTCCAAATCCCCCGGCATTGGCACCTCAGCCAGTTGCCCCAGCACCTGCTCCCGCTCCTGCACCTCAGGCTGTCGCGCCCCAGGTTGTCGCGCCTGCGCCGGCTCCCGTACAGACAAACCGCACCTACAAAAACTGCACCGAAGTATGGAACGTCCTGGGAAGGTCCATCCGCCAAAGCGATCCAGGCTACGGCGCACACCTTGACCGCGACCGCGACGGCATTGGCTGCGAGTCACGCCCCTAAGTAATTTGGGTTTTAGGATTGCCGGAAGGTTGGTTCCTGAACCCTAGTTTTAAAGCGATGCCTCTTTGGGTCACGGTCGCTAACAGGCCGTTAAAGCGCCCAGATTTTCCAAACTTATTTGCATGAGCATGGCCCGGAAAATCGCTTAAAAGCGATTCTGACAAGATATGACTTTCCACGATCAACGCAAATGTTTAGGCCCGACCAAACAAACGTGACAATACTTCTTGAAAACTCTAAATCTTGGCACGCCAGTTTGCTTTTGGAAGTTGCTCGCCCCGCTACGAGCATTTTATGGTGAAAACTCACTCAAGCACCGGCGCCTCACAAGTAAAAACACTCAAGGTAAAAGATCACTAGTCTGATCTTCATGACTGATTACACTTTCCTCGAAGATATTGACACCCCGGAAGCACTTGCGTGGGCGAAGAAGTGGTCGGGGGAAAGCGTCGAAAAGCTAAAAAGTCCTGATAAGGACGCACTCGAAGCCAGACTGCTGGCCGCGTTAGACACCGATGACCGCATTGCGTACGTGAGCAGGCGCGGGAAGAAACTGTATAACTTTTGGCGGGATGCACAGCATCCGCGTGGAGTGTGGCGCACGACCACCTTGGAGTCCTATTACACGGCGCAGCCCAAGTGGGAGGTGTTAATTGATGTGGATGCGTTGGCGGAGGCCGAGGGCGAAAACTGGGTATGGAAGGGCGCGGTGGTGCGTTCGCCGGAGCGGGATTTAGCACTGGTTAAGCTGTCCCGGGGCGGTGCAGATGCCACGGTGATCAGGGAGTTTGATCTGGTTTCGCGCACCTTCGTGGAATCTGAGCCATTTGAGTTGCCTGAGGCGAAATCGAGCGTCACGTGGATTGATGCAGATACCTTGTTGGTGGGCACCGATACCGGCGAAGGCTCATTGACGGACTCGGGCTACCCGGCGCGCGCTGTGAAGTGGAAGCGCGGTACCGCGATTGAGCAGGCGGAAATCTTTTTCGAGGGCGACCAACAAGACGTGGCAACTCATGCGTGGCGGGATTCTACGCCTGGGTTTGAGCGGATTTTTGCCTCACGTTCTTTGGATTTCTACAACTCGGAAACCTACCTGGAGACTGCCGATGGTTTGGTGCTGCTGGATGTGCCGACTGATTGCGATGTGATCGTGAAGAATCAGTGGCTGTTTATTAATCCGCGCACTGATTATGCAGGCATTCAGGCTGGTGGTTTAGGTGTTCTGGAGTTGGATGCGTTCCTACAGCGCGCGCGGGATTTCAAGCAAGTGTTTGAGCCTTCTGCATCCACATCTTTGCAGGGGCTTGCCACCACGAAGAATTTTTTGGTGCTTACTTTATTAAATAATGTGTCCACGGACATCATCACGGTGCCGTTGGCTGATCCAGTGGCAAAGCCAACCCGAATGGAGCTGCCGGAGCATGCGACTGCACATGTGGTTGCTACCTCCCCCTTGGATGGCGATGAAATTTGGGTGCAGGCGACTAGTTTCACGCAGGCGCCTACGTTGATGCGGACGGTGCTTCCTGGTGGGCTTGAGGAAGTAAAGCATGCGCCATCGCAGTTTGATAATGCTGGGCAGGAGACTCGTCAGCATTGGGCGACCTCCGCGGATGGGACGAAGATTCCATATTTTATTACCGGAAATTTCTCAGATCCGACAGCCCAGCGGAAGACTTTGGTCCACGCCTATGGCGGTTTCGAGGTGTCCCTCACCCCTAGCCACTCCCCGACCCGCGGCATCGCTTGGCTGGAAAAGGGCTATTACTTTGTGGAAGCCAATCTGCGCGGTGGCGGTGAGTTTGGTCCGCAGTGGCATTCCCAAGCCACCAAGCTCAACCGCATGAAGGTATGGGAAGACCATTACGCGGTTCTCCAGGATCTTGTTGCACGCGGTTATGCCAAGCCAGAGCAGATCGCTATCCGCGGTGGATCCAATGGCGGTCTCCTTACCAGTGGCGCATTAACGCAATACTCTGAAAGCTTCGGAGCTGCCGTAGTACAGGTGCCGTTGACCGATATGCTGCGTTATCACACCTGGTCAGCGGGTGCTTCTTGGATGGCGGAATATGGCAATCCCGATGATCCAGCAGAACGCGCCGTATTGGAGAAATATTCACCGCTTCACAACGTCGAAAAGCGCCCTTATCCCCCAGCACTCGTGACCACCTCAACCCGCGATGATCGCGTCCATCCCGCGCACGCGCGGCTTTTTGCGCAGGCCTTGCGCGATGCCGGGCAGCCTGTGGACTATTACGAGAACACCGAGGGCGGGCACGCGGGTGCGTCCGATAATAAGCAAGTGGCGTTTATGGAAGCACTGATCTATACCTGGATCGACGCAGCGCTGGACGCAGAAGGTAACATTTAATTCCTATGATAAAGAGAAGGCTGCGCACCACTCCGGTCCCAGGAACCAGCGATTCCTACACAGGCATTAACTTCAACCTCGGATATCACATTCGCGGTTATGAGTTGGACTTAACTTATCGAGTAGCCCCCAATCTGCTCATGGGCACAGCCACCCTGCGTATGGACAATTACCATGCCCTCGATTCGCTCACTTTGGACCTGGCCAATAGCCTGCGCGTGGAAAAAGTTTCCGCCATCGGCACCGCTGGCACCCGCGTCGAGGTGGCTCGTTTCCGCCACTCCGACCGCAAATTGCGCATCACCTTCCGCAATCAAATCCCCGTCGATCAAGAATTTTCCTTGGTCATCCGCTATCGTGGCAACCCGCGCCCAGTGCGCAGCCAATGGGGAATGATCGGCTGGGAAGAACTCAGCAACGGCTCCCTCGTCGCCTCCCAGCCGTGCGGGGCGCCCAGCTGGTTGCCTTGCGACGACACCCCAGACGAAAAGGCGCTTTTCGACGTAAAAATCGCGGTGGATAATGGCTACAGCGCTATCGCCACCGGCGAACTTATTGGACGCAGTGTCAGTGGCAGCATGACTACCTGGCATTATCGAACCCGCGAAGGCATGGCCACCTATTTGGCAGCCATCCACGTTGGTGACTATGAAGAAGTTTCCCTTGGCAAGGCAGCCTCCGGAGTTCCGGTTCTTGCTTATATTCCGCGCGGCTCTTCCGCTTTGAAGGCACGGATCCTGCATGACTTCTCCAAACAAGTTGCCATGGTTGATGCCTATGAAGAACTATTTGGCCCCTACCCATTTAGCAGCTACCGCGTGGTAATCACCGAAGATGACCTGGAGATTCCGCTGGAAGCCCATGGACTTTCCACCTTTGGTGCTAACCACGCCACCGGTAAAGACACCTGGGAACGCCTTATTGCCCACGAGCTTTCCCACCAGTGGTTTGGTAACTCCTTGGGCCTGGCCCAGTGGAATGACATCTGGCTTAATGAGGGCTTTGCCTGTTATGCCGAATGGCTGTGGTTGGAAAAAGCTGGCGTAAAATCTGCCGCTGCGAGTGCTCTATCGTTTTATGAGGAGCTGGCGAAGTTGCCGCAGGACCTGCTGCTTGCCGATCCCGGTGCCAAGGACATGTTCGATGATCGGGTGTACAAGCGCGGTGCTCTAACCGTCCACGCACTGCGCGTTTTGCTTGGCGATGCAGCCTTCTTCTCCGCGATTCAAAGCTATGTTGCCGAAGGCCGACATGGCCTAGTGGAGCCTCGCGATCTAAAACGCCACCTTTATATGGTCTCTACAGATCACGCAGCACTTGATGCCTTGTGGAACTCCTGGCTGCGCGAACTTCCCCTGCCGGAATTCCCCACGGCATGAAGTATTTGACGCTGGCCACAATCATCGCTGGGCTTTCCGGCTTTGTGGTGATCATCATCGCAGCCTGGGCGCTTGGCGATTCTGGCACGCTCGCCGAAGAATTCACCGCCTACTGGGGCTTATTCTTCGCAGGTACCGGCGTCTTGACTGGCCTTACCCAAGAAACCACCCGCGCGGTTACTGCGGGTAGATCTGGCGCTGGTGGCACTTTTCAGCCCTTTAAATTCGCCTTTATTGTCGGCGCTGTGGTGCTGGTGCTGCTGGCAGTTTCTGCTCCATTTTGGATTGGCCAGCTTTTAAGTTCCCAACAAGGCATCGGTGTTGGCATGCTTGCCATTGGGCTTGCCAGCTATGCCATCCAAGCCACCATCTCCGGAATATTGTCCGGCTGCCAGCTCTGGAAAGAATATGCAGCGCTGATTTCCTTAGATACCGGCGTGCGCATGCTACTAGCTGTAGGTGCTTGGTTGCTGGGCTACCAACTTTTGGCATTCTTGGTGATCACCGTTATTGGTTCCATATCTTGGCTGGTCATCGTGCTGTGTTTTGGTTCCGTACGCTCAGTATTGGGCTCAGTTGCCGATGTTTCCGCGCGCGTATTTGTGCGCCAAGCTCTCTTAGCGATGGCTGCTTCCGGTGCCACCGCCATCCTCATCACCGGCTTCCCCACCCTGCTGAAATTTGCGAACCCCACTAGCGTTGCCGGCACGGTTTCAATGGCTGCCGTCTCCTACGCCGTCATCTTGACCCGCGCTCCCCTTTTGGTTCCCCTCCAGCAATTCCAATCTGCCATCATCGTGCGCTTTGTCTCCGGAAAACTTGGTCCTTTTAAAGCGCTAACAGGGCCGTTGGCACTCGTATGGGGAATTGGTCTAGTTGGTGCGGGCTTGGCTTGGGTGGCTGGTCCTTGGCTTATGGAGGTAGTCCTGCGCAAAGACCTCTTCACCGTGCCTGGCTGGTTGCTGGCTCTGCTAACCCTGGGCGCCACCACCACTGCATCTTTGATGGTCTCTGGATGTGCCGCCATTGCCTTTGAAAAACATGGCATCTACCTAGCCGGATGGGTAGTTGCCACCGTTGTTGCAGTTGGATTTCTGCTTGGACCATTCTCCCTCGGACTCGCCGCTGCGCTTGCACTCATCTGCGGACCGCTGTGTGGCTTGATTGTGCATTTGGGTGCGCTGTTCTCGGGATCTCGCACCACAAAAGCCGAGATTTGAGAGATTTGTGCGGTGAAATGTCACTTTTGGAGGCTAAAAAGTGACCAAATCCCGCACAAATGCAGGCACATGAGCTATCTGCGGTGTGGAATCGCAACCGTCGCATCTATCGATTCCAATAACCCTGGACTTGGATCTGTTCGGGGCTTAGGCCTGTAGCAAGGAATTCCTGACGAAGTTGCGCCACCCAAAGGCTTTCGCCGGCACACCAAATGTAGGTTTCTGGTGTGAGCTGCTTTTTAATGCGCTTTAGGGTTTGATCACTAAAAGGTTCATGATCTCCCAAAAGTTGGGCATCTAGCGGATGCTTTGCGTGGAGGAGAACCACCGCGTTTTTTCGTCGAAAAGCGCTTAAAATGCCCCGCATTGCCGGAATCGCGGTTTCATCGCCGATGAGGACTGCGTGGCGCGCGGGGCCGGGGCGCCACTGAATGCCGTGCAAGCCGGGGGACTTGCGGGTGTCGGGCGCAGAAATTGCCGCGTGATCGCCGATCCGCGCCGTGCGAGCCCAATTCACGGCGCTAAATGTGGGGGTTTGATCGTGGAGGAAGAAATCGATATCCACCTCTGCAACTTTGGGTCGCGACTGTGCGATTGTATAAGTGCGCAGGTGAGGGCGAATATCTGGGTCTAGCTCTCGCCATTGCTTACGCCACTGGGACTCTGGGAGGATAGGCTCGGCAAGGCTTTGGGGCAGATGTGGAGTTTTGGGGAAAAGGATTTTGATGCGCTGATCCAAGCTGCGACTGGGCAAAAATTTTAGCTCCGGTGCGGCAAAAGTAATCCGCATAAAACCAGGCGACACCCGCTGCGCTCGCGCCACGCGGACGGGAAAGAGCACATTGGGTGACTTATTGAAAGTGGACAATTAGCTAAGGGCCTCTTCGAGGTCATCGAGGATTTCATTGCCGCCGAGCACGCCAATGCCAACCATCCAGGTTTCATCCTCGAACTCATAGGTCTTGCCCTGCTGGACCGCTGGGGAATCCTTCCACAACTCAGAGACCTGCGGATATGTGGTTGCGGCTGGCTCGCCAGGGATGGTGTAGAAAATGAGATCGCCATCAATTTGGCCGAAGTTCTCAGTGCTGAGCTCCATCATGGAGTACTCGTTCCACTCCTTTTCGCCCAGGTCATAGCCGACTTCCTCCAGAATGGAGCCAGAGAAAGTTTCTGGACCATAGAGTCTGAAATTATCCGGACGGAAGCGAACCATAGACACAGTCTGGCCTTCTGCTCCAACTTCCTCGCCGACTTCATCTGCGCGGGTGGAGAGATCATTGATAAGGTCAGTCATTTCCGCGCTGCGATTAACAGCTGCCGCGGTGATTTCTGCCTGCTCATGCCAATTAGTACCAGAGCCCTCCGACATCACAGTCGGTGCAATTGCCGAAAGCTGCTCATAGATTCCCTCATGGCGAACCTTCGCGCCGATGATGAGATCGGGGTCAAGTGAAGCGATTTTCTCCAGATTTGGCTCCGAAGTAGAACCCACAGATTCCGTATCCTGCAGCTGATCAGCGAGGTAAGTGGGGAAGCCATTTTCTGCACCGGATTCAGTAGCACCAACTGGGGTGATTCCCAAGGCTAGGAGTGCGTCGAGGTGTGGAGAATCAATAACTACAACTCTTTTCACTGGGCCATCGATGACCGTGGTGCCCATTGCGTGTTCCACGGTGTAGGAGGCGGCTGCGGTTTCAGTGCTTCCGGCGGTTTCGGTGCTTCCGGTGTTGCTTGTGGAGGAGCCGCTGCAGGCGCTGAGTGTTAGCGCCAGGCCGATACATGCTGGTGCGAGGGCTTTTTTGAGGGCAATTTGAGGTTTTGCCAACGAGGGGAAGCGAAGAATCATCCCCTCAAATTACTTTACGAATGAAAGTAAGGCAAGGTTTACTTTAGTTTTTGCATTAGTTTTAAAGTGAGGAGGGGGGTACAGCACCTAAAGCTCCTCCTCATCTACCTGAGAAACGGTAGGAAGTATTTCTTTGTGCAAATTCTCAAAATAAAGAGGATCACGCTTGTTCTCGGGATAATTTTTCACGCATTGGCGCACGCCATCAATATGCTCACTTAGACTCCTAGCAATATCAGCCCACATAGGATCTAAAATGAAGTCAATCCCCTCCCGACGTGCATGTTTAGCTGCAGGCACAAAGTCACTATCCCCGGTAATCATGACTATTTGATTGACAGTTTTACGCTCGGCCAAAGAAGCTATATCCAACCCAATCCGCATATCGACACCTTTTTGAGTGATATCAAGCGAGAAGTCAGCCTCTGTTAGTTCTTCTAGCTTTAGCGTTCCATTAAGGAGTTTTTTCAAAGACTTCTGCTTAAGCGAATACCCTTGCTGAGTTTCAAGTTCTTCACCCCGTCGCAAAGCAAATTTCCTTTTATGGTTGAGCGCATCGAAAAAATCGTTGGTCCACCTAAATTGCTCAGACTTCCCTAGATTTACCTGAGTACGAGTAAGTGGATGAAAAATTACCTTCTCCGAAGGCGGACAATCATAGTAAAAGATGCGATATAGGCTGCTTCTAGACTTACGAATATGCCGACGCGCGTATTCCTCTAGCTCATTGGCTCGGTCCTCCGGGCTTTTATCTCCAAAGAGCGAATAAGCCCTGCGCCGATAAAAGCCACCATCAATAAGAATCGCCGTTAACACTGGCCTCAATTGCGGTTGACGGTAAGTCTCATTACTGCGCATCTTTTGAGACACTTAGCCCCCCAATGATAAAACCCCTTGTCATCGGCAACTCTCCTGATTATAGAGGGTCAACGGCAAGGGGTGATTTAATGAATTTTAGTCTCCAAGACATCAAAATTCAATCCCATTTGCTACTGGAATTTTACCTGCCTGGTAGACATTTAGCTATCGATAACTTTTCAGCAGAATCCACTACAAACTTCCTCAAAATCGATGATTGCGGTATATCCCCAGCTCACCCTTCGCCCCACCACGCAAACTCCCCGCTATGCCCCGCCGCGCGCTAATGGCTGCCCCAATTCCACGCCCCAAGTAGTATTACGAACATGACTTCTTTGCTTGTGACCGGAGGTGCCGGCTTCATCGGCGCCAACTTCGTCCGCCAAACTGTTGAGCAACACTCTGAATACACCCAGATCACGGTGCTCGATAAGCTCACCTACGCCGGAAACGCCGACAACCTCAAAGGCCTCCCCGACAGCAAAGTAACCCTCATCGAAGGCGACATCTGCGACGCCGAACTAGTAGACACCCTGGTCAAAGACCACGACATCACCGTCCACTTCGCCGCAGAATCCCACAACGATAACTCGCTCAAAGATCCCTCCCCCTTTATCCACACCAACCTTATCGGCACATATACCCTGCTAGAAGCCGTGCGCAAGCACAACAAACGCTTCCACCACATCTCCACCGATGAGGTCTTCGGCGATCTCGAACTCGATGATCCCAACCGCTTCACCGAGGACACCGCCTACAAGCCATCCTCTCCATATTCCGCCACCAAGGCAGGATCAGACCACCTGGTTCACGCCTGGATCCGTTCCTTCGGCATCCAAGCAACCATGTCCAACTGCTCCAATAACTACGGCCCCTACCAGCACATTGAGAAGTTCATCCCCCGCCAGATCACCAATATCCTGGCCGGACTTACTCCAAAGCTCTACGGCACCGGCGAGCAAGTCCGCGACTGGATCCACGTCGACGACCACAACGACGCCGTGCACCTGATCCTTAAAGAAGGAAAAATCGGCGAAAGCTACATCATCGGCGCCGACAACGATCACGTCAACAACAAGCAGGTCATCGAGCTCATCTGCGAATTGATGGGCCTCGACAAAAACGCTTATGAACACGTTGCTGACCGCCCGGGTCACGATATGCGCTACGCCATGGATTCCACCAAGCTGCGCACCGAACTTGGCTGGGTGCCCAAATACACCGACACCGATTCCGGTATGCGCAAAGGCGTCGAGCAAACCATCGACTGGTACCGCAACAACGAATCCTGGTGGCGCCCCGCCAAGGACAACGTCGAAGCTACCTACGCTAAGCAGGGACAATAATGGAATACGGCAAACAACTGACCTCCCACACCACCGATATCGACGGTCTGATCATCTTTGATCTCCCCGTCCACGGCGACAACCGCGGCTGGTTCAAAGAAAACTGGCAACGCACCAAAATGGTCGAACTCGGCCTGCCTGATTTTGGACCCGTCCAAAACAACATGAGCTTTAACGCCCTCAAAGGTGTCACCCGCGGCATGCACGCCGAACCTTGGGATAAGTTCGTCTCCGTCGCCGTCGGTTCCGTCTTCGGCGCCTGGGTTGACCTGCGCGAAGGCTCCGCCACCTACGGCAAAACCGTCACCGTCACCATCGGCCCCGACACCGCCGTCTACGTCCCACGCGGCATCGCCAACGGCTTCCAAGCCCTCGAGGACGGCACCCTCTACACCTACCTCGTCAACGATCACTGGTCCCCGGACGCTGAATACAGCTTCGTCAACCTCAACATGATCAACTGGCCGCTCAAGCCCACTGAAATTTCCGACAAAGACGCTAACCACCCTGCGCTTATCGACGCCACCCCTGTCCCGCCACGCAAGGTGCTCGTTGTGGGTGCAGGCGGTCAGTTGGGAACCGCGCTGCGCGCGGTTTTCCCCGATGCTGAGTTCTTAAGCCGCGCTGACTTAGATATCACCGCGGATCTGCGCGTCGCAAAGCAATGGAAACAATATTCCACCATCATCAACGCTGCCGCCTACACAGCCGTTGATCGCGCCGAGAACGATCGCGCAGCGGCGTGGGCAATTAATGCCACTGCCGTGGCGAACTTGGCGACAATCGCACGCGAAAACAACCTCACTTTGGTGCATGTGTCCTCGGATTACGTCTTTGATGGCAGCCAAGAATCCTATACTGAGGACGCACCATTTTCCCCGCTTGGCGTTTATGGACAGTCCAAAGCAGCCGGCGATATTGCAGCTGCCACCGCGCCACGGCATTATATTGTGCGCACCAGCTGGGTAATTGGCGATGGCAATAACTTTGTCCGCACCATGAAATCCCTCGACGAACGCGGCATCAAACCATCAGTTGTTGATGATCAAATCGGACGTTTGTCCTTTACCGCCGACATCGCCGCAGGTATCGCGCACCTGCTTGAGGTTGGTGCAGAATTTGGCACCTACAACCTCAGCAACTCTGGCGAGCCCGCAAGCTGGGCAGATATCGCACGCGCAGTGTTCACAGAGCCTTCCGATGTCACCGGAGTATCCACCGCCGAATACTTCGCCGACAAAGAGACAGCACCGCGTCCACTTAATTCCGTGCTTGATCTCTCCAAGATTGAAGCGACGGGCTTTAACGCGCCGACCTGGCAGTCCCGCCTCAACGATTACCTCAAGGAGCTGTAAATGAAGGGCATCATTCTCGCAGGTGGTTCCGGAACCCGTCTCTACCCAATCACCAAGGGCATTTCCAAGCAGCTCATGCCGATTTATGACAAGCCCATGGTCTACTACCCATTGACCACGCTTATCCAATCCGGCATTAGCGATATCCTCATCATCACTACCCCAGAAGACCGCTCCTCCTTCGAACGCCTGCTTGGCGATGGCTCTGCCTGGGGAATTTCACTCAGCTATGCCGTGCAACCCTCGCCCGATGGCCTTGCCCAGGCGTTTATCATCGGCGAAGATTTCATCGGCTCAGACGATGTGGCACTGGTCCTTGGCGATAACATCTTCGACGGCGCCCAACTTGGTCACTCTTTGAAGCAATGTTCTGATCCTTCCGGCGGCATTGTCTTTGCTTATGAGGTGTCCGATCCAGAGCGTTATGGCGTGGTGGAATTTGATGCTGCTAATAAGGCGGTGTCGATTGAAGAAAAGCCCACCGCACCAAAATCCAACTTTGCCGTGGTAGGACTGTACTTCTACGACAATCGCGTGGTGGACATCGCTAAGTCAATCAAGCCTTCCTCGCGCGGCGAGCTAGAAATCACCTCCGTTAACGATGCCTACCTCCAGCAAGGTGCTTTAACTGTGCAACGTCTGGACCGCGGCGATGTCTGGCTCGATACTGGCACTATCGATTCCATGTCCGAGGCTTCTTCCTATGTTGAGGTTCTGCAAAAGCGCACCGGCAATATCATCGGCTCCCCTGAGGTCGCTGCCTACCGTGAGGGTTTCATTTCCGCAGCTCAGCTCACTGTTTTGGGTGAGGAATTAAAGAAATCCGGCTATGGCAACTATTTGTTGCGCGTCGCTGGTGAATAGCTGGTTTTTGTTGGCACTACCGGCGCCGATTTAAGGCCTCGACTTTTATAAATGGACTTCCACCTCGGGAGTCCATTTTTCTTGTCTTAAACAAGCTTCTAGAGAGGCACTTTTAAGGGCGGTTTTAGAGTTTTATTCACCAAGCGTGCCGATCTACGTAAGAGGCCGTGACGGAACATATTTTCGTCGTAAATCGGCACGCTTCGAGGCCCTTAGCGGTGCCAATTTACGCAAGCAAGAGCCCTAAAAGGACATTTCGTCGTAAATCGGCACGCTTGCAGGCTTTCCAGGGCCAAAAAATCCTACCCGATACTCAATTTCAGCCCAATAAACCATGCCACTCCGCAAAGATCCCGGTATGGAAGCGTCCAGGAACGTGACAACCCCGGATTCCCCAAAGGTACCGGGGAAAAATGGTCAAAATTAGTGACACTAACCACGAATCAAACCTATCATTCTATAGGAATTGACTTCCTCCACGGCTTGTACTTATATTCTTTTCTATCACCCTATAGAAAACTATGGATCGGGGTGAGCCGATAAAAGGAGAAGTGCAATGTCTGTTCAAAACCCGGCAATAGTAAGTGCCACGCCAGATACCACAATTAGCACCACAATTAGCACCACTGAAACCAGCAAAAAAGATCTTAGGAACGCAGTACGCGCGAGCTTTATCGGAACCTTTGTTGAATGGTTCGACTACGCCGCATACATGTACATGGCTTCCATCATTGCGGGAGTTTTCTTCCCGGAGCTCACCGGACGTGCGGCACTTATTAACACGTTCGCCCTATTTGCACTCTCATTCCTAATTCGTCCTATCGGCGCAGTTGCTTGGGGACACATCGGAGACCGCCTTGGTCGCACCAAGAGTCTTTCCGCTTCCATCCTCTTTATGAGCCTTGCAACTTTCTGTATTGCATTACTTCCCGGATATAACTCCATCGGCATTGCTGCACCAATCTTGCTTTTGGTGCTACGCCTTATCCAGGGATTTAGTGCTTCCGGCGAATATGCTGCAGCATCTACCTATATCTCAGAATCTGCTCCACAGAACCGTCGCGGACTTTTCGCCTCAGTAGTTCCTGCAGCTACCGCTTGTGGACTCCTCCTTGGTTCCCTCTTTGTCGCTCTTCTCACTTCCCTCCTTGACGATGCTTCCCTCGCTTCCTGGGGTTGGCGTCTACCATTCCTTTTGGCAGCACCTCTAGGAATTGTTGGACTCATCATCCGACGCATGGCTCCCGAAACTCACGTTGCCGACGAAGACTCCGCTAAAAAGCTTCCAATCCTCGAGGTTTTCAAATACCCACGTGCACTCCTTGTAGCTTTCTCCGGCGCCATCCTCAATGCCATCGGCTTCTACATGGTTCTGGCTTACCTGCCCACTTACCTCTCCGAAGAACTCGGTATGAGCTCTAGCAGTGCTTTTATCGCTACCACTATCTCCTCCACAGTGTATGCAGTCCTCGTCGTCGCAACCGGCGCACTTTCTGACCGCCTAGGCCGTCGCACCACAATGCTTATTGCTGCAGCACTTTTTGCAGTATTTTCAATTCCTGCTTTCCTCGCGCTTGACAGCGCGAGCTTCGTCGGAGTCATTTTGATCCAGGTCGGCATGGGTGCCTGTCTTGCGCTTAACGACGGAGTGCTCCCGTCCTTCATCTCTGAACAATTCCCAGCTGACGTTCGACTCACTGGTTTTGCCCTTACCTTCAACTGCGCGAATGCCTTCTTTGGCGGCACCGCAGCAATGATCGCAACCTGGATGATCGGTGCCAGCGGCAACGTAATTGCACCGGCTTACTACATGGTCGCAGCTGCAATTATTACCGCAATTGGTGTCGCATTCGCCGCAAAGTCCAAGTAGAAAGCTCAACACAATGGTATTTGCAGCCAATATGACCTGGGAGCAATACGCTGCCAAAACTGATGGAGTAGCCATCATTCCTGCTGGATCATGTGAACAACACGGGCCTCACCTGCCACTATCCACCGATTCCATCATCGCCACCGAGATTTCTCGAATGGTAGCTGAGCAAATCGATGGCATAGTGCTCCCCACTCTCAATTATGGATACCGGTCTTCTCCTTATAGTGGTGGCGGTCCACTCTTCCCTGGCACGGTAGATCTTTCCCTCAACACCATGGTGGAATTGGCAAGCAATCTGCTAGATGAGCTCCTTGGCGATGGTTTCCGCAAGATCTTGTTCCTCAGTGCCCACTTCGAAAACCAAGCTCCGATCCTTGAAGCAATGCACCTGGCTCAACGCCGACATGGCACCGATAACCAGATTGTTTTAGCCAACTGGTGGGACCCTCTCAAAGATTCAGTTATGGACGAAGTCTTTTCCGACATCATGTTCCCCGGCTGGGATCTAGAACATGCCGCGGTTACAGAAACGTCCTTACTCATGCACCTCGCCCCCGAGCTAGTACATGCAGATAAGTTACCCGCTAAGGAAGCTTTCGCTGTTCCTCCATACCTTCGGGTTCCACTACAACCTAGTGATATCCCTAGTCATGGAGCTCTCGCCGACGCTGTCGGAGCAACTTCCGAAAAAGGCAAGATCATTGCCGATGCAGCTGCAACCTCCATCGCCGAAATTTGTGCTTATGAATTTGGAGTGCAAGTTAAAACATCCGTTCAGCTTTAAAACGATTTAAAGCTTCGACTTTTACAAATGGACTTCCACCTCGGGAGTCCATTTTTCTTGCCTTAAACACGCTTCTAGAGAGACACTTTTTAAGGCCTGTTTGGAGTTTTATTCACCAAACGTGCCGATCTACGTAAAGGGGCATGCCGGAACATATTTTCGTCGTAAATCGGCACGCTTGGGTGAATCCCTAGCCCGAAATAGGACTCGCAATCACCCCACATCCTCAATCGGTAGCCAAAGCTCTGCTTTAGCAGTGGAAAAGTCGGTGGAATATGTGGTTTTTAAGAGTTGTGGCCCTTTCGCCCATAAATAAGGGTTGGCGGGGAACCATTCGGTGGCAGCGTCGGCCCACATTTGTTGGATTGCTTCAGGGAATGCACCCTCAGTTTCAAAGACCACCCCTTTACCTGCAGGGACAGCGAGGGATTCAAAGTCGGTGGCAGGTTCGCTCGTGGCTACGGCATGCCAATAGTCCAGAATTGAGCCTTCTTCCTGCTGGTTTTCAATTTCATCACTGATGGAAAGCGGGCCCCGCGGCTCTATGTCGTTCTTTGCTAACAATTTCGTCTTGGTGTCTTTATCCAGGAATTTCTCGAATTCCATAATTACAGAGTTAGCGCCGGTGAAAACCGGAAAGGTAGAAAGCAACTTTATCGACAATGTGGTATCGCAAATCTGTCACTCCTTTTACTTGTATGTGAAAGCATAAACGCGGTTGGGATCGCAAAGTGGTGGACTCTAAACGAGCTTCTGAAAGGTTCACACCATGAAAACGTCGAAAAGCTCTTGAAAAGGCCTCGGAAGACGCATAGCCGTACTTAATTGCAACGTCTAATACGGGCTCCCCGGCAAGGGTGCCAAACATTCTTCGCAGGTGATTTTCGCTGGTCAGGGCATGGCGTGCAAGCTTTTCGACGTCAACCCCCACATGATCTTCAATCTCTTAAATAACACGATTCAATTCCAGCATTGTGCCTCCTTGTTGCGAGAGCACTCACTTTATTTTCCCGTGAAGGTTTCTTCTTGACTTATCCTGATCAAGAAAAGTCAATTCTTCCCCAAAATATTTACCCTAAGTGAACCCTGTTAACCTGCAGAAACTCTTTGGGACCAACACCCAAAAGGCAACTGTAGGTAGCATGGCGCGAGTGAGCATCCAAGTAAAAGCACTCCAGAAAACAGGCCCCGAAGCACCATTCGAGGTTAAGGTCATCAACCGCCGCGACCCCCGCGAAGATGACGTCGTAATCGATATTAGAGCTGCTGGGATCTGCCACAGCGACATCCACACCATTCGTAACGAGTGGGGACCAGCCCATTTCCCACTCTCTGTTGGCCATGAGATCGCCGGAGTTGTTTCCGCAGTTGGCTCCGGAGTTACCAAGTGGAAGGTCGGCGACCGCGTTGGCGTCGGCTGCCTGGTCGATTCCTGTGGCGAATGCGAACAGTGCCTCGCCGGATTTGAAAACCACTGCCTCAAGGGCGCCGTTGGGACCTACAACTCTGAAGATGTGGACGGCACCATTACCCAGGGCGGATACTCTGAAAAGGTAGTAGTTAACGAGCGTTTCGTTTGCTCTATCCCTGATGAACTTGAATTTGATGTTGCTGCACCGCTTCTCTGTGCCGGCATCACCACTTACTCCCCTATCGCTCGCTGGAACGTTAAGGAAGGCGACAAGGTTGCAGTTATGGGCCTTGGCGGACTTGGCCATATGGGCGTTCAGATCGCCGCAGCTAAGGGTGCAGACGTTACCGTTTTGTCCCGTTCCTTGCGTAAAGCAGAGCTAGCTAAGACCCTTGGCGCAGCTCGTACCCTCGCAACCACCGATGAGAACTTCTTTGAAGATCACGTTGGCGAGTTTGACTTCATCCTCAACACCATCAGTGCTTCTATCCCAGTGGATAAGTACCTGCGCCTGCTCAAGCCACATGGTGTTATGGCAGTTGTTGGCCTCCCACCAGAGGCTCAAGCTGTTAGCTTTGGCTCCCTCATCGGGGGCAGTAAGGTTCTGACTGGCTCCAACATCGGTGGCATTGCCGAGACCCAGGAAATGCTTAACTTCTGTGCAGAGCACGGCCTCGGCGCACTTATTGAGAAAATCGGCGTCAACGACGTTGATGCAGCTTATGAGCGTGTTGTTGCTGGCGACGTCCAGTTCCGCTTTGTTATTGACACCGAGACCTTCACCGAGGCTGAGGCTGTTTAAGCACCACCCGATGCCCAAAATGTTTTAGACTAGGGCACATAAAGGCCACCTAAGGAAGCTAATCTTTAGCAACCTTTGGTGGCTTCCCTACTTCAGTAGGGATGATCCCGTTGAACATCCCAAGCGATCATCTTCCCCATTTCGATGGGGTGAATTACCCCCGCTTTTTCGAAAATCTTTTTCGGAGAAAGTGGGGGTTTAGCTTTGCAAATATAGAAAATCTAATACTCATCTCAGGGAACTTGATACCCATGTACACCCCTGCTGCGAAAATGATCCTCACAATCTCTTAATCCGTATAAGCAGACCACCTTGTAGCCCCCTGTATTAAGAGATTGATTGCTGGCTAACAAAGAAAAAGAAATCGAGCTCCTTAGCAGAGAGCTTGGAGATTCCACAGCTCCCCCTTCAGCAGAAGGACCAATCAACGTCGAGAAGATAAACATAATCAATGTCGCCGTCTATCGGATCCATCAGCTAAGCATGGAAAACTAATGTAGAGGGACTCTATCTAAGTGCGGTGGGGCGACTTTCAGCTACTAGAGAGCGCGGCGCAGTTTAAGCATGATCTACTATGTTCTGGCACAGACACTTATCAAACACAAGCGCGACTTTGAAAGGGGCAACTTGCCCACGCCTCATAGTCCGATGGCTTAACGATTATCAGTACACGAGCAAGGATAGCGGGGCTTCGACAACTTTTGTCGGGTCAAAGACCAAGTGGGGTTCGAAACCCAAAAGTGAGGGCCTTAGCTACCTATAATTCGAATCGTGACAGCTAAAAAACGGCAGCGATTACTATGCAAAGCTACTGGTCTGGAGAAGCCGATATTCCTTATCGGTGATGAATGCACATGCCTTTTCGCACTGAAGCATCCCGCAATTGTTGCGGGATGCTTCAATGATTTACTACAAAATGAGAACAGAGTCCGCCAGCCGCCTACAAGCCCGCACGGATCACGAGATACAGTGCCACGCAAAACTCTCAGCACAAAGCTTCGCTTAATTTGCGCAGAGGTTAGCCTGTCACAATATGGAGAAACCTAGAAGCTCCATGGCCTTGCGGTAAAGATAGACCACCGCGCTAAGAGTAACCACTCCGAAGCAAAACCAGCCAACGAGTACATAGGACTTCACCAGAACTTATTCACCACCACCAAACCCTGCGCTTGAGACTGGCAACCGGCCGGCCATCTGCGCCCCAGGATCCGTTACGATTTAGCTGAATATGCCGGTAAGAATCACAGTCAAAGAACCCATCGTGTACTAGTTAGCTTCGTAACGGGCTTAACTATGGGTGTACGCGCCGGGAACTGATTCCTCGTCCTAGTTAAGGCCAACCGATTCAGACAACACCGGATGAAAACTCGCAGTTAGTCCTCTAAACGCTTTCACCAGGTAGCTTATACGCGAGCACATCGACGTGCTGAATGTCGGGTTCTACGCTAAACAGTTCTGCTCCCTGCGCGGCGAGTGCCTGGCCCACGCTTCCCGTCAGATGAGCCTGGCGGGCCTCATCGTCTGGGAATACGTCGAAGATCCCGAAGGTAGACGCATCGAACTGCAAAGCGAACCAAGCCCTCGTGCCATCTTCTTGCTCGACAATGGAGCGCGCACTACGTAGAAACTCCGCGACTTCTTCCTCTTTGCCTGGCTTAGCTCGCAAAACTACTGACAATGCAACTTCAATCATGATTGTCCCTCCTTGGACTGGCTGAGCAGTTCCACGATTGTGGAACAAAAGGCCGGAAGATCATCCGGCCAGCGGCTGGTGACGAGGTTCCCATCACGGACAACCTCTTCGTCGACGACATTCGCACCGGCATTGCGCAAGTCGGTGCGGATACTTGGGTAAGAGGTCAGCGTCCGGCCATTTGCGACTCCGGCCTCGATCAGAGTCCACGGGCCATGGCAGATCGAGGCAACTAGTTTGCCAGTGGCTACGAAATCACGCACAAAACCTACCGCGTCGGTGTCCATCCGTAGCTGATCCGGGTTGACTGTGCCACCAGGAAGCAACAGAGCGTCATAGTCATCAACCGAAACTGACTTAACTAGAGCATCGACCAAAAACGTACCCGCTTCATCTAAGTCATTGTTGCGAGCCTTGATCTCACCCTCGTGCAGCGACAGCAACTCAGTCGTGGCGCCAGCATCAAGAAGCGCCTGTCTCGGCTGCTCCAGCTCGACGCGCTCCACGCCGTCTGCGGCAAGGATCGCGACCCGCTTGCCTTTCAATTCATCTGACATCTTCCATTCCGTTCTGTGAGAAGTGGTGACCTACCTATGTAGGCGAGCCATCCATTGTCCGTACAGGACAGCGTAATGAAGGTTCAACACGACTGTGGTTTAGTCGCCGTTTAAGCGTCAGCACACTCATCGAAGTTTTAGCGGGCAGCGCCTGCTCCAAAGACCAGTCGTAGGAAACTATCAAATACGGCTTTGTGTTGTGTCCAACGATGAGATCCCTCAGTTGACAGTTTGTTTTTATATACCGGGGTCTGGCCGAAGTTCACGTCCAGCCCTTTCAGGAAGTATATACCTTGAGACAACTAGTGCATATAGCAATCGAAGGGAACCTAGCTTTCTTTTGCCAACTGACCCGCCCCGTGCGGGACCTGGAATTATAAAACGCCTACCAACTGATACCAACACTGAACTGCACTATCTACATCAGGCGCTTCAGGGATACCCTAGGTATCTTGGCCAGATAGCCCATGCGCTCACAGTCCACGATGGCCTGGGCTCCAATGACCGCACGGCGGTTCTCGCAGCCAAAGATACACCTAGCATCGAACTCAGTACGTCATTCGTCCGCACACCGACCCGAGCCGAACACGTGGGTGGCGATTATCCACACGAGAACTCCGGTAAATCTTCGGGTTTTCACAACCGAAGCGTCCTTAACCCGGACGAGTAACACTTCCCCTACCGGTTCGCATCGAGTGGAGTTGAGACAACCCCACTCTCCAGCACATCATCTATCTTCTTGCAACCCTGATGTATATCTCTGCGACTACACCCAATAGCAGGTCACTATGCTTTCTAAAAATCGCCGCGATCTCGGAATTCCTGCTTACTGTGATAAAAACGGATTGCTATCGACAGGTTGCTCAAAGCCTCCATGACTGGATACCCAGCAAGAACGTCCCAGCGACATACTTCAGGAACCGTCGACGCCCGCCTACCTACTCAAACCACGCAGGGCTCCCGCTATTCGGGCACCACAAGCACGCGACCTGGATTCTGGATTAGCCAAAGCAAACTGCTCATTTGATATTCCAGCTAACCAAGACCATCGCCCTTCTCGATACCCACCAATACTCACCCCCGGGAGACGGCCTCATGCAATGCCGTTTTGAGATACGGTGCCGACGCACCGACTCCGCACGAAGCAACTTCCTCGGGTGTTCCTGAGGCCACCACCGTACCTCCATCCTCACCTGCGCCCGGGCCGAGGTCGATCACGTAGTCGGCTGCGACGACAACGCGCATGTCGAGCTCAACCGCGACGACCGTATTTCCTGCTTCCACAAGAGTCTGTAGATGTGCCACAAGCCGATCGGAATCTGCACAGTGCAACCCGGACGTCGGTTCATCAAGTACATAGAGAGTGTCTCCGCGCTGGGATCGCTGAAGCTCAGAGGCGAGTTTGACACGCTGTGCCTCACCTCCGGACAGCTCGGTAGCCGGCTGCCCGAGTCGCAGGTACCCGAGGCCGACGTCGATTAGCGCCGTGAGCGAGCGCATGATGTCAAACTCCCCGTGGAAGAAATCATAGGCTTCCTCAACGCTCATGGCGAGAATCTGCGCGATGTTGCAGCCACGCCAGATAATCTCCAAAGTGCTGGACTGGTAACGGGTGCCATGGCAGTCAGGACATTCGGTGTACACCGACGGTAGGAATAACAGTTCTACCATCACTGATCCTTCTCCATTGCAGGTAGGACAACGACCGCCGGCGACGTTGAAGGAGAAACGACCCGGTTTGTAACCTCGCGCGCGAGCCTCCGGCGTCTCGGCGAACCTCCGTCTCACGTGGTCGAACATCCCGGTGTAGGTGGCCACGTTTGAACGCGGAGTGCGACCAATAGGCCTTTGGTCAATACTTACGACACGACGCAACCCAGAGAAGTCTCCGCGGATCGTTCCCTTGACCTCTTCGGGTTCGCCTGACAGCAAAAGCTCATCATCTTCAGGGGCGGCAGCATCCTGTGTCTGAGCAGTTCTTCCTAGTCGCTCGCCAAGCAACTCAGGCAACGCCTGACTGACCAAGCTTGACTTGCCTGATCCAGAAACTCCAGTGACTGCGGTGAACACCCCGAGTGGAACGGAGATCGACACATCGTGCAAATTGTTACGAGTGACGTGCTCTAGATATAGCCATCCCTGCGGCTCTCGGGGAGCCCGATGAACCAAGCCACTGCCTCCGAATAAGTATCCTCGGGTGACGGATTCCTCCACTTGCGCTAGCCCGTCAGTAGGCCCGCTATAGAGAACACGTCCGCCACGCTCGCCCGCTCCAGGTCCGATGTCTACCAGCCAGTCAGCATGGCGCATCACGTCTACTGAATGCTCGACGACAAATAGGCTGTTGCCTCGTCGTTTGAGTCCGTCAAGAATGCCGAGCAACGCGCTAATATCCTGTGGATGTAATCCTGCCGAAGGCTCATCGAGAACGTATACCACTCCGAAGAGGTCAGAGGTCAGTTGGGTAGCGAGACGCAGTCGCTGCAATTCCCCGCCAGAGAGTGTGGGAGTGGTGCGATCCAAGGATAGGTAGCCCAGTCCCAGGTCAATAATGGGCCGCAGTCTACTGACGAGTTCTGTGCCCAGGCGGGTTGTCGCCGCCAGCTTCCCTGCCGAATGGTTCGCTTCCCTGCGCAGGTTAGAGGCACCCGCGCGGGGTGTTTCCCCGGCGTCGACGCTCTGCTGCGCGGCATCGCTCAGGGCTGTTACATCTGTTGCGTGATCTGCCGTCTCGATCACGTCGAGATCGGCGGTGGCCTGCTCGACTGCCTTTTCAATCAGCACCGAGAGTTGTGCCAGCGGCAGGCTGGAGAGGTCTGCGATATCACGGTCTTCAAACGTTACCGACAGTGCCTCTGGCTTCAGTCGTTTACCATGGCAAGCAGGGCAGGGAGTGACCGTAAGGAACTGCGCCACGCGCCGCTTCATCGACTCGCTCTTGGTATTCGCGAATGTGTCGAGCACATACTTGCGAGCACCGACGAAGGTACCCGAGTAACTCGGTTCAACACCCGCCGCGATAGCAGCCCGGGCCTCGGCAAGAGTTAGCCGCGAGTGGACCGGGACATGCGGTGTCTCCTCTGTGTAAAGGATCCATTCACGCTCTTCCCTCGGCAGGTCCTTCCAGGGGACGTCCACATCGTAGCCAAGGGAAACGAGCACATCGCGTAGCTGATGACCGTGCCAAGCCTTTGGCCACGAGGCTATAGCCCGCTCGCGGATCGTCAGCGAGGGGTCGGGCACCATCTTGTCCTCGGTGACCTCATACACCCGGCCAATGCCGTGGCAGTCCGGACATGCTCCCTGCACGGTGTTAGTAGAGAAGTCTTCGGCATAGAGCATCGGCTGATCATCGGGGTAGTTGCCAGCCCGGGAATAGAGCATGCGCACTAGTGATGAGATCGTGGTGATACTACCCACCGACGAGCGAGCGCTACGGCCTCCACGTTGCTGCTGAAGAGCAACGGCCGGAGGCATGCCCGTAATCGAATCGACGTCTGGAACGCCGACCTGGTCAATCAAACGACGAGCATAGGGAGCGACAGACTCTAGGTAACGGCGCTGCGATTCCGCAAACAGCGTTCCGAAAGCCAGAGAGGACTTCCCCGACCCAGAAACCCCGGTGAAAACCACCAGCGCATCGCGGGGCACCGCGAGATCGATGTCCTGAAGGTTGTGTTCGCGAGCACCTAAAACACGAACGTCTGGCTGAACGGGCAAGGGCTGCGTTGACTCGGGGAGAGGTGGATTAACCATGCTCGCGATATTAGCAATTATTCGCAACGCGGTTGCCCAAGTTTGTTAGCGGGAGAACTAGTCCTCGGGTACAAATTTTCCACGGTTCGCCTGTATGCCACAGGCCTTGTTAGTGCGGTGAAACACGCAACTATGCAGGATGAAACCCATTAAGGTGATGTATGACAGACACGCAATATATAGCATGCCAACGTAAGGCAGTCAACATATATTTTAAGTACGGACCACCCAAGACTTCTTCTTAGAAAATATTTACAGGATGTTCATGTCGTGCCGAACCAGCACGACAAAGAAACTATGCCCCGTAGCTTTCTCGGTTTCGAATCGACCGGCTAGTCTATGGTCCCGATTCACAACTCAGCACCGACACCACCCCAAAAGAGAACACCGGTCTCGACCTGGCACACAGCGCCCCACCAACTGAGAAATCACCTAGCGCCCCACTACTTCACTACTTCAAAAAAATTTCCCTTGCTCCAAATTTTTCTGGTTTAGGCTCCGAAATAGGTCGGGTCGTGGAGCACGGGTTCCCAGATGTTTGTGGTACCGTCGCGCTCAATCCAACCACCGCTAAAGGAGATCATCATGACAAGTAGCAATCGCGCTGTCATCTTCGAGGACGTCGGGACTATGCGCGTCGAGTCTCTCGACTTCCCGAAGCTAGAAATGCCAAACGGTAAGAGAGCCCCTCACGGAGTCATTCTCAAGATCATCGCCACTAACATCTGCGGGTCTGACCTGCACATCTACCGCGGTTCCTTCCCCGTCCCACAGGGTATGGTGATGGGGCACGAAATGACCGGGGAAGTTATCGAGGTCGGGTCCGACGTCGAGTTCCTCTCCGAGGGCGACCTAGTCTCGGTCCCCTTCAACGTCGCCTGCGGTCGCTGTCGCAACTGTCGCGCCCGTCGAACCGACGTGTGTGAGAACGTAAACCCCGACACGGCCTGCGGTGCCTACGGGTTCAACCTAGGAAATTGGCAAGGCGGACAGGCGGAATACATGTTCGTCCCCTACGCAGACTTCCAGCTGCTCCGCTTCCCAGACAAGGACCAGGCCATGGAGAAGATCCGTGACCTCGCCCTACTCTCTGACATCCTGCCCACCGCGTTCCACGGCCTCATGGAGGCTGGCGCCAAGCCCGGCTCAACCGTCTACATCGCCGGAGCCGGACCCGTCGGCCGGTGCGGAGCCGCAGCAGCCCGGCTACTAGGCGCTTCCTGCATCATCGTCGGCGACTACCACCAAGACCGCCTAGACCTGATGAAAAACAACGGATGCGAGACTATCAACCTCAATGAAGATGTGCCGCTGACCGACCAGATCGAGGCTATCCTCGGCGAACCCATGGTGGACTGTGCCGTCGACTACGTTGGCTCTGAAGCACACGGCATTGGCCGTGAGTCCAAGGACATGAACCCCGCCTACGCCATCAATCAGGTCATTGACGCTACCCGTGCAGGTGGCGCCACCGGCATCGTCGGCGTCTACGGCCCCGATCCATTGGCTACCTCCAAAGCCGAACAGGAGGGCACTTTCCCTCTAGACTTCGGCAAAGCGTGGATCAAGTCCCCTAGGATATCTGCAGGCCAGGCTCCAATCATGCACTACAACCGTGACCTAATGATGTCGATCTTGTGGGACCGGATGCCTTATCTGAGCAGCATGCTCAACACCAAAGTCATCAGCCTCGACGAAGCACCCGAGGCCTATGACACCTTTGATAAAGGTGTCTCGGAGAAGTTCATCATCGATCCCCACGGCATGATCCCCTCCTAATTCTGGGACGGCTCGCTGTACGGATCTGTTCTCAACCCAGGTTCGTACGGTGTGGCTCCCCCACCTCTGCTATACCCAATTAATGTGCACGAACGCACTCGCATAGATTAGCCAACCGGGGATGCTCATGCGACAACCAGAGCAACCATCTCTAACCCCATACCTCGCTCAGCTCTGAATAACACATGGAGCAATGAGATAGAAGCGTAGGTCTTGGCCGGGATAGACCCGGCGGCGGATTGGGAAGGGTAAACTGACGAGGCTAAAGATCATTTCCATCTTCTGTTTCAGATCTCCGCAACCTGCTCGACGGTCAGCTCAGACACGAAGAACTTGTTTACCGTACCTGCTCATCATTTAGGACAGCACACTCCGATCACCCGTGTACACCTACGGGGGACTAGGAGCAGGAAGTATTCTTTCTCCCAACGACGCGTTCGCTTGAGCCGTCGTGGACGGAAGCAACTTTCGTTGAGCGAAGCATTTCGGTTTGATGGTGTGAGTGATCACTCGTTGATTTCTCCACAAACCTCACCTCAGAGCGAGGATAGCGATTCCTCCAGAGCGAACCTACTCCCTCATACGCAGCGAGAAACTGGCGTTTGCTCGTTCCGTCCACCCTTAGAAAGGTATGCGACAGGTGCCTGAGGGCTCGCACCGTTTTCCAGTCCCGGCACGCTCCAAGACCATCGGCAGTCGAAAACCATGTGAGATCAACCAATATCATAAACTCGACAAAAACGAACTCACCCGTGCTACATCGTCGTCAGCAGCTGAAAAAACTAGGCAGGGAACCCAATCGGAAGCCCTTGCCCTAGCTGGTTTTAAGCCCAATGGTCAACATCAGGCCTGACTCTCCTTGGTGCGTGCTCCACGACGACTAGATTCCAACGCCGCGGCCAATGTGCGTGCATCATAGCTTCCCTTCAGTCGGTAACCATCAACGAAGAACGTCGGGGTCGCATGGGCGCCACTTGCCGCTGCGCTTGCAACGTCTCGTTCGACCCTCGCGGCAACTTCAGCGCTGTCCAGGTCTTTAACGAACGCCTCGACGTCGAGACCAAGCTCAGCCGCGTAACCGATGAGATCCTCGCGTTCGAGGGCGTGCTGTCTAGTGAATACGAAGTCAAGCCACGGCCAAAACATGTCTTGCTTCGCGGCCACTTCTGCGCCCCGTGCAGCGAGCGGGCCGTGAGGATGATGAGGAAGATGCCTAACGACGTAGCGTAAATCGTCCCCGAAACGCTTGTGGAGATCCTCCCATGAACCGGTAGCATGCGCGCAGTACGAGCATTCAAAGTCTACGAACTCCACCAGAGTGAGCTTGGCGTCTTCAGAGCCGCGAATATGATCCACCTCAGGATCGACCGCAGAGTCAAGTATCATCGGCAGATCGGCAGTCTCTTCTCCCCACCGACGAGCCGCAACCTTGAAGATGGTCCACCCCATAATGATGGCAAGAGCCATCGCCACCAGAACACCCACAGGCGCCTGACGTCCCAGATCGGAGGAGGAATCGAAAGCAATGCCGATAATCAGCAAGGACATGGTGAAACCGATGCTGAAAGAGCTACCCCACTCTAAAGGGTGTAGGCATCCGATGGTGTGAGTCTTGAAATATCAGCACTTAGTTGAGTCATTGTCGCCACCGTATGGACGGCCGAGACGGATCACTCCCTGCCAAAGCCATAGCATGGGTGACAGACATATAGCCAGGCGTATATTCCTCTCTGGCGCGTCGAGGTAGGTGAATTATGGCCACGTTGACGTGGCATAGTTCGGCGATTGCGCACACCTTCAACCCAATGGCATACACCCTTCCCGTGCCCAGAACTCCTCAAATAAGAAGATTGATCTGTCCGAGATGCTGATCAGAGATCAGGCCTTGACGTTCATTGCGCAGTGTCTGATGAGTCGACGCAGGTGGCGGGGATCAGCGATGGGGATGAACTGATCGATGACTGCTCCGTGCAGCCACGCGACGTGGACGATGACCATCAAGAGGCTCTCCATTCCCTCTGCACGTCGCAGCGGGGCGAATACATCACACACGTTGACGTGAATAGCTGTCCGTGTCTTTTCTTAATAGGTCTTTGACCCGAAGCTCTAAGCCCGTCAGGTGGTTGCGCTGTCGAATATTGACGGACGCGCCGTCGCGTGTAGGAACGAAACCACACTTTAGAAATTGAGACGAGTGCGACATGGTTCAAACTCGTGACCGTCTCTGACCTCCCCGGTCTGGCCACAAAGACCTCTAGTTACGAGCTGTAAAGAGGAATGTCCGCCCGCGTCATGAAGCTGCTGGGCTTGTTCTCGGATTGGGGAGGACTATTCCGTTGACTAAGCGTTCCTAACAGTGAGGATCGTTTCAGTTCCGGCTGCGCATGTAGGATACTTCGTCGCAGTACCCACGCTTTTGGAATCGAAAATCTCAATTTAAGAAGAATTAAATCCAGCGTGAAAACCAAGAGAGGGCCTTCAAAACCTACTTCAAGGCCAATTAATACCCAACGTCACATGATTAAGGATTTCAAAGTACTTAAAGAAGTTCACAGAGCTAACTTTGAACGATCGATCTAAGCACGCAATACTCGTGAAAAGTTAGCACTCGCAAGATTCCTTATCCCCTCAACAGGTGACTAATAGGAAACAAATTCAGCTGGGACTAATTATGCCTTGGACTGGTTGATCAATGCGTGTAGCTGGGTCAGGAATGGAGCGCCCTGTGGGGAGTGCAGGAAGACTCCAAGAAGTCCGCCAAGCGCGCCCAAAACTCCAAGGATTGCAACAAGGGAACCGGCAGAAGATCCAACGGAAGATCCATCTGCAGGCTTTGAGGTCGCAACAACAGGCAAGGTGAAGGTGGTGCCTGCGTCGGTTTCGATCTTCAGCTCGGTTGCGCCTGCTGGAACGGTGAGGGTGGCAGTTGCAGTACCGGTGGTGTCAAGCTTAGGAACGATGGTGTTGTCCACAGGTACGGTCACAGTCTCGGCACCCAAGGTCACGGTAACGGTGGTTGGGGTTGCTTCGCCGCCGGTGTAGGACAGTGCGGAGAGATCAACGGTGAGCTCTTCGCCTGGGATGAGCCTGGAATCGTCGGCAAGCGCTGCTCCGGAGAGCTCAATGCCTACGGAGGCCTGATTAGCGCGGACATCTACGCCGGTGTTGGCGGCGAGGTAGGAGTTGAAGAGGTCGATGTCAACGAGGCCAGAATCGGTAATGTCGGTGCCGTTGGTGAAAGCAGTGAAGCCGTCACCGCCGCTGAGCAGGAATGTGGAACCTGCGATGCGGTAGGTCTTGGTCTCATCGATTGGCTCACCGTTAATGGTGACGTGGGTGATGCGCTCGCCCTGTGCAGCGTTAGGGTTGTAGGAGTACTGCACGTTGTTGGACAGGCCCAGTGCCAGACGAGGACGGTCAGCTGCTGGATCCTTCCACTGCTGCTCCAGTGCCGCAATAAAATCAGCGCCAGTGATATCTACAACGCCGTAGGTGTTGGAGAAGTTCTGGGTGGCAAATGCCTCAGAGAAGGTAACGTCGCCAGCCTCGAGGTCAGCGCGCACGCCACCGGCGTTCATAACTCCGATGTCAGCGTTAAGTGGGGTCTGAGCGTTGATTGCCTGCAGGCCAGCCTCGGCAATGAGGTTGTTCAGGGAGGACTCAACACCGCGGTTAGTTCCGGTTGCACCTGCGGAGTCAGCACCACGAAAGAAGGAATTCTCAATGGTGGCAACAACCTTTGCGCCCTCAACGTCGGAAGCAATCTTGGCAGCATCAACAATGCCAGCGACCGAAGTGACTAGAGCATTTGACACTCCACAAGCACCAGAAGCGGTAGCTGCATCAACGTTTACTGCCTCGATTGCAGTGATCTTCTTGGCAGTGGAGTCATAGGAGATCTCTACGTCAGAAACAAACTTGCCGTATTCCATGCCCTGGATTACAACCAATGGCTGCTTGCCATCGCGGGCTGGGCCGGTTTCAACGCGCTGTTCGTGGGTATGGCCGGCAAAAACTACGTCAACGTTGGTGGAGAATGCGTCGGTTGCCTGAGCTGGGGAGTGCATCAGCGCGATAACAACATCTGCCTCGCCAGCAGCCATGATGCGGTCAGCTTCAGCGTTTACTGCATTGAGGTCATTGGTGAAGGTGATGCCAGGAATGCCAGCTGGGGAAACCAGGGTGGAGGTTTCATCGGTTACGGAACCAACATAAGCAACGCGCACGCCGCCAAGTTCAACAACCTCGGAAGCTGCAGGAGCAGGGATGCCACCCTCAACGTTTGTGCCGAGGTATGGGAACTGAGCCAAGCCGGTGCCGTCCAGGGAGACACGGCCGGCAAGGTCTGCGTAGCCCTGGTCAAACTCGTGGTTACCCAGTGCGGATGCATCTACGCCGATTTCACTCAGCGCGGCCAGAGTAGGAGCGTCCTTCAAAATGGAAGAGACGAATGGAGAACCACCGATGTTGTCACCGACGGTAATGAAGCTGGTGTTTGGGTTTGCTGCGCGCTCGGATTCAACATAACAAGCAAGTCCGGCTGCACCCATCTCGCCTTTTTCAAGGTCCTGAGCGATGTGGCCATGGAAGTCGGTAACACCGAGGATGTTGAGCTCAACAGTTGCTGCTTGAGCAGAAGCTGGGGCGAATGCGCTAGCGCTCACTGCTGCGGTGGTAACGATCGCAAGGGCTGCGCGAGAAAGCCTCTTCATTAAATTCTCCTGAGAAAGAACATGGAAACGTGAAATTTCTTTACAGGAGAATTGAATACTACTGAGAATTTGATGAGCAGGGGCTTTGTATGGGGGTTAGGTGATATTTAAGAAGTGTTCACCTTAAGCGCACCTGAGCTTAAAGTATTACCCCCCTTCAGGGGCAAGGCCGAAGCCCCCAAGATTTACGCTTTGCGACGCAAAACCTTTAAGCACAGTTTGTAATAAGTGCCATATACTGCGTTAACGATCTTATTTGAACCAATGCTCCCGAGGTTCGGATTATCCAGTCGCCATTCCATTTTTTCCAAATACTGCGCCGCATTAAGCTGTGCCAACTTTTGGGTCCGCCTGCGCAGTTTAAAAATAGCTGGGAGATCACGAATGAGCAGTTTGAGGGATTTCACCTTCAACGCCAAACGATCTTCCTTGGCAGCAATTGCCCACAGCCCCAGGTTTACACCCAGAATTTGCGGTACCAAAACTGCAAGTAGAGGCAGTGGTAACACACTCAGCAGTAATACGTGGCGGTTTCGCTCAATATAAATCCATTTATAGTCGCCCTTGGCATAGTCATAGTGATGGGTGACATAAGCGGAGTGCAGCAAACCAATCTTGCCACCGGCCAGCAACAAGCGCGCAGAGAAGTCAGTGTCTTCGTGATACATAAAGTACATTTCTTCCATGCCACCTAGGCGCTTCCACCACTGTGTTCGCACTACGAGGCAAGCACCGGAAGCAATGGAAATTTCCGAGATATCCTTATCATCCTCTGGCTTTTCATCAAGGCCAGTTACCCAGGAAAGACCTGAGATATGCAGGGCATTTCCCGCAGAGTTGACGGTGCCATCGGGAAGCAGCAGATAAGGCATAAAGGCAGCCCACTGCTCATCTACGCGGCGCAAAGAATTAAAAAGTGAAGGATCGTCAATGACGGTATCGGGGTTGAGGAAGAAGAGTAGATCCACATCATCGACAATGGCTGCAGCGCCGACATTGCAGCCGGCAGCAAAGCCGCCATTGTCATGGTTGATGATTTCCACACCATGAGCTTTAAGGCGTTCACCCACCATGGATTCCAATACCCAAGGTTTGCGATTATCCACCACAACCACGCGGTCGCCATCTTTTAACTGCGAGGCAAAAGAATCAACTAGATTCGCCACATCTTGTTCGTGTCCATAAGAGACAATAACTACACCGATGCGTTGGTTGCTCATCGAAAATCCAGGCTCCTTTTGGTTTTGCACGTGGTCACCAGCTTACCTTGTGGAGCCTGCTACTCCCCCTCCACACGAGCAATGCTCTTGTGCAGCGTGCGATTAATCCCCTCAGTAAGAGTGTGGCGAGAGGTCTTCTTCTCAAAAATGATCGCGCGCATACCCATATAAGCAATCTGATCAGCTGCTTGATTAAGTGGATCGCCAGCATGCCCCAACACCCGGGCAAGTTCCACGGTGCACTGACCTTCCAGTGCTAGCCAGGCATCCTTAAAACGAGAACGGGCACCGGAAGAAATTCCACGCCAGCGTTGACCAGTTTTACTGCGCCGCGGATTGGCATTAAGAATGTAATCAATCGCCTCGAGAGCTGCCTTACTATCAGTTTCAATGCGAGCTGCTTCGGCACCAATATTTTTCAGATATTCCAGCGCGTGAGTGATACTCTCCAATTCCAATTCATCAGAGGAAGCAGTGGTATCAGCAGTTTCTAAAAGATAATCGCCGTTGGCTGCCACAAAACACATTGCTCCGCGAAAGACCCCATCGGTAGAAGCATCCGTCGCAACGCGTAAAGGTCCGGTAGGCAACACACCGTTACTCAAGGAATAGCGTGGCCACCAGTGAGCCTCTTGTCTTTCTTTGGGGCGTGGAGCGCGCTCGACAGCTTCGCCGATTTTTTTGGCCTTATAGTGAGCGGACTGCTCAGCCCGGCGCGACAGGGCTGAAGCTTTGACGCCAGCGCGGTTTTCTTCCGCAAAGCTGCCCGTCACCAGGTAGTTTTGGCGCACAAGTTCAGCGCGCAAGGCGGTTTGACGCCGGCCAGTAACAATCCATACCTTGCCTTGAACCCCACGCAACGCAGATTTAAGGGCGGCAACAGCGCGTAGCACAACGTCGCCATTTTTGGTTTGGCCATTGCGCACAAATCTGCCATGCGCGGAGTCAACGGCGATGACCCATCCATCAATTTTCCCCGAGGCCGCGGATTCCCAAGGGACTTCCCAGAGCGCGATGGCAACATGAACCGGCCGATTGATCATCTCAGGGGTGATCTTGCGCGATTGGTAGGTGCGCGATTGAGTGCCCGCCAGCTGCTCTAGGTCGATGGATTCCATGATGAACAAGTTATCATTAGCTTTGTCGGCCCTATCTAAAGGGAATATTCATCTTTATGCACTAGGCTCTGTTTCTATCATGGATGCAAAAAATAAAAACGACTTCACTGACACCTGGTTGGTCGTTCCCTGTTATAACGAGGGCACAGTAATCAGGGAAGTGCTCGAAAATGCTCTCCAGACTTTCCCTAATATTGTGGCCGTTAATGATGGTTCTCCGGATAATTCCGCCGCGGAGATCCATGCTGCAGGCGCACATTTGGTTAATCACCCGGTTAATTTGGGCCAGGGTGCTGCGATTCAAACCGGTATTGAATATGCCCGCGCACAACCCGGGGCAAAATACTTTGTCACCTTTGATGCCGATGGCCAACATCAGGTCAAAGACGTGGTGACCATGGTGGAACGGCTGCGCAAAGAACCCCTCGATATTATTGTGGGCACCCGTTTTGGCCGTCCCCGCAAAGAGACTGATCAGGTTCCGCTGATTAAGCGCATTGTGCTGCGCACCGTTGTGTTGCTTTCGCCAAAGACCCGCAAACTGGGTTTGACCGATGCCCACAATGGATTGCGTGTGTTTAACCAGAAGGTGGCGCAGGAGCTCAATATTCGCATGAATGGCATGTCCCATGCCTCTGAGATTGTTGATCAGATTGCGCAAAAAGGCTGGCGGATTTCCGAAGAGCCGGTTGATATCCTCTACACCGAATATTCCATGAGCAAGGGCCAGTCCCTGCTTAATGGAGTTAACATCCTTGCCGATGGCTTCCTTGCCAGGAGACTCCCATGACCCAAACTGCAACACAAATTGTTATTCAGGTGCTTTTGCTGCTGGCCACTTTGGCCTTGGCTTTGTACTTTTTGAAGAATCGCCGCAAAGCACGCGCTAAAGCTTGGGTAAAAATCGGCTTTGTGCTCTTCATTTTTGCAGCCGTGTGGGCGGTACTTCGACCCAATGATCTCACTGCCGTTGCGCACTTGGTTGGAGTGGACAGGGGCACTGACCTCATGCTTTATGGTCTAGTGGTGGCCTTTATGTTCACCACACTTTCCAGTTATGTGCGCTTCCGCGAGCAGGAATTGCGCTATTCCAAGCTGGCCCGCGCTGTGGCTTTGCAAAACGCAGTGCTTCCTGAAAAAGAAGAGGCTTAAGGGGTTTAAGGGGTTCGCCCTGCCCTTGCACACAAAAACCTCGGATTCAGTACCTCGGAAGGAGTGCTGAATCCGAGGTTTTTTGCGTGAATCCGAGGTACTGAATCCGAGGGTTTGGATTTAGTGGGGTTTAGTGAGTGCGGAAGTACTCCACGGTATTGGCCACACCCTGCTTAATATCCACCTGAGGCTCCCAGCCGAGGATTTCCTTGGCCTTATTAAAGCTCAGCGCACTGCGAGGCACATCGCCCAGGCGAGCTGGTGCGTACTCCGGATCATCTGCGGAGCCGGCGGCTTCAGCAACCAGAGAGTGCAGCTGACGGTCGGAGGTTTCCACGGAGGTGCCGATGTTAAAGCGCTCTCCCCCACCGATTTCACCGGAGGCCAGGTAGAAGGCGCGGACTACGTCGCCGACGTAGACATAATCGCGGGTGTTGCCACCATCGCCAAAGACCTTGGTGGATTCATTGTTAAGCAGACGCTGGGAGAAGATGGCAACTACGCCAGCCTCTCCGTGTGGATCCTGGCGGGGTCCATATACATTTGCTGGTGCGATGTGGGAGCAGTCCAGGCCATAGAGGTGGCGGAAGGTGTTGAGGTAGATTTCGCCGGACACCTTGGAGGCTGCATAAGGAGAGTGCGGGTCAACAGGTACGGTCTCGGAAACCGGGAATTCGGTTGGCTCGCCGTAGATGGAGCCGCCTGAAGAGGTGAAGACTACTTTGCGCACATTGTTCTTGCGAGATGCATCGGCAATGCGGATGGTGGAGAGGATGTTGGTTTCGGCATCGTGTAGCGGATCAACCACGGAGTGGCGCACATCGATCTGCGCTGCCAGGTGGAAAACTACCTCTGGCTGGTGCTCGGCTAGGAACAGATCAAAATCAACCTCTAGCAGATCTGCCTTAACAAAGGTGACCTTGCCGGTTTCCTGAGCGCTCTCAAGGTTTTCCAGACGGCCCCTGGAAAGATTGTCAATAACAACCACCTCGTGTCCTTCAGAGATGAGAAGATCAACAAGGTGGGATCCAATAAAGCCGGCGCCGCCGGTAACTACTGTACGCATGTGTGCAACTTTAGCCTGATTTCACAGCTTGCGCGCAGTTATACTCACCAGTCCCAAGCATAAAATCGCCATGAAAACACCAAATCCCAACATTTCTGGATAACTAAACCAGGCATTAAGTTTGGTCAAAATAGCTGGGAAAACCATGCCGGAATAAGCCAAGCAGTAGAAAATTCCGCTCAACCCCGCCATATCGGAGGGCGTTGCAATATTTTGCGTCTCGGCCAAACCCATAAACATGCAGAGTCCGTAAGTAAGGCCTAAGAACACTCCCACCAGCAAGGCCCACCATGGGTGCGGATGCAGGGAAATTAAGAAAGCTCCAGACATTCCCACCACTGCCACGATCATGGCCAAAATGGGGCCGCGGGTTTTAGAGTTTCCCATAATCTGCGGACCAAATTGTTGGATGGTAAATCCCGAACCTAAGGTGACCAGAGCTAGAAGTGCAGAATAGGCAATCGGGGCAGAGACCATCTCATGCATCAAAGTTGGAATCACGGCATAGGATGTAAAGCCCGCGCCGAAGACCCAAGGCGCAATAGGCGCAACCACCAGCAAAAAGCGCCGGTTAAGTGCCGAGGGCACCAAAACATCTGCCCAAAATGATCCCTTGAGTCCGTGATGTGCAGTTTGGCGAGTTTCCGGCGCGGTCAGCAGCAAAGGCAAAAGCACGAGCGATAAAATAATGTGCAAAATATAGGCCATTTGACCAGGTAGTGGCAGCCATTGCGCCATGGAACCGGCAACAGCTGGACCTAAGGCAAAGCCTGCGGTCAAAGACATCGACGCCCTTTTGGCACCGATGCCTTTTTTGATGCCGGGTTCAAAACGTGGGGAGGCAAGCTCTTTAATCCAGGCACCACCGGCTGTCATCACCATGCCAACTGCAATGCCAGAAAGCACACGGCCAGCTGCAATTAGTAATGCGGTGTTTTCACCACCTGCAATCAGAGCGGAACCAATAGCTGCGATAATCGGTGCGGGCAACATGATGGTGCGTCTGCCCAGACGGTCAGAAAGTGGTCCGGCAGCAAGCAGTCCTACTCCCACGCCGATGGCGTAGAAGACCAGGAGTAAATCGATAAAGAGATTGCTGAATACGCCTTCTTGGCGATAAAACACCAAAAGCGGGGTGAACTCATTGCCACCCCATGCCACGGTGAAGATAGATAGCGCTACCGCCAACCAGACTTGCCTTTGCCCGCGTTTATTCTCAGCCATGTGCGACATGTTATGCGCATCACAGCTTCGGCGAGGCAGAAATAACCAGCCCGCCCTAAAAGGGGGTGCCCCCGCCTGAAAGGCAGGGGCACTACGGAGCTAAGGCGCGTCGATAAGCAGCGTTTTAGTGGCCGCGCTTAATCCACTCTTCAAGGTGAGGGGCCTCGGCGCCGACGCTAGTGTGGTCGCCGTGACCGGTGCGCACAGTGGTTTCTGCAGGCAGATCCAAGATCGAGGTCTTGAGGGACTCGATAATGGTGTCAAAGGAGCTGTACTTGCGCCCTGTTGCGCCCGGGCCGCCCTGGAAAAGGGTATCGCCGGAGAAGAGCTCATTGGCCTCTGGAATGTAGAAGCAGCTAGAGCCCGGGGAGTGGCCGGGGGTGTTGAGCACAATCAGGTCGGTGCCAGCGATCTGGAACTTCTGACCGTTTGCAAGCTCCTCGTGCGCGAGATCGCCATGGGTTTCCTCCCACAGCATCTGATCCCCGGGGTGCACAAAAATCGGTGCATCAAATTCGGCGGCCAGTTGAGGTGCCACAGTGATGTGATCATTATGCGCATGGGTGCACAAAATGCCCTTCACAGTGCGGCCACCAACAGCCTCAATGATAGGTGCGGCATCATGAGCTGCATCAATAATGAAGACCTCAGAGTCATTGCCGATCACCCAAATATTGTTATCCACCTGCCACTCGCCACCATCAAGGGCGAAAATGCCGGAGGTAACAATATTTTCTACGCGCAAACCCTCGTGAGCCATTAGAGCTCCACCACCGAGCGCAGGACATCGCCGGACTTCATGGTGGCAAAAGCCTCTTCAACATCGTCGAGGCCAATGCGCTCAGAAACAAACTTATCCAATGGGAAACGGCCCTGTAGGTGCAGGTCAACGTAGGTTGGGAAGTCACGCTCTGGCAGGCAGTCGCCGTACCAAGCAGGACGCAGGGAGCCGCCGCGACCATAGAAATCAATTGCTGGGACATCAATGCGGGAAGTGAGGTTTGGCACGCCCACCATCACCATGCGGCCAGCGAAGTCGCGGGAGTAAAAAGCCTGCTGCCAGGTTGGCATGATGCCCACGGCGTCGATGGTGACATCGGTACCAAAACCACCGGTGAGCTCGCGAACCTTGGCAACTACTTCAGAGGCATCGCCTTCGCCGCCAAGGTTGGAGGAATCAACAATGTCGGTAGCGCCGAATTCCTTGGCCCACTCCAACTTCTTGGCGTCGATATCAACGGCAATAATCTTGGATGCGCCAGCCAGCTTGGCACCGGCAATTGCTGCCATGCCCACGCCGCCGAGGCCAAATACTGCTACGGATTCGCCACGCTTAATATCGGCGGTATTAACGGCAGCACCGAGACCTGCCATAATGCCACAGCCCAAAAGACCTGCTGCAGCTGGATCCTCTTCAGGATTAACCTTGGTGCACTGACCCTCATGAACGATGGTCTTTTCCAAGAAAGCACCAATTCCCAAAGCTGGGGAAAGCTCGGTGCCATCTTCCAAAGTCATCTTCTTAGAAGCGTTATGAGTGTTAAAGCAGTACTTTGGCTCGCCCTTCTTACATGCACGGCACTCGCCACACACTGCACGCCAGTTCAAAACCACAAAATCACCAACAGCAACGTGAGTTACCGCAGATCCAACTTCTTCCACAATGCCGGAAGCCTCATGGCCCAGCAGATAAGGGAATTCATCAGAAATATCGCCATTACGATAAGCGAGGTCGGTATGGCAGACGCCGCAGGCCTGGATCTTAACAATGACATCATTGGCACCTGGGTCTGGAACAACCACATTGGTTTTAACAACTGGTTCACCCTTGCTCAGTGCAACAATGCCGGAAACGATAGAACTCATGGACACTCCCTTTTTTAATAAGAATTCAGTATGTCCACCAGACTACCGATTATTTAGAAGCGCAACCCAATAGCGCTTTTCGACGCACACTTGCCTCAAAACTCAGCCACCCCTGTTAAGCGGGGTTGGCTAACTTGAGATTTTTTGAATCCATAACTTCACTTGCCCCGGACTTTTAAGATGCACAATTGTTAAATGCGGAAACCCTTGCTGCAGCTGTGGCACCGACTTCTTTAGATCATTCCGACTCCGCCACGCCCACCCCAGAATATCATCGGGATCCTTAACAATTGTGTGGAGAGGCTGCTCAACATTGTTATTCCACAGCGGCTTTTTGCTCAGGCTTCTAAAAACCGTGCGTTTTATCAAGCGGGTCATTTGCACGGAGAACTTAAAATCCAGCCACACCAAAGTATCGGCGCGTGCTGCGATTAGTGGCCGAGCTTGAGGATATTGATATTCACAAATCCACTGCTCCCCTGTTATGAAGTCCTCCACCTCGCGCAGAAAACTAGGCCGCGGAGTCCAGTTTTCCCCGAGAAAAAGTGCATCCAATTCCGCCCGCGGATAACCCAGCAGGTCTTCCAATTGCCGACACAAGGTTGTTTTGCCCACTCCACTTGTTCCGGCCACTGCAATGCGCTGTGGAATATTCACTCTGGTGCCCCCAGGTTGTGTGGTGGATGATTTACAACATTTTTCTAGTGGACACAAAGGTGGTGTCTGTCGAACTACTTGAGGAGTCAACAGGAAAAGTTAGCTATTACATTCTCACCGGACCGCGGATCATTCAAGAGACAATTCCCAAAGCAACCTGGACACTATTGAAAATACGCTACCCACAGCTGTTAATGAGGCGGGTTTGCAAGTAGATATCAGACAGCTAATTAACCACTCGTGTGTACCTGGAAATAAGTAAGACCACCTTCCATTTTTAGAAGATGGTCTTGACCTGGGATTTTATTTGAGCCGCTTGCGAGAATCGAACTCGCGACCTTCTCATTACGAGTGAGACGCTCTACCGACTGAGCTAAAGCGGCACGGTAGATTTACCGATTCGCTACTTTACCTGAAAGGATCTGCACTTCAATAATTCGGGTCAACTATGTCACTTTATAGGCTTTACGCAGGCGACCAACCAGCGCATCCATGGCCACAACGGGGCGCACATTGAAGCCAAAAGACTCCCTACATTTGGAGATCGCATCCAGGCAGGCGACCAATCCTTCTGGGCTTACGCGCGTGGCCAATTCTTGGGATAGTCCTTCCATATCAGGATGGGTAAGTCCCACAGTTGCCTGCGAAGAAATCATCAAAGCATCACGATAAATACCCGCTAGGTCAATAAGTGCCAAGTCCAAGCTATCTCGCAAGAACCTGGTGCGACGCTTCTTTTGGTTATCTTCTAACTCTTTGATTTGCGAGGCAGAACCATGCAACGCTTTTTGAGCACCTTTACCTTTAGCACCCATGCCCATGCTGTTGCGCAGTTTTTCCAATTCGGCTTCATCACGGGCAGCCAAGGATTCTTGTGATTCCTTTTCTATGCCTTTAACAAGAGTATTTACGGCTCGAAAAGCAGTGTCACCGTGATAGATCAACTCCGCCAGATTTAGGATATTCGCTCTTCTTTTTTGTGCATTCTGATTTAACGCCAAATGCCGAGCTCGACCGATATGTCCGGCGGAGGCAGCAGCTGCAAGTTCAGCATCAGCTTGGCTGACTTTGCCTTCTGCCACCAAAATGCGCGCAACTTCTGCCACCGTCGGAGTTGGAATGTAGACGTGCCTGCAGCGCGATCTCAAAGTGATAGCGATGTCCCTGGGATCGGTGGAAGGTGCACACAAAATGATGATGGTGCGCTCCGGTGGTTCCTCCACAGTTTTTAGCAAAGCATTGGCTGCGCCCTCGGAAAGACGATCGGCATCTTCAATAATGATGACGCGCCATTTGGCTACCGATGGCATGCGAGCTGCATCGTTAATAACAGAACGCATGCTTGCCACAGAGATCACGAGCTCTTGGGGAATAATATGCACCACATCAGCGTGGGCATCCCGCATGGCTAAACGGCAATCTTCGCATTGTCCACAACCAACAACATCAGGATTTGAACATACAAGTGCAGCAGCGAAGGCTTTTGCAGCCACCGATCTACCGGAACCGGGAGGGCCAGTAAACAACCAGGAATGGGTGAAAGTGGCATCGTTTAGCGTACCGGGGGCACCTGCCCGCGCTCCGGTGGAGACAATGTGGCGAGCGGTGGTTGCGGCGTCGATAAGCGTGGTTTGCACCAATTCCGGTCCGGCTAAGCTGTCGAAGACACTCTTTTTAGTCACCTTCTCCACACTACTTCCCATGTGAAGTGCTGTGGCACGTTAGAGTATTGAACATGAGTCGAATGCTGAGGGCACTTAAATGGCTGTGGGGCACTTCGTGGCCACTGTACGCCGCGACGGTGCTTGGCACGAACGTACTTGGTGCACTCGCAATTATGCTTTTTGTGCGTTTCCTCGTACCGCAGCCGGATGCGTCCAATTTTAATGCCGAGATCTCCTACCTCCCTGCCGTGGGTTTTGCCTACCTTGCTTTTGCCGTGGTGGCGGGCATTGTGGTCACTTTCCTTATGTTCCGGCCAGTGCTGGAGTGGCAACGCCACCCGGAGGAACATGACCCCAATATGGTGCGTAATTTGGTGATGCGCATCCCGATTTACCAGGCCATTTTATGTGGCGTCGTGTGGTTAATCGGTATTGCAATCGCCACTTTTATTACTGCGCGTCTATCGATGAGCCTTGCGGCAGTCATCGCAGTTTCTACCCTGATGGCCGGCGCCATCGTGGTGATGCTGACCTACCTAGAGGCCGAACGTCTGGTGCGGCCCGTCGCGGCTTCTGCTCTGGCTCGTCGTTTTGAGGATTCCACGCTGGAGCCGCCGGTGAGTCAGCGTCTGCGCCTGACCTGGGTGATGACCATTGGTATGCCAGTCATTGGTATTTTGCTGCTGATGCTGGGTTATTCCCGCGGAATTTTTGGCACCGATGCTGCTCAAATCCTGCCGGCAATTGGCGCGCTTGGCATCGTTGCCCTGGTCACGGGCTATTTGGGAACTCGTTTGGTGGTCTCTTCGGTGGTTGACCCAATCTTGGAGCTGCAAGAGGCCATTAATAGGGTGCGCCGTGGTGATACCGATGTCCAAGTTGATATTTATGATGGCTCGGAAATCGGCGTACTCCAGGCCGGTTTTAATGAAATGATGCGTGGCCTGCGTGAACGCCAAAGGGTGCGTGACCTCTTTGGCCGTTATGTGGGTACTGAAGTTGCCCGGCGCGCCTTGGAAGAGCGCCCCACTTTGGGCGGCGAAGACCGTAAGGTCGCCGTGCTTTTTGTCGATGTCATCGGTTCCACGACCTTTGCTGTCAACCACACTCCTGAAGAAGTAGTGGGGGCGCTTAATGAGTTTTTTGAGCACGTTGTTGAGGTGGTGCACCGCAACAAGGGCGTTATCAACAAATTCCAGGGTGACGCTGCGCTGGCAATCTTTGGTGCCCCTCTGCCACTCTCTGACGCGACGGGCCATGCTTTGGCAGCTGCCCGCGAACTGCGTGTGGAGCTGAAGGATCTGCAGTTGAAGGCCGGCATCGGTGTGGCTGCCGGACACGTCGTGGCAGGTCATATTGGTGGCCACGCCCGCTTTGAGTACACCGTGATTGGTGATGCTGTGAATCAGGCCGCGCGCCTGACTGAGATCGCCAAGACGACTCCTGGCCGTACCGTAACCAACGCCTCTACTCTGCGCGAGGCCAATGAGGCGGAGCAGGCGCGCTGGACGCTGATGAAGTCCGTGGAGCTGCGCGGACGCGGTCAGATGACGCAGCTGGCGCGGCCAATTCGGCCAACTTTGGCGGACCGTTCTTAAAACGCTTTTCGACGTAAACCTCTTCACACCCCGTAGCTTGCAAGCTGCGGGGTGTTTTGGTCAATGTTGCTCTTTTGGCAGCTGTGGATAACTCCTTCTCCGCCGGAGTTATCCACAGAAATCCCGGTGGATACTTGACTCTTATCTCTAACTCTGATTAACAAAAAGGTACTGCCCGTGGTGCAGAAATCACCACGTGCAGTACCTTTTAGCTTTTGAAGCTAGATGGAAGAGAGCATGTCCATGCTGCTACCAGTGCCAGCGACCAGGTCATAGAAGGCGATCATGAGGTCTACCAGGCCATCTACCACGGTAGAGCCCACATAATCCAGATCTTCAATTACTAGTGGGATGGGAAGAAAATACACAGGGTTCTCCTTGAGTGAGGTTGTTTAGGATTCTTTACGGCGTCCGCGTAGAACCAGAGCTGCACCAAGAAGCAGCACCAGGATTCCGCCTAATGCCAGCCATGCAACATTTGCACCAGTCATTGCCAGTCCTTCACTCTTGGCAGGAGTCTGCGGAGCAGACGCTTTTACCTTTGGCGCAGGAATTGGAGTGGCTGGAACGGTTGGAGTTGCTGGAATAGCGGTGGTGGTTGGCGGTGCAATCGGGGTGGTTGGAACCGTTGGAGGTGCTGGAGGTCCACTGGTTGGTGGAGTAATTGGAATTGGAATGATGATCAGCCCAGAGGAGCTGGTCTTGTTTTCCAAGTTGATGCGGATTGGAGTATTCGCATTTTCCAGGGTGACAACTGCATCGCGGGAGCTTCCAGCCTCATCCACCACACCGGTACCGGACCAGATAACATCGCCCCACTTCACGTTGCTGACACTGGTTTGAGCACCAGTCTCAGAAAGGGTGATTTCAGTGTTGAGTGGCAGGCCTTCCAAAGAAACTTCCTGATCAGGGCGCACGGTGTAGGTACGGGACTGGGCAACGCCAGCCTTGTCTACCCAGCTCGCACGGATCTGGAATACTGCATCCTCATCAGCAGTGACATCATCGCCCTTAGGGCCAGTGACCTTCTTCTTCACAATGACCTCTGGAGGAGTATCAATCCAGAAGGTCTGCTTTACGTCATCTTTATCCTTGTGCTCAGCAATAGGAGTTTCAGAGTCAGGGCCGTAGAGGGATTCAAAAACTACCAGCTTTTCACCCTCATAAGCTGCAGCGATTGCTGCTGGAACGGTGAATACAACATCTTGAGTTCCGGAAACATAGCCGGTACCTGCGGGAGTTGTGAAAGTAGCTTCTCCGGCAACTCCGGTGGCAGTGACAGTTCCATCGGCGGCCACATGCATGATCTCACCAGAGATGCGGTACTGGGTACCAGCCTTGAGGTTGGTATAAGCCACAGTATCGGTGACGGTTCCACCCTCGAGGCTCAAGACATTGTCATCTGCGCCTTCAACCTTTGCGGTGGTTCCAATGGATGGCTTGCGCTCAACTTCGAAGGTTTGATCTTCATCGTCTTTGTCTTCGTGGACTGCTACCAGGTCAGTGCCCAGGTAGAGACGTTCGAAGACTACGAGGTCCTGGCCAGCAAAACGTGCTGCATCAGCGGCGGAGATAGTGAAGCTAACAGTGGTGGTTCCGGAAACATAACCTTCCCCTGCTGGAGTAGTGAATTCAGCGGTTGAGGTGATGCCTGTGGAAACTGCTGCTCCTGCTGTATTGGTGTACATGATGGTGCCGTCGAGCTTGTAGGTAGTGCTTGGCTTGAGGTCGGTATAAGCCACGGTGTCTACAACCTCACCACCGGTGAGAGCAAGGATATTGTCTTCACTGCCGGACACCAATGCGGTGGTTCCAATAGTTGGCTTACGCTCAACCCAGAAGGTCTGCTCAATATCGTTGAGATCTTTGTGCTCGGCCACCACAACAGTGGGGGTGGCAGCTTCTGCTAGTTCTTCGAATACCACGAGCTTCTTGCCGGCGTAACTTTCAACATGAGCGCCAGTAAGAGTGAAAATGACATTTGCAGTGCCATCTACTAAGCCACCTGCTGGTGCATCACCCGTGGTGAAGGTGCCGGTTCCGGTGATTCCCGTAGAAACACCAGCGTCATTCATGATGGTGCCAAGCAGCATATAAGCGGTATTTGGCTTGAGGTTTTTGTAGGTGACAACGTCAGTTACTTCACCACCGGTAAGCGCCAAAATGTTGCTTGGGCTGTTACTTACCAGCGCCTGAGTCTTAACCTCTGGAGTAAGTGGCGTTGGGAAGTTTTCCAATTCAACGGCCACATTTTGCTCTAGCGCAGGATCCAAAGTGGTAACTACTGCGAAAGAGTCGCCGTTGTTATCAACTCCAGTGGTAATTCCGGTGCCGGTAAATACTGGGGTATCCCAATCATGGCCTGGGATTGCAGGCAGGGAGATGGTTGGTTCGCTGAGTACGATGGTCCAACCAGCTGGCCGAGCATTAAATCCGCTGACGGTTGCGCCATTCGCCAACACGATGAGGTCATAGTTGGCTTCTGCAGTACCGCCTGGGTACTGACCAGGCGCAAATTCGGAAACCTTGACAGTAAAGGCGGTGGTTGCTGGATCGAAACCAGCTGGAATCTTGGTGGGATCAATGATTTTCTTCAGATCAAAGGATCCGCCAAGTACACCATCTGCAGTACCGGAAGCACTGCGGATCTGAGTGAGCTGGTAGGTGGAGTCAATGTTTAGAACATCCTCACCACGTGGGTTTTGGATTTCAGATTCGACAGTGTTGACGTAGACAGTGCCGCTGGCATCGCGTCCACCTGAGGTGGTGCAAAGGCTGTACTGCAGGTAAATCGGTGCATTGCTAAAACCAGCAGCTGGACGTGGGATGGTGATGTTAAAGCCAGTGGTGCCCACTGGTGCAATTGTTGCCGTCAGCGCACTAAAAGGCTGCGAAATCTGTAAGTTGGTGATGGTGTCATCGGTGCATAAACGCAGGTTTTCGCTAAATACATCACTGATCACAATATCTTAATTAACCAAGGTCATATCGCTCGCGCTCAGCTCAACGTTATAGCGCAGTACAGAACCAGCCGGTGCACCATTAAGACCTGCAGCACTTGCATTGTTCAGGATGCTTCCAGTCTTGGTAATCTCAGCCAAAAAGTCCGCGCCGGGAAGAACTTCATAAGTCTTTCCATCGTCGCTAGTGCGGGTGCCAGCTTCTTCGGCTGTTGCAGTTGCCTGCCACAAGCCACTACCACCAAAAAGATTGCTTGGCTTATCGGTGATCTCACAGTTGTAATAGTTATCTGCCACTACTGGAGTACAGGTACCCCAACTATTGCTGTCTGGACCAACAAGTTCAAAAGCTTCGTCAACAATACGCAGCAGCTCAGGGCCTGCAATCCGAAAGGAATCTCCATTAAGCAGATCCGGATCAGTGCCGGTAAAACGCCATGAGCCTGCAATACGTACATCGTCACCAATGTTGTATTGCCCCTCGGCAACATTAACAGTAACGGTCACTTCAGCAGAGCGGTCTGCCATAATTCCAATAGCCGCAGGAGCTGGCGCCAAGAGGTTAAGTGCCTGCTCTAGAAGATTAGGTTCCTCAACTACTGGCGCTTCGATGTTTTCTGGAGACTCCACCGTTACTGGTGTTTCAACGGCAGGAACTTCGACCGTAGGTGTTTCACCAATAACGTCAGTTACCTCAGAATTACTGGCATCGACCTCTCCAGTTTCGCCAACTTCGGCGACGGTGGCAATGTCTGGAGCTTTGTCCGCTGCACGAGACTGCGAAAATGTATTTGGAACGAGAGTTACAACCAGCGCCAATACAGCCACGAGAATGGTGATCATCATCCATGGTGCCACCCCCTTCCGCGGTTGTCCTGAAATGTGCTTTTTCATTCTGCTGCCTTCCTAGGATCTTTCCCCACCCTCAGCGGGCTTGTGAATTACGTTCTCGGTCGCAGAGTTGACGCAATATTCCACAAGGCTCTATTTGGCACTTTTGGCTTAACCAAGGAGCATTCAAGAAAAAACCAAATTGCAGAATAAAACACTGGTCACACTCTGCGGTCACTATAATTCAAGGGATAGCAAATTAGCAGTAGATAGGATTTGCCTAAGAAATTGCATGTGAAGCTCTTAATGTTTGCACATAAAACAAACGGTTCCTGCTTATAGCAATCTCAGTTTCATGTATCGCATTTTAAATATTGGGGTAATGAAGTCGCGCCAAAAACGTTCCCCCCCCTCCAAGAACTTACTACAGGGGCTAGTTTTCTTATTTTTCTGGCTAAAATCTGCCAATTGGATAAAATTTCTCAGCAAAAATCTTCAAAAAATACCAACGCCAAAGTGCTATTTAGTATCACCAAAAAGGGCATCTACCAGCAATAGTTGAGCAAGCGTGTAAGTCCCCATCACTGCCCCATCAGCCAAGCGCTGGAGGTGCGAAGAATCCTCCAGCACCAACTCCCGCACGAATAACACGGCATCAGAAACAAGAAAAAGATTTCCCCCATGACCAGCGCCAAAGCTCCCCGCATTGCTAAAGCCAAGCAAGCGGGAGTCGTCGGCAAGCGTAGAAGTGGTGGCCAGCAGGCCACCGTACCCCAGCACCATGGGCACTAATTTGGGCGCTTTCCAGCCGGCTAATACAGCAGCCAGGCCGAGCGGAATCGCGCGGATGGCGGTGCGTTGCAGGCCAAAGCGGGCTCCGCGACGCCATAATAAAACGCAATAAACTGCATGATTAAGTGCAAAACCGGCAGCCCCCTGTGGCAGTGACTGGGGTTTCATCAACACCAGGTCACCTGCCCAACCACCAGCTAATCCCAGTGCTCCGAGCGCCCGATCTGATTGTTCAGAGCGCAGCACTCGGCCCATTAATAAGGGCATTAACAGTGGTTTAGTGATGTTTTTTAAGCGACGTTGGCCACTTAAAGAACCCAAAACATTGCTGCTAGCAGCAACAAGATAAGCGGCGCGTTCAGGTTCGGAGGAAGCCTTACCCACCGCCAAGGTTAAAGCTTGCGTGCCTTGGCGGGTTCGATCCCAAAATTCGCGCCACATGTCTTAAGACTGCTTTCGCGATCCAGCCTTCACCACGTTCTTAGTAGTTTTTGGCGGAGTTTTTTTAGTGCTCTTCTTCGCTGCCTTCTTGGCAGGAGCCTTTTTAGCTGCAGTTTTCTTAGGGGTGGTCTTTTTAGCAGCCGTCTTCTTAGCCGGCGCACCGCCATCAGCAGCTTCCTTGGCACGACGCTCAGAAAGCAACTCATTGGCACGCGCATCGGTCAACGACTCTGGAACATCACCCTTGCGCAGGGAAGCATTGGTGGTGCCATCAGTAACATAAGGGCCAAAACGACCATCCTTAACGGTCATTGGCTTGCCTGAGACGTCATTATCACCCAAAGTCTTCAGCGGTGGCTGAGCAGCCGCCCGGCCACGGCGCTTTGGCTCGGCATAAATACGACGAGCCTCGTCCAAAGTAATGGTGAAAATCTGCGCTTCACTAGATAGCGAGCGAGAATCATTACCCTTCTTCAGATATGGGCCATAACGGCCGTTCTGCGCGGTAATTAGCTCATCATCAGCAGGATCCACGCCCACCTCACGAGGGAGCGACAAGAGCTGCAAAGCCTCTTCCAAGGTGACGGTGGCAGGTTCCATGCCATTAAAGAGTGAGGCAGTAGCTGGCTTGAGGGTTTCTTCTACCAGCTGGTTAATGCGCTTTTCTTTTTGGGTGGCCGCGGTTTTGGTCTCCCAATTCTTGGGACGCTTACCTTCCACAGCACGCTGTTCATCCTCAGCCTTGCGCTCAGCAGCAACAACCTCTTCAGCCTGGGCGACAGCACCGGCACGCTCATCCTCAGTCACCTGCTCGATAACATAAGGACCAAAGCGACCTTCCTTAGCCACAATCATGCGTCCATTAGCGGGGTTAATGCCCAGCTCACGGCCACCTTGTGGGGTAGCAAAAAGCTTCTCTGCCACCTCTAAGGTGAGCTCATCAGGAGTGGTTTCCTCAGGCAGATTGGCGCGCTGGTATTCCGGCTCGCCCTCCGCGTTGGTGCCCACAACCCTTTCAATATACGGACCATAACGGCCCACACGCACGTTGACGGCACGGCCTTCGGCATCGTCGAAAAGCTTCAAAGAGTTTACGGAGCGTGCATCAATTTGCTCAAGGTTGGAATTAACCAGCGCCTTCAAACCACCCTGGCGCGCAACTGATTCCGCCATAGAATCATCGGCCTCAGCATCACCAAAGTAGAAGCCATTTAGCCATTCGGTGCGGCCTTCGCGGCCCGCGGCAATATTATCTAGCTCATCTTCCATAGAAGAGGTGAAATCATAGTCCACCAAAGAGGTGAAATTGGCTTCCAACAGGCCAACTACGGCAAAAGCAACCCAGGAAGGCACCAGCGCATTACCGCGGGAGTACACATAACCACGATCCTGAATGGTCTTAATAATAGAGGCATAGGTGGAAGGACGCCCAATGCCCAGATCTTCCATCTTCTTCACCAAAGATGCTTCAGTAAAACGCGCTGGCGGATTGGTATTGTGGCCATCTGCCTGAATCTCAGTGGCAGTGAGTGCATCACCTTCAGCAAGGCGTGGCAAACGCTTTTCTGCATTATCGGCTACATCTTTGCCATCAGTGGTTTGAGAAACCTCCACATAAGCACGCAAGAAACCGGGGAATGTCAGGGTGCGTCCAGTGGCGTTAAATTCGGTTTTTTCGCCAGTTTTTGCCGTACCGGCAATGGTCACCTTCATCGAGGTGCCCTTCGCATCAGCCATCTGGGAAGCTACGGTGCGCTGCCAAATCAGCTCATAAAGCTTAAATTCTTCCGCATCTAATTGACCATGTAGCTGGCCCGGAGTTGCAAAAGATTCACCAGCAGGGCGAATAGCTTCGTGAGCCTCCTGCGAGTTCTTCACCTTACGGTCATAGGTGCGCGGGCTAGGCGAAACATATTCGCTGCCATAAAGCTCCAGCGCCTGATCACGCGCAGCCTTCATACCCTGCGCCGAGAGCGAGGTGGAGTCAGTACGCATATAAGTAATATGGCCGTTTTCATACAAACGCTGAGCAATGCGCATGGTGCGCTCAGAGGTAAAGTGCAACTTGCGGCCAGCCTCTTGCTGCAGCGTAGAGGTCATAAAAGGCGCATAAGGTCGGCGGGTATAAGGCTTTTCCTCAACCCCAACCACGGCCATTTCCTGGCCTTTAAGTGCCTCGGCCAGGGCCTCAGCCCTTTGCTTATCGACGACAACCACGTCCGAAATTAACTGGCCGCGGTCATTAAAATCTCGACCTTGGGCTACGCGGCTGCCATCAATAGTGGACAAGCGTGCGCTAAAAGAAGAAGGATTCGCTGCATCAGAGGAGGACTTTTCACCGGTGTTAAATTCTGCAGAAAGATCCCAGTAATCAGCAGAAATAAAGGCCATGCGCTCGCGCTCGCGCTCCACGATCACTCGTGTTGCTACCGATTGCACACGTCCGGCAGAAAGGCGTGGCATAACTTTCTTCCACAGCACCGGAGACACTTCATAACCATAAAGACGGTCGAGGATGCGTCGGGTTTCCTGCGCATCAACCAGGTTAACGTCTAGCTCACGGGTATTTTCCGCAGCTGCCAGAATCGCTGACTTAGTGATCTCATTAAAGACCATGCGACGTACTGGAACAGTGGGCTTCAACACCTCGAGCAGGTGCCAAGCGATTGCTTCGCCTTCACGGTCGGGGTCTGTTGCGAGCAACAGCTCATCAACTTGCTTGAGCTTTGCTTTGAGGTCAGCGACCTTCTTTTTCTTATCTGGGCTAACAACATAAAGGGGCGCAAAGCCGTGATCGGTGTCAACACCAAGGCGAGCCCAAGGCTCTTTTTTGTATTTAGTTGGCACGTCTGCAGCGCCACGAGGCAGATCACGGATGTGACCGACGGAGGCTTCGACAATGTAGTCGTTGCCCAAATACGGCTGGATCTTTTTGGCTTTGGTCGCTGATTCCACAATGACCAGGTACTTCTTGCCGGATCCCTTAGATTCTGCCACGGGAATGCATCCCTCTCGTTGACTGCGGTGTTCTTTTGAAACACTGTTTTCCATTACGCATGTGTTGTCCACTGTGCCTTAATTTCATCGCACAAATAAACGTTCACTCTTGGAAAGCATAACCACAAGGCTGCTGCATTCATTGAATCCGGTGCTCTTCCCAGGGAAAGAACACCATCCAGCGCACCTTAGAAAGTACTTTTTAAACACTTTCTTCAGCACTCGAGCAAACACGCTGAGACCAAAATGATTTTTAGTCTCTCATATACTTACACGCTACACAGTATTATTAGGGCCTTCTGCAGTCATTGTCCAACACTCAGCAATTCTGGGCATTTTTCCAAGCTACCTCCTTGAGACTTCTCAGTACCACCAAAAATCCCATTAAGCCCACTAAATGAGCAAGAATTGCAGTTTTTTTACACCCTATTTTCTAACTCTATGTCCTCTGAATTATTTAGTTTGAGCACCCCCACATTGCCCCGCTAATTAATGGCAGACATGAAAAAACCGGTAACCAATGGTTACCGGTTTTATGCTAGTTGCAAATTAGACTGCGCGAACAGCCTGAGCCTGGAGGCCCTTTGCGCCTTCGCCGATTTCGAACTCGACGAGCTGATTCTCCTCGAGGGAACGGAAGCCGTTGCCCTCAATCTCGGAGTAGTGGACGAAAACGTCAGCGGATCCGTCGGAAGGAGCGATGAAACCAAAGCCCTTTTCTGCGTTGAACCACTTAACCGTGCCCTGTGCCATGTGTCTTACCTTTACTGATTGGAAATACTATCGGGTTCGATGCCGTACCTATACCTATGTATAAATAGCCATCTGGCCGTCTTGCTCGAACGCCGACAACATTAAAAAGTCGAACGCCCGCGTCTATCCTTGCGAGCGTTAAACACTGCGCCTTGAATCTGCGACCTAGGAACAAGTGTCTCATGTTTGTGGCCTAAGCGATAGGGTAAAAGGAAATCGTTTTTAGTTTGTGCAGGTCAGTAACCTTTAAGAAACTCCACGAAAGGGGGTAAAAGCTTGAACACCCCCGATTTTGCTTCGGAAAACCCAACCGCTATGAAACCTGGTGATGCGTCTCAACCTGTAGGTCTTGGTGCCGAACTGGCAGAAGTTATTGTTAAGCGCTATCCCGAATCCACGCTGACCCACCTGAGCACTCTGCCCGCAAAGCGGGCGGTTTTTGCCGAGTGGCCAAGCTTTGTGCCCGCGCAACTACAAAAAGCCCTGGGCGATCGCGGCGTCGACAAGCTTTTTAGCCATCAGGCGCGCACTGCGGAACTTGCCTGGCAAGGCAAACACGTGGTGGTAGCTACGGGTACGTCCTCGGGTAAATCCTTGGGCTATCAATTGCCAATTTTGGCGGCGTTATCTGCCGATCCAACAGCCTGCGCCATGTATCTCACGCCCACCAAGGCTTTGGGCTCTGATCAATTAGCTGCTGTGTCCTCCCTGGTCAAGGACTTAAATCCAGCAAGCCCAATTCATCCAGCTCCCTATGATGGGGACACTCCCACGGAGGCACGAGCGGGTATTCGTGATCTCACGCGTTTTGTTTTTACAAATCCCGATATGGTTCATGCCTCGATTTTGAGCAATCATCCGCGCTGGGCTCGGCTACTGCGCCACCTAAAATTTATTGTGGTTGATGAATGCCATGCTTATCGTGGGGTTTTTGGCGCACATATTTCGATGGTACTGCGTCGATTGCTACGCATTGCCGCTTTTTATGGCAGTCATCCCACCGTTATTTTGGCTTCTGCCACCAGCTCTGAGCCGGCAATTCACGCCTCCCGCCTGCTTGGTACACCGGTTACCGCGGTGACTGAGGACGGCGCCCCCACAGGCAGCCGCACCGTTATGCTCTGGGAACCAGGATTTATTGAGGGTGCCGAGGGCGAAAATGGCGCTCCCGTGCGCCGCGCCGCCAGCACTGAGGCCGCCAATATTATGGGCACGCTCATCGCCGAAGGTGCCCGGACCTTGACCTTTGTGCGGTCCCGGCGCCAAGCAGAAATCGTCGCCCTGCGCGCCCAAGAAGAATTATCTTTACTGGGCCGCCCCGATTTTGCCCGGCGCGTAGCGTCCTACCGCGCGGGCTATTTGGCCGAGGACCGGCGCAAGCTGGAAAGAATGCTTGACGACGGCACCCTGCTCGGCGTTGCGTCAACCAATGCGTTGGAGCTGGGCATTGACGTCGGCGGCCTCGATGCGGTTGTCACCGCAGGGTTCCCCGGCACCGTTGCCTCTTTTTGGCAACAAGCCGGCCGAGCTGGACGACGGGGTCAAGGATCCATTGTGGTGTTGGTGGCCCGCGATGAACCCATGGATACCTATTTGGTTAATCACCCAGCAGCACTTTTGGATAAACCTGTGGAGGCAGCGGTATTTGATCCCACTAATCCGCATGTTATCCGGGGACATATCTACTGTGCAGCCGTGGAGAAACCACTGGATGAAGCCGAGATAGAAGCCTTCGGCGCGCAGCAGGTAGTTGCAGAACTTACTGCTCAGGGGCTTTTGCGCAAACGTCCGCGAGGCTGGTTTGCTGTGGAAAACCCAGCTGCAGCCGATGTTGAGCTAAGCCCTGAGACCGCACATCAGCAGGTTAGTTTGCGCGGTGGTTCCGGATCGGAATTCTTGATTGTGGACATCACTGATGGACGTCTTTTGGGCACGATTGATTCCGCGCGTGCCATGTCGCAGGTACATCCCGGAGCTGTGTATTTACATCAGGGTGAATCCTTTGTGATCGACGAGCTTGATTTGGAAGAAAAACTAGCCTTGGCCAGGCCTGAATTACCTGAGTACACCACCTTTGCGCGCAGTGATACCGATATTCGAATTACTTCAGCTCCTGAAGAATCCGAGGTTTTTGATGCTGGTGGTGGTTTGTGGGTTGCCAATGTCAACGTCCAGGTAACTGACCGCGTCACCGGTTATGTCACCCGACTGCCCGATGGCACCACCTTGGATGCCACTCCCCTATATCTGCCTCCTCAAATTCTTAATACCCGCGCAGTTGCCTACACCATCGATCCTTTGGCTTTAAGAGCAATGGGCATTGCAGAGGCCGATATCCCCGGCGCACTGCATGCAGCCGAACATGCGGCAATTGGAATGTTGCCTTTGTTGGCCACCTGCGATCGCTGGGATATCGGAGGTGTTTCTACTGCTTTGCATGCCGATACCGGCTATCCCACCGTTTTTGTTTATGACGGTATGGATGGCGGCGCCGGCTTTGCCGATTGCGGTTTTAGGCGCTTTGCGGAATGGATCGAAGCCACTTTTGAGGTTGTCCGCAGCTGTAGCTGTGAATCTGGATGCCCCAGCTGTGTGCAATCCCCCAAATGTGGCAATGGAAATAATCCGCTGGATAAGGCTGGTGCCATTAAATTGCTTGGCGCCATGGTCACTCTTTTGGGAACTTCCTCCTAAGTTGTCTCTAAAGTGGTCCGGCTTTGGCTTGAGCTTCTTCTCCTCTCACTCGGGTTTCCACAATGAGGTCTTGGTCCTCAACGGTGCAGCTTTCTAGTTGTGCCTTATTTAGCTCTGCGATTTCTTGAGCACGGGTACACGCAGTTGTCTTTTGTTCGCCGCTGGCAAATGCATAGGCACCTGCCACTGCCGATAAATCTGCTGCCACCTGTGCTTGTTCCCGCGCCAACAACTGGCTTGCTTGCCATGCCAGCAGGATAAAAAGTCCTGCGAGAGCAGCAGCAAAACCCGCACCGGCAACTGTGGCGTAACCTGCGTCATCAGTTTTCCAAGGGATAGATGGCATCTGCGGAGATCTCCCCGAATGGTGCTCGGATGGTAACTGTGGCGGTGAGCAATCCTCCGGATTCTGCCAGGTGCAGGCTGCCTCTAGCCGGTGAAAATTCTTCCCCGATGGCATGTGCCCTGGCAGCAGCTCCAGCTGCATCAATGGCTGCTAAATATGTAGCTAGGGTGGCCATTGCCGCCACAATTAAGGCGCACACCACCACCATTGCTGAGAGCGCCAGAGCTGCTTCAATACTGACTGATCCGCGCTCATCGGCAAGCAATGGTGGGAAACGCTGTCGCCCGATTATTTTGTGTTTTTTCACCATGACTGCTGCCGAATAACTAAGGTCGTGCGCTTAATGCATCATTAATAATGGCTTCAAAAGCTGAAGACACTGCATCGCTATTCACCACGGCATAAAGTACGGCCGCTAAAGCCGCAGCGGCGAGGGTGCCAAGTGCATATTCGACGGTGGTTAAGCCATCCTCCTCATTAAGCACGGCTAAAGAGCGAGAACGAAGGTTGTTGGGAATTAGGGACATGGTTTTCTCCTTTAAGTGTGTTTTTAGAAATTGATAAGTTGCGTACCCAGGCTCAGCACCACGGGTGCCAGGCCGATGATGATAAAAGCCGGCAAAAAACATAAAGCTAGAGGCAAGGCAATAAAAACCCCGGCGCGTTCTGCAGCTGCGGTGCGGTGATCAGCTGCAACAGCGCGCAAACTAAGTGCTATTTGTTTGCATCCAGTACTTAGAGCACTTCCAGATCGTTGTGAAACAGTGGCCAAATTTGCCAGTTCGTCTAGGCCGGATTGTCCAGCCATTAGTGAAAAGGCTCTGTGGGCACTAACACCAATTGAGAGCAGCGCTACCACTTGGGTCCAGATGTGTTGTTGGGATTCCACCGCCACTTGAGAAACCACTGCTGCGGCATCTCTGGTGTTTAAACCGGCATCCAAACAGGCAGAGAAGAGCTCAATATCCGCTGCTATTTCCAGCGGATCCACCTGCTTTTTCAACATCGGTCCCGCCCGGATACGCAGGGTGGTCTTAGGCTTTTTAAGCCCGACTCTAAAACCTGGTTGAGGTGGCATGACCAGTGCTGCAATCATTGCGATAAGGCAGGCGGCGATCATGAGGGACTCGCATTTTCCAGTATTTTTTGGGTGATAATAAATCCCGCCACACCCAATCCCACTCCGACAACGAGCATTACTCCGCCTAACCCGCCCCCGGTGAGCACTGCCACGGGATCTGCTCCCATAGCCGTTCCCATCAGCACTCCAGCAACTGGTAATAAACTCAGAATCACTGCTGTGGCCTGGGGTCCTTGTAATGCTGCTCGGGTGGCTGCATGATGTCTTTCTCGAGCATCAATTCGTTGACGCATTTGTTCAATGAGTGTGACCAGTGGAATGCCGTGTTTTTCCGAGGTACTCCATAAAGTGCCCAGGCGTTTGAGATCAGGGATTTCGGCCTCTGCCAATACCGCATGTCCCCCGCCGCCAGAACGTGCGCGCCGGGCTGCTGACCCCAATGCTTCCTTAAGAGTCTTTTCTGCTGGTGTATTGGCCAAGGCATGATCCATTGCTTCCACCATCGGCGCGCCTGCTCTTAAGTTTCCGGCGCACAACCCTAAAAACCCGGCCAGAGCTGTTGCTTGTTTGGTGGCTGTGGTGCGCTTTTGCTGCGCTTTAATTCGCCACACCACCACAAAGAGCACCATAAACAGGGCAATCATTGTTGCTGCGTCCACCCCAATGACTACAAAAGCAACTGTTGCCATGGGAAATAGCAGCACTATCAACCACGACGCTCGACGCTGCGGCTGCAGCTTTTCCCCTCTTACCCTTGGGCCACTTGCCAAAGGACCCGGTGAGCTGCATAAGACTGCTAGACCGAGCAGCACTATTGGGAGAACCATGAGGCTACCTCTGCATCAATTTCTGGGCGTAGTCCTGCCTCGATGTCCCACACCACCTGGGCTTTAACAGGGTTTCCGCGCAACACTCCAATTTGCGCAAGCCGACGCCCCTGTGGGCTGTGTTTCATCACCAGCACCACATCTACGGCTGCTGCCAACTGGGAATGAAGCGCCATGCGATCTAGTCCGCCGCTGGCAGCCAGGGCTTCCATGCGAGCTGGTACTTCCGAAATGGAATTAGCGTGGATCGTGCCCGCGCCACCATCATGTCCGGTATTCATAGCTGCTAAAAGATCAACTACCTCAGCACCGCGGATTTCTCCCACGACGATGCGGTCCGGGCGCATTCTTAAAGATTGTTTAAGCAGGTCTGCCATGGTGACAGCACCAGCACCCTCCACATTGGCTTGGCGGGCTATCAAATTAATAGTGCCGGGATGGGAAGGATGCAGCTCAGCGGTATCTTCAATACAGATAATGCGTTGATTAGCTGCAACCTCACTGAGCATGGCGGATAAGAGGGTGGTTTTCCCAGTTCCAGTGCCACCCACCACTAAAAAGGCACGCCGTTGGGCAATAATGTGGCGCAGCACCGCTGCCAATTGAGGTGAGAGAGTATGCCCGGCAACCAGGTCATCCAGACTTAGTTTGGATTGGCGTAAGACTCGCAGGCTAATACATGATCCAGATTCTGCCAGTGGCGCAAGCACTGCGTGAATGCGCAACATACTGCCGTCATCACGGCTTAAACGACCATCTGCATAGGGTTGGGCATCATCAAGACGCCGTCCACAAGATAAGGCAAGTCTGGTGGCCAAGCGTCGCACCATATCCTCAGATCCCAGCTCAACATCAACTTTTTCGAGGCCCGATCCCCTATCAATCCAGACACTGCGGTGACCATTGACCAAAATATCGGTTACTCCAGGGACTGCAAGCAGCGTTTCTAAGGGACCTACTCCCACTGAATCGCTACGCAGGCGCCGCAAAACTGCAATGACATCTTCATCGCTAATAACTGTGGCTTCCTGTCTGATCACCCGGGCAATATCAGCGCTGCTTAAAGGTTCTGCAACGGTAGCGAGGTGTCGCTGTACCTTTTCCACCAGCAGATCCATGTCAACCATTGGTTATCTCCGCAAGAACTGCATCAGCGGTAGCGCTCAAGGCCCGTGGCAAAAGTCCAGTTAGCCCCTGCATTTCCAGGCTTTTAGGCAATTTGGCGATTGTTCCTAGTTCTGCGATCACATCACACCCTAAGATTTCTTCAACATCGCCTACATCGAGCCCGGACCAGCCTCGATGACGCAGTACCACCAGTAGTGGAAGCTGAAAAGGTTGTAATTCCAATGCCACAGCCCCCGCTGCGGCAACTGCTCTTACCTCCGCCGGCACGACCAGCACCAGATAACTGAGGTGCTCCATGACTTCAGAATTAGCCCAATGCGCAGGTAAATCCACAATGACATCAACGGTATTTTCTGATGCGCTAAAACAGCTAATAGCAGCACTTAGTTCCGCTGGGTTGAGTTGGAAAGGATCAAGAACTTTAGATCGTGCAGTGGATAAGACGGCCATCTTATCCTTGGTGTGCGGTAAAGCCTCCAAAACGTCTGTGGCCTGCACACTGCCTCGTTTAAAACCCATATCAGGCCAGCGTGCACCTAAGGTTTCCTCTGCACCAACCAGCAGATCTATCCCTCCTGAGCTAGGCACACCATCAATAAGGACAGTGGTGTTGTGGGCACTTCTTTTGCGAGCAAGCACAGCAGCTAAAGTACTTGCGCCTACCCCACCAACCGCTCCCATCACGCCAATAACCACACCCGCACTAGCTGTGGTTTTGCTGTCCTCTCGGCCGAGCGCTCCAAGTAGCTCAGCGGTTTGAGCTGGCAAAATATAGGCTTCTTCAGCATGTATTTGCACCGCGGCTTTCCAATTGGAAGGCCCCGGATCCAAATCCAATAAAAATACGCGGTCGCGGCGCTTCTCATTGGTTATGTTGGCCGAACTGGCTGCATCGATAAGCACCGCGGAAACCCGATGAAAATGCCTGGCAATATCGCCGGGGCTGGTGGTTTCAATAATGGGACGCCCGGTAGCAGCAGCCACATGCATGGCTTCTGGGTGCAGAGCGGGATCCTCAATAGCTATTAAAATTGCCTGGGTTCTAGGTGTTTTCATGGCTTTTACTCTGCTGCTTTCACAGCACTGCAGCAATGCCACTGCCGCCAACTTGTGGATAACTAGCACCCCACAGCCCGCACCCCCAGCCAGGCTGTGGATAACTTTTAAAGGCAGTCACGCGAGAACTCTAAAACTGCTATAGGCATAAGGGACGGCCCGCGCCTCGGGGGGGGTGTGCGCGGGCCGTCGTAACCCGGCAACGGGGGGGGATTGTGCCGGGGCAGGCCACACTGTATATCGGGGCCTTGCATTTGAAATTATGACACATTAGGCCACACAAGACAATATCTCACCCGATTATTCTTTCGAATAGAAAATTTCCCACAAAGCTCGAAATACCGCCACCTAGCTGGACTAATAGCAGAAATGCAGCTTAGTCACAATAGCCACTCCAGTCACAGAAGTTTTGGGGTCACTCTTTAAAACTTGATAAAAGGCGCTAAACTAGCCCATGTGAATCAGGAAGAACACGGCATCGCAGCGCACTCAAGCGCAGCAGGCTCTTCTGAGCCTTCTCAGCCTGCTAAACCACCCCGGGTGGCAGCGTTCTTTGACCTGGATAAGACAATCATCGCAATGAGCTCCACCTATGCTTATGGTCGCGAATTTATGAATAGCGGGCTCATTTCCCCCGTGGAAGCCCTGCAGCTTAGCCTTGCGCAAGCCACATATATGTTGGCCGGGCACACCAGCGAACAAATGGACAACACCCGCGATCAGCTCACCGCGATGATCCGAGGCTGGGATGTCCAACAGGTGCGCACCATCGCTGAGGAAACCATGCACACGGTGGTCACGCCTACTATTTATGCCGAGGCTCGAGAGCTTATTGAATACCACCAAGCGTGCGGGCACGATGTCATTATCATCTCAGCCTCGGTAAAAGAGCTGGTAGAACCCATTGCCCGCGAGCTTGGGGTAGAAAAAACCGTCACTACAGTGTTGGAGTCAGAAGAAGGTCGTTTCACTGGCGAGGTCCTCTACTACTGCAAAGGCAGCGCCAAGGCCCAGTCCATTATGGAATTGGCAGCGCGGGACAACTACGACCTCGCGGAAAGTTATGCCTACTCAGATTCTTTTACAGACCTCCCCATGCTGGAAGCTGTCGGCCATCCAACGGCAGTAAATCCAGATCGCGCGCTTAAGAAAACTGCCCTGGAACGTGGTTGGGAAATTTTAAGTTTTAAAAACCCCGAGCCGCTTTTTCAGATGCCGAGCTCACGTGATGTAGGTATTGGAACCGGTGTGGTGGCTGGCATCGCTGCCGTGGCAGCGGGTAGTTTGTGGTGGGTACGGCGCAGCCGGCGCGGCACTGCCTAAACTCCCCCTGACTCGTTTCAGGGGTGCGGTGGAGGTGGGCGTCGACAAGCATCGTTTATCATGTATGACGTACTGTCCGAAAACCCATGGTTATGCTTTTAGGCCACATTTGCCCTGCAAAAAGTCTATGAACTTCACCTGAAATGAGTTTTCGTGGCACGATTGGGATTAAAGAACGCTTTAGATACACGCCTTTTAAACACTGGAGGAGCTTCCAAGTGAGCAATAACGATGGCCTTTTTACTGATGGCAGCAACACCTTTGCCCCAAAGGTGAACGCAATTCCCCTCAGCGATGTGGACACAAGCGTAAGTGGTGAGGCATCAATCGGCACCCTGATTTCCAATGCCACCTCCCAAATGTCTAGCCTGTTCCGCGCTGAAGTTGAGCTAGCTAAGACCGAGCTGGCTGGCGAGGCCAAGAAGGCAGCCGTCGGCGGCGGCGCTTTTGGCGTTGCTGGCACCATTGCCCTGTACAGCTCCTTCTTCTTTTTCTTCTTCCTCGCAGAGCTGCTCGATAACTGGATCGCCCGCTGGGCTGCTTTCCTCATCGTCTTCCTGCTGATGCTGGTTCTCGCATCCGCTCTGGCTCTCTTCGGCTGGCGCAAGGTGAAGAAGATGGGTGCTCCAAAGCAGACGATTAACTCTGTTAATGAGCTCAAGAACCTGGTTCCTGGCCAGGCAACTGCAAAGCTCGAGCGCTCCAGCCAGCGTGGCCTCTACACCACCCAGTCCTTCCACGGCCCAGGCGCCGTAACCCCTAAGTAAAACCCCCTCTTAAAGCCCCGCGCACCTCTGGTCACCGCGGGGCTTAAGTATCCCCATATGCACTCTTAAGGAATCATCGATGGCAGCTTCAAAAAAGAGCTTGTCGACGAACCCCTCCCCCTTCCGCACCTTGTTTAAAAGCTTGCGCGCTAACCGGCGCATGGCAACTACCGTTGCCTCCATCGAACGCTCCCCCAATATCGTTGCCCTCGAGGGCCCCTACAGCCACGAACACGTCTTTGTGCGCGGTGTCCGCCTGCACCTGGCCACCGCCGGCTCCCCCACCGATCCGCTTGTATTGCTTATCCACGGCGCCTTTGGCGGTTGGTATGACTACCGCGAGGTCATTGCACCACTCGCAGCCGCTGGCTTCCACGTTGCAGCCATTGATCTGCGCGGATATGGCATGTCCGATAAACCACCAGCAGGTTATGATTTACGCCATGCAGCCGGCGATATCAGCAGCGTTATTGCAGCTCTTGGCCACGATGACGCAGTATTAGTCGGTTCCGATACCGGCGCCAGCATCGGTTGGGTCAGCGCCACTATGTACCCCGAAAGAGTGCGCGGACTGGTTTCACTTGGCGCAATTCACCCCAGCGATATGAGACGCGCCATGCTACTCAAGCCCTATCTTTTTATGCCCGATATGGCCCGGCGCATGGTTTTTGGTGTGCCTACCCCACTGCACCGCCTAGCTGGAATTTCCATCCCTCGCGCAGCACAGCTGGAAATAACGCGCAATACCTCGGTGTCTTTCCAACGCAGCAATGCTTTTAGAGAGATCGTCAAATTACGTAAAAAAGCACTGGGTATCGATCACACCCGCGGCCCCATTGTGCGCAGCAATCGCTTTTTAACCGGCACGGTACCTGCGAAATACACCAAGACTACCGTGTCTGTCCCGGTGTTAATTCTTAAACTCAACACCCAACGCTGGGAATACCTGGCGCGTTTGGCACATAGCCGCTGCCATGGAAAATTCCACAGTCTCGCAATCCCGGGTGGTTTTGAATTGCCTTATTGGGAAAAGCCAACGGAGTTTGCTCACAGCATTGCGGAGTTCGCCCGCGCCCTCTAGGCCCCTCTAACCCCTCTAGCACCCCTCGAGTGCCGCCACCGGGCAGGGATTGGGCGTCGCTGGGTTCGGGGCTAGGCGCTTGCGGGAAACCGCTAGGAAGCCGCTAGGAAACCGCGCACTCCATGGTGTCCACTGGAGTGGTGAGCGCGGTGATATCACCAATACGCTGACGGACTTCCTCAGAGGTCAATACATATCCGGTATCTGAACCATCAATTGCAGCACCAAAGACCACGCCTGCAACCTCACCTGCCTGGTTAACCATTGGTCCACCAGAGTTTCCGGACTGGATGGAACCGCGCACGGAATAAGCTTCGCGTTCATGCTGACCATTGGCATAAATATTGCTGCCGGTGATCATAATGCGCTCTCGAATACGAGCCGGAGAGGCATTAAATGGACCAGATTGTGGGAAGCCCATAACAATGGCGTCATCGCCGGTTTCCAAAGGTGTTTGCGCCCATGGAAGTGCATCAAGACCAAGGTCAGGGCTATATAACACAGCAATGTCTACATCTGGATCATAAAAAACCACATCGGCAGAGCGAGTTCCCACCATGGTGTCCAAGCTGACGGTAGAAGTGCCCGCGACTACGTGCGCATTGGTCACCACATAATCAGGTGCTGCAACAAAGCCGGAGCCCATCAAGCGACGGCTACATTCTTGAGCATCGCCCATCACGTGAATTACCGAAGGCTGCATAGCCTCCACCAAGGCCACATTGGCAACGTTAATTTCCGGCGCTTCCACCTCCACGGTAGATCCACCAGCAAAAGGAGAAACCAGTGGCGGCAGCCCGGATTCACTAAGCATCGCAGAGATTTTAGAGGGCAAGGTATCAAGTCCTTGCGGGGTGAAGCGATCCACAACACCTAAGATTTTGGAATCTCTAATACCCGTGGCAACTGGCCCGGAAAGACCGGTTGCCAGCGGAATTGCCACCAGCCACACTACAACGAGGGTGGCCAGCAACTGGAAAATAGCGCCAATAAAAGAGTCCACCAAACGTGAGCTTCGGAACTTGATGCTCTCCCGGATTGAGGATCCCAAATAAGCACCCACCAGGTTGCCCACACCCACAAAAAGCACCACTGTGCCAATGGCGAGTAGGAAACGCAGGGCGGTGGATTCCGTAAAACCCATAACAAAAGGTGCCGCTGCGGATCCAATAATGAGGCCAGCGATGACCCCTACTGTGGACAGCAATGACGTGAAGGCTCCCTGCCTCCATCCGCCCCATAGGGCGAACACCATTACGAGGACGATGATGGCATCGACGACCGCGCTCGAACTCAACAATTGACTGGTGCTCTACTCTTTCAAAATTTGCTTAATCGGGGAACGACTCGAGTTTAGGACACTCGAGGTCTAGCACCTAACGTAAATTTTCATTGTTGCGTGATTTGGCCAAGGTGCTTTCAAGATCAAAAATTCGCTTTTGATCCCATTCCGTGGCCCATCCTGCGGTTTCTAAGATCGCAGATAATAATCCACCGGTAAAACCCCAGATAATATAATCATTGATTTTGAAGGCCGGACCATGCCACTGATTCCAGCCCACCATCAAGCGGTTTGCAGGATCAATAAGTTCATAAACCGGCGCGTCAAAAACTTCATCGGTTTCATGTGGACTAGCCACCGCAACGGGCGAAGGACTATGCCAATGCCCCAAAATCGGATAAACCGGATAGCCAGTTGCTCTAATATGCACCTCTTTGAGCTGTGCCAATGGCGTCGCACTGCGTCGATCCAGGCCGGTTTCCTCCCAGGCTTCACGGAAAGCACAATCCACTGCATTTACATCGGTGGGATCAATTCGACCACCCGGAAAAGCTATTTGCCCAGCGTGCGAACGCATTGTCGGAGAGCGATGAGTCAGTAGGACCGAGGCATCGTTAGGCAGATCAAAGGAGGTTTCCGAGCCTGCAAAAAGCATTAAGACAGCAGCGCGCTTTTCAGCCTCCGAAGGATCACCGGCTTTAACTCCCGTAAGTGGATCACGCATTTTCCCCGACTGAATCCGCTCAATTAGTCGGTGCATCCACACTGGCGCCTTATCAGGAGCAAGTTCGATATTTTCGCCCGGAAAGTCATGTGGAAAATCTGGAAAATTATGCATTAGAGTACCTCAATAACGGCATTATTAAGCTGATCAACAGAGGTAAATGGAGTCGGAAAAGTGCCAATAACCTCGCCCGATGCGGAAACAACTACGGTAATTGGAACAACCGAAGGCAGCCCCAAGGTACCCGCAAAAAGATTGGAATCATCCTGGTAGCTAGGCAAATTCACTCCAAGATCATCAAGCAGTGCTGCACCATTAGCGGCGTTGGCGTCAGCATGCACCCCAATGACATTAAGTTCTGAATGCGCCTCCGCAAATTGCTCAAAAATAGGCAGTTCATCGCGGCAAGGTTCACACCACCACGCCCACAGATTCACCACGGTCGGCTTATCATTTCCCACACCGCTTGTCCCACCCAAACACGGCAGTTCCACGCCCGCCACACTAGTGGCAACGCAATCTGGGCGTTGGGAAATAACGCTTGTCGACGCCCCCTCGTCCTGCCCCGCAGCCTTGTCAGCGGAGGTATCGGTGGCAGAGCCACCCAAAAGACGTGGCAGAATAGCCACCAACGCAGCAAGAATTACCACTACGCCAACTAGCGACCACTTTGCACTGCTTGTCATTTATTCAATCCCTGCCATCTTCAGCAGGTGCTCCCTATCATCACTCTTGATTAATTTTTGAGCCTCTAAAGGATCTGCCGGCCCCGCGAGTCCAAATGATGGACAATCCGCAGCCAGCATGCACGCTCCACAAGCAGCGCGTCGGCTATGGCATATTCTACGTCCATGGAAGATAAGCCGGTGCGAGAACATAGTCCACTCTGATTTCTCAATGAGAACATTCATCTCTTGCTCAATTTTTACTGGATCTTCCAATTCCGTCAGCTTTAATCGTCGCGCTAGCCTGCCAAAATGAGTATCAACAGTAATGCCAGGTACTCCAAAAGCATTACCCAAAACCACATTGGCGGTTTTTCGCCCTACCCCGGGAAGTTCCACCAATTGCTCCAGCGTGCCCGGAACCTCGCCATCATATTGGCTTACTAAAGCTTCACCGAGGCCAATGAGGGAATTGGCCTTATTACGATAAAACCCCGTGGGACGGATCATTTCCTCCAGCTCACTGCGGTCTGCCGAAGCGTAGTCCTGTGCCATTTGATAGCGCGCGAATAGAGCCGGGGTCACTTGGTTTACCCGCACGTCAGTGCACTGCGCCGACAAGATGGTTGCCACGGTCAGCTCGAGGGGGTTTCTAAAATTTAACTCACAGTGAGCGTCGGGATATGCCACGGCAAGGGTGCGATTTATGCGTCGAGCTCGCCTTTTGCGCCCAATTTCGGTCTCCTGGCCTTTGTTGGCAAGGTGAGAACCCACGCGGGGGCGCTTCTGCGGAGTTATAGATCCCATAACTCACACCTTGCCAGACCCTTAGGTGCGCGGGAAAATACTTCTTCACTAGAATGTGCTTTATGACTGGTCTGCTTGTGGTGCTTATCCCGCTATTGTTAATGCTTTTTGCATTTTCTATGGAGCGAATCGAAGCCTCCTTGCTACACCCGCACGTTGCCACAGATACTGAGGTAAAGTTGGCAAAGAACGCTGGCAGCACGGACAAAAACGATGATGTGCAGCCAGAAGCTTCAGCCGCCTAATAGCGAATGGAATTACCTTTGAAGGTTGTTTTAGACTGATAGCTCACTGTGAATATTTAATTCATGGTTCTTTAACTGTGACATTTTAGTCAAATACACTAACGTGGTGACCAATCACATAGTAGAGTGGCCTTTGCCACATTACTTGATACCTCCCGTTAGGTATCGTCCAGATTCTAGTTAATTCTAAATACCTAAGGGTGATGCCACTCATCTGGGCTTTCAACAATATGTGTGCAAACGAAGGAGAAAACAGTGGAAGGTGTTCAGGAAATCCTGTCCCGTGCAGGAATTTTTCAAGGCGTTGACCCAACGGCAGTAAATAACCTTATCCAGGATATGGAAACCGTTCGATTCCCTCGCGGAGTAACCATCTTTGACGAGGGCGAGCCAGGCGACCGACTTTACATCATCACCTCCGGCAAGGTTAAGCTTGCCCGCCACGCTCCTGACGGACGTGAAAACCTGTTGACCATTATGGGACCTTCCGACATGTTCGGTGAGCTCTCCATCTTCGATCCAGGCCCACGTACCTCTTCCGCAGTCTGCGTTACCGAAGTTCACGCAGCAACCATGAACTCCGAAATGCTGCGCAACTGGGTAGCTGACCACCCTGCCATTGCAGAGCAGCTGCTGCGCGTGCTGGCTCGTCGCCTGCGCCGCACCAACGCTTCCCTGGCAGACTTGATCTTCACTGACGTTCCTGGCCGTGTTGCCAAGACCCTACTGCAGCTAGCCAACCGCTTCGGCACCCAAGAAGCTGGCGCGCTGCGCGTTAACCACGACCTCACCCAGGAAGAAATCGCACAGCTTGTGGGCGCTTCCCGTGAGACCGTTAACAAGGCTCTGGCTACCTTTGCACATCGTGGCTGGATTCGCCTTGAGGGTAAGTCCGTATTGATTGTTGATACCGAGCACCTTGCACGACGCGCTCGCTAAACACTAGTTAGTAGAAGATCCCCAGTAATTGGCCTGGTTTTTCCGGCCAACTACTGGGGATCTTCTACTGCACTACAGATGTCAAGATTAATAAAGCGGCATGGCTTCAATAAATTATTGAAGCCATGCCGCTTTATTGGCTTTAAAGCCTGGATTTGTGATTTCTTAAGAAGCCGCAGCTTCCTGCGCCTGGAGGTAACGGATAGCAACATGGGTGGACTGCTCGGCAGCACCACGCAGAACGGGATCAACATCATCGTAGATGGCATCAATTAGATGCTTCATGGAGATGTCACGGCCTTCGGTAGCCCAAACTTCGCGGATCTGGTTAAGGCGAAGTTCACGACGATCAATATACTTGCGAGCAAAAGCCGCAACGTTTTCACCATTAGGACCGTGGCCTGGAAGCAGTGGGACATCAGCGCCACGCTGCTCCAAAATTGCGAGAGAGTTTAGGTATTCTCCCAAGTCACCATCGGTTTCGGAGATCATTGTGGTGTGGCGGCCAGCGATGGTATCGCCGGTGACAATGCCCTCTAAGGTGGATTCATGAGGAGTACCACTCCAAATGAAGAAGGACACAGAATCACGGGTATGGCCTGGTGTGGCCACAACCTCGATCTGTGGGGTGACACCGTCAATAGTGATGATCTCGCCGTCAACCAGCTGCTCACCGCGTGCGCAGTAGGTAGGGTCCATCGCGCGAACTGGTGCTCCAGTGAGCTGGCGGAAACGTTGTGCGCCATCAGCATGATCGTGGTGGCGGTGAGTCAACAATACCAATCCAACCTCTTCAGCCTTGGAGTGCAAGACATTAAGGTGGCCCTCGTCTTCGGGGCCTGGATCGATGACGATGCTCCGGGGGTCTTCAGGTGCCCGGATAACCCAAGAATTGGTGCCCTCCAGCGAGCTATAGCCTGGGTTAGGGCACAAAACAACAGATGCGGACGGGGTAACCGGCCGCAATTGGCTGTAAGCAGGATGCTCCATAACGTCCAGCTTAGCCGGTATAGGACATTTAGTAGAACTGAAGGTGAAAATTGCTGGATACAAGCTTTGAGGCGTGCATTAATTTATTCCAGACAATAAAAAAGATGCTGCGATGGACTCCATCAGCAGCATCTTTGCGTCGAAAAGCGCGCTTTTAAGAAGCTACCTCGACGATAACCTCAACCTCGACTGGGGAGTTGAGGGGTAGCTCTGCGACGCCAACGGCGGAGCGAGCATGCGCGCCAGCCTCGCCGAATACCTCAACCATGAGGTTGGATGCGCCGTTGATTACTGCTGGCTGGCCACCAAAATCAGTGCTAGAAGCCACAAAACCAACAATCTTCAAAACGCGAGTGACGTTGTCGATGCCTACGAGAGCATCGATGGCAGCCAAAGCATTCAAGGCAGCAGTACGCGCATAATCAGCTGCATCCTCAGGGGAAACCTCAGCACCTACCTTGCCGGTAGCAGGCAACTGACCTGCTACGAAAGGAAGCTGGCCAGAGGTCCAAACCTGGTTTCCTACCTGTACTGCAGGTACATAGGCAGCAACTGGAGCTGCCACGGTTGGCAATGTAATGCCGAGTTCAGCCAAACGCTCAGAAGTGGTAGCCATGAGTTAAGCCACCTCGCGCTTCATATAAGCAACCAGATTCTCTGGGTTCATTCCTGGCATGACAGAGACGAGCTCCCAGCCATCTTCACCCCAAGTATCAAGGATTTGTTTTGTAGCGTGAGTAATCAAAGGTACGGTGGCATATTCCCATTTAGTCATGGGGAACATCCTACCGGGGACATGGCACAACAGTGGGATTTTCATGCCCTAGCAGCCCCACGATGCACGCCCGCGCCCGATACTACAGCGCCTCTATTAAGACACTGCAGTATCGAGGAACTAGACAGCCGGGATGTCTCCGCCTTGAGCCAAGTACTCAGCCCAATTGGTGATATGAGGGTTTTTCCGCAGGAGGGCACGGCGCTGACGTTCGGTCAGACCGCCCCACACACCAAATTCCACCTTGTTATCCAAGGCATCGGCGCAGCACTGCATGGCTACTGGGCAGTGCCGGCAAATCGCTGCTGCTCGGCGCTGTGCCGCACCGCGTACAAAGAGTGCATCGGGATCGCCGTTGCGACACTTTGCCTGGGTAATCCACTCGCCGCGCTCCGTCTCCACAGTTGAGGATTGGATATTATCCCTGGAAAAGGTGTTGTTGCGCTGTTCTGAAATAACAGACGTCATGACAATCTCCTCGGTAGACACGGCTAAACACTAAATACATTAGTAAGTGTAGTCACATGGTCAAATCAGTGTCTAATACGTCACACCTAATTACTAAAAGCCCTCTTTAACGGACATATATTTACCCCCTCTTGGGTCTATGTGGTTCGCCCTGCGCACATCATTAGAAAGCAAAGGTGATCCCATACAGCCAACCTTCACAGAGCACACACTGAGCTCCCAAGACTTGCGCACAGCACTGAAAACTAACCCAAAACTGACCCACTCGGGTTCACGAATGTAATTCCAATCGCTAGGCTGTTGGAGTGTCCATCACAAATTCTCTGTCGAAGCTCATTGCATCCACTGTTGCTGCAGGCGTCCTTGGCGCCTTAGCCCTCGTGCCATTAGCCAGCATTTCTGGCGTGGCCGTAGCGCGCACGGAAGATACGATGCAAACCAATCTTTCGGATCTCACTGACGGTCGTGGACCCGGTGTCACCACCATCACCGACTCCACCAACCAGCCAATTGCTTATATTTACGCACAAAGGCGCTTTGAAGTTACCGGAGATCAGATCTCGCAGACGATGAAAGATGCCATTGTCTCTATTGAGGACCGCCGCTTTTATGAGCACGATGGCGTTGACCTCCAGGGATTTGGCCGCGCAATCCTCACCAACCTTTTTGCCGGTGGTGTGGAGCAGGGTGCGTCTACCCTTAATCAGCAATATGTAAAGAACTTCCTGCTGCTGGTGGAAGCAGATGATGAGGCTGAGCAAGCGGCGGCCGTGGAAACTTCTATTCCTCGTAAATTGCGCGAAATGCAGATGGCATCCACCTTGGATGACAAACTGAGCAAGGATGAGATCCTCACTCGCTATCTCAATATCGTGCCTTTTGGCAATGGTGCTTACGGCATTGAATCCGCAGCTCAAACCTACTTTGGCATTCCAGCTGCACAACTTTCAATTCCACAGTCAGCAATGCTGGCTGGCATTGTGCAGTCCTCTTCCTACCTCAACCCCTACACCAACCACGATGCAGTTTTTGAGCGTCGTAATACGGTGTTGGACGCGATGGCTAGCACCGGAACCATCACTCCCGAGGAAGCCGCTGCCTACCAGCAAGAACCACTTGGGGTGCTAGATAGTCCACAGGGTCTAACAAATGGTTGCATTGGTGCCGGCGACCGCGGATTCTTCTGTGATTACGCACTGCAATACCTCTCTGAGCAGGGCATTACCCAGGATATGTTGGCCAAGGATTCTTATACCATCAAGCTCACCCTGGATCCGCAGGTACAAGATGCGGCGCGCAGTGCTGTATCCACCTATGTTGATCCCAGCACTCCAGGCGTTGCTGAGGTGGTTAACGTTATTAAGCCCGGCGAGCAGTCCCATGACATTTTGGCTATGACATCCTCCCGCAACTACGGCCTCAACCTCGATGCGGGCGAGACCATGCTGTCTCAAACTGCTTCCATGGTGGGCAATGGTGCAGGTTCGATTTTTAAGATTTTCACCGCTGCAGCAGCTATCCAGCAAGGCGCTGGATTGGATACCACGCTCCAGGTTCCAACTCGCTATGAAGCTCGTGGCATGGGAACGGGCGGTGCCGATAACTGTCCAGCCAATACCTATTGTGTGGAAAATGCGGGCACTTACCCTGCCCAGATGACCTTGCAGGAAGCTTTGGCTAAATCCCCCAATACTCCTTTTGTGGAGTTGATTGAGCAAGTAGGCGTCTCAAACGTAGTTGATCTTTCCGTCAAGCTAGGTTTGCGCAGCTACACCGATGCAGGTTCCTTTGATGGCGAATCTTCCATCGCGGATTATATGAAAGACCACAACCTTGGTTCCTACACCTTGGGACCAACTGCGGTTAATCCTCTGGAGCTCTCCAATGTGGCTGCAACTATCGCATCCGGTGGCGTGTGGTGTGAGCCTAATCCAATTGTCAGCGTGCACGACCGCGATGGCAATGAGGTTTATATTGACCGCCCCGATTGTGAACGCGCCATTGAACCTGAAACCGCTCAGGCCTTGGCAGTTGGTATGAGCCAGGACATCATCAGCGGTACCGCAGCAACCGCCGCTAAGCAATACGGTTGGACGCTGCCAACTGCGGCCAAGACGGGTACCACTGAGTCCAATCAGTCATCCTCATTTATGGGCTTTAACAGCAACTTTGCCGCTGTGCCTTATATCTACAATGACGGCACCACCACCGCAGATCTGTGCTCTAGCCCAGTGCGCCAGTGCGGCGATGGCAACCTCTTTGGTGGCAATGAGCCTGCCCAAACCTGGTTTGATATGGCCGTTTCAGTACCAGCAGCGCAGCAGGGCACCCTGCCCGCCAATAGCTCTGCCTTCAAACTCGGCAGTGCCGGTGAGCTATTAAACCGCGTAGTCGGCCAAACCGAGGCAGCAGCGCGCCGCACTCTGGAGGCCGAGGGGTACAAAGCAACAACGCGCACCGCCAGCGGAACTGGTCAGGCACGTGGCACCGTGGTCAGTGCGACCCCGCAGGACGCAGTGCTTGTCGACGGGGCCACTGTGATTTTGAATATTTCAGATGGGACCAGCCCAGCTCCCGCAGTAACGGCGCCAACTAATAATGCTCCGGCGACCACAGCTCCGGCGGCTCCTGCTACGGGTGGCACTACCATCGAAGACGTCATCAATGACGCGATCGGGCAGCTCCTCGGAAATTAGTTCAAACGGCTCTTCACTGCGGTGGAGAGTCGTTTTCCGTCTACTCGACCAGCAGCCTTAGCAGTTGCGGCCTTCATAATCTGACCCATCTGCTTCATGGAGGCTTCGCCACCAACCTCAGCGATCGCGTCGTCGATAAGCGCATTTAGCTCTTCGTCGTCAAGCTGGGTGGGCTGATAAGCCTCCAAGATGCCAGCCTCTTTAAGCTCAACATCGGCAAGCTCCTGGCGACCGTTTTCGGCGTAGACATCGGCAGATTCGCGACGCTTCTTGATCTCACGAGCAATGACCTTCAAAACTTCTTCGTCATTAAGCTCGTGCTTGGTTCCGGTGGTTTCTTCCTGCGTCAGTGCAGAAAGCAGCATGCGCAAGGTGCCAGTGGTGTCCTTGTCGCGGGCCTTCATGGAAGCGGTTAGGTCCGCGCGGATTTTATCTTTTAGTTCACTCATGCTTGCCAAGGTTACTCCCCAGGTAGTGTGGATAAGGTGTTAGCTAAAGCCAAAACCCTTGCCCTTACCCTCGCTGGCCTCGCTGGAGCTGGTGTCGCAGTCGCTGCCTGGGGCAATGCAGAATTAAGAAACTTCGAGCTCAAGACGCAGACCTTGCCTCTTTTAGAGCCTGGAACTTTGCGCGGCAAAAAAGAATTCCGCCTGCTGCACATTTCTGATCTGCATATGATTCCTGGCCAAGAAACTAAGAAGGCCTGGGTCTCTGCCCTCGATTCCCTCAATCCAGACCTGGTGGTCAATACCGGCGACAACTTGAGCGACAAAAAAGCTGTCCCCGATACCCTCCGCGCACTCGGCCCACTATTGGATCGCCCCGGCATGTTTATTTTTGGAACCAATGATTATTGGGCCCCCAAGCCAGTTAATCCTTTTGGATATCTACTTGGTAAAAAGCGCCCCGTCAGCCATATCGATCTGCCTTGGGAATCCATGCGCGCTGCTTTTATCGAACGCGGCTGGCAAGACGCCACCCACAAACGCCTGGAATTCCAGGTAGGTTCAGTGCGTTTAGCCGCAGCTGGTGTTGACGATCCGCACCATGACTTAGATAAATATGATCTCATTGCTGGAGCTCCCAACCAAGATGCCGATCTCAGCTTGGCGCTCTTGCACGCTCCTGAACCACGCGTACTTAAAAAGTTTGCCGATGATGGCTACCAGCTCTCACTTTCCGGCCATACTCATGGCGGTCAGCTCTGCCTGCCAGGTGGACATGCGATTGTGACAAACTGCAATATTGACCGCAAACGAGCCAATGGATTGCACAAATTTGAGAATATGTGGATGCATGTTTCCAATGGTTTAGGCACCTCCAAATTTGTGCCATTTAGAATCTTCTGCCGCCCTAGCGCCACCCTGCTTAAAATCACCGAAAAACCAAGTTAAGCTTTTGACCTGCAGTTTTGGCCATAATCCGGGGCAGGACTATAGTGATCTGCGTACCCGGGATATGGCGCAGGTTGGTAGCGCGCGTCGTTCGGGACGACGAGGTCGCAGGTTCAAATCCTGTTATCCCGACCAAATTCCCAAGATGGATTACATAACCGGCATTTTCTGCGCATTGGAAGCAGACCATGCCGGTTTCGTTATTATGCAACAGTTTTTTGTGCTCGCGATTTCTCCCACGCACGGTTAAGCCACTGCAAGAGAAATCCAAAAGTAATACCTAAACTCGCGCCCAATAACAGCCCAATTAGTGGCTGGTCTTGGAAGAGTCGACCGCCAAGATAACCCAGCAAAGTACCTTGAGTTGCCCAAATAAAGGCGCCGATAGAATCCCACAACACAAAGCGCCCCCAGGAATATCCCACCGAACCCAAGATGATGGTGACAAACCACCTGGCCCAGGGTATAAAACGGGCGATAATAATAGTAGAAACATCTCGTTCATTAAGGTTTTTCCGAGCCCAGATCAGGGCTTTGCCACGGCCGGAATCACCAGGGATTTGATCAACAATTTTGATCAAACGGGTGCCAAAGAAATAACACAGATTATCGCCAACAACTGCAGCTAGGGTTGCCACTGTAATAATTCCCAAAAGATTGGGAATTCCACTTGAACCGGACCAAGCTCCGGATACCGAAAGAATTGTCTCGCTGGGGATGAGCGGGAGAATACTGTCAATAATCACAACTAGCGCCAGAATTGGGTAATAAATAGGCGCTGTCATGAGGGCTTCCACCCAAGTCACCAGCTGATCTGTCAATGGCTTTCCTTTTATGATTAAGCACCATTTAGTAGAAGTTCGATCATAGTGGTTAAAGCTGGCAGAAGTTTGTGAAGCTAGCAGTAGTTTCCGACGCGAGGTTTGCGTTGAAAAGCGCTTTTTTTATTTTTTAAAAGTTCTCATGTTCATTTCATTTTGGGCTTGCACAATTAAAGGCACATGAACTTTTAAGGAGCACACCCTATGAAATCTCTGCCTCGTTTTGCGCCGCTGCTGACGATTTTGGTGTTGTTGGTGCTGGTTGCAATTGGTGGTACTGCTTTGGCCAATAATTCTTCAATTCCTAAGGTGGATGCGGAGCCTGCAACCATCAAGCTCAACCCGACTACGCCGAGTTCAGCTGCCCCCATCAGCAGCTCTGCCCCAGCCTTGGCTGCACCAAGTTCCGCCGCTCCCCCAGTTCCTCCAATCCCGGCACCAGCCCCACCACCGGCACCGCAGCAAGCTGCAGTCCCCCCGGCCTCGGTACCTCAACCTACGCCAAAGCCTCAAGTGCCCTTAAATTATCAATATTATGAGGATGATTGGGATGATGGCGAAGACGATCTCGACGACTGGGATGATTCCGATTATGGTGACGCCGACGATGGAGACGATGACTAAGCACCTATGAGCTCTCCTATTCCCGGAACCCGAAAAACACCCACATCCCTGCGCTGGCGGATTGTTTTGTGGATGACAGCAGTGGTTTTTCTCACGCTTGGCAGTGTGGTTTTAATTACCCGTTCAGTGCTCTATACAGAGGCGACCCAAACTGCTAATGCTGCCGTTGAGCAGGAAATTGAGGAGTTTAGACGTTTTAGCGCCGAGGGTATTGATCCCACCACTGCCCGCGCCTTTGAGTCCTCGCACCGTCTTATTGAGGTTTATCTCTCCCGCCAAATTCCTGATGAAAGTGAAGCCATCGTCGGAATTTTCCCAGGAGAATTGGTACAGGTAGATTTTTCGCAGCTTAATGGTGCACATCCACCACCCCTGGAACATTCTGAAGCCCTCATCCAAGAAATTATCGGCTCAACAGCCAACTCTGGAGTTTTTGCAGATCCCACCCGTGGCGCCACTCATTGGGGAAAGGTGTCTTTCTTAAGTGATGGCAACTCCGCTGAGGGTATTTTCTTGGTTGCCTATTTTGCAGAATCGGATAAAGAGCAGGTGGATTCTCATATCCGCACGCTCATTTTGATTGGTTTGGGTGGATTACTGGCTTCTACTTTGATTGCCTGGATTATTGCGGGCCAGATCATTGCACCGATTCGCAAGCTGCGCGTTGTGGCTTCAGAGATTAATGACTCTGATTTAACCCGGCGTGTGCCGGTGCAGGGCCGCGATGAAATTGCGCAATTGGCCAGCACTTTTAATTCCATGTTGGATCGGATTGAGGCCGCTTATAAGGAACAACGCCAATTTGTAGATGATGCTGGTCACGAACTCCGCACTCCAATTACGGTGGTGCGCGGGCAATTGGAGCTTATGGATACTGCAACTCCGGAGGAACAAGCACGTTCCATTCAATTAGCCACCACGGAGCTGGATCGCATGGCGCGCATGGTTAATGATCTCCTAACTTTGGCAGTGGCTGATTCTGGAAAATTCATCCACCCCGCCCCCACTGATGTCACTGAATTAACCATTGATATTGAGGATAAAGCCCGCACTATTAGTGATCGCATAACACTGGTTGATGCTGCTGAAGGTGTGGTTGATCTTGATGAAGAGCGCATCACTGAGGCTGTTCTTGAGCTTTATGGCAATGCTTTGCGCTATAGCGAGGGTGCCGTTGATTTGGGTTCCGATTTCCGCGGCAGAGATTCCCAGCGAGTGTTCCGAATTTGGGTGCGCGATAAAGGCCCCGGCATTGAAGAGGCTCAGCAGCAGGCACTATTTAATCGCTTTTCCCGCGGCCCCCGCACCCCTGATCCAACCCACAAATCCGGCGCTGGCCTGGGCCTATCCATTGTCCAAGCAATCGCGCAGGCACATGGTGGCGCAGCCTTTGTAAATTCCACCCCTGGCTTGGGTTCCATTTTTGGGCTGGAAATCCCCGCCCCAACAACAGCCCCCACCCCAGTACACAATCCCGACCGCAAAAAGGATGAAAAATGAGCAAAATTCTCATCGCCGAAGATGATCCTGGCATCGCAGATTTTATTGTGCGCGGACTCAAACGCGAGGGTTTTGAGTGTGAACTTACAGATTCCGGTGCTCAAGCCTTTGCGCGTGCGCATTCAGGCGACTTTGATTTGATGGTCTTGGATCTGGGTTTGCCGCATATGGATGGCGCTGATGTGCTGGAGCAGCTGCGTTTATTGCAGGTTTCCATGCCGATAATTGTGCTCAGCGCGCGCACTAATATTGCCGATCGCCTGCGCACTTTGGAAGGTGGCGCCGATGATTATATGCCCAAGCCTTTCCAATTCGCGGAGCTTTTAGCGCGCATTAAGCTGCGCTTAAGCGCTCATGCTCCGACCCCCACCGATGCGCGGGTGCTACGCCACGGGGCCTTGGAGCTGGATTTGCGTACCCAAAAAGTGCTTGTCGACGACTCCTGGCGCGATCTTTCCCGGCGCGAAGTTGATCTTTTGGAAACCTTTATGCGTCATCCGGGGCAGATTTTATCCCGCGCTCAGCTCTTGCGTTTGGTGTGGGATATGGACTGGGATCCCGGGTCCAATGTGGTTGATGTTTATATCAGGGCGCTGCGCAAAAAGATTGGTGCGCAGCATGTAGAAACCATCCGAGGTTCTGGCTATCGCCTGCTTTAGTCTTCTTGTTCTTCAACAAAATCAGCTGCTGGAGCGGGGCTGCGCAACATAATTCCACCAATAACACCCAAGGCAACTAGCACCGCAACAGCCATCCAAATCGCAGCTTGTGAACCAGAGTTACCAATGGCGGTTACTGCAAAGGTGGGATAGTGCAATGGCATAAGGCCAGCAATCACGCGCCACAGCACGGAAATATCGGATACTGCGGTAACACTCCACACATGGGCAGTAACTGCAATTTGGGCAATCCAGCCCACAATTGCTGCGATAATGGCCGCGGTTGATCCAAAGAAATTAATCAGTACGCGGGTGATGATCGCAGCTACGACAGTAGCCAGCAGCAACACCGCGACGGCCCCAGCCAGCGCCAAGGCTGACATTCCCAAAGCCACGGTGAACAAGATGATGCCACCAATTGCGGTGATGCCCAGCAGCACAAAGGCCAATAAGAAGCGGTTCTTAAAGGTAGCCCAGTCTAAAGCTGCACCAGCTAGCATCACCAATGCGGAGATCAGGAAGGCATACATGGGAGCAAGTGCGGTGGTTCGGGCTTCCTCAGAGGTAGCTGCACCAGCAACTGCTGCCACCTGTGGAACTGGCAGAGCGCGCTGCACTGCTTCGGTTTTTTCCTCAGTTAAATCAGCCATAGAATCCAGCTGGTTGGCGCCTTGGTCAAGAGCTTGGAATCCGGTGACGGCATCATCAACGCCCTTTTCTAACTCCGCCAGACCTGCAGCCAAATCGGAGGCGCCATTAGTTGCCTCATAAATACCGTCGTGGAAGCCATAACCTGGAACTGCTAGTTGATTTGCTAGATCGCGGGTGCCAGTACGCAGGTCATTGAGCTTATCGGTGGTTTCTACCGAGATGCCAAAGTTTTCCACTTGGGTGCGCAGCCCAGCCAATTGGGTGCGTAGGTCCTTGGCCTCTGGCACAGTGCTCTTGGCTAGTTGGGCATCAGCATCAGACATCGCGGTGAGTAATTGCTGCTGCACAATCATCAGACCATTAAGTTGCTCAACAGCACCCGCTACACCATCTGCAATTTCGGTAGCACCGGATCCCATCTGTCCGGTTCCTGCTTGAAGCTGCACTAATCCTTCGTGGAGTGCTTGGGCACCGTCAGCCGCGGCTGTCACGCCTTCGTCCAGGGGCTGCGCGCCGTCGATAAGCTGCTGGGTGCCTGACACCAATTCCTCAGTGCCTGAGGAGAGGAACCCCGCCTGCGCGCCAGCTTCGCCCGCGGCGCGGCGCGCGTCGATAAGCTCCTTATTATTTGCGGTGGATACAGCCGGAGCACCGGTGATCTCCTCGGTGGAGGACCATGCTCGGGAGACATCTAAATTGGCGACGGAAGCGTAAATGGTGCCCGCGATAAGCGGAATTAATAGCAACAGAGCAGCCAATAGTTTTTTGATGGGTGACGCAGCGCGAGTCATAGCTTGCAATCTAGCGAAGGTACTGAAAAATATCAGGGAGGCGCACCGAAATGTGTTTTGGCCTATTACCTGAAGTACCTTGGAAGATGATCATAAAAATTTAGATATCCGCCTGCATCACCGTATTTACTCTGTTGTTTAATACAGTTTTGGAGTGTTGGCGGAGGTTAATGGGTAATTAGGGATAAGCATGACCTTACTTTTTGTTGTAGCGCTTGCTGTGATCTCCGTGGTTTTTGCGCCAATTTCTGTCCGCGTGCTCGATCGGAAAGCTGGCTGGCCACTGGCGGCACTTTTCGTGGCCGCGGCATATTTTCTGATCCGCGAAGCCGAACCTATATTGGAAGGTCAAGCCTTAAGTTGGGAAGTCACCTGGGTAAGGGATTTCCTGGGCACGGGAACTGACCTCATGTTTTCCCTGCGTGCCGATGCACTAAGTCTCTTCTTTGCACTTTTGGCGCTGGTTATTGGCGCGGTGGTGTTTATTTATTCCGCGGAATATCTACCAAAACGCAAAGGTAACACCAGTTTTTATACCATAATGACGGCCTTTACCGCCGCAATTTTGCTGCTGGTATTAGCCAATGACGTCATAGTGCTTTTTATTGGCTGGGAATTGGTCTCGCTGGCCTCCTTCATGCTGATTGCGCGTTCCGGATCTTCAGGCGAATCTGGTTCAGTCCGCACCCTGATCCTTACCTTCTTTGGTGGTTTAACACTGCTCGCGGCGGTATCAATCGCTGCCACCCAGGCTGGTTCCACCAATTTACAAAACATTTTGCACTCTGACTTTTGGGCGGAAAAGCCGGTGCTCAGTGGGGTTATTGCAGTCCTAATTGCGATTTCCGCTTTTACCAAATCCGCCCAGTTCCCCTTCCACTTCTGGTTGCCAGAGGCCATGGCGGCGGCTACTCCCGTCTCGGCCTTTTTGCATGCTGCTGCGGTGGTCAAGGCTGGCGTTTATCTGCTGCTGCGTTTTAGTTTTGTCTTCCACGATGTGCCGGTATGGAACTGGCTATTGATTGTGGTTGGAATGGGCACCGCCGTAATGTCTGCATTCTTTGCGGTACAAAAGACCGACCTGAAGAAGCTAACTGCGTATTCCACTGTCTCCCACCTGGGTTGGATCGTGGCGACCATCGGCGTGGGCACTCCATTTGCCCTGGCTGCAGCCCTGGTCCACACCCTAAGCCACGCACTCTTCAAGTCCTCGCTCTTTATGCTTATCGGCGTAATTGACCACCAAACCGGAACCCGCGATATCCGCCGCCTTGGCCCTTTGGTCAAACAAATGCCATTTACCTTTGTATCGGTGCTGGTAGGCACGCTTTCTATGGCTGCGGTCCCACCACTGTTTGGATTTGTCTCCAAAGAAGGCATGCTCACTGCATTCCTGGAAGCTCCCATCGGCAATTCCTATGTGGTGGTGCTGCTTATCGCCGCTGCCATCGGCGCCGTCCTCACCTTCACCTACTCCGCCAAATTTGTGCTCGGCGCTTTTGTCGACGGCCCCCGCGAACTTGATCATGTCCGCGAAGCACCAGTCTCCCTTTGGCTACCCGCAGCTCTTCCCGGCTTACTTTCTCTTCCCCTCGCTTTCTTTTTAACGCTTTTCGACGAGCCCCTCTCCGCAGCGGCCACCGCCGCAGCGGGGGCACCAGCCCACCTGCACCTAGCACTCTGGCATGGAATTAATATTCCATTGCTGATCTCAATCGGTGTGCTGATTGTGGGCGTTGTGGGAATTATCTTCCGCAAGCCTTTGTGGGCAGTGGCAGAAAAGAACCCCTTCCCCATTGCCACTGGCAATGACTCCTTGTCCATGCTGACCTACCGCTTAAACCGCTTTGGCCGATGGCTGGGCAAGATGGCCGATTCCATGAGTCCCCGCCGCCACTTGGTGAGCCTGATTGTGTTGCTTTTTGCCTTGGCTGTTTTTGCCACCTTGCACCCTGCCGTGCAACTGGCACCAAAAACCCCTGGCATTGATCGCTGGATTGATCTGGTTCCTTTTGCCATCATCGCGCTCTCTGTTGCAGGGCTTGTGAGTACCCGAAACCGCCTCAGCGCCGCGGTACTTTTGGGCACCGTTGGTGTGGGTGTGTCCTTCCAAATGTTGCTGCTCGGCGCACCCGATGTGGCCTTAACCCAGTTCTTGGTAGAAGCCTTGGTGGTGGTAATCATCATGATGGTGATCCGCCATCAGCCCAATACCTTCAACCGCATGAAGCACAGCCGCCGACGAAGTGCCGTCTTGGTGTCCCTCATGGCCGGCTTTGCCGCCTTTATGGCTGTGTGGGGATTGCTGGGCCGCCACGATCGTTCCGAACTTGCCATGTGGTACCTGCAGCAAGGCCCGGAAATTACCTCTGGTTCCAATGTTGTAAATACCATCCTGGTGGAATTCCGTGCCTTTGATACCTTGGGCGAGCTCTCCGTATTGGGCATGGCAGCAATTGTGATCGCTGCTGTGGTTACTTCCATGCCACGCCATCCTTTCCCCAAGGGCACCCACCCGCGTCCCTTTGGCCAATCCCAGCTCAACTCCATTCCTTTGCGAGTCTTGCTGAAGGTACTGGTTCCTGCCCTATATTTCTTGAGCTTCATGGTGTTTATGCGTGGCCACAACAACCCCGGCGGTGGCTTTATCGCAGCACTTATTACCGGTGGAGCCTTGATGTTCCTTTACCTTTCCAAGTCTCGCGATGAGCACATCTTCAAAGAAAATGTGCCTTTTATCTTGACTGGCGCGGGTATCCTCACTGCGGTTTTCTCCGGTGTTCTGGGATTAACCCACGATTCTTTCCTCTACCCCATCCACTTCAACTTCGCCGGTGAACACTGGACCACCTCCATGATCTTCGACCTCGGCGTTTTCCTCGCAGTGCTGGGTATGGTCTCAATGGCAATTAATGGACTGGGCGGGTACTTGCGCCCCGGCGCGGATATCAGTGATTTGGACTATGCCCGCGTTAATGGCCCGCTGCCTGATACTCCTTTGGTGGAACCAGAACCTGAAGGTGATGAAGACTGGCCAGCCCCAATGAACCCTGCAACCGCAACTACTGAAAAGGAGGCAACTCGATGATTCTCGCACTCGGCATAGCCATCCTTTTTGGCGGTGGCGTCTACCTCATCCAACAACGTGGCATGGTGCGCATTGTTTTTGGCATGTCTTTGATTGGTCACGCTGCCAACCTGACCATTTTGTATACCGGTGTTCCCACCTGGCGTGGCGAGGCTTTCCCCGACCGCACCGCGCTAGCTGATGCAGCTGACCCCATCCCCCAGGCCTTCGTGCTGACCGCCATTGTTATTGCCATGGCTACCACCACCATCATGTTGACCTTGGCTGCTTTGGGACGCAGTGATGACACTCGTTCCATCGAACCTGATGATGATCAATCCCCGCTGACCACCTCAGCGCGCTCTGTTACCAACCCAAGTGATCAAGTAGCTCGCACCGCAGAGCAGAAGGCGGGAGACAAATAAATGGCTGTTGATGTTCTGCTTCCTATTTTTGTAGCTGTCCCGCTGGCAGCGTCTGCAATTGCAGTGCTATTGCCATGGCGTGTGGCGCGCGATATTTTGCACATTGCTATCCCACTCTTGGGTGTTTTTGCTGGTATTTGGCTCTTTGCTTATACCTCCACGCACGGCACAATCGCGCATTCTATTGGCCTTTATGTCGGTGGCGTAGCAATTCCTTTTGTTGCTGATGCCTTTAGCGCCATCATGATTATCACCACCTCGATTGTGGCAGTGGCAGCCAACTGGTTTGCCACCGTGGTGGGTGAAACTCGGGCCCGTTTTTATCCAGCGCTTACTTTGATGCTCATTACCGGTGTAAATGGTGCATTGCTTACCGCTGACCTCTTTAACTTCTTCGTCTTTATCGAGGTTATGCTGCTGCCCTCCTATGGTCTGATGGCAATGACTGGAACCTGGGCGCGCTTGGCTTCTGGACGAATCTTTGTGCTGGTTAATCTCTCTGCCTCTACCTTGCTGGTCGCTGCGGTTTCCATTGTTTATGGTGTGCTCGGTGCGGTAAATATCGCTTCCCTGCAAGGCGTGGTGGCAGGCAATCCGCTGGCAGCTACCGCCATGGGCATTGTGGTTATTGCCATTGCAGTTAAGGCCGGAGTTTTCCCCGTCCACACCTGGTTGCCCCGCACCTACCCCGGCACTTCCGCAGCAGTTATGGGCTTGTTCTCTGGTATGCACACCAAGGTTGCGGTCTACATGCTTTATCGCATCTACGTGCATATTTTTGCACTGGACCCCACCTGGAATTGGCTGATCATTGCCTTTATGGTGGTTTCCATGATCGTCGGCGGTTTTGCCGGCTTGGGTGAAAACTCCATCCGCCGAGTACTGGCCTACCAAATGGTCAACGGCATGCCTTTTATCCTGGTCATGCTGGCCTTTACCAGCGATGATCCACAGCGGGCGCTGGCTGCCGGTTTGTTCTATACCCTGCACCATATGATCACCGTCGGCGCCCTAATTTTGGCTTCTGGTGCTATCGAAGAAACTTATGGCACAGGTTTGCTTTCCAAGTTGTCCGGCTTGGCTCGCCGCGATCCACTGGTGGCTGCAGTTTTTGCCACCGGTGCCTTCTCCGTAGTTGGTTTCCCACCGTTTTCCGGCATGTGGGGCAAAGTGCTGCTTATCTTTGAAGTTGCCCGTGTGGGCAATGTTGCAGCGTGGATTGTTATCGCTGCCATTATCATTGCCAGCGTCGGCGCGTTACTCTCCATGATCCGCGTGTGGCGCCAAGTCTTCTGGGGCGGCTCCATGAACCAAAAAGGCGTCTCCCCCCAGCTGCGCATAAGCTTCACCAAACTGGCACCGGCCGCCACCTTAATGGTGCTGTCCGTAGCCATGTTCCTCTTTGCAGGACCGCTTATCGACGCAACGCTCACGGCCACAGCGGGACTACTGGATACAGGCGACTACCAGCAGGCGGTGCTCGGCGACGATGCTGTGGCTGTTCCCAGCCCCAACTACCAGGGAGGTAAATAATGTTGCATACCCTCAAGTTCATTCCCTGGCTGATTGGCCAAATCTTTATTGCAGGCTTTGACGTTATTAAAGCTGCGGTGAAAAAAGATACTGGTTTTAATCCGGTAGTTATCCGCTATCCGCTGCGTGTGACCACCGATTTTCAGATCGCGGCACTTTCTACCTGCATCACCATGACTCCGGCTACCCTGTCCTTAGGATTAAGGGAGCCTCGTAACCCAGGTGATCCCTTCATCTTGTTGATTCAAGCAGTTTTTGGAGCCGATCCAGTAGAAGTTTTTGAATCTATTGCTGATATGGAAGAGCGCATGTCACCCCATGTGAAGGGCATTGATCACGGTGTTCCAGGCCAAGGCCCACATAAAGATATTCGCCCGGGCGATGCCGAGTGGCCCAGCCACGAAATTGCCGACACCGCCCAAAACACTGTGAGCCGCGATAAGAGGGAGTTCTAAATGACCGCCTTTGAAATCATTTGTGCCATTGGCATCGGCATGATTTTTATAGCCCTTTTAGCCACCTTAGTACTGATCTTGCGCACCCGAGATTTTCTCACCCGCGCAATTTTGTCCGATATGATCTTCTATTCCATGATCGCCATTTACCTGATTTGGGTGCTTAACAACCCAACATCTATTGCCTATGAAATTGCGTTGCTGGCAGCGGTTTTGGGAGGCGTTTTGCCGACATTATCCATGGCGCGCATTATCTCGAAGGGACGCCGCTAAATGACTATTCCAGAGATCATTATCTCCATCCTCATCATCATCGCCGGCATCTTTTCCCTCGGTACCGCAATCGCTTTGTGGCGGGCACCAGATCCTTTAACCAGGGCAAACTTGCTGGGACCAACGGTGGGAATTGTAATTCCACTGCTGATCGTGGCTCTGTTGATCCGCAGTTGGTCCACCAAAGGCTTTGATCCAAACAACTTCGTACGCGCCATCATTGCGATTATCGGAGTGTGGGTTGTTGCCTCGGTTGCTTCCTTCTATATGGGACGCACCATCTATGGCGTAACCGTGGTGGATAACCGGCGCTATTAAAAAAGACCCAGCCTGTGAGTTCACAAGCTGGGTTTTTTCGTCGAAAAGCGTGCTTTTATTGGGAAATACGTGCCCACAATTCGCGGATGTGTCCATCAATCTCATCCACGATCGCGCGTACTCGCTCCGGTGATTCATCCTCGGGATCCATCAAATCCCAATCAAGGTAGTGCTTGCCTGGGTAAATAGGACAGACGTCATCGCAGCCCATGGTGATTACATAATCGGAAGCGCGCACCACATCATCAGTAAGCGGCTTCGGGAATGCCCCACCAATATCAATTCCGCGCTCAGCCAAAACATCCAAAACCACCGGATGAACTTCAGAATCTGGCAAAGTGCCCGCAGAACGCACGTGAACTTCCCCACCTGCATAGTGCTTGAGCAGCGCAGAAGCGATCTGGGAACGCCCCGCATTACGCTCACAAACAAACAAAACCTGAGGATATGCGTCCTCGATTTTATCTCCAGCGTGGATCAGGGCTTCCAAACGATCAGTGGCAAAGTGCTCAGCGAGGAGCGGAAGGTGGGTACGGATTTTCGCAGTACGAGCCAAAGCAGTATAAGACTCAAAGACATAACGCTCGATTGTCTCCACAGAGAACTTGTCTTCGTACTTTTTGGCGAGATCCTCTACAACTCGATTAAGCAGCTTGAGTTGGGATTCCGGAGTGTCGGGCATTTCAGACCTTTCTGGGTCAGTGACTTAAGAAACTTTAAGCTCTTCCAGCAGATCTACCACGCGGTTCTCAATGTCATCGCGAACCAAGCGCATGCGCTCCAGGCCCTCAATGCCACGCTCAGAAGGCTCATCGGTAACCCAACGCTCAAGGGTACCCTGGGCATCTGCTGGCATTTCTAGCTGTGCATCTGCACCCAAGATAACCACACTATCAACGCGCTTTAGCAGCTCTGGATCAATTCCCTTAGGAGTTCCTTCGGACATATCCGCCCCGGACTCCGCAATAACCTCAATGGACTGCTGATTTAACTTGGTGCCTGGCTTGGTGCCTGCAGAGTGGATTTCGAGATTGGCGCCGGCGTGCTTTTCCGCCAAAGCCGCAGCCATCTGGGACTTACCGCCATTGCCAACACATACAAAGAGAACAGAAGCTTTTTCAGACATTTTTAATAACTCCAATTTTTGTTAAGTAATTTAGTTACGCACAGGGGGCAGGGTGGGATCCTGCGGGAAAAGTTTTGGTCCCAGCCACAGCATGACATAAACCAAGCCGACCAGCACGGGAACCTCAATCAAAGGTCCAATAGTGCCTGCTAGTGCCTGGCCTGAGGTAGCGCCGAAAGTACCAATTGCCACTGCAATTGCCAGCTCAAAGTTATTTCCAGTCGCGGTAAAAGACACCGAAGCAGATTGCGCATATCCCATGCCGCTGAGCTTCGAGGTAGCCAGCGCAATGAAGAACATGATTACGAAGTACAAGAACAGTGGCACTGCAACCTTTGCCACCGTAAGTGGCTGGGAGGTGATTTGATCGCCCTGCAAGGCAAAGAGCAACACGATGGTATAGAGCAAACCGATCAGAGCCAATGGAGAAATCGCAGGCAGGTACTTGTTTTCATACCAAGAACGGCCCTTGGTGCGTTCACCGATAATGCGGGAAAGAACACCTGCGAGCAACGGAATTCCCAGGAAAACCAGCACTGAGGTGACGATTGAAACGAAGGAGAATGTCACCGAGGTGGTCTCTAGACCTAGCCATGAAGGCAGAATCTGCAGGTAGAACCAGCCCAGCACACCAAACATGAGGATCTGGAAGACAGAGTTGATAGCTACCAACACTGCAGTTGCTTCCCTATCTGCGCAGGAAAGATCGCTCCATACCAAGACCATGGCGATACAGCGAGCTAAGCCCACAATAATAAGACCGGTGCGAAGTTCAGGCTGGTCCGGCAAGAAAAGCCAGGACAATGCGAACATCAACAAGGGGCCAACAACCCAGTTGAGGACAATCGAAACTGTCATCAAGCGGCGGTCCGAAGTGATTTCCTTGGTTTTGTCATAACGGACCTTCGCCAACGGCGGGTACATCATCACCAGGAGACCAAGTGCGATGGGAAGGGAAATTCCTCCAACTTCCATGGCACTGAGTGCAGTACCAAGTGCTGGAATGAATTTTCCGAGCATGAGGCCAAGAGCCATTGCCAAGATGATCCAGAGTGGAAGCAGTCGGTCTAAGAAAGAAAGTTGAACAGGTTTTGAGGACGCAGGTTTTGTGGGCGCTGTCATGCGACACCTTTCAAAGTATTGATGTTCGTCGATACTTAAATTACTTCCAATATCGATAGCTGTCAATATATAGTGGTGCGTATGACCATCGCACGCATCCTCCCCCTCACCGACCTCTCGGAATGCTGCTCCCTTGGCACCGGACCACTTAGCACCGAGGAATCCGAACGCTACGCCGCCCTCTTTAAAGTGCTGGCTGAACCTGTGCGACTGCGGATTTTATCCAATCTGGCAGCTGGTGGATGTGGCCCAGTAAGTGTTAATGAACTTACCGACATGATGGGTCTTTCACAGCCCACCATTTCCCACCACCTGAAGAAGATGACGGAAGCTGGCCTTTTGGAACGGGTCCCCGAAGGCCGCACTGTATTTCATAGAATCCGCCCCGAGCTTTTTGGTGAGCTGCGCACTGTTTTACAGATTGGCTAGTTGCACTCCTACGGTACGGTCGACACCGCATTCCCTCTCAAATCCAGGTTTTGTGTGATATTTGGCCACTTTTTGCACCTCAAAAAGGCGTTTTCACACCACAAATGCCCTTTTCTGCTTTCACTGCGGTGTGCGCCGGAAGTCATCACGCTGAGAAATGCAAAAAAGTGCCTCCCCGAAGGGAAGGCACTTTTTAGGGAACTGCTAGAAGGCTATGCGCCCTTCTTCTGCAGGTAAAGCTCCTTAACGCGAGCGCCAAGGTTTGCATCTACGTTGATCCAGTACTCGTAAACGCGTGGCTCGGTAGCCTCAGAGATGCCCTGCATTGCGTTGGAGATGTTGTCTGCCAAACGCTCCTTAGCAGCGTCATCCAGAACCTCGCGGTAGAGGATGCCTGCCTGCATGAAGTCATCATCATCTTCGTGCTTAACATAAGCTGCACGGGTGAGGTCGGTACCGTGTGGGTCCGGGTTCACGTAGATGTCCTGAGCCTGGCCATAGGTGGTGTGGTTGGAGGAGGAGTTCTCTCCATTGTCCAGGTAGCCGGCACCCTTGTCGTAGCGGTTAGGATTGTAGGATGGCTCGCCCTCAGCGTCGAAGACGTACTGCATTGCGCCTTCGCGGCTGTAGGTGTTGACATCGTTAAGCGGGCGGTTAACTGGCAGATCGCGGTAGTTAGCGCCGATACGGTAACGCTGCTGATCAGCGTATGCAAATGCACGAGCCATGAGCATACGGTCTGGGGACAGGCCGATACCTGGAACGATGTTGCCTGGATCAAGAGCGATCTGCTCGATCTGTGCAAAGAAGTTGCGTGGGTTGCGGTTAAGGATGAAGTAACCGACTGGAATTAGTGGGTAATCCTTCTGTGACCAGGTCTTGGTCAGGTCGAATGGGTTCCAGCGGTAGTTCTCTGCATCCTCGAAAGGCATGATCTGAACCTTGACGTCCCAGATTGGGTAGTCGCCGTTCTCGATTGCGTTGTAGAGGTCTTCGCGCTGGTAGTCAGCGTTCTCACCGGCAACCTTTGCAGCCTCTGCGTCGGTGAAGCAATCCCATCCCTGGCGGGTCTTGAAGTGGTACTTAACCCAAACTGGCTTACCCTCAGCGTTGATCCACTGGAAGGTGTGGGAGCCGAAGCCGTCCTGGTGGCGGGAGGTCTTAGGGGTACCACGGTCACCCATGACGTAGGTCACCTGGTGAGCGGACTCTGGGGTACGGGTCCAGAAATCCCACTGCATATCTGCATCACGCAGACCGTTCTTATTAAGACGCTTCTGGGAGTGGATGAAGTCAGGGAACTTCATGCCATCGCGCAGGAAGAAGGTTGGGGTGTTGTTACCAACGATGTCGTAGTTGCCCTCTTCGGTGTAGAAGCGAAGTGCAAAGCCGTGAACATCGCGCCAGGTGTCAGGGGAACCCTGCTCACCAGCAACGGTAGAGAAACGTGCAGCCATTGGGGTGACCTTGCCAGGCTGGAACAGGTCTGCCTTGGTGTACTCGGAAACGTCTTCGGTGATGTGAAGTTCACCAAAAGCGCCGTGACCCTTAGCGTGAGGAATACGCTCTGGAACGTTCTCGCGGTTAAAGTGTGCGAGCTTCTCAATGAGGTGAATGTCATTGAGGATGTTTGGGCCCTGTGGACCTGCGGTTACTGAAATGTTCTCAGATGGAACTGGAGCGCCGTTGTGGCGGGTGGTGTTTCCGGAGACCTTGGCACGCATGCCACGGTCGAGGATCTGGTCGGCTGCTGACTTTTCAGACAAAAGCTTTTCCTTCCGTTAATGGGCCTAACCTATAGGTTGAGTTTGATTAATAGCCTAGCGCAGAATGTCACCTGGCGCCACCGTTTCACGATTCCCCTTAGCAATTGCCAGCTTATATACAAAAGGCCACCCCCGTTGGGTGGAAACTCGGAATTTTTGCAAATGCAAGGGCGCAGAATTCGGACTGGTATCCTAAGTCCTTGTGAAACCACAAGAGCGCAACGACGCCTATGTCACCGAACTAGCCCTCGCGGCTGGTCGTGGTGATCGCGCTGCACTCACCGAATTTATTCGGGAAACCCAAGACGATGTGTGGCGTTTATTAGCCCACCTCGGCGGCCCGCAAAGTGCCGATGACCTCACTCAAGAGACCTTTTTAAGAGTAATGGGAGCACTCCCCCGCTTTGCCGCTCGCTCCTCGGCACGAACCTGGTTACTGTCGCTCGCGCGTCGCGTCTGGGTGGACAATATTCGCCATGACATGGCGCGTCCACGCAAGTCCATTGTGGAATATGAGAACAGTGGTGCCACAGACGCGAGTAGCTCGACCATCTGGTCGGAGTGGATTGACCTAAAAACGCTTATCGACGCGCTCCCGGTGGAGCGTCGTGAAGCATTGATCCTTACCCAAGTACTGGGTTATAGCTATGAAGAATCAGCAAAAATTGCCGATGTACGCGTCGGCACAATTCGTTCCCGAGTCGCCCGTGCTCGGGCAGATCTTATCGCTGCCACCAAAAATACCAGTGCTGATGATGAAGCGGCCGCAAATGAAGCATAAAAAATTGCCCCATCGAAATGATGAGGCAAGATTTTTGGAGCTTTTAGACCAAAAGTTCAGCAATCTGAATGGTGTTTAGAGCTGCACCCTTACGCAGGTTATCGCCGGAAACAACCAAAACTAGGCCGCGGTTATCATCAACCGTGGAATCCTGGCGAATACGACCAACCAGGGACTCATCAATTCCGGCTGCTGCCAATGGGGTTGGAACGTCGACAAGCTTTACACCAGGTGCGGAAGCCAGCAATTCCTGTGCCTGCGCTACGGTGAGTGGCTGCGCGAACTCAGCATGAATCGTGAGCGTATGGCCGGTAAAAACCGGCACGCGCACGCAGGTGCCAGAAACCTTGAGCTCAGGGATGCCCAGAATCTTACGAGATTCATTGCGCAGCTTCTGCTCTTCATCGGTCTCGAAAGTGCCGTCATCAACCAAGTTGCCGGCAAAAGGCAGCACGTTATAAGCGATAGGCGCAACGTATGGGCCAAAATCGCCAGCGTCTGCGGCCTGACCATCATGCACGAACTCTACGTTGTGGTCACCAACTGCAGAAACCTGCTTTGCCAAGGTCTCCACACCAGCCAGGCCGGAACCGGAAACTGCCTGGTAAGAGGAAACATGCAGCTTCTGCAGGCCAGCAGCGTCATGCAGTGGCTTGAGCACTGGCATTGCTGCCATGGTGGTGCAGTTAGGGTTCGCAATAATTCCCTTGACCAGGTCTTCCTTATCGCCAGGGTTAACCTCGGAAACGATAAGTGGAACTTCTTCATCCTTGCGCCATGCAGAGGAGTTATCTACTACGGTTGCGCCAGCAGCAGCAAAAATCGGCGCATATTGCTTAGAAGCGGTGCCACCTGCAGAAAAGAGTGCGATGTCAATTCCCTTGAGGGATTCTTCGGTTGCCTGGGTGACATCTTCAACCTCCACGTCAACGCCACGGAAAGTCAGCTTGTGGCCAGCAGAACGTGGGGAAGCGAAAAAGCGAATGGTATCTGCGGGGAAATTGCGCTCTTCAAGAAGAGTGCGCATAACCTGGCCGACCTGGCCGGTTGCACCAACAACTGCGATGGTGGTCATTTTAAGAAACTGCTCCTAAATTAAGGGTTTTTAACGTCCGGTGCCTGCATAAACGATGGCTTCTGCATCGCCACCGAGCTGGAATTTATCGTGCAGAGCCTTTGCGGACCTGTCTAGATCATCTTCGCGGATCAGAACCGAAATGCGGATCTCTGAGGTGGAGATGAGCTCAATGTTGACGTTGACATCGCGCAGGGCTTCCATGAACTCTGCGGTCACGCCTGGGTGAGACTTCATACCAGCGCCAACCAGGGAGACCTTGCCCACCTGATCGTCATAAAGAATGTTGGTCCAGTTGCCCTGAACCTGCAGCTTTTTAAGTAGTTCAACGGCGTGTGGGCCATCGGCGCGAGGGCAGGTGAAGGTGATGTCAGTGGTGCCGTGCTCCAAAGAGGAGACGTTCTGCAGGACCATATCAATGTTGATCTCTGCATCAGCCAAGGCGCGGAACACCTTTGCTGCTTCGCCTGGCTGGTCTGGAATACCCAGCACAGTAACCTTGGCCTCGGACTTGTCAGTTGCTACACCAGTAAGGACTGCTTCTTCCACAGGAATATCCTCCATCGAGCCGGCGATTAGGGTGCCGGGATCATTGCTATATGACGAGCGTACGCGCAGTGGCACATTAAATGCACGGGCGTACTCAACACTGCGCAGCACCAAAATCTTGGAGCCAACTGCAGCAAGTTCCAACATTTCCTCAAAAGAAAGCTTTTCCAACTTCTGAGCGTCGGAAACGATGCGAGGATCTGCGGTGTACACACCATCAACGTCGGAGTAGATCTCACAAACATCAGCCTTAAGTGCTGCTGCCAAAGCTACCGCGGTGGTATCCGATCCGCCACGACCAAGGGTGGTGACATCGCGGGTTTCCTTATTAACACCCTGGAATCCAGCAACAATACAAATCTTGCCCTCATCCAAAGCTTCGCGGACGCGTCCTGGGGTGACATCTACAATGCGAGCGTTACCATGGCGCTCAGTGGTAAGCACACCAGCTTGGGATCCCGTGAAAGACTGTGCTTGCGCACCCAATGATTCAATGGCCATTGCCACCAATGCATTGGAAATACGCTCACCTGCAGTGAGGAGCATATCCATCTCACGTGCTGGTGGAACGGGGTTCACCGCTGCTGCCAGGTCTAGAAGTTCATCCGTGGTATCGCCCATTGCAGAGCAGACAACCACAACATCATTTCCAGCCTTCTTGGTGGCAACGATCCGTTCAGCAACGTTTCGGATGCGTTCCGCACTCTCGAGCGAGGATCCGCCATATTTCTGTACGACCAGGGCCACCTTTGTGCACCTTTCGATCTACCTGCTGACAGTTACCTCGCTTACTCTACCCATATACATGTAACGCACCTAGCCGAATGATCGCTTTTATTCCTTTGGTATTACTTGGGTGTGCCTCCACCATTGGGTATCCCCTAATTTCCTGATGTGTTGTAGGTGCCTCTGGTCATTGCGGGCTACCCCACGCCGGTAAACGCAACCGTCCAAGGCAGCGCTAACTACGCAGCCACTGCTGGTGTCTACTACCCTGTTAAAGGTGCAAAGCAATCTGCTCGCCGTGCTCTTCGCATTGGCCTCGGCTCTAACCATCGCGTGGGGAACAGTTGTCCGGCACCGGATTGCAGTTCGAACCCCTCAAGACGGCTCCATGCGGAGCTCTCCATTACTTAATGCTCTGATGACACCCATGTGGTGGGCGGGTATGAGTACTGCGATGTTTGCCTATTTCCTCCAAACTGTCGCTCTTGGTTTTGGCACGCTGCTAGTTGTGCAGCCAGTGTTGGTGTTGTCATTGATGTTCACGCTGCCTTTGTCCGCGCGCTTTAATGGTTATCGCCTGCGCAAGAGTGAAATCTTCTGGGCTTCCGTGCTGACCATTGCCGTTGCTGTCATGGTGATTTTGGGCCGCCCGCTCGCTGGCAATCCGCATCCACCGTTGGAACGCTGGATTCCAGCTTTGCTTATTGGCTTTGGAATTATGGGCGCAATGTGGCTGATAGCGCAACATATTTTGACTAAAGAAAAGGCCCTTATTCTGGGTTTGGTCACGGGCGCACTTTTTGGATACGTGGCAGTGCTTTCCAAAGCCACTGTGGATATTTTCATTCACCAGGGCCTTGATGGCTTGATTTTGAACTGGGAAGTTTATGCCCTTATCGTCGCAGCAACCTTGGGCACCATCGTGCAGCAATATTCTTTTAATGGCGGTGAACTTCAAAAATCGCTTCCCGCAATGACCATCGCAGAGCCAGTTGTGGCCTTTGTACTGGGATATTTGGTGTTGGGAGAGAAATTCCAGGTTGTGGATTGGGCCTGGATCATCATGGGAGCTGCACTACTTGCCATGATCATTTCCACGATTGCGCTGTCTCGCACTGGCACTCCAGAATTAAAAAACAAAAAATAATTGCACGTATTTTAAGGTATTTTTAGGCTACCTCGACTAGCTCTCAGCCCCTCCATTTGGGTGATTTTCACACAGTCCCGCCAAGTGTGAGGTATGCTGCACCACATGACTTCGCGTGCGAATCTACTTCTTCTTCGCCGCGGCGGGTCCCAGAGGTCTTAACACGACCGGCACCCCGTCGCGGAGTTTGGTGTTGCCGGTCGTGGAACCCACCAAATGCTTTAAAGAAGGTTAAAAATAATGTCTCCTAATGACGCTTTTATCTCCGCACCCGCCAAGATTCAAACCCCAAACGGCCCCCGCAATGAAGGCCAAGCCCCCTGGAATAAGCAGCGTGGCTCCGCAATGCCTTTCAAGCGCTATATGCCATTTGAGGTAGAGGTTGAAGAAATCTCCCTGCCAGACCGCACCTGGCCAGACAAGAAGATTACCGTTGCTCCACAGTGGTGTGCAGTTGACCTGCGTGACGGCAACCAGGCTCTGATCGATCCAATGTCCCCAGAGCGCAAGCGTCGCATGTTTGAGCTGCTGGTTCAGATGGGCTTCAAGGAAATTGAAGTTGGTTTCCCTTCTGCTTCCCAGACTGACTTTGACTTCGTGCGTGAAATCATTGAAAAGAACATGATCCCTGACGATGTCACCATTCAGGTATTGGTACAGGCTCGTGAGCACCTGATTCGCCGTACTTTTGAAGCTTGCGAAGGCGCAAAAAACGTTATCGTGCACTTCTACAACTCCACCTCCATCCTGCAGCGCAACGTGGTGTTCCGCATGGACAAGGTGCAGGTGAAGAAGCTGGCTACCGATGCCGCTGAACTGATCAAGACCATCGCTCAGGATTACCCAGACACCAACTGGCGCTGGCAGTACTCCCCTGAGTCCTTCACCGGCACTGAGGTTGAGTACGCCAAGGAAGTTGTGGACGCAGTTGTTGAGGTCATGGATCCAACTCCTGAGAACCCAATGATCATCAACCTGCCTTCCACCGTTGAGATGATCACCCCTAACGTTTACGCAGACTCCATTGAATGGATGCACCGCAATGTAAACCGTCGTGATTCCATTATCCTGTCCCTGCACCCGCACAATGACCGTGGCACCGGCGTTGGCGCAGCTGAGCTGGGCTACATGGCTGGCGCTGACCGCATCGAAGGCTGCCTGTTCGGCAACGGCGAGCGCACCGGCAACGTCTGCCTGGTCACCCTGGCCCTGAACATGCTGACCCAGGGCGTTGACCCTCAGCTGGATTTCACCGATATACGCCAGATCCGCAGCACCGTTGAATACTGCAACCAGCTGCGCGTTCCTGAGCGCCACCCATACGGCGGCGACCTGGTCTTCACCGCTTTCTCCGGTTCCCACCAGGACGCTGTGAACAAGGGTCTGGACGCCATGGCTGCCAAGGTTCAGCCAGGTGCTAGCTCCACTGAAGTTTCTTGGGAGCAGCTGCGCGACACCGAATGGGAGGTTCCTTACCTGCCTATCGATCCAAAGGATGTCGGTCGCGACTACGAGGCTGTTATCCGCGTGAACTCCCAGTCCGGCAAGGGCGGCGTTGCTTACATCATGAAGACCGATCACGGTCTGCAGATCCCTCGCTCCATGCAGGTTGAGTTCTCCACCGTTGTCCAGAACGTCACCGACGCTGAGGGCGGCGAGGTCAACTCCAAGGCAATGTGGGATATCTTCGCCACCGAATACCTGGATCGCACCGCCCCAGTCGAGCAGATTGCGCTGCGTGTGGAAAACGCTCAAACCGAAAACGAAGATGCTTCCATCACCGCTGAGCTGATCCACAACGGCCAAGACATCACCGTCGACGGCCACGGAAACGGCCCACTGGCTGCTTACGCCAACGCGCTGGAGAAGCTGGGCATCGACGTTGAGATCCAGGAATACAGCCAGCACGCCCGCACCTCTGGCGACGATGCAGAAGCAGCCGCTTATGTCCTGGCTGAGGTCAATGGCCGCAAGGTTTGGGGGGTCGGCATCGCAGGGTCGATCACCTACGCTTCCCTGAAGGCCGTGACCTCCGCCGTTAACCGCGCACTGGATGTCAACCACGAAACGGTCCTGGCTGGCGGCGTCTAAAAAGATTTTGCTTTTCGACGCCTCCCCCTAGGCCCTACACACCGAAAGGTTCTGCCCTCACTCCATGTGGAGTGAGGGCAGAACCTTTCGGTGTCTCCCGGGTTAATTCCTGGACTGTTATTGGGCTATTTCTGGGACTTACGTCCACGAGCAACGAAGATCACACCAGCGATAATTACTAGTATTGCTCCACCTAGAAGCCACAAAATGTTAGCACCAGTGGAGGCCAACACGTTACTGCGCGGAGATTCTTTATCTGGAGTTTTACTGTCCTCTTCCTCTGGTTGGTGAGTAGTCGTTACAGGAGGAACAACAGGAGGGATCGGAATCGTAGGAGTCGGAGTCGGTGGGGTCGGAGTCGGATCCGGGTCAGGGGATTCTTTTGTCTTAATCACGACGTCACATTGCCAAGCGTCCCCTGCGGCATTTCCTACTGGCAGCGTAGTTAAGAAAGGCTCAGAAGTTCTATGATCCTCATGCGGATTACTTGGAGTTACTTCACGGATTAGATACAGTCCAACTGGGAGATTCTCCTCAAACTGAGCAATGCCTTCGACGTTAGTAACGGCAGTAAAGCGTTCAACATATCCACGATTCTCAGCTTCCTTCAAAGTCAGCGAAGTAGCGAGATGCCAACCTTCATTAGTAGTGATATCGACATCTCTAATGTGCAATGCCTCAAACGTTAATCCGGAGATAACACCTGCCGGGATATTCTCCGGCGCAGCATTTTGATATGGCTTATGCTTTTGCTTTTGAATTTCCAAAGTTGCACCTACGGAACAACTTTGGGAAATCGTTTCAAACGAAATACCGTCAGTGTTACCCGTAATTGTCTTTGATGAAGCTGGCGAGTTTAAGGCAAGCGTTCCCGCTAAGCCTACCGCCAACATGGACGCCAAAACACGACTAGAATATTTGAGTTTCATCGATTTGTTTCCTGTTCAGAATTCCGTGTGGACTTTTTGCGCCAGCGGTAGAAAATGAAAATCAAAAACACCACTATCATACTGGCTACAACAGCAATCCACCAATCAAATTTGCTACCAGCTTCCTCAAACACTGTTGCCTCATTTACATCCATGGGAACACGGTGACCTGTTACTAACAACCGGTGGCTATTAATACCGTAAGGAGTGCAAGTAATAACCGTGAGGAGGTCTTCCCCCTCAAAGATCCGTAAAGAATCAGTTTCTTCGGGCAATACAACACGAATGTCACTCACTTCGTATTTCAAGTCTTGTCCGACTGTCCTTATATATAGGCTGTCTCCAAGCTCGACTTCATCAAGGCGATTCAAGATCGTCGCGCTGACGATTCCGGTATGGCCAGTGAGGACAGCGTGAGTACTTTGCCCACCTACCGGTAAAGATGTGCCATACAAGTGGCCAATACCCTTTTCCAAGGTTTCTTCATCAGTACCGTGATACATCGGGAGATTGACATCAATTGATGGGATAACCAGCTGCCCCATAGCATTGCCGTCTGACAGTTGAGTTAGATATTCGTTATACTCAGGGCTAACGGGATTTTCTGGGCCATTCCATGCATCATAAAGTGGCAGGTCACCTACTCGATTATTGTACTCAATAGCCGACTCCAGTGAAGCTTGCTGACTAGCAGGAGGAATAACTTCCCGATCAGCACTGTAATTGCGAGCTGCACGAGTTTGCTCCCAGTCATTCAATGACGACGCCACGATTGGGTACATCATGGTGGCAAGGCCTGCCAAAAACACAATTACCGCAATACATAATGCAATAATTCGAGCAGGTGATTGCCCTTTGGTTTTATGACGACTCATCGAAATGCCCATCCACTAGTTGCTGGTGATGTAATTTATTAAACGTCATCAACAACAGCCACCTCTCGTTTACTCTTCCGGATTGACCCTACGATGTATGCCAAAACGATTAATGCAGTTGCACCAAAAATTACGGCCCACCAAGGAAACCCTGGAATATCTGGAGTTGCAGCCGCCGCAAGGACATCTCTTTCTGGCGTTGGCGTGACACGCTCAGCAGTTACCAAAATCCTATGACTATTAATACCCAGCGGAGTACACGTAATAAGGGTTATTAAGTCCTTGCCGGGCTCAGCCATAATCGCCTGCGTATCATCAGGAGAAATCACATGTGTTTCTGTGACTTCATAGGTTAGTACCCGATCCAGAACCGCCACAGTAAAACGATCGCCAAGTTGTGCTCGATCAAGTTCATTAAATAATGTAGCTTCCGGCAACCCACGGTGAGCAGTCAAAACGGATCTTGTTCCAGAACCTCCCACAGGAAGAGATGTGCCTTCCAAGTGGCCGATTCCGTTTTTTAACGTTTCTTCACTCGTACCATGATAGATGGGAAGATCAATTCCTAGGGAATCATATTTCATACGCCCCATGAACCCATTGTCGCCGATACTCAACAGCTCGTGATAAACAAGCTCATCATTGTCGGAGACGCCTTCACCTACCGCAATATTTGCACCGGCATTAAGAACTGCCCCACTAGCAAGAGCTTCATTGTATTGATGCGCTAGCTCAAATTGATGTGCACGATAAGCAACATCATTATTTGGAGGCTGCTGAAGTTGAGACATCGCAGAAGCTGTAACCCGTGATTGTTCGCGTTGGTTAAACCAAGACGCGGTCTGTGGATAAAGGTAAATTGCCATACCTGCAACAATCAAAAGGCTAGCTAGAATCTGTAACCACGGAAATTTCCCAGATCGATTACTCGATTCCTCTGGGTGTGGTGACGTTTTCAACGATTCTCCTCGAATTCTAAAATGAGCAGTGGCGGTGGCGCTTTTATGCGCCACCGCCATGTAAAACTGCTAGTGGGTCAGCCTATGCGCATATTATGCGTTGTCGCGACGACGTAGTACGTAAACTGCACCAGCACCAGCCAGCATCAAGACGATACCTCCCACGGTCATTGCCATGGTTCCCTGACCACCGGTGAGCGGAAGGTTTGGTCCTTCCTTCTTGGTGTTCTCGAAGTTAACAACGAGCTTTGCATTGGTACCTGGTTTAATGTTAACTACCTGACTTGGTCCTGCTACGTAGCCTGCAGGAGCCTTGGTCTCATAGAGGCAGTAATCCTTGTTAGCATCAGAAAGCTCTCCGTTTGGCGAGTTTGCAATCCACAGTCCCAGAGGATCATTAGGGGTTACGTCATCCCATCGGACAATTCCGTCAGCGTCAGAGGTACCGGTTGCGATCGCATCAGTCTCAGGTGCTTCTGGTGCACAGACACCATTCTCTGCGTTGTTGAATACGGCGAACTCTGCCCCAGCGAGCTTGTTAACCATTTCAGTATCGCCCTTGTTTACAGTCAGCTGTCCCCAGTAGGTGTGTGGGGTGGTGCCGCCAGGAGTGGTGCCACCGTTAAACTCAGAACCATAACCTGGCTTGTCTGGGCCTTCGCTACCTGGGTTATCGATATCACCGGTCTCTGTTACAGCAAGAACAGTGGTGGTGAAGACAACTTCAATGGTGTCGCCAGCCTTAATTTCAGCAAGCTTCTTCTCAGTCAGTGACCAAGAAACAACACCTGCATCAATGGTGTAGTCAGTGCCTTCAACAAGTGGAGTCCCATTGAGGAAAACGGAGGTGGTACCTGCATATTCAAGCTCTGCAGGATTCAACACATCCCAAATGGTCGCAGAGGTGTACTCTTCGCCCTCATTCAGAGCTGGAACTTTCTGGTTGATAGTCCACTCAACAACGCTACCAACGGTAAGTCCCTTGCCAGGCTGCTCAGCATCATCGTTGATGATCTTAGTGGGCGCATCTAATTCCTGGTTCTTTGGGTACACATGAACGTCGTAGAGCCAGTTCTGGTCCTCATGAGGCAGAGGGATAGATACGTAGAAAGGCGCTGTCTTAGAAACGATGTTTGCCGGAGCGTCAGTTTCCTGGACATAGTAAAGACCCAAAGGAAGGTTGCTGAAGGTGTACTCACCATCTTGGTCAGTCTCACCAGAGGTTTTAGCACCTACAATGCAGAAGTCGTCCTCAACATCGGCAAGATCTGCAGGTGCAGCCCCGTTCGGTACATATGTCCAATGATTGGTATCTGCCAAATCAATGGCTTCACAAGCACCACCATTGTCAACGCCTAGACGCCAGAGTGTAAATTCAGCACCTCCGAGCGGCACCGCTCCTGGAATGGCAATTTCTTCACCGGTACCAGGATCAGCTTCTTCGCCGACGTACTTGTGAACAGTTAATGAACCTGTTTTAGGTGCATCTGGCTGATCGGGACCAACCGCAGCAGAAGCAACCTGCCCCATAGAAATAACACCAGCTACAGCGATGGCAACTGTGCCAACGACGCTGGTGAGGCGCCTAAGCGCCGATGACTTGCTAGTCATTCTTCCTCCGTATGATTTTCATTCTCGCAACCGGTCCACCGGAAGTAAGATTGTTAAAAAGATTCGAATCCTATAGCTAAAACCAGCCGTAGGCCTGACCCTGCTCCAGCAATTCAAAACTCTTCTGCTAAAGCCTTCAATATCATCGCACTTTTTTTTCGAATAACATAGCCGACTTCCAGCTACTTATTAACCTCTTATACGTTTCTTATATAACAACAGCCGAGCGTAAGCGTCCCTTAAATCGTGAGATCTATTAACTACATTCAAACGCACGCACATCGACCCATAACTTAACTCCACACGTATTACATTGACCACACAAATAGCCAAAAGATCATTCAAATCACACGGTCAAACCATTCAGCATTGCCAAAATCGAACAAGCTCTCGTAATCTCACTGCAATTCACCTCCCAAGGGGGACGTTAAATAATAAAACCCAAATCAATTTATCCATAAGGTTGAAATTAAGAGCCCTTATTTTGGAAGTGAGATATTAGCCCCATTCTAGGGTGAAAGATCTAATTTTCTCAGTATTCAAATTGGCTCAACACCCGAGGTGGAGCAACCTTTTTCACCAAAGTGTAATTGAATCTATATTTTAAAAACCTTAAAACACATCCCATGTCAAATAGGCAAGGTGAATTAGGAAAAATAGGCATAAGAGTGGCTCAAGCCCCTACTTTGGACGGTGACCTTAGAGATGGCCCGAAGAATGCTCTCCCACCCTAAAACTCTCAAAATATCGACGAATACATTTAAAAAAAGTCGAAGAACAGTGCCGGAGATTTAAAGAATGACACTAATTCTACACCATATTACAGTTTATAAAATAGTACATTCTCGAGTTTCTAGAGTCGAAGAATCTTCACAGTTTAAGACCTAGATTTCCACTGCGAACCTGCTAATTGCCTGAAAAATATTCGAACATTTAATTGAACTGGAAAAGCGCATTCAGAAAATGATCTTTGGTTCCTCCACACTTCAGATAGCCAATTAGGAGTAACAATTCGATTGTCAATTAATGGATCTTCCATAAACAACTACGACGAGTCCATAGTTACAATACGTAAACTAACCACGTGCAGATCGCCCTTAAAAGTGAAAGTGACTCCACCGTAGAGACCGTCCCGCAGTGGGGCGCTCCCTACAATGAAGTCACTTTTCTCAAGCAACTAAGTTACTTTTACTTCTCACGACGGCGCAGTTTGTTAAAACCTATTGTGCCAGCTCCAAGTGCTAGAACAAGAACACCAAGAATTGCAAAGAAGTCTCTACCAATTCCACCAGTAAGTGGGATAACGGGTGCATCACGTTTCTCGTTTACCAGTTCTCCTAGATCCCAATTCAATCGAGCTGGGTCTGTGCTTCCAATGGAAAATTCAATTTCATTATTTCGCAATTGGTATCCAGCAGGAGCTTTAGTCTCTTTTAGGACGTAATCTCCCCAGCCGAGATTTTCAAGCTTGAATTGTCCAGAAACAGGATCAACATCCAGCAAGTTTTCACATCCCGCCGCAGTGCAGTCAACAACTGTCACTGACGAACTATCAGGACCAGTTAGTTGCCACTCCGAGCCTTCGAGAAGTACTCCATCTGCGTCAGTCTTAAACCAAATCACGGATCCAAGTTCTTGTTTCGTTCGGTTCGTCACCGTAACAAGGTTTATCTCGGAAGCATCCAGTGCAACCGCCTTTACCGCACCAGTAAATTCTGGCTCTCCATCCCATGAGTGGGAAGGATCATTGGCTACTGGGTGCTCAGGGCGATCCTCGGAAAGGACAGAACAGTCCGCACCAAGTGGAATTTCATGGGTGTCATCTGCATGCCAGATATCTCCAGCTTGAATTTCTCCCCATGTTCCAGTGACGGTTTCATCTCCTAAGCGGCAGGTGAATTCACCAGAGTAGTTAAGATCAGCGTCAGCGGTTCCCACCAAGACTTTGGTGACATTAAACGTTCCGTAAATTCGTTTTACTGCATTAGTAACAGTAACCTCACCAGTTTTTCCACTTTCGATTAGTGCTGGTTGACCAATTTCTGGAGTGTCCCATGACCACGAATCATTTGGAAGACCAGATGTAGATTCAGGTTCTGTTTCGGTAACTTCACATTCCGCACCAGCAGGAAGATTGTCACCAGCTGGATCGAGTGTGGCTTCACCTTCACCAGTGGAAGTCCATGTGCCCTCTTTTACAACTGCATCTTCGATTTTGCACACATAGTTTCCACTGAATTGTGTGTCCACACCAAATCCAGAAGGAACATTATCTTCTTTGAATTTCTTGATGATCTTGAAGGCACCTGTCGATGGCTTGTTAATGTATGTACATTCAATTGCATCGCCTGGGCCAATATTATTCAGTGCCGTATTTTCTGGGCCAGTCAGCTCAATTTGGCGTTCAGCTCCGGTCAGTGAAGTCACTTCACATACACCGGACTGGAATTGGTATCCATCTTGCATAACTTCAGCCACCGACACATTTGTGGTCTGATCGAAGCTGTCAAACTTCATTTCCCACGAAGCAGAGCCATCAACATCTGTTTGCTGAACTGGAGTAGCTGGCGTGGTCACGATAGATGCAGAAGCTGAAACTTCCCATCCAGAGCGTGGCTGCGGATTGTTTCCTTGCGCATCAGTAACTAACTTGGTGATGTTGACTGTTGATACCAGAGGGGAATTTCGAATCACACAATTAATAGAGTCACCATCGTCTGGAATATAAACAGAACCGGAACTTCCTTGCTGTTGCCCAAGGTCTATCGTGGCTCCGCCAACATAAGTAACTGTGCACTCGTATGCCGAAGCATAGTTAGCCAGGTTGGCTCCATTTGCGCCTGTTTCAGCAAAGTTGAGTGTTACACCACGAGCTGTTGGTAGTGGTCCAATTCGATCTTCTTGAATACCAAGCTCTGAGCCTGTGGTTGTAGCCGAGCCGAGAAGTTCATTTCCTTGATGCAGGGTGAGACTGAACTGATCTTCAGATTGTACGCGTCCACCAATCACTTCTTTTTCAATGGTGATTGTAGCTGGTGAAGAACAGCTAGCTAGGTCTGTACCGGAATACCTGCTAGATACAACGTTTTGTTGATTACTCCAGTTAGGCATTGCATATGATCGAATCTCGCCTCCGGCACCAAGGTATCCTCGACCGGCAGCATCAAAAGCGACACCGTTGACGTTATTCATCGTTGTAAAGTTATTTGATCCAGAAGTAGTAATTTGTCCACCACTAGCGGAGTTAAAGTTATTGGCAGTCACACTAAAGACGGTTGTAGTGGTGCCGCTTCCTCGCACAACAAACAAGTCTCCTGTGCTGTTAAACGCCATATCACCATTCGTCGCACCTGGATTATTCCTTCCGCTATAGGTCGGCATATATCCCTTATAAGTAAAGGATCCTGAGGGGTCGTATTCCCACACTTTGAATACCTGTGTGTAATAAATATTTCCCCACACCGACGAACTATCAGTCTGGAATCCACCGAAGTAGTACTTTCCATTGTTCAGGTTAATTGCGCCTGCAACCAACCCGCCAGTGTAGTTTCCAGGCGAGTTACTCGTATCATAGGTATCTCCAGTGTTCGTCCAGCTTCCGCTTGCCACGTTAAAGCTATGCATGGTTACAGTTCGAGAACTGTTTGTGCGCTCGTATGCATAGACAACTTCGCCGTTGTCACCAATGCCTAGGCCGTTGAAGTTTGATACGCCAGATGCACGGCTACCAACACTTGTTACATTTCCTGTGCTTACTTGCTGGAGCTGTCCATTAGCGCTGATGCCATAGACATAGCCTGGTTCACAGGTCAAGTTTGCGCTAGCACGTGCTGCACGCATGGCAATTGGGCTGCCTTTTTGCACCTCAAAGGTTCCAAAATGATGAGTGTCTTCGTTATTCCATTCGGCAAGATCTTCGTCATCTTCACCGATGGTTTGAGTGTTATCACCATCAATTACCCAAGAGTATCCCTCAGGGGCACCTACCTGGCTAATACGGTAATTCACGCCTTCTTCCAATCGTGAATTTCGCCCGGAGGCACGGTTTTCTAGAAGGATTTCACCTGCAGTTGTGTTGATATCAAGTTGATCCTGATCTTCTAATTCAGCACATAACTCATCGCAGTCTTCGATTTGATCGGCGTCTGGTCCGGAAACCCATTCATCATCTTCTCGGTATTCGAGCTTAAAGGTCGCACCAGGTACTAATTCTCCATCGGTGTCTCGAACATCCCAATAAATATATGGGGCAGTTCCCTGCTCTCCGAGGGAATTAAGTAATTTATCTAAAGAATCCGTAGTGGGTAGCTCAAGGTCTTTATCAGGGGCTTCTGACTCTGGCGTAGTTTCTGTATCAGTTTCTGTGTCTGTCGGTTCCTGTGAAACCGATTCTTCAGTGCTGTTGTCAGAATCTTCGACAGGGATAATTTCAGTCTCTTCATCAGCTAAAACTGGAGCAGCGCCTGTAAGTCCAAGGCCTGCTACTAGCATCACTGCTGCAGCGCCTGACAACACGCGCCGACTGAGGGGCTGAGCTACCTTGCCCCAAAACGAAACCCTCGGTGAAGTACGCATTATCCTCCCTGACCAAGGGGAACCACGTCATGAGGTTCAATTCCCTTGTTTTGAATTTCTGTATCAAATCGCCGTATTTTCGACACTAAGACTACTAACCGCAAGTTAGTAAACCACAGAAATATCACTCACGACCAGCTCGCTTCAAGGTTGCTGCCAGAGCACTTCTAAAGGAAATTGAAATAAATTAAGGAATCCCTTCATGTAATCTTATATTTTTCTTATAAAGGGTGGATCTTCCCACAATTAGTCGCCAAATATGCCTCCTTATTTCTTTTTCTAAGGAATTTTTCTAAGGAAGTGACCTACCCCCGATTAACCCCCGATTTATCTTTATTTAGTTTGTAACCGAGATGAGATGCTCTCGTATTTAAAAATTTGTGTAAATGATCTTCGTAAAAAGCCCTGTTTCAAGTGTTTAAAACTAGCCTTTCCCATTAGGCTTTAACACTATAAATTCCAAGTCACAGTCACCTGTAAAGTGAAAAGAATGACCACCTCAGAAAAATACGGTGTCCAAAATCAAAGCCGGCAGGATAACGTTCGAAATTCTGTTGACTCTGAGCTAGAGCGCCAACAAGCTATCGAGGCGGCTCCTTATGTTTCCGTAACCATCCAATCAAGTGGCATTCACCCTTCCACTTCACGCATGATCACCATTGATCTGGTGACGTTGTCTCCTCGTTTGGAGCCGGTGGAAACATTCCATGCGGTATTGGATTCTAAAACTGATCCCGGTCCTTTCCATCTTCATGGTGTGACCGAGGAAGAGTTCGCTGGCGCCAAAAAGTTTGGGCAGATCTTGAAAAGCTTGGACCGACTCATCGATGGGCGCACCCTCCTTATTCATAATGTTGCGCGGAGCTGGGGTTTTATTGTCTCCGAAGCCAAGCGAGCTATGAATGATGCTGCGCGCGCCAATCGTAATAACAATCGTGGGAATCGCCGTGGGGGTCGCGGACGCCGCAGGCAGCGCGTGGGGCACATCCCGAAGCCGCTGGTGATCGTCGATACGCTTGCATCGGCGCGTCGACAAGCAATTGTTTTAGACGACGTCCGAACCCGTGGCGTGGCAGCCACCTTGGGCGTTGAGGCGCCTGCAGCACAAGCCTCGGTGGCCCGCGCACAGGTACCGCACCGTGAACTGTGTCGCGAAGAAACGTTGCTGGTGGCACGGCTTTATGGCTCATTGAAGCGGTCGGGGCCGCTGGCGGAAATCGATCCGCAATCCTTGCGCGCCGACAAGTTCGGTTTGCAGCGCTCGATCATCCGGGTGCAGGCGCAGGAAGCCACGCCGACGCTGGTCAACCCTGGAACGTATGAGCCGGGCAAAACGCTGATCGCTGGGATGGAAGTGGTGGTCGCGCCGGAAATTGAGATGGATCCGGACATCATTATCCAAGCGTGTGTCGATGCGGATTTGTCCTATTCTGAGAAGCTGACTCGGCAAACATCGGTGGTGGTGTGCAATCAAACCCGCGACATTGACGGCAAAGCCATGCACGCCCAGCGCAAAGGAATTCCGCTGCTTTCAGATGTTGCCTTCTTAGCAGCTGTTAAAAGGGTGAAAGAAGGAAAGAAAGTGGACGTCGAAAAGCGTTAGAGGCGACTGTTTCACTAGACTTATTCTTCATGAAGCTTTCACTGCCTGCACCCCTACGCCGTTTGCGCAGCGCTGCCGCCATCGTCTCAGCAAAAGTTGCGACATCCGCGTCCAAAGCGACCGGTCGTGGATCCGGTGGCATGATCGGCGGGCTAGTAGCCAGCAGGGTAGATCCGGACATCATGTCCAACCTCATCAACAACCGCCCAACAGTGCTGGTCACCGGCACCAACGGCAAGTCCACCACCACCCGCATGCTGGCTGCTGCTATCCGCAGCTCCCACACCGTGGCCACCAATGAAGGTGGTGACAACATGGACGCTGGCATTATCTCCGCTTTGTTGGCCACTCGCGATGCCTCCCACGTTGTGCTCGAAGTTGATGAGCTGCACGTACCTTCCGCTATTGAACGCCTGAAGCCACAAGCATTGGTGCTGCTTAACCTCTCCCGCGATCAACTTGACCGCGTGGGCGAAATCAACAAGATTGAAAGAGTGCTGCGCGAGTCTGTAAAGTCCCGCCCCGAGATGACCGTTATCGCCAACTGCGATGACGTACTGGTTACCTCCGTAGCCTATGACGCCAAAAACGTCATCTGGGTTTCCGTCGGCACCGGCTGGCAGGGCGAATCCGTCACCTGCCCACGCACCGAATCCCGCATCATCCACGAGGGCGAGCACTGGCGTGCGGCTAAACCGCTTATCGACGGCCGGACCTTCGAGCGCCCTACCCCCACCTGGCAGGTAGAGGGTGATCAGTTGCATTCTCCTTTTGGTGATCTCACCCTGGATCTGAATCTGCCTGGTCAAGCCAATCGTGGCAATGCTGCCCAAGCTATTGCGGCAGCCACCGTTTTTGACATTCCCGCAGCGCAATCCCTGGCTGCAGTAAATGCCGTGGACAATGTGGCAGGACGCTATTCCACCATCACAGTTGGTGAGCATCAAGTTCACCTCCTGCTCGCCAAAAACCCTGCGGGCTGGCAAGAGGCTCTATCCATGGTTGATCGCAGCGCCGAAGGTCTGGTCATTGCAGTTAATGGCCAAGTTGCCGATGGTGAAGATCTCTCCTGGCTCTGGGATGTTCGCTTCGAAGACTTTGAAAACCTTGAGGTCAAGGCCTCCGGTGAGCGTGGCACTGACCTTGCAGTGCGCCTAACCTATGCAGAAATCACCCATGAGCTAATCTCTGATCCAGTTGATGCCATTCGCGCCTGCCCACCCGGACGCGTTGAGGTGCTTGCCAATTACACAGCTTTCCGAGACCTCAAGAAGGCTCTAGAGAAAGGGTCTGAAAACTAATGACTTCCCTCACCATTGGCCTTGTCCTGCCGGATGTTTTGGGCACCTACGGCGATGATGGTAATGCGCTCGTACTGCGCCAACGTGCAAGAATGCGCGGTATCGACGCCGAAATCCAGCGCATCACCCTTGATGATGCCGTGCCTTCCACCTTGGATATCTACTGCCTCGGCGGGGGTGAAGATACCGCTCAGATCTTGGCTACCGAGCACTTGGCCAAACATGATGGCCTGCAAACTGCAGCTGCTGCTGGCCGCCCAATCTTTGCTGTGTGCGCTGGCATGCAGGTCCTTGGTGAATCCTTCCGCGCCGCCAGCCGGGTAATTGATGGTCTGGGACTGCTTGATGTCACCACCGTGTCGCTGCAAAAGCGCGCCATTGGTGAGCTGGAATCCAATCCCTCCAGGGCTGGATTCACCGCAGAGCTCACCGAAAAGCTCACCGGCTTTGAAAACCACATGGGCGCTACCCTGCTCGGCGCAGATGCAGAACCACTGGGCCAGATTGTCCGCGGTGAAGGCAACTGCGATGTGTTTAGCACCTCTGACATGGCGGATGCTGAGCGTCAACAATTTGCCGAAGGTGCTGTGCAGGGCAGTGTTATTGCCACCTATATGCATGGCCCAGCTTTTGCTCGCAATCCACAATTGGCTGACCTGCTATTGGCCAAGGCCCAGGGCATTGCGCTGAAGGATCTGCCAGAGCTGGATATTGATGTGGTTGATCGCCTCCGCGCGGAGCGTCTGGTGGGCTAGTTCCCTTCCACACCAAAACCCCGAGTTCACTCGCCCGTCTAGGGAGCTGAACTCGGGTTTTCGCAGTCTAAAGGGTCAATCGGCCGCTAAGTGCGCGGGAGAGGGTGAGTTCATCTACAAACTCCAAGTCGCCGCCCAAAGGCATGCCGCTGGCCAGACGGGAAACAATCAAATCTGGGAAGTCTTTAAGCAAACGGCTGAGGTAGGAAGCGGTTGCTTCACCTTCAGTATTGGGGTCTGTTGCCAAAATGACCTCACGGATGACAGGGGTTTCGTCGAAAAGCTTATTTCCGGGGCTGGAGTCCGCCAGCTCACGGTCCGGCAGCACCCCGCCGATGCGCTGCAACAAGGTGGAAATATTAAGCTCTCGCGGGCCAATGTTTGAAAGCGGATCAAGCGCGCCGCCAAGCACGTGATAGCGGCCGGAAAATTCGCCGGTACGCTCGATGACCTGGATGTCCTTGGGTTCTTCAACCACGCAGATCATGCCGGCATCGCGGCCGGAATCGGCACAAATGCGACAGACTTCCTCGCGGGAAATATTGCAGCAAATTCGACAAAACTGCACGCCATCGCGCACGCCGCCCAAGGCTTCTTGGAGGCGGGTGATGTCATTTGGGTCTACGTGCAAGAGGTGAAACGCGATGCGCTGTGCGCTTTTGGGGCCAACACCGGGCAGCCGAGAGAGCTCATCGATGAGATCCTGCAGTGGGCCTTCAAACACGTTTATACACAACCTATCTTGCGGAAAATTGAACAACTTTTAGTATGTCATATGCAAAAAGCCGAGTTCCGCAGAACCCGGCTCCCTGAGATGTGCTGCGAAACTAGAATAGTCCGCCCATGCCCTGAGAAAGTGGGCCCATCTTTTCCTCGGCCACGGCAGCGACCTTCTCGTGTGCGTCCATAAACGCGGCCAAAACGAGGTCCTGCAAGGTGTCTACGTCCTCAGGGTCAACTACCTTAGGATCAATGTTAACGGCGGTAACTGCACCATTGCCGGACATGGTCACGGTGACCAGACCATTTGCAGCGTCACCAACAACGGAAGATGCGAGGATCTCCTGCTGTGCAGCCTGCAGCTGAGCTTGCATCTGCTGCGCCTGTGCCAGAATCTGGGACATATCGGGCTGAGTCATAAGTTGAACTCTCCTAAAAGTTTGTAAATGTCTGCGCCCGATTCTACCCAGCCTCGCGCGAACCTGCCTCCCCGGTTCGCTCTCGGCTTACAAAGGCTTCGCGCCGAGCTCCTGCGCCAGCAGCTCCATCGCAATCGTTTTGGCATCGCGACGATCCAGTTCACCCGGTTCTGACGCGGCTTCCTGAATCAGTTCTTCCTCTTCAGATAAGGCGCTTGTCGACGCCACCTCTGCCTCAGCACTCACCGCATCCGGGGGCTGCGGCGTTAGCTGCGTCGGTGGTTCTGGAGCGGGCTGGGGCGCACGCTCTGGAATACCCTCATCAGCTGGATAATCATAAGGATCCGGGGGCATATCATCAGGCTCTGGTGGCAATGGCACTCCACGCTCAAATGGCGCCGAGGTACGTTGACGAGCCTGCTTTTGCTGGGCGGCATGAGCAGCTGCTTGTTCGGCACGCTCACGCCAAGATGGCTTATCCGATGCCGGAGTTCGTGCAGGTTCCGGCGCTGGTACCGGTGGTTGCGTTACCTCTGGCTCAGGAGCTACGTCGCCTCCAAGTTTTACTGGTTGTCCCCAACCTGCTTGTGGAGCTGGTCTTTCAGGCTCCTCGGGTTCAGTTGGCGGCGCAGACTTCGGCTTATCATTCGGGTTCCAGGTGTTTCTTTTGGCTCCAGATTGAAACCCGGCGGCTGCTGGATCAGTGCCGACGATGCACTCTACTTGTAGTTTTTGACCCAATTCCTCATAGAGCACCGCCACAATAATGTCATTGTGATCGGAATTGTTAAGGCGGCTAGCCAGTGCCCCGGTGGTGTGGCCCAAAACGAGGGTGTTATCCCGCACGCCTAAGACACGCGCCTCAGTAAGCATGATGCTGGTACGCGAGCTGCGCTGTCCCACAACCTCGCGTAGAGCTGCCCACTTTGCACGGATTGTCTCTGCCAAATCCTCTGGCTGTGCTGGAGTTGGCTCTGGTTTTACAGGCTCTGGCTTCGGCTGTGGCGGAGTTGGTGCTGGTTGTGAGACCGCAGGCTGAGGTTCCGGTACTGGAGCTGGTTCTGGTGCAGGCGTTGGTTTCGGTGTTGCTGCAGGCTGAGGTTCAGCAGCTGCAGCTTCCTTCTTTTGGCTATATTCCCGAGCTTTGGCACGCGCTGCAGCTGCAGCGCTAAGTCCAGAACTTGAAGTTGGAGCAGCCATGGCGGTGCCCTCAACAACAGGCGGAAGTGCTGCAATATTGGCATTGGAGAGCAACAAACGTGCAGAGAGGATCTCCAAGAGCAGGCGTGGTGAGGTGGCACCGCGCATATCGTCTAGACCGCTGTTGACCATGGCTGCAAGATTTGCGAGGTCATTGCCATTAAACATTGAAGCCTGCTGGGTCAAGATCCCGGCGCGGTCGGTGGGTGCATCTACTAGTCCCAACTCAAGTGCCTCTGGAACGGCTTGGAGCACCATGAGGTCGCGGAGTCTGTCAAGGAGATCTGTGGTGAAACGACGCGGGTCGTGACCAGCTTCGATGACATGATCGATGGTGGTGAACATGCCGGCTTTATCTTTGGTCGCCAAAGCGAGGATGGCGGCGTCGATAAGCGAAACATCCGTAACACCCAGCAATGGCAAAGCGCGTTCATAGCTCAAGCCCTCGGGGCCGGCGCCTGCGAGCAATTGGTCCAAGATGGAAAGGCTATCGCGGGGGCTACCGCCACCGGCGCGGATAACCAACGGATAAACCGCGTCATCAACGTGTACGCCCTCGGACTGCACAGTGCGTTCCAGCAGGCCACGCATGGCAAGTGGGGTGAGTAGTCGGAAAGGATAATGGTGGGTACGCGAGCGGATCGTGCCGATAACTTTTTCCGGCTCGGTGGTGGCAAAAATGAAGATGAGGTGTGCTGGGGGCTCTTCGACAATTTTGAGCAAAGCATTTGATCCCGCGTTGGTGATCATATGGGCTTCGTCGATAATGAAGACGCGGTAGCGCGATTCTGCAGGGGCATAAAAGGCACGATCGCGCAGCTCACGCATATCTTCCACACCATTGTGGCTGGCCGCGTCAAGCTCGGTGACATCTAGGTTGCCGGGGCCACCAGGTGCGAGGGAAATACAAGAATTACATACTCCACAAGGAGTAGAGGTAGGCCCTTGTTCACAGTTCAAAGAACGCGCAAGAATTCGGGCAGAGGAAGTCTTTCCACAGCCACGGGGGCCAGAAAAAAGGTAGGCGTGATTAATGCGTCCACTGTCCAATGCTGCAGACAGCGGTTCAGTAACCTGCTCCTGTCCAACTACTTCTGCAAAACTTGCCGGTCGATATTTGCGATACAAAGCCACGCGTTTGAGCCTACCGTTCTAACGTTTGAAATCTAGAAGATCTACCCCTTGCTCCGCCATTCTCTGGAAAAGCACATCTCCGCCTTCTTGTGCTGCCAGGGCAAACTCCGCCTCAGTAAGCAAAATTAATTGCAAAGGCAGCGTTAAGCGAGCCAATTCCCCTGCTTCATCAGGAGCCTCGACGCTAACCTGACCAGCTTCTTCCCTGACATAAGGAATCTCTGGACCCCAAATGCGCGGATCAGCCAAGATACCGTGCACCACTGAATAACCTTCCCGCGGAAGATTAGCCATAATGCCCACTCCGGGCAGTAACTGCCCAGGATGAGCATGCATGGGAACTGGCAGGGGTGACTGCGCCTGAGAGATTGCCTCGCGCAACGCCAGGGCGGCGTCGAGAAGCATCGTTGCGGCAGCGCCCACTGCACGACCTGGCACGCTAGCCGGGGTGCGGGCGAGGCACAGGATTTCGCTGCGCACCTCGACGGTTTCCGCCCCACCCTCGGTGATCAAGCCAGTATTAACCCGTCCGAAATCTACCGAACAAGCCACTGACTCATCGCCAAGGGTGTAACCAGCCACTTTAAAGGCCCCTACCTGGTGAAATTCCGGCTCACCGGGAAGAAGGCCATTTACCCAGTGGGCGGTTTCTGCGGTATTCACTTAACTCGCGTAGTGCTCCGCGGCTGCGAGGAGCACACAGGTAGCAACGCCATCCATGGCAATCTCCAACTCCTCAACAGGAGGCAAAGAAGGTGCCAGGCGCAGGTTACGGTTGTTTGGATCATTGTGCAGCGGGAAGGAAGAACCAGCGCCGGTGAGGGCAATTCCAGCTTCTTTTGCCAACTCTGCAACGCGGGAAGCAGTGCCATCAACCACGTCGAGGGAGATGAAATAACCGCCGGTTGGAACAGTCCACTTTGCTACGCCGTACTCAGCAAGGCGGTTGTCTAGGATCTCCAGCACCTTTTCAAACTTAGGCGCCAAAGAAGCTGCGTGCTTGCGCATGACTGCACGCACGCCCTCAGCATCGCCGAAGTAACGAGCATGTGCCAGCTGGTTAACCTTGTTTGGACCAATGCCACGAATACCAGCATAGTTGGTGTACCACGCGCGGTTATCTGCAGAGGTAATAAAGAAGGAGACGCCAGCGCCGGCCAAGGTGATCTTGGAGGTGGAGGTAAAGGCCCAGAAACGGTTCGGGTTGCCGGCCTGCTCGCCGAGGGAAACGATATCGATAACCTCGGGGAAGTCCTCGGTCAAAGTGTGTACTGCATAGGCGTTATCCCACACCACGCGGAAATCAGGAGCTGCGGTTTCCATCTCAGCCAAACGCTGTGCCACCTCAGCAGAGACGGTGTAACCAGTTGGGTTAGAGAACACAGGTACAACCCACATGCCCTTGACCTGAGGATCCTTAACCAATTCAGCAACGGCATCCATATCTGGGCCGTCTTCCTTCATTGGCACGGTGATCATCTCAAAGCCGAAACGCTCGGTGATGGAGAAATGACGGTCATAGCCTGGAACTGGGCAAATCCACTTAACGGTCTCTTCCTTGGACCAAGGCTGAGTGGAATCGCAGTTGCCAAAGATATAAGACCAGCTGATCACGTCAAACATGATGTTCAGGCTGGAAGCATCGCCGGCGAGCACCTGCTCAACCGGAATGCCCATTAGTTCTGCCCAAATGCTGCGGATATCTTCGATGCCGTTGAGTCCGCCATAGTTGCGAACGTCAGTGCCGTCAGCTGCGAGGTACTCGCCCTTACCTGGAAGTGCCAGCAGATCATCTGCGAAATCAAGCTGTTCAGAAGAAGGCTTTCCGCGGGTTAGATCCAGCTTAAGATTTTTGGACTTCAGGTCTTCGAATGCGCGCTTAATGTCCTCGTGGAACTGGGCGAGCTGATCTGCATCAAAATCCTGCAGCGGAACTGAACTCATGACTGCGTACCTCCGGTGTGGTGGTAATAGGAACGACGGAAAAATGCCACAAAAAAGAGCAGTGGCCTCGGGCCACCACTCTAGACGCTTTAGGGGATCCCGCGCACCCGTCAGAGCTCGCTGACCCTTGCTGCATTCCTGCCCTGGGGGAGTTCACAAGATAAACGCCGCACGGGATCCTGCGCATTACTTTAGCTGACACCCCTTAAGAAATGCCAACTGCGAGCGGATTTGAATTTTGCGAAGACTTTTGTGTAATCTAATCTCCAGAACGCAGCGACCACGTGTTGTTACTGTTCTAGCTGGAGGATTCGACTAGCGGCCTATGTCGCTCGCCTGGAACGCGGGTTGGGAGCAATCCCTCAGGGGTTCAAATCCCCTATCCTCCGCAAATTAGCACCCCTGATGGTTTTCCATCAGGGGTGTTTTTTGGCTCCTGTGAAATCTCTCGGATTCAGTACCTCGGAAGGAGTGCTGAATCCGAGGTTTTTTGAGTGAATCCGAGGCCTTGAATCCGAGGTCTCCACAGCACTCCCCGTCCTCCCCACACACAGCTGATTTATTAGACCAGCGCGCCCAGCACCCAATTAGTGGGAGACCCCGAGTCCACTTCTCCTCTCGGACACGCGAACTCGGGGATCTAAATTCTCAGCACAGTTTTAGTGGCCTAAGGTTCCCAGAACTGCATGTGCAATGAGACTATCTAGACGGCGCACATCCACGCCACGGCCCAACTTAATTTTGATTAGCCCCACCCTGGTCCACAGTTCCAACTCCGCATTGAAATCCAAAGTGCCTGCGTTTTCAGAAGACCACATATCAATGGACTTATAAGGCAAGGAATACATTTCAATCTTCTTACCCATCATGCCCTGAGAATCGCGCACAATCATGCGACGATCAGTAAAGATTGCGGAATCTCGGAAGGTTTTGTATGCAGCAACCGGAATTTCACCTGGAACAAGGAGTGGTCCTATGTCATTGGGAATAGGAACCTCTTGATGAAATTGCCAATTTGTAAGTGCATTTAGTTCAGCTGCCATTAATTCAACCTCTTTCTTGATAGAGCTATCGCTAATTGCACCTTAACAGCACAGCGCACTAGGTGACGTTAAAAATCTGTCACCTGGAATATCGCCCACATGCCAACATCTCTGAGGTGACACTGTGAGCAAGGGGAAAATTTAGGTATTTACCGAGTTCTCTGACAGCTAAGCTGCTATTTGCACAGCTTTTTCTGCGCGGGCAAGAATTTCGGCGCAAATTTGGCATATAGCTAAATTTTTACACACAGGAAGTGTTCAGTAAGTGTTCAGATCAACGCTTTAAAGTTCTCTGCTGTAAGCAACACCAAGACTTCCTAGAAAGGCCGAATCATGACTCAGCAGATGCGTCAATTTGAGGGCAGAGAGCTCCCGAATCAAAAAGATGACCTCGAGGACCAGGGACTGGGCTTTGACATCGGAACTGTCCTTTCCCGCCGTAAGGTGTTGGGATTCCTCGGTATCGCCGGTGGTAGCGTGGCACTAGCTGCATGTTCACCAAGCGGCACCTCTTCCGCGGCAAGCTCTTCTACTTCTTCCGCTGCGGCAAGCACCACCGCTTCATCTACTACCTCAGCTGCAGCTGCTGCCCTGACAGAGATGAAATCTGAAACTCAAGGCCCTTACCCAGGCGATGGGTCCAATGGCCCAGACGTTTTGGAAGCTTCCGGCGTAGAGCGTTCTGATATCACTAAGTCCATTGATACTGACACCGTGGCAGAAGGCGTGCCACTGACTTTGACCATGACTGTTTTGGACATCACTGATAACAATGCGCCGATGGAAGGTGCTGCAGTATATATCTGGCACTGTGACGCCCCAGGCCGTTATTCCATGTATGACGATGCACTAACCAATGAGACTTACCTACGCGGTGTGCAGGTTGCCGATAAGTATGGTCAGGTCACTTTCGAGACCATCGTCCCAGGTTGTTATTCCGGTCGTTGGCCACATATCCACTTTGAGGTTTTCCCTGATAAGGCAAGTATTACGGATTCCACCAATAATATTTTGACCTCTCAGATTGCCATCGATGAAACCGTATCCCGCGCTGTTTATGCAGAGATAGCGTGTACGGAAATTCCCTGAGCAACCTGGATAAGGTAACTCTCGATACTGATGGCATTTTCTCTGATGGTTATGATCAGCAGCTGCCTAAGTTCACCGGCGATGTCACCAGCGGTTACACCACTTCCATTAATGTGCCAATTGATAGCACCACGGCGCAGAATCAGTCCATGCCCGGCGGCGGTATGGGTGGCCCAGGTGCCGGCGGAACCCCACCTAGCGGCATGATGCCTCCTCAGTAATAGATAAAAGGCTCGGTGCTCAACTTTCCAGGTTCAAAAACCTCGAGAAGTTGAGTGGCCGAGTTTATGTCTTTATAGCCCAAGGAAAGGGCGATTCGGGCAAAAACTTCCGGGAGCGTCGCGTCGACAAGCATTTCGGGCAGGGTTACTGCCCCGTCGCGCTTGGCTAGGCGCTGCCCGTTTGTGTTTAGGACGAGTGGCACATGGATGTACTCGGGCACGGGCGCGCCGAGCAGCGTGGCCAAATAGGCCTGGCGGGCCGCGGAATCAAGCAGGTCATCTCCGCGAACTACCTGGTCAACGCCCTGATAGGTATCATCAACAACAACCGCCAAGTTGTATGCCCACCCGGGCTCCTGACCGCCGCGCAGCAAAATAAAATCATCCACGGCGCCCTCGCAGGGCCCGCGCAGCCGGTCATAAAAAGCAAAGCTAGTGCGGTCAGCACGCAGGCGCACGGCCGGGTGGCGGTTTTGCGCGGCTAACTCTTTGCGCTTTTCGACGCGCTCCTGTGGGCTCAAATTACGGCAGGTACCTGGGTACATACCCGGCGCGGCATGCGGTGCACGGGAAGCTTCCAAAATATCCCGGCGCGAGCAATAACACTCATAGGTCTCGAGCTTTTCCAAGGCCGCGGTATAAGCCGCGTAGCGAGAGGACTGGTAGAGCACTTCCCCATCCCAGTCCAATCCGAGGCTTTTTAAATCATTAAGCTGGCGCTCCGCGGATTCGCGGGAGGAGCGCTGCTCATCAATATCCTCAATGCGCATATGGAACTGCTTGCCATCGCTGCGGGCAAAAAGCCACGCCAGCACGGCGGTGCGGAGATTGCCAAAATGAAGGTCGCCGCTGGGTGAGGGTGCATATCTACCTGCCATGCTCTACACCCTAATATGTGCGCCGAGTTCTACCGCGCGCCAGTCCTGCGCTGACTCTAGTGCTTTAGGCTGCGGGCGAATGGTGGAAATCAGCACTCCGGGATAGTTGTTAATGCAGCTGGGATCAAAATCTTCCACCACGATCAACGGTGGCTGGCGCAATAAAGCAGCAGCCAGTTTGAGCTTATTGATATCTGTAGTACTCCACGGCTGTCCCCCATTTTTCAATTTGGTTTTCAAAGTTTTGGCATCATTTTTTAGCCCAACCTGCGCTAACACCTCTTGAATTTCCGCAGTACTAGCCTGGGGCACGCGGAAACTTACCAGCCTGGAAACGGTACCTCTGCTCAGTGGCAAATGTGCTGAGGCAATCGCCATCAATGCTCTGCGATCTTGCAATTTAAGGTCTTTGAGGTTTTGCCCATTAACGATGGCTGCAGGATCATCAATAAGTTTCTTTATGAAGGCGCGAGTTTCCTCCGGAGAGCCTTTGAGGTGGATTCTTTCCCCTGGCTGCACAATAAGTTCGCCGATCTTAATGCCCGGTAATTCAGGTGTTGCTTTTAAGCCCGGCAATGCAGCTTCTGTGGCACGGTGCCGCTGGGCTTTTTCCACAATGGGTGCCAAGATCATGCAGGCAGCGCGGTAATTTTGGCGATAATCCATCACCCGGCCAAGATCACTAATTGGAGTAGCCAAAATACCCAGCAATAACATGGTGCCGGCGGTTTCATGTGCTTGCAGATGCCCCGCGAGTACCACACTAATCATGGACATTGAAGCACCCAGCACCATTATGGCGCGGCCCAACCCAGTTGCCCAGGATCTTTTGAGCGCAGCTTGTACAACTTTGTCTGAGTCTCGGGAGATAGCATTAAGCTCTCGCGGAATTGCACCTGCTGCGCGGATGCCTTCACCAGCTAATGTGGCATCTGCAATACGGGCAGCTAAACGGCCTCTTTTCCGGCGCAGCTCCCGAGTCCTCTGCAGCGTCCAGGCAGCCACCACGGGTAACAGGGAAAGTGCCACAGCCAGTGGAACAACCACAGCCCAGCCGGTTCTATGATCCATCCAAAATAGTGCGGTGAGCACTACTCCGATGAGCGGCAGCCCAGTAATGAGCGGAACGATGCCAAAGGCAATCCAATTTTTCAGCGCGCTGAGATCATTACTGGCCCGCGTGATGGTGACGCCTAAGGATGTTGAATTATCAGGCAATAAAGCAGCACCCACCAAAAGGCGCCGGACCTCATGCACATAATCTTGGCCCAGATCTTCCGCTAAAACCTTTTGGATCCACTGCCCTAGCCCAATTCCCAGTGCGGAGGCCACCAGCACGGTACCAAGGGAGCTATCCCCTGCCACCACGGCCGCCAAACTAAGCGACATGACAATTGCCAATAGGGCTTCCAAGCTGCCTAAACAGGCTAGTTGCGCCAAAAGCCAACGCCTGCGCCCTGAGAAAATTTTAGGCATATTCTCCTCCTCCCTTTACGCCTTTTTCCTATGCTTTTCCGCTATTGCCCTGTGCTCGCGGACGGAGCTTAGGGGCTTATGGGATTAGGGCGCTTAGGAGGCCAGCAGCTGCTGAGACACTTCAGGTTTGGTGAGATCAAAGGTGGGAACAACCGGCACTTCCAGAACAGCCGCTGCTTCTGCCGTAGCCAGTGGCGAAGCTGTCATCACACCCGAGGCAACTGCAACATTTAGGCCTGCTGCTTGTAGTTCTTGCACTCCGGCATGAGCACCCAGCGCATCCACCGCCGCAAAAACCACGTGATCAACACTGTCTTGGAAGCTGGAATCGCGCAAAAGTCGAGCAGTTTCCCCTTGGTAGATGCCATCGGCGATCTCCACAATGACTGTATCGGAGCCGCTGGCTGCCAAAACGTTGATCATATTGAGGCTCAGTGCGCGGATTTCTGCAAAGTTCAATTTGAAGGTGGTGGGGTATCCAAAATCCGTGAAATCAATAACCTGCGCAGCGCCGGCATCGTGATACAACATGCGATCATTTCCCGCACCCGTGCCAGTGATTTTTCCGGCTGCCACCCGCTGACCTGCAGCGCTTAAGCCATTAACCAAGCACGCTAGCGTGGTGGATTTTCCAGAGTTCATCGAGGTACCCAAGACCGCGATGACCTGCGGGCGCCGAGTTGTCTCTTGAGTTTTAAGTGGATTTGCATGGGCTGCAAAATCGCGGAGATTAACCACTTTTCCCTTAGTGGCCAACAAACCAAGTGGCTCAATTTCGGTGGGTTCTTCCATGTCATCGTGGATTTCAGTAACCACTCCCGCAATTCCGCCAGCCGCCACCAAATGGCAGGGACTTAAGTCCGCTGGCACATGCGCCAAAAATTGATCAGCCGCATAGCGATTTCCATAGGCCAACATCACCAGCGCGCCCTCAAAAAGCACGGCCTTGCGAGACTCTGGCGTTTCAATCCGCTTATGGCTGCTGATGCGCGTGACCTTGGCAATCACCACATCTCCCACCTGCGGTTTTGCTTCAGGAACAAGATAAAAAGCAGAAGGGCGCTTTTCGAAGCCCGCTGCCACCAGGCGCGTGGTGTAGCTGGCTTGGATACGCGGTGGCAGCGGAACTGCATGCTGGTGGTGGCTGATTGTTACGGGGCGCTCTAGTGCAATAGTCATGGAACTCACGAACCTTTCAAGAAGATGCTGTCTGGGTACATCTCCTAGTTAAAGGTGCGTTGATGAAACCTCCATGAAACAAAAATGAGAGAGTTTTCATCTAGCCATATTCTTTAATTTAACCGGCGCCCTTTAAGGTAGTTGACGTGCAAAATACTGAAAACACCTCAACGTCTGGGCAGGGCGTAACTTCCAAAAAAGAACTTGCGTCCGCAAATCCCTCCTTCATTCACATCCAACCCAGCCTCTACCCCGTATTGCTGGCACTTTTTGTGACTGTCTTTTTGATCTCAAATATCAACGCCACCAAAGGTGTTGAAATCGGCCCGCTGATTACCGACGGTGCCTTCTTCCTCTTCCCCATTGCTTATGTACTGGGTGATGTTTTGGCCGAATGTTATGGATATAAGTCCACCCGGCGCGCCATCATCACCGGTTTTATCATCACCATCATTGCGGTTTTCTCTTTTTATATCGCCATTTGGCTGCCTGCTGCGAGTTTCTGGGAAGGCCAAGAAGCTTTTAGCTCCACCTTGGGCCTCGTTCCCCAAATCGTATTGGCTTCTTTGGCTGGTTATATTGTGGGCCAGCTGCTTAATGCCAAGGTCTTGGTTTCCATTAAAATACGCACCGGAGAGAAGTCTCTGTGGGCGCGTTTGCTCGGTTCCACCATCGTGGGTGAATTTGCCGATACTTTGATTTTTTGTGCAATTGCAGCGCCGGTGATTGGCATTGCCACCGGTGCCGACTTCCTTAACTACGTGATTGTTGGTTTCCTATGGAAGACCCTGCTTGAGGTTATTCTCATGCCAATTACTTACTTTGTCATCGCGTGGGTGAAAAAGCGCGAAGGCTATTCCTACTAAATTAATAAAACCAAACTGGGGTACGTCACAGAAGTGATGTACCCCAGTTTTTTTAGAGTGCTCTCTTAAATTTTGGCTGCATAATAACGTCCCAAGAACTCTGCCTTAAAGTCGTAGTAGGTGCCATTGTCAATGCTCTCGCGGATTTTATCCACCAAAGTGATCATGAAATAGAGGTTGTGCATAGTACACAAAGTGCCTGCCAAAAATTCCTTGGCTTTAAGCAAATGGTGAATATATGCGCGGCTGAAGTTTTCGCTGGCATAGCCGCCAATTTCCTCATCAATGCCACGGAAATCGCGCTTAAACTTCGCACCCTTCAAGTTCACGCGACCATCCAAGGTGTACACACCGCCACGGCGACCCAAACGAGTAGGTGCCACACAGTCAAAGGTGTCCGCGCCAGCTTCAATAGCCACAAAAAGATCATCTGGCTCAGAAATACCCAACAGGTGACGAGGCTTCTCATCAGGCAATTCATCACAAACCCACCCAACAATAGTGCCCAGATTTTCCTTCTCCAGGGCACCACCAATGCCAAAACCACCAAAACCACGGCGTCCTGCGTCGACAGCCTGGCGGTCAAGGTCAAGCAAGCCGCGCACGGCTTGGCGCCGTAGGTCTTCATATTGGGCGCCCTGTACAACGCCCCACAGGGACTGCAGGGGCTTTTCGACGCGTTCCTGAGTGAGTCTTTCGTGCTCTAATAAGCAGCGCTCTGCCCAGCGACGAGTACGCTCAACCGATTCCACCTGATAGTCATAAGTATCAATAAGCGTGGTGAGCTCATCAAAGGCAAAGATAATATCCGCGCCCAGCTGATGCTGGATCTGCATGGATACTTCAGGAGTAAAGCGGTGCTTGGAGCCGTCGATCACCGAGCGGAAATCCACACCATCATCATCAACCAAGGCCATGCGCTCGCGCTTAGCAGCCTTAATGTCATTGCGGGTGAGGTTATTGGTGTCCATGGCCAAAACCTTCTTGAAGCCAGAGCCCAGGCTCAACACCTGGAATCCGCCAGAATCGGTGTAGGTAGGTCCGTGCCAGCTTTCAAACTCAGAGACGCCACCTGCCTCATCAACAATATCGGGGCCGGGCTGCAGGTAGAGGTGATAAGCATTAGACAAAATTGCCTGCGCTCCAGTTTCCCGAATCTGGGAGGGCGTAAGGGTTTTCACCGTTGCTTTGGTGGCCACTGGAATAAAAGCTGGGGTTTGAATATCACCATGGGGCGTATGGATTGTTCCGGTACGCCCATGCTTGCCGGGGGTGTCGTCGGCAAGCTTCGTTTTAAGGGTGAATGAGAGGTCTGACATGGTAGCCAAGTCTATCTTGTCGCCTGCTTCTCCTCCCATTCCTTCTCCAGGGCGGTACCTTCAACGTCCAGGCTAGGCAGGATGCGATCCAACCAACGTGGCATCCACCAGGTAGCGCGACCCATCAAGAACATCGAGGCTGGTACCAATGCCATGCGAACAAAGAAGGCGTCAAAGAACACGCCCATGGCCAGCGCAAAACCAAAGACCTTAATAAACGGCAATGGCTGATCAATAAAGGCAATAAAGACGGCGATCATGATTAGCGCCGCGGCAGTGACCACTCGAGAACCTTGGGCAAAGCCCTCAATTACTGATTGCTCAACCGGAGTGTACTTAGAATTTGGCACGCCCTTGCCCTGGTGATGGGTGTAGTGCTCGCGCATGCGTGTCACCAGGAATACCTGATAATCCATAGCCAAGCCGAAGGTCACACCGATGAGGAAGATGGGCATGAAGGAAATCAGCGGAGCTGGGGTGTTCACCAGGCCCCACAGTCCTTCCTGCCACACCAAAATAGTGGCGCCGAAGGCGGCACCCACGGAAAGCAAGAATCCAAGACCTGCAACCAGTGGCACCATGATGGAGCGGAACACCAGGATCAGCAAGAAAATAGCCAAACCAACCACCACGGCCAGGTAAACCGGCATGGCGCTTTCGAGCTGGTCGGTGATGTCTTGCTGCACGGCGGTCAAGCCGGTGGTTCCCACCGTCGCCCCGGTGACATCTTCAATTTGAGCTTCCTGGGTGCGCAGCACGTGCAGCAGTTCGGTGGTTTCCTGATCTGCTGGGCCAGTAAAAGGGCTCACCAGAATCTGGGCTGCGGTGTAATCCTCATTAACGCTGATGATCTGCGCATTTTTGACATCAACATTGGAGTTATAAGTCTGGGTGACATACATGTAGGTGGCAAAACGCGCTGCCTGATCCCTATCAAAATCAGCTTCGCCAGTATCTTGAGCATCAATTAGCGGAGCCAAGGCCGTAGCATCAGCATTAACCTCATGTGCATCAACTACCACCAAGAATGGTGCATTAACGCCAGCTCCAAAGCCCTCTGCCATTAGATCAGCAGATTGACGCTGGGTGGTATCCAAATTGGAGGTGGAGTCTGAAGGCAGAGACATTTCCAGGTTCAAAACCGGAGCTGAAAGCGCACCCAAGCCCAAGACCACAACTGCGACTACAAGCCCAGGCACCTTCTGCACAAACTTCACCCAAGTGCGACCCTTGGAACGCCTATTTAGCGCCTGTTCCCAGGTCTGCTTGGGAGTGGGGTTACCACCGATACCTACAATTTTGCCCTTAAAAGCGCGACTTCCCAGCACTCCCAACAAAGCAGGAATGAAGGTCAATGCGATAAGAACTGAGACAAAAACAGTAAAAGCTGCGGCAAAGCCCATGGCGGTGAGGAAGCCGATGTCAGCAATAGCCAAAGCGATCAGCGCGATGATAACGGTAGCGCCAGCAAAAACCACGGCACTACCAGCGGTTCCCACCGCCATGCCGGCAGCGTCAGCGCGAGGCATGCGTTTATATTCCGCTCGATAACGCGAGAGAATAAAGAGGGCGTAGTCAATACCAACAGCCAGGCCAATCATCACTGCCAACACTGGGGTGACATTGTTGAGGTCGGTAAAGGCAGTGGTCAAAACAATCGCCAGGGCACCAATACCCACACCAATAATGGCGGTAATCAAAGGCAAGCCAGCTGCGATCAGTGAACCAAAGGTAAAGACCAGCACGATAAATGCCACCACAATGCCGATGATTTCACTGGTGGTCTTAATTTCGATGGGGTCACCAAAAGCAGCGCCACCGGCTTCCACACGAATACCCATGTCACGGCCAATTTCGAGGGCCTCGTTGATGGTGTCGCGGTGAGATTCTTCTACTGACTCCGGATTCGGAACATCAATGTTGAAGGTGGTGTAGCCGATGGTTTTGTCGTCGCTAAGCACTTTGAGGTTATCTGCATCTTTAATCGCAGTTTCCTCAGGCAGACCCATGGAGGTCATTTGCTCGATGACGGTTTCTTCTAGCTGTGGGGAAACTTCGACTGGATTGCCAAAGCGCTCTCCCCCACCAAAATCCTCAAGGTTAGTTTCAATATGATCCACAACTGCATCTATGGCAGCCATCATCTCTGGATCATCCAGGGTTTTGCCCTCAGGAGCTTGGAAAACCACATTCACGCCGGCGGCCGTCACCGGGTTCGTCTGATCAGGGAAATTTTCAACCAGAGAAACAGTGGCATCAATCGAAGGGGTGTCTTCAATAGTGAAAGAGTTACTGAACCCCTTCTGCATCGTCAGGGCCAGACCACCAACAATGGCCAAAATAAGTAGCCATGCCGAAATCACAATCCACTTGCGATTATAGGACCATCGCCCCAACCTGAATAGCAATTTCGCCACGGGGTTGCTTCTCCTCTTGAATGAGCTATTTTTTAACGCCCCACTAACTTACCTGCGGTAGCTGTGAATCCGAGAAAATCTCCTAGATCCGACGCTTCTTCCACGCGATCACAGAACCAATTACTCCCACAAGCAGCGTGACAACATAAGTGACTAAAGAAATTGTGGAGGAATTAAAGAGATCGAAGAAATCTGGCTGGAATTCGTTGGAGTAAATGGACGGCTCATACATTGACCATCCGAAATCGAAAGAAGTCCGCGACTCAGGCTTCATCAAAATTCCGGAAATCGACATCATTACCAGAGGAAAGAACACCCAAAACCACGGAAACACCCGCTCCTCTGTGGATTGTTTTCGTAACAAAGAAACGCCGACCAAAGCGGTCACAGCGGTCGCAAAGAAAAGTGCAAGGTTCATGACCACAGAGTAGAGCAATTCATCCGCACTTATTGGTTAAGAATGCGAAAAAACCGGCTCTTAAGCAGCTACAAACTGCTTAAGAGCCGGTTCTTACACTGGCGGTGGCGGGGGGATTTGAACCCCCGGTTGGGGATTACCCAACATTCGCTTTCGAGGCGAACACCTTCGGCCGCTCGGACACGCCACCGCGAACCAGCTTAACGGAACGCTAAGGTAGCGGACAAATCACTTACTTGTCGTTTTTGGAGAAAGCACCCAAAACCTTATTGGCTGCGTCCTTTACCTTCTCACCAGCATCACTTACGGCATCTTTAACATTTGCCTTGGTCTGGTCGGCACGACCCTCATCCGCGAGGGACTCGTTGTCGGTTGCTTCACCAAAGGATTCCTTGGCCTTGCCACCAAATTCTTCTGCCTTGTTGGAAAAATCGCTCATGTATTGCTCATCTCCTAAATAGTTGGGGCGTTGATAAGCCCCACCATAGGCCGACCTACGCCGAAATTCACGGAGCTTAATACAATATTAATGAATTTGTTATCTGTGGCCTTCAAAAAAGCCGGTCATCAAAGCAGCGCACTCTGCCTCCAGAATTCCCGCAGTAACCTCTACTTTGTGTAGCACCAGGGGATCACGTACTACATCAAAAACGGAGCCACAGGCCCCGGTTCGCGGTTCATAGGCACCAAAAACAATACGACCAATGCGGGCGCCCACGAGGGCACCGGCGCACATGCTGCAAGGTTCTAGGGTGACCACCAGGGTGCAGTCAGTTAACCGCCAACCGTCATTAAAACGGCGAGCGGCGCGTCGCAAAGCAATAATTTCAGCATGGGCCGTGGGATCGCGGTCAGTTTCGCGGCGGTTGGTGGTGGCTGCCAAGATCTCGCCACTGGGCGCATAAATCACCGCACCCACCGGCACATCACCCGGCGGAGTTTGGCGGGCAATGTCGAGGGCATGGCGCATCCGGCGCTCATCATCAAGGACGCGCGCCTGTGTGGGAAGGGCTGGCATTAATCCAGGTCCACTGCTCGGGCTAGCTGGTTATCAAAACCAATTTCTTCGGCGATGCGCAGCAATTGCTCTGCGGGAGTGATATCAAAATCATCGCAAATAACGGAAAGAACCTCTTCTGACAGGCCCAAATCGGCGAGAATATCAAAATCGCCTTCTGGCCACGGATCAATATCGTCTAATTCCGCGGGGTCGAGATCAGGGATATCTGCGTCCAGCTCATCCATGACATCGGCGGCAAAATCATCATCAACCGCCATCGTGGCATCGGAAAGAAAAACAAATACCCTACTTGGGGTAGGACGCACGATCACAAAATATTCATCTTCAACGCATAATAACGCAAAAGCAGGTCCCTCACTGCGCATCGCACGCACAGCATTAATAGAGGTAGAGAGCTTGGAAAAATTATCCTCAAACTCTCGAACCTGCCAACGGCCTTCATTTAAGGTGGCCGTGACTGCGAAGCTCAGGCCGTCCTCTTTGGTGTTCATAGAGCTAACCGTAGTAGGTATGTGCCACACTTGTCAGGTGACTACCAAAGACATTTCACGGCCCGTCTGCATTCTGGGCCTCGGCCTCATCGGAGGATCTCTCCTCCGCGATCTCCATGCTGCCAATCACCCCGTCTTCGGATATAACCGCTCGCGCTCCGGCGCTCGCTCCGCCGTTGGCGAAGGCTTCGACGTCTCCGCCGACCTCGAGGCAACGCTCCAGCGCGCCGCCGCCGAAGACGCCCTCATTGTCCTTGCGGTTCCCATGACCGCCGTTGCAACGCTTCTCGACGAAATACAGGTGCATGCGCCTCACAATGGAATTACTGATGTGGTGTCAGTAAAAACCGCCGTCTACAACGAAATTAAAGCCCGCAATATGCAAGATCAGTATGTAGGCTCCCACCCAATGGCCGGCACCGCTGAGTCCGGCTGGGGTGCATCCATGACCGACCTCTTCAAGCGTGCGGTCTGGGTTGTTACCTTTGACCACCTCTTTGAAGGAGAAAAGGTTAGCTCCCGCTGGGTTGGCATCTGGAAGGACGTCGTGCAGATGGCACTCGCCGTTGGTGCAGAAGTTGTGCCTTCGCGCGTAACCCCGCATGATGCTGCTGCAGCCCGAGTGTCCCACCTGCCACATATTTTGGCTGAGACCTTGGCCATTGTGGGCGATAACGGTGGAGCGCTTTCCCTCTCCTTGGCTGCTGGAAGCTACCGCGATTCCACCCGCGTTGCCGGCACTGATCCCGGACTAGTCCGCGCCATGTGCGAGGGCAATGCCAGCGCTTTGCTCAAAGCTTTGGATGAAGCCATGGTGATCTTGCAGGAGGCCCGCGATGGCCTGGCTGCTGAAACGCCAAATATCGAGTCCTTGGCTGACAATGGCTACCGCTCTCGCATTCGTTATGAAGCACGCTCCGGCCAGCGCCGTTCTAAGGAATCAGTAAGCCCTACCATTACCTCTTCCCGACCAGTCCTGCGTCTGCACCCTGGTACCCCCAACTGGGAAAAGCAGCTCATCCACGCAGAAACCTTGGGTGCCCGCATCGAGGTTTTCTAACTTCTTAGAGTCAGGCAGTGCGCAGCAAAATGCTGCACACTGCCTTTTCTTTTTAGGACATGCAAAAAATCCCAGGCAAACAAACGTTTACCTGGGATTTTAATTTGTGCGCCCGGAGGGACTCGAACCCCCAACCTTCTGATCCGTAGTCAGATGCTCTATCCGTTGAGCTACGGGCGCAGTGCTGAAAACCACTGTGTGGCGCTCTCTGCAACGACTGATTACATTACACAGCATTTTAAATTTCAACAAATTTGCAGGTAAACACGGGTTTAACAAGAAATGATTTTGTGATCCTCGCGACCGAGGGAGGCGCAAATTTAAATCCCTCGGATTCAGTACCTCGGATTCACGCAAAAAACCTCGGATTCAGCACTCTTTCCGAGGTACTGAATCCGAGGTTTTTATTTGTGCGCCCGGAGGGACTCGAACCCCCAACCTTCTGATCCGTAGTCAGATGCTCTATCCGTTGAGCTACGGGCGCAATCTAGTCAGAATAAACTAACTAGAGCGGAGACGAGAGGATTTGAACCTCCGGTCCCCCGTTAAGAGGACAACTCATTAGCAGTGAGTCCCATTCGGCCACTCTGGCACGTCTCCTTTGGTTCACACGGCGTTGCCGATAGAACCGATTAGTTACAGTACCCTCAATTCTCAAATTTGAGCAAACCGTGTGGTCAAAGCCCTAAACACAAGCGTGTCCAGGCACACTAGTACGCTATTAATTATGATTCGTGCTGACCTTGCCACTATTCCTTCCTATGCCCCCGGCCGTCGCCTAGAAGATGCCCTGAAATTATCCAGCAATGAGGTAAGTTTTGCTCCCCTCCCCGCGGCAATTGAAGCCGTCACTGAGGCAGCTTCCTCCGCTAACCGCTACCCAGATATGGGAGCTGTGGAGTTGAGGAAAGCCCTGGCAGAGCACCTAGAGGTGGAATTAGAGCAGGTCACCGTGGGCAATGGATCCTCAGCACTGTGCCAGCAGCTGGTGCAGGCCACATGCAACGCCGGCGATGAAGTTATTTTCCCTTGGCGCAGCTTCGAGGCTTATCCCATTTTCGCCCAGGTAGCGGAGGCAAAGCCAGTGGCGATTCCACTCACTGCGGAGCACAACCACGATCTTGATGCGATGGCAGCAGCGATTACTGAGCGCACCCGCTTGATCTTCATTTGCAATCCCAATAATCCTTCTGGAACCACCATCACTCAGCAGCAATTTGATGATTTCATGGCAAAGGTGCCCGAGCAGGTTGTAGTGGCTTTGGATGAGGCTTATTTTGAATTCAACCGCGCCGAAGACACTCCCCTAGCCACTGAGGAAATCAAGCGTTTTAGCAATGTCATTGGGCTGCGTACTTTCTCCAAGGCTTATGGTCTTGCAGGCCTGCGCGTGGGTTATGCCTTTGGCGATAGTGAGCTCATCACTGCCATGAATAAGGTGGCAATCCCCTTTGCGGTGAGTTCCGTGGCGCAGGCAGCGGCTTTGGCCAGCCTCAATGCCGCCGATGAGTTGATGGAGCGGGTGGAAGAAACCGTCGAAAAGCGCACGTTGGTGGCGCAGGCGCTGGGCACCGCGCCGACTCAGGCGAACTTTGTGTGGATTCCGGGCCCCAATACTGCTGAACTGGCGGAGAAATTTGCCACCCAAGGCGTGGTGATTCGTGCGTTCCCGGAGGGTGCGCGCATTACCGTCACCAATGCCTCTGAGGTTGAGCACCTGATAACGGCCTGGGAGGCCATAAATGCTGGGTAGCGCGTGGCGTTTTGCGGTGCGCACGTTGGCCGGCGCCGCGGCGTTGTGGGTAGTTATTTTGCTTGTCGACGGCATCTCGCTGAGCCTTCCCACCACGCCTATCTACGGCACCGGTGAATATGACCAAGTGCTGACATTTCTCGGTGTGGCAGCAATTATTGTCATTTTGAATTCCACCGTAAAGCCAGTGCTGAAACTTTTGGGATTACCGCTGACAATTGTCACCTTGGGACTATTTTCCCTGGTTATCAATGCCGTCATTTTCCTGTTGGCTGAGGCGATTTCCAATGCTTTGGGGTTAGGCCTTTCCATTGAAACCTTTAGTGCTGCTTTTATTGGTGCCATTGTGATGGCTATCGTCAACTGGATTCTGGGACCCATTACGGGAATTTTGGGCGCTCGCGGCGATTAGGACGACAAAACCCCTGGTCAATCAAGATCAGGGGAAATGCTGTTTGCGGAGACGGAGGGATTTGAACCCTCGGATGGTTTCCCATCGCTGGTTTTCAAGACCAGTACATTCGGCCGCTCTGTCACGTCTCCAGCATCCCAAAAATCAATAATGATATTTGCGACAAGTTGAGATATTACCCGATAGTCTTAAACAAACTAAAACTGCCCTATCCAACCTGAAGTTAGGCACATTTTTATGGCAATACTCTCTGCTTTTGTCATGGCATTTATCATGGCCACAGTGCCGCTATTAGTGCCCTTAATTTTTGTCATTATCGGCCATCGCAAGAAAAAAGCTTTGCCCCGTCCAGGACACCGCCCCGGTTTCCTGTTGACGCTGTTGATCTCCATGGCAGCTGGGCTCATTGTGTGGCTAATCTGGCTGAGCTGGGACAACTATTCCACCGACGAGTTCGGATATTCCCACGGCCCCTATCAACCATGGCAAGTGGTGGCCTGTGGTACCACCATGGTGGCAGTAACCATCGCAATTGGACTTTACTCCAAGTGGCCAATCTCTGGACCTTTCCTAGCCGCGATTGGCGCTACCTGGGGTTTTAGTGTTGCCTGGGGCATTGATGCCTTTTCCATGGATGACACAGGGTTATCTGGCGTTGGTTTCATCATGGTGTTATTTGGAGTGGGCTGGAGTCTCGGTCTCATCTCTGCACTCGTTGCTGGAATCGGCAACTACCTGCAGCAACGCCAGACCTCACACAATGCCTAGCTAAGTTGGCCTACCCTCGGACTTTATGACTCCAAAAACGATGCAAGCAATTGTGCAAACCGAAGAGAAAAACACTGCTTCCTTAGAACTCCAAGAAGTCCCAACTCCTCAGTTACAACCCGGCGAGGTGTTGGTAGAGGTCAAAGCAGCTGGAATTAACCGCGCTGACCTTTTGCAGTCCCAGGGCAATTACCCACCTCCTCCCGGCGCGTCTGAGATTTTTGGCCTAGAGTGCGCTGGCATCATCGTTGATGCAGGTGATACGGACCGCCAGGTGGGAGAAGAAGTTGCTTGTTTGCTCAGTGGTGGCGCTTATGCCGAATATGTTGCGGTGCCAGCTGGCCAGCTAATGCCTATTCCTGCAGGTTATTCCTTCGTGGAGGCAGCATCCATCGTGGAAGTTGCCTGCACCGTATGGTCCAATATCGGCATGCTTGCGGGCTTAAAAAAGGGAGATACCTTCCTTATCCATGGTGGCGCAGGTGGCATCGGCACCTTCGCAATTCAAATGGGTAAAGCTTTGGGTGCCACCGTGGCAGTGACTGCCGGCTCCGCAGAAAAACTAGCGACCTGCAAAGAGCTCGGCGCTGACATCTTGATCAACTACCGCGAGGAAGATTTTGCGGAAGTTCTTAAAAACAAGGCGAATGTCATTTTGGATATTATCGGCGCAAAATACCTGGGCCAGAATGTCAAAGCTATGGCACCGGACGGCCATATGGTTGTTATTGGTTTCCAGGGTGGCATCAAGGGCGAACTCAACCTCGGTCTTCTGTTGGCAAAGCGTGGCACAATTTCTGCCACTGCTCTGCGCAGCCGGGAGGTTGCAGATAAAGCTCGCATTGTTAAAAGCACTGTGGAGAACATCTGGCCACTGCTCGAGGATGGCACTATCTCCCACCACATTGATCACACTCTGCCCTTAGCGGAGGCTGGCGCTGCCCTCATGAAGTTGGAAGAAGGCAGCGTGACCGGAAAACTAGTGCTGGAGGTTTAGGCCAAGGAGGCCAGCACACGAATTAGCTGGTCAATCTCATAATTGGTGCTAAATGGGCTAAGACCAATGGTTACCGATCCCCCAGCTTCGCCGACACCCATTGCATCCAGCAGTGGATCGGCGGGGCTGACGGTGGTGACTAGATGGTTGTCCACCAAACGTCGGTGCACCATTTCAGCGGGCACTCCGGTAACTGTGAAGCTCAACCGCGGAATGCGATCTAAATGAGCAGCTTCTTGGCCAGCGGCATCGCCAGAAATGCCAATAATGTGCACTGCCGGCAGCCCCATCAGGGAATCAATAAGATGCTCCAGCAACCGCTTTTGATAGGTCGCCAAAGACTTCATGGACTGCTGTAGGTCTTCAGCGTTTTCATCCAAGATTCCCAAATGGCGGATTAGATTTGGCACTCCACCAAAGAGACCATGTGGCAGCACGCTGGCTGGAAGTTCCAAAGGAATCTTCTTATCCAGACGCGGGAACATAGAAGTATCACGGAAAATCAGGGCAGAGACCTGCGGTCCGCCCATTTCGCCCAGGTCCAGCATGACAATATCGGCCTGCCAGTCCTCCAAATCTAGGGGACGATAAGCGGCATAAGAAGTAGCATCGACCATCACCCAGGCGCGCGATTTCGCGCGCACATGCTCCACAATTTGAGTTACTGGTGCCACCGTGCCCAGTAGGGGGTGCGCTGCGGACAGTACAACCAGGCGCGTGGCGCCGTCGACAAGCTCTTTATATTGCCAGTCCGGCAGCAAACCGGTGCCCAAATCGGGCTCGGCCCAGCAGAAAGTACCGTCCAAGGTACCAAAGGGCGCCGTCAGCCACAGGGCATCGGCGCGCGATAATACGACGCCTGCTTTACGACGTACAAAAGATCCCAAGGATTGCGCTAGCGCCTGGGTGAGGTATTGCCTGGTGGGGCCAAGCACCACACAGTCTGGGTTCACCCCCACCATCTGGGCGATAGATTGGCGCGCTAATTCCAGCTGTTCAACAGCCATGGGTTCTGCACGCCCTGCGGAAATTTGGGCATGCGTACGAAACGCTGCCGCTACTCCTGAGGCAACACGCTCCGGAACCTGTGGAATCTGATGCACATTCAGGTACGTCCAGCCATCGCCCAAAGAAGTATAAAGCCCTCGAACCCTGGCCACATCGAAAACCACGAAAGGCACTCCTTCCAACGTCACAGTACTTCTTTGCACTCTTGCAACAACATTACCCCACCATGGGACACATAAACCCGTCTAAACTCACCAGCGCCGATACGGAAAATTGGGTGAACGGGCGCTAGGGTGTCTATTGTGCAGGAACAATCTAAGCAGAAAGACCTACAGGCTGATCTCGCCAGGATTACCTCCGTGACATCAGACACAGCGCCGGAATCTCAATCAATGACCTTCCGTGCCGCCTGGGATGATATCGTCCGCGGATTTAAGCAACATGAACTTTGGCTGCAGCTTGGCTGGCAAGATATTAAACAGCGCTATCGACGCTCCGTGCTTGGCCCCTTGTGGATCACCATTGCCACCGGTGTGATGGCGCTGGCGCTGGGCTTGCTCTACTCAGTCCTCTTCAAAATCCCTTTGGCAGAATTCCTTCCCCACGTTACCGTCGGTTTGATCCTGTGGAATTTTATTTCTGGATGCATCAAAGAAGGCGCTGATATCTTTGTGGACAATGAAGGCCTAATTAAGCAGTTGCCCTCAGCGCTCTCCGTACATGTGTATCGTCTGGTGTGGAAACAAGCCCTCTTTTTAGCGCATAACCTGGTCATTTGGCTAATCCTCATGCTCATCTTCCCACGCCCACTGGGCTGGGATGTGCTGCTGATTATCCCGGGAATGTTCCTCTTGGTGATCAACGGTGTGTGGGTGGCTATGTTCTTTGGCATTGTTGCCACCCGCTACCGCGATATTTCCCCACTGTTGGAAGCTGGCACCCAGCTACTTTTCTATGTCACCCCAATTGTATGGATGACCTCTACTTTGCAAGATCACAGCGCTGAGGTGGGCGGACGCGCCCGCTTGGCTGAGCTCAACCCGCTCTATCACTACTTGGAAATTGTGCGTGCTCCCATGATCGGCGCTTCCCTGCCTGCTTATCACTGGTGGATCGTTATTGGATTTACCATTGTGGGCTTGGGTCTCGCGCTGATCGCAATGAAACAATGGCGCTTCCGCGTCAGCTACTGGGTATAGGAGTAAGCCACCATGGTTTCCATTGACACTTATAACGCCTGCGTTGACTTCCCCATTTTCGACGCCAAATCCCGCTCCATGAAGAAGGCTTTCCTGGGGGCAGCTGGTGGCGCAATTGGCCGCAACCAGGACAATGTGGTGGTTGTTGAAGCACTTAAAGACATCAACCTGCACCTGCGTGAAGGCGATCGCATCGGCCTCGTTGGCCACAATGGCGCCGGAAAATCCACCCTGCTGCGCCTGCTTTCTGGCATTTATGAGCCCACCCGCGGTTCCGCCGATATCCGCGGCCGTGTAGCTCCAGTCTTTGATCTGGGCATCGGCATGGATCCAGAGATCTCCGGCTATGAAAACATCGTCATTCGAGGCCTTTTCCTCGGCCAAACTCGCAAGCAGATGAAAGCCAAAATGGAGGAAATCGCGGACTTCACCGAACTCGGCGAATACCTCTCCATGCCGCTGCGTACCTACTCCACGGGTATGCGCATCCGCCTTGCGCTCGGCGTGGTCACTTCGATTGAGCCCGAAATTTTGCTTCTCGACGAGGGTATCGGGGCAGTCGATGCCGCCTTTATGGCTAAGGCCCGTGACCGTCTGCAGGCGCTCGTAGAGCGCTCTGGCATCTTGGTATTTGCCTCCCACTCCAATGACTTCCTGGCCCAGCTATGCAATACCGCATTATGGGTAGACCACGGCCAAATCCGCGAAGCTGGACTGGTTCCAGACGTGGTGGAAGCCTACGAAGGCAAGGGCGCTGGCGATCACGTTCGCCGCCTGCTCACCCGCTTGGAAGAAGAGAAAAAGGCTTAAGTTTTAGGTAGTGAAACTGACCCCTCCACATTTACGTGGCAATATATAGGCCATGGCACAAACCACTACCCACCTCCAGCCGGGCATCAACGTCGCAGCGGTCATTGTGACCCACAATCGTGTGGAGTTGCTGCGGCATTCCCTTGAGGTTGTTGCCAATCAAATCTATCCAGTGCAACACATTGTGGTGGTAGATAACGGCAACGATCCTCGCGTCGAAAAGCTCCTTAAAGAGGTTGCCGGCGAGCGGGGCGTTTACACCCCCTCGCGCACCAATTTGGGTGGCGGTGGCGGTTTTGCCTATGGGTTTTTGACCGCGCTGGCGCTTGGCGCCGACGCTGTGTGGTGCGCTGATGATGACGGGCGCCCAGAGGGGCCGGAGGTTTTAAAGACGCTTATCGACGCCGCCTCCCGCCACAATCTGGAAGAGGTTTCACCAGTCGTATGCAATGCCGAAAATCCTGAGCGCTTGGCCTTCCCGCTGCGCCGTGGCCTGGAATGGCGCCGGATGCGCAGTGAGTTGATTGATCCGGCAAAGCCTGAGGACGACCTCTTGCCCGGTATCGCATCACTATTTAATGGCGCCTTGATCAGCGCTTATGCCATGGAACGCATCGGCGTGCCAGATTATCGACTCTTTATCCGTGGTGATGAGGTGGAGTATCACCGCCGTCTGGTGCGCTCCGGTCTACCATTTGGCACCTGCCTGACCACCGCTTATTTGCACCCAGATGGCTCCGACGAATTCAAGCCAATCTTGGGTGGACGTATGCACACCCAATATCCAGACAATGACACCAAGCGCTTTTTCACCTATCGCAACCGTGGCTATTTGATGGCACAGCCCGGTATGCGCAAGCTCCTACCGCAGGAATATGCCCGTTTTGCGTGGTTCTTCCTGGTGCAAAAGAAGGATATTAAAGGCTTTAGAGAGTGGCTCCGCCTGCACCGTTTGGGCAGGCAGGAGAAGTTCTCACGCCCTTAAAGTCTCATAAAAGCGGTTAAATCCTGCGATCAGGCACATCATAATGCCAATCGGTAACAAATAAATTGCGCCGATGGCAGCTACTGAAAGCAGGGTATTAACCAAGGTAGATGGATTTCCGCCGGTCAGGGATAACACTCCATTGCCCAGTAAGAGGCATAGACCAGGGACAAAAATAAGCAATCCACCAACCAATCCCACCCAGGTTTTCCAGGTGGGATTATTGCGATCCCGGAAATTATCCCAGGCTGCTACCAGTCCTGCGAGACTGATAATCGCATAGGCCACCCCGGCCACCACCTGCATACCTTGAGCTGAAAACACCAAGGTCAGCAGGATAAAGTAAAGCACTCCGAGCAGACCTGCCAGCATTGTTAGGTTCATATTTTTCATTGGTTAGCCTACTTTGCGCGGAAGATCAGAGTTCTTTGGACAATGAAGTTGATGGTGGTTCCGGTGCCCTGTGCAATCACAAAGGCCACCACCATGGCTAGTGCTTCATTCCAATTCCAGGATTCAAAAAGCGCGGAACAAAAAGTCTGCAGACCAATGTTAATAAAGAAGGTCACCGCATAAAGCGCCACTACTGCCAAGAAGCGGGAGGTGGAACTTTCAGCTTGGAAAGTCCAGCGACGATTGATCATATAGGCGGTGGTGGTACCGGCAATGAAGGAAATGGTGCGGGCAATTGGCACGGGCAGCCCAAAAACCAGCTGGAAGAGCGACAATAGACCGAGATCAACAACGGCAGAAAGGCCACCGGTGAGGATGAATCGGAAAGCTTGAGTCTTTAGACTCATGGGCCGAATGATGTTTAGGTCTTGGTTCTCTGACACGGGATTACACAATACCTAGAAACGCAGCAGCTCCCTATAAACGTCGAGGCGATCCACCGGGGCCAACTGATTTTCACCATAGGCACCTAGCTCTTCCAAAATCTGCAAGGAGGTGGCACACGCTGCTGTAATCTCCTTGGCACTGAGTGGCGATCCATCATCTGAGACCCATCCTAAAGCGCTCATTGTGGATTCGATCACTTCCACAAAGAGGGCTTCATCACCAAGACAGGCCAGCGCCAGTACACAAGACCAAAAAGCGTCACTTGCTTCGGCACTGTGCTCCGCGGGCAACGCCCGGGAGGTTCGCACGCGGTCGGCGTCGATAAGCGTATGTCTTTTAAGATCAAGCGCTTGCAACAGCGGAATAAAATCAAATACTCCAGTGCGATCAACCAGATCAATTACTTCGGGGCGCACCCCGGAGAGCACATCGCGGATGGTGTCAGTACCGGTGAGTTCCGCATTGATAGTGGCCTGGTCAAAATCATCATTAAGCCCACCGCAGCCGCCGATGCACAACGCGCGTGGGGTGCCATTATCGCGGGGATAAATTTCTAGACACTGCAGGTTAAATTGCCACAGTCCCCAAAAATAGAAGAGTTCATCGCCTTCCACGCGCAAAAGTTCCGAAAGTTTTTTGGAAGCTTCCATGGGTTGATGCTGAAAATCTTCAAAGCGCCAGGGTGCGGAATCCCCGCCCACCCCGAAGGAAATATTAAGCACCGTGTGCAGTTCTTCAAGGTCCATGGCGGAATCAAGACCTATTTGACGATAAATTTCTCCGTCTGCCTGCACATTATTTGCTCGCACAATCAGCGTGCGCTGTGGATCAACGGGTGGTTGAACCTCATTTTGGGCCGATCGATGCGCGCGTGCAGACGCCAGGGAGATGACGTTGTCGCGGGCATAGTTCGTGGGCATGTGCCCCAGAATAGCCACATTTAATACTTTGGCGTTGGGAGGCTAAAAGAGAAGTCGCAAATATGCCATTGACGATATAAAAGTCTTAGGCCTGGTCACGCGGGGACTATTTCTTGCGATTATCCAATTCAAAAAGTGCATAAACCGAGGCAGCGTAGACCATTCCGGCATAACTAAAAGGACGCTTCACCCCGCGCTGTGCAAAAAATCCAGCCAGCTTTTTCATCACCATCATGTCGACGCGCACAGAAATGTAGACCAATGCCACAAAAGCCACTACAAAAACCGCCAATAACAGCCAGGTCACTAGTGGCCCGCGCTCATTGAGGTACTGCGCATCAGAATCTGGGCCTGGAGTAATTCCAAGATCCCCAATGTCCTGGCAGATTTGATCAAAAACCAAGGTGGAATCTTCGCCGAAAATGTAATTCTTGCCGGTGGCATCCTCGCTAAAAGCGATTACTCCAGCCCCACCTAAAATGAGCCCGCCATAACCTAATGCCCTGCCAACTGGACTTTTAACATAATCATTAAGTGCCACTCCGGCCCCGATCAGGGCTGAACCTGCTGCTGCCTGCATTCTCATCCTGCTATCCATACAGCCCAGACTACCGCTGTGAGTATCGTTAAGAGCATGTTTGAGAAATTCAAGAGCACTAAAAAGGCGCAGGAACCTGAAGTCCATATCGCCGCGGAAAGAACCAATCTTCCCCTCGATGATTTCATGACCCGCCTTATGGCCCAGGAGATCCCTTTTCTTGATAGCACCTCACGCTCTGTGGTTTACCGCATCCTGCGCGAATACGATGGCCCCACTATCACTTCACAGGAAGAACTGCCCGCTGAGATCCGCGAGTTGATGGATCTTTAGACTTTCTCAAAATGTGAGATTGACCCTGTAAATCAAACTTTTGGTGCTTGATGGCGTCACCTTCAAACATTGAGGGGTAACCTTTGAAGGCGATGAACAGTTCTAACGGCACGTCCAGCTCCGGCGCTTCGGCCGGTGCCCACGGAGCCCTTCCCCTAGAAGCTAAGAAACTGAACGGATGGGGCCGCACGGCCCCTACCACTGCTGAGGTCTTGTCCACCCCTGATCTCGACGTCATCGTCGAGGCAGTCCGACAAGTAGCCGAGCAAAATGACTCCAAGCCTGCATACCTCAAGCGCGGAGTTATTGCCCGTGGCATGGGTCGCTCCTATGGCGATCCAGCCCAGAATGCCGGCGGCCTTGTCATTGACATGCAGCCCCTCAACAAGATCCACTCCATTGACCCAGAATCCGCAATTGTTGATGTTGACGGTGGCGTAACCCTAGACCAGCTCATGAAGGCTGCCCTGCCTTATGGCCTATGGGTTCCAGTTCTGCCAGGCACCCGCCAGGTCACCATCGGTGGCGCAATCGGACCTGATATCCACGGCAAGAACCACCACTCCGCAGGTTCCTTCGGTGACCATGTTGTGTCCTTGGAATTGCTTGTTGCTGATGGTCGTATCTTGCACCTCGAGCCAGAAGGCACCGCAGAGGATCCCCAGGGTGATCTCTTCTGGGCAACTGTTGGTGGCATGGGATTGACCGGCATTATCGTGCGTGCTCGCATTCGCATGACCAAGACCGAAACCGCATATTTCATCTCTGACACTGATCGCACCTCCAACCTGGAAGAAACCGTAGCTTTCCACTCAGATGGATCTGAGCATAACTACACCTATTCTTCTGCTTGGTTTGACGTCATCAGCCCTGAGCCAAAGCTTGGTCGTTCCACCATTTCCCGTGGTTCTTTGGCCACTTTGGCCCAGCTTGAGGAGCTTGCTCCAAAGCTGGCAAAGGATCCACTGAAGTTCAACGCTCCACAGCTGATGAAGGTGCCAGATATCTTCCCATCTTGGACCATGAACAAGCTGTCACTCATGGCTATTGGTGAGGCTTACTACGCCATGGGCGCTCCAGCTCGCAACAAGGTAAAGAACCTTACCCAGTTCTATCAGCCACTGGACCTTATCGGTGAATGGAACCGTGGTTATGGTTCCAAGGGCTTCTTGCAGTACCAGTTTGTGGTGCCAATGGATGCCGTTGAGCCTTTCAAGGACATCATCCGCGATATGCAGAAGTCCGGACACTACTCCGCACTGAACGTGTTTAAGCTCTTTGGACCAGGTAACCGCGCACCACTTTCCTACCCAATGCCAGGTTGGAATGTCTGCGTTGACTTCCCTATCCGTCCAGGTTTGGGTGCTTTCTTGGATGATCTAGATAAGCGTGTCATGGAATTCGGCGGCCGTTTGTACCTGGCCAAGGAATCCCGCACCTCTGCAGAGAACTTCCACACCATGTACCCAGGTTTGGAGGGTTGGCTTAAGACTCGTAATAAAATTGACCCAACCGGCATCTTTGCTTCTGATATGTCACGTCGACTAGAGCTTCACTAGAAAGGGCTTTTAAACAATGCTTAATGCAGTGGGCAAGGCCCAAAATATTCTGCTTCTTGGTGGCACCTCTGAAATTGGGTTGTCCATCGTAGAGCGCTTCCTCAAGCAGGGTGCCGCACATGTCACCCTGGCTGCTCGTCAGGATTCTCCACGCGTGGCAGCTGCAGCTGCACAGATCGAGGCTGCTGGTGCAGAATCTGTCACCGTTGTGGACTTTGATGCGCTTGATACCGCAAGCCACCCTGCAGTTATCGATGCTGCCTTTGAAAAGGGCGATGTAGATATCGCAATTGTCGCCTTCGGCATCCTCGGTGACAATGAAGCACAATGGCGCGACCAGGCACTAGCAGTCGAGGCAACCTCTGTTAACTACACAGCTGGTGTCTCTGTTGGTGTGCTGCTTGGCCAAAAATTTGAAGCACAAGGCCACGGCACCATCGTTGCTATGTCCTCAGTAGCAGGTCAGCGTGTACGTCGCTCCAACTTTGTCTACGGTTCCGCCAAGGCTGGCTTTGATGGTTTTTACACCCAGCTCGGCGAGGCTCTACGTGGCACCGGCGCCAATGTTTTGGTGGTTCGTGCCGGTCAGGTTCGCACCAAGATGAGTGCAGATGCTGGCGAAGCGCCACTTACCGTTAACCGCGAAGACGTAGCCAATGAGGTTTATTCCGCAGTGGTGAACAAGAAGGACATCATCTTTGTCCATCCTTTGTTCCAGTACGTCTCCTTGGCATTCCAGTTCATTCCACGCGCAATTTTTAGAAAGCTGCCTTTCTAGTTCTTAGTAGGTTTTTGCAGCTGTGAACTACCCGCCACCTTTGGTCTAAGCCCCTTGGTGACGGGTATTTTCATTGTCCCTATCCAGTTGCAATATTTCCTCGTGCAAAGCAATCTCATTAAATGCAGAAGAATATGAAAGACTTCTAACATGACAAACTCCTCCGAAAAAGAGGGAACCGTCGAGGTTCGCCAAGATCTTAATCCTTTGGACACCTCGCGGGCACCAGTTGGCGAGGTATATCGCCCTGACCGCTTAGGAAAAGGAGCCACCCTCGTAGCGATTGCAGCTGCTGCAGTGATGGCATTTTTCTTTGCGCTCATTGCTTGGTTTGCGCTTAAACAAACCAACCTGCCAGCTTTTGGTGCTTCGATGGTTACCCGTGCACTTTCCTCGGTAACCATTGCCGCGGTAGTGGTAGCTACTGGCATTTTGATGTGGTTCTGGCTTAGAGATGAGCACAATAACAATCCGCGCTGGCAGCTGGACAATATCAAACCACGCCCTACCTGGCGCTTGGCTTTAAGTTATGTGGTCGCTTATCTCAGCCCAGCAGCCTTGGTGGTGGCAACTCTTGCTATCCCGCTTTCTGCAACCAAGCTTTATCTTGATGGTGTCAGCGTTGACCAGGGATTTCGCACGCAGTTTATGACACGAATGGCTGATGAAGTCAGCCTTTCGGATATGAACTACATTGATATGCCCACCTATTACCCGGGCGGTTGGTTCTGGATGGGTGGCCGTTTGGCAAACGCTCTCGGCCTATCCGGCTGGGAGGTATTCCAACCCTGGGCAATTATCTCCTTGGCAATGGCTGCTTCGGTGCTTGTTCCGGTATGGCAGCGAATTACTGGATCTTTGCCGGTAGCAACGGGTATTGCCTTGGTTTCCACCTGCGTTATGTTGGCTATGCATGCGGAAGAGCCCTATGCCGCCATTGTGGCCTTGGGTGCTCCAGCTATGGCGGTGCTTGCTCCGCGCATTGCCCGCGGTGATATCTTCGCGCTCTGCGGTGGTGTTGTTTATTTGGGCCTTTCGGCTACTTTTTATACTTTGTTCACCGCCACTATTGCGCTTTCAGTGGTGGTGGTTTGTGTAATTCTTGCTGCGGGAATGCAGAAATCCCTCAAGCCCATTGGCTGGCTTGTGGTGCTGGGGGTTGCGTCGATAAGCATTGCCCTGGTGACTTGGGGCCCGTACCTGCTCGCCTACTTGGAGGGCGCAGAGCAGTCCGGCGATACTGCCACCCACTATCTGCCCATTGAGGGCACGCAATTCCCGGTTCCTTTCCTCGCGCCGAGTGTATTGGGCGTGCTGTGTTTGGCGGGTCTGATTTATTTGGTGGTGCGCTTCCGCAGTGCTGAAGTGCGCGCCATGTGGATTGGTATTGGTGTGTTTTATACCTGGATGGCGCTTTCCATGGCCATCACCCTGATTGGCAATACTTTGCTGGGCTTCCGTTTGGATACGGTTTTGGTGATGATGTTTGCCACGGCCGGTGTGCTGGCCATTGCTGATTTCCGGCTGGCGAGTGTTTATCAGCTATATCCCAAGCAGGTTTCCGAAAGCACTGCGCGTGCGATGAACAGCATTCTTGTCATTATCGTGGTGCTGGCTGGCATCGATTATGCCCAAGATCTGCCTGAGAAAAACTCCCACGCTATCGACTTGGCTTATACCGATACTGATGGCAATGGCGAGCGCGCGGACCGCTACCCCGCTGGTAGTGCGCGCTATTATGGCGAGATTAATCAGCACCTTTTAGATCAGGGCTTTGAGCCTTCGGAGACCGTAGTGCTCACTGATGAATTGGACTTTATGTCCTTTAATCCTTATCGCGGTTTCCAAGCATTTACCTCGCACTATGCCAATCCTTTGGGAGAATTTGGCAAGCGCAATGAAACCATCGAAAATTGGGCGCTGCAAAGCTGGGATGAGCTCTCAGATCCCGCAGCTTTTGAGCAGGCCCTAGCCTCTGCCCCTTGGCAGGGACCGGAGGTCTTTATCTTCCGCGGTTCGGTGGAGGATACCGAAGCAGGATGGAAGTACGACTTGGCTGAAGATCTCTACCCCAATAATCCGAATGTGCGTTTCCGCGGAGTATTTTTCAACCCAGAAGTTTTTGGGGAAAACTGGGAAATTGCCCAAATCGGCCCCTTTGTGGTGGTGAGCCACAATGAGTGATACCTCACGAAGCGGTGCTCACTCCGCACGCCAACAGGGTGACATGGGTGTTCATGACGTAGACTCGTTCCACGTGTCAGAAGTAGTTGAGTCGAAAAAGCTAAAGGGTGCTGCAGGCGATGCCGCCGCAGTTGTGCCCCCGCAGGTTGCACCGAGTTGGCTGAAGAAACTGGCTATCGGATCAGGCCTTTTAGGCCTTGTGATGTTTGTTCTTCTCCCATTCTTGCCCGTCAACCAGGTGCAGTCTTCACTGTCTTGGCCACAAAATGGGGAGCTGGCGAGTGTTAACGCACCGCTAATTTCCTATGCGCCACAGTCCATGGAAGCAAGCGTTCCTATCTCAGCCTTGGATAGCCTCAATGAGGATCAGTCCTTGGTGCTGGGAACCTTGCCTGCAGATAGTACTGATGCCACCAACCGTGGCCTCTTTGTACGCAGCATTGATGGCAACTTGGATGTTATTGTCCGCGGCGAAGTTCTCATGGAGCTCACCCCAACCGAGGTCAGCCGCATCCCCGATACGGCCATGCTGGAGATTTCCTCCACCGAGGAAACCACCACCGCTACCATCAGTGGCACCAACTTCGAAGGCGCCACCGAAGGCGACGAACGCCCGCAGGTCACCGGCGTTTATACCGAGCTTGTCGACGACCCGAGCACCGCGAACGCACTGAGTGCAGCGGGGCTCAACGTTGACGTCGAGATTAACTCGCGATTCACCTCCTCCCCCAGCCTGATCAAATACGCCGCCATCTTCATCGGCTTAGCTTCTCTGTTGGTCGCACTGTGGGCTTTGCACCGCATGGATATTCTGGATGGCCGCAAGGCACATCGATTCCTGCCTGCCAATTGGCGCAAACTTAAGCCGCTTGATGGCTTGGTTGTAGGCATCTTGGTGTTCTGGCATTTCATCGGTGCCAATACCTCTGATGACGGCTTCATTTTGACCATGGCCCGGGTCTCCCAAAACGCGGACTATATGGCCAACTACTACCGCTGGTTCGGCGTACCTGAATCGCCTTTTGGCGCTCCTTATTATGACCTGCTGGGGCTAATGGCTTATGTCTCCACTGCTTCCATTTGGATCCGTCTGCCGGCACTGCTTTCTGGCCTCATTATTTGGTTTGTGCTCTCCCGCGAAGTGATGCCACGCTTTGGTGCTCTGGTTGATGGTCGCCGCGTTGCGCACTGGTCCGCTGCCATGGTCTTCTTGGCTTTCTGGCTGCCTTATAACAATGGTGTGCGCCCTGAGCCCATCATTGCCATGGGTGCCCTTCTTACGTGGGTCTCTTTTGAACGGGCCATTGCCACCTCCCGCTTGCTGCCAGCAGCCATCGGCGTCATCTTGGCTACTATCTCTTTGGCTTCAGGCCCAACCGGCCTGATGGCGGTTTCTGCCCTGTTGGTCAGCTTGTCTGCGTTGCTTCGTATTTTGTATCGTCGCTTGCCACTTATTGGGGCGCCGCAGGGTGCGTCGAGAAGCGCTGTTCTAGGCGCCATTATGGCAATGCTGGCACCTTTCCTGGCTGCCGGTACTGCCATCCTGATCGCAGTGTTTGGTGATCAGACCCTATCCACCGTGATGGAATCCATTTCCGTGCGCTCTGAAAAGGGTCCGTCACTGACCTGGTACAACGAATATGTTCGCTACCAAACGGTGATGCAGCAAACTGTGGACGGTTCCTTTACTCGCCGATTTGCCGTGCTGATGCTTATTGCCTGCCTGGCAATCGTGGTGGCCGCAATCCTGCGTTATGGCCGTATTCCTGGCTCCGCCAAGGGACCAACCCTGCGTTTGATGCTGGTTATCTTCGGCACCATGTTCTTCATGATGTTCACCCCAACCAAGTGGACCCACCACTTTGGTGTGTATGCAGGTCTGGCCGGTGCATTGGCCGGACTTGCAGCGGTAGCGCTGTCTTATGTCGCCGTAAAATCCCCACGTATGCGCACCTTCTCCATCGGCGCATTCCTCTTTGTGCTGGCATTGTCACTCGCTGGCGTAAATGGCTGGTGGTACACCTCTAGCTATTCAATTCCATGGTGGGATAAGACCATCCAAATTAAGGGCATTGAAGCTTCAACTGTAGTGCTCTTTATCTCTGTGGCGGTCTTGGTCATTGGTGTTATTCAGGCCTTTGTCAAAGACATTCGGGTGGCACGCGCCGAAACTACCCATTCCATGGGTGAATTTGTTGCCGAGGAAGTTGCCAAGCAACAGCGTGCTTCTCGATTCAGAGGATTGCTGGCCTCCCCTATCGCTGTGGTTTCCGCCCTTGTGGTCTTTATGGCGTGTGCCTCCCTGGGCAAGGCCTTTGTGGATCAATACCCTGCTTACTCCGTGGGTTTGGGCAACCTGCGTTCCCTCACTGGCCAGACTTGTGGCCTAGCTGAGGACGCAATGCTAGAAACCAACTCCAATGATTCCTTCCTCACCCCAGTTAATTCCACCTTGGGTGAATCTTTGGAAGCCGATGAAGTCCGTGGCTTTACTCCAACTGGTATCCCAGATTCCATCAGCCAAGACCAGGCCGATCTTTCCGCTGTGGGCGCAATTGCCAACACCGATCAAGACACTGAGACCGGCGGCTCCGATGAAGCTTCCGGGCAGTCCACCGGCAATACCGGCGGTACCCGCGCTTCGGAAGGTGTCAACGGTTCCACCGCACGCCTGCCATTCGCTCTTGATTACACTCAGATTCCAGTCATTGGTTCCTGGGCAGCTGGCACTCAAAACCCAGCGCACATCACCACCGACTGGTACTCGGTTCCGGAAGCAACTGAAGAGGCCCCCATCATTGTGGTTTCGGCAGCCGGCCGCATCGAGCACTACGACATCAACGGTGTGCTGCAAACTGGCCAATCGGTCATGCTTGAATACGGCAAGCGCACTGCCAATGGTGATGTAGAAGCCCTCGGCGAAGCGATGATGTATGACATTGGACCAGAGCCTTCTTGGCGTAACCTGCGTTATCCACTGGATAAGCTGCCAGCAGAAGCAGATGTAGTACGCATTGTTGCCTCTGACGTCAATCTTGATGAGGATCAGTGGGTGGCATTTACCCCACCACGTGTTCCTACCCTTGATTCTTTGAACAACGTCATTGGCTCTGAAACCCCAGGTCTTTTGGACTGGGCTGTTGGCCTCCAGTTCCCTTGCCAACGCACCTTTGATCACTACGCAGGTGTTACTGAGATTCCGGAATACCGTATCTCTCCAGACCACGGTGGCAAAGCTACTTTGTCCCCATTCCAGGACTGGGCTGGCGGTGGCGCCATGGGTACTGCGGAAGCAGTAAACAACGCCTATGAAATCCCTTCCTACCTACTTAATGACTGGGGACGTGACTGGGGTTCCATCGAACGCTATATGCTGCGCACCAATTCCAATGGTGAAGCTCCACAGGTTGCCGATATCAACCTGGAAACCATTCAGCGCTCTGGATTGTGGAACCCAGGGCATATGAAGGTTGATGATTAAACCTTCCCCATAAAAAGATGCGGTCGCTTTTCTAAAAGCGGCCGCATCTTTTTATCTCTAAGCCTTTTGATGTCCAAAATCTGCGGCGCTATGAATTCTTTTCCGCTAGCTCTCACCAGATGACACTTTTTGTGGTTTGCTCAATGTCATGGGCGAATCAGTTTCCTCGGACAGGTACACACCACAGCAGCGCACGCGTTATCGCCAGCTGCTCATGGAAGACCTTGAAATCTTTGACCGGCACCTCCAAAGCTCCGACTTTGAAGATCGAGGTTCCATCGGGCTAGAACTTGAGCTCAACTTGGTTGATAAAGACATGCAACCAGCACTAGCTGGTGAAGCGGTTCTGTCATCCCTCAATTCTGAGTATCAGTCTGAAATTGGCAACTTTAATGTGGAGCTGAACCACCCTCCCCTTTCAGTACAGGGTGATGGTCTCAAACGCTTGGAAGACGGCATTGGCTCCCGCCTAAGTGCCGTGCGTGAAGCAGCAACTGCAGCCGGCGTTAATGTCGCCATGATCGGCACTTTGCCCACTGTGACCCCCGCATTCTTAGAAGATCCAGCCTGGATGACTCAGGAAAATCGCTACCGAGCCCTGAGCAATACCATCATGGATTCCCGTGGCGAGATGGTCCATATCAATTTGGCTGACCGTGAGCAGATCTCTCATGACTTTGCCGATATCGCACCAGAATCCACCTGTACCTCCATCCAACTTCACTTGCAGCTAGCACCTACTAACTTTGCTGCGGCGTGGAATGCTTCCCAAGCGATTGCTGGTGTGCAGGTAGCTCTAGCAGCCAACTCTCCCCTCTTTTTGGGCCGTCGAGTGTGGCATGAAAGCCGCATTCCAGTTTTCCAACAGGCCATAGATACCCGCACCCCGGAGTTGGTTAACCAAGGCGTGCGCCCCCGCGTGTGGTTTGGCGAGCGATGGATTACCAGCGTCTTTGACCTCTTTGAAGAAAACGTGCGGTACTTCTCTCCGCTAATTGCAGAATCCCGGGCGCTATCAGGCACTCCCATGATGAAGGGGAAATCTCCGGCGCTGCATTATCTCAACTTGCATAATGGCACCGTGTGGCGTTGGAATCGTCCAATTTATGCACCCGGTACTGAGCGCGCTCACCTCCGCTTGGAAAACCGTCTGCTCCCAGCTGGCCCGACGCCGATTGATATTACTGCCGACGCCGCCTTCTACTACGGATTGGTGAAGTATCTAGCAGAGGAAAACCGCCCAGTGTGGTCTCGCTTGCCTTTCCCTGATGCGGAAAAGAATTTCCAAGCTGGTGCCCGTTCCGGCCTTTTTGCTCGCATGACTTGGCCCACCTTGGGTCAGATTAATGTTGCTGACCTGGTCTTGGAGCATCTTTTGCCACAGGCCCGGATTGGTTTGCAGGGTTTGGGTGTTGATGAAAACCTCATCGATACCTACCTGGGAATCATTGAAGGCCGGGCAAAGTCACGCCAAAATGGTGCCACCTGGCAATTGCGTACTCTTAATCATTTTGAGGCGCATGGCAGTTTGCCTGGTTCCAAATCTCGTCAGGAAGCTTTAGCAGCTATGTTGCGTAGTTATTTGGACAATCAACTTATGGGCGAGCCGGTGCATACCTGGAAGATTGGCTAAAATCTCACCTTCCATGGTCAAATAGCAAAAGGGCAGCTCCCGTGCCATGTACACGGGAGCTGCCCTCGGTCTATGAATGATTGATGTCTTTGGACCGACCGAAATCCAAACTTAATTTAAGTACCGAGCGCTTAAATGGCCAGTGGTACATCGCCCGGAGCTACTGCCACGGGAAGTGCTGTTTCACCCATTAGGTCGGCATCAACGGCGGCGGCGCAAGCACGACCTTCGGCGATTGCCCACACGATCAGGGACTGGCCACGACCATTGTCACCGGCGACATATACGCGGGAGTTGGTTGGGCTGCGGTATTCTGCATCGCGGATGATACGACCACGGTCATCGAAGGTAACGCCGAGCTCATGAGCCAAGCCACCCTGCTCTGCACCGGTGAAGCCAAGTGCAACCAGTACCAAATCTGCCTCGAATGGGAACTCGGTGCCTTCAATTGGCTCACGCTTGCCGTTGACAACGCGGATCTGGTTACCTGTGAGGCCACTGACGTGTCCATCGGTGCCGTGGAATTCCACAGTGTTCACAGCGAACTTACGCTCACCCAAGGTGGAGCCAGCGCCACGACGAGCCAAGCCCAAAGCTTCGATCTCATCTGCGGATTCATCGCCGGAAATGATGTAATCGCCTTCCTCATGCGCCGTTGCGGTGCGGAAAAGGTTAGGGTACATCGGCCATGGAGTGGAATCTGCACGCTGGAAAGGTGCACGTGGACGGATATCAAATTGGGTAACAGATTCTGCACCCTGGCGCAGTGCGGTACCAAAGCAGTCAGTTCCGGTATCGCCGCCACCAATGATGACAACCTTCTTGCCCTTAGCGCTGATTGGGGAAACCTCTGCATCACCTTCGTTAACGCGGTTTTGCTCGGTGAGGTATTCCATGGCTGGGTAGATACCCTTGAGATCGCTTCCGGGAACCTTCAGTGGACGAGCCACAGGAGTACCGGTTGCCAGCACAATCGCGTCAAAAAGCGCCAGCTCAGCGGCGCGCGGTGAGACGCCTACCTGGAAAGTTGTGCCCTCTGCCTCCATTTGGGCAACACGGCGGTCAATCCAGTGGTTTTCCATCTTGTACTCAGGCACGCCATAGCGCATCAGACCACCAACGCGGTCATCGCGCTCGAAGACGGTAACGCTGTGACCAGCGCGGGTGAGCTGCTGTGCAGCTGCCAAGCCGGCTGGGCCGGAGCCCACCACAGCAACGCTCAAACCGGTGGACATGGAAGGTACAACTGGGTTGACCCAACCCTCCGCAAAAGCCTTTTCGACGATTTCTAGCTCGACGTTTTTAATCGTCACAGCATCATCGTTGATGCCGAGCACACAAGCGCCTTCACAAGGAGCTGGGCATAGACGGCCGGTGAACTCTGGGAAGTTGTTGGTGGCGTGGAGGCGGTCGTATGCCTCTTTCCACCGGTTTTGGCGAACCAAGTCATTCCACTCAGGGATGATATTGCCCAGTGGGCAACCCTCGTGGCAGAAAGGAACACCGCAGTCCATACAGCGTGCTGCTTGTTCTTCAATCTGGCCGGCAGGTGCCTGCTCATAAACTTCATTGAAGTCCATGAGGCGCAAAGGCACGGGACGGTGTGCAGGCTCGCGTCGGGTGTATTTTTGGAATCCGTGTGGATCGGCCATTAGCTCACTGCCTCCATGATCTTGATAGCTGGGTCTTCACCCGCAGCTTGTGCGGTTTCGATGATGTTAAGAACTTTTTGGAAATCGCGTGGCATGATCTTTGCCAGATCGTTTGCACGCAGCTTGGTCTCAGAACCAGTGAGCTCGCGGTGACGGTCAATGAGGTCATTAGCCCACTCAACTTCGTTGTCATTAAGTTCAACGATGTCAACCAATTCGGCGTTGATCTTCAGTGCGAGGTCATCGGTCTTTGCCACGTAGGCAATACCACCGGACATACCTGCACCGAAGTTTTCACCGATTGGTCCAAGAACCAACACGCGGCCACCGGTCATGTATTCACAACCGTGGTTGCCGATTCCTTCAACCACTGCGGTAGCACCGGAGTTACGAACACAGAAGCGCTCGCCGGCCTGGCCGCGGATGAAGAACTCACCGCTGGTTGCGCCGTAGCCGATAACGTTGCCCGCGATGATGTCTGGGTTGCTCTTGAGCTGCTTTGGAGTCTCCGCGAATGGGCGGATCACAATGCGACCACCGGAGAGGCCCTTGCCCACGAAGTCGTTGGCATCGCCGGTGAGGTTGATGGAAATACCGTGTGGCAAGAAAGCACCGAAGGAGTTACCAGCACAACCAGTGAAGTTCAGGGTGATGGTGTCCTCTGGCAAGCCCTTAGCACCAGCAACGCGGCTGACTGCAGAACCAAGCATGGTGCCAACGGAGCGGTTGACGTTGCTGATCTTGTGGTCAAGCACGATCTTGGTATCCACACCTGCAGCTGCGCGGGTGATGGTCTCTGAAGCCTCTTCGATGAGCTTGTTATCCAAAGCCTTCTCCAGGCTGTGCTCCTGGGTCTTGGTGCAGCGGATATCTTGCTCTGCAAAGTGAGGGGTCTCAGGACGGTGGAAGATTGGGCTGAGGTCCAAGTGAGCTGCGCGGGAATCAGCTGGGATGCCGGAACGCTTGCGCAGGACCTGAGCCTGTCCAACTGCCTCATCGATGGTGCGGAAACCAAGCTGAGCTAGGTACTCGCGAACTTCTTCAGCAATGAAGGTGAAGAAGTTAACCACGTGCTCTGCCTTACCGGTGAACTTAGAACGCAGACCTGGGTTCTGAGTTGCAATACCAACTGGGCAGGTGTCCAAGTGGCAAACGCGCATCATGATGCAGCCTTCAACTACCAAAGGCGCGGTAGCGAAACCGAATTCCTCAGCACCCAAAAGTGCTGCGACGATGACGTCACGGCCGGTCTTGAGCTGACCATCACACTGCACGCGGATGCGGTCACGCAAACCGTTGAGCAGCAGGGTCTGCTGGGTTTCAGCCAAGCCGAGCTCCCATGGTCCACCCGCATGCTTGAGGGAGGTCAATGGGGATGCACCGGTACCACCATCGTGGCCAGAGATTAGAACAACGTCAGCGTGTGCCTTGGAGACACCTGCTGCCACAGTTCCCACGCCTTGTTCTGCCACTAGCTTCACGTGGATACGTGCAGCAGGGTTGGCGTTCTTAAGGTCGTGGATCAGCTGAGCAAGATCCTCGATGGAGTAAATATCGTGGTGTGGAGGTGGGGAAATCAGGCCCACACCTGGGGTGGTAATACGAACTTCTGCAACCCAAGGGTAAACCTTGTTTGGAGGTAGCTGTCCACCTTCACCAGGCTTTGCACCCTGTGCCATCTTGATCTGAATATCAGTGCAGTTATTCAGGTAGTGGCTGGTTACACCGAAGCGGCCAGAAGCAACCTGCTTAATTGCAGAACGCTTCCAGTCACCGTTTGGTTCGACGTCGAAACGCTTGACGTCTTCTCCGCCCTCGCCGGAGTTGGACATGCCACCCAGACGGTTCATGGCGATTGCCAAAACCTCGTGAGCCTCAGCAGAGATGGAGCCATAAGACATAGCACCAGTGGAGAAACGCTTCACGATGGAGCTAACCGGTTCCACCTCAGACAGTGGGATTGGCTTGCGGTCAGTGCTGAATTCAAAGAGACCACGGATAGTGCCCAGGCGCTGAGACTGATCATCAACCTTGCGGGTGTAATCCTTGAAGATCTCGTAGCTGCCGGAACGGGTTGCATGCTGCAGCTTGAAGATGGTCTCTGGGTTGAACAGGTGGTACTCACCTTCGCGGCGCCACTTGTATTCACCACCGAGATCAAGTTCGCGGTGTGCGTTTTCCTCAGGACGAGGCAAGAAAGCGCTGCGGTGACGGGTTTCCACGTCAGCTGCAACCTCATCAAGGCCAATGCCGGAGATTGGGGAAGAAATTCCACCGAAGTAGTGGTCAAGCAGGTCCTGGTGCAGACCAGTCACGTCAGCAAGCTGCGCGCCACGGTAGGAGGACACGGTTGCGATACCCATCTTGGACATCACCTTGAGCACACCAGTGGTAGCTGCCTTGACGTAGTTGCGGGAAGCCTCGTCGAGGGTAAGATCACCAAGCTGGCCCTTGAGGCGCAGCTCGTCGATGGTTTCAAAAGCCATGTATGGGTTGATGGCGTCGGCACCAAAACCGATGAGCATAGCCAGGTGGTGTACCTCGCGGGCATCGCCGGATTCCACAACCAAGGAGCACTGAGTGCGGGTGCGCTGCTGCACCAGGTACTGGTGAACTGCAGAGGTCAACAGGAGAGCTGGGATTGGAGCCAAGCGCTCATCGGATTCGCGGTCAGAGAGCACGATCAGGGTCTTGCCCTGGCGGATTGCCTCAGAAACCTCGCGGCGGACACGGGCAATAGCTGCCTTCATGCCAGCGCCGTGATGAGCTACTGGGTAGAGACCGGAGATAACGGCAGCGCCGAAAGACTCCCATTCGCCGTGGTCATCGGCATGAGTGAGGGTAGCCAGCTCATGGTTATCGATGATTGGGGATTCCAGGCGGATGCGGCGTGCTGCCTCAGGGCCTGGGTTCAGGACGTCAGACTGTGCGCCCAAGAGGGTGTACATGCTGGTCACTGGCTTTTCACGGATGGAGTCCAACGGTGGGTTGGTCACCTGTGCAAAGCGCTGTGCGAAGAAATCATAAAGCATGCGAGGGCGCTGGGAGATCGCAGCAATTGGGGTATCGGAACCCATGGAGCCGATGGCCTCAGAGCCAGAGAGTGCCATTGGCAGGATCAACAAATCAACGTCTTCTTCGGTGATACCGAAGACACGCTGACGCAACACTGCGCGAGAGTGTGGCATGAAGCTATAACGGGTCTGTGGCAGACCATCAAGGTGAACAAAGTTCTCATTGATCCACTCGCCATATGGCTTAGCGGAAGCAAGCTTTTCCTTGATTTCCTCGTCTTCAACAATGCGGCCCTCAGCCGTGTCGACCAGGAACATGCGTCCTGGCTGGACGCGAGTGCGCTTTACGACGCTCGACTCGTCCAGATCCAACACACCGGACTCAGACGCCATGACAACTAGGCCGGAATCGGTGATGGTGATACGTCCTGGGCGCAGACCGTTGCGGTCCAAAACAGCACCGACATAACGACCATCGGTGAATGCCAAAGCAGCAGGACCATCCCAAGGCTCCATGAGGCAGGAGTGGTACTCGTAGAAGTTACGCAGCTCTGGGGAGATGGTCTTGTTGTGCTCCCAAGCCTGCGGAATCATCATTGCGACAGCGTGTGGCAGGGAGTATCCACCCAAGTGCAAGAGCTCCAGGGCTTCGTCGAAACGCGCGGTGTCGGAGCCCTCTGGGGTGCAGATAGGCAGCACGCTGGACAGATTGCCGAGCTTTTCGGACTTGATAAGCGCCTCGCGGGCGCGCATCCAGTTTTCATTGCCGCGAACGGTGTTAATTTCACCGTTGTGGGCAACCAAGCGGTATGGGTGAGCCAAAGGCCAGCTTGGGAAAGTATTGGTGGAGAAGCGGGAGTGCACGATGGAGATGGCGGACTCCAGACGAGGATCAGAAAGATCCTTGAAGAAGCCTTCCAGCTGCAAGGTGGTGAGCATGCCCTTGTAAATCACGGTGCGAGAAGACAGTGATGGGAAGTAAACGGTATCGCGACCGTTAATGGTGCCCAGTTCACGCTCGCAACGCTTGCGGATGAAGAACATAACGCGGTCCAGGTCTTCGCCGGACTTGCCTGGTACAGAAAGGAAGATCTGAGCGAAGCTTGGCATAGCCTCAAGAGCCATGGAGCCAAGTTCACGGGAGTCAAAAGGAACCATGCGCCAACCGAGGACTTCTGCGCCCTCTTGGCGAGCAATACGCTCGATTTCCTTCTGAGCGTCCAACATTGCCATGCGAGCGCGTGGCAAGAAGGCAATACCGGTTGCGTAGTGTCCTACTTCAGGCAGCTCGATGCCGGAAACTTCGCGGTAGAAGCTATCTGGAATCTGCATGAGAATGCCGGCACCGTCGCCAGTGTTCTTTTCTGCGCCAGCCGCACCGCGGTGGTCAATGTTACGGAGTGCTTCCAGCGCCCGATCCACAATGCTGCGGCTTGGACGGCCATGGATATCCGCGATAAACGCCACACCACAGGCGTCATGTTCATGCGCCGGGTTATAGAGTCCCTGTTTCTTCATGCGTGAGCCCTCGCTTCCGCTCATAAATCTATCAATCATTCGATAATCAGAAAAACAGGTGAACAAGCTGTAATGCAAGTGAGCACGGACATACTTTCAATCAACCTATAGGAAAACAACAGGTCAGCCCACGCCTTTGTGTTACAGATCACACATCATGGGAAAGTTAAGTCCCCATAACTAGGAAATAAAGTCTCTAATCTCGTGGGTTTTTGAAGAGTTTTTTCTGCAAAAATTCCACTCCTAAAGGCCATTAAATACTTTAATCCCGTATTTTTTTGGGGCGCGTTTTAAACTTTCAACTCTCACCCCAGCTAATGAAATTACGAGCCCCTTCAAGCTCCCTTAACAAACTGTCAGGTCTCTTGATTATTTAGCAGGAAGAAGCAAAAGTTAGGCTTTTCTCAAAAAGCGCTTTTTAAGCTTCGGTTATTTCTTGCTGTTGCTGTGGCACCACTAGTGCAAGTTCGCTGGTGCTGGTAATTGCGCCCGGCGCGTAGGCATAACTTTCATCTGCCTTAGCTTCTTTCCAGCTGCGCCAGATGATAAATGCTGCAAGCGGGTACAGGATCAGGCTGATAATCACGATGCTAATGATCTGCGTCGTATAGTCTTCCCACAATAGATTCCATGAAAAGTGCAGGATGAAAGCAATGCCCAGGCCTGCAGCTGCAACGCCACAGCGCCACGCCAAAGACTTTTTCGCAGTGAAGAACGCTAGTGCAACTCCATATCCAGCAAAGCCCGTGAGCAAAGTGTGGATCAGTGGCCCTGCCAGCGTACGGTACTGCCACATCATGAGCATGCCCGCCATATCGGAGTTCGGGTCAAACATGGCCCCAGTTGCTCCATAAAGAATGTTTTCATTTACTTCAAAGCCCAAGCCCACCAAAGCGCCGGTGACAAAACCATGCCAAGGCCTATTAAGTTGCCGGAAGCTGAGCAAAATAATTGCCACACCCAAGGTCTTGACGATCTCCTCAGGATAGGCACCACCAAAGCTCATGCTGACAAAATCCCAGTTCAATTTATCCATTAAATCGATAATGGAGTAGCCCATGACCATGATGATTCCCACTGCCACTCCGCCACCCCACCACAGGGATGAAAATACCCACAGGAAGGTGGAACCTTGGCCTTTTCGTTTACTTTCATCGGGAAGTTTTCTATAGCTCTTAAAATCTGGCCACAGCGGGGTACGACTTAGCAGCCACACCACAGTCACCAAATAAAGAGCCGAAAAGAGCAAGCCGACGACGCTAGCCAGGGGATCAATAATTACCAGGCTCGTAATGTTTATGAAGAGCATCGGTGTGGCCACAGCCATGAGGACCCACAGGGTGATTCTAAAAAGTTTGCTCATCGTTATGCGTCCTCGCCTACGAGTCCTGGCTGCTGTTCAAGAAGACCTTTGAGTTCTTCCTCCAAATCAAAAGGAAGCTCCTCACCAGGTATTATTCCGGGATCAAAAAGTTCCGAAGAGGTTTCCACTGGAAGTTCCTGTTGATAATCCAGACCTCGTTGCTGCGCCATGCTGGACCAAATGCTTTGCGTATAATAATCCGTGGAAAATCCTTTAATGAGGGCAATGGCGGTATATCCCTCGTAGTCGCCGGTACCTTGTTGGCTTAATGCGACAACCGGCAAGAGCTGTGTCATTCCATCCGATTGGGAAGGCTGATAAAACATCGCATGAGCAGTACCATCTTCGCTTGCAACCGCTTCAGTATCCGCAGGAACCGATAGATACAAGAAAGCATCAATCATGCGACGCAAGGTGTTGGAGGGATCCTCAACATTTTCCACCATCATGGTCACCACGGTGGTGTCATCATTACAAGTCCAATACTTCATGAAGATCTCGTCTGAGCTTTCTTCACACATCACTGCTGCGCCTGTTTCATTGGTAATTGGGACTGTCCAATCAGTGCCTGAAAGGTCAATTTCAAGGGCCTTATAATCGCCCCCTTTGTCCGGCACAACTAGATTAAGAATCACTGGCAACAGCAACAACAAAGCTGCTAATCCACAGATGAACCACCATAGTTTTGCCCGGCCATGCGGTTTTAGCTGGTACTTGGCTTCAATTGAACTCACACACATAGGCTACCCGGTATCAGGGACACATCACCCGCCTAAAAACTCAGTTCACAGAATTGACCTAAAGTGGGCACCATGAAAGATCTTTATCGTTTTGTAAATGGACCATGGCTTGACACACACATCATCCCGGAAGACCGCGCTGTAGATGGAACCTTCCATAAGCTACGCGATGATGCTGAACTTGATGTTCATGAAATCGTCAAGGCAGACCAAGGTCGCGCTGGCGCACTTTATGCCTCTTATATGGATACCGATGCCATTAATGCAGCAGGTGTTACTCCCCTAGACGCCGACTTGGACAAACTATCGGTTGCTAATATCTCCGAATTTGCCAAGGCTCTCGGTGTACTGGACCGCGAAGGTGTCGGAGCTCCTGTGGGATTCTGGGTGGAAAAGGATTCCGCCTCCGACAGCTCAATTGCCTACCTCCTGCAATCCGGCCTGGGCCTTCCCGATGAGGCTTATTATCGCGAGGAAGCACACACCGAAACTCGAGAAGCATATAAAAAGCACCTAGAGCGCATGCTTGGATTCTTAGATTCTAGCCGCCTCTTTGGGCTAGATACAGCAACCGCTGCCACCCGCATCTTCAACCTAGAATCGGAAATCGCAGCCGGTCACTGGGATGTTGTAAAAACCCGCGATGCAGTAGCTACCTATAACCCCACCGAATTTAGCGAACTCCCTTCCAAGGTGCGTGCTCTATTGATCGCTGCGCAGGTTCCAGAGCAACGCTTGGTCAACATGATGCCCTCCTATGTTGAGCACCTTAACGGCCTGCTCACCGATGATCGTCTAGCCGATTGGCAATTGTGGGCAACGTGGCACATCTTGCGTTCGCGGGCTGGTTCCTTGACCGAAGAAATTGGACAGGCCAACTTTGATTTTTATGGCACCCAGCTATCTGGCGCTACTGAGCAAAAAGATCGTTGGAAGCGGGCAGTTGGTCTAGCTGAAAGGATGGTCGGGGAGGAAATCGGCCAGATTTTCGTCGAAAAGCACTTTCCTGCAAGCTCAAAGGCTGAAATGCTGGAGCTTGTTGACTACCTTGTTGCCGCCTACCGTGATCGCATTTCCAACTTGGCGTGGATGACGCCCGCGACGCGCGAGCGCGCGCTGGAGAAGTTGGAAAAGTTCAATGCCAAGATCGGATATCCCGAAAAATGGCGTTCCTATGAGGGGCTAGAATTTAGTGCATCCGGCGCAGACCTCGTGGAAAATATTCGCAAGGGTTCGGCTTTCTTGCATGATTACGAGCTCGAGAAGATCGGCAAGCCCGCTGACCGCGATGAATGGGTAAGCACTCCACAAACCGTGAATGCTTTTTATAACCCAGTGGTCAATGACATCACCTTCCCTGCTGCCATTTTGCGCGCGCCTTTTTATGATCCAGCAGCCGACGCCGCAGAGAATTTTGGAGCCATTGGTGCTGTTATTGGCCACGAAATCGGCCACGGATTTGATGATCAGGGCAGCCAATACGACGGCGATGGCAACCTGAATTCTTGGTGGACCGACGAGGACCGCGCTGAATTTGAGAAACTGACCTCACGCTTGGTCAAGCAATTCAACGGTCTAGTTCCCGCTGTTCTACGCCAGAATGACATCTCCACCGAGGGCGTCAATGGTGAATTCACCCTTGGAGAAAACATCGGTGACCTGGGTGGACTCGGAATTGCTGTGGTTGCGTATGAAAAGTACCTAGCCGATTTGGGACTTAATTTTGAGACCTCTCCAAAGCAGCCTTTTGTTGCCGAAGGGGCTGAACCAGAACTCGCAGGCCAGGAATTTAATGGCCTACAGCGACTCTTCCTCGCTTGGGCTCGCGTTTGGCGCACGGCTATCCGTCCACAAATGGCCTTACAGTACTTAGCTATTGACCCTCACTCCCCTGCTGAATTCCGTTGCAATGTCATCGCGGGCAATGTAGCAGAATTCTATGAGGCTTTTGAGGTGCCAGAAGATGCACCGGTATACATCAAGCCAGAAGACCGCCTAGCCATTTGGTGATACGGAATTTCTAAAAGCTGAGGGCTCACACTTTTGTGTGAGTCCTTTTGCGCACCCGGGAAATTCAAGGGATTCTGCGGTACTACTGATCCACCCAAGAGCCCACCGCCAGAAGCCGATTTAAGAGGCCGAACCTCCCCTTTCGATTCCAAGGGTGATTGACAAAGCGATCAGCCCTTAAATGAGCTTCTAGGACGTACCAGTTTTTGCAGGTAGTGGGCACTTTTTGAAAGATATATCGGTAAAGCGTGCGGATTTACGCAGAATAGTTGCCCGACAGGGGTTTTTGTCGTAAATCGGCACCAGAATTGACGTTCCAAGATCCCGATTTGCCCAAAGTAGAATACCTGAAGCAAATTTCTTCGTAAATCGGCACGCTTAAAGCACCAATCAAGGCTCTTCGTGGCTCAAACTCCTCTGGCGGCACCCTTCAGCACCAAAACGGACGCCAAAGCCACCTACAAAGCAGCCAAAGCCAAGCTCCTCAAGAACAAAAGGCTCTATTCAACCCAGTTGAACTCGGCAATAAGCAACTCTTGCTCAGGCTTTTCGGGGTTTTGAGCAACTAAACGCAAATGAGTTGCGCTGTGTCCGCGGCCGGTATGCTTAAATCCTTGCAAAACCTGAGGAATACGCAGCTTAAAGTATTTTCCTTCGCCGTCGATCTCAACGGAGCCAATAACACGCTGGCGCCCCACCTCGATGAGAGTTACTTCGCCCAGGCCAAGGTCTTTAGCATCAAAAGTGCCGGTGCCTTTTACTGATAAATAGCTAGCTACGCCATCGTCACGGCTGGCTCCATCATCGCCGGTCAAGATGGTGCGGATATATTCTCTAACGGCTACAGGGTCTCCAAGTGCATTGGTCACCCAGCGCTTACCCAGCACTCCATGCTCGAGGGTGGAAATAGTGTGCTCAGGGCTAATTTCTGCAGAGCGGTAGCTCAATGGAATTTGGATGAGTCGACCTTCGCGTTCATGGGCAATTAGGCTTTCAATTCCCACTTCACCTTCAACGGTGTCCACCAGGCGATAGCTGCCGAGGATTTCCGAAGCTCCGATCCAGGCCTGAGCAATTTCCTGCTTTGTTGGCTTAAGTGTGGTGTCGTACATTTTTGCAGTGCCACTCATAAAGACTTCTCCCTTTAAGCAATAAACTTTAGGTAATAAATTAGCCCCCAGCCTACGCACCTTCGCCCATCTTGGCGCTGCGAGCGAGTGCGAGAGCAAGAGCAAGAGCGAAAGCTTCGGTGCGGATTCACCCCATCACTTAATGCAAGGGAACTAAGGTGGTGAGCATGGCTGAAAACAATAATCCTTCTGAATCCGAGGAACAGCGCGATCAGCGCTTCCGCGATGAGTTTGAGGTCGGCGGTAAAGATCGCCAACTTTCCGATGAAGAGCAGCTAGAACAGCTGGGCTCTTATATTGATGCGCATTATCCTTTGCCTGATTTCACCCCTCCATGGGCAGGTGGCGATGGCAATCCTGATGCAGCAGATCGTTATATTGCGCATTTGCCAGATCGCACCACCCACACTGCGATGATTATGCTGGGTTCTGGTTTGGATCATTCCATGCCTGGCGTTGCTTTTATTGGCGGCGTGAGCGTCGATAATGCTCCGGAGATCGGGGCGGCCATTTTCCGTCCTTCACAGCCAACTGGCCGGTGGGCGGTGTCTTTCCACAGCGGTGGTTGGTGGCGCGGTTCCGGTGATGCGCTGGAGATGCAGTGGCGTCCGGAGGTCGCAGCGGCCGCTGAGCTTTCAGGTACCACTATTGTGGATCTGGATTATCCGCTCGCCCCTGGTCACACCTTGCCACAGATCAACGATGCGGTGGCCAAGGCGGTCGGCTACGCCCGCCACCATAACGCAACGTCGATCACGGGCTGGGGTTATTCCTCCGGGGCAGCGTTGGCAGCACTAAACGCTTCGCTTTTCGACGCTTTGATTCTCACGTTCCCAGATCTGGGAAGTGTGGAAAAGCTGCCGGAGGAAATTCGGGCCGATGTGGAGATTGCAGATCCTCAAAGCTGGCCGAAGGCTTTAGTACAGATTGCTTTGCAGGATGAGATCGCTACCCGACCTGTAGGTATTGAAGGTCAGGAGAATATCGAGATCAAGGAGTATGTCGCGCGGCACCGTATTTCTACCCCGAAAATCGCGCGGGAGAAAATCACCGATGTGGCGGAGTTCCTAAAGAATCAGTAGTCGATAAATAAAGTTCGGAATGGGTAAAGCATCCGGGACCAGAGACAATGCCTCAGCTTTTATGGTTCCGGCCAACTCATCTTTGACATCAGCTGCGGTTTTCATCTGTTTAGCGCTTTCTACAACTGAGACAGTGTTGCCAGCATAGGAATTAGCAATAGCTGGGGTGGTTACCTCCGGCGAATCCTCGCTGAGGTAGTCCTGTACATCCTCAGTTAGGGTGTCAGCATCACCATAGGTATTGGCTGCCACCACAAAGTCAGAGCCGATACTTACCGAGGCATGCACATCAAGGTTGTCCGACCATCCCAATTTGGTGCCGAGCATATCGGGCAAGGTGATGGTGCCAAAATCTTGGGCATATCCATCAGCGGCTTCCTCGGCGGTATTGGCCATGCCATCAATCAGGGGTGCTGCGGTTGGATCATCATTAACTTTGGAGACAAACTCCGCCATGTCCAACATGCTGGTGGTGGAATTTCCCCAATAACCTGCCCAATCGGTGTCGCGCAGGTCAAATTCATCCACAATCTCCTCGATTGCTTCTGGATAAATCGATTCCAAATAGTCTGCGGTGGAATCTTGGGAATAGCGGATCATGTCATATACCAAGACGGCGTCTTCCTCATCGCCTTCTTCAAGCACGTAGTATCCCAAATAAAGCTTTGCCAAGGATAAAGCTGGGCGGGATTCATCGGCATTTTCCGAGGCCACGATGGTGCCATCATCATAAACAATGACAATTTGGGTGCGCTCAGGAATGGCATCAGCGAGTTCAATGGCGTTGGCAGGTACAGCTGATACAAGTCCTATGACAGTCAGCAACACGCTGATAGCTGCCATCAGACGAGTATTTTTCATAAGGGATGACCTTATCCTGTGGCCCTAGAAATCCCCTAGCTGAAAACCGATTTATGCGGGAATTATGAGAAAACCATTAATAAACGCTTAGTGATAAAAGCTCTGTTTCACTCAAGCGATGCGACTGCATTCGGACTTTGGGATTCCGTCCAGTGGAATGCGCAATCCCCTCGCTCTCCCACTTTAATTTCGCTGCCGCAGCCACCTGCGAGCCCCCGTCGAAACGCACAACCCGCCACCAATTACTCAGCTGTCCCTTTTCTGCCATGATGCGCCCCACCTGCCTCGGTCCGGTGCCCGCAAGGGCGGCGATGTCGCCGTAGGTGGCGACTCTGCCCGGCGGGATGGCGTCGACAAGGGAAAGCACCATGAAATCTAGCTCTTCCATGGTGCTCATTTTTCTACTCGCCGTTTTGCTGGCGGAACTGCTCTTCAAAAGCACTGAGATCAATGTTGAGGAGGTCATCGCCCTCGGCGCCCTCTTCTACATACTCATCAACTTCACACAGCGTGATGGTGGCGCCAGTGGAATCAGAAATCAGCGCCATGCGGCCGAACTCGGAATCCCAAGGCTCGCGGATAACCTCGCCACCAAACTCTGGGGCCTTGGCAGCAGCCTCGTCGACGCTCAAAACGCCCAGGTAGGACTGCCAGAAGCTAGGAACCTGCGGTGGGAAGTGGCCGGAGGCATCAAAAATTCCCGCAAAGGCAGAACCATCAACCAAAGCGGTGGTGTAATGGAATCCCTCATCACCTGCACCATCTAGCTGAGAAGTGGTCCAGGAGAAAAGCTCTCCATAAAAGTCCACAGCCTCGTTGTACTTAGCTACAGTGCTTAGCTCATGCCATACCGGGGTCCCGGGTTCACCCGCAGCCACAAAGGACTCTTCGCTACCTGGTTCAATAACTCCAAAGAGGGCACCAGCGGTATCAACAGCCAAGACCATACGTCCCAAGTGAACCTCGGTAGCAGGTGCCAGGATACGTCCGCCCAGCTCAACGATCTTGGTGGATGTGGCATCCAGATCAAAGGAGAGGAAATAGCTAATCCAGGTATCTGGAATGCTGGATTCGCCGCGCTGATCAATAAGACCGGCAACCGGCAGACCCTGCACACGCGCCATGCGATAGCCGTCATTTACCTCGGAGATTTCCCAGCCCAGCACGTTTTCATAAAAGTAGCTGGACTTGGCGATATCGGAAGTAGAAAGGTCAATCCAATAGGGCATTCCCGGCATGGCTTCAAAAGCTGGCATTACATATTCCTCCACTTTTCGGGATCGAAGTCATCATTAGCGGTGGCTTCATCAAAATAATCATCATCGTCGGTGCTGTCACCAGTGACTACCTGCGCACAGACGTCACCAATGCACACCACATCTCCATCGCGCAATGTTTTACCGCGACGGGTATCCACTGCACCATTAACGGTGACGTCACCATTACTAATGGCGTCTTTAGCCTCTCCGCCGGTTTCAACGAGATTGGCCAATTTGATGAACTGGCCAAGTTTGATGGCTTCGTCCCTGATGTGCACTTCTTGGGGTTGCATGGTGATTGAGTCTAGTTGTCTCCTTTAAGGGGAGCTAACCCAAGGCTTTAACACCAATTCCCATAACCCCCTCCACGATCATGAACATTCCCAACCCGATGAAGATCACCCCCGTGAAAAGATCAATCAGCGCTGAATAGCGAGTAATTCCCGCTGCCAGCTTGCGTACCAAAATGGCAAAGCCCACAAACCACAACACCCCCGTAAAGATAAGGAAAGCTGCGATAAAAAAGCTCCAGCCAAATCCCATATCAGGCCTAATAAACTGCGCAAAAACAGATCCAAAAAAGAGTACGGCCTTGGGATTAGACAAGTTGGTGGCAATACCTGTGCGCAGCGCTGCCCACATTCCCAAAGCTTCATCCTGGGCAATTGGGGTGGCTGCCGCGGTAACCGGAATACTTCCACGGCTACGCCACCAGGAACGTACTGCTCCATAACCCATCCAGGTCAGGTAAGCGCCACCCACTAATTGCAGCGCGTTGAGTACAAGTGGCTGGCTAGAAATTAGTGCGGAAAGTCCGAGGAGGCTGCCCACAATCCAGATGGTATTGCCCACCATGATGCCAAGGGCTGTCCAAATGCCAGCACTTCGACTTTTGGAACCACGCCTAATAATTTGGAAAAGGTCAGGTCCAGGTGAAGCAATAGCGGCGACCCAGATAAGAAAAAGTGCGAGAAATTGTGCAATTGTCATTATCTTTTTGAGTTTATAAGTCGACCTGGCGGATGGTGATATTGATGCGCCCTTCTTTAAGTCCACAACCCAAGGGCGCAGTATTGGCCATCACTTTGGGAACGCCGTGGAAGGCGCGTCGATTAGCTCCCCCGAAGATAATGACATCGCCACTCAGCAGCGGAATGTCGTGCCAGGGCTTATTGCGATTTTCCGTACCACCGAGGCGGAAAAGTGCGGTATCGCCAATAGAAATAGAGATCACTGGGGCCTCTGAAATTTCATAACCATCTTGGTGCAGTCCCATAGAGGCAGTTGGCTCATAATAATTAACCAGCACCATATCGGGGCGAAAAGAGCGGGACCAGGCCTTTAAAGAAGGGCTGAGTTCCCCGGCGCGATCCAGGGTCAGCTGCGCTAGATCCACAAAATTTTGCGGAACCGGTGGCACCGCAGTCCCATCAAGTTCTTGGACATATCTAAATTGATCGGTTACCCAATGCCTACCAATGGTGAGCATATGTACACTCATCTGCCCGGTGCGTGTTTTCGGTTTGGTCATGGCCAAAGGGGTATGTACCAAGGACCGTGCGATCTCGCGCGATTGGGATACCAGGCTTTCTTGAGCATTAAGCTCGAGAAAATTGGGCAGATGCACAACACCTGAGGCTACTTCAACATTGGGACGTGGCAGTTCATCAAAAAGCGTGGGCATTCCATCACCTACATAATGGGACTCATGGACAACTTTGACCCTACGCCCTACGAATCCATCGAGTGGATGACAGGTGGCAACTGGTATCTAGCCACTGGCGCACACCGCCAAGAAGTTGCTGATCAAGCTGCCCTTTTGGTCCACGAATTCAACCAACTCGGCCCCACCAATCCGCAGCGTTCCACAGAAATCATCAAAGAACTACTCAACCCAGCAAGTGGCCAGTGCACTATCAAGGCGCCGACAATTATCGAATACGGTTTTAACACCACCATCGGCGAACACGTCTTTATCAATTTTGGCCTGACCATTTTAGATATTGCACCCGTTTACATTGGCGCCCGCAGTATGCTGGGCCCTAATTGTCAGCTTTATACCGCAGGCCACCCGGTTCACGACTGGGAAATGCGTTCCGGAGGTTGGGAAAACGGAAAGCCCATCACCATTGGTGAAGATGTATGGCTGGGTGGAAATGTCACCGTGGTGGGCGGCGTGAGCATTGGTGATCGTTGTGTCATTGGTGCTGGCGCGGTGGTGACCAAGGATATTCCAGCGGATTCTATTGCGGTGGGCAATCCAGCGCGAGTACTCAAAAAGCGCGATATTAAAAAGCTGGAAAGAGATCAGCTTCCACCAAATGCGCCGGTTGATGCCTTCGGAGTGCTTTAGCCCGGGCAAATCCTCCCCCACGGCAGAAACTACACTTATCCCATAAACCGCGAACAAAGTGAGGCTGGAACAATTTTTAAGGTAGATGCTATTTCTGCAGGGTTGCCTGCGGCCTCATTAATTTCCCAGCTCCACGCTGCGCTCGACCGCCAAGCACAAAACCAAGCACAAAATCTAGTTATTCAGGCACCTCCAGGTACTGGCAAAACCACCGTCATCCCACCGGTTGTTGCAAATGTCCTTGCCACACAGCAGCTAAAACAAAAAGTACTGGTCACAGCGCCACGCAGGGTTGCCGTTAGAGCCGCAGCACGTCGCTTAGCCCACCTTGATAGCAGTGCCTTGGGCGATAAGGTCGGATATAGCGTGCGCGGAGATCATGTGGCGGGCAGCCAGGTGCAATTTGTTACTCCTGGCGTTTTGGTACGTCAACTTTTGCAAGACCCAGAGCTTGCCGGGGTCGGTGCGGTTATAATTGATGAGGTTCACGAGCGCCAGCTAGATACTGATCTGCTGCTAGGAATGCTTACTGAACTCAGCCAGCTGCGCGATGATTTTAGCCTTATTGCCATGTCTGCCACCGTGGATGCAGAACTTTTTGCACAGCTTTTGGGCGCGCAGGTGCTATCTGCAGAGGCACCGCTCTATCCACTGGAAATTACTTATCGGCCAGCCGGTGCACGTTTGGGAACTCGCGGGGTGGAACGCAGCTTTTTAGAGCACATTGCGCAGGTCACTCATGAAGCCACCATAAATAGCTCACATTCCGCCTTGGTTTTTGTCCCAGGTGTGTCGGAAATTGAGTGGGTAATTACCGAGCTCCAAAAACTAGGGCACCACAATGTTTTTGCGCTGCATGGCAGGCTCACGCCACAAGAACAAGATCTTGCTCTCAGCCGTAGTGATGAGCAGCGCATTATTGTTTCCACTCCAGTTGCAGAAAGCTCGCTAACGGTTCCTGGCGTGCGCATTGTGGTTGATTCAGGACTGACGCGTATGCCCAAGCGCGACGCTGCGCGCGGGATGACAGGGCTAATTACGGCTAGTTGTGCGCAGTCTGCTGCCCAACAACGTGCTGGTCGCGCCGGGCGTGAAGGGCCAGGTGAGGTGATTCGTTGTTATTCAGCGGAGGATTTTGCACATTCTGCACGCTTTAATCCGCCGGAAATCAGCGTCGCGGACCTCACCCAAGCTGCGCTCTGGTTGGCAGCTTGGGGCACTCCGATTGCCGAGCTGCCGCTGCTTAGTGCACCTCCGGAAACGGCGTGGACCGCCGCAATTGAGACCCTCAGCCGCATCGGTGCGCTGCAGGGTTCTGCCCTCACACCGCTAGGAAAATGCTTATCGACGCTACCCCTGCCGCCACATTTTGGGGCTTCCTTGCTACGTTTTGGCCTCCAAGCTGCACCAATCTTGGCAGTGGTGGCCGATAGCCCACAGGGCGACGTCGCAAAGCAAAAAGCCGCACCGGCCGAGGTCAAGCGCCTGGCTCGACTGGCACCCAAAAATTCTGGCACGGCGACAGCCGGGCAGATTGTGGGTGTGGCATTGCCTCAGTTAATTGCGCGGCGGGAGGGCGAAAATGAGTATTTGCTGACCAGCGGCACGCGGGCAATCTTGCAAGATAAGGATTTAGCCGGAGCACCGTGGTTGGCCATTGCGGCTATTAATCGCAGTAATAATCGGGCTTTGATTCGGGCTGCTGCGCGCATTTCAGAGGCGGATGCCCTGGAGATTATTGGTGTGGAGGAAATTACTAAAACCGCCATTTCCGGTGGAAAAGTGCAGGCCAGGAAGGTGCGAGCAGCTGGTGCCATCGAGCTTAGTGTCACTGCTGTCAAACCTCAGGAGGCTGATGCTGCAGCTGCTGTCGCAGCTGAAATGCAGGCATCTGGGCTAGATATTTTTGAGTTTTCTGCCGCTGCACGTTCTTTGCGTGATCGCTTGCGGTTTTTATATGTGCAGGTTGGGGCGCCGTGGCCAGATACTGATAAGGCCGATCCGCAACTGTGGTTGGGGCCAGAATTAGAAGCGCTTGCTGCAGGTCAGCCTCTTAAAAAGCTGGATATGCATACGGCTTTGCAGCGGCTTTTGCCGTGGCCAGAGGCAGTACATTTAGAGGATTTGGCGCCTGCACATTTGGTGGTTCCCAGTGGGCATCGTCATGCGGTGGATTATGAAAGTGGCAGGCCGGTGCTGCGCGTAAAATTACAGGAATGTTTTGGGCTGGAGGAATCTCCACGCTTATGTGATATTCCGGTGCAATTTCATTTGCTCTCACCTGCGGGCCGGCCTTTGGCAGTTACCGATGACTTAAAAAGTTTTTGGTCCGGCCCCTATTCCCAGGTCCGAGCAGAGATGCGTGGGCGTTATCCCAAGCATCCTTGGCCGGAGGATCCGTGGAGTGCTCCGGCCACTGCACGCACTAAAAACCGTGCGCGCTAAGAACCGCGCGCGCTAAAACTGCAGCTAGGCGCTGAGCTTTTTACCCAGCTGTTTACCCAGCTGGATGAGGGAATCTGCGGTGAGGTAGGTGTCATCATCGGGATGCACATGGGTGCAGGATTCTGCCTCGCAGAATTGGAATTTCTCCGGCAGCTGATGCGCAATGTTGCTGGCCGCAACTGCCAGCGCTGGCAGATGCTGGGCGTGCGCAATAATGTGTAATTCTTCCAAGCCGAGGATGCGGGTGGATTCTGCGGCCCCGCTTAATAATTCGGGGAATGCTTCCACTTCAAGTTCTTCCGGAACTACCACGGTGACTGTGGTGGAGGCGTGCTGCAGGTCTTTAACAATTTCTGCAGTGTAACTGAGGGGGTCTTCCGCGAGGTCGCTGGAAGTTGATTCCAGTTGTGTCTTGATCATGTCACCCAGCATAGAAAGTTTTCCTGCCACAAACCATCCCGATAGCTTGGAACTTCCTAATTTTTGAACCGCTTTGTCTATAGTCCTTGGTATTGTTGCCAGCCTAGGTACAGGCACATCACGACAACCAAAGTAAGCAGTGCATATCTAATCAGCCTGGTACCGCCCCCAAGTACCGTACGGGCACCCAATTGCGCTCCGATGACATTTGCTACCGCCAGCACCAAACCCAAGGTCCACCACATATGCCCACCTGCAATGAATACAATTAGCGCTCCAAAGTTGGTAGCCGTATTAACCACCTTGGCCATCGCAGCAGAACTAAGAAAATTCTGTGACAACAATGCTGTAAAAGCCATAATGAGAAACATTCCGGTACCAGGCCCAAAAATGCCATCATAAGCTGCAATAAGTCCGACTGCGCCCACAGTTGCCCACCGCTTCCATCCGGTTGGCAGAACTTGGCTTTCCCCGGTGCCAAAACTTGGTTTAAAAACCACAATTAACCCAACAACCAGCATTAATACAATAATCAGCGGGCGCATTACCTGCTTATCAATCATGCTGGCCGCTAGCGCCCCTGCTCCCGAGCACACCATGGCGATTGGCACATAAAGGGCAAGTAGTTTTTTATCCGGCTTAACCTTGCGGACCAGCGTAAATGCCGCAGAAGCCGTGCCTGTTACCGCAGCCAATTTATTGGAGGCAAGAGCAGTGACAGGTGCCAATTGGGGCGCTACGGCCAAGATGAGTGGAATTAGTACCAGTCCGCCACCTCCAATAACGGCATCAATCCAGCCAGCTACGGCAGCCCCGGCAATTAAAATTCCCCACCCGCTTATTGCCAGTTCCACACCCATTTATGCCTTCTCCTATTACTTTTGTGCATCAATCTCGCATCATTGCCGGTGGGCAAAGTATAAACCTCTTGTTTGGGCTTTGATTCGGATTAGCATTGCTATTAAAAGCTTTTGCACGTGCCAGTTCGCCCGCGAAAGGATTAGGACAATGAACCTTAAATCTGCTTCTACCTTAAGTTTTGCAGCGATTTTCCTGCTGAGCGCAGCGGCTTGCACCCCTGCAGATCGTCCCTCCACCCTCGCGCGGCAAAATACACCCATCTACACCCAGCAAATTACCCACTATGGGCCTGGACTTTATAGCCTCAAACTCTCCGAAAAACAGGCTCTCACCTGTGCATTTAGCGAGCCCACTGCAGCTTCCCCCACCCGCGCCGAGTGCGCGGCGACCTTTCCAGTGACCTGGAAGCTTATCGACGAAACCCACGCGCAAGCAGCAAAATTAATAATTAGCCAAGATACATCCGGCTTGCTGCAGGTGAATGCTTCTCAAAAACCTCTCATCACGGTGCGGATGGTTCCAACTGAGATCACCGGAACTGCAGAGATCGCAGGAATGCGGGTATTGCTAAAAGAAAATGAAGCGCGCTTTTCCATCGATAGTGATAAGGAGCATGAGGTGCTTATCACTCCAGATTCCTATGAAGCGATCCAGGCTGCAGATTCCCAAAATGGCTCCACTGCTATGGTAAGTACTACTTAAATATTGGCTAATTTTGAGGAGTCTGCTTACTGGTGAATGAACAAGATTCTGACTCCCCACAAGAGCCAACACTAAAAACCATCGTTTTCCGTTGGAGCTTGGTTGCACCCATTTCCATTGCCTTGGGCTGGACTTTTAGCATGTGGGGTGTGCCGGCCGCGTGGATTTTGGGAGCTATTTTAGGAGCTGGTGCCTGCGCTCTTATTACCGGCCAAGACCTCCCGCTGGCCAAAGGTGTTCATATTTTTGGACGCTCCATCATTGCACTTTTGGCGGCTATTCCACTGATCACCTCACCGGGACAACAACTTCTGCACTATCTCATCCCCGGTTTGGTGATTTCCTTTTTCACCGTGGCTGTAGGCGTAATTGGGGGCCTGCTACTAGCTCGATCCCGCCGTGAAATCTCTCCAGAAACTGGTGTGCTCTCGATGCTTGCTGGTGGAGCCTCGGTTATGCCAATTCTGGCGCGGGAGCTGGGTGCTGATTTCCGCTATGTAGCCCTCAGCCAATATCTGCGTCTTTTGGTGGTTTCTATCACCTTGCCGCTGGTTACGCACTTCTTTGTACCGGGTGGTGGTGATCTAGGAACTGCTCCCCCACATTGGTTGGACGTTTTCCACTTTTCTGAATTTGGTAGTTCCACCAACCTGATGTCACTTATGGTGATCTTCTTTATTGTGCTGTGTGGTGAACCCTTGGGGCGCCTCCTGCATTTCCCTGCTCCCGCAGTGCTGGGACCTTTGTTATTCACCGTGGTTTTAAGCTTCTTCTTGCCTCAAGATATCAATTTTGAACCACCCACTTTGTTCAAGATCGTGGCTTTTATGTCCATTGGTTGGATGTGTGGCGGTGCCCTCAATATGACAGCACTCAAGCTCTTTTCTAAGCAACTACCTGCAACATTCCTTTTTATCTTTGCATTGCTAGCAGTGTGCGCTGGAGCCGCGGGGTTGCTCACCGTTTGGCTTGATATCAGCTTCTTTGAGGCATATTTGGCTACCAGCCCCGGAGCTTTGGAAACAGTGTTGGCATTATCTTCTGAAGGTGAAGCAGGACCAGTGGTTGTTACCCTGCAAATTATTCGCCTGCTGGCCATTTTGACCATTGCAGGATTTTTGCCCAAGATCTTGCGCTTAATTCTGCGCAAGTAAAAATTCCATCATTAAAAAAGCCAGTGCCAGGCGCCTTATTAAAAGGAACCTGGCACTGGCTTTTGTGTTTTAGCTTTTAGCTCTCACGTCGCTGCATGAGGTAGTAAGCTCCACCCGCGATCAGCAGGATCAAACCTGCGCCGAGGATAATTGCCACACCCTTGCCACCGGTAAGAGGCAGATTGAAGCCGGCATTAGCCTGGACGTTCTCAATCTCAGCCAACAAGTTAACGGTAGGTACGGTGTCGCTTCCGCTAAGATCAGCTATAAGCTCAAACTCAATTGGCTTGGTTAGAAGTTCATACCCTGGTGCTGCTTGGGTTTCTACCAGGCAGTACTTGGTTGATGGATCCAATACTGCACCGTTTTGGTAGTTATTTGCCTGCAGACCGGTGATGAAAAGCTCACCATTAGCATTGGTGGTTCCAGAGAAACCGTCAATCATGTCACCCAGCTGAGTTGCACTGGTACAGCGGTAAACCTGGAAGCTTGCACCTGCCAATTTAGCAGTTTCACCAGCGGCATTTTCACCAGTCTTGGTCAACTTCACATTGCCAAAGAAGGACTTTGGCTTGGTTTCAGTTGGTGGAGTGGTTTCTGGAGTACCTGGAGGTGGGGTGCTTGGATCAGTGGTCGGAGTGGTGCTCTGAGTGAGCACAACATCGTTAACCACGGCAGGTACTGCAACATTTGGGTCACCGGTGATAGCGGAAACAGTGAAGCTTAGCTTCGCTTCAATGGTGCGTTCTGAAGTAGCATCCACCGCATTAACTCTTGCCAGACCGGCGGCAGTCAAAGCAATAGCAACCTCACCAGTAGTGGTGGTGTTGACAGTGTATTCATTGGTTGCCAGTGGGAGCGCCGTTGAAGGTGACTCCATCTACAACTGGCTTTTCCAGACGATCGCTTGGGTACTTATCCACAATGCGGAAGTGGGAGAGGTCATCTTGAACCTGCTGAACCGGAGCATTGATGGTGTAGTTGATGACGTCGCCAGCATTTTTGTTGGCATCGACCACAGTCTTGATTGGCAGGGTCTCATCTACCGGGTTGTTCTTAGGGTAGACGTGAACGTCATACATCCACTCACTGCGGTTCTCTGGGTTGGCCATAGGCAAGGTGACCAAGAATGCACCATTGGTGGAGTTATATCCGGTTGGGGCCTGAGTTTCAGTGACTCGGTAGAGACCCAATGGCAGATCAATCTTGACGGATCCATCAGCACCGGTGGTGTAAGTGCCAACGGTGGTGACATCAGCGGTGGCAGGGTTCATGTCCTGTGCTGCTTGCCAACCCGCTGCGGTCTTGAGATCAACCCCGTTGACCTGCTCAACCAGGAATTTTTCGCCTGCCAGAGGCGCACTGGAAACGGTTTGCTGAGTACCGTCACCAGCTTGTCCCATTGCAACACGGGATCCGCCGCCCTCGTCAAAAACAACACCGGCATGCTTATGAATAGTCAATGGTGCAACCGCTGCTGCTGCCATTGATTCCGCACCTGGGCCTGTTACTGCGAAGGCAGGAGCAGTCATTCCCCAGCTGTAATAACAAATGTAGAGCCTACCGCTGCGATAAGCGCTCTCTTAAAAATCTTTATTTCTTCCCCTACATGGCACCTTTGATCCCTCCTCAAGCTTTGTGTCTCGCCTTGAGATGAAGCTGCTTTTTGGAAAAAACAAACCAATTTCCACGCCACAGCACAAGCTATCTTGAGTGAAATTAATACTATGCAATCTTAAAGAAGTTCATTTTCCATCGCTGAACTGCCACTTTGCGCTCCAGGGCAATAATATCATAGGTAATATTTCGCCTGCCCCCATCAAGACTTTTGCAGTTAAGGGCAATTTTTACTTAATCTAGAGACCAATTGGAAAGTAGTAAACCTGACACCGATCACCGTTGCCGGTTACGGCCACCCGCGCAACCCATTCCCCAATGAACAAACTATATTATGCATTTATGCAAATAAATGACACACCGGGGGGCTGTATATTTTTCTATACCCTTTAAGTTTTCCACCACCCCAAAACCCACCCCTTCAATGCCGTAAAACCCGTCCGGAATTCCCCACTTTTTCATTAGCAAAATTATCCATATGCTTTGTTTAAATGGCACAACAGCGCCACGACTAACCCCAGGAAATGCTGGCTAAAATTGACAAAACTCCTAGCCCCGACAATCACACTACCCCAGCCACAGAATCTAGAAAGTAACACCTTTAATGCATATATACATTGTCTGAAATATGCCTAAGCGCCACATATAAATAGCAAAAGCGCCACAGAATCCAAGATTCTGGAGCGCCTCAACTCGGCTATATGACGATTAATGCAATACCTGCTCACGCAAAATAGACATAGGAATACTGCCATAAGATAAAGCATCTGCATGGAATTGTGCCAAGGTCTGCCCCTGCGCCAAAGCTTCATCGCGCAGATTGAGCCACAATCGCTGGCCAATCGCATAGGAGGCAGCCTGTCCCGGCCAACCCAGGTAACGGTTGAGCTCAAAGGACAGGGAAGCTTCATTCATCGAGGTGTTCTCTCGCAGGAAGCTGCGTGCATAAGCCGCATCCCACAGTCCGGCGCTCTCTGGAGTCTTCTTGGAGAGGTGAATTCCAATATCAATGGCTACCCGAGCAGCACGCAATCGCTGCGCATCCAAATAGCCCATGAGGTTGCCCGGGTCTTCGTGATAGCCCAGTTCTTTCATGAGGGTCTCTGCATAAAGCGCCCAACCCTCGCCGTGGCCCGAATTCCAGCACACTAGCCGGCGCCACAGGTTGAGGTTTTGGGATTCGGTCAATGCTGCAGAGATCTGCAGGTGATGGCCCGGCACACCCTCGTGGAAAACGGTGGTGAGTTCTTGCCAGGTGTGGAAAACCTCTTGGGTTTTGGGAACAGACCACCACATGCGGCCGGGGCGAGAGAAATCATCGCTTGGTGGGGTATAAAAAATGCCACCGGTACCGGCTGGGTCAATTAGGCATTCCACCTTGTCAGCAACTTCAGGAATATTGAAGTATTCACCATTGAGGTCGGTGATCGCTTTATCAGCAATGCCCTGCATCCACTCTTGGAGAGCATCGGTACCACGGATGAGGTATCGCTCATCGGTATTGAGCTTTTTCATCGCCTCGCGGATGGTGGTTCCGGGACCATAAAGTTCATTGGCTAGACGCTGTTGCTGGGAATCAATGTCGTGGAGTTGTTCCAAAGACCATTGATAAGCCTCATCAAGGTCAACAAATTCGCCAACGTGCAGATGAGAGAATTGTTCATAGCGGTCCCGGCCCACGGCATCTTCATGGGGAGCATGGGGTGCCAGTTGCTCAGCCATCCAGCCAGCTACTCGCACAAATGCTTCTTGGGCTTCCGCAACTACTGGATCATGGGCCTCAAGTCCCAGGTTTGCCAGGATGGAGTCTTCATCGGCAAGGTCTTCACATTGAGAGACAACTTCTTCAACCTGGCGGATTGCAGCCACTCGGCCTTGGCTAGCTGCTTCTGCCAAGGATTCGCAATAACCATGCAAAGCATCAGGTACACGAGAGAGTCGCTCACGAATATTTTCTAGGTCTTCGCTAGTTTCCCGAGGCATAACCAAGAAGGCATCACGAATGGTCTGAACTGGAGAGTCAATATTATTGAGCAGGCGCAGGGTTTCGCCCTGATGATGCAGTGCCAGGTCCAGACAAACGCGATCGCGCAGCACATCGGCGGTCACGCGATCAACGTGATCAAAGTCCTCTTCATCATCATTGTCATCGGTGCCATCATCAAAGGCATCAACATCGGCAACCATGTCACGGTTGCGTTCAGCGATGGCATTCCAATAATCAGGGGAAAAATCCTGCAGCTCGCCCTCGAAACCGGGAATACCCCAGGCGGTGGCGTCAGTCGGCGACAGCGCTGCCAGATCATGGACATAAACCTCGCAAGAGGCGTCCAGTAGTGAAGGAGAACGTTGCACAGAACTCTCAGGAGTCATAGATTGCTATCGTAGCGATTGCAACGACTTTATCCCACCTGGTACGGGTGGATGTTGCCAGATTGGAATAATCAAAACTGCCATTAGTGCCTTCTTCCAGCACCTTTAACTAAAAACACCTGCAAAGTAATTTAGCCAACAAAATTCTTTGACCTCTGTGGCACCCAGGCTCTAGGATTAGCCAATCAACTTTCCCTTTTGATGAAAGAGAATCATTTAAGCGATGCTGCGAACCATTCTTGGAAGCAAAATTCACCGCGCCACAGTTACCCAAGCTGACTTGGACTATGTCGGCTCGGTGACCATCGATGCTGATCTTGTCAAGGCAGCTGGCCTCATCGAGGGCGAAAAGGTCTCCATTGTGGACATCACCAATGGTTCCCGCCTGGAGACTTATGTCATTACCGGAGCTGCTGGCAGTGGCCAGATTTGCATCAACGGCGCCGCCGCACACCTCATTAATCCTGGCGATTTGGTCATCATCATGAGCTATCTACAGGCCACCGAACCCGAAGCACGCAGCTTCAAACCACGCATTGTCCACGTCGACTCCGACAATCGCATCATTTCCCTCGATACCGACCCCGGCGCGGTCATTCCAGGTTCCACGCTGCTGTCCTCCCGCAGTTTGTAGCTTATCGACGTGCCCCTCCACCAGCACCGCGGCGTCGAAAAGCGCCTTTAAGGTCTCTTATCTCGGCCTTTTTCTTCGGCCCGCTTTAATTTGCGGCGCAATTGCGCCACCGTGAGGTTGACTGGCGCAAAATCGGTGTTGACCGGGATCACCCAGCCACACCAATAGGCGGTAATGGCCAAACTGATGCCAATTAGTGGTGAGATTATCATGCCCAGGAGCACATAATCCGCCTGGTGGAAGGCCACCATGGACGCCGCGGAAAGCAGTGCGGGGATGGCGTAGAGGGTGCCACCGCCAAAAATGCTCGGGGTTTCACCGGTAACCACATCGCGCACCATGCCACCACCCACTGCCGTAAGCACACACATAAAAATGGCTGGTAATACGTCTACTCCGAAGTTCATGGCTTGGGTGGCACCGGTAAATGCCCACACACCCAACACAATGGCATCGGCATGGACTTTAAAAACCTCCCAGATACGTCCCTTAAAATTAACGGCCCAAGCAATTAGCGCGCCGGTAAATGCGAGGCTGAGATAAATGGGATTATCGATCGCAGCAACGGTGCCACGCTGGATCAACATATCGCGAATCATGCCGCCACCGAGGGCAGAAAATAGCGCGAGAAAAAGAAATCCAATGACATCATAACCACGTTGTCTAGCGATTGTTCCGCCGATTATTCCATTGAGGAGCACACCAATGAGATCGAGGGAATCATAGAGGTTAGAGACGGTGGAATCGACAGTTTCCAAGGGTACGTCCATGCCTTAACCATAACCTCAAAACTATGTGAATATAACTCCGCCGAAGGTGCGTAGACAGTGAATTATCTGTATAAGAAAGATATTAACTATCAGGAGACAGGTAATGGCAGTAGAACGCACATCCCCCGCAGGTGTCATCACCTCACTTTTAGCATCATTACTCTTCGGAGTGATCTTTTTTATTTCCGGAGCTATTGAAGCCTCCGCCATAACCCTGGTCGCGTGGCGAGTCATCCTCACCGCCGCCTGTTATATCCTTATTCTCCTCCACCCAGCCGGACGCGCTATTGCCTCTTCCTTTTGGCAGACCTTAACCTCCAGCCGGGTGCAGCCCCTTTATTTCCTAGCTTTGGTAGCGCTTATTGCACTGCAGCTCTGGCTTTTTTCTTGGGCTCCCAAAGGGCACGCCCTGGATGCTTCCCTGGGTTACCTACTGCTGCCTCTCTTTTTGGTGATTGTGGGCCGCGTCTTTTTTGCCGCGATTATTACACCCCTGCAGTGGTTAGCAGTGGGAATTGCGATTGCCGCAGTTGCCATTAAATTCTTGGCTTCCGCTCAAATCTCCTGGGTGACCTTCGCCATTGCCTTAGGTTATGCCCTCTATTTTTCCCTGCGTAAACATTCCGGCCTCAACAATGCCTTCGCTTATGGAGCGGAAGTTCTCGTGCTTTCCCCGCTGGCTATTTATATGGTGTTGAGCATTCCAGAAACCCTAAGCACCCGCATGCTCATGCTGGTGATGTTGGTTGGTGTAGCCGGCGCAGTGGCGATGGCGCTTTATTTAGCTGCCTCTACCCTGCTCAGCATGCCAATGTTTGGGCTTTTAAGCTACGGCGAGCCAATCCTGTTATTTGTGGCAGCCCTATTGCTTGGCGAATCCCTCAACTTAAGCGATGCCCTAGTTTATGGACTACTCGGCATCGCTTTAGCTATCTTGGGCTTTGATGGTTTTTGGCGCTCCCGCACCCCAGCGCAAGTTGTTACACCGATCGCCGTTGCCGAAATAAGCAACTAAAAAAGCCTTTATGCACTGTGCATAAAGGCTTTATTGGAAGTTTTGTTTTAGAGAAGCTGCATAATGCCGCGGATTAGGACTACCGCGGCACCAGCTGCTGCCAAGATGGTAGCAATACGCTTTGCCATCGGGGTGGAGATCTTGGCGTTGATGCGCTCACCAAGCCATGCGCCCACAAAGATCATGGCAACTGCTGCAATCCACAGCCACGCAGGTGCGCCACCAAAGTCCAGGCCACCAATAAGAATGACCTTCAGTAAGAAGGACACTGTATTAGCAACCAACAAAATTGGGTGCAGGGTGGCCACAAAATCGCGATAATCCCATTTGCTCAAGCGTGCATAAACAGTCAAAGCTGGGCCCGCAATACCTGCCACGGTGGACATAAAGCCACCGATAATACCGAAGAGAATCATCGGCAGCTTGGCTTCTGGATTAATGCTGAACTTCTCCGTGGGGAAAAGTGAAATGCACAAAGCCAGCAGCACCAAAGCGCCCACAAAAATCAGCAGCCATGGCCCATTGAGGAAGTGCACCACTGCAACTGCAGGCAGAGAACCAATAATGAGTGCTCCGGCCAAAATTCTAAAGCGCGCCCAATCGGTGCGTTTACGAACTGACCAAGCATTATTAACTGCATTGATAATGGACAGCCCGTTGACCATGGTGACGCCGGCTAAAGGGCCGAGCAAAGTGGTGAGCACCGGTCCAGTAACAAGGCCGACGCCCAAGCCGGTAATTCTTTGCAGCAGGGCGCCAATAACGACAGATAAAAGGAGGATGATGGCGATGGTTATCACGAAGAATCAGAATAAGCCCTTAAACGCGCAAATGCGCTATCGCCATCTACCCCCTGCCATCACCTAACGCTGATAGTCAGGCTCTCCCAAAGGCATGGGATTTGGATTCTGCACCACCCAAGCAGTTGCTAAACGAGGCAATACATCTACCTCCTCTGGAGTGGGATCACCCTTGCGAACAGCCTTAATCGCCGTGGCGAGTTCCTGTTCTTGAGGCTTCTTTAATGGCGTGCCTTGGGAGGTGATAGCCAACAAGGCCTTGGCCATCTTCCTATAGTCTTTATCCCAATTTTCTCCACCATTATCGTGGAATTCATTGGAGACGCGACCAGCGATTCGAATGGCCTCACCTTGTAGTGACTTGGCCTTACCCACTGCGGGTACTAGGAAGTCATAACCTGCAATAAATTGTTCCTGCCACGTCTTGCCTGGCAATTTAATTTTGCTGATGCCATCGTGACGTACCGGGGTGTTGGCGCGGAGTTCCTCCGGAATGCCAAAACGATCATAAAGCCAGACCATATCCACGGCTGCTTCATCCACATAATCTTGGTCATAATCCTCACGAGCATCCTCAAATTGCTCGCCGAGACGAATAATCCGTTCCTGAGTTTCCCGAATCTCTTCCTCGGTGAAATCACTGCTATTGAGCATTTTTACGGTTTTAGCTAATTGAGAAATGTGGCCGACATCGGCGCTGCGGATAACTTGCATCATTGGCGAGTGTCCGTCATTGGTGCGGGAACTCGGATCGGCTCCTGCGTCGATAAGCTTTTTTAGTTTTTTAGGAAAGAGCACGGCTCCGTAGGCAACCGACTCGCCTTCGTTATTTACCGCGCAGACATCGGCACCAAAATCGATGAGGAAATCGGTGTTAAGGTCCTTTTCCTGGGCGTGCACATGCAGCGGAGTATCGCCTTCTTCATTGCGAACGTCAACGTCAAGGCCCTGTTTTAGGAGCCAGATCTTATATTCTTCAGGCACCTCGGGCATATGCAAGGCGGTATCACCATGTCGATTTCGGGCGTCGAGAGCACGCTCTGCAAAGACCTCCTTGAACGCGTCAAAATCGCCGGACTCGACGATTTTGTCAAAATTCCTAGGAAGCTTCTCTTTAAGCTTGCGGGGCATGTCTCTCCTGAAACCGAGGTTTATTCTTTAATCATTTTATTCTACGGTGTCGCAGGGACATTAAGCACTCGGAATAGACGCCAATCTGGTTGACTTTCACCTTGGTTGGGAAATTCCATGTCTAAGGTAGCAATGTGGCTTCCAGTGTCATAGAGCTCTGGATAATACAGACTGATGGGATCTGTAAGAACACCATCTTTAGGAGGAGCTGCCAAAATATAGCGCACACCATGTTCAGCTGGAGAATTCAGCATTTCCACATAATCAAGATCAGATTGAATAACAAACTGCTTTTGGTTTTGTGAGGCCGTCATAATTGCATAGGCATTTGCAGCCGAGACAATTAGTTCACCTTCGCCAAGCTCAAGGTGGTCAATATAATCCGCCACGTACTTTTCAGTAGAGAAATCTTTGAGAATTTTTGTTCTTAGATCTTTTTCCGCTGGTGTGCCCTCTTTAAGAAAAGGAATAGCCTGCTGCACCGCAAATTCCTGGGGCGCCCATTGTTGCGACCTCATCAATTGACCACAAAATAAGGTGCTAGAAAATACCAAAAGATACATGGTAACGATGAACCACCACGGCGGGTTCTTAGCAATTGAACGATGGCGGAAAGCCGCACCCGGACGCAACGAGGGGAAACGACTACCTGGAGAAATGATCTGGATGAGAAGTACCATGCTGAGTGGAATAGCCACAATAAAAAAACCGAAGCATGCCAAAAGTAGAACCTGCGGCATGGGAATAAATCTGGAAGCCTAAAACCGTGAGCATTGATACCAGAGGGAAAAGAGGTTCCAAGTCTTTTCGTCGATAAGCAAACCACAATTCAACAATTGGTAGCGAGCGAATCCCATGCCTCGCACCGCAGCCGCTTAGAGCAATTTATTTATGCCACCATCTGCGCCTGGCCCCATTTAACAATTCTTCAAGCAGCCCAGGCAGCGGTGCAATTAGCTAGGCCCATGCGCATTTTTGAATTGCAGGGATTTGAAGGCATTTCACATTCCCTTAACCACATTGATCTGCGTTCCGTATTGGAATGGCAAATTTTAGGATTCCAACCCCGCGACAACGCCGCGGCAATCCTGTTAAGCAACCCAGGCCCCCTCCCAGCCGAAGAACCCACACCTCCCCTAGCTTTTTATATGGGTACCCAGGTGGTGGATGTAGAAAATTCCGGCGCAGCAATTCCTACGCTGAGCTCACACATTAATCGCTGGAAAAAGCGCCGCGGACGCTTCCATGAACCTGCCACCTACGCTGGATTTCATCGAGCTTTCACCGAAGACACCGCTCGCATGCTGGGCAATATTGCCAAAATCGGCGCCCTAGCTACCTGGGAAGATACCAAGCAAGAAGCTGCCAGCTGGGCCGAACTTCCCCACCCGCCGGCAATTATTGGCGATACCCCGCCACAACATCTCACTACCGAAAACGCCTGGTACCACTTCCGCATCGGTAAGCATTTGGGTCGCGATGCCTTCGCCGAGATTGCGCTGTGTTTGGGCAACGTTTTTTGCCACCACCTCCCGCAGGTCTGGACGGATTACTCACTAAACAGCGCCAACGATGACCCGCGCGGGGTACTGCTCGAGTCTGAAGCCGCCGGCTCCATCGCCATCGCACGCATCGGTGGCCCCGCTAGGCGGGGCGGTTCATTCTTTAAAGATGCGCTTTTCGACGCAAACCAGCCGCTCCCGGAGAATTTTGATCTCTGCACGGTTTTAGCTGCAGCAACGGAAATCCAAGAGCTTTTACAAGGCGATTCATTGCCAGTTGTGGGCGCCAACTGGTACGCGGATGACCCCTATTACCCATAGCCTCACGAGGGCTAGGGTGGTTGAGGTGAGCTTAAGAGACTACTTCGCCGATACTCGGCCTTTCAAAAACCCGGCTTTTAAACGCCTGTGGTTAGGAAATATTGCCACCGTATTGGGGGCCCAACTAACAGTGGTCGCGGTGCCGGTGCAGATTTATCAAATAACAGGATCTTCTGCCTTCGTTGGTCTCACTGGTCTTTTTGGCCTGGTTCCACTCGTTATTTTTGGACTCTATGGCGGTTCAATTGCCGATGCTTTTGATAAGCGCATTGTTCTTATCTGCACCACCATTGGACTTTGTTTAAGCACCGCTGGATTTTGGTTGCTCACCTTATTTGGCAATGAGAATATCTGGCTGCTTTTAGCCACATTCTCACTCCAGCAGGCATTTTTTGCGGTAAATCAACCCACTCGCACTGCAATTTTGCGGCGCATTTTACCCATTGATCAATTAGCCTCAGCCACCTCGCTCAATATGACCTTGATGCAAACAGGTGCAATTGTTGGCCCGCTTATTGCAGGCGCATTGATTCCACTTATTGGATTTCAATGGCTCTATTTCCTCGATATGGTCTCTATCATCCCAACTCTGTGGGCAGTGTGGACCTTGCCGTCCATGAAACCAATTGGTGACGTCATGAAGGCCGGATTTGCCAGCGTGGTGGATGGCTTAAAGTATCTAGCTACCCAACCCGTGCTCATGATGGTGATGGTGCTTGATCTTATTGCCATGACTTTTGGCATGCCACGTGCGCTTTATCCAGAAATTGCCGATGTTAATTTTGGTGGTGGTGATGCCGGTGCCACCATGTTGGCTTTCCTTTATTCTTCAATGGCCTTGGGTGCAGTCTTAGGCGGCATCTTGTCTGGTTGGGTTTCTCAAATTTCCCGCCAAGGTGCGGCGGTGTACTGGTGCATTATTGCTTGGGGCGTGGCGGTTGCCCTGGGTGGTGTGGCCATTTTGCTCAGTCCAGGCAGAGTGACGTTGTGGGCCTGGATGTTTATTTTGATGATGGTTATCGGCGGCATGGCCGATATGTTCAGTTCTGCAGTGCGCAATGCAATCCTGCAGCAATCAGCAGCCGAGCATGTCCAGGGGCGCATACAAGGGGTATGGATTATCGTTGTGGTTGGCGGACCTCGACTGGCCGATGTACTGCACGGTTGGCTTGCGGAACCTTGGGGCGCAGGTTGGACAACCTTATGGGGCGGAGTTGCGGTTGTGGCCCTTACTTCCCTTTGTATGGTTTTAGTTCCGAAGTTTTGGAAATACCAACGTCCTGCTGGAATAGTGGAAAGCACATCTTCTTAAATCGGCGGATAAAAATTGTGCTAAATGCCTAATTTGGAAATTTTCAATTTATTTTCTATGGAAATATAATCCCCCCTAGCCGGACTTATGGCGAAAATCCTGCCAATACTTAGACCATGCAGTCTAGCTAAACCAAGACCTCATTAGACAGTGCTGTCTACGATTGGCTATTGTTTAATTCATGCCCAATCAGGCCCACTTCTCAGCGTCCTTTGCCCGCCCCTCTACCCCGGCAGCAAAGTGCATGCACCATATTCGCCTCGGCCAACAGCTCATTCGAAATGAGCTAGTCGAGGCAACTGGTTTGTCTCAACCAACGGTAACCCGTGCAGTTACTGCGCTCATGCAAGCCGGCCTCGTGCAGGAACGTCCTGACCTCACTCTTTCTTCAGGTCCGGGCCGTCCTAATATTCCTTTGGAACTAGCACCCAGCCCTTGGATTCACGCTGGTGTAGCAATTGGTACCAAGTCTTCCTATATTGCGCTTTTTGATACCAAGGGCCGCACCCTGCGCGAAACCATCTTGGAGAAATCAGCAGCAGACCTTGATCCCGATACTTTTATCGAGCACCTCATGGCTGGAGTTAACCGCCTGACTACCGGAATTGAACTTCCTTTGGTGGGCATTGGCGTTGCGACCTCCGGCAAGGTCACCAATGCCGGCGTAGTCACTGCTAGCAACCTCGGTTGGGATGGCGTTGATATTGCAGGACGCCTCAACTACCAGTTCAGTGTGCCTGCCACCGTTGCCTCGGCAATTCCCGCGATCGCAGCTTCTGAACTGCAGGCCGCTCCTTTGCCTCACCCAGATCAGCCCACCCCGGTCACCTTGACTTTCTATGCTGATGACTCGGTCGGTGCTGCATATAGCGACGATCTTGGGGTGCAGGTTTTGGGCCCTTTGGAGACCACCGGAGGATCCGATTTGGATACCCTCGGCATGAGCCCCGAGGCTGCGCTAAGCACCCAGGGCTTCCTCAGCCGCGTGTCTGATCAGGGCATTTTCGCCGAGAGTCTCGGCGAACTGGTCAAGATTGCGGCCACCAACGATAAAGCGCGAAAGCTTCTCGACGACAGAGCCACGCTTTTGGCTCATGCTGCGGCGGCTGCAGCTCAGCAAAGAAAACCTGCCACTCTGGTACTTGCTGGTTCTGCATTTTCTGAGGATCAAAAAGGTCGCTCAGTTTTTGCAGCACAGCTGAAGAAGGAATATGACGCTGAAATCGAATTGCGTCTTATCCCAACTCACCGCGAAAATACCCGTGCCGCTGCTCGTGCAGTAGCTTTGGATCGTTTGCTTAACGAGCCTTTGTCTTTGGTCCCAAAGACTAGCTAAAGCGCACCTCATCCAAGCTCAGTGCCTCAGAAATTGGGGCCTGAGCTTTGGAAATTTCTACATACCTTCCAGCGTGTGGAATAAATGCCTGGCTCTGTTCGTCGTCAAGCGTCCTGCGGACTTTGGCCGGCACCCCGGCCGCTAAGCTTTGCGCCGGGATTTCTTGTCCCTCTAGCACTACTGCCCCGGCGGCGATGAGCGATCCCGCGCCGATGGTGGCGCCGGAGAGGATGGCTGATTTCATGCCGATGAGGCTGCCATTTTCCACGGTTGCGCCGTGGACCAGCGCCAAGTGACCGACGGTGACATCATCGCCGAGGGTGCATGGCGCGGTGGCGTCGACGTGGAGCACACAATTATCTTGCACATTGCTGCGCGCGCCGATGCTGATTTTATTAACGTCGCCACGCAGCACCACACCATAAAAGATGGAGGCGTCGGGGCCGATTTCCACATCGCCAATAATGGTGGCGGTTGGCGCAATCCAAGCACTGTGGTGAATCCGCGGAGTTTTGCCATTAAAAGGCAAGATCAGGGGGCCGTTATTCATGCTCAAGGTCCTTTTTAAGTTGTGCTAGTGAGGTAAAAACGAAGGCCTGCATGCCTGCCTCGCGGGCAGCTTCCACATTTTCTAGCCGATCATCAATAAAAACAATCTCCGAAGCGGGCACACCTAGGGCTTCTTGAGCTGCGTGGAAGGCAGGAAGTTCAGGTTTTGCAGCACCAATATCGCAGGAGAACACAAGCGCATCAAGCTGATCCAGCCAGGACTGATTGTGGTGTTTGACGATCTGCGCCAAACCTTTGGGGATATTGGATAAAACTCCGATGTGGTGCCCCGCCTGCTTTAGGCTCAAGGCAAAGTTCACCATTTCTGGATCGGCTTCTTCCAGGCCTGCATAATCGGCGGAAATTGCCTCCTGCGGATCAAGAAATTCCAGCTGTGCGCGGAGTTTAATCTGATTCCAATAATTGATTTCGCTCACTCTGCCCGCATCAAGATCGGGGCGGAGTTCCTCGTAGATTTCTTGTAATTTGGTTTCTTTTTCCGGCTCGCCGACTGCTCGAAAAACACGCTTGAGCTGCCCGGGGGCATCTTGTTTTAACAAAACTCCATAAAAATCAAAAAGATAAGTATTGGGTTTAGTCATAGCTAAGACTCCTCACCGTAAACGCTTGCCTCGCTGCAAGATTATTTTCTAGCCTAGGTGCTCAACTGCGATCCTGCCTGGAATTTTTCGCCCCGCACTACACCCCTTCTTAAAACACCGCGTCATGCTTACAGACTGCCCACTTTTTGGGCCTAAGCTCTGCCTTTTTATGGCCTAACCTAGCTAGGATCACAAGATGTTCCTGCATCCCGAAGCACAGTTCTACCTTGATAGCCTGCCTGCCCTCAGCCCACAGGAAGAATTAACCTTTGGCAAAGACATTCCCCAGCCCGCAGCTGAGCAATCTCATTTGGCCAAGGATCAATTAATTGCCGGCGTGCCAGTGCGGATTTATAGTCCGCGCACCCTCCCGGAAAATGAGCTATTACCTGCTCTTATTTACTTCCATGGGGGAGGCTGGAGTGGTGGAAACCCAGCAATGATTGATGGCTTGGTGCGCTCTTTAGTAAGCGACCTCGATATTATTGCGATCAGCGTGGATTATCGGTTGGCACCAGAACATCCTTTTCCGGCAGCTTTTGAGGATTCTCTTGCAGTATGTCGAACGGTGTTGAGCGGAGAAACAGACCTGGCACTTGATCCCACTCGCGTAGCCGTTGCTGGTGATAGTGCTGGTGGCAATTTAGCTGCAGTAATGGCACAACAATTAAAAAGCCACAGCCCCACATTTGCCCATCAAGTTTTGGTTTATCCGGTTAGCAATCTTACCGATACCAACTCCCCCAGTTACCAAAAATTTGGAGAGGGCTACTACCTCACTGCGGCAGCGATGCAGCGCTATATAGATCAGTATGCAGGCACTCATGACCTTGCTGATCCGCGTCTCTCCCCAGCTTTTGCTTCAGATCTTAGCGGTCTAGCTCCGGCGACTTTTGTGCTGGCTGAATGCGATGTGTTGGCCCATGAGGGGCGCGCATATGCCCAGGCTCTACTGGGTGCAGGAAACTCGGTCACCCTTGCTGAGTTCATGGGACAACTCCATGCTTTCCTCAACCTTGGGACTTTAAGCACCGATGCCCGTGCTGCGCGACGTTTTATTAGAGCCCAGCTGGAAGCTGCGCTTATCTCTGAGGAATCTTATAAAGCGTAACTATTGTTGATGCGTCGCGATGCAGCACGACCGGGGTGTTCAGGATGCTCTGCTGGGAAACCCGCTGCGATAACCAAGGCGATTGCGCGATCTTCGCGGCCACCAATTCCAATTGCTGCTTTTACTTTTTCCTCATTCCAGCCGGTGGTTGGACTGGTAGCTAAACCCTCAGCTTGAGCTGCAATAAGTAAAAATCCAGCCAATAACGCTGCATCTTTAATGGCAGCTTCGCGGGCAACTTCTGGCGAGCGGTGCTGCAAAAATCCTTGAACTCGTGAGGCTCTTTCATCCCCTAAGAGCTCTGCCAAATCTGATGGTTCATTTTCTATACGAGCAACCGTAATAAAAACTACCGGTGCTGCCAAGAATTGCTTTTGGTGCGAGGCTGCAAAAAGTGCTTGCTTAATTTCAGGATCAGTTACCACCACAAGATCACGTTGCTGCACGTTAAATGCCGAGGGGGCTTCCAGGGCAAGCTCCACAATCCGATCAATTAACTCTTCACTTGGAATGTCATCGGTATATTTTCGGGTCGCGCGACGTGAGCTAATTACCGAAGCAACTGAAAGCGTCATGGGTGTCTCCGAGTCTGTTCAAGATGGCTAATTAATTTATGAAGGCTTTAGCCTAAGGCGACCGACTAAATGGCAGCAAGGAATAACGCTGAATTCCTTCCACCCTGGAACATTCGCTTTTCTTGACTGCCCGCGCCTTCTAGAATCCCCATTTCCGAACCCGCCTAGAATTAACCCATGCCTATAGACTTCCTCCAAGCAGCAGATATTGTTGCCCCGCAACTTTTGGGATGCACTTTAAGCCACGCTGGAGTCAGTGTGCGACTAACCGAGGTAGAGGCTTATTTGGGCGCGGAAGATGCCGCTGCCCATACCTTTCGCGGTCAAACTCCCCGCAATGCAGCTATGTTTGGGCCGGGTGGACACATGTATGTCTATATCTCCTATGGAATCCACCGTGCCGGAAATATTGTGTGTGGACCTGCAGGAATTGGCCAAGGGGTGCTGTTAAGAGCAGGTGAGGTTGTTGATGGCTTAGCTACCGCGCAGTCTCGGCGTGGTTCCCACATCCCTTTTGCGCGTCTGGCACAAGGACCTGGAAATTTGGGTCAGACATTGGGCTTAGATATCAGTGACAACCATGCCTCAGTTTTTGGTCCGTCATTTTTTATTAAGGAAAGATCCCAGGAACCGGAATGGGTCTGCGGGCCACGCATCGGAATCAGTAAAAATGCCGAAGCGCCTTTAAGATTCTGGATTCCCCGAGATCCCACAGTGAGTGGCAAACGTGGATATCCAAAAATGTAATTTTGCAGATTTTAAAGCTCTAAGTCGAAGCCTTAATGATAAAAAATGGGATTTTTGACAATTAGAAGCGATATAGCAGATTGCTTAACCGATCAACAGTGGCCCAGGCCTGTTTAGATTTATGTTGAGCTGCCCATCACATCTATACTCATGCGCATGCCAGGCATTGATGCACCAAAAATTCGTACCCGCCACTTTCATGAAGCAAAGGCGAATGGTACCAAGATTACCGCTTTGACCAGCTACGATGCTCTTTCTGCACGGATCTTTGATGCAGCTGGAGTGGATATGTTGTTGGTTGGCGATTCCGCCGCCAATGTGGTGTTGGGACGAGAAACCACATTGTCCATCACCTTGGATGAGATGATTGTGCTCGCCAAGGCAGTTGCGGTTTCCGCCAAACGCGCGATGGTAGTTGTTGATCTCCCCTTCGGCACTTATGAGATAAGCCCTAATCAAGCAGTAGAATCTGCAATTCGGATTATGCGCGAGACCGGTGCTGCTGCGGTCAAGATTGAAGGTGGCGTAGAGATCGCCGGAACTATTCGACGCATCGTCGACGCCGGCATCCCAGTCGTTGGCCATATTGGCTATACCCCACAGTCTGAACACGCCCTCGGTGGCCATGTTGTACAGGGCCGTGGTGCCAGCGCCGGCAAACTCATCGCCGATGCCCGCGCAGTGCAACAAGCAGGTGCCTTCGCTGTGGTTTTGGAAATGGTGCCAGCACTGGCCGCCACCGAAGTCACCCAGGACTTAAGCATTATCACCATCGGCATCGGTGCAGGTAATGGCACTGACGGCCAGGTTTTAGTGTGGCAGGACGCCTTCGGCCTCAACACCGGCAAAAAGCCACGCTTCGTCCGCGAATACGCCAACCTCGGCGCCGATCTTCACACCGCCGCCCAAAATTACATTGCCGACGTCCACGCCGGTTCCTTCCCCGCCGAGCAGGAATCTTTTTAAATGCGCTTAATAACCACCAAAAAAGAGCTTTTCGACGCGATCCCCCGCGATCTCTCCATCGGACTGGTCCCAACCATGGGAGCACTACACAGCGGTCATGCCTCCTTAATGAAATTGGCTCGCCAAGAAAATGAGCTGCTGGTAGCCAGCATTTTTGTCAATCCTTTGCAATTTGAAGCGCTGGGTGATTGCGATGATTACCGTAATTATCCCCGTGATCTCGACGCTGATCTCAAGCTCTTGGAAGAATGCGGGGTGGACATTGTCTTTGCACCTAGCGTTTCCGAAATGTATCCCACTGGCATTCCGCTGGTGTGGGTCAGAACTGGAGTAATGGGTGAAAAACTCGAGGGTGCCAGCCGTCCAGGTCACTTTGATGGCGTGGCTACGGTAGTGAGCAAACTCTTTAATTTGGTGCGCCCTGATCGCGCGTATTTTGGCCAAAAGGATGCCCAACAAGTAGCTGTTATCCGCAGGCTGGTGGCAGATTTGGATATTCCTGTTGAAATCCGTGCGGTGCCGATTATTCGTGGCACTGATGGATTGGCAGAATCAAGCAGAAATCAACGCCTCTCCCCCGAGGAACGCAAAAATGCGCTGGTCTTGTCTCATGTATTGAACAAGCTTAAAGCCCGAACAATCGACATTGCCGATGCTCGGGCTGAACTTGCACAGGCTGCGGGAGTTAAGCTGGATCATCTGGAAGTAGTTGATCCAACCACTTTAGAACCTCTTAACGATCTCTCACAGCCTGCTTTGGCGGTGGCCGCAATTTATGTGGGACCGGTACGGTTGATCGATAATATCGAGATCACCAACCAGCAGTAGCTTCCCGCAGGGTCGCGTATCGCTGCGCCACATCAACGTTTTTGGGGGTTCGTCGAGAAGCAGAACCTGCGGTGTCCCACTGCGGCGGTTGGGCAGCGCCGGACAGCGCCCACGCTGCCTGGCGGGCGGCTCCCAAAGCAACATATTCCGCAGGTTCTGGAACAACAACGTCCACGCCAAAGATCTCCGGCGCGATTTCGCGCACCGCAGCAGAGCGTGCACCACCACCAATGAGCAAGATGCGTTGGGCAGGAACACCAGTTGCCTCAACCAACGCGGTGACCGCATCGTCCATAGAGCACAACAAACCTTCGACGGTAGCGCGTGCGAACTCTTCGCGAGTTGTCGAGCTCGTCAGTCCTGCAATCACGCCCCGCGCTTCTGGACGATTCGGGGTGCGCTCACCATCCAAATACGGCTGCAGGGTAACGCCACTGGAACCAGGCTGCGCCGCCAATGCCAGCGCATCAAATTCATCCCATTCCACACCTAAAATTCGGCGCCCAAATTCCAATACGCGCGCCCCATTTAAGGTGCAAGAAAGCGGCAAATAGGCACCAGTTGCATCGGCAAAACCAGTGACCAATCCAGAAGGATCATGCACACTATTTTTGACACTCGCCGCAGCTACACCTGAGGTGCCGATAGAAACGCTGACATCACCGGCAGCCAGATTCAGCCCCAGTGCAGCTGCCGCATTATCGCCAGTACCTGCAGCAACGATGACTCCTTCGGCGGTGCGCCCCGCAATTCCATTGGCGGCAAGAAGCTCTGGAAGTTCCACCTCATGGCCCAAGGCCAGCGCTGCTAGCTCCGGGCGCCAAGCGCGATCCCGGGTGCTGTAATACCCGGTGCCAGAAGCATCACCATGATCACTAACCATGCGAGTGCGACCCAAAAGATGCCATGTGAGGTAATCATGAGGCAGCATTACCGCATGGGTACGCGCTGCATTTTCTGGTTCATTATCGCGCATCCAGCGCATTTTGGTGGCCGTGATAGAAGCCAAATACACACTGCCGGTGGCATCAACAGCTGCTGATTCTCCCCCTAGCTCGGCATTAAGATCGCGCGCTGCTTGGGCGGAACGGGTGTCATTCCACAACAATGCAGGGCGGACCACCTCACCTGCTGCGTCCACTGCCACCATGCCATGTTGTTGGCCGGCAATCGATACCGCATCGGCGCGTTCCAGAAGCCCTGCGGTAGCAGTTTCTAATGCATCGATCCAAGCCTGGGGGTCTACCTCGGTGCCACCGGGGTGACTCGCGCGCCCTTCGTCAATAATCTGACCGGTCGCGGCGTCGACAAGCAATGCTTTGCAAGATTGGGTCGAGCTATCGATTCCCAGCACCAGTGCCATTAAATTTCCTCTTCTTGAGTGTAGGTGGAGGTGATTTCCTCACCGTTGATATCAACAACATGGATCTGGGCGCGGGAATGATTGAGCAATTCGCGCTGCTCGCGGCTGCATTGTTGATCGATAATAATGTGATCAAATTTATCAATGGGAGCCACTTTAAACACGCCAGGCGACCCAAATTTACTGGAATCTAACACCAAAACTTTCACTGCACCGATGCCTATCACAGTACGCTTGGTGTCGGCAGCCTCCATATCAGGATGGAAAAGCGCTGCGGAATTACCCGTAGCGCGCAAAGCCGTGGTGGACACAAAAGAAATATCAGCAGAAAGTTCAGCCAGCTGGGCTGCTGTGGAGCGTCCCAAAAAGGAATCAGTTTCTGCAAAGTAAAGACCCGCGCAGGCAATGAGGCGAATATCGATCATCCCGGCGCGATTGCGGTGCTCACTCATCGCCTTTAAAGAATGGGTGATCAATGCTGAAGGAGAACGCTGTGGCAGCTGCTCTACCAGGGCTTCTAAGGTGGTGGAATCATCAATCGCCACCACCGCACCTTCTGGAATTAAACGAGCAGCGGCCGCACAAAGTGCCTCTTTGGTGTTGCGATGCAAATGTCGGCGCTGCCCCACCGCCAATTCACTCATGGACGGCGATACCGAGCGAGCGCCTCCGCGGATTCTTTCCACCATATTTTCGGTGGCTAATGCCTCCAGGTCACGGTGAATTGTCATTGCACTGACATCAAAATGCTCTGCCAACTGCTCTACCCGCGCGGAGCCATGGCGGGTGATATAAGCGACGATGCGTTCTCGTCTGCGCTCCTGTGAGGTGGCGGGGATTACTTGGGCCATGTGAAAAAACTACCACGCTCATGTTGTTAAGACCAGGGGTTTTTAACATTTTTATGTTAGGTCTTGCTTTTTCCTAACATAATGGCGTTAAATTAGTGTTAGGTTAACGTGATCCAAACCACTAAACTCTCAAATTCCCGGATTCAACACTGTTAAAAGCACTCAATTGGATTGTTTTTAACATCAATCTAACGCCGGATTCAACACTTCTCACAAAGGTGGACCAATGTCAGTACAGCACTCGCCAGCAGCTAAGCCGGCTCTGCTCGATCGTCTCGGCATTCCTCGTGCCCTCATCTTCGGATTCATCGGACTCGCAATCTTCATGATCGGCGACGGTGTTGAAACCAACATCCTCGAACCATTCCTCAGCTCTGAACACGGCTTTACAGTTTCCTCAGTAGGCACCCTGGTAACTATTTATGGCGTTGCCGTTGCCATTGCAGCTTTCTTTGCCGCAGCCCTTTCCGATCTCTGGGGCCCACGCCGCGTCATGATCCTCGGCGCAACCATCTGGATCTGCTTCGAACTAGTCTTCCTGGCAGTAGCGCTTACCTCAGAACAAAGCTGGCTCATCTTCCTGGCTTATGGACTCCGCGGATTCGGCTACCCCTTCTTTGCTTACGGCTTCCTGGTCTGGATTACCGCTACCGCAGACCCCAAAAACCTGGGCACCGGCGTGGGCTGGTTCTATGTAGCTTTCTCAGCAGGCCTTCCTACCCTGGGTGCATTGGTTGCCACCATCTCCATCCAATTCATTGACCTCAGCTTCTACGAAACTCTCTGGGTTTCCCTGGTACTGGTTGTCATTGGTTCCCTCGTTGCACTACTGGGCGTTAAAGAACGCCGTGGCCGCCACCCCCTTGTTTCCAACCCAGAAGACGTAAAGCAAACCTTGGGTCAGGGCTTCAAGCTGCTGCGTACTGATCGTCGCGCTCGTTTTGTTACCTACATCCGCACCATCAACTCCATTCCTACCTACGCAATGGCAGTGTTCTTCCCAGCATTCTTCACCGATAGCTTGGGATGGCAACTGAGCTGGTTCCTCATCCTCACCACTGTTATCTATGCAGTGAACCTGCCTTTCAATCCTTTCTTCGGACGCTTCGGCGATCGCCATGGCTGGGCCCGCACCGTTTTCTGGGCAGGATCCGTCGGCGGCGCTGTCACCTTGGCAATGGTGTACTTCATCCCATTCTTCGGTGTTAAAACCGGGCTCTCCGATGGCGTTGTCTACGGCATCACCATCGCAGCCGGCGCTCTCTTCGGTATCTCCCTAGCTGGCTTCGTTCCGCTTTCTGCTATCGCGGTTTCCCTTGATCCCAAGCACCCAGGTGCAGCAATGGCAACCTACAACCTCGGAGTTGGCGGCGCCGTTGCAGTTGGCCCGCTACTGGTTGCAGTTCTACACCCACTCATCGGAGCAACCGGCCTCATCTTCGTTATGATTGCGCTCTACCTGCTCTCAGGTTGGATGACCTTGCAGCTGCGCGGCACCCAGCCAGGCTTTGATGGACTGCCACCGCTTGATGAAAATGCTGAGATCTCAGATCTGGCGACCGTAAAGGCTCACTAGAGTTTGCAGCTCGGGAGTGCTGGGGAGCGCTGAGGGACTCAGCATTAGCCCCCCAGCACATCCACCACAAAGCCCCCTAAAACAGGGATTTGTGCGAGATTCTGTCACTTTTCAATCCCCAAAAATGACCAAATCCCGCACAAACTTACAAATTTTCCCGATTTGTGCGAGATTCTGCATTCGGCTCAGCTATCACGCTGATTTCTAGGCTCTCGAGGATCTCAATCGCCTGCCCGCCCCTCACCCCTGGCCACCTCAAGCACCATGTCACCAAAACCCAGCAAGACCCAGCAAGACCCAGCGAAATAAACCCAAAACCTCAACCAAAGGACACCCCATGAACCAGCAACAGCATCCACTCCAGCTCAACACCACTAATCTCGCAGAAATCGCAGCAACTTCCGGAGCAAAAATCCCTTCCTATGATCGTTCCCAAATCACCCCAGGTATCGTGCACTTTGGTGTTGGTGGTTTCCACCGCGCACACCAAGCCATGTACCTCGATCGCCTAATGAATGGAGGGAAAGCACTGGATTGGGGCATCGTCGGAATGGGCGTTATGCCTTCTGATGTGCGCATGCGCGATGCACTTGCAGGACAAGATCACCTTTATACCCTGACTACTAAGGCACCTAATGGTGAGCTTGATCAGCGCATTATCGGCTCCATCATTGATTATGTTTTTGCGCCAGAAAATCCCCAAGCTGCGGTGGATACTCTTGCGGATCCAGCCATTCGCGTTGTTTCCCTCACTGTGACCGAGGGCGGATACAACATTGATCCAGCATCAGGCGAGTTTGACCACAACAACCCCCGCATTGCCGCCGACCGCGAGGCTCTTAAAACCGGAAACACTGAAGGATTGCAGACTTTCTTCGGGCTAATCACCGCTGGACTTATTGCTCGCCGCGCTGCTGGCACCACTCCTTTTACCATCATGAGCTGCGATAATATCCAGGGAAATGGTGAGCTGGCAGAGAAGTTTTTCCACGCTTTTGCCAATTCCATCTCCGCTGAGCTCGGCGATTGGATGCAACAGAAAGTCCGCTTCCCTAACTCCATGGTCGACCGCATTACTCCTGAGACCACCGACGGTGACCGCGCTGAGGTTAAGGAAACCGGTTATGTCGATGCTTGGCCGGTAGTTTCTGAGGATTTCACACAGTGGGTGCTCGAGGATGCTTTCACCGCTGGCCGTCCTGCATATGAGGAAGCCGGCGTCCAGGTGGTTGACGATGTTGAGCCTTATGAGTTGATGAAGCTTCGTCTCCTCAATGCCTCTCACCAGGGACTTTGCTACTTCGGACACCTCGCAGGCCATCATATGGTGCACGACGTCATGGCCGATCAGCACTTCCGCGATTTCTTGCTGGCGTATATGGAGCGCGAGGCTACTCCTACCCTGCGTGAGCTGCCCGGCGTTGATTTAGATGCTTATAGGCACCAGCTCATTGCTCGTTTTGGCAACGCCGCAGTCAAGGACACCGTGCCTCGTCTGTGCGCCGAGTCCTCCGACCGTATCCCCAAGTGGCTGCTCCCGGTGGTCCGCGAGAACCTGGCCAAGGGTGGCGAGGTTGAGCTCTCTGCCGCGATTGTTGCTTCCTGGGCGCGTTATGCCGAAGGTATCGATGAGCAGGGCAATCCAATCAAGATTGTCGATCGCCTCGCCGAGCGCGTGCACACCAACGCATCCCACAACCGCGAAGATATCCTCGCCTTCATTCGCGACCGCGACATCTTCGGCGACCTGGTCGATTCCGAGCAGTTCACCACCGCCTATGCCGCTACCCTAGAGTCCCTGCATGAGCGTGGTTCCGAAGCGACCCTCGACGCGCTGCTTGCGCGTGTCACCGTTTAGAAAGACGCTTTTCGACGCACCCCCCTAGCAACAGTTTGGGCCATAACCTTTTTGGTTATGGCCCCTTCTTTAGCTGTAATGCTACTCAGGCATAATTAGGAAATGACTGACAAACTCACTGATCTCAATACTGCTGCTCTTGACGCTTCCCGCCCGGAACCTGACCTTAAACTTGCCCAGGACATCAGTGAAATATTTACCCATATGTTGGGTGATGGAAAATCAATCATTGATCCAGATGTCACTATCTGGACAGCAGATGCCGCAGAGGAACTAAAGGCACGAATTGCCGATAATTCGTTCGAAGGAAAAAGCCTAAACCAATGGCAAAAGCTGGATATTCAACTCGAAGGAGCCTCCCGCGAAGTTGTCCTGCTCGCTGCGGAGATTGTCTTTTTGCGTGAATACCCACTGTATTCAGCACTTCCCCAAACTCGCCGGTCACATGTTGAATTAGTGCTCAAACACCTTGATTCTCAAATTGAAGTTCCAAAAGCGATGTCCACCTGGATGGACCGTCCGAGTGGAATCGCCGGATTTAAGCCTGGACAGGGCTACAACGGCGGGATGTGGAGGCACATTATTTGGATGACCAACTTCATCCAAAAATGGAATCTCCTTTCAGATGTTGAACAGGAAGCAGCTCGAAGCAATCCTTGGAAACTACAAGAAGTTGTGCTTTCCGTTGATGAAGATAGATCTGATATTCGTAATGCTCTCCAAGCTCTCGCACGCCCAGCTGTCTTCGAACTAATCTCCTCAGCCTTGATGAAGAAAGATATTCGCGATAAACTTTCCCACCGTATCAGTGGTTCTTCAGGAACAACTCCTGCTGCTATTGACCAAGACCTGCTTAAAATTCGTGCAAGTCTCACCTCCGAAATTAAGGGACCGTTCCATTTCTGGTCACCAGGAGTAAAAGAATTGTGGGATAAAACCGCACCCAAAAACCCTGCAGAAGAATTAACTGAGCCCCGGCCGCGTCACTATTGGCTCTTTGCCCCGGGTCGACAGGCCTCAAAGTGGGAAGAATTCTATTCCAAGCACATTATGGCGATTGGTTGGGACGGACTAGGTGACCTGACAAAATACTCTAGCCAAGAAGAAGTCCGAGAGGCACTTGATGTAGAAGAATCTGGTACTGCCAAAAGGAATGATTCACTTGCCGTTTGGCAATTCCAAAATGAGATTGCCGTAGGAGATGTAATTTACGCGAAACGCGGAACCCAAAGCATTATTGGCCGTGGAGAAGTAACCTCAGATGCCCGTTTTGAACCGGAACACGAGAAATATCATCACGTCCGTTCAGTTGAATGGACTCATGATGGTTCATGGGATTATCCCGAAACTATACCTCTAAAAACCCTGACTGATATCACCTCTAAGCAAGGTATCGTCGAAAAGCTTGAATCTTTATTTGCAGGTGAAGAAGAACCTGAGATTCTTGAAATTACTACTCCGCTGCCTGGCTATGGTAAGCAAGAATTTCTTTCGGAAGTGTATCTTCCAGAAGAACGCTATGATCGCCTCCGTTCTTTGTTGCGTCGTAAGAAAAATGTCATTCTCGCAGGTCCTCCCGGTGTGGGTAAGACCTTTGCAGCAAAGCGCCTGGCCTATTCAATCATGGGACAAAAGGATCCAAGCAGAGTGCAGATGGTGCAATTCCATCAGAGCTATTCCTACGAGGATTTCATGATGGGTTACCGCCCGACAGAGACCGGCGGATTTAGCCTTGCTGAAGGTCCCTTCTACCGCTTTTGCGAAAAAGCACGCGCCGATGATGCTAATCGCCCTTATTTTTTCATTATTGATGAGATTAACCGTGGCAATATTTCCAAGATCTTTGGTGAATTACTCATGCTCATCGAAGCCGATAAACGTGGCCAAGACCTGCGGCTACTTTATAAAAATGAAAAGTTCTCGGTCCCTGCAAATGTCCATATCATCGGAATGATGAATACTGCCGACCGCAGCTTGGCAGTGCTCGACTACGCTTTGCGCCGTCGCTTCGGATTCTTCGAAATGGAACCCGGCTTTGAATCCGAAGGTTTCTTGCTTAGACAACAAAGTATTGAGGATCCAGCTTTTGATTGCTTGGTCAAGAGCATTATTGAGCTCAACAAAGCTATTGTTGATGATCCTGCTCTCGGAAGAGGTTTCACCATTGGCCATAGTTACCTCACTGGAGCCGCAACCGACGATGACGATTGGCTGAATTCTGTTGTCGAGGATGAGCTCATTCCACTCCTTGATGAATACTGGTTTGATGAACCAGCCAAAGCTGAGGAGTGGGCTCTCACACTTCGAGCTGCGCTCCAATGACCACTAATCCCATAGCCATCCGCAATATTTATGTCATGCTGGCCTATGCCTTTCGCAGTATCAGTAGTAAAGAAAACTCGTGGGTAGACACCGAATCTTTTGAGCACCTGCATGATCTTTTCGCAGAAATCCTCATCCGTGGTGTTGGTGCGCAGGTCAAGCGTGGACTCAATCATGACTATTTGCAGCGTAGCGATGCTCTCTCCACAGTGCGGGGTCGCATTGATATAACGCGCACCATCGCCACTCGCTCTCCCCTGAGAGGGAAATTGGTGTGTGATTTTGATGAATATGAACTGGATACACCTCATAACCGAGCTCTAAAATCCGTGATTGTCCTGTTTATTCGCAATGGCCAAGTCGCTCCATCGCGTAGAGATGCATTGCGACGACTGCTGCCGTATTTGGATGCAGTAAAACTCGTGGCACCGCACTCCATTCGTTGGGAAAAGCTCACCTACCACCGTGCCAACGCTTCTTATCGATTGCTCCTAGGAGTATGTGAACTCATTGTGCGAGGTCTCTTGCCCACCCAGACGTCGGGTGATACCAAACTAAGTTCCTGGATTTCAGATGAGCAAATGAGCCGGTTATACGAGCGTTTTTTGCTGGAGTATTACTCTTTCCATCACCCCGATCTCTCTCCCAAGGCCCCACGAGTGGCCTGGGATATTGATCGCGACAACTCTCTTGGATTCGAGCAACTCCCTGCGATGTACACCGATGTCACACTTCGTAAAGGGGCACGCACCCTCATTATCGATGCAAAATATTACAGTCAATCAATGCAAGTTAGTCACTGGGGAAAAACGACAGTTCGCTCGGCACACCTCTACCAAATCCTGACCTATGTTAAAAATAAGGATGTTAATCAAGATGGTTCGGTCAGCGGGCTATTGCTTTATGCTCGAACCGAGGCAGCTCAACTACCTGATCTAGATGTCAGCATCCAAGGAAATCGTATAGGCGCGAAAACCCTTGATCTCAACCAACCATGGTCGCATCTTGTTAAGCGACTCGAGGCATTAGTCGGTTGGCTTGAGAACTAGCATCAAGCTGCAGTTTTTCGTCGAAAAGCGTGCTTTTTAGCTTTTAAGGGTGACAATCTGGATGAGGTTGCCCACGGTGTCGTCAAAAATTGCGATGACGGAGGGACCCACATCCATAGGCTCAAGGGTGAATTCCACGCCGAGGGCCTTGAGTCGCTCAAACTCGGCTTGCACATCATCAACATAGAACTGGGTGGCTGGAATGCCATCTTGCTTGATTCCGGCCTGGTAGCTGGAGGCCGCTGGGTGCTGGTTGGGCTCGAGCAGCAGCTGTACACCCTCAGGGTTTTCGGGGGGAAACGACGGTCAACCAGCGATAATCGCCAGTTTCCACATCGTGCTTCTTTTCAAAGCCCAGCTTAGAGGTATAAAAATCGAGGGCTTTAGCTTGGTCATCAACAAAACGCTGGCAATTTCAATTCTCATGGGCGCCAGGATAGCCACCTCATGTGGATTGTGCATTAGCTCTTAGAAAAAAGCACAGCTAAAACGTTGAAAACCTCTCAGCGTAAATTCCATGACAAATCCGCTGAGAGGTTTTCCTCTGACTGAAGGACAATGGGCCAAGCTCATCGAACCGCTAGCAAGAATCGCGACACCAATCAGAAGTTTCTCTGCCTTAAGTGACTTTTAAAAGCTCTTCCTTAAGGCGCTAAAGCACATGGTTGCAGCTCTATCGCAATAAAGAAACCCCTCATAACAAATGTTATGAAGAAGCAACGAATTTGTTATTGAGTTGAAATTTATTCTTAGCTGGAAAGCACAAAAACTATGCCGCAAATACCCAAGAGCAACATCGTGGAAGTCAAGGAGACCACCCCGATTATATTTGCAGGCATCTCTTCATGCGCAACTCCTTGCGCTTGACGGCGATAACGCAAACGCTGGGTAACCAAAATAAACACTGCCAAGAGAACTAAAATGGCAACAGGAATAAACACAATCGGCCCATAAAAACTCAGCCAGCGCAACAAGATAGCAGAGCACACCGCCATAGAAACCGTAGTGCGATTCCATGCCAAAATAGTGCGCTCTGGCTGCAATCCTGGATCATCGTGAATTCTGCGCTGTGGCCGATCCCAGGCCCTGCTAGTGAACAATGATCAACACCATTACAGCAAGAGATGCCAACAATGCGGCTAAGGAAAGTACCGGAATAATCGCAGGTACTGGCAGTGGCCTCCGATTACGCATAGCTCTTTCCACATTCACCCAGCGCACTGCTGCACCAGCAGCGATAATCATGCCCACCGCGATAATAAAAACTGCAATGGCAGTATGTACCGAATCCGGCAAGCCTGAAATTTGAAAAGCTTCAAAGGCAATGCCACCGGCCAAAAATGCCAGTGAGGTTCTGGTCCAAGCTAAGAACGTACGCTCATTTGCCAAGGTAAAACGGGGATCGGGTTCTTGGCCATCAGGGAAAACAAAGCGCGCGAATTTACTTCTCTCATCTGCTTGCGCTGCCACGATTTTTTTCTCCACCTTTGATGCTTTTATTTTGCTTTAAGGATAGACCGCTTCTCCACAAAGCGACATTTCAAGAGATTTCACACAAAAACAGCGGAAGACAGCGAAATATACCAAAAGTTTGGATATTCCGCTGTCTGGCGTTGTATTCAAAAACCACTAACCCAGGTAGTCAGCAACCTTGAGCACACCACCTGCTGCTGCAAAATCTGCCCGCGCAGCAGCCAACAAACTCGGATCAGCCAGGGCATCAATTGCAACCTGAGCCAAACCAATGGCAGAATCCACCGCCGCATCAATGGCAGCTTCGGTCCGCGCATATTCCGCAAATTCCTTGGTATGTAGAGCCACATTTTCCGGCGCGATCTTCACCATGGGATGGATGCCTGGAACAAGATGAGACACATTGCCAAAGTCCGTAGACGCTGCCAAAGTATCTGGCAAAATACCTTCTTTGAGCGCGGTACGACCACGCAGATTCTGGCTCTTGGCCCACCGCGCTGCCAAAGAATGGTTATTGCGCACCGGCAAACTTGCCGGATGAATATCCCACTGTTTTTCCACAGTAACCCCGGCCATCAATGCCGCACCATCAAGCACATCATCAACCCGGCGCGATAAATCCACCAAAGCTTCCGGCAGCAAGGAACGCACATAAATGGCCATGCTGGCGTTATCTGGGATAACACTGGGGCGATTTCCACCCTCAGTAATAATCGCGTGCAAGCGATCACTTGGTGGCATTTGCTGACGCAACACACCCAAACCCTGATAGGCCAAACTCGCAGCGTCGAGAGCATTCCTGCCCATAAATGGCTGCGCCGATGCATGCGCAGAGACTCCATGGAACGTGGCCGTCATGGTACGCCGACCCACCCAACTATGCTCTGCCAAATCAAAACCAAAGGGGTGAATCATAATGGCGGCATCAATATCATCAAATGCACCGCCCTGAATCATATATTCCTTGCCGGAATGGCCCTCTTCAGCTGGCGTTCCCAAAAACACCAAACGCCCTTCAAAAAAAAGCTTGTCGACGCCCCGAGCGTGCACGGACTTCAGCATGTTGGTGGCTGCCAGGAAGGCACCCACCCCGGAGGCTGCAATTATATTGTGCCCACAGGCATGGCCGATCTCTGGCAAAGCATCGTATTCCGCCAAAATGGCGATTGTGGGATGCAGTTTGGGATCAAACCCGCGGGTTTCAAAGGATGCTTCGAGGGCAGTTGTTACTCCATAGGCACCCACCGTCACGTCAAAGCCAAAAGAGCTTAAAAGCTGGGCGATTTCCTTCGCTGCATAAACCTCCTCAAACGCTTCTTCAGGATGATCATGCAGGTCAAAGGCTAGCTTTTCGAGTTGTGGATAAAGCGCCTCCCCTGCTTCTTGAAGCTGACGCCACAACACCTGCTGGCCTGGATAATCCGGGGCATATTCTTGAGCTGTGCTTGCATTTTGTTCAGCTTCTTTTTTGCGCTGGGCTATACCTTCTTGCATATAGTCCAGGTAGACCGTGGATGGTTCTAAATTATTCTGAGTCATTGCTTCCTTTAATGCTTAGAGGAAAATTCCCGAACCTGGTCCAAGTGGCAAGTCTGCATAGAACCAAATAGCTAAGAGTATTGCCCATGCTAGCCAGAATGGGATCACAAAAGGAATCAAACGAGACATCAAGGTACCCAAACCGGCTTCGGGTTCATATCTCTTCAACAATCCAAGGATGACGATCATATAAGGATTAAGTGGGGTGATCACCTGGGTTGCCGAGTCACCAACACGGAAAGCAGCCTGAATAAAGGAAGGTTCATAACCAAGCAAAGCAAACATCGGCACAAAGACTGCTGCCATCAATGTCCACATGGCAGAGCCAGAAATAATGAGCAGGTTCAAACAGGAGGCCAAAATAATAAAGGCCAAAATTGCTGGGAATCCCGTCAGGCCGATGGCTTCCAAACCGGCTGCACCTTGAACTGCAGTCCAGGTTCCAATGCCAGTCCAGTTAAACAAGGCAACAAATTGGCCGAGGATGAAGGCCAAGACCAAAAATCCGATCATGTCCTTGATGGAATCACCCATCATCTCCACAACATCATCCATCTTCTTAATGTTGCCGAGCACCTTGCCATAAGCCACGCCCATGACCACGAAGAATAGGCAGACAATAAAAACCACCGAGCTAAGCAGTGGAGATTTAGGTAAGAATGCACCTTCTTCATTACGCCATGGAGAGTTCGGAATAAGCACCACAATTAAAACAATGATGGCGGCAAACAATGTTGCCCACAAAGAAACTGCCAAAGCGCGGTTTTCTTGCGGAGACAAGGTTGCAGAGATTTCTTCTGTTGCTGGGGTTGAATCCTCAGTAACGGCATATTCAGTGGTTACTTTTTGCTTCCACATACGCGGTTCCAGCACCTTATCGATGATAAAACCACACAACACACCCAGCACAATAGAAGATGCAATGTTGAAGTAATAGTTGGAAACCGGGTTTACTTCGGTGGTTTCAATACCTGGCAGGGTTTGCATCACAGCATTGGTAATGCCCGCAAAAAGTGCGTCCAAACTGGTGGGTACCAAAGCGGTGGAATAACCAGCGCCAACCGCAGCAAAACCTCCGAGCAAACCAGCGACTGGATGTCTACCTGCAGCTTTAAACACCATGGCAGCAAGTGGTGGTACCACCACAAAGGCAGCATCGGCCATGACTGAAGCCGTCACGCCAATCACACCAACTGCATAGGGCAAAACAAATTTCTTGGCAGATCCAAAAAGCTTGCGGATAAGTGCTGAAAGCATGCCAGAGCGTTCAGCGATACCCACAGCCAGCAATATGGGAAGGACCGTAACCAATGGTGGGAATCCAATGTAATTGGCTCCCAAATTGGTAGTTAACCAGACCAAACCTTCGGCAGTGAATAGTCCCTTAACAAAGAGCTCTTCTTCAGATCCTGGCACAATCACCGAGACGTTCATCCACGCCATGATGGATGAGACAAGGGCTGTTATAAGGAAAAGAATAAGAAAAAGTGAAAACGGCGTGGGCAGCTTATTTCCAAGCTTTTCCACACCGTTGAGGAACTTATCGCTCCATTTTCCTAAAGTGCTGCTGGGCGCAGCAAGATTGTCCCCTTGGGGTTGTTTTAACGCGGTGTTCGAGCTCATATCCCGGACCTTCCGATCGTGCGGGGCATCTCGGTTCGATGTCCCGGCGATGAAGTCAGACTAAAAGTTCGAAGGTGAAGAAAACATGCTTCAGTAAAATCGTAACCGGAACGTTATGGGAATTTTTACCCCCACACCTGGGCACATCAAGCACTAATACCCAGGTGAAAGGGAGAAACTACCCAAGGGGGTTCAAATTACCTTTTTAATTCAGCTGCAAGCTCATGGAAAGCAGCAACTGGATTGCCAAAGCGGTGCAAAGACATTGACACTGCTTGTTCTTTAAGCCAATAGCGTAATTCCACCCGGCCGGAGGAAGTGACTGGCTCGTCAAGAAGTGCAATTTCTGGACGAACCGACAAACGTTCACGCAGCATTGGACTTATTGAACCAATAAAACGAATGCGCACGGCGGCGCCGTCGTCATAGTCCCCACGCAATAGCTTGCTGATAAATACCGCTTCATCCACGGTTTCTACAGGGGTTTGTACCTTGGACAACACTTCCCGGACAGCCTCAGAAATTCCTGGACTATGCAGCACCTGCAGTTCAGCCTTAGCCCGGCGCGCAGCTAAAAGGGCGCGGACTACGTCACGCGCTGTGGCATCATCACCAATACGTAGCACCACAGTTGCTGGGCGATAGCGGAAAATATTGGCTTCGGCGGTGAGTCCAGAAGGATCTCGTGGCGTACCAAATTCTTGAGCCCACGCGGCTTCATCGCTGGCATTGGCCTTTTCCAACCATTCAATATCTTCCGCAGGCAGGTTTAGGCGGCTAAATAGCGGATGCGATTGATGTGGCGCATCAAGTGCTGGATTATCACGCCAGGATCCCATAAGCATCACATAATTGGGACCACCTGCTTTAGAGCCCAATCCCACCGAGGACTTCTTCCAGCCACCAAAGGATTGCCTTTGCACAATGGCACCGGTTATTCCGCGGTTAACATAGGCATTCCCTACATCAACTTGCTCCAACCAGGTCTTAATTTCGGCAACATCAAGTGATTGTAAACCGCCGGTAAGACCATACTCATTGCCATTTTGCAGGGCGATCGCTTCTTCCAAATCTGCAGCGTGCATCAAGCCCAGAACTGGTCCAAAGACCTCAGTGAGATGGAAGAAGCTTCCAGGTTTTACACCTTCTTTGATGCCTGGTGACCACAGCCTGCCAGTGTCATCAAGCTGGCGAGGTTTAAGCAGCCAGCTCTCCCCTGCTTCCAGAGTAGTCAGCGCAGCCTTGAGCTTTTCGCTGGGGAGCTCGGTCAAGGGACCAACGGTGGCTGCGGGGTTGGTAGGCCAATCCACAATGAGTGAAGATGCCGCATCCACCAACTGCCTGCGGAAACGTTCCGAGTTATATACACTGCCCACCAAAATGCCCAAGGAAGCAGCGGAGCACTTCTGACCAGCATGACCAAAGGCGGACTTCACTAGATCTGCAACTGCAAGATCACGGTCAGCCGAAGGCGTAATCACAATGGCATTCTTGCCGGAGGTTTCGGCGTTGATATCAAGCTCTGGGCGCCAAGATGAGAACATGGCAGCGGTCTCTGAAGAACCGGTAAGAATTACGCGATCAACATCAGGATGACTAATCAATGATTTACCTGCATCCCTTGTTGCGGGATACACACAGTGCAACACCTCGCGGGGAACTCCGGCATCCCATAGTGCTTCCACCACCGCTGCTGAACAATGCTGGCTGGGCTTGGACGGTTTGTGAATTACTCCAGCGCCTGCTGCCAGGGCGGCAAAGGTGGAGCCAGCAGGAATTGCAATGGGGAAATTCCACGGTGGGGTGACAACTACAACGCGGTCCGGCTCAAATGCAGCGTTATCTACATCCTCAAGTTTAAGTGCCAAATGTGCGTAGTAGCGCGCGAAGTCAATGGCTTCAGAAATTTCAGGATCGCTTTGTTCTACTGCTTTGCCCACTTCAGCAGCTGCAATAGAGACCAAGTGCCCGCGGCGCGCACTGAGGATATCGGCAGTGCGATATAGGATTCGGGCACGTTCGGCTGCTGGGACTTGCGCCCACTGCGCCGCTGCAGCATGCACACCTGAAACCAGCGCATCAACTTCAGAATCAGCCAAGGAAGCAGGTGCGGTTTGGGCTTCTAGCCAACCCGGTTCAGCGGAGCGATTAAGGGCATTTGTTGCCCATTCTTGGTTTTGAATCAGTGCAGGGTTGGTATCTGGCTCATTTTTAAACGGTGCAATTTCACTCGAGGAATTTTCGAGCAGTTCCTCGGCAGCACGGTTTTGGGTGTGGTTGGTGCCCGGGAGGGGTGCGTCGAGAAGTGTAGCTAGCTCAGCTACTGAGGCGCGGAAACGGGCCTCCTCGCGGGCGAACGCGGCGTTATTGCTGTCGAGGTCAAAGATGGCGGACATGAAGTTTTCGCTGGCGGCATTTTCCTCGAGGCGACGCACCAGATAGGAAATCGCCACGTCAAATTCCGCAGGGCGCACGGCAGGAACATAAAGCAGCAGGTCACCGACATCATTGCTCAAGGCACGAGCCTGATCGGTAGCCATGCCGTGCAGCATTTCAAATTCCACGCGATCGGCCACGCCACGCTCAACAGAGAGCAAATGCGCAAAAGCAATATCAAAAAGGTTGTGGCCAGCAACGCCCAGGCGCAGGCCTTCCATGTTTTCCTGGCGCATGGTCCAATAAAGCACACGCTTGTAGTTGGCATCGGTGGCCTGTTTGGTGGGCTCGGTGGCAAGTGGCCAGCCCGCAATCTCTGCATGTACTCGCTCCATGGCCAGGTTTGCACCCTTGACCAGGCGAACCTTGATTCCTGCACCACCTGCAGCAACGCGCTGCTTGGCAAACTCGGCCAAGTCTTGAATAGCGCCCAAAGCATCCGGCAAATAGGCCTGCAGCACAATGCCAGCCTCCAGGCCCTTGATTTCCTCTAGGGAAAGCAGACGCTTAAAAACCTCCATGGTCAGGCGCAGATCGCGGTATTCTTCCATGTCCAGGTTGATAAATTTAGTACCTTTGGGAGCGCGCGCAGCCTCTGTATAAAGGGGCGTGAGCTGCTCAACCACATAGTTGACGGTATCTTCAAATCCCCACATGGAAATCTGCGAAGCCACCGAAGATACCTTGATGGACACATAATCAACATCAGAGCGGCGCACCAAACGCACCGTGTCATCCAAGTGCTTTTTGGCTTCTTTAGAGCCCAGCACAGCTTCGCCCAGCAGGTTGATATTAAGGCGGTGTCCATCGGATTGGATCTCAGAAACAGCCTTGGCAAATGGCTTGTCGCGAGCATCAACAATCATGTGGTCTACCATCTGGCGAATACGCGCACGCGCGGCTGGAACAACTACCTTAGGCAGCTTGCGGCCAAGCAAAGAACCGGCTTGAATCTGGGCGCGGTCCAAAAATGACATGGTAGTTGGCATAATTTTGCCCAGTTCATGTAAAGCGCGCGCTGCTGCTTCAGTATCTTCAGTACGCACCACACGGTCCACAAACCCCACGGTAAAGTCCAGGCCATTAGGGTCCTGGAGCACCGTGGCAAGCCTTTGTGCATCAGCGTTGGGCACACTTTCTTGCTTGCTGTACTCCAGCCACTCGCGTACTTTATCCACCGCTTGATCTGTGAGGGTAGCCAGCTCAACGGGCAGATTCAGGGATGTTGCTGCATTGTTTGTCACTTGGCAAAACTCCTTTTCTCTGGGTAAGGACTATCGCTGCACTTGTTTTGCTGCAAGAGTCCAAGTCCAGATCATGAACATGGGCGCTTTATGAGCACCGTAGAGGTGTGATCCCCAACATAACCGCAAAATTGATTTTTGGAAGCCCCCTCCCCCCGCCCATCCGCTGCCATAAAAGCCATTTGTGCAGCGCATAAAGCTACCGAAGATACAGAACTTAGCCCCCTAGAGTTTTAAGAAAGTGCTTAAAAAGCACTTTGCAGACCCCTGAATGTCCGCCAAGAGCTCACTTGTTAAGCCAGCGATTAATCCGTGTATAAAACCCCTCCATTAATTCCGGATTGTCATGGCTCTGCGGTAAATGTTAAAACCGTCCCCCGGAAAATCCCACTACAACAGCCCCGAAAGGCACACATGGACATTAGACAAGCAATTGACACCACCGCCATGAGTAAATACCAGTGGTACATCGTCGCCTTAGCTACATTTCTTAATGCACTTGATGGCTACGATGTGCTGGCCCTAGCATTTACCGCCAATCCAGTCACTGAAGAGTTTGGATTAAGTGGCAGTCAGCTTGGTCTATTGTTAAGTTCCGGCCTCATCGGCATGGCCCTTGGTTCTTTGGCTTTAGGTCCACTTGCCGATCGCCTCGGGCGCCGTCGGATCCTCATTTTGGCACTAGCCATTAACTTCTTTGGCTTGGCCCTTTCTGCCACCGCTGGTTCTGCTGCCCAATTGGGCCTGTGGCGTGTAATTACTGGCATTGGCATCGGTGGAATCCTCGCCACCGTTACCGTGATTACCAGCGAATATTCCAATAACCGCAACCGCGGCATGGCGGTGAGTATTTACTCCGCTGGTTATGGTTTGGGGGCAACTTTAGGTGGCCTTTTAGCAGCGCAATTAATCCCGACCTTGGGTTGGCGTTCGGTATTTATCACCGGTGCAGCTGCCACCGTCCTCGGCCTGATTTTGGTGCTTTTCACCATTCCGGAATCCGTGGACTACCTGCGCATTAAACGCCCCGCCGGTGCCGAGGAAAAGGCCCAAAAAATTGCGCGTCGCCTAGGCAAAGATGAAAATGTGGGCTTGGGTGCTATCACTGCAGAAAATTCCACAAACACCCGCCTAGTTGATCTCCTCACCGGCCCTTATCGATCCACCACTCTTAAACTCTGGGCTGCTTTCTTCTTCATCATGTTTGGCTTCTATTTTGCCAATTCCTGGACGCCAAAACTGCTGGTAGAGACCGGCATGAGCCAAAACCAAGGCATTATCGGCGGTCTTATGCTTACCCTCGGTGGCACCTTTGGTTCACTCATTTATGGCGCGCTCACCACCAAATTTAACGCCCGCCACACGCTCATGGTCTTCACTGTGCTGTCTGCGATCACATTGGTCATTTTCATCACCACCACCTCGATCCCAGCCTTGGCATTTGGCAGCGGAGTGCTCGTCGGCATGCTTATTAATGGCTGCGTAGCAGGCCTTTATACCGTCACGCCCGCCTCATATCCTTCCGCACTGCGTACCTCCGGGGTGGGCTGGGGAATCGGCGTGGGCCGCTTCGGCGCAATCTTTGCGCCCATCACCGTCGGAGCGCTTCTCGACGCCGGCTGGTCGCCTTTGTACCTTTACGCTGGAGTAGCCGTAGTTGTGGTTTTGGCTGCAATTGCGCTTATCGGTATTCGCCCCATGTTGGGAGAAAAAGCTTAATTTAAGCAGCCTGTGGCTGTGGAAGCCACTGTTGTGGTTCAATCCCTGTGATCTCCGAGCGTAATTCCGCTCGGAGATTTTCAATTAATTGAGCCTTATTGTCAGTAGCAAACTGCTCACATCTGCGCGCAATAACCGCAGCACGATCAGCAAAGCTATTAAGCACATGACCATTATGTCCGCGTACCCAGGTGATGGAAACTTCAATTCCTAGGGCTGCAAGATCTTTAATGCACTTCATCAAAATCTCCCCAGTTTCTGACTTTAAGCTGGTCCAGCCGTTTACATATTGCACTGCTTTGCGGGAGTCAGTGAGAATTTCAATTCTTTGTGCTCGCTGCCCAAAGTTACTTAAAGCCAAATGAATGGCCGCCAGTTCTCCGTCGAAAATGCTCTTTAACTCCAGGCAGCGGGTGCGGATGTTACCTTCGGCCGTCACTGCTGAAATGCCCACGGCTTTTTTGTTTTTACCCTTGGAGGCATCGGTGGCAATTACCAGCACTGGTGGCAGTTGTTTTTCTATTTCAATAGGCAGTGGGCGTATTGCCACCTGCTGCTCAGAGTGGGAGTTTCGGCATACATCCCAGGTTTCACGCAAGCGTTCACCACTAATTACGTCACGCACTTGCAGCCCGGAAAATTGCGCGCTTTGTTCCTTGAGCAACCTGCTAATAGTGCGGTCAGAGACATAAATGATAAGGCCATTGGAGCCGTGGTCATTCCACATGTCCAAGAAAGCATCCACAATATCGGAGCGCATGCTGGCATCAGTATCGTGTTTACTCCAACGATTAAAAAGCGTCTTGCCATCAACTGCAGCAGAGATCAGAGTATCGCCGTCGCCATAACGGAAATGATGAAGTACAGCAACGGCGCTCATGGTGGTCTCCTTTTGTAGTTTTTCTTAGCGTGTGTGCTTCCAGTATGTACCCACCCTGGGACACCGGTACTCGCTATGTTCGAAAAACTCTCGAAAACCCTATTTAAGCTGTGAAGCTACAAAATCTCGCAGTGTCTTTTTGTCAATCTTGTCGATTTTGGTCATGGGAATATGATCAACCACAATGATCTTGGCTGGATGCTTAAAACGAGCGACACCAAAGGCATCAAGGTGGTCAGTAACCTCAGAGACCGTCAACTCATGACGCCCCACAAGTTCTACTACCAAGCAAATATCCTCATGCAAGATGGGATGTGGCATGGCAACCACAGCGGCACGTGAAACACCTTCAATGTAGTAAATAAAGGATTCCACCTCTTCAGCAGAAATCTTCTCACCACCACGGTTAATGATGTCTTTATTACGGCCATGCACCACTAAGTTGCCATCGGGTCGGCGGTGCACAATATCGCCGGATCCATACCAACCATCGTGGAAAGATTTGGCATTTGCTTCCGGCGCCGCAAAATAACCGCGTGGAGTATAAGGTCCACGGGCCAGGATTTCGCCTTCTTCACCCGGCTTTACATCTTTAAAGTGTTCATTTAGCCCAGCGGGAGTTATTAACAACGATCTCGTTACCTTCAAGTTCCTCAGCAAAGAGTGCTTCGATGTATTCCTTAGACTTCATGTCAGAAGGACCAGGGGTCTGGGTGACATCAAATTCATCCAGGCCAGCTGCACGCCAGGTTGCTTCATCAGCTTCCACAATGAAGGTTGAGAGCTCATTGCTGATGGGGTAAGCGTGTGCTGCGAAGCTGCCGTGCTCACTCTTGCGGTGTAAGAAGGTTAGACCATCAAAAATGCGGGTAGTTGCGAACCAAATGAACTTTGCTTCTGCCTGTACAACCTCGTAGTCTAAAACGTCCTCTCCGATTTCACGGCGGGTCAAAGAGTTGGTGCCGTTGGCAGCAACGATCAGATCAAAGCCTTCGAGCTCAGTGTGGGAAGCGACGTTGGTGCCAAACTTGAGTTCAACTCCAGCTTCAGTTGCCTTGTCTGCAGTGCACGAAGTAGGTCCTTGCGGTGAATGGCAGACATACCATTGCCGGCGAAGGAGTTCTTTTCACCCTTGCTCCATACTTCGATGGCATCACAGTGGCGGCCCTTTTCATTGAGGACGTCATCCAAAACTGGGTCAGCTTCAGTGATGCGGCGCAAAGTTTCGTCAGAGAAAACCACACCAAAACCGAAGTCATCTTCTTCGCGGTTGCGCTCAAAGAGAACAACTTCCGTGGTTGGGAGGTAGCGCTTGAGAAGGGTTGCAGTGAAAGGGCCACCTGTTCCGCCACCGATGCAGGCAAGACGAATGCTCATTTGATCAACTTTCTATTTAGCCGCTGATAGTTCAGATCACGAGTTCTATTGCTCGGCGTTCCAAGTCACCAACTAAATTTAATAAGAGAAAGCTATTTCGTTTACATTTTGTTACAAATTATTTTTCGGCCGCTTCTGCAAACAACACCTCGGCGACAGCTTCCATGGCTAAGGGACCCAAATCGCGGTGCATATCAGTCAAGAAAGAAAAAGCTCCATCTCCACACCATGCTTCAGGCAAAAGTGCCCTCGGCATCATCGGATCTTGATAGATAAAGGAGCGGTATTCATTGATCATGCCCACCCTGGCAATGAGCGCCTGTTCAGCGCTTAGCGATTCAATTCCGCCAGCCAATTTTCCACGCCAGCGCTCAATGAAGTTTTTATAAACCTCAGATATACCCGCAAAATCCCAGCAGGTTTCCGCCAAACGCTTATCTTCTTCAAGCGATCCACTCCACAGATTGGCTACAAAAACTGAGCCATCTTGGGTTGCATATTTTCTGCGGATTTTTTCCCTCACATCACGTGGACAAATCCAACTACTACCGTTCAACTGGGCAAATCCTTCCCATTGCAGGCCAGTGGATAGCAACTTAGTCTCCACCTTCCCCAACACTGAAGGCTCAAACATCACAGTGGTCCACCGACCAATCCAAACAGGCTGCGCCTTGGAAAAGATTCGCTCGTGGCCGTCCTCCAAAATCTTCATAAGCTTATCCGTGGCCTGATAAGAAATTTCACGTCCGTGACGTTCAGTTTCAAACCAACCATCTTTGCGCATACGTGAAAGCGTTACTCGCGCTGTGGCCGGCTCTACCTCAAACAGCTCCAGAAGCTGGGTTAGTTGGCCCACCCGAATACTGCCCCCCATATAGCGCACATAGTCGCCAAAAAGGTCCATTACCAGATCTTTAGGCTTGGCCATCATCTGACATTCCTCCACTTTTATTAACTCTTTTCCACAAAAGATTTGTGAAACATTTAATATTCTTATTTCATAAACCATGTTACATATTGCACTAATCACCTTTAGTCGTTGATTAGAGCCAGTTCAGTGCACCCTTCTTGTTTGGAGCACTCATGACGATATCCCCTGAGAATACGACAAAGACCGCATCCACCAGTTACGACAAACCCAAAAAATCTGCAGCTTGGGTTATCGTCCTTTGCTTCGCCACCATCATCTTTGATGGTTATGATCTTGTGGCTTACGGAGCTATTACCCCTGCCCTGTTGAAATACGAACCATGGGGGCTAACTCCCGTGGAAACTGACGCCTATGGCAGCTACGCCCGAGCCGGCATGTTCCTTGGCGGAATTCTGGTTGACCACCTCACCGACATCATTGAACGCAGGAAGGTTTTGCCTTTTAGCATCACTGCCTTCCCCCTCCTCATGTTGGCTTCAGCTTGCACCAACTCCATTAGTCTTCGGTCTGTGCCGTTTACTGGCAGGCATTGGCCTCGGAGGTGTTATCCCAACCGCCATCGCAATTACCGTGGAGTTCTCTAAGCCTCACCGTCGTAACTTCATAAACGCTTTGATGTTCTCCGGCTACGCCTTTGGTGGCATCATGACACCCTTGCTGGCCATGGCACTTTTGCAGCACATTGGCTTCCGCGGCATGCTGGCCATCGGCTCACTTCCAGTTGTGACCGTTGTCCCGCTTATTTTCTTCCTGCTTCCAGAATCTCCTGCATTCTTGCGTGTTCGTAGACGAATTGCAGAAGCAGAAAAAGTGGAAAATGATTATGGACTCGCCCACGCTAGCCCTGCTCCAGTTGCTGCTGCGGCCGAGCCATGTCGAGAAGCTAAAAAAGGTCGCCTGGCAACCATGTTTAGCGGCGTGACCGCGCTGGCTACCCTCCTGTTCTGCCTGGTAGGCATCTCCGGCCAGACTCTGGTTTATGGTCTTAACACCTGGATGCCACAGCTTATGATCCTGGCTGATTACTCTCTGGCTTCCTCTTTGAGCTTCTTGTTGACCGTTAACCTCGAGTTTTCATAGCGGTATGGTCTCGATGGGTGGGAGGCATAGAGAAAGGTGCTCCTGGCCTGGGATGATACGGGGTGTTGAAGCTCGTAGCCATCCACTGGAAGGAGCACCTTTCAGGTGTCCCACCCTACCTTGTTCTTCTACCCCCGCCCGCGCGTGGACATCGCCCCGGTTCCAGCGGTCTCGCATGCTGGTGCGGTGCTGCTGACCGACGCGATCCACGCCACCGGCCTCGCCTCTTCGCTGCGGGAAGCACTGGCTCCGTGGACGAAGCCGCTGGCCGAGCACCACGCGGCGAAGGTCCTGCTGGACCTCGCACTCACTCTCGCAATCGGCGGGGAGCATGCTTCGGATACTGATCTGCTGCGTTGCGAGCCGGGCCTGTTCGGTGATGTCGCCTCGGCCCCGACGATCTCCCGCACGCTCACCACCCTCGCCCAGGACGCGCCCACCGTGATCGAGGCGATCTCGAAAGCCCGCCGGGCCGCGCGTGAACAGGCCTGGGCCCTGGCCGGAGACCATTCCCCGACTGTGGGGGCGAGCGTGAAGAGCCCGCTGGTCATCGACCTCGACGCCACCCTGATCACCGCCCACAGTGAGAAGGAGCAGGCCGCACCGACGTTCAAACGCGGCTTCGGATACCACCCGTTGTGTGCGTTCCTTGACCACGGCAGCGACGGGACCGGGGAACCACTGGCGATCCAGCTGCGCCCCGGCAACGCCGGCTCGAACACGGCCGCTGATCACATCACCGTCACCCGTGACGCTCTGGCCCAGCTGCCTGCGGGCCTGCTGGCTCGGGGTGGTCGGGGATCGAAGAAGATCTTGATCCGCACCGACGGGGCTGGCGGCACCAAAGACTTCCTGGCCTGGCTCCAGCGGCAGCGTCTGGCCTACTCGGTCGGGTTCACCCTCCCTGCGAACACGCCTGACCTACTGGAACGTATCGACGAGGCAAAGGCGTGGACCCCCGCCTACGACAGCGAGGACGAGGGGATCCGCGAGGGGACATGGGTGGCGGAGCTGACCGAGCTGCTGGATCTTCAGGGTTGGCCGCCCGGGATGCGGGTGATCGTGCGGAAGGAACGTCCTCATCCTGGGGCGCAGCTGCGGATCACCGATCACGAGGGGATGCGCATCACCGCGTTCGCCACCAACTCCCCGCGCGGCCAGCTTCCCGTCCTGGAACTGCGGCACCGTCGCCGTGCACGCTGCGAAGACCGGATCCGTAACGCCAAGGACATGGGCCTTGAGAAGTTCCCGCTGCAGGGCTTCGCGCAGAACCAGATCTGGTGCCAGATCATCCAACTCGCCTCCGAGCTCGTCGCCTGGATGCAAACCATCGCCTTCACCAGGCACGACGCGAGGAAATGGGAACCCAAACGGCTCCGCGCGCGGTTGTTCGAGATCCCCGCGACCCTCGTGCGCCGCGCCCGGCACAAGGTCCTCCACCTCGCCGAACATGCACCCGAAGCCGTGAGGGTCCTGACCGGCGTCAACCGGCTCCGCACCACCGTCGCACAGACCTAACCCGGCGAGACCACCCGCCCCTACGACCAGCAGCTCCTCTTCTCGGGAGTGGAACCCGACCGCCCGCAACGGACACTGCGACGATCTGTCATACCCGAATGCCAGAATCAGCAGCTCAACACCGGCAACGACGCCGACCCACCCCGCTCACCAGCCCCATGAAACATCGAGGCTAGAGAGCTGGTTCTAGTACGCGAGCCTCAACAGGCCGGCGGGACCGAGTGTAGTGCAGCGCCTCGAACGCCATCGGGGCCATGTCACTGCATCGGGAATGAATCCGCGAGTTGTTGTACCAATGAACCCATTCCATCACCGCGTATTCGACAGAATCACGACCTGACCATGGCCCGTTTCTCCACACCACCTCCTTCTTGAAAAGCTTCGTCAGCGCTTCAGCTGCTGCGTTATCATATGAATCGCCAGTCGATCCGACAGACGCCTCCTCAATCTCGGCTTCTACAAGACGACTCGTGTAGGTGATTGAAGTGTATTGCTTGGGTTCAATCGGTCGATGCAACACCGGGTTGATGGAGTGAGCGTAGTTGTTCTTCGAACACCTCGGCAGGGGTCTTCCACTTGAGGACTTTGCGGGGTCGGTTGTTAAGCGCGTGCGCGATGGCCTCGAGGTCCTCAGCGGACCATCGTGAGAGGTCCGTGCCCTTGGGGAAGTACTGGCGGAGCAGGCCGTTGGTGTTCTCGTTCGTCGGCCGCTGCCACGGCGAGTGGGGGTCGGCGAAGAACACCTTCGTGCCAGTCTCCACGGAGAACTGCGCGTGACCAGAGAGCTCCTTGCCTCGATCCCAGGTCAGGGTCTTCCGCAGCTGCTCGGGCAGCGTGGCCATCGACGCACTGAGTGCCGCGTTCATCGCGAGAGCGCCGTAGCCGCCGAGCGATGGCCCGTTCTTCATGTAGGGCATCTCTCCCCAGCCCTCCATGCGGGGCAAGTGGACCAGGATCGTTGAGCGGCTGCTGCGCTCGACGATCGTCCCGATCGCCGACCGGCCAGTGCCAATGATCAGGTCGCCCTCCCAGTGACCAGGCACGGCGCGGTCTGCGGCTTCCGCGGGGCGTTCGCTGAAGACCACATCGGCCGTGACATGCCCACCGGGCTTGTTCCGCGACCGGGCCCTGGGCCTGCGTAGCGCGCGACCGGTGCGCAGGCACGTGACCAGTTCGCGCTTGAGCGCGCCGCGACCCTCGATGAACAGCGACTGGTAGATCGCCTCGTGGCTGATGCGCATGGACTCATCATCGGGAAAGTCGATCTTCAAGCGCTGTGCGATCTGCTCCGGGCTCCAGGCCAGCGCCCACCGCCGGTCGGCACGGTGCGGCTTGTTCAGCCCTTTCCACGGGGCCGGGGTGGGGCCAGTGACGATCGTGCCGTCGGGTCGGCGAACGTTGCCGGCGAGCCGGTCGTGAACGTACTGGCGCAGCTGCGTGTTCTCGAGCAGCTTCGCGGCCTTGGGCCGCTTGGCCGACTGTTGCGCCTTCCACTGGGCAACCGTGGCCCGGTATTCCAGCTTCCCGCCACGGGTCGCAGCGTTGCGGCGCAGCTCGCGTGAGACGGTTCCGGGGTCACGCCCGATCTCGCGGGCAATCTCTCGAACGCCCTTGTCCTGAGCGTGCAGGATGGCGATCTCCTCGCGTTCTTCGAAGCTCAGGTATCGGCCGGTGGGCTCAGCCAGCGAGATAGGCGACATCCCGCCAGCGTGGCGATACCAGCGGGACCCGACTGGCACGGACACGCCGACCGCGAGCGCCGCTTCTGCCGACGTGATGCCCGTGGCGATCAGGCGCCAGAACTGCCGTTGCACCGCCCGGGACGGGGCAGGGCGTCCGGGCGAGCGCATCGGCGGTCTCAGCGCCCGGTCAGCACGCCACTGACGACGAAGCTCCACTGGCGCGTCGCTCGTCTTCTTGCTCCAGTCTCCCGTGGCCATGCTCGAACACCTCCGAAGTCGAGGTGTTGCGACGACCAGTTGAATCCGCCGCACCTGCCGCTGGGCAGTCGATGCATCACCTGTCCGAACGGAATCGACCGGCCCCACGCTGATCACTGCTCCCACACCGCCGAAGCACTTCAACCGATCCGTCACTGCAGCATCATCGAGAAGCCGTCCTCGACACCGGCAGGTCCCGGGCCCGCTGGCTGTGATGTCTTCGCGCTGGCGGCGTCGGCGGGGAGAGGATTTCGCAGTGAGCAGCACCGCTCTTTCCGGGATCGAGGCGACCACCGAATCCGGCCTGCGGTGCTGCACGAAACCTTGGGGGCTCCATCGAGCCAGTGGCAATCCGGCCCGTGGTTGCCTCATAATAGAGCGATGACTGCTGAGCGTTGCCGATCCACTGCCGATCCTGCCGAACCCCTTTCCGATGCCGAGCTGCTCATCGGCCTGGTGGTCTCACCATCCCTGAGTGCGGCGCTCGGCCCCGAGGTCACCACCTCGGTGCGCGAGATTTTGGTGCAGCGGTATCCGGGAGTGCGCTGGCAACTGAAGATGGCCGAAGACCGGCTGGTCGATCCGCCCACCGAGACCTTGGACCTGCTGGAGGCGGCCCGAAACCGCGTGCTGGAGGAGAACTGGGATTTGGCCGTGGTGCTCACCGAGATCCCCCTGAAGACCGGCCGACGTCCGGTGCTCACCCAGCTCAGCCCCGTGCACGGGGTGGGACTGGTCTCCGTCCCAGCCCTGGGAGCCGTGCACGTGCGGCAGAAGGTGCAAGAGACCACCGTGTACGTGGTCGGGCAGCTCCTGGGCTACGACGCCGAAGACCTCAACGCCCAGCGGGATCTTGCTCGAAGAGCCCACCAGCTGTCCACCGATCTCGACGAACGCCCGGATGACAACGTCGTGCAGTTCACGGCCCGAGTGCTGAGCGGCAACGTTCGGTTGCTGCTGGGCATGATCCGCGCCAACCAGCCTTGGGCCTTCGTGGCCCGGCTCTCCCGGGCGCTGGTCGTGGCAGCGGCCACCGGCGTGCTGACATTGGTGGCCTCGGACCTATGGGTACTGGCCATGGCCTACGGGCCGGTGCGCCTGGTCCTGCTGGCGGTGACGGCGATCGGGGCGGTGAGTGCCACCCTGATCCTGGGAGCCGACTTGTGGGAGCGCCCACGGCGGCGAGCCCAACGTGAGCAGGTGATCCTGTTCAATTTGGCCACCACCGCGACCGTGGCCATCGGGGTTGTGGTGTTCTACCTCGTCTTATTCATCCTGTCCTGGGTCGGCGCGCTGCTGCTTATCGACGAGCAGGTACTGGCCGGTGTCGCCGGTCACCCAGTGAACGCTTTGGACTACGCGAAGATCAGCTGGCTCACCGCCAGCCTGGCCACCGTGGGCGGAGCACTAGGAGCTGGACTGGAGGACGAAGATGTGGTGCGCGCCGCTGCCTACACCCGGTCCAGCACCTGACACAGCCCCAGCACAGAAGAAACTGAAACATCTACGCGTTGATGCCACGTCTATGCAGGTGTCATTGCCGGTCGCGATGACTTGGTGGGCTCAGCGCAGTGCGCTGCCTCGTACTCGGCGGGTGGGGCGTTGCCGAGGCGGGTGTGCGGGCGGGCGCTGTTGTACCTGTCGATCCGGGATCCGCACCGCCCTGCCGGACGCGCGGATCGCAGTCGACAAGTGGCATCTCGTCGCCCTCGCCAACCTCATGGTCACCCAGGTCCGTCAACGGATCACCCGGCAACTGCACGGCCGCCGCGGCACCGCCACCGACAAAGTCTGGGCCAGCCGGCAACTGCTGCTCACCGGCTACGAGCACCTCACCGTCAAGCAAAAGGCCCGGTTCAACGCCGCCCTCGCCGCCGAGGATCCGACCAACGAGATCGCCGCCGCGCAGACATCGTTGGGAGACGATGTCGCGGCTCAGCCTCGAGTTTTCATAGCGGTATGGTCTCGATGGGTGGGAGGCATAGAGAAAGGTGCTCCTGGCCTGGGATGATACGGGGTGTTGAAGCTCGTAGCCATCCACTGGAAGGAGCACCTTTCAGGTGTCCCACCCTACCTTGTTCTTCTACCCCCGCCCGCGCGTGGACATCGCCCCGGTTCCAGCGGTCTCGCATGCTGGTGCGGTGCTGCTGACCGACGCGATCCACGCCACCGGCCTCGCCTCTTCGCTGCGGGAAGCACTGGCTCCGTGGACGAAGCCGCTGGCCGAGCACCACGCGGCGAAGGTCCTGCTGGACCTCGCACTCACTCTCGCAATCGGCGGGGAGCATGCTTCGGATACTGATCTGCTGCGTTGCGAGCCGGGCCTGTTCGGTGATGTCGCCTCGGCCCCGACGATCTCCCGCACGCTCACCACCCTCGCCCAGGACGCGCCCACCGTGATCGAGGCGATCTCGAAAGCCCGCCGGGCCGCGCGTGAACAGGCCTGGGCCCTGGCCGGAGACCATTCCCCGACTGTGGGGGCGAGCGTGAAGAGCCCGCTGGTCATCGACCTCGACGCCACCCTGATCACCGCCCACAGTGAGAAGGAGCAGGCCGCACCGACGTTCAAACGCGGCTTCGGATACCACCCGTTGTGTGCGTTCCTTGACCACGGCAGCGACGGGACCGGGGAACCACTGGCGATCCAGCTGCGCCCCGGCAACGCCGGCTCGAACACGGCCGCTGATCACATCACCGTCACCCGTGACGCTCTGGCCCAGCTGCCTGCGGGCCTGCTGGCTCGGGGTGGTCGGGGATCGAAGAAGATCTTGATCCGCACCGACGGGGCTGGCGGCACCAAAGACTTCCTGGCCTGGCTCCAGCGGCAGCGTCTGGCCTACTCGGTCGGGTTCACCCTCCCTGCGAACACGCCTGACCTACTGGAACGTATCGACGAGGCAAAGGCGTGGACCCCCGCCTACGACAGCGAGGACGAGGGGATCCGCGAGGGGACATGGGTGGCGGAGCTGACCGAGCTGCTGGATCTTCAGGGTTGGCCGCCCGGGATGCGGGTGATCGTGCGGAAGGAACGTCCTCATCCTGGGGCGCAGCTGCGGATCACCGATCACGAGGGGATGCGCATCACCGCGTTCGCCACCAACTCCCCGCGCGGCCAGCTTCCCGTCCTGGAACTGCGGCACCGTCGCCGTGCACGCTGCGAAGACCGGATCCGTAACGCCAAGGACATGGGCCTTGAGAAGTTCCCGCTGCAGGGCTTCGCGCAGAACCAGATCTGGTGCCAGATCATCCAACTCGCCTCCGAGCTCGTCGCCTGGATGCAAACCATCGCCTTCACCAGGCACGACGCGAGGAAATGGGAACCCAAACGGCTCCGCGCGCGGTTGTTCGAGATCCCCGCGACCCTCGTGCGCCGCGCCCGGCACAAGGTCCTCCACCTCGCCGAACATGCACCCGAAGCCGTGAGGGTCCTGACCGGCGTCAACCGGCTCCGCACCACCGTCGCACAGACCTAACCCGGCGAGACCACCCGCCCCTACGACCAGCAGCTCCTCTTCTCGGGAGTGGAACCCGACCGCCCGCAACGGACACTGCGACGATCTGTCATACCCGAATGCCAGAATCAGCAGCTCAACACCGGCAACGACGCCGACCCACCCCGCTCACCAGCCCCATGAAACATCGAGGTTAACATCGGCGCTGTAGTTGGTGTTGTGATTACCTCTTACCTGGCAGACCGTTTTGGCCCACGCATCATCACCTTCTTCTCCTTTGCTTCCTCCGGACTAGCATTGCTGATTATGTCCACCGGCGTGGTTCCACTCATTGGTATGTACGCCTTGGTTGCTGTTGTTGGTTTCGGTTCCATCGGTGCACAGATCCTGCTTAACGGCTTTGTTGCCACCTACTACGACAATGAAACCCGTGCATCTGCTCTAGGACTTACCTTGGGAATTGGCCGTATCGGCGCAGTGCTTGCAATTTCCCTTGGTGGCGTTTTGGTCGCCGCTGGTTACTCCACCTTCATTAACTTTGCAGTCTGGTCTTTGCCTGCAATTGTCGGCATGATTGCAGTGAGCTTGGTGCCACGCCGCAAGGGTGTTGTTGGTAGGCAGCCACTGGATCTTTCCCACCACTAAAATTTCAAGGGAAGCTCCTACTCACAAGAACTAAACCACTCCCTGGACGTTGGTCTGAGAAATTAGAAACCAACGTCCAGGGAGTTTTTATGTACCGACACTAAAGAACGACATAACTTCGATGAACTATCGAAGTTATGTCGTTGGAAACCCGATTAGGGTTTGATCTCTACCGTGCTAGCAGTCCAGCAGGTCGAAATTTTTAGCTGAGTTAGAGAACGTACTGCTGCTTTGGATCTTCAATAGTGATCCACTTTTCTTCGGTGAATTCACGGTAGACGGTACGGCCATCAAAGCGACCATAACCACTGCTCTTCATGCCTCCATAAGGAGCGTTGGCATCGTTTTGCACGGTTGCACCATTAATGTGCACGTGACCTGCATCGATGGACATTGCAGCCTGGAAGGTACGGAAAGAATCGGTGCCGTGGACAGCTGCAGCCAGACCATATTCGGTGTCGTTGGCCTTCTCAATTGCCTCATCGTAGCCATTTACGCGGATGATAGCGGTAATTGGAGCAAAGGTCTCCTCGCTGTAGATCTGCATGTCTGGAGTGACGTGGTCGATAACGGTTGGTCGGTGAGCTGCGCCATCGGCGTGGCCGCCAACTGCTATGGTGCCACCCTTTGCCACAGCGTCATCGATCATGGCATTGATGCGTTCGCCGTTGCCGGAGTGGTAAACATAACCAATCTGAACGGAAGGATCCTTGATTGGATCGCCGGTCTTGAGCTCAGCGACACGAGCAGTGAACTTCTCGACAAATTCATCAGCGATCTTCTCATCGAGGATAATGCGCTCGGTAGACATGCAGATCTGGCCTTGGTACATGAATGCACCAAATACTGCCGCATTCACAGCGCCATCAACGTTGGCATCATCAAGAACAACCAGTGGAGCCTTGCCACCGAGCTCAAGAAGTACTGGGGTGAGGTTGCGGGCAGCCTTTTCAGCGATGATACGACCGACCTTGGTGGAACCGGTGAAGTTCACACGACGCACAGCAGGGTGCTCGATCATGGCTTCAACAACCTGGTCGGAATCTTCGGGACGGTTGGTAATGAAGTTAACAACACCAGCTGGCAAGCCTGCATCAATAAGAACTTCAACGAGCATTTCGTGGGTACGAGGGCTGCCTTCAGAAGCACGGAAAACCACTGGGTTACCGCAGACCAAAGGATAAGCGATAGAGCGCATACCCAAAACGCCAGCAGCGTTCCATGGCGCCATGCTCAATACAACACCAGCAGGCTGGCGCACGGTCATGGAAAGGACACCGCGGTCATTTGGCATGGTCTCTCCAATAAGCTGGGATGCCATGCTGGCAGCTTCGCGCAGTACCTGGGTGGTAAGGAATACGTTAAAGCCAGACCAATCCGGAGCCGCAGAAACCTCAGCGGTCATGGTTGCAATGAATTCTTCAGCGCGCTGCTCCAAAAGATCCGCAGCCTTAAGCAAAATACGACGACGCTCAGTTGGGCCAGTTTGAGCCCAACCTGGGAAAGCCTTAGCGCAAGACTCAACTGCAGCAATAGCATCTTCTACAGAAGCAGCAGCACCGGTGGTAACTACATGACCATCCTGTGCGTGCAGGCGATCAAAGGTGGCACCGTTGCTAGCTGGGCGCTTTTCATTGTCAATGATGAGTTGGGATTGCATTGGTTGAGCAGTGGTCACAGTTTCTCCCTTTCCAAGGAAATGTATAACAGAGAATGAATTTCCACCGATTTTAGCGTTACATCACACTAATGCCCATGAAGTGGTTTAAGTTACAAAGAAATAGTTTTTAACTGAAAAACTCCTGGACAAGTTTAAATTCTATAGTTAAATATAAATTTCAATGGAGCGAGAAATACAAACTTTTGTCACATGTTGAAGTGTCAACCTGATCCCATTAAGACGCTAAAAGGCGACGTCGACAAGCATCCTTTTAGCGGAAAGGCACCTCGCCGAGGGTGCGGCGCAACTTACGGGTACGCAGACGCTCCGGGTCAACCGCCAGGTACTCCATGGCACGCACCGCGCACATGAGGTGTGCTTCCTTGGAATTTGAATAGAAGGCTTGAGCCTGCGCTGGCAGCTTGGGAACCGCATGCAAAGGCAAATCCGAAACGCTCAACAAAGCTCCATAGGGAATGCGATAACGGTATCCATTGGTAGCTAACGTTGCAGATTCCATATCCACTGCCACCGCGGTTGAACCTTTAAGCCAATTCCACAGATTGCGCGGAGTGTGCCATTCCCAGTTGCGATCATCGGTAGAAAGCACCGTTCCAGTGCGCATCAGCTCATTGTCATCGCCATAAATCTCATTAACGCTTGATTCCAGCGCTTTTTGCACTTCGGGAATAGCTGGAATGGGATTGCCCAAAGGGATGCGATTATTCAAAATATGATCTTCACGCTGATAAGCGTTACCCAAAATAAGGTCACCGATGCGCATACGAGCATCAAGGCCGGCGCAGTGGCCGATCATCACCCATGCTTCAGGGCGCAGTACCGCCAGACAATCAGTAATGGTTTTCGCATTTGATGGACCTACACCGATATTAATAATGGTGATGCCATCGCCATCCTCTGTGATCAGATCATAACGTGGCATTTGGAAGCGACTGCCCAGGTCCAGGGCTCCCGCACCACCCTCTTCCTGTAAAGAAGCGGCAGTTTCTGCATCAATAAGTTGGCCATTGGGCAAAGACAGCGCCACATAACGGGAGCTGCCAGAAGACAACTCATTCATAGCAAAATGCACAAACTCGCTGGTATGCATGGCGTAGTTGGTGAACAAAATGTACTTCTGTACATGATCTACCTGGATGCCGGTGTAGTGCTCAATACGCGCGCAGGCGATATCAAAACGCTGTGGCCCAAAGTGGAAAAGGGGCTGCTCCGAGCCATTAAAAGCTTCCCATTCACCATCAATAATGGCATCTTGCACTTCATCGAGGGTGGGTCGCGGAATGATATCAGCAACATCACCGGCCCGGCGCGCTTCGGAGGCCGAGGGAGCATCACGGATATACTCCGGCGGAATTCGCACATCAGAGGGACCAACCTCAATACTGCAAGGATAATTGCTGGTCAGGCGGGTAAGCTGCTCCCGTAAATAAGGCTCAATAATGTGCGGCTTGGACAAGATTGCAGAATAACGCCCTGCTTTATCCACATAACCAAAAGGCTCAGTGCGGTCAATGGGCTTCCACTTCAGCACATCAACAATGAGTTTGGGATAAACCACATCCGCATAAGCTGCATAATCTTCGTTTTCTAAAGTTTGCTTCGCCAGCTCAGTGGAGCGATTATAAATCTCAATGAGGGTGTCAATGGCCTCATCGATACTGCTCATCTTTTGCATGTTTGGTGCTTCACGTAATTCCATGCGCCCTAGACTAACTGTGCTGACACAAATACGCCGTGGATGTGGAATCCTAGGTCTAAATCAAAGCGAAAAAGGCAGGGAAAGCAGTGGCACAGAAAAAGATCTCTGGGGAAAATCCCGAACAAGGACAACCTCCGGTTCCTACATCATCCACTGCCACTCGTCTGGTGGAAGCACTACATCACAGCGCGCATTTGCTGGCCTATGACCTTGATTCCACAGTGCATCGTCCGCACCATTCCACTTGGGCAGCTTTTAGAGTGCTCAGCATTATTGGCCAGCAGGGTCCCATCTCCCCTGCGCACACCGCTCAGCTAAGTGGCATGAGCAAACCTGCACTGTCCAACTTATTAAAGCCACTGCTAGCCCAAGGTTTTGTGGAACAGGAAACGGCAGCGGCAGATAAACGTTCCAAAATGCTCAGTATTACTGCTGCCGGCCAAAAATACCTTGCGGAAATAGCTCCCCAACAGCAGAAATTGGAAGAACAGTGGGCTAATGAATTAACCCCCATCGAACAAGATCTGCTCATTTCCCTGCTTAATAAGCTAATGGCAGGCGATCGCGCAGCACACAATCGTGGCAACCGGACCTAACGCAAACTGCCCCTTTTCCCGGCGCCCTCTACTCGCGCACTTTTCAACGCGCGAGTTGTGTCGGTTGGGGTTAATGTGATCGCATGTCCCAGGAACATACCGGAATGCTGCGCCGTGCAGTTGACCGTGGTCTCGCTAAAGTGAGCCGAAATCCCCGTGAAGATTTTGCAGAAGAACTCACTCAAGAGCTCTATGATCACGCCACAAATATCACCTTGCCGCTGACTGCACGGCTAAAACCCAAGGGCTTTTTCCAAGATGATTGGCGGGCGCGCCCAACTGGTGCTCGTCCGTGGCCCATTGTGCTAATTCATGGTTCGGGCGCCAGCAAAGGCTCTTGGGAAGAAATGGGTGGTGAGCTCCGGGCTAAAGGTTGGGCTGTTTTTGCTCCCGACTTTGGCCATCGTGCCACTGCTCCCATCGCAGAATCCGCAGCTCAAATTGGTGCCTATATTGATGCTGTCCTCTTGGTCACCGGCGCGGCCCAAGTTGTATTGGTGGGACATTCCCAAGGTGGCGTAGTGGCGCGTTATTGGATGCGCTCTTATGGCGGATATATGAAAGTCCGGCATATGGTGTCTTTGTCTGTGCCTAATCACGGCACACTCATGGGCGGAATTTTGCATCCTTTGACCAAGGTTCGCACTGGTGAAGGCACCATGGAAAGAATTATGCACCGAATGTTTGGACCTACCGGATTTGAGCAATTGCGTGGCCACGACATTATTGAGTTTTTGGCAGAGGGTGGCGATCTGGATCCAGGAGTTACTTATACCTGCGTGGGAACCCATTTTGATCCTTTCATCCAGCCTCCCGAGGTGGCTTTTTTGGAAGTGACCGAAGAAGATGATCCCAACCGTGTGCACAATATTTGGGTAGAAGATGATAATCCGCGCGCTATGATTCGCCACAATGACATGGTGAGGGATCCGCGGGTTATTGAGATTGTGCGTGCAGAATTAGATCGCGTAGCCCGCTTGGGCTGATTGGGCTAAGTTGGGGCCATGGTCGAAGCCTTTAGCGATCTCCGTCGCGAACTAACTAATGCTCTTAAAACCGTGTGGAAAAACCTTCCCACCGATGATGCACCGCAGGCAGATTCCCTGCCAGAAGATGTGGTGCGCGAGATCGTCAGCAATTATTACCGCAATCCCAAAAATAGATCCAAACTTAATGAGGACTCCACCGGCGCTCTCCCCATTTTTGCGCGTCTTAAACCTCGTGGGCTTTTTGAAGATGATTGGCGGGCACGCCCCACCACCGAACGTCCCTGGCCAGTGGTGCTTATTCATGGCACCGGTACTACCAAAGGTGATTGGCAAGAACTGGGGGCAGAGCTTAGAAAAGACGGATGGGCTGTTTTTGCCCCAGATTTTGGGCAGCGCGCAACCGGCACGGTACCTGAATCCGCAGCCCAGATTGGCGCATATATAGATACAGTATTGCTTGCAACTGGGGCTACTCAGGTGGTATTGGTGGGCCATTCCCAAGGCGGGGTTTTATTGCGCTATTGGATGCGGGTGTTGGGTGGCGCCTCCAAGGTAAAACATCTGGTGTGTTTGGCAGTTCCCAATCATGGCACCACTATGGGCGGCATTGTTAGTCCCCTACTGCGCAGCAATCGCGGGGAAACTGTGGCTAATTCAGTGGTCCAAAGCTGGTTTGGCAGTGCTGCGTTTGAGATGATTCGAGACCACGAGATTATTAAGGCCATTAATGAAGGTGGCGATCTTGATCCCGGGGTGAGTTATCTCTGCATCGCCACGCATTTTGATACTGTCATCCAACCTCCAGAGACCTGCTTTTTGCAGCCGGATTCTCCAGAAGATGCCAACCGTGTGCACAATATTTGGGTGGAAAATCTCGATCCCAACTCTGTGGTGCTGCATGAAAATATGCCTTATGATTCCCGCGTCCGCGCCCTGGTACGCGCCGACCTCGCCCGCATCTGCCGCGCCGATGCAAAGACAGAGACCGACGCCGAGACCCCCGAGATTTAAAGCTCCAAAGAATCCAAAATATCGTCAAAGGCAGGCGCGACGCGGGTGCGCCACAGTATTTCTACGCGGTGATCAGCGCGCCCCGGGCCACCATTAATAACGGCGACGGGTTTGCCGGCCCGCTGGGCCTCAATAACAATCCGGTACCCACTCATCACCGCAAGGGAGGAACCTACAACGACCACCGCAGAGGCGGCGTCGAGAAGCTCTCTTATCTTTTTCTTGCGCTCGCCAGGTACTGGTTCACCAAAATAAACCACATCAGGTTTTAGCAGCTTGGAGCCACATTTTACGCAGCCGATCATATTAAAACGGTCAACGTGTTCCTGATCAAGGGTGACGTCACCATCGGGATTTACCGCATCGGGATCCAACTTAATGGAGGCCACATAACCGGGGTTTGCTTGTTCGAGGCGTTCATCAAAAAGGTGACGATCCTCCTTAAAACCGCAGTTCAAGCACATAACGGTGGCCAAATCACCATGTAGCGCCAAAAGGTTCTTAGTACCGGCTGCAGCGTGCAAACCATCCACATTTTGGGTGATCACACCATTAATATGACCCTGCTGCTCCAGCTCAACCAGCGCAAAATGACTGCGATTGGGCGCAGCCTGATCCATCAAACGCCAACCCACAAAAGACCGCGCCCAATAGCGGTGCGAGGCCTGCGGATCATGGCGAAACTCCTGGTAGGTCATCGGCCGATGCTTGCTCAAACTGCCACCCGGCCCGCGATAATCGGGGATGCCGGAGTCCGTAGACACCCCAGCCCCGGTCAAGGCCAGCACGTCCCCGGCCTTTAAGAGCTTTACGACGCCGGCTAGCGCCTGTTCTTTTGGTAGGGGTGTGGTGGTTTCAGATACCACTCGAGCAATAGATCTCAGCGCTGAGTTATGAGCCTGGGAGATTTGAGGATCGAACACAAAAACAATGCTAGACCATTGTTGCAGCACAGCCTCTTAGAAGAATTTAGGTTGTTCTTTTATTAAATTATGAATGAATTCCCACCTTTAACACTTGTATACTTTAATAACTTCCGTATCCTTAGTGGCTATGAGCATTTTCAACTCCGCCAAGTCCCGTTCTTTCGCCCTCACCGCAACCTTCGTTGGAGCTGCCGCTCTAGCTGCACCTGCAACCGCATCTGCTGACGCAATTGACGATGCCCTCAATGCAATTCCTGCTGGCCAGATCTCCTGCGCCCAGGCTTCCAAGTACTGGACCACCGAAGCTGATTACAACAGCAAGGTCTCCCAGGCTAACGCTCTTGCACTTTTTGATTCCCGTGGCCCACAGATCAAGGCAGCCCTCGCACGCGTTGATGAGGCAGCCAACCGTTGTGGCCTGAAGGGTGGCACCACCAACACCGGCGCTACCGGTGCTACTGGCGGAAATGCTGACACCACCAACAACACCCCAGCGCCTGCAGCAGCTGCTCCTGTAGCTTCCTTCGCTCCTGCCGGTACCCCTTCCTACACCGTTCAGGTCCCAGGTGTGGGAGGCGTTCAGCTTCCTGATCTCTACCAGATCGTCAAGCAGTTCTTGGCTCAGTTCGGAATCAACATCTAAGTAGTTTTGTCATTCCGCGCCTTGCAAAAGTTGGATTTTCCTTCTTTTGCAAGGCTATTTCTTCATTTAAGGTGACATACTCTTTATATGCGCACGTTTTCTGCTCGACTTTTAACCCCAGTCATCCTTGGCACCGCCTTGCTTTCTCTAGCCCCGGTTCCCGCCTCTCATGCTGCAGTAGGCGCGATGCTTGCCCAGGTTCCTTCGGGTGACATCTCCTGCGATACCGCAGCTGCCTATTGGACTTCTGATGCTGATTACCAAAATAAAGTCGCCCAGGCACAGGCTCTTGCTGCTTTTGATTCCCGCGGCAATGACATTTTGGCTGCTCTTGCACGCGTTGATGCTGCAGCAGAAAGCTGTGGCCTAAAAGGAACTGTAGGTAGTGCTGCTACGGAATCGCCAACTACCGGCACCAGTGGCACTTCAGATGCCACCGGAACTGCGTCTGAAACAGGTACTGCGTCAGGCTCCGCCAACACCGAAACCACCCCGACTCCTGGCGCTGGCGGCACTGCCGACTCCCCCATTACCGATGCAGCTGCAGTGCTTGGATCAGTGCGTTCAAATACTGAAACCCCCATGAAAACCATTGAAATTTTAGGCCAAGGCCAGGTAGAGGTTGCCGATGCCGATGCCATGATGGCTAATTTCCTCCGCCAATTCACCATGGTTGTTTAAGCTCACAGCTCCCCACTGTAAAAAACTATCTGTCGGCCTATAGAATATTAAAGGGTTGATTATTGATCGGCCTTAAAAAGACTGTTTTAGCTGTGAAAAGGGAGTTTTTGTGCGCATCCTTAATGCCCAAATTAGAAATAATGCAGAGCTAGTAGATATCCAGATCGAGGGTGAAAAGATCAACTCCATCACCCCCTCTTCTTTAAGATCTGAAACCGATAACCGCTCCGACGATTATGACGCCGCCGGACGCATTGCCACCCCACAATTTGCCGAGGCACATATCCACCTGGACTATGCCAATACTGAAGGTGTTCCTCGCGTCAACACCTCCGGCACGCTTTTTGAGGCCATTGGAATCTGGGCAGATCGCAAGGCTCAAGGCTTCCACATCAAAGCAGATATCAAGGCAAAAGCCCTGGCAGCAGCACGCCGCGCAGCTGAACATGGGGTCGGCTTTATTCGCACCCACGTTGATGTCACCGATCCCACCTTCGCCGGTTTTGAAGCCCTTGCTGAACTACGCGACGAAGTCCGCGATTGGTGCGAAATTCAAATTGTCGCCTTCCCACAAAATGGCATTTATGCCTACGAAGGTGGCGATAAGCTCATGATCGACGCCATGACTGCGGGCGCCGATGTGGTTGGCGGAATCCCTCACCTAGAGCCCACTCGCGATGATGGCGTAGCTTCCCTCAAGTGGCTTTTTGATCTTGCGGAGAAGCATTCAAAGCCCATCGATGTCCATACCGATGAAATTGATGATGCCCAGTCCCGTTTTGTCGAGGTTATGGCCGCCGAAGCCAATAAGCGCTCCATGGGCGAGCAGACTGTGGTGTCCCACTCCGTAGCCATGGCCTATTACTCCCCCGGCTATATGGCCCGCCTGCTTCCTAAGCTTGCAGCATCCAATATCCGCTTTGCGGTGTGCCCCAACGAGAACCTACACCTCCAAGGCTTGGGTTACAACGGACCCATCCCTCGTGGCGTGGCGCCCGTAAAGCAGCTCACCGAATGGGGCATCCCGGTTAGTTTCTGCCAAGACTCCCTCAACGATCCTTTTTATCCCATGGGCGACGCAGATCCACTGCGCATTCTAGATTCCGGCCTTCATGTCTCCCATATGCTCACCGCAAATCACCTAGACACCCCCTTTGATTTCATCACCACAAATCCTGCCGGAAACCTGGGTCTAGCTGATTATAAAATCGCCGAGAATACCCCCGCAAATCTCCTCATTATTGACGCTCCTGACGAAAAGACCGCTGTGCAGCGTAAGTCAGCGGTCCTGCTCAGCATTCACCGAGGTAAAACAGTTATTTCCCGCCAGCCGGCGGAGGTTAAGTGGGGCCTTTAAGGCCCTGCTTTGCGACGCCGCGCTGCTGGACAGGGAGGCGTCGAAAAGCGCTTCTGCAAAAGTGGTTTTGGTCATAATTCTATCAATCTATAGAAACCATGTTATACATTAAATGCATAAGGTTTCTATAGATTGATAGAAAGAGAACGACCATGAATCCTACGACGTACCGGGGCGAAGATAAAGCTCTGATTGGCATCGTATTATCAGTTTTAACATTTTGGCTTTTTGCACAATCCACCCTCAATATCGGCCCAGATATGGGTACTTCCCTGGGGATGAGCACAGAGACCATGAATATCGCGGTTGTAGCCGCCGCACTATTTTGTGGCACTTTTATCGTGGCTGCCGGCGGTATCGCCGACGTTTTTGGTCGCGTTAAGGTTATGACCTTAGGAAATATTCTTAATATTATCGGCTCCCTCCTTATCGCCGCTGCTACGTCAGCCTTCGCCACTGAAATGGTGATCGTTGGTCGCGTGCTGCAAGGCCTGGCAGCAGCCGCTATTATGTCCTCTTCCCTCGCCCTGGTGAAAACCTACTGGTTGGGAGCAGCTCGCCAAAGAGCCGTCTCCATCTGGTCCATCGGTTCTTGGGGTGGCACCGGTTTCTGCGCCCTCTTCGCCGGCCTGGTTGTAGCAAGCCCCTTCGGCTGGCGTGGCATCTTTGTCCTCGGAGCTTTTGTCTCCTTAGTTTCCATCTTTATGACCCGCCACATTCCAGAATCTCGCCCTGCCCAGCACGTAGGCATGCGTTTGGACTGGTACGGCATCGGCGCACTTGCCCTTGCAGTGCTCTCCCTCGAACTCTTTATCACTCAAGGTGAAGCACTGGGCTGGACTAACTGGATGACCTGGACCTTGCTCGCAGTATCTGCTACCTTCCTGGTTCTCTTCTTCCAAATTGAGAAGTTTGTGGCTTGGCCAGTACTGGATTTTAATCTTTTCAAAGACCGCGCATTTAGTGGCGCCACCCTTACCAACTTCCTCATGAGCGCTACCGGCGGTGTTGTTGCCGTAGTCATGTGGATTCAGCAGTCCGGCTGGGGAGTTTCCTCCACCGTTTCTGGCCTCACCAGCATCGGCTTCGCAGTGTGTGTTTTGCTCTTCATCCGTGTTGGCGAAAAAACCATGCAAAAAGTTGGCGCCCGTGCCGTCATCGTTGTCGCAGGCATTTTGGTTGCAATCTCCGTAGCCCTCATGATGATCACCAACGTGTCCGAAGGTGCGTACATCGCAATCTCCCTACTTGGCTTCTCCCTCTACGGCATCGGCTTGGGGCTCTTTGCAACCCCAGTTACCGACACAGCTCTGGGCACCTTGCCAAAGGAACGCACCGGCGCTGGCGCTGGCGTATTCAAGATGTCCTCCTCCCTAGGGGCTGCTATCGGTATCGCCATCTCCACCTCGGTATTCCTAGCCATCCGCGATGGAAATGGACTTAACTCTGAGGTAGCAATGGCCGGCACCATCTCCCTCGGCATCAACCTTGCTTTCACTCTCGCAGCAACTCTTACCGCAGCTGTTTTGATCCCGGCAACTGTAGGCCGCGTTGCACAACGACGCCGCCCAGCACAGGATCCAGCTTCTGTACCTGCAGCTTATGAATCCAGGCCTTTTGCAGTCTTCCGCTAAGGCTTAGATTCTTTTAGAACTTGCGCTTTTCCTCCATTCCTATGCGTTGGAGGAGAGGCGCATTCCTATGAGTGGAGCTATTGGGTGGCTCTCTTGAGCTTCGCTCTGCTAGGTTTTAAGACTCGGGAACAACATTAGGATGGCGCCTATTATTAAGTTCTTTGTGCGAACCTCAAGCTTCATCTTTGTAGCTTTTAGCTCAGCACCTCCTCAACCTAAGTTAACGGTCATCCTTTGACTGCTCCAGTTGCGGTGCAGAGAACAGGAATCTAAAGAGCACTACTGCCAATGAGTTTGAAACCTGTTAGTACATCTTCAACCAAAAAGTTTTGTGACATGCGAAGGGGGTGTGAGAAACAAAACTGTTTCTCACACCCCCCAACACACAAGAAAAGGAAGAACACCACAACGATGTTCTACCCCTCCTTTTAGACATGACTAAAGCCCGTATAACACAACGTGTCATACGGGCTTCAGCGTTTATCTAATTAAGTTTTAGGTCGGCGGTAACCTACTCTCCCACACCCTCCCGAGTGCAGTACCATCAGCGTAACCAGGCTTAGCTTCCGGGTTCGGAACGGGACCGGGCGTTTCCCTGCTACTATCACCACCGACACAACCAACCACCACACCACAAAAAATGATGCGTGTTGTGTCAAATACTGCATAGTGGACGCGAGCAAATCTTTTTGCTATTTTTCGTTACGTTTTGCGTATCACCAACAACCCTAAAGTTGTTTGTGTTTTGTTGTCGGTAAATTAGTACCAGTCACCTCCACACCTTACAATGCGTCCAGATCTGGCCTATCAACCCCATAATCTATAGGGAACCTCAAAAGAAACCTCATCTCGAAACAGGCTTCCCGCTTAGATGCTTTCAGCGGTTATCCCTTCCGTACGTAGCCAACCAGCCCTGCTCCTGGCGGAACAACTGGCACACCAGAGGTACGTCCGTCCCGGTCCTCTCGTACTAGGGACAGCCTTCCTTAAGTTTCAACGCGCGCGGCGGATAGAGACCGAACTGTCTCACGACGTTCTAAACCCAGCTCGCGTGCCGCTTTAATGGGCGAACAGCCCAACCCTTGGGACCTACTCCAGCCCCAGGATGCGACGAGCCGACATCGAGGTGCCAAACCATCCCGTCGATATGGACTCTTGGGGAAGATCAGCCTGTTATCCCCGGGGTACCTTTTATCCGTTGAGCGACACCACAACCACAAGTTGGTGCCGGATCACTAGTCCCGACTTTCGTCCCTGCTCGAGTTGTCACTCTCACAGTCAAGCTCCCTTGTGCACTTACACTCACCACCTGATTACCAACCAAGCTGAGGAAACCTTTGGGCGCCTCCGTTACATTTTGGGAGGCAACCGCCCCAGTTAAACTACCCACCAGGCACTGTCCCCAACCCAGATCATGGGCCAAGGTTAAGACATTCAATCCGATCAGAGTGGTATTTCACCAACGACTCACACACAACTAGCGTCATATGATCGAAGTCTCCCACCTATCCTACACAAACCGAATCAAACACCAATACCAAGCTATAGTGAAGGTCCCGGGGTCTTTTCGTCCTGCCGCGCGTAACGAGCATCTTTACTCGTACTGCAATTTCACCGGGCCTGTGGTTGAGACAGCAGGGAAGTCGTTACGCCATTCGTGCAGGTCGGAACTTACCCGACAAGGAATTTCGCTACCTTAGGATGGTTATAGTTACCACCGCCGTTTACTGGGGCTTAAATTCTCAGCTTCGCCTTTAACAGCTAACCGGTCCTCTTAACCTTCCAGCACCGGGCAGGCGTCAGTCCGTATACATCAACTTAAACGTCTTCGCACGGACCTGTGTTTTTAGTAAACAGTCGCTTCCCTCTATTCTCTGCGACCACCACACGCTCCCACCGCAAAGGTGTTCACCTATGATGGCCCCCCTTCTCCCGAAGTTACGGGGGCATTTTGCCGAGTTCCTTAACCACAGTTCACCCGAACGCCTTAGTATTCTCTACCTGACTACCTGTGTCGGTTTAGGGTACGGGCCGAATATGTACATCGCTAGAGGCTTTTCTCGACAGTACAGGATCACCAACTTCACCCCAAAAGGGCTCTGCATCACGCCTCACACATTAATAGTTGGCGGATTTACCTACCAACAGTGCTACACGCTTACACCACAATCCAATAAGTGGCTTAGCTACCTCACTGCGTCACCCCATCACTTAGCTACTACCAGATCAGGTCCCACGCAAACCACAACCACACATCATCAAAGATGACACATGGAAGCATTCGGGTGGTTAGTATCACTGATTCACCATGGTCGCACACACTCGGGTACGGGAATATCAACCCGTTATCCATCGACTACGCCTGTCGGCCTCGCCTTAGGCCCCGACTCACCCTGGGAAGATTAACTTGACCCAGGAACCCTTAGTCATCCGGCGGATGAGTTTCTCACTCATCATTCGTTACTCATGCCTGCATTCTCACTCGCACACACTCCACAACACCATTACCAGGCTGCTTCAACGCGTGCACGACGCTCCCCTACCCAACAACACAATAAAGTATCATTGCCGCGGCTTCGGCGGTGTGCTTAAGCCCCACTACATTGTCGGCGCGGAATCACTCGACCAGTGAGCTATTACGCACTCTTTCAAGGATGGCTGCTTCTAAGCCAACCTCCTGGCTGTCTTCGCGACCCCACCTCCTTTTCCACTTAGCACACCCTTAGGGGCCTTAGCCGGCGATCTGGGCTGTTTCCCTCTCGACTACGAAGCTTATCCCCCGCAGTCTCACTGCTGTGCTCTGACTTACCGGCATTCGGAGTTTGGCTGATGTCGCTAAGATGTTGGTCCCGCTAAACCATCCAGTAGCTCTACCTCCGGCAAGAAACACACAACGCTGCACCTAAATGCATTTCGGGGAGAACCAGCTATCACGGAGTTTGATTGGCCTTTCACCCCTACCCACAACTCATCCCCTCAGTTTTCAACCTAAGTGGGTTCGCGCCTCCACAAAGTCTTACCTCTGCTTCACACTGGCCATGGGTAGATCACTCCGCTTCGGGTCCAAGACATGCCACTAACACACCCTATTAGGATTCGGTTTCCCTACGGCTACCCCACACGGGTTAACCTCGCGACATGCCGCTGACTCGCAGGCTCATTCTTCAAAAGGCACGCCATCACCCCACAAGTGAGGCTCTGACGGATTGTAAGCACACGGTTTCAGGTACTATTTCACTCCCCTCCCGGGGTACTTTTCACCATTCCCTCACGGTACTAATCCGCTATCGGTCATATCAAGTATTCAGGCTTACCGGGTGGTCCCGGCAGATTCACAGCAGATTCCACGAGCCCGCTGCTACTTGGGAAAAACAACCACACACACCAACTGATCTTCGCGTACAGGACTATCACCTTCTACGGCAGGCGTTTCCACACCACTTCCACTAATCAATTAACCATGTGCCAGTGTCCGGCAGAACACACACGCTGTAACCCCACAACCACCTACATGTAACCCCTGCCGGGTATCACACACATAAGCTTTAGCCATCATCCACGTTCGCTCGCCACTACTAACGGAATCACAATTGTTTTCTTCTCCTACGGGTACTGAGATGTTTCACTTCCCCGTGTAAACCTCCCAACCGGCTATATATTCACCGGCAGGTAACCACACATTACTGCAGCTGGGTTTCCCCATTCGGACATCCTCGGATCAACGCTTAGTTGGCAACTCCCCGAGGCATAACGCAGCCTCTCACGTCCTTCATCGGCTTGATATGCCAAGGCATCCACCGTGTGCTCTTAAAAACAAAACACTAAGACAACACACCAACAAACACTCAAACAAGCATTCATCGTGTGTCACGTTCGGATACACAAAAAAATATACAAAAAATAAAGATGCTCGCGTCCACTATACAGTTCTCACACAACACACCATCACCACCACCAACCACACACAACCGTGCACAATCACTGGATAATCATGATCTGATGAAGAAACAACACATTACATGTCATTTCAGACACCCAACAGCATGCCACCTATTTTTATCTTCCCCCACAGAGAGAAGTGTTTACCACACCAAGGGTCATCTCCACCCGATTAATTTGTGTTGATGGCAACCACACATGGGTTCCAACACCAACAACCCATACAACCCAACAACTGTTGAGGATGAGTTTATTTAAAGCTCCTTAGAAAGGAGGTGATCCAGCCGCACCTTCCGGTACGGCTACCTTGTTACGACTTCGTCCCAATCGCCGATCCCACCTTCGACAGCTCCCCCCTAAAAGGTTGGGCCACTGGCTTCGGGTGTTACCAACTTTCATGACGTGACGGGCGGTGTGTACAAGGCCCGGGAACGTATTCACCGCAGCGTTGCTGATCTGCGATTACTAGCGACTCCGACTTCATGGGGTCGAGTTGCAGACCCCAATCCGAACTGAGGCCGGCTTTAAGAGATTAGCTCCACCTTACGGTGTGGCAACTCGCTGTACCGACCATTGTAGCATGTGTGAAGCCCTGGACATAAGGGGCATGATGATTTGACGTCATCCCCACCTTCCTCCGAGTTAACCCCGGCAGTTTCTCATGAGTGCCCACCATCACGTGATGGCAACATAAGACAAGGGTTGCGCTCGTTGCGGGACTTAACCCAACATCTCACGACACGAGCTGACGACAACCATGCACCACCTGTATACCGACCACAAGGGAAAACGTATCTCTACGCCGATCCGGTATATGTCAAGCCCAGGTAAGGTTCTTCGCGTTGCATCGAATTAATCCACATGCTCCGCCGCTTGTGCGGGCCCCCGTCAATTCCTTTGAGTTTTAGCCTTGCGGCCGTACTCCCCAGGCGGGGCGCTTAATGCGTTAGCTGCGGCACAGAAGACGTGGAAGTCCCCTACACCTAGCGCCCACCGTTTACGGCATGGACTACCAGGGTATCTAATCCTGTTCGCTACCCATGCTTTCGCTCCTCAGCGTCAGTTACTGCCCAGAGACCTGCCTTCGCCATTGGTGTTCCTCCTGATATCTGCGCATTTCACCGCTACACCAGGAATTCCAGTCTCCCCTACAGCACTCAAGTTATGCCCGTATCGCCTGCACGCCCGGAGTTAAGCCCCGGGATTTCACAGACGACGCGACAAACCACCTACGAGCTCTTTACGCCCAGTAATTCCGGACAACGCTCGCACCCTACGTATTACCGCGGCTGCTGGCACGTAGTTAGCCGGTGCTTCTTCTCCAGGTACCGTCAATGTAACTCTTCGTCCCTAGCGAAAGGAGTTTACAACCCGAAGGCCTTCATCCCCCACGCGGCGTCGCTGCATCAGGCTTTCGCCCATTGTGCAATATTCCCCACTGCTGCCTCCCGTAGGAGTCTGGGCCGTGTCTCAGTCCCAATGTGGCCGTACACCCTCTCAGGCCGGCTACCCGTCGACGCCTTGGTAGGCCATTACCCCACCAACAAGCTGATAGGCCGCAGGCTCATCCCACACCGCAAAAGCTTTCCACACACCACCGTAAAGATAGTGTGTCCTATTCGGTATTAGACCCAGTTTCCCAGGCTTATCCCAAAGTGCAGGGCAGATTACCTACGTGTTACTCACCCGTTCGCCACTAATCCACCTAGCAAGCTAAGCTTCATCGTTCGACTTGCATGTGTTAAGCACGCCGCCAGCGTTCGTCCTGAGCCAGGATCAAACTCTCCACAAAATATGAAAAAAAATCAAGGCCGTGAAAAGCCCAAAACCCAGCCAACAACAAACAACCAACCACCACAAAAAAGGGTGATTGACTGGCTGTTAACCAAAAATAATGGTTATAAAAATAAAACAAAAAACGTTCCCCACCAACCCGACGGGGTCAAAGAGTGGGAAACAAAAGTGTTCTACCACAACCATGCACAAAAACTAAAACACACCCCAAAGAGCATGTTCCTTATTTACAGTGGTGGGATATATGCAACCCACCACCCGGCATGACCAACCCCAAACCATGTTTGGGGATTATGGTAAACATAATAAAATAAATGGCACACTATTGAGTTCTCAAACAACATACACATACCAACAACAAACCCAATTTTTTATCTCGAGTAGGTGTTTGGCAGCTTGATCAATCTTAGTAACTGGTAGTCAAGAAAGCAAATTCCTTGTTTTTCCTGTTTTCTATGATTGTGTTTGTCGATCCGCTTGTTTTCCTTTCCGCCTCATCAACCAGTGTGACTGGCGGGGCGTTGTCGGTCGCGGCGACTTCCACTAAGTTACACACACTCACCGATGTTTTCAAATGCGCAGGTCACAGCCCCACAGAGCAACGTCGAAAAGCATCTTTTTAAATGCTTTGTGTCATTCGGGAGTCTTAACCCGAATTCTCAATCCGAAAAGATCCGCTGCATAGTTGCCGGCGCTGATTCGGGTTGGGTATTGCGGCGCAACGCCATCGAGCAAAGGTGAGCAGTCGATCCGCAATCTTAAGCTTGCAACGAAAGATGCAATTGCTGGAGAGAACTAGTCCCTCTTCAACTCAGTGCTGTTGAGGCTCGCTCTCTCGTAGATGTGCTCGCCTATGAATACTCAACGCATAGAGCCCAGAGGAAAATGATCCATTCCCTCCATTTATCTTTGAAGCGCCCTACGGAGATGTCTTACTCCTCCAACGTTGTGCAGCGACTGAAGATTGAAGCAGATCTGGACATCCAAGGATTGAAGTGCCCCGGGTTTTGTTCCTAGGCGTTTGCCTTGATTTCTATTATTTCTTGGCCCGGGTTGCTCTGGCAAAATTCTGATTCAACTTCATCTGGCGTGCGGTAGCCCAACCCTTGATGGATTCTGGTCTCATTCCACCAAGTAACCCATTCGAATGTCGCTATTTCCACGTCGACAACGTCATCCCACGTCCTGTTATGGATAAGCTCGTTTTTGTACGAGCCGTTGACGTTTTCCGCTAGAGCATTGTCATAGGAATCACCCACCGTTCCTGTGGATGCAACGATTTTATGCTCAGCAAGACGCTCGTTATAGACAATGCTGACGTATTGCGATCCGTGGTCTGAATGGTGAATCAGTCCAGCCGTTTCCTCAGCGCACACAATCGCTTGATTCAGTGCCTGCAAAGGCAAAGCCTCAGTGCGAATCGAATCGGACAAGGCCCAGCCAACAATGCGGCGAGAAAACACATCCATGACGAAAGCGGTGTACACAAAGCCTTTTCGGGTTCGCACATAGGTAATATCGCCCAACCCACAACTGATTCGGCCTGTGCGCGGTAAAGTCGCGATTGACCATGTCAGGACGATTATCCGGGCCTTTGGGTTTACGGGTCGTTATCGGCGCTCGGCCTTTGGGCTTACCTGCTACGCCAGCCAGTCGCATCAAACGAGCGGTTTGCTCACGACCAATATCAATCCCCTGGCGAGCAAGAGTGTGCCACATCTTTCGTACTCCATAAACACCGTAATTTTCAGCGTGGATCTCGCGGATGTGTTCTACCAAAGCAATATCGCGCAGACGACGTGAGCTTAGCCCGCGAGCCTTGGACTGGCGATAGCCGCGGGAGGTGATAAAGCCGCCCGCACGGTGGGTGTTCAACGTCCTACGCACATGAACTCGATTGAGAAACGATCGCGGTGTTTGTCAATGAACTGGATCATTTCCGACGTTTTGGGTCGAGTTCCGATGCGAAAAAAGCCGATGCAGCCTTGAGCAATTCGTTGGTGTCTCGCAGCTCTTGATTCTCACGGCGCAGCTTGGCAACTTCAGCGACTAAGTCTTCTGGCTGGTGTTGGTGAGTGAGACCATCACGGCGAGCCTGCTGCGTCCATTGCCTGGCCGTGTGCCACGAGACGCCCAGTTTTGGTGCGACTGCTTGGCACGCTTGTTGCATCGAAAGGTTCTCGGCCAAGATACGATCCTCTACCAGGCGGACCACACGGTCCTTGGCTTCCTGGTCAAACTTCTTTGGCATGTACTAGATTTTCCCATCTACTCAGACGGAACAAAACCTGGGACAGTTCAGATTATCGACGCCGAGGTCTATCTCGTCGAATTATAACAGCGCTGGAAGATGCGGCTGCTGAGTTTGGTTATCGACGGTTTTACTTCACACGTGAACCTCGCCGGCGGGAAGCAGAAACCTATATCTACCAATGGGCTACTCACCACTATTTGATGTCCATGAAGATCCCAAAAGGTAACTGAAGCCCAGCGCATCCGTGTAGAGATTAGGGGTCACGTCCAGAAGCTCGACTTTCCACTGTTAAGGCAAATGCTAATTTTCATAATGCAAAAAGATACTGAATAACACTGACTGCCACTGATATCTACTACTAAACGCAATTAAGGAGAGGGAGAGGAATGTTTTGGTCCTCTCCCTCCCCTTATATACGCCCTATATCAAGGCATGCGAAGGGGGTGTGAGAAACAAAACTGTTTCTCACACCCCCCAACACACAAGAAAAGGAAGAACACCACAACGATGTTCTACCCCTCCTTTTAGACATGACTAAAGCCCGTATAACACAACGTGTCATACGGGCTTCAGCGTTTATCTAATTAAGTTTTAGGTCGGCGGTAACCTACTCTCCCACACCCTCCCGAGTGCAGTACCATCAGCGTAACCAGGCTTAGCTTCCGGGTTCGGAACGGGACCGGGCGTTTCCCTGCTACTATCACCACCGACACAACCAACCACCACACCACAAAAAATGATGCGTGTTGTGTCAAATACTGCATAGTGGACGCGAGCAAATCTTTTTGCTATTTTTCGTTACGTTTTGCGTATCACCAACAACCCTAAAGTTGTTTGTGTTTTGTTGTCGGTAAATTAGTACCAGTCACCTCCACACCTTACAATGCGTCCAGATCTGGCCTATCAACCCCATAATCTATAGGGAACCTCAAAAGAAACCTCATCTCGAAACAGGCTTCCCGCTTAGATGCTTTCAGCGGTTATCCCTTCCGTACGTAGCCAACCAGCCCTGCTCCTGGCGGAACAACTGGCACACCAGAGGTACGTCCGTCCCGGTCCTCTCGTACTAGGGACAGCCTTCCTTAAGTTTCAACGCGCGCGGCGGATAGAGACCGAACTGTCTCACGACGTTCTAAACCCAGCTCGCGTGCCGCTTTAATGGGCGAACAGCCCAACCCTTGGGACCTACTCCAGCCCCAGGATGCGACGAGCCGACATCGAGGTGCCAAACCATCCCGTCGATATGGACTCTTGGGGAAGATCAGCCTGTTATCCCCGGGGTACCTTTTATCCGTTGAGCGACACCACAACCACAAGTTGGTGCCGGATCACTAGTCCCGACTTTCGTCCCTGCTCGAGTTGTCACTCTCACAGTCAAGCTCCCTTGTGCACTTACACTCACCACCTGATTACCAACCAAGCTGAGGAAACCTTTGGGCGCCTCCGTTACATTTTGGGAGGCAACCGCCCCAGTTAAACTACCCACCAGGCACTGTCCCCAACCCAGATCATGGGCCAAGGTTAAGACATTCAATCCGATCAGAGTGGTATTTCACCAACGACTCACACACAACTAGCGTCATATGATCGAAGTCTCCCACCTATCCTACACAAACCGAATCAAACACCAATACCAAGCTATAGTGAAGGTCCCGGGGTCTTTTCGTCCTGCCGCGCGTAACGAGCATCTTTACTCGTACTGCAATTTCACCGGGCCTGTGGTTGAGACAGCAGGGAAGTCGTTACGCCATTCGTGCAGGTCGGAACTTACCCGACAAGGAATTTCGCTACCTTAGGATGGTTATAGTTACCACCGCCGTTTACTGGGGCTTAAATTCTCAGCTTCGCCTTTAACAGCTAACCGGTCCTCTTAACCTTCCAGCACCGGGCAGGCGTCAGTCCGTATACATCAACTTAAACGTCTTCGCACGGACCTGTGTTTTTAGTAAACAGTCGCTTCCCTCTATTCTCTGCGACCACCACACGCTCCCACCGCAAAGGTGTTCACCTATGATGGCCCCCCTTCTCCCGAAGTTACGGGGGCATTTTGCCGAGTTCCTTAACCACAGTTCACCCGAACGCCTTAGTATTCTCTACCTGACTACCTGTGTCGGTTTAGGGTACGGGCCGAATATGTACATCGCTAGAGGCTTTTCTCGACAGTACAGGATCACCAACTTCACCCCAAAAGGGCTCTGCATCACGCCTCACACATTAATAGTTGGCGGATTTACCTACCAACAGTGCTACACGCTTACACCACAATCCAATAAGTGGCTTAGCTACCTCACTGCGTCACCCCATCACTTAGCTACTACCAGATCAGGTCCCACGCAAACCACAACCACACATCATCAAAGATGACACATGGAAGCATTCGGGTGGTTAGTATCACTGATTCACCATGGTCGCACACACTCGGGTACGGGAATATCAACCCGTTATCCATCGACTACGCCTGTCGGCCTCGCCTTAGGCCCCGACTCACCCTGGGAAGATTAACTTGACCCAGGAACCCTTAGTCATCCGGCGGATGAGTTTCTCACTCATCATTCGTTACTCATGCCTGCATTCTCACTCGCACACACTCCACAACACCATTACCAGGCTGCTTCAACGCGTGCACGACGCTCCCCTACCCAACAACACAATAAAGTATCATTGCCGCGGCTTCGGCGGTGTGCTTAAGCCCCACTACATTGTCGGCGCGGAATCACTCGACCAGTGAGCTATTACGCACTCTTTCAAGGATGGCTGCTTCTAAGCCAACCTCCTGGCTGTCTTCGCGACCCCACCTCCTTTTCCACTTAGCACACCCTTAGGGGCCTTAGCCGGCGATCTGGGCTGTTTCCCTCTCGACTACGAAGCTTATCCCCCGCAGTCTCACTGCTGTGCTCTGACTTACCGGCATTCGGAGTTTGGCTGATGTCGCTAAGATGTTGGTCCCGCTAAACCATCCAGTAGCTCTACCTCCGGCAAGAAACACACAACGCTGCACCTAAATGCATTTCGGGGAGAACCAGCTATCACGGAGTTTGATTGGCCTTTCACCCCTACCCACAACTCATCCCCTCAGTTTTCAACCTAAGTGGGTTCGCGCCTCCACAAAGTCTTACCTCTGCTTCACACTGGCCATGGGTAGATCACTCCGCTTCGGGTCCAAGACATGCCACTAACACACCCTATTAGGATTCGGTTTCCCTACGGCTACCCCACACGGGTTAACCTCGCGACATGCCGCTGACTCGCAGGCTCATTCTTCAAAAGGCACGCCATCACCCCACAAGTGAGGCTCTGACGGATTGTAAGCACACGGTTTCAGGTACTATTTCACTCCCCTCCCGGGGTACTTTTCACCATTCCCTCACGGTACTAATCCGCTATCGGTCATATCAAGTATTCAGGCTTACCGGGTGGTCCCGGCAGATTCACAGCAGATTCCACGAGCCCGCTGCTACTTGGGAAAAACAACCACACACACCAACTGATCTTCGCGTACAGGACTATCACCTTCTACGGCAGGCGTTTCCACACCACTTCCACTAATCAATTAACCATGTGCCAGTGTCCGGCAGAACACACACGCTGTAACCCCACAACCACCTACATGTAACCCCTGCCGGGTATCACACACATAAGCTTTAGCCATCATCCACGTTCGCTCGCCACTACTAACGGAATCACAATTGTTTTCTTCTCCTACGGGTACTGAGATGTTTCACTTCCCCGTGTAAACCTCCCAACCGGCTATATATTCACCGGCAGGTAACCACACATTACTGCAGCTGGGTTTCCCCATTCGGACATCCTCGGATCAACGCTTAGTTGGCAACTCCCCGAGGCATAACGCAGCCTCTCACGTCCTTCATCGGCTTGATATGCCAAGGCATCCACCGTGTGCTCTTAAAAACAAAACACTAAGACAACACACCAACAAACACTCAAACAAGCATTCATCGTGTGTCACGTTCGGATACACAAAAAAATATACAAAAAATAAAGATGCTCGCGTCCACTATACAGTTCTCACACAACACACCATCACCACCACCAACCACACACAACCGTGCACAATCACTGGATAATCATGATCTGATGAAGAAACAACACATTACATGTCATTTCAGACACCCAACAGCATGCCACCTATTTTTATCTTCCCCCACAGAGAGAAGTGTTTACCACACCAAGGGTCATCTCCACCCGATTAATTTGTGTTGATGGCAACCACACATGGGTTCCAACACCAACAACCCATACAACCCAACAACTGTTGAGGATGAGTTTATTTAAAGCTCCTTAGAAAGGAGGTGATCCAGCCGCACCTTCCGGTACGGCTACCTTGTTACGACTTCGTCCCAATCGCCGATCCCACCTTCGACAGCTCCCCCCTAAAAGGTTGGGCCACTGGCTTCGGGTGTTACCAACTTTCATGACGTGACGGGCGGTGTGTACAAGGCCCGGGAACGTATTCACCGCAGCGTTGCTGATCTGCGATTACTAGCGACTCCGACTTCATGGGGTCGAGTTGCAGACCCCAATCCGAACTGAGGCCGGCTTTAAGAGATTAGCTCCACCTTACGGTGTGGCAACTCGCTGTACCGACCATTGTAGCATGTGTGAAGCCCTGGACATAAGGGGCATGATGATTTGACGTCATCCCCACCTTCCTCCGAGTTAACCCCGGCAGTTTCTCATGAGTGCCCACCATCACGTGATGGCAACATAAGACAAGGGTTGCGCTCGTTGCGGGACTTAACCCAACATCTCACGACACGAGCTGACGACAACCATGCACCACCTGTATACCGACCACAAGGGAAAACGTATCTCTACGCCGATCCGGTATATGTCAAGCCCAGGTAAGGTTCTTCGCGTTGCATCGAATTAATCCACATGCTCCGCCGCTTGTGCGGGCCCCCGTCAATTCCTTTGAGTTTTAGCCTTGCGGCCGTACTCCCCAGGCGGGGCGCTTAATGCGTTAGCTGCGGCACAGAAGACGTGGAAGTCCCCTACACCTAGCGCCCACCGTTTACGGCATGGACTACCAGGGTATCTAATCCTGTTCGCTACCCATGCTTTCGCTCCTCAGCGTCAGTTACTGCCCAGAGACCTGCCTTCGCCATTGGTGTTCCTCCTGATATCTGCGCATTTCACCGCTACACCAGGAATTCCAGTCTCCCCTACAGCACTCAAGTTATGCCCGTATCGCCTGCACGCCCGGAGTTAAGCCCCGGGATTTCACAGACGACGCGACAAACCACCTACGAGCTCTTTACGCCCAGTAATTCCGGACAACGCTCGCACCCTACGTATTACCGCGGCTGCTGGCACGTAGTTAGCCGGTGCTTCTTCTCCAGGTACCGTCAATGTAACTCTTCGTCCCTAGCGAAAGGAGTTTACAACCCGAAGGCCTTCATCCCCCACGCGGCGTCGCTGCATCAGGCTTTCGCCCATTGTGCAATATTCCCCACTGCTGCCTCCCGTAGGAGTCTGGGCCGTGTCTCAGTCCCAATGTGGCCGTACACCCTCTCAGGCCGGCTACCCGTCGACGCCTTGGTAGGCCATTACCCCACCAACAAGCTGATAGGCCGCAGGCTCATCCCACACCGCAAAAGCTTTCCACACACCACCGTAAAGATAGTGTGTCCTATTCGGTATTAGACCCAGTTTCCCAGGCTTATCCCAAAGTGCAGGGCAGATTACCTACGTGTTACTCACCCGTTCGCCACTAATCCACCTAGCAAGCTAAGCTTCATCGTTCGACTTGCATGTGTTAAGCACGCCGCCAGCGTTCGTCCTGAGCCAGGATCAAACTCTCCACAAAATATGAAAAAAAATCAAGGCCGTGAAAAGCCCAAAACCCAGCCAACAACAAACAACCAACCACCACAAAAAAGGGTGATTGACTGGCTGTTAACCAAAAATAATGGTTATAAAAATAAAACAAAAAACGTTCCCCACCAACCCGACGGGGTCAAAGAGTGGGAAACAAAAGTGTTCTACCACAACCATGCACAAAAACTAAAACACACCCCAAAGAGCATGTTCCTTATTTACAGTGGTGGGATATATGCAACCCACCACCCGGCATGACCAACCCCAAACCATGTTTGGGGATTATGGTAAACATAATAAAATAAATGGCACACTATTGAGTTCTCAAACAACATACACATACCAACAACAAACCCAATTTTTTATCTCGAGTAGGTGTTTGGCAGCTTGATCAATCTTAGTAACTGGTAGTCAAGAAAGCAAATTCCTTGTTTTTCCTGTTTTCTATCGATTATGTTTGTCGATCCGCTTGTTTTCCTTTCCGCCTCATCAACCAGTGTGACTGGCGGGGCGTTGTCGGTCGCGGCGACTTCCACTAAGTTACACGGGACCGCTAGGTTGCACAACTTTGCAGGTCAAGCCACTTTTTCTGGCACCAGAAAGTAGAAGTCACGGTGCAGTGAACACCCTGGGTTAAATTGATGCCCGCATTGCGGGCATTGTTCATGCCCATAGGACAGCAACTCCCCGCAACTTCCGCACTCCAGCGACGAGGGGTCGTCGATAAGCACTCTTCCGAAAGGGTGGCCGGCAAGTTCCTCATGGCAGGCATGACACGCCCACCACTGATTACAGGTGGCGCATTTGTTGCCAACCACATCGAAGGGACCGTGATAGTGAACGCAGCGCCCCTCCCCGTCAATAAGGAGACCGCGCATTAGCGTTGCCCCAAATAAGCAGAGTCCACTTCGCCATGACGGGAGCATTGAGCATCCCAGCCATCGGGACGTACTTGCACCTTCATGCGGCGGCCACAGATTTGGCAATAGCGTGGCGCCTCGTAGCCGGCGCGTGCAGAAGGTGAAAGGACTTGGTCCTCGGAGAAGGGACGGCCAGTATTGGGGTGAAACTCCGGCTTAATGCCGGTCAACATGGCAAATTGCAGCTCGTCAACCATTAGATGACCTTGTTAAGAACCTTGATTGGCAGCTGCAGGCGGCCCATCATGTCAAGATCTTCTTCCATAGGGCGCCCCAGGGTGGTGAGGTAATTGCCCACGATCAGTGCATTAATGCCACCCAAAAGTCCCTGCTCGGCACCCTTTTCACCAAGGGTGAGTTCGCGACCACCGGCAAAACGCAGCATGGTGTGTGGCATGGCCAGGCGGAAAGCGCCGATGGCACGCAGCGCATCGCGACTATCCATAAGCTCACGATCAGCAAAAGGAGTGCCCGGGCGTGGATCCAGGAAGTTCATCGGAACCTCATGTGGGTTGAGCTCTGCCAGCTGCACTGCAAACTCGGCACGCTGTTCAATGGTCTCACCCATGCCTAAAATGCCACCGGAGCAAACTTCCATGCCAGCCTCGGCCACCATGCGCAAAGTATCGCGACGCTCTTCCCAGGTGTGAGTAGTAACAACCTCAGGGAAATAGGAACGTGCAGTTTCCAGATTGTGGTTATAACGGTGCACGCCGGCCTTGGCCAAACGCTCAACTTGCTCCTGGGTCAAGGTGCCAATAGATGCGGCGACCTCAATATCCACTTCAGCGTGAATGGCAGCAACTGCATCTTCTAGCTGCTTCATCAGGCGCTCATCAGGCCCCTTTACTGCAGCGACGATGCAGAACTCGGTAGCACCAGACTTTGCAGTTTGCTTTGCAGCTTCTACCAACTGCGCAATATCAAGCCACACCGAGCGCACTGGGGATTCAAAAAGTCCAGACTGGGAACAGAAGTGGCAATCCTCTGGGCAGCCACCAGTCTTGAGGGAGATGATTCCTTCAACCTCAATTTCTTCACCACACCACTTCAAACGAACCTGGTGGGCCAATTCCATAAGCTCTGGAATCTGATCCTCGGGCAAATTAAAGACCTCAATAAGTTGCTCTTGGTTTAGGCCAACGCCTTGCTCCAGGACTTGCTGCCGGGCGGTTTCAAGAATAGACATACAGCACTCCCCTTAGAATTTTATTAAGTGGAACACATTCTAACACCAAATTGAACACCGTTCAATACACTGTTCAATTAGATTTCTCTTAAAATTTCCACCAGTACCGGCACCAACGCCGGCAGCACGTCGACAGCAGCGCGGGCGCCCGCAGCTCAGCTGCGTACCTGCATACTCGCCTGCATCGGCGCGTCGACAAGCAAGTTTTAGGTTTTAACGGGCAAGCCAACCGCCATCAACGGTCAGGGTCGAACCAGATACGAAGGTAGAGGCGTCGGAGGCCAGGAAAACCACCGCACCGCCCAGCTCCTCGGCCTTGCCCCAGCGATGCGCCGGCACACGCTGCATCATCTGCGCCTCACGCTCGGAAGCTTGGCGGTGCGCCACGGTGAAATCAGTTTCAAAATAACCAGGCGCAATCGCTTTCACAATGCAGAAGCAGGGTTGCTCTTATCAAACATTGCTACCGCAATGAATGGTGCAAACACCGCGTAGGAGCTCCACTCATACCATTCCAAAAGCTGGCCAATAGTACTTGCGCGAAGTGAGCGGCGGCTCTGCTTGCTATCAACGGCTCCGGGCGGGTGCACGTTATTGCGTACTGCTGCTGATTGAGTCATTGTATTTTTCCTTTTTGGATCGAATGTTGAAAAGGCTGATTTTCAACGGTTTCTTCGATGAACCCACTGGAACTGTGAAGATCCACATGAACTCTTTGTTCTTATAAATTTTGAGAAACCTGAGATAGAAGCCGGAACCACAATTGAGGCTCAGGATCTCTGCAGGACTCCTTCTCACCAGGGAGTAGCAGAGGGTTTATCTAACTAAAATCTGAATCTTGTAGCCACTGAGATTTAACTGAGATTGTCGGGTGGAAAGCGCCAAAACTGACGTTTATAACAGATATCCCAATTCCCTTTTATCTCTTGAACCACCTTGAATCTTCTGGATTCCAGTAAGGATCTTCCAAAAGGAAGTGAGACATATATTACAGAGTTAGCCGATTGTAGTCTACGTTATTTAATGTAAGTTCCTACATTAATAGACTGAATTAATATTAATTTTCTCCACTTTTGGCATATTTTGAAATACTTTCAAGCTTTCAAAACAGGTCCCACACTGCCTTAGCAGCCAATATTGGCAAGTCTTTAAGCCGATTCCCTCCCCCAAATAGAACCTTAACCAAGGAAACTCGGTGCAAAATAATAAAAAGGCATATAAAGCTATATTTATTCAAATTTAATACACTGTGCATTGAGGCCCAAATATACCTAAAACCAGAGCAATGGAGCTAAAGGCTAAACTCTTCCCCGCCCCATAATGGACAACTCAACAACCTTGAACACCATTCAATTTATGCTGTCAAGTAGGAAATAGAAGTTTTTGATCACTTCCACCCCGCAGGACTGTAATTAGCTAAGTAAGTGCAACTCACCAGCACTTCGGCCATCGCCATCAAATCCTGAAGTGCTTGTTCTTTAAAAAACCTTAGAAGTGCTACGTGGATGCTTCACAACACCGTCTTCAGCTCGTCGCTAAAGTTGAAATGAATCATCAACACAATTTAAGGATTTTTAAATGAGCATTTCTAATGCAATTTTGCGTGGCGTCTCTGGCGCATATCTTCTACAATCCGGCTACGGAAAGATGAACCTTCCATCCGAAGCTGCAGCCGGCATTCAAGGCCTCGCAGCAACTGGTGTTCCACCGGTATCCAACCTGGATGCTAAGACCTTCGGCAAGGTTGTTTCTTACTCCGAGCTCGGCATTGGCGCAGCACTACTTACCCCAGTGGTTTCCAACCGTATCGCTGGTCTGGGACTTGGTGTTTTCTCTGCCGGCCTGCTGGCTATCTACTTCCGCAATCCAGTAATGACCCAGGAAGACGGCATCCGCCCATCACAGGATGGCATTGCTATTTCCAAGGATCTCTTCATGGCTGCTATCGCTGGCGCTTTGGTCTTCGCTCCAAAGAATAAGTAAAGCTTCACTTCTCGCCTAAAAAGTGCTCTTTCCCTGTGCGGATTGAGCACTTTTTGCTATTTCGAGCGCTAACCTAGGGTAATTAATACGTGCAGCTACTAATGCCAGGTGATAATTTTTTGAAATGAGGATCAGATGAGCCAGCTTGTCGAGATTTTAGAACGCATGTGGTCCGGCAGAGCGGTGCCTGAAGATCTTCATTCACAATTAAGCGCTCAAGAGTTAGATATTGTGCGCGCGGTAGAAAATAGCATTAGCTCCGAGCGGCATTGGCGCGATATTGCACTATCGGTAATGGGTACCGCCAAAAATCTTTCCCGTGGTGAAGATAAAGATAAAGTGCTCGATGAGCTGGTGGAAAGTAGCCGGCGCATTATCCGTTCGGACGTGGCGTATATCAGTATTAATGATCTTGATGATCAAATCACCCGAGTACTCACCACCTCCGGGGTTATTACGGAGGAATTCCGCGCCGTGGAAATCCCCTTGGGCATCGGCGTTATTGGAAATGTTGCCCAAACTAAGCAGGTTTCCTGGACTTATGATCAAGGTTCAGATCCTGAACTCAGCCGTACTCCCCATGTTGATGAGGTAGTACGTGGTGAAGGCGTACGCGGAATTATGGGTGCACCATTGGTTATTAATGGAGAGATCATCGGCACTTTGATGGTGGGTGATCGTCGGCCACGGCGTTATACCGCAGAAGAAAAAATCATCTTGGATTCGCTAGCCTCCATGACCTCGGTGGCAATGGAAACCTCGCAGCTCATCGCCGATCTAGAACAAAATGTGGCGGCTTTAAGAAAGGCAAATGAAAGAAGCCAGCTGCAGGTCACTCAACTGCGCGCCTTATCTGAGGCAGATTCGCAGCTAATGGAGGTGCTTTCTAGAGGCACTCAATTAAAGGCAATTCGGGAAGTTGTTAACCATGCTCTTGATTGCGAAGTGTGGTTTTATCGCGAAGGTGGCTTCCTTTCGGAAAGTGGCAAAGATAGCGCCGCAAATCCTAAGCCCACCGAAGAACTCATTAAATCTCTCATCACGCGCTCACATCAGGCGGGAGAAATTGTTCACGAGGACGGTTTTTCCGTATTGGCTATTTCTTTTAATCAGCGCCAACTTGGTGCCATCTGCGTAAATCGCGGAGTACAGGGCCATCAAGCTGCAATTTTGCACCGCGCCGCCCAGGCTTTTGCCACCATTGTGCTGTTTAGGGAAGCCGTGGTGGAAGCAGAAAGCCGACAAGTTGATGATCTACTGCGCCGTTTTATTGCAGGTACGGCCGTGGAAGAAGATCTTTTAAGAATTAAGCGCATGACCGGGCTTAATTTGGCCAAAAATAACAATGTGTACCTGGCGGTTTTGGTTGCACCCACTGCCCTGCCCCAAGCTCGCGCCATTAAGCAGCATCTGGCAGCTAATGATGTGGTTTTTGAATATGAAAACCGGCTCTGTGTACTTTTTGAAGCGCCGCAAGGAGTGGAAGACGCACTGGCAAATCTGATGGATTGGCTTAATGCGGAAAACTTTAAGATCCATATTGGCGCCGTGGAAATCCCGCATGACCTCGATGAAGTTGCTAAAGCACATAACCGAGCCATTACTTTGGCAACCAGTATGCAGTCCCTGCAGTTATTTAATGAGGTGGCAACCCCCACTACTTTTGGGTCGTTAGGTCTGCTCTTGGGGCTAGATAAAGTTTCGCTGCAGGAGATTATCGCGGATACGGTGGGTGCGTTATTGGAATTTGATCAGCGCAATAATGCGGAGTTGGCCACCACTGCGGTGACTTATTTTGATAATGCGCGCAATATTGCGGCCACTGCCAAAACGCTTTTTGTCCATTCCAATACTGTGCGCCAGCGTATCGATAAGATTTCTAGCATTATCGGCGCCGATTGGGCTACCGGTCCCCGCTCCTTTGATATCCATTTAGCGCTGCGCGCCTGGCAAATTACAAAAAAATAACGCTTTTCGACGAAAAGATTCATCTTTTCGTCGAAAAGCGTTAAAAGCTAGTCGTTTACGTAGAAGGTCTGCTTGTTCACAAACTCATCCATTGCAAGGACTGACAGCTCGCGGCCAAAGCCGGAGTTCTTGATGCCACCGAATGGAAGTGCCGGGCTGAATGCCTGACCTAGGTTCACGTGGATCATGCCGGTTTCAACCTTGTCCGCAACCTGCTTAGCGCGCTCCTCATCCTGAGCGAAAACAGATCCGCCGAGGCCATAGTTGGAGTTGTTGGCCAGCTCGATTGCTTCCTGATCGGAATTAACCTTGTAGACCTCAGCAACTGGGCCGAAGAATTCCTCATAGTAGGAATCGGATCCCACTGGAACATCGGTAAGCACTGCTGGGGAGAAGTATGCGCCCTGCTCATCCAGCACGCCGCCGGTGCGCAGTTTTGCACCTGCAGCAACTGCACGCTGTACCTGGTCATTGAGGTTTTCTGCAGCCTGACGGCTAGACATTGGGTAGTACTCATTAGCGCCAGAGTTGCGAGGATCGCCCTTGGTGAAGCTCTCAGCAATCTTGACCATTTCATCTACGAATTCATCGTAGATATCTGCCATGACGATGATGCGCTTGTTGGAGGTACAAGCCTGGCCAACGTTTTCAATACGCTTTGCCCATGCCTCTTCAGCTGCAGCCTTGACGTCTGCGGTGTCGAGGATGATGTAGGCGTCGGTGCCACCGAGCTCCAGAACGCACTTCTTCAGTGCCTTACCGGCCTGAGCTGCAACGATGGAACCTGCGCGCTCGGAACCGGTGAGGGAAACACCCTGAATACGACGGTCAGCAATGATGGTAGAGATCTGCTCGTGGGTGGCATAAACGTTGATGAACACGCCTTCTGGCACGCCTGCATCGATGAATACCTGCTCCATTGCAGCAGAAGACTTAGGGCAAATTTCTGCGTGCTTCAAGATGACAGTGTTGCCGTTCATCAAGTTAGGGCCAGCGAAACGGGCTACCTGGTAGTAAGGGTAGTTCCATGGCATGATCCCCAGCAGCGGGCCAAGTGGCAGGCGACGCACAATTGCCTTGCCGCCATCGATGTTCTCAATTGGCAGGTCAGCGGAGTGTTTTGCAGCGTTATCCGCGTAGAACTGCAGGATATCGCCGGAGAAGTTGATCTCCCATTCGCCCTGTGGAGTTGCCTTGCCCATTTCCTCGGCAGCAATCTTGGCAAGCTCTACTCGACGCTCGCGGAGCAATTCAGCGGCACGGGAAACAATGGTTGCGCGCTCTTCAATGGTGGTGTTGCGCCAGGTCTTAAAAGCCTCAGCAGACTTTGCGAGGATCTCCTGGATCTGCTCATCGGTAGGAGACTCGAAGGTCTCAACAATCTCATTGTTTACTGGGTTCTGCACGCGGTACTGAACTGACATTTAAGTGCCTTGCCTTTCATTAGGAAGAAAATGTGTTTCAAACTACTTTTTTGAACTTGTGTCCCCACGCTACCGACCTTTGCTACTGCTTTAAGGTCAGAGCGGGGGTTGAGTCAAGGTTTTTAGCCACGCAGGCCAATAACTTTTTCTCTCTTAGTCTTAGGCGCTAGCTTTGGTGACAATTCCGTTGTCTTGCTTGAGATACGCAGCCTCATCATCTAGCAGCGCGATGAGCATCTGCTCATCTTTTTCAATTTCCGCCTGCAATGCTTCTGAGTTTGCACGCAGCAAGTTATAGCGCTCAGCACGGGCTTCAGTTTTCATCTGAATGATTGGAAGCATCAGGGACTTTGCCACGCCATAACTATCTGCGATCTCATCGCTATGAATGATGCGACTGTATGCATCAGTCCAATCAGCCAAGGACTCTTCTGGAACCTCAGTAAGCGCATTGACGTTGACCACAAAGCCCGTCATCAAAGCATCAACAAGATCCTGGGATGCTTGATCTGGTTCGCCATCAACGGAGTGAATGGCATCCATGGTGCGCTCGGAAGATGCAATGTCATCATTGCCTTCCATGAGATCCTCAGCGATACCAACCATGCGACCCACTACCTTCCACAGGTAGTAGATATCTTGTTCTTGCTCTTCAGTGATGGTCCAACCCATATTGCGCAGTGCTGTTGCAAAGTTGGGGCAGTAGAAAGACCTGCGTGAAATAATCACAGCCATAGACATCTTCTCCGGTCGTCATTTCCCTCGAGAAATCATCCTATAGACGGTGCGATAGTACTACCGCTACGAGGTGAGCTACCGCGATCTCATAGAAATGATGACTAAGCGTAGCCTGCCGGGCGATCACCACCGGTGGGCAGACCCTGGACTTTTATCTCTCCCCGAAACGCAATATCGCAACAGCGAAGCGTCTCCTGGCCAAGGCGATCTCCGAGCTCAAGGAAGAAGGCATCTGCCCACCGACAGTGGAACACCGGCAGTGGAACACCGGCAGATGAAGTATCTCAACAACGTCATTGAAACCGATCCTGGGGCCGAAGGGGGTGTTCAAAAACCTAACGTTTTCCTACCGGACTCTGAAAGGGATAGAAGCGATGCACTGCTTGCGGAAAAGTCAGGGGACGATGTTTGACCTCACGGGCAACCAAACCCGGACGCGGTGATCGTCAACCGGATCTTCGAGACGGCCTGACAACGCCCACACGCAGCGGCCATCAGGGAATGAGAAACTGAGTCTTCGCCGCTCCTCCGCCCAACTTTGCAACAGCACCTTCTTAAAGCTCAGGGCGGGAATAAAGGTGTTCTGGACGTCCTGATTGTCCATATTTGAGGCGAACTTCCACCACTCCTTGGTTCGCCATTGCTGCTAATCGACGTTGCGCCGTCGCACGTGATACTCCCGCTATTTCCGCAGCTTCTGCCGCAGAAATTTCCTGCCCTTGCAGGGCATCAAGAAGCAGTTGTTCAGTGGCCGAGCGGGAGTTTGCCGAGGTGGTTTGGGAACCGTGCAAAATGGCTAGACCTTGATCAATTTTTTCTTGGGATAGTCCCGGTGATCCGGACATAACATGACGATAGCGAGCATAGGAATCAAGCCTTTCAACAAGTCTTTTTTGCGGAAAAGGCTTGAGTAAATATCCTAAAGCTCCAGCTTGCAGGGCACGGCGCACAGTATGCGCATCATCGGCAGCGCTTAACACGAGCGCATCAATGTTGTGGGTGCGTACTAGTTCAATGCCATCACCATCGGGAAGATAAACATCAACCAACAGTAAATCTGGAGTGGAGTTGGCGATATGAACAGCGGCTTCCGCCATGGTGCGTGCAGTTGCGAGCACACTAAATCCAGGGGCTTGATCCACAATGGAGGCGTGGATTCCAGCAACGCGGAAATCATCATCAACAACTAAAACCTGCAGCGTTTTATCTTTCATTTTTCCTCCATTACTCCAGGTAGTTGCACACCAAATACAGCCCCGGCAGTGGAACCGGGATCGATAACCCACAGGTCGCCACCGTGGGAGCGAGCAAGTGCGCGGCTTAATTTTAGGCCAATGCCATGGCCATGAATCTCTACATTATCTTCTGCTGTTTTTTGCTCAGCGCCTGCCGCAAAAACATCAACACCGGCAGCAATTCCAGGTCCGGAATCGGCAATACTAATGGCTAAGGTATCGCGATCATCAAGCAAAGTGATTTCTACCCAGCGTGGTTCATCACCTTGTACAGCTGCAGAAACTGCATTATTTATAAGGTTACCCAAGATAGTGGCCACATCTTCGGCAGCTTTTACCTCTCCCAGTACCAAAGTATCTGCGCTGACTTTAAGGCTGACACCTCGTTCCGAGGCGGTGATAGAAGCAGTGTTGAGGAAGGAACTTAAGAATGCTTCATTCAGGTGAGCTGCGCCAATGAGCGGATGGGATTGGCCTCCATTTTTGGAGATTTCACCTAGGAAGTCCGCGGCTTCTCCAATTCGTCCGGCATCAATAAGCCCTGTTGCTGTGTGGATTCGATTAGCAAACTCGTGTCTTTGAGCTCTTAAAGCGTGGGTCATATTCCGCACGGAGTCCAGGCGTTCACTAAGTTCAATAATGTCGGTGCGATCGCGAATAGTGATTACATGTCCCAGGGTTTGTTCGCCGCGGTGCACCGGATGGGATGCCACATAGAGAATTCGACCATTGTGTACTACTGCTTCGGGACGCTGTGCCTTGAATATTGCATCCAGGTTTTCGTCGTCAAGCCCTAAATCTTTAAGGGTGCGCCCGCGCATGGGGCCGGCGCCCAGGATCTCTTGCGCCTGCTTGTTGTGTACGCCGATGGTGCCATCGGGGTGGAGGGCGAGCACGCCCTCGTCAATACCTTCGAGCACGGCGGTGTGGTTTTGGACCAGGGTAATGAGTTCTTCAGGTTGCAGGCCGAGGGTGATTCTTTCCCAGTGTCGGCGTAATAAAAATGCTACGGCCACCCCGATAAGCAGCGCCAATATAGAGACCGCCAGCAGAGAAAACAAAATAACTGGCAGGCGGGAGTACACACTTTCACGTTCAAATCCCACGCTCACCTCCCCTACTGGGGTGCTGCTACCCGGCGCGAAAATGGGAACTTTGGCACGCGCGGAATTGCCCAGGGTGCCGGTTTCCCAGGAGGTGGTTTCCTCCCCGCGCATAGCTGCTGCGAAGCTGGTGCTTACTACTTCTCCTAAACGTGTGGGGTCAGGGTGTGCCAGACGTATGCCATTGCCATCGGTGATCACCACAAAAAGGGCACCGGTGCTCTCAGCTGTGGCCCGTGCAAATTCTTGTAAGTTTCCAGCTGCCAAGACGGTGGCGCTGGGATTAGCACCACTGAAAGTATCGACTGCTACCTCTGCTCTGACCTGGGGGTTGGCAGCAACAGAGCGACTGATAGCAAGTGCGGAATGCTCCGCTTCAGTTTTGAGCTGATCCATGGTTAGGACAGCGGTAATTCCGGCACAGACGCTGACAACAAGTGCGACCGTGAGGATCTGGATAACCAGAATTCGGGTAGCAAAGCGGATCTTACCCACCTCCTTAAAATTCACAAACTACGACCTAGACACCCCCGGGGGTGACCCCGCCCACATTAACTTTCCTGGGCTTTTACTTCGGAAAGTATGTGAGCACAATGCGCAAAACTCTTCTTTTGCACACAACTTCAGCTAATGCACACAAGACTTTTGACGTGACCCACGCCACCTTAGACTGCCAAGCGCAAAGTAGAACACTCGGGGCTTTCGATACGAGGGTTCTTCAGAACTCTCAACAAGAACTCTCAGGAAGGGCAGCGATGAGCAGCTCAACAATACTTCTAGCCGCAGATTACGCGATTAGCCACACGCCTTCAGACGGCGTGCTGGTAGTACTCGGCTTCTCCATGATCTTGACCTTCATGACACTGATCATGTTGGGTCGCCTCACTCCTATGGTTGCCATGTTGTTGGTACCCACCATCTTCGGACTTATCGCCGGCGCTGGCCTAGGCCTGGGCGATATGGCACTTGATGCCATCAAAGACATGGCGCCAACCGCAGCGCTGTTGATGTTTGCCATCATGTTCTTCGGCATCATGATTGACGTTGGACTTTTTGATCCACTGATCCGCGCCATCACCCGCGTACTACACGATGATCCTGCCAAGGTTGTGCTGGGCACCGCCATTTTGGCTGGTGTAGTTTCCCTCGACGGTGACGGCTCCACCACTTTCATCATCACCACCTCTGCCATGCTGCCGATCTACCTGCGTCTGGGCATGAGCCCTGTGGTTCTTACATGTGTGGCTGGTTTAATTAACGGCACTATGAATATCCTGCCGTGGGGTGGCCCAACTGTACGCGCTGCCTCTGCACTTGGTCTGGATCCGGCAGAAGTTTTTGTTCCTATGGTTCCCTCCCTCATCGCCGGTGTTGTTATTTCCCTCCTTTTTGCATGGTTCTTGGGCCTTTCTGAGCGCAAGCGTTTGGGCAAGATTGATTCCTCCCGCTTCGGTGGCCCAGCAGATGCAGATACCGATGAGCCTCTCGGCGGTGCTGGCGCTGCTCCCCGTACTCCACAAACCGGAACCCCGGGCGATAAAACCGGCCCAACTGGCGGCGGCATCTTGGTAGAAGAGCGTGCTGATCAAGAAGAAAAGCACATTAACCTCGATGAATCCACCCTCACCGAGAACATGACTGACACCCTGCTTGATCCCCACCGCGCGACCCTGCGCCCCAAGCTCTTCTGGTTCAATGCGATTCTTACCGCAGCCGTCATGGTCTTGCTGGTTGCCGATATCTTCCCACTAGCCTTCATCTTCATGGTGGGCGCTGGCCTAGCACTGGCAGTGAACTTCCCAAAGGTGAAGGATCAGGCAACTGAAATGCTGGCTCACTCCTCCAGCATTGTTGGCGTGGTCTCCATGGTTTTGGCAGCCGGCGTGCTGGTTGGTGTGCTTAACGGCACCGGCATGGTGGATGCCATGGCTACTTGGATCACCACGGTAATCCCGGCTTCCATGGGACCGCACCTGGCTGTGATCACTGGTTTGCTCTCCATCCCAATGACCTTCTTTATGTCCAATGATGCTTTCTACTACGGTATCTTGCCGGTGCTTGCTGAGAGCGCTTCCCACTTTGGCATCGCCCCCGTTGAAATGGCTCGCGCCTCCATCACCGGCCAGCCAGTTCACATGCAAAGCCCGCTGGTTCCAGCGATCTTGCTGTTAGTTTCCCTGGCTAATGTCAACCTCGGCGATCACCATAAGAAGGTGCTGTGGCGTGCAGGCGTGGTCTCCATTGCGATGCTTGCGGTCTCCATCCTGGTTGGCGTAGTGCCACTCAGCGCTTAAAACTGTGCTTTTCGACGCAAAACCCCAGCAACTGTGTTTTCACAGCTGCTGGGGATTTTTCTATGGGGCCTATAGGGAAGGTGCGTCGAGAACTTGAGTTACCAGCTCTGCAATTCGGGAACGCTCCGAACGCTGCAGGGTGATATGCCCAAAAAGCTCGTGGCCTTTAAGTGCTTCCACCACAGAGACAATGCCGTCATAACGGCCAACCCGCAGGTTATCGCGCTGGGCCACATCGTGGGTGAGCACTACTCGGGAGTTTTGGCCAATACGTGAGAGCATGGTCAGCAGTACATTGCGTTCCAAGGACTGTGCCTCATCCACAATGACAAAGGCATCATGCAAAGAACGGCCCCTGATATGGGTGAGGGGCAGCACCTCAATGAGTCCCCGGGACAGGGCCTCGTCGATAGTGTTTTGGCTCACCATGGAACCGAGGGTGTCAAACACTGCTTGAGCCCAGGGGCCCATCTTTTCATCCTGGTCACCAGGCAGATAGCCGAGTTCCTGGCCGCCGACGGCAAAAAGTGGGCGGAAGACAATAATCTTGCGCTGAATGCGGCGCTCCAAAACCGCTTCCAAACCAGCACACAAAGCAAGGGCACTCTTACCGGTACCGGCCGCGCCGCCGAGGGACACAATGCCCACTTCATCATCATTAAGCAGATCAATGGCAATGCGCTGTTCTGCGCTGCGGCCATTAATGCCAAAAACTTGTTGATCGCCAGGAACCAGCTCAACAACCTTGTGCACATTCATCCGGCCCAGCGCAGAACCGCTGTGGGATTTCAGCGTAAAACCATGATTGATGGGCAGGTGTTCAAGCTCGGGAATCTTAACCTCGCCTACCTCATAAAGCTCACTGAGCTGCTCATTGCTGATATTGGCGTGGGTGATTCCGGTATATCCCCTATCGCGAGCGAGTGCTGCACGATATTCCTGCGCTGCAATGCCACTGGCTGATGCCTTAATACGCATGGGTAGGTCTTTAGAAACCAAGACCACGTCATGGCCTTCTTGCTGCAGGTTTTTAGCCACAGCCAAAATGCGGGTGTCATTATCACCGAGGCGGAAACCGGCAGGTAATGCTTCAACATTTTGGTGATTAAGTTCTACGTGAATATGCCCGCCTTCTTCCCCAATGGGCAGTGGCTTGGATAGATCACCATGGACTTCGCGGAGTTCATCCAACATACGCAGGGCTTGGCGTGCAAAAAAGCCAAGCTCCGGGTGGTGGCGCTTGGCTTCAAGTTCTGTAATAACAACGATGGGCAGCACAACATCGTGCTCTGCAAACCGAGTTAAAGATACTGGATCAGATAATAAAACTGAGGTATCTAGAACATAGGTCATGGTCTTGGTGGATGTGTCTGCTACTTGTGCACCTCCTTCCCTGTCCCAGTGCTCTGCATCATGCGAAAGCGAAGAGTTTTCAAGAAAGTTCGGATAGGTGGTGGTCACAAGTCCTCCTTTAATGGGCTTGAACGCCACGGTAGTTATGTCTTATGCCGGTGTCCGGTGACTTGAAAAAGTTTCATGAACCGGTCACCTTGCGTTCATTTCTTCCATTGTGGTTAAACCTCTTCACACTTTCCGCGGAAAGTACTATAGTGAGAAATGTTCTCAGGGCGGGGTGTAATTCCCCACCGGCGGTATAGGTGTTTATCCGATATAAGCTCCTCAGCCCGCGAGCGCTGCTTCCTTAAAAAGATGCAGGTCAGCAGATCCGGTGTGATTCCGGAGCCGACGGTCATAGTCCGGATGAAAGAGAACCGCGGTTTTTAAGACGCATTTTTTGAAATTGGATTTTAGGCCTCTTTCAAAGGTGTTTTTTAGAACCCGGAAAGACAAGCCCCGAGGATTACATGGCTTTGAATCCTTTTAGGGGAATTAATCATGAATCCGATAACTGAATTGCTCGACGCCACCCTCTGGATCGGTGGAGTACCCATCCTGTGGCGCGAGATTATTGGAAATGTTTTTGGACTGCTCTCCGCATGGGCAGGTATGAAGCGCCGAGTCTGGGCCTGGCCAATTGGCATCGTGGGCAATGTTTTATTGTTCACCGTGTTTATGGGTGGACTCTTCCACACCCCACAAAACCTTGATCTTTATGGCCAAGCTGGCCGCCAAATTATGTTCATTACCGTCAGCGTTTTTGGCTGGTATCAGTGGTCTAAAACCCGTCGCCACGCCGCTGCCGGTGATTCAGAAAATGCTGCCGTACAACCCCGCTGGGCTTCACCTAAGGAGCGCACCGGCCTGATCATTGCAGCAATTGTGGGCACCCTCGGATTCGCCTGGATCTTCCAAGCACTGGGATCTTGGGGCCCGTGGGCTGATGCGTGGATCTTTGTGGGATCCATCTTGGCCACCTATGGCATGGCACGCGGTTGGACTGAGTTTTGGCTGATTTGGATCGGCGTGGACATCGTTGGTGTACCACTACTCTTCCTAGCCGGTTACTACCCTTCCGCAGTGCTTTACCTGGTCTACGGCGTCTTTGTAGCCTGGGGCTTCATCGTATGGATGCGAGTACAAAAAGAGGCAGCTCCCGCTACCTCCCCAGTACCTGCAACTGTGGGCTAAACACCCTCCGGGAACTCAAAAAGACCCTCACGTAAGACTCGCTCCACGGTGGTGATGGCTGCTCTAAACAAAGGCATGAAGGCAGATTCCGTGTCATCTGCCCCATGCGCGCCCAACACTGCGCCGTGCACTGCCTCCCAAGCAAAGTGCACCATCACCAAGTGCTCATCCGGAATCTCATAAAGGCCTGCACGTTTGGACAAGGCTTCTGCTGCCCCACGCAACCCGGCAATAACAAAGTCATGTGGCTTCATATTGCCCAGGTTGCTCAAGGTGACTGAAAGAATCAGCACGTCAGCGTAGGTAAAATCATCCTCGCTATCACCTTGGATATTGGACTTGGTGGTTTCCACCAATACCTTGATGATGTCCCAATCTGCAGGTGCCTCGGCAATATTATCTGGCCAAGAAGCCAACACTTTGCTCATATGGTGTGCCACAGCATCTTCGCGGGTGGGGAAATAATTGTGGAAGGTACAGGTTGAGACGCCCACAATTTTAGATACCTCTGCCGGACTCACTCCGTGAATGCCATGTTCAGCAGCATCTAAGTAGCTACTTGCGCCAGCCAATCTTTAGTTTCGCGCTTTTTACGCTCACGAATATTTGGCATTGTTTTTCCTCATTTACCTAGCAGAGGGCACACATCAGCCCACTTCCCCCCTCGAACTGATCGTCGCGGAAGGTAAAGCCTAAATCAAAATGGAATTCTAACCCCAATATTGCGTTTGGATGCAGAAATTCAGTAAATGTTAAGTATCTCCATAATCATGTACTGGTGTAATCCCAGCCATAGGCAACGTTTTTGCGTCGAAAAGCTTATTTAAGCTCCCCTGTCCAGCTCGCGTAAGTGACCGGAATTGCCTGCTTACCCTGCGTAATTACCAGCCACAGGCGCACCACGATAATCGCGGCCGCGACGGCCACAAAAATCGACAGATAGCCCTGGGGCTCCATATCGGTAAACTCCACCGCCGCAATCAAACCAAAAAGCGGCGCGGCCATCGTTGCCGCCAAAAACGCCGCCGCTCCCAGCAGCGCAAAGGCTGCGACCGGCACCCCGGTTAAAGGTTCCAAAAGCTTGCCGACGCCGCCACCCACCAGCGCCCCCAGCGCGAAGGCGGGGATCAGGTTTCCGCCCACCATACCGACCCTGAACGCCACCAAAAACAGCACGGTACGCAGCACCAACAATAAAATTATGACACTAAAAACCAGCCCACCCGAGAGCATCGTATCTGCCACCCAGCGCGGATTAGCCACGCTAGTGGGGTAAAGATATGCCACTGCTGCAATCCCGGCGAAACCCAAGGGCATTTGCCATAAAATCTTGGAACCTTTGGGAGCTGCAGCGGCCGCCTTATTAGCTGCCCGCGAAAACCAATGGCCACCCAAACCTGCAATAGCTCCGACAATAGGCGCAGCCAGCATAATCCCCGGGCTCTCCGTCAAAGAAACCGCGTTATACACATCAGGAGTGTCCACAAAATAACCAGTGGTTGCCACCGCAGCTGCAGTTGTAATAATTGAAATCACCACGGCGCGGGTAGTCGCCTCCGCCAACAGTACTTCCAAAGTGAAAAGCACACCTGCCAAAGGCAAATGGAAACTTGCTCCCAATCCCGCACCGGCAGCAGCTGCCACCAAAATTCGCTTGGCCTCTAAATCCAACTGCAAGCTACTGCTAAATTTTTCTGCCACCCAACTGCCTGCAATGCGTGGAGCGTTTTCTGCACCAACCGGCGCGCCCGCAGCAACAGTAATACTTTGTAAAAAGGCGGAAACCACGGTGCGATAAAAAGGCATCTTCTCCCCGCGCATGGCACCAACGACGGAGACTTCAGTGGGGCTGGCTTGGTCTCCGTTTTGGTCCCCGTTTTCGGCTTTGGAGGCGGGTCCGTGGCTGGATCTGCGGCTGGGTCGGTGCACAAAAAACCACGCCCAAGAAGAAACAAAACCTAAAATCACCAACGTGATTGCCAGGCGTAGTGGACTGGTCTGCGCAATTTGATTTTGATTATGTAGATGATCAGCCCCATAAACCACACGTTCCACCCAAATTGTTGAAAGCTTAAGAGCTGCAACAAAAAGGCCAGTTCCGATACCAATAATCAGGGCGATAATTGCTAGACGATTGAGGGGAATTTTGGCTAAGGGAGTTCGATCAGGCACGGAGATCACTATAGCCCCTGCCTACTAGGACCTTTAGCCAGGTGTGCTTAGCCCTGTTTGGATTGCACAACGCTTAATAGATCTTCCAATACTGCTTGTCCACCAAGGGGGCCAACGCCGGTAATCCAGATTGCTTGATCCACCACTGCAATTTGTCCGTCGGGATTAACTTGCCCTAAAGAATCCCGAATTCCCTGGATAACTTCACTGTCTTGATCTAGTGTAGCCGAAGTAACCAGCACTAAACCAGCAGCTGCTGAGGTGAGGTTTTCAGCTGCCACATCCAGGGAAATATCCTCCCACTCATGCTCTGGAATGCTATAACCTGCACATTCCAAAGTGGATCCGGCAAAAGAAGTGGGGCCATAAAGGCTATAGATATTGTCTCTGGGACGAATTAACTGCGCAGTCCGCTCGCCTGGATCAAGTTCGGAAATTTCCTGCGAGACCTCCGCACAACGCTGTTTATATTGTGCAAGCAGTTGCTCACCACCAGCGTTATCACCCATGACATTAGCCACCATTTTTACATTGTCTTGCCAAGGATCAGCCTGAGATGCCATATAAACGGTCGGCGCGATGGAGGCGAGTTTGTCATATAGGGCCGAGTGCCGGCTTTCGGTACCGATAATGAGATCTGGTTCCAGTGCCGCAATGGCCTCTACATTTGGCTCTGCCACAGTTCCCACCATGGCAATATCTTGAGCAGCAGTTCCTAGATAATCAGGTATGCCCGTGGTTTCATTAAGCACAGCTGCTCCAACTGGAATGGTGCCCAAAGCTACTAAGGTATCCAATTGCACCGGTTCCAAAACCACTACTCTTTGGGCAGCGTCTGGAACTTCAGTGGTGCCATGGGCATGACTAATTTCTCGAGTTTGTGCGGTAATTTCACCGTTTTGGCTTGCAATGCTGTTTGTAGCGGCACTGCTGGTGTCGTTTGAATTATCGCTTGAGGTACAAGCAGAGGCCAGTAGCGCAGTAGTTGAAAGTGCAAAAATTGCGGCATATTTTTTGAGCGTTTTACCAGTAAAAGATTGCATAAGGTGAGCCTAACCTACAATAGTGTGGGTTTTGTAGGCTTTTGAGGAAAACCATTAAAAAATGGAATTAGTGTGACCTTTATTGAGGTGGAAATGCCTGAATTTTTTGCTCTGAGTAGGTCATTTCCCAATCTATCGACGATACTGGCTTAATAGTATGAGCAGGACGGAACTGATGAAGGAGTTGAGAATGCCAAATAATTACGACACCAACGGGGCGATTCGCAGACGCGACATGCTCCGGCGACGCTATCTTCCCAACTCCACCCCAGTCCCAGAAGAGGTTTCGCCGCTCACCCGCTATGTCACCGACGGCGTACCTGTGCGCCCACCACTGGGCGCCACCGTTACCGATGGCCTTAAATTCGCCGAAGGCGCTTCCAACCGGATGGTGATGTCGCTTTATCCCGCACCTTCCAAGCCAGCTATTGAAGAGCTTGCTGCTGCCTGGGATCTTCACCCCACCATCGTGGAGGACTTGTTGATCGGTCAGCAGCGTCCCAAGCTGGACCGTTATGAAGACATCACCTTCATTTCCATCCGCTCAGCTCGTTATATCGACAGCCGCGAAGAAGTGGATTTCGCCGAATTCCATATTCTGATGAAGCCTCAGGCAATTGTTATTTTGTGCCAGGATAACCAGTGGATTGACGGCACCAGCCCCTCCAACTTTGGCGATGCCAATCATATTGACCCCAGAATAAGGACGTTGCTTGGCGACGCCGAACTCTTGCGTTTGGGACCTCGCGCAGTAGCTTATGCCATGATCGACGCTATCGTTGACGGCTTCTCCCCCGTGCTGCGCGGTATCGCAATCGACCAGGAACAGATTGAACGTCAGGTATTCTCCGGCGACGCCGCCGTAGCCGAACGTATTTATAACCTGTCCCAGGAAATTATCGATATGCAGCACACCACCAGCTCAGTAATCGAAGTGGTACAGCGCCTCAACAAAGACTTCATCCGCAGTGGCATGCCCGAAGAACTGCGTGCTTATCTTGATGACGTCGCCGACCACCTCACCCGTGACAACACCCGTGTCACGGAATATCGTGAATCGCTCTCACAAATTCTTAGCGTCAACGCCACCTTGGTGGCCCAACGCCAAAATGAAGATATGAAGAAGATCTCCGGCTGGGCGGCTATTATCTTCGCCCCGACGTTGATCTCCTCCATATATGGCATGAACTTTGATCTCATGCCCGAATTGCACTGGGCTTTTGGCTATCCGATGGCTCTAATTGCCATGATCGGTTTCACCGTGCTGCTCTATTGGATCTTCAAGCGCAGTAACTGGATGTAAAACCACTGCTACTCCGCTGCATCCTTCAGTGTGCTCAACGCCTCTGTGCGGGCAGCAATCCACTCGCGGATTGTTGTCACCTTGGCATCGATATCTTCTTGGCTAACGGAATCGCTGGCAGGAACTGATGCTGCGATCTCATCTAGAAGTTCATTGGCAGTGCCGGATCCGTACATCTGCTCATAAAGATCCCAATAGGCCTGCTCATAAACTTCCGCAAAAGCATCTGATGCGAGGAAACGTTCTTTGAGATCATTTCCGCTCATCATTCCGCCACCCATGCCACCCTCTTCCATTCCTTCTGGACCTTGGCGTTGGGTTTGAGTATCCGCAGTTGCAGCATCATCAGTTTCACCGGTGGCTGCGGTGGTGTCGGCAGTATCTGCTGTTGCATCAGTCGTGCCAGTTGTGGCTGACATATCAGGTGGAGTCATGCCCTCCGGCATACCTGCAGGCATTTCCACTGTCCCTGCTTCTGCCTCCACTGCTGCTGTATCGGTGGCAGTTGCGGTATCAGCAGCTGCAGCATCCGCCGTAGCGGTATCTGCTGTATCGGTGGCGGTATCAGCTGCAGTTGCATCAGCACCCATCATGCCACGACCACCGCCGCCTCCCATGGAGATTTCATCATCGGGGCCGGATTCGGTAGAACCGGACATCGACATATTCAGATCCCAAGACACCACACTGATCAAACCAGTGTCATAGTCGTACCAGAGGTAATAGTTTTTACCCGGGCCAGCCATGTCATCGGAGTTGACCAGCAGATTCTGCATTGCCACATAACGAGCAAAGCTTTCCACATCGACGTAATCCGCCAGGTGAGCATCAAATTCTTCATCCGATGCGGTATCAAGCCACTTTAATAGATTGATAATCGGCTGAATATCACCGTTGCCTTCACCATTGATCTGAGTGAATTGTCCGTCATAATCAGTTTGATCTTCACCTTGGTAAGTAAAGGAACTGGAAGCATCCGCCTTAAAAAGCACGCCATTACCGAGGTTGTTGGCATAGTTTTCATCAGGGATTTCGATGATCAAACGAGTGGTGGTTGCGGAGTCATTCAGGCTAAAGGTCATGAAGCTGGATTGCTGAGTTGCTTGGCCAGTGGCATCGGTTAGTGCGAGTGCCATTGCCTCATTTACCACGGTGGTACCAGGGCGAATAGAAAGCTGGCTCATGCCTTGGTAAACACGGCCCTCTTCATATTTGTCAAAGCTAATGAGGAAAGGCCAAGTGCTGGAATCATTAATGTCCAGGGACACCATGCCACCGCCCATACCTCCGCCCATTCCGCCACCTTCCGCCATTTGGGCTTGGAAGTTAGCAATATCTTCTTCGGTCACCCCCTCGGGTAGTTCCATACCCTCTGGCAAAGTTGAAGTGTCGGCAGCATCCGTGGCTGAATCCTCAGCAGCTACACCTGGTGCGCCGCCCCGGCTTTCCCCGCTGAGGCTTTGCAAAGTGGAGTTACCTTTAAGGCGAATACCTACATCTTCAATGGTCACGCCATCGATGGTGATGGTTGCCTTGACCCAGGTTTTGGATTCATCCTCTTGGTAGTCGGCAAGCATTTCATCCAGGTTTTCTTGGGATACCTGCAAGGAGACTTCATGCGATACGGAAGTGTCAAAGAGGTCTACATTGCCCTCACCCACATCAATAACGGAGGTGTCAGTGGCGGTAGCTTGTACTTCTTGGGAGGAGATATAGGGAACTACCTGGACTCCTCCGATTACTCCGCCAACTGCGATGACGGAGGCTGCTGTTCCTAAAAAGAGGCGTCTATTCATCCTCCATTTTGCAGATCGGTAGATAGGCATAGGGTTTACACATCCGTCTGATCGTGGCCGGTGAGTACTGCTGCCTTTTGGCCATAGTTCACGTCACGCAGCTTGGCTACCAGCTCATGAGGCTTGACGGTATTGCGCATCTGGGCAGTGTAGGAGAATTCGGTTAGTGCACCGCCACGGACAGATTCCGCGGAGACCAATTCAAAGCTGGTGCAGTGATCAGCCAAAATCTTTTCAACTTCTTCGTCATAGGACTTACCGGAGTCAGCTTGACCATCGGCAGGTACCTGAACCTTGATGATCTGGCGCTGGATATTGGCTTTGAACCAGTCGAAGCGGAACATAATAAGCAGCACGGCACAGACAACCACGGTGGCAGCGATCGCCAAGATGTAGAAGCGGGTACCACAGGTCATGCCAATTGCCATGGCCAAGAACAGGAAGCCGACATCGCGGGTTTCTTTGACGGCGTTTCGGAAACGAATCACAGAAAGGGCACCAACCAGCGCAAAGGCGCGGGCAATATTGGATCCAACAACGAGCATGATGATGGCGATGACCATGCCGACCAGTACCAAAGTCTGGACGAAGGACTGGCTATAGGAAATGTGGCGGTGAGTCTTTTGATAAACCACACCAACGATCGAGGTTAGGACAAAGGAAAGGACGAGGGTGATCAGGACGTCGATCACGGAGAAGGTTCCGGAGAGATCCTGGAAATCAAAAATGGAGGTGAGATCAGTGGTCACGGTATTTCTTTCGGTAGAAGTTAAAAGATTTGTTCAACAAGGCCGGCAGCTGAGGCTGGGCGACGGTCAAAAGCCTCAATGGTTTCGCAATATTTGGACATGCGAATAACTGACATTTGCAACTGAGCAGTCATATCAGTGAGCCAAAATGGAACTCGCTCATCACATTTGATTTCCACGACCGCCAATTGCTGGTCCACAGTGGGGCGATCATCAAGTTCTTGACCAAGCAAAAAGTCCCGGTCGCGGCCAGCAACACCGTGATCAATGGTCACACGCGCACCACTTTCGGTATCCACACCCACATATGCCTCACGGCGATAGGTAGTTGTAGCGATGGGGCGCAGCCTATAGTTTTTGGCAAATGAGGCCATTTCCCGAATCAGCGCGTGCTGATTTTCTGGGGATATTTCAAGAAGCTTGTCGACGTCTACCTCTGCGCCTACCGCACCGCCGGTGCTATCGCCCAGCGCGAGTGCGTGGAAAAAAGGAAGGTCAAGACGGCGCTTTTGAGTAACTTTATTTACTCGTTGTTTGATCTCTACGGCCACCATGGACTCGGGAGTTAAAACTCCATCACCATAGGTGCGGATTCGGTATTTGCGCCGGAACTTTAGTCCCTCAATTTTTTCTTGATAACAGCGCAGATCCGGGGAATCGAAGTAGAGGGATTCCACGCGATATCCACCGGACGGCGAAAGTGGATCCGTATACATTCGAGATTTAAGTTGCTCTCGAAGTGCCGGAATATCACTTTCGGCGACCAAGTATTTGATCTCATACCTATTAAAACGGTGGGGCGCGGTTTTCACCCCCGACAACAATGTTTGATTGCTCATGCCAATAAGCATGAACCACTTTTGTGCCAGAATCCCGAACGTTTCCTGTGAGGAAAGGTGAAAGGTATTCCCATTTAACACCTAAGTTAATTTAAATGAGTTAAATTGCAATTCACATGCCGTTCACCTGCTCACAGCTCTTTATTAATCCACTGAGCAGGAAAAACTCAGGAATGAGCTACTTCAGCTACCTCTGTGCGCAATAAAGCTTCAAAATCATCAAAAGCAGGATCAATCTGAGGCGGCGCATCCTGAAAAAGTTCTGCGCGTGGAGCTGGTTCATAGTCCATTGCTATTTCTAGGACGGGATTTACTCCTTCCTTCCAGTGCGCAAAAGGCCTTGCCAATTGGGCAAGTTTGGCAGCATTAGTTAAAGCATCCCCGGCAAGCGCATAGTTGGAGAAACCAGACATGGTTATTTGAGTATTGCTTAGGACTCGAATCTCAAAAGGCGCAATAGCTTCCTGTGCGTGCTCCAGTAAATCTAGACAGTCGCGCAAAAATGCAGCGCTAAAAGCCCTATTCGCCAAGACAATTTTGTGCTTTTCATACGCAATTCCCACCGTCCAGGCGTCGCCAAGCAAACTACCTAGCTCATCAGCAACCGCAACTAGCCCGCTTAGGTCGCCGCGCACCCGAATATCTAGTTTTTGCGTGCCATGCACGCCAATCCACTCGACTTCCGGGCGGATCAACAAAGCAAGAGCGGCAAACCAACGCTGCTCGAGGCCACCATAAACCTCCACCATGGTGTTCTCAATAAGTCCCAGCACAAAACCCGGGTTGAAGGTGGGGCCAGCGCTTTCACTTTGCTGCTGGAGCTGTGCACACGCGCGTTGCATATCCTCCAAGGTGGAATCAGCGAGCTTGGTGTGCGCAATATATTTAATTTCTGTCGTATTGACGCTGCGCGGAAACTCCAGCACACCAAGCTCGCCGCGTGCCGGACCCCACTTAATTGGCAAGCCCGCAGCCCTCGCTTCTTTGTGGAAATTCTGCACTAGTTGAAAAACTGTTCTCATTAGAGCAAAGGTATCACCCTAAAAATTTGCCACTCGCATCTCCTAGAGCTAGGACCACACAGCATACACAATTAACACGGTGAGCAGCGCACCAGTGACATAATTCAGAATTAAAAACACCCGCCACGCTGATCGTGAAGCCTCGCAGGTGGAATCACTAATATTCCAAAACCGAGCAGCATTAAGTGCATACCCTAAACTTGCCAACGCAATTACCCAGGCAGGAGGGGGGAGAACGAATACTACGACGGCTGCCAGCACATATAACACCGTGGCAAGCCGAATTGCAGTCCGGGCCCCCCAGACTGTAGCTATCGACGCCAAACCAGCCTGACGATCGGCAATAACATCTTGGACTGCTCCCAAAATCTGGCTGGCCATACCCCAGAAGAAGAAAGCAATCATGGCTAGCCAAAACTCTTTCGAAGGCATGTTGCCTACCAGCGTGGCACCAATGAGAGCTGGAGTAACAAAGTGCGCTGAAGAGGTGATCGCATCAAGACCAGGTTTTTCTTTAAAGCGCAGCCCTGCAGCTGAATAAGCGATAAGTGCAAAAATAGAGATAATCAACCACAGTGATGACACCCATGTACCCACCGCAAAAAGCACAATAATAAAGGGAATCGTCGTAACAGCCGAGGCCCACAACAACAACCCGTGGTACTTCTTGGCTACCACTGCCCCCTCTACACCGCCTTTACGCGGATTTCTAATGTCTGATTCATAATCAAAAACATCATTAATGCCATATAAAGCGATGTTGTAAGGGATAAGGAAGAAAAAAGTACCTATATACAAGACCCAATCTAAGGCGCCACCGTTGAGCACATATCCCATAGCAAAGGGAAAGGCGGTATTTACCCAACTTATGGGGCGCGAAGCGCCAAAGACTACCTTCAGACTATCCATCTTCACTTTTCCCAGAAGTAGGTAGCCACAACGCTGGTATTAATAACACGGCAAAAAGTGGATACAGCAGATCTTCAATTGGGATACGGCCAATCATGATGCCCAGGTGATTGCCTTCCCCAAAGCCAAAGAGCCCCGCCCACACCATGAGGTTGTCAAAGATGATGGTTAAGACCATCAATACGACGGCGGTAATTCCAGTAATAACTAATAGTTTTGGAATGCGTTGCAGCTTAAAGATGAAGATTCCAAGACCTATGAAGATAAAAGGAATACTAAAAAGCACATATGTCATTTTTTACCTGCCTTTGGTGCCTCGGGGACGCGGACCCCAAAACCCTGTGCCACCGCAGTACTTAAATTGAGGGTCAGATAACACAGGAAGAAGAGGAATAGAGGTTCTTCAATTGGCATATGGGGAGCTAATTCAATGCCAGTCATATAAGGCGATGAACCCCGATAAAAAGTACCGCTAACAATTCCACATAAATCCCAAGCTAGGAATGCAACGAATGCGAAGCCAATAACACGGGCGGCTTTTGGGAAATCTCTAAAAAATGCCAATTTCCACTGGCGATCGCAAATCACCATGCAGACAATAAAGATCGCTAAGGCTCCCAGATAGCTAAACTCGCTCATCTTTTCACCACTTGTTCTAAAGGATGCTCTAAAGGTCCAGGTGAGGTATCTGCGTGGATACGTTTAATAACATTTTCTGCCGAGATAAGGCACATTGGAACACCCACTCCAGGAACTGTGGTGGAACCTGCGTAATACAACCCATCTATTTTTTTGGATATGTTTTGACCACGCAAAAAGGCAGATTGTTTAAGAGTGTGAGCTGGTCCAATCGCTCCGGCACCCCAAGAGTTATAACGCTCCACAAAGTCGGCCGGGCCAATAGTTTTTTGCACCACAATTCTTTGCTCTAAATCGACAATCCCTGCTCTTTCAGCCACTTGTGCGATGACAGCTGCCGCAATATCTTGCACTGCCGCTGAGGCTTCGTGACCATAACAATCACCGTGACCAAGTTCCGCCGCCGGCGGAGTAGGTACCAAGATAAAGAGGTTTTCATGCTCGGCTGGAGCAGTATCTGGATCAGAGGCAGAAGTCATGCACACATAAATTGATTTGGATGCGTTCAGTGGACGAGCTGCTGAAGGCCCGTCAAATACCACCGAAAAATCCTCATCCCACTGCTGGCTAAAGAAAAGATTATGGTGCTCAAGCTCGGGCAACTTACCTTTTATACCCAACAGCACAAGTACAACTCCTATGCCTGGATCGCGTTTCTCCCAATATTTTTCTGGATAGGAACGCAAATGCTCAGGTAGTAAATGGTTTTCCGTGTGATGTAGGTCTGCTGCGGAAACCACTAGGTCAGCGTGAATCTGCTCCTCTTGACCCCTCTCATTAACAACCCGGACTCCGGTACTACGGGTGCGTTGTTGATCAGTGCTGGTCATAATAGAACTCACGGCAGTGTTAAGCCGTACCTTTACACCTTGTTCCAGCGCCAGCCGATAAAACGCTTGAATAACTGCACCAAAACCACCCTGTGGATAGCGCACACCTTGCACGATGTCGGTATGGGTCATGAGATGGTACATCGCAGGAGTCTTATCAGGACTAGAAGACAAAAACACAGCGGGGTAACTCAGGATTTGGCGCAGCCGAGTGTCCTTAAAGCGGGTATTAACGTATACCTGCATTGATTGAGAAAGCAAAGATAAAAGCTTTCCGACGCGGCTTAGCACTTCTGGGTGCAGAATCGGACCCAACGCACTAAAAGTGGTGTACAAGAAGCGATTTATCGCGATCTCATAGGTTTCTTGAGCACTATCAAGATAGGCGCGCAGCTGCGCTCCTGCACCTTTTTCTACAGATTCAAAAAACTCAATGGCAGCTTCCTTGCCAAATGGGATATTTATGGGATCTTCCGAACCGGAATAAACACGGTACCCAGGGTTAAGGAGTTTAAGGTCCAGTTCTTGCTCAGTGGTGGTGCCCAAAAGTTCAAAATAATGATCAAAAGCATCTGGCATGAGGTACCACGAAGGACCAGTATCCCAGCGGAAACCTGGATAATTGGGGTCACTCAAGTCCCCGGCGCGACCCCCCACTTCCCCATTTTTTTCCACGATGGTTACCTCAAAACCATCTTTGGCCAATAGCGCTGCGGTAGTCAGTCCCGCGACGCCAGCACCAATTACCACGGCATGCTGTTGTTTATTCATGGTTCCTCTCCAGATTCTTTTTCAAAGCTTGGGGTACAGCGCGCGCGAGAATAAGCATTTTTGTCTTGTGTGGCACACTAATGCGCTTATTTTTCAGATCTGCAGCTGAAGCCTTATCAATGCGGTTAACCAATTCTGTAAAAAGTTCCGAGGCTGCAATCACCCCGGCACGCGCTTGGAGTGGCAAGCCAGGAATGGCATCTTGAGCTGTACGGATTTCCTTTCGAATCTCAGCGATAAGGGCCTGCTTTCCAGCATCATCTATGTCCAGCACACCGGGAAAATATGAACGCCCAAGTTCTTGTTGATCATGGCTTAAATCCCTGAGGAAATTGATTTTTTGAAAAGCCGAACCCAAACTGCGGGCTCCATGTTCCAGGCGTTGTTTTTCTTCGGAACTGGGATTGTGGCCTTGTAAAAAGACGTTGAGGCAGAGCAGCCCGATGACTTCTGCAGAGCCATAAACATAGTCCTTAAATTCTCGGGGATCATAGGTATGTTGGCTTAAGTCGCGGCGCATTGAAGCAAAAAATGCCTGGATAAGCTTCTCATCAAAATGGCAGCGGCGTGCAGTATCTGCATATGCCTGCAGGATGAGGTCGGTATGAAAATGCTGTTGTGGTGCATTAAGTACAGCCTTTTCATAGTTATCCAAAATTTCAGCGGCTTCTATTGCGGTATGGCCAGCTGCGGTGGCAGTGCCGTCGACAATTTCATCCGCTATGCGTACTACTGCGTAGAGATTGCGGATATCGTGACGCATGTCTTTGGCTAAGAGAGCGGTAGCCATGCCAAAACTAGTGGAATAGTTGCTAATAACCTGACCTGCTGCTTTGCTGGCAGTACGGTCATAGCGCAGCATCGCATTATGAAGAAATGAAGAAGAATTCATGAGCGTCTGCCTTCCAGCGAATCCACTAATGCATTAAGTAAAACTGGAACTTCCGCTGGGCTAAATGCAGTGATCCTCAGGATCTGATCTCTGCACAAACGAGCGGTGTGTGCAATTGTGTCTTCCAAGAAACTTTGGGCACCACACGTGACAAGAAGTTCTTTAATCTCTCTTATATTTTCCTTATTGAGGTTTGCATTTCCAAAGTAGGGTTGAATAAGAGGCCAGGCTGCCGTTTTTCGCGCATAGGCAATAATAAGTGTTTCTTTGCCTTCCCGGACATCGGAGAGCTCGTCTTTTCCATGCTCTGCCTGATTACCAAAAGCAGAGAGGAAATCATCCTGGAATTGGAAAAGCAGTCCTAAAAGTCCGCCTAGAGTTGCGAACTCTGCGCTCTTTTGCGGGTCGTATCCAGCCATGATGGCTGCACTACAGAGGGGCAATTCGAAGGTATAAGTGGCGGTTTTAAGTCGGCTCATTTGCTGAACGTCTGCTAGCTGCGGACTAATAAGCCCTTTGCTCAGGGATACATCCATAAACTCACCAATAATGGAGTCAGTAATTGCATGGTCTAAAAGATCGAGCAGCTGCAGACGCTTAGCATGTGGCAGGTCAAGGCGTGCAAAAATCTGATGGACTTCTGCAAGCAGCAGATCACCAATCAGGATGGCGCTGGAGCGCGCCCATTCTTTGCGCTCAGCATCATGATGGTCATCGGTGCTGATTTTAGATTGCTGAGCGAGACGGGAAATGAAATTGGGGCGACCCCGACGAATGAAATCTCCATCGATGACATCATCATGTAAGAGGAATGCAAAGTGCAGAACCTCGATAGCTGCTGCTATTTCCTTAACCGGAGACTCCACCCCGTCATAGCGGAATTTATCGTCTGGATCCGCTAAAACCTCGTAGAGATCCAAAAAGAGCCGCGGACGCAGTAGCTTTCCACCCAAGGCAGAATTGGCGGCTATATGCAGTGCTTTTCTAAAGCTGGGATGATGGCCCTCAGTTTTATCAATGACTGTGCGGAACATCGCGCGAATTTCATAATCTATCGCGCTGGTTTCTATCTCGACCATCATCGTTTCGGCGTCTCCTGTGGAGTTCCAAGACTCAAATCTTTCTCTCCATCATTTTGGAAAACAACATCCGTCTACTATCACATCAGATATACTACACCATAAGATAACACTGCGTCTTCAAAATTTACCCAAAGTGAATTGACTGCTGACCTTCCAGGTTTTCCCTCATCTTAAGGATCAAAACTATGAGTTTTCGCTCCGCCCCTACTCTCAACTATCACGCTACTCACCCACAGAGAAGAGTCCTTGTTACCGGAGCTAGCGGTTATGTCGGCGGGCGCCTGATCACGGAGTTGCTTGCTGCAGGTTTTAAAGTTCGCGCTACCTCCCGAAATCTTGATAGCCTACGTCGCTTTGACTGGCACGAAGATGTGGAATTGGTGGAGGCCGACCTCAGTGTTGCCGCAGACGTTGCCAAAATTTGCGCAGGGATTGATGTGCTCTACTACTTGGTTCATTCCATGGGTAACAAGAACCAAGACTTTGAAAAAGTAGAGGAGAATACTGCCCATAATATTTCTCAGGCTGCGCACTCAGCGGGAATACAACAGATTGTTTATCTTTCCGGACTAAACCCCCGCGGACGCACACCCGCAGATCTTTCAAAACATATGCGTTCTCGGGAAAACGTCGCTCAGATTCTGCTGGACGCACCTGTACCTGCGCTTATTCTCCGCGCAGCAACGCTGATCGGATCAGGATCTGCATCCTTCGAGATCATTCGCCATCTCACCGAACGACTGCCAATCATGGTGGCTCCCTCATGGATCAATAACTATATTGAACCCCTGGCTATCCGTGATGCTTTACATTATTTGGTGCTCAGCGCAGACCTTCGTTCCGCAGTTAATCAAGCCTGCGATATTGGCTGTGGCAAGCGCTATAAATTTGCAGAGTTATTGAAGATTTATGGCGAAATCCGAGGCCTGCGTCGTTTTGTGTTTTCTATCCCGGTAAATCTTCCAATGGACAAACTCTCCGGTTTTTGGATTGGGCTGGTCACTCCAGTTCCAGCTGAATTAGCTCTGCCGCTAGCGCAGTCCATGGCAGAAGATGCCGTATGCGAAGAACACACTATTTCCACGATCATCCCCGATCCAGCAAACGGGTTTATCGACTATCGCGAGGCAGTGAAATTGGCTATTAGCGCTCAGGAATCCCGCGGAGTTCCCACTTCCTGGGACCGTAGTTGGACATTAAACCAAAGCGAGATCCCCAAAGCATGGGCAGCTCGTGACACCGATCCGGAGTGGGCTGGCGGCCAGGTTTTTGAAGATACTAGAACCGCCTCGACAGAACTTGCTGCTACACAAATTTGGCCAGTGATCGAAGGCCTCGGAGGTTCCCACGGATGGTACTCTGCCCCTAAATTATGGGCGATTCGTGGCATTGCCGATAAGTTGGTCGGAGGTCCTGGCCTAGGAGGACGGCGAGATCCCTTCCGTCTAGCTGTTGGAGATCGTCTGGATTGGTGGCGCGTAGTGGAGATGGAAAAGCCCCATCATTTGGTACTGCAAGCAGAGATGAAAGTTGATGGCAACGCCTGGCTCACCTTTGAATTAGAAGAAAATCCCACTGGTGGCACAACCTATACCCAACGCGCCATTTTTGAGCCTAAAGGTTTGCCTGGCCGTCTCTACTGGTGGGCAGTCAGCCCTTTTCATGCCTTCATTTTCCCGTTTATGATGCGCAACATCATTAAGCAGGCACAATCCACTCCTACCGCTGACTAGTTCAGCTCATTTAATGCTTTGATAGGCCTCCAGTGCTTCTTGTCTCGAAGTAGCCAGATCAACAATTGCTGGCGGGTAGCTCGGAGTATCAAAGTCTTTAATCCAGCGTCGAATATAGCGACGCTGGGGATCAAATTTTTTGGCTTGGGTCTCTGGATTAAAGATTCGGAAATATGGAGAGGCATCATCTCCACATCCGGCGGCCCATTGCCAGTTAAAGGCATTCGCTGCAAGATCCGCATCAACTAAGGTATCCCAGAACCATTGTTCGCCATGCCGCCAGTGGATAAGCAGATTTTTGGTGAGGAAACTGGCCACCACCATCCGAGCTCGATTGTGCATAGTTCCGGATTCCCACAGCTCCCGCATACCCGCATCAACTAAGGGAATTCCCGTCTGCCCGGCGCGCCAGGCAGCAAAGGTTTCTTGAAATGCACTGTCACTATAAGCTCGGCGAGGGTCACGCTGACTCTTAGCTAAACGTAGGCTTTCTGCTTGATCCCATTCCCACGGGAAACGATCAAAGGAGCTGCGGATATTGTTCCAGTGCATCATGGGATGCGCATAAAGCCGGTGCCAGGAAAAATCTCGCCACAAAAGCTCATTGAGAAAAGCCTGCGCAGATTCTGGGGCGATTTCCCCTCTTTCAGCTCGGGAAGATACTTCAAACCACAGCCGGTGAATACTTAATTCACCAAATCTAAGATGAGGTGATAAACCACTGGTGCCGTCATGGGCCATGTCATCGCGATCGGTGCTGTAATCACCGCCGGAGCTAAGGAAATCCAGAAACTTATCTAATTTCTGGCGCGCGCTGATTTCACCAGGTGCACAATGCTGTGCCAAGCGCTGTTGCCAGTCAGGAACAACTCCGATCGCAGCGTCTCCTAAAACAAAACCCGGCTCCAGATCTGGCATTTCCCGATCTCGCACCATAGTCTGCGCTGCATTTTCAGCAAGGGCAAAGGATTTCTTAGCAAAAGGACTGAATACTTTATAGGCAGTTCCTTGCCCAGTTTTGATGTCCCATGGCTCATTAAGCAGGTAACCGGCATGACTATGTACCTCAAGCCCCTGTTGTATGAGGGAAGCTTTAAGAGCTGCATCAAGGGCACATAAAGGCTGGTGATAACGCCGGTTCCAGGTGACGGCATCGGCACCTGTTTGGTGTACAAGCTCCACTATCAGTTGTTGCGGATCACCGGCTAAACGGCAAAATTTAAGGTCTATTGCTGAAAGCTGATGCTCCAAGTGGTGCAAGCTGTTTTCTTGCCACCAGCGCGCTGCTGCCCCGAGCGGGCGGAGAGTTTGATGCTGTTCCTCAATGAATACGGCAACTACCTCACCTCGTTCTTGGGCCCACTTGAGGGCAGGATTATCGGCAATCCGAAGATCATCCCTGAACCACATTATTGTTAAAGCCACTTTAACCCCACTCATCACGTAAACTACCTATGAAGTTATATTTTCCATAATGCTACTATTTTATTGGAATGGACACGTCCCCACCATGCCAAGTACAGCGCATAAATACTCCCGCACCCTCAGTGTGGTTATTCCCTGTTTTAATGATGCAGAGCTGCTGAAATCCTGTCTCCACTCCCTCACGAAGCAGACTGTGCCAGCTGATGAAATAGTGGTGGTCAACAATGGCAGCACTGATCATTCCGCAGCAGTTGCACAGTCTTTTGAGGCATTTAAAGTACGCCTGGTTAATGAACCACGCAACGGAATTACCTGGGCTAATGCAGCAGGATTTAATGCTGCTACCTCAGATGTCATCCTGCGTATCGATGCTGATGTAACTGTGGATCCCACTTTCATCCAGCGGGTTCATGAAATCTGGGAGCAAGCGGATTTGTCCCATCAGGCCGGAGAACGCATTGTAGTCGGCATTAGTGGCAGTGGTCGTTTTGCCGTTCCTGGAGTTAAAGGCGAGTTAATTTCCCAGCTCTATCTGGGACTTTATCGTTCTTTGGTGGGCAGCGCCCTGGGTCACTACCCACTCTTTGGATCCAATAGTTCCATCCGCAAACAATGGTGGGATGAGGTTCACCATACTCTTGATCTCAGTGACACTTTTGTTCACGAGGATATGCAACTCTCTTTTGCGGTGCGCCCGCATGAAACAATCTGGCTGCAAAAGGATTTAGTGCTCACCATGGATGACCGCGCACTTCGTGGCAGTATCCAATTGCTTAACCGATTGCGTCGCGGATTCCATACCATTATTGTGGCGTGGAAAATCCAACTTCCGCATCAACGTTTAGGCCAGCGCGGGCTGCTTGGCAGCCGTCTAGCACAGGTGGTGCGGGAGGAAGGCGTCGACAAGCACGCTTTTAAAGCTTTTTAGCAAGCTTGACGGGCCACCAGATTTTGGACCCGAGATCATAAAAGAGGGCTGGCACCAGAAAGGCACGGACCAAGAACGTGTCAAGCAGCACACCAAATGCCACGATAAAAGAAAGCTGCACCAGGAACAGGATAGGGATTACCGAAAGTGCCGCAAAGGTAGCTGCCAGGACCAGGCCGGCGGAGGTAATAACGCCGCCGGTAACGCTGAGACCTCGCAAAATACCGGCGTGAGTGCCATGTCGCAGCGATTCTTCGCGGATGCGAGTGGCCAGGAAAATATTATAATCAATACCCAATGCAACCAAGAAGACAAAACCATAAAGCGGAACCGTCGGATCTGCACCCGGGAACTTAAAAATTCCATTAAAGACCAGCGCCGATACTCCCAAGGCCGCCGCAAAGGACAACACTGTGGTCAGCACCAGCAGCACCGGTGCCACCACAGACCGCAGCAAAAGCATCAGGATCAGCAAAATCACTGCGAGCACCACTGGAATGATCAGGTTTCGATCATGAATCGAGGCATCATTAGTGTCGATTGCCGTCGCAGTAACCCCTCCCACCCGGGCATTTAATTCTGCATTGTTAAGATCAGCGCGCACTTCACGCACCATATCTTGCGCCTGTGCCGAATCCTGCGCCGCCCCAAGCGTGGCTTGAACCAATACCTTCCCCTCCACCACGGTGGGTGCCACTCCACTTTTAATTGCGCTTATCGACGCCGCCCCGCCCGGCACACCCTGAGAACTCACCGTGAGCTGCGGAAAGTACCCCTTGGCCTCCAGGACAGATATAACTGCTGGTAGTTCTGCTTCCGGAGCCAGTACATATACCGGACTTCCAGAACCGCCCGGGAAATGCTCGCCCAATACCCGTTGGCCTTCACGAGCCTGCGAGGCTCCAATAACCAACTCAGATTGTGCCACCCCATCAGCCTTGAGCTGTGGCAAGGCTGCAGCACCGAGCAGCAAAATCACCAAAGAACCAGCCCATACGGTACGTGGATGAAGGCGCACCGCCTTGGCCACCTGCGCCCACAGCCCGCGAGGTGGCAGACCTTCTTCTTTAAGCACCACTGCTGGCTCAAAGTGTGGACGTTTGGGCCAAAAAGCTGCGCGGCCAAAGATGAGGAGTAGCGCTGGGAGCAGCGTCAAAGCTGCCAACATGGCAAAAACAATGCCGATGGCTGCCACCGGGCCGAGAGTGCTATTTGATTTCAAATCACTAAGCAGCAGACACAAAAGACCAGCTATAACTGTGCTTCCGGATGCCACGATTGGTTCCACCGCACCCTTGATGGAATTCTTGCTGGCCACCCATTTATCTTGATGCCCCCTTAGCTGTTCGCGAAAACGTGCCACATAAAGCAAGGAATAATCAGTGGCAGCACCAATCACCAGGATTAACAAAATACCCTGGGTTTGGCCACTAATTAAAACAACTCCCCACTTAGCTAGCCACCATACCGCCAAAATTGCCGTACTTAGAGCAAAAAGGCTGGTTAAGAGCACCATAATCGGCAAAAGCAGGGATCGATAAACAAAGATCAAAATAATAAACACCGCTGCCAGGGCTACAATTAACAAGAGCCCATCAATGCCTGCAAAGGCTGCACCAATATCAGCGGCAAAACCAGCAGGTCCAGTGACATAACTTTCCACTCCAGCCGGGGTAGATTCTGCCAGGAACTGTGAGATCTCTGCAACTGTGTCTCCGACCACCGCCGAACTGGAAATGGGCACAAAAACTTCTGCTGCCTTGGTATCTTCCGAAGGGATCAGAGGCGACATTCCTGCAGCAACTCCGGGGATACTTTCCAACTGAGCTACCGCTTGTTTAAGTTGTGCCAGTTGCTCCCCATTTAAAGCTTCTTGAGCTGCAAAAACTACAACTGCAGGGATGTCTTCAGAATCCCTAAAAGCTCCCACCTGCTGCTGCACTTTACTGGCATCGGCAGATTCTGGTAGGTAGAGAGTTTGATCATTGGTAGAGACCTCACTAATTTTTCCAAAATATGGTCCGCCAATTCCGGCACCCAGCAGCCAGACAAGAATTAACACCAAGGGCAAGAGCTTACGCAAGATGCCGGGAAATACGCTCTGAAGAGGGGTTTTCATGGCCTTAAACCTTTATATATGCAAATTGTTAAATTATCCAACAGTGTAAGGTATCCCATTTTCTTAAAAAAAGGGTTAATATCCATCTATGTCCGATCCGCAAGAACCCCAACAATGGCAGGCGATTTCACAAAACCTCTTCGATGTAGATTCCAGCGACCCAAATAGTGAACTTGTGGATCGTTCTTCCTTAAGCACCGAAGAAGTCGCCCAGATTGGGCGAGTCATGAAGTCCCTTGCCGACTTAAGAAACGCCGAACGCGCCGTGGCTGAAGCTTCCGAGAAATATATGAAGCTCAATACCCAAGACATGCGCGCCTTGCATTATCTTATTGTCGCCAAACACCAGAATGAAGTAGTTACTCCTGGCATGCTTGGCCACTACCTCAACCTGTCACCAGCATCTATTACCAAGTTACTCAATCGCCTGGAAAAAGGAGGGCACATCGTTCGTGAAGTGCACCCCTTTGACCGTCGCGCCTTTGCCATTGAGGTAACCCCTTCCACGCGAACCTCTGCCATGCAGACGGTTGGCAAGCAGCATGCAAAACGCTTCCAATCTGCCGCACGCCTCACGCCAGAAGAGCGCGAAGTTGTTATTAGGTTCTTTGAAGATATGACCCAAGAACTATTACTTGAGGGCGTGGATTGGTTCGAGTCTTCCTCACATTAAGCACAATGGGGTGACGTCACTGCGTCCCCCCATTGTTGGAGAGCTTAAAAAGGAACAATCCCACCAGCCACGTGCACTAATAGTGGATCGCACCTCTTCCCACTTTTGATCACTAATGGCAGGAGTTCGGGAAAGTACAAATCCGGATTTACGCTGCGGATCTCCCACAATTGCCAGTGAATAATCCGCGGCCAGATAGGTTATGCGGTAGTTAACCGGCCCATTAGGATCCTGAAAAGGGATGCCCGGGAAGTTAACTCTTAAAGAAGCCTCCGAACGCACAGTTGCGCTACCTTCAATAACTGAGGTTTGACCAAAAGGCGTGCCACAGGAATTACGAACAGAAATGGTTTGGGCATCTAGTACCCCATATTCTGCCGTGGTGTTATTGGTACATTGCAAAGTAAAAGGCTGTGGCACAGCTGCAATTTGATACCACTTGCCAGCATATTGCTCGAGGTTGACGGGGGTTTCAACCTCACTTAGTTCAGCTCCAGGAGTTGATGAACCACTGCTTAAATTACTAACAGCACCCCCTACTCGGCCACCATCAAAAACATCTTGAGCTGCAGCAATTGGGGTACTTAGCAGCATTAATGTGACCACGGCGATCAAGACCTTGCGCATGATTTTCCCTTCGACTCAAATATTAAACCAAAGTTTAGTTTATCCTTTAGTTTATTGTCCATAGATTATTAAATATCGATATCATCAACGCTAAGTTCCGCACCCCACACCACATTTTTAGCCAAGGGAATCTGATGGGAAGCACTTTCTACAATGTGCATGAAATAACCCGCAGTATTGGGAATGGCAATAATATCCCCTACTGCAATTCCCTCCGGGAAGACCATGTCACGCCTAATAATCACCTCATCTTCAATGCAATAGGCGCCGACCAAAAAGCCACGAGCTCCTGGCTCCCAATGCGTACCCACACCCGGCCATGCATCGACCGGCTGCGGTACCAAAATAGGATCTAGCAAAATATCGTCCGAGGTGGTGCGACACTGAGTTCGGTTCATCTCCACACCCACCAAAGGAACTCCATCACTGCGGTGTTTTAGAAATGCCACCCGTGCCAAAATAACGCCACAACCATCCAAAACTGCACGTCCCGGTTCCACGTGGAGCCGCAATCCGCGCTTAATAAACTCAGGTGCAGTACCTGCAAGAACTTCTGCAAGCCACGCTCCACGGGTAGGAGTTTGATGGAAAGGATAGGTGTTCGCCAAAGGATCACCCTTCCAAGTAAAAGGTTGCTTATGGCCTGCGTTCATTTGCTGCAAAGAATCGTGGAATGATTCCCATTGCTGAGCATCGTCGAGATAACTCATCGGTACCCCACCGCCAATATCAATAAAACTGGGGCGGTGACCCGCTGCGGTCGCGGCGTCGATAAGCACAAAAGCTTCTTGGAGGGCAGTTTTTCGATCGTTAGCGCTATATCCGTGTAGATGAAAATGGACTCCCACCAGCTGTATTGCCTTAGACAATGAGGGCAGCTGAGCAATCCACACATCAAGGAGCTCGCCAAAACGGGTAGCGGGCAAACGCGCAGGATTAGGGGCCAAACGTGGTGCCACTGATGCTGTGAGCTGAAGTTGGCTAGCCAATTCCCTAATGCGCTGCAGCTCAGCAACCGAATCCACCGAAATCCGTACATCATTTTTGAGAGCAAGTTCCAGCAATGGATCTGGTTTAATCGCGGCGCTGAGAATGATATTTTCACCCTTAACCCCACGATTAAGCACCTGTTGCAGCTCCCTAAAACTTGCCACATCCACACCGTGTCCGGCATCGCGAATGGCATCAACAAAAGTCAGAGCTTTATTGGCTTTGCGGGCAAAAAATACTCTGGTTTCCACACCAGCATCCGCACCGGCAGCCACCAATTCTGCACAATTTCTTAATAAAGGCGCATGGTGCAGCACATTTGCCGGGGAGCCAAACTCTGCCACGATCTCTTGACAGCGCTGCCTATCATCTAATAAATCAATAGCCCAAGGCTCCAACCTGGCGGTCAACGGCTCTATTGCCATCATGCGCGGATTTGCTAGGGTTTTTGGTGCAGAATTTTTGATCACTGTTGCAGCCCACCTCGGGATCACATTATGGAGAGTCCGCGATAAAGTATCGGGACCTAAAACAACATTTTCACTTTCACGGCCCACTACAGCCACATGTTTAAGGCCAACCACCCCGCCCTGAGCATCCAACCACTGCCCTGGATTATGGGCCGCAAGCTGGGCAATCGGGCTATTTCTGAGCGGGGAATTAAGTCCTGGTGGAGGCAATACGGCATCGATTGTGGCGTCGACTGCTGGCAGCCTGCCGGCCGGTGACAAGGCTGCGGTATCGACGATGCCGGCGTCGATAAGCGCCAAAATCTTTTGCGCATTAACTGGCGGAGGCCCAAAAGCTAAGCTCTCTAGATGGGCTGCAAGCTGGGCAAATCCAGCTAAACTGGCGCGCCCGCCATAAGAGGTGCGCTGCACAATTGCCGGATAAAGCGAGCGCCACGCCTGCCCTACCGCCCACTCGGCGCCAGGGGGTACCTCGCCGCGCGCAACCTGCAGGGAAAGACGAAGCTTTGCGACGGGATCCTCTTGGCCGTGACACGCAAGAATGGCCTGAACAGCACTTTTGTCATTTGTACCCAATAGGTCCGAGGCGCAATTGCTTAAAATTTCTTTAAAATCGTCCATATCGCGGGCGATCTTAATTTTTGCTGCATATCGATTAATAATCTCGGGATTAATGGTGAAAATCCCAGGATCTGGTTTGACCTCCATAAATTGGCCACGGCGACTGAAAGGATAAATTTTTGCCGGTTCTTTTCCACTTTGGTGATAACCTGCTTCATCAAAATAGCCACCGCGCCCTTCAGTTAACGCTAAAACAGCATCAATAAAAGTTAAGGCAGCACCACGGACAGCAACCCGCCGACCAGCTGAAATCTGTGCCAATTGAGCATGCGGATACACCTTCAGTGCGTTTTCCAAAGCGCCGTCCCAGCTGTGGGCATGGCCGGTTGCTAGAAGTACCTCGTGATAAAGCTTGCCCTCCACGTTCCACAGCTCGCCGGCCTGTTCCAAAGAGTCCGCTCGCTTTTTAATGTGTTTGATGGTGCAGCCCGGCGGGAGGTTTTCTTGTAATTCCACAAACGTTGCCTGAAAAAACTTGCCTACCAACGCGCGTGGCGGAAAAGGGTCACTGGAATCTGTGCGCCACTGATTAAATGTTGTGGTGCGACTACGAATGAGGCTGGCATTAACATTTAGCCGCCAATAATCCGGTTGCGCTGGGTTATACGCTGCACCAATTCCCACTTCCTGGGGATCCCACATATCAATATGGACTGCTACCCCATGGGTTTTGGCTTGAAATAACAATTCTTCTGCAGCCCACAAACCCCTGGGACCTGCACCGATAATGGCGACGGTGATTGGCGTACTCATAGCTGCGCCATTTTCTGTTCAAGTTCAAGGGCCCTCACGCCGAGGTTTTCTAACACCCAAGCATCATCAAAAATAGTGTCCACATAAGCAGCACCAGCATCATGGAGGATAATAACAACCTCTGAACCTGCAGGTAGATCCTTAATTTTGGGCAACAATGCAGCAACCACCGCACCGCCAGAGGCTCCTGCTAAAATTCCCTCTCTTTTTACCAAGATCCGCGCACCGGCAACGGCATCAATATCGCAAACCCGCACAACCTCATCAGGATGGACAGAAGTAGCTAATTCCGGCACCACACCTGCCCCAAATCCCGGCAGGGTACGAACGCCTCGGGCGCCACCAAAAAGGACTGAGCCTTGGGCATCCACTCCGATTACGTGGGTTGCAGCGCCCACCTCATGCAGCTTTTTTATACAACCGCCGATTGTGCCAGTGGTACTCATAGCAACCATCAAAACATCCGGAGTGTTAGGAAGATCGTGGAGGATTTCGCTCATGGTGCCTTCAGCATGGGCATCAAAAGCAGCCTTATTGGAATATTGATCCAGCGAAATTGAATTGGGGATTTCTTTAAGAAGCGTGTGCACAAGTGCCCGGCGCGCAATTAGCCAATCACCGGTTTCAGAATCAGGCCGCTCCACCAGGTGCACAATGGCGCCAAAGGCTTTCATAATGGCTAGTGCCCGCGGATTGGCACGTGGATCCACCACACAATGAAAAGGCCAACCATGCAGAAGGCATTCCCGTGCTAAAGCCATGCCGAGGTTTCCCGAGCTGGATTCAATCACGCTGACTCCGGCACTCAAGGTGCCATCGGCAATTCCTGCTTTAACCAGGGCTGCAGCGGTGCGATCCTTAGTGCTGCGACCGGGATTAAATTCCTCAAGTTTGGCCCAGATATGAATATCTGGGCGTGTGCTGAGGCGGTCGAGCCTTACCAAAGGAGTATGGCCGATGGTGGCATTTATCCCGGCCACTGCGGAGATCTCAGCTAAATTCATAGCGACGATACTATCCGAAAGGTTACTATCGCATGAGAGACCTAAAGCTCAGGTATTATTTAGTCCTGTATTTTTCCTAAGCGAGGGTCAGGAAAAGCTTTTCCATCTCTTTTTTATCCATTTCGCCATTTGGATCCGCCAAGCACTGTTCAAGGCCTGCGGCAATAATGGCAAAACCAGCGCGATCAAGTGCTTTAGTCACTGCTGAAAGTTGGGTGACCACGTCTTTGCATTCGCGTCCTTCCTCCAACATGCGCACCACAGCGGAAAGTTGGCCCTGTGCACGCTTGAGGCGATTAAGTGCTGGCTTGAGCTCGTCGGGATCAAGTTGCATGAAATTCTCCTTTATTTGATCTTCCCACCATATACCCCCATGGGCATTTGGGATAGTTTCTTATTCCTGAAACCCTGTTTCTCCAAGGGGAAAATATGAGTAAACTCAGAATTGATTACACTCACATAAATTCAGGAGTACCCCTTATGCGCGCATTTGTCCTCAGTAAATACCAAGCAGAGGTTGAAGAACAAGAAGTCCCAGAGCCCACTATCGGCGAACATGATGTGCTGATCGCAATTGAAGCAGCTGGCCTCAACCACTTGGATGAGAGAATCCGCACCGGCGAATTTAAGGCTATTTTGCCCTATAAAATGCCACTCATTTTAGGCCATGACCTAGCCGGCACAGTGCTTTCCGTTGGCTCTAAAGTCCAAAACTTTCAGGTTGGTGACAAAGTTTATGGCCGCCCCCGCGATTTCCACATTGGTACTTTTGCCGAGCGTATTGCAGTAAATGAAAATGATATCGCCCTCGCACCTACCTCAATCACCACGGCAGAAGCAGCTTCCTTGCCGCTAGTGGCGCTGACTGCCTGGCAAGCACTAGTAGAAATTGCCAATGTCCAACCCGGCCACAAAGTGCTCATTCATGCAGGTGCCGGTGGTGTGGGAAATTTTGCCATCCAGCTAGCTAAGCACCTTGGCGCTCATGTGGCCACCACTGCCTCAGCCAAGAATAAGGAATTCTTACTGGAACTTGGCGCTGATGAAGTCATCGACTATCGTAGCCAAGATTTCTCCACCGTACTCTCTGATTTTGACGTGGTACTGGATACTTTGGGTGGCGAAAACCTCCTCAAATCCCTGCATATCCTGCGCAAAGGTGGCATTGCTGTGGGAATCTCCGGTCCTCCCACCCCAGAATTTGCCGCAGACGCCGGACTCAACCCCATTGTGCGCCTCGCCACCGCCGCCCTCAGCTTCAAAACCCGACGTCGCGCCAAGCAGTTAGGTGTGAGCTACCAGTTCCTCTTTATGCACGCCTCCGGCGCACAGCTTAAAAAAATAACCACGCTAATCGACGACAACCTGATCCGTCCCGTGGTCGGAGAAACGCTTCCCTTTACCCAGATACCAGCAGCTCTCAAATCCTTGGATAATTCCACTGTCCGCGGCAAGACAGTTTTTAGCTCTAACCTTTAAAAATCACACTTAAAAGCCCACGGAGTTCTGCAATTAGCTCTGTTGGGCCTTTCTCCTTATTTAAGGCCGAGGATAGTGTCACAAACATCGTTGCCGAAACCACCTGCGTTAATGCAGCAGCTTCAGTTTCCTCGATGCCTGCATATTGCATAATGAGGGCTTTAATTTCTTGCTCGGTCTCCCCCACAATTTCCAAAGCTTTAGCATGATGTGGTTCGTTAGGATCGCCAAAAACCATCTCTTGTAAATAGGTGCGTCCATTAGACTCCTGCACTCGATTACATTGGATCACTGGGGTAACCAGCGCCATTACTGCATCTAGTACGGAAGATTCTTGAGCAGCAGCTTTTTTACCACGAGCTAAAGCAGCTGCATAATTGTTATTTTGCACCAGCAGCAGCAGCTCACCCTTAGTTTTTGCATAAAGAAATAGGGTTCCAGTGCCGATATCGGCAGCTTCCGCAATTTGCTGGGTAGTAACATCTGCTACCCCATGCTTGGCAAAAAGCTGAGTTGCTGCGGCCGTGATGCGCTCGAGTTTTTCCTGCTTATTCCGCTCACGACGGCCTAATTGAGGTTTATCCTCGGACATCACTAAACCCTCCATCACAAAAATATGATTAAACTCAGTTTCAAGCTTAGTCGCTGGAGGGAAAGATCTTAATTTTTAGGAATTCTGCCAATCCGACCACGCTGCTGCAGCACCGGTATTACCGGTAACAATTACCTGGTAGATAACAAAAATGCCAGCAATAACAGTCAGTACCTGAAACAGAACATGCAACCAACGCATTTCTTGTAATTTACCCAAGAACTTCAGTTTTGCAGCAAACCATGGACCATTAAGCGCAATCAATACATAGAGCGACGCCGCAAAAAGCAGTGCTGCAATTTTCATAAGGTCGCCTTGTTCTGCGTGCTCACGGATAAGCTCATTGCGCGGCATGGCATGCTCGAGGGCTTCACCAGCACTGGCGGTTAAAAGCGTAGCGATGGTGGCAATGAAGGTAACAATCACTGCTGGCCATTCAATTACACGGCGCCATAGCGGGCGGACCGCATAAACTATGCCCACAATGGCAGCAATTGGGGCAAGTACAACTGCAGCGTGCAGGAAAAGAATATGAGCAGGAAGACCAAAGATCTCTAACATTGTTGAGCCTTTCGGGAAGCGCAACCAGCTCCTACCGTCTCAACAATTAAGAAGGCCTCATCTGGTCTAAAAATTCTTTTTAGATTTTAGAAAAATTAGTTGGCAATCTAGGGATAATTTCCTACCTAAAAGATGGGGAAACCCGACCAGCATGTTCTCTTTAACTGAAAAGCGAACCCAAACCATAGGTAAGCGCGAGACCTAAAGCACCGCCGATAAGCAGACGCAGGCAAGAACGCACTCGAGAAGTTCCAGACAACATGGCTGAAATATAACCAGTCAAAGCCAAGGTAAGCAGGGTGACAATCGTAACCACCATGGCCTTTGTGCCATCTGGTGCGAGGAATACTGACAGCATTGGCAGCAAGGCGCCCGCCAAGAAAGAAATTGCAGAGGAAACCGCTGCTGCAACAGGACTGGTGAGTTCATCACTATCCATACCCAATTCCAGCTTCAGGTGCGCTGCCAGTGGATCGCTTTTTTCAATTTCACGCGCAGCCTTAACCGCAGTCTCGTTGGAAATTCCATAACCGGAAAGGATGCCCACCAATTCCTGATGTTCTTCCTCCGGTTGTTCTTTAAGCTCGCGACGCTCCAAAGCCACCAGACTCTTTTCAGAATCTCGCTGTGCGGAAACAGAAACGTACTCACCCAAAGCCATGGACACTGCACCCGCAATGGTGGAAGCAATACCGGCAAGTAAGATCGCCCCATCCCCCATGCCGGTGGCAATAACACCCAGCAGCAAAGCCGCAATAGAGACGATGCCGTCATTTGCGCCGAGGACTCCGGCGCGCAACCAATTCAGGCGTGCGTGATGGCTGGCGGCGTGGGGTTCAAAAGAATGCTCTGAATTTAGAGTCATGGGTATTTCCTTTATGAAGGTTTAGCACCAGGAATCTGAACTAATTCCCACTGCTTAGTTTATCTAGCTACTTGTCTGAATATGCAGACATTGCAAAAAAGAGACGCGCAAGACAGGCAATCAGCGTGCATACAGTTCAAGAACGAAGGTCACGGCCCGGAACCGTGTGCCCAAATCTTCAATATTCAACGCCCCAACGCCGGCCGCGCAGGATTATTCACACCACTTAAATACCATAATGGATATATTTTCTAATCGCCTTATGGTTTGTAGTATGCAATTAATTCCGTGATTTTCCCATGGCGGGCCTTAAATTAATCTGTATGACAATATCCACTGATAATGAATCGGCCAATACCCCGGTTTCCACCAGTCCGGAATCCGCAGAGCCAATTCGAGCAGTCTCACCCACCGGGCCAGATGAGCCGCAGGAAAAACTCACTGCCGGCAAATTCACCATGAACGTGCTCAATGGTATTTCCATTGCAGTGGTTGTGGCACTTGTACCTCAAGCCCTGCTTGGTGAAATTTTCACCGCCTTGCTGCCGGTCTTTCCTCAGGGCCAAACCCTGATCAATATGGTGAGCTTGTCCTCGGCAATGCTGCCAATTCTGATCGGTGTCATGGTGGGCCTGCAGTTCAAGCTGAGTCCCATCCAAACAGCATGCGTGGGCCTGGCCAGTGTCTTGGGCTCAGGGGTTGCAACTCCCCAAGAAGCTGGTGGATTCATTGTTAAAGGCACAGGCCTCGTACTGAATTCCGGCCTCACGGCCGCAATCGCCGTTGGTCTTCTCCTTCTCATCGGACACCGACTCGGCTCATATACCGTCTTGTTCTTATCAACAATTACCGTCGTGATTGCAGGCGGAATCGGCTGGATTGTCACCTACCCCATCGTCAAACAATTAACGGCCTGGATCGGAAGCTTGGTCAACGGTGCAACCGATCTGCAACCAATCGTCATGGGCATCGTGCTTTCAGTGGTGTTCTGCGTCATGATCGTCTCCCCTGTTTCCACCGTTGGTTTAGCAACCGCCATTATGATGACCGGCGTCTCCTCCGGCACTGCCAACCTAGGTGTTGTCGCAGCTGGTTTTGGCCTATGTATCACCGGCTGGAAAGCAAATGGACCAGGTAAATCACTGCTTCCACTACTGGGATCACCGAAGGTGCAAATGGCAAACGTCTGGGGCCGGCCATTAAACTTCTTGCCTATTCTCTCGACAGCAGCAGTCCTCGGAGCACTCGGCGGAATCTTTAAAATCTCCGGCACTCCGATTTCTGCTGGTTTTGGTATTTCTGGCCTCGTTGGTCCACTCGCAGCACTTAATTATGAAGGCTGGGGCTGGACTACTAGCAACATCACCATCGTCGTAGGGGTCTTTATTATTGCCCCAATCTTCTTTTCAGTCTTTTTTAGCTGGCTCTACTCCAAGTTGGGCTGGGTAAAGCCCGAGCACTTCCGCCTCGATTTTGAATAAGGGTTAAGCACCAAAACCGGGAATACAAAAAACCGGAGTTCACAGTCAATAAAGAATGTGAACTCCGGCTGAGCAGCTCGAAAACTACTTTTTGTGCCCGGGGGGGGACTTGAACCCCCACGTCCTTGCGAACACTGGCACCTGAAGCCAGCGCGTCTGCCAATTCCGCCACCCGGGCAGGGTGTCATTTTTGCGACTTGATAAAGATATCATGAGGACCCGTGGAAATACCAAATCACCAGCTAAAAGATTAGTTTTTAGTTGGCAACAATGCGATAACTATTCCGCTTTTGATGGTTTCGCCTATAACTACAGGCGTCTTCACCTCTATAATGACGCTATCGTGCGCTTTGCTCCTTATCTCTGTGTTGGGATTTTAATTAAAAACCCAGCCACAGGGCGGGACAAAGCCATGCCCTTAGGCGTTTTCATAAAGGAAGCACCTATGGAACACCCAACATGTTAAGGAAAAGGAGGTCGCGAGCAATTGGCTAATTCAAGTCGAGTGGCTAATGCGATGAACAGTCTCGCCAAGCTAGACAGTTCTTTACAACGCGGCCTTGATAACGCGTTGGCGTTTGTTTTCCGTGGTCGTGTTGTTCCAGCCGAGCTTGAGGAACTTCTCAAGCAGCAGGCTGAGGACAATGTTGTTCATACTGCGGATGGCTATGTTGAAGCACCGAATATTTTTAAAGTTTCGGTGAGCCCTAAAGATTTTGAAAATCTCATTGAACGTTTCCCTGATCAGCCAGCTCGTTTCACTGATCAAATGATGAGATTTTGCAGGAACAGTGGCTGGACATTACCTGGCCCGGTGATTGTACTGATTGCAGAAGATTCTTCTTTGCACACCGGCCAGTTGAAGTCGGTATCGGAAAAAGATCCCGATCCCGAGTTGAGTAGCGGTTATCTGCCTTTGGAAGGCGACGGCATCCTGCCGATCGCGGAAAGTGAGTCGAAGAACGTGTCTGATAGTTCCCCTTATACCGGCACGGAGTTCCTGCCCGCGCAGTCTGCGGATCGGCCTCTAGCTCAAGGAGTATCACAGTCTCAGATGGAAGCCAATCGCCTCAATGCCATGAAGCGTAGTGGCCCAACTGTCACTCTCCTGCTCCAAGATGGTTCCAGCCGCACCTATGTGGTGCAAGAAGGTTCCAATATCATTGGTCGCAGCAATGACGCAGACCTCCGTTTGCCGGATACTGGCGTCTCACGCCAGCATGCAGAAATCACCTGGGATGGCCGAGATGCCATCTTGGTTGATTTGAAGTCCACCAATGGCACTACAGTTAATGACACTCCGGTTGACAATTGGCTCCTGGCTGATGGCGATGTCATCACCGTTGGGCATTCCAATATCGAAGTTCGCATTGTTAGCCCTTAAAGGGAGAGGTTGAGTATGGATTCTCTGGTCCTTTTGGGGCTGCGCATCGCGCTTCTTGTTGTGTTGTGGTTTTTCGTTTTAATGGCCTTGCGCGCAATGCGCGCCGATTTGAAGGTGGCCGGGCCCGCGTCGACAAGCACTGTTAATGCCCCCCAAGGTTTAGCGCGCGCGTTTAACCGTTCCAGCGCTCCCCGCCTGCTTACTGTGGTGGAGGGTCCGCTTGCGGGTTCCTCTATCGAGGTCAGCGAGGATATGACCGTGGGTCGGAGCCCTGATTGCACCTTTGTGGTCGGCGATGATTACGCCTCTGGCACCCACGCACGCATTTTTAAGCGTGGTTCTGAATGGTTTGTCGAGGATCTGGATTCCCGCAACGGCACTTTTGTGGGCGGCGTGCGCATTGATCAACCTGAACAGGTTGCAGTAGGCACAGATATCCGGATTGGTCGTACAACAGTGAGGCTTGTTCCCTAATGCTGAAACTTAATTATGCGGTGGCCTCTGACCGCGGCCTGGTGCGAGGAAATAATGAGGATTCCGCTTATGCGGGTCCTCACCTCTTAGCGCTTGCCGACGGTATGGGTGGCCACGCAGCTGGTGAGGTTGCCTCCCAGTTAATGATTAACCACCTGCGGGCACTCGACGTGGACCCTGGTGACAATGACATGCTGGCACTCATTGGCTTGGTTGCTAATGAGGCCAATGCTTCCATCGCTGCTGGCATTGATGAAGACCCGGCGCGCGATGGCATGGGCACCACCCTGACGGCCTTTATGTTTAACGGCACTGACCTGGCACTATGCCATGTGGGCGATAGTCGTGGATACGTCATGCGCGAGAACAAACTGGTGCAGGTCACTGTGGATGATACTTTTGTACAGTCCTTGGTTGCTGAGGGCAAGCTGGATCCAGAAGATGTATCCACCCACCCACAGCGTTCTTTAATTTTGAAGGCTTATACCGGCCACCCAATTGAACCAACCCTTGAGCAATTCCCAGCTCAGCCTGGTGATCGACTCCTGTTGTGCTCGGATGGCCTCTCCGATCCGGTAACCCATTCCACTATTGAAGAAACTTTGCGTGTTGGCACTCCACAGGAAGCTGCCCAGAAGCTTGTTGAATTAGCTTTGCGCTCTGGTGGTCCAGACAATGTCACCGTGGTGGTGGCAGATGTTGTACCTGCTCCAGATTCTGATTCTGATTCTGCAGATGCAGCCTCGGTACCAGTTACCGCTGGGGCACTTAATGGTGAGCCAACCGAGGAATCACACCCAGATACTGCTGCAGGCAGAGCAGCCGCAATTACGCGGCGACCTAAGGTGATTGATCCGGCGCCGGAAATATCATCAGATTCCGGAGCTCCGGAGGGACCTGAAATTGAGGATCCACCGGAGAAGAGTTCTGGCAAGCTTGCGGTTTTGGTTGTAGCCCTGGTCATCCTCATCGGTGTAGTTGCCGCAGGATGGTGGGGCTACTCCCGTATTGACAGCACCTTCTATGTTGCTGTGAATGACCAGGAAACAATCTCCATTGAACAAGGCGTTGATTATCGGGTCTTTGGCAAGGATTTGCACTCGCAATTCCAAGTGGCCTGTTTAGATGGCGCCGGCACCCTGACTCTCAAAGAATCATGTGAGGGAGCTGCTGCTTTTTCTATTAATGATCTTCCTGAGTCATTGCGCGGTAGTGTCGCAGACCTACCATCAGGATCCTATGACGAAGTCCAAGCACAAATGCAAAGACTCGCGGCTCAAGCCTTACCCGTTTGTGTGAATAAAGAAACAACCACCGGTGGAGATCGCAACGAACCCGGAGTTAACTGCAGGGAGGTGTCATGAGCACACTGGAAAGACTAAAGCTACGCCGCACTGAAATGTGGCTTCTGCTGCTGGCCACTGTCGTTGTGGCAGTCATGTTTATCAGCCTCGAAGTTGCTTTGGGCAACGAACTGGGCATGCACATCGTCATGCTCATCGGCGGATACATTGGCGTATTCACCATTGCCCACTTAGCGATGGCATGGGTTGCTCCCTTCGCCGATCAAATTATGCTGCCGGTAGTGGCACTACTTAATGGCATTGGACTGGTGATGATTTATCGTCTCGACCTAGCCACTGGCTACTCCACTGTGAATAGCCAGTTGATGTGGACCTTGGTGGGCGCTGTCCTCATGGTTGTAGTTCTGGTGCTGCTGCGCGATTATAAGTCACTCTCCCGCTATTCCTATCTGCTTGGTGTTATCGGCCTTGTACTTTTGGCCTTGCCTTTGGTGTGGCCACAACCAGGTGGCGTGGAAGCCCGCATTTGGATTTGGTTGGGGCCTTTTTCCATCCAGCCAGGTGAGTTTTCCAAGATTTTGCTGCTGCTGTTTTTTGCTCAGCTTTTGGCTACCAAGCGTGCGCTGTTTACAGTGGCGGGTTACCGCTTCCTAGGCATGGACTTCCCGCGTTTGCGTGACCTCGCCCCCATTCTGGTGGTGTGGGCTTTGGCCATCCTCATCATGGCTGGCGCCAATGACTTTGGCCCCGCGCTGCTGCTCTTTAGCACGGTGTTGGCCATGGTTTATCTAGCCACCGGACGTGGCTCTTGGCTGCTCATTGGTGCAGTGCTGGTGGCAACCGGTGCTTATGCGGTCTACCAAGTTTCCGGCAAGATCCAGGAACGTGTGCAGAACTTCATTGATCCAGTTGCACACTATGACACCACTGGTTTCCAGCTCTCCCAATCACTCTTCGGAATGAGCTGGGGTGGCATTACCGGAACCGGCATCGGCCAGGGTTATCCCAATATGATTCCGGTGGTGCACTCGGACTTTATTCTCGCTGCTATTGGTGAGGAACTGGGATTGATCGGTTTGTCTGCCATTATTGTGCTCTTCGGAATTTTGGTTACCCGCGGTCTGCGCACCGCTACCTTGGCACGCGATAGTTATGGCAAGCTGGTTGCTTCCGGCTTGTCTATGACCATTATGATTCAGATTTTTGTGGTGGTAGCTGGTATCTCCGCACTGATGCCGATGACTGGTCTTACCACTCCATATATGTCTCAGGGCGGCTCTTCCCTGATGGCTAACTACATTTTGTTGGCCATTCTCTTGCGCATCTCTGATAGCGCTCGCCGGCCTGCCATGATCAAACAGCTCGAGCAACAGGGCATTGATCCAGAGGTGGCAGGGACTTCAGGCAATACTGCTAATCCGGGGGTCAACGCATGAACCGCTCAATAAGAATTGCCTCGCTCTTTTCCCTGCTGTTGATTCTGGTGCTTATTGCCAACCTCAGCTGGATTCAAACCTTCCGCGAAGATGACTTGGCCCAGAACCCCCTTAATGGCCGTGCCTTTTTGGAGATGAAATCTACTCCACGTGGCCAGATTTCTGCAGGTGGTCAAATCTTGGCGCAGTCCAACCAAGATGCCAATGAGCTCTATCAGCGTGAATATGTCACCGAGCCAGAAGCCTTTGGCCCAGTGGTAGGTTATCTCTCTGATATTTATGGCGCTGCCGGCTTAGAATCTGGACTTAACTCCGTGCTGAATGGCACCGACTCTTCCCTGTTTACCTCGCAGTGGCTTGATGTTATTTCGGGCAAGACAACACATGGTGCCAATGTGGAATTAACCCTGGATCCTGCAGTGCAGGAAGTCGCCTATGAGCAACTTAGCCAAAGTGATTATGAGGGTGCAGTGGTAGCTTTGCGCCCAAGCACAGGCGAGGTATTGGCCATGGCCTCCTCCCCTAGTTATGACCCGAATCAGATTGTAAATCCAGATACCGCTGAGTCTGCCTGGGAGGAATACACCTCTGATGAGGGTGCTCCTTTGCTCAACCACGCCACTCAGGAATCTTTGCCTCCGGGATCTATTTTTAAGATCATCACCTCTGCCGCTGCCTTGGAAAATGGTTATTCTACAGATTCCACGGTGACCGCCGCTTCGGAAGTAACACTGCCTGGCACCACCACCACCTTGACCAACTATGGTGGCCAAACCTGTGATGGTGGTGGCACCACAACCTTGCTAACCGCTTTCCAATATTCCTGTAATACTGCCTTTGTAGAAACCGGCATTGATGTCGGAGCAGATGCTATGCGTGCTGCTGCGGAAGACTTTGGCGTGGGGCAATCCTATGACCTTGGTCTGGATAATGTCCCTGGCGACCTGGGCGAAATCCCAGACGATGCGGCTCTCGGTCAGTCCAGCATTGGTCAGCGCGATGTAGAAATGACTGTGCTGCAGGCCGCTGTCATGGCTGGCACTGTGTCCAATGGTGGTGTGCGCATGGAACCCTATTTGGTCTCCCGCGTGACCGGCCAGGATCTTAGTGAACTCAGCAGCCATAAGCCTGAATCTGCTGGCGGAATTGAGCCAGAAATTGCAGAGCAGCTCACTGAGCTCATGAAGGCTTCAGAGCGTCATACTTCCGGTTATGCCGGAGTGGAGATTGCCTCCAAGACTGGTACTGCAGAACATGGTGATGAAAATACCCCACCACACACCTGGTACGTGGCATTTAATAATGACGTTGCCGTTGCTGTGTTAGTTAAAGATGGTGGTGGATTTGGCACCACTGCAACTGGTGGCAAGGTTGCAGCCCCAATTGGCCGTGCAGTGTTGCAGGCAGCGGGAGGATTTTAAATCATGAGTGCAGAAGACAACACCGGTATCGAACGTCTCCAACAGCTCATCGGCGATGACTATCGCCTGCAGTGGATTATTGGCCATGGTGGCATGTCCACGGTGTGGTTGGCTGATGACATTATTAATGATCGCGAAGTAGCCATTAAGGTGCTGCGCCCTGAGTTCTCTGACAACCGGGAGTTCCTCAGCCGTTTCCGAAATGAGGCGCAGGCTGCGGAAAATATCGATTCGGAACATGTTGTAGCCACCTATGATTATCGCGAGGTCCCTGATCCCGCTGGCCACACCTTCTGCTTTATTGTCATGGAGTTTGTGCGCGGTGAATCCCTGGCGGACCTTTTGGAAAGAGAAGGCAGCCTAGCTGAGGATCTCGCCTTGGATGTGCTGGAGCAAGCAGCGCACGGCCTCTCCGTGATTCACCGCATGAACATGGTGCACCGCGATATTAAGCCGGGCAATATGCTCATTACTGCCAATGGCATTGTGAAGATTACGGACTTTGGCATCGCCAAGGCGGCAGCTGCGGTGCCACTTACTCGCACTGGCATGGTGGTGGGTACTGCGCAATATGTCTCCCCGGAGCAGGCGCAGGGCAAGGAAGTAACGGCAGCTTCTGATATTTATTCTTTGGGTGTGGTCGGCTATGAAATGATGGCTGGCCGTCGGCCTTTTAGTGGCGATTCTTCCGTTTCGGTGGCAATTGCGCATATCAACCAGGCACCGCCACAGATGCCCACCAGCATCACTGCCCAAACGCGTGAGCTCATTGGCATTGCCTTGCGCAAGGATCCGGGTCGTCGATTCCCGGATGGAAATGAAATGGCTTTAGCCGTTTCAGCAGTGCGTTTGGGTAAGCGGCCACCGCAACCGCGCACTGAGGCCTTGATGGTGCAGGCCGAGGCGCCGTCGCCAAGCGCCTCCACGGCGATGTTAGGCAAGGTGGCCCGGCCTGCGACGATTACCCAAGAAGCAGCTCCCCTGCGTGGTTCAGGTATTGGCATTGGGCTTTTTATTGCTGCTTTGCTCGCAATTATTATTGGTGCTGTCATTTATGCGGGTGCCACAGGTATGCTTTTCCAAGAAACTCCTGAGGAAACTACCACTCCGCAGACAATTACTCAGACCATTACGCCAACGGTGGAAGAAACCACCTCGGTGTATGTTCCACCGCGTACCACTTCACGGGTGCCAAGCAGCTCCCTTGAAACAACTTCACAGCGTCCAACGACAAGTGAAGAGACCAGTACACCTTCAACAACTTCGGAAGAAGAAACCCCTTCAACCACTAGTTCAAGCTCTCGTTTTTCCGTCACCCCAATGCCTACCGGCGATAACACTCCCAACGAGACTGATGCTGCAGTTTCTGAACTAGCCGAGGCTGTTAGTCAATTAATGGAAGTAGGAGAAGCGCAGTGACCTTTGTGATCGCTGATCGCTATGCGCTCGGAGCCAATATTGGTTCCGGTGGCATGAGCGAAGTGTTCGCGGCCACCGACACCCTCATTGGGCGGGAGGTCGCAGTAAAAATGCTGCGCTCAGACCTGGCCAAGGATTCCAATTTTAGGGAACGTTTCCGCCGCGAAGCTCAAAATTCTGGACAGCTAAGCCACCCCAGCATTGTCGCGATTTTTGATACCGGTGAAGTTGATCGCGATGGCATTTCCGTGCCTTTTATTGTGATGGAGCTGGTCCAGGGTAGAAACCTGCGCGATATTGTTGCCGAGGATGGCGTTTTTAGCCCTACCGAAGCTGCCACTGTCATGATTCCAGTGTGCGAGGCGCTGCAGGCTTCCCATGAAGCAGGCATTATTCACCGCGATGTAAAGCCCGCAAATATCATGATCACCAACACCGGTGGAGTGAAGGTGATGGACTTTGGTATTGCCCGCGCGCTAAATGATTCCACTTCCGCGATGACTCAGACCTCTGCGGTAATTGGCACCGCGCAGTATCTTTCCCCGGAACAGGCTCGTGGCAAGCCCGCCGATGCACGTTCCGATATTTATGCCGCTGGCTGCGTGATGTATGAACTTGTCACCGGTAAACCACCTTTTGAAGGCGAGTCTCCCTTTGCGGTGGCTTATCAGCACGTCCAAGATGATCCCACTCCGCCCTCGGATTTCATTGCGGATCTTACGCCAACCGCGGCGCTAAATATTGATGCTGTAATTTTGACTGCCATGGCTAAACATCCCGCAGACCGTTATCAATCGGCCCGTGAGATGGCTTCTGACCTGGGACGTTTATCACGCAATGCAATTTCCCATGCAGCCAAAGCACATGTAGAAAAACCCGAAGAAGTTGCCGCAGAACCTGCAGCACCAACGCGCGTTGCGACGCGCACCTCCACCGCAATCGCCGCCGGCGCGGCGGCTGCGGGTTCCCAGGCTGACACTCCTAACGGAGTGCCACAAGAATCTCGCTCCCAAGCGCGTGCCCGCCAACGCGAGAAATCCAAGCGCAAAGCTCGGATCCTCACTGCCCTGGCGCTTATTTTGGGACTGGGTGCAATAGGTATTGCAGCTGCATTTACCTATGATTACACCAGCAATACAGCAGCACCCACCACCCGCACGATCCCCAATGTCCAAGGCTTGCCACAGCAAGAGGCACAGACAGAATTGGAAGCTGCGGGCTTTGTGGTCAACATTGTGCAAGAAGCTAGTGCCGATGTAGCAACCGGTTTGGTTATCCGGACCAGCCCAAATGTTGGTTCAGATATCCGCATCGGAGCCACCGTTACCTTGACCGTGTCCACCGGGCGCCAAATGGTGCAGGTTCCTGATGTTTCTGGAATGTCCTTGGAAGCTGCAGCTCAAGCAATTGAAGCAGCAGGCCTGACCCTCAACCAAAATGTCAGCGAAGAATACTCTGCCGTTGTTTACGCTGGAAATGTTATTAGCCAAACCCCTACGCCTGGCCAGGAAGTAGCCATCGGAGCAGCGGTTTCTTTGACAGTATCCTCAGGTGTGGAAAATGTTCGAGTTCCACTGACTACTGGTATGAAATGGGAGCAAGCCCAACAAAACCTGATCTCTCTAGGTTTTGTTCCTGAGGTAACTGAGGTGGATAGTTCACTGCCTGCCGGTGAAGTTATTTCAGTATCCAATGAAGGCACCGAATTGCCTAAGGGTTCCACCATTTCGGTACAAATTTCAAACGGCATGATTATCACTGCCCCTGATTTGGCACGGATGAATACCCAGGAGGCACTTGCGGCACTGCGGGCAGCTGGTTGGACCGCCCCTGATCAGTCACTAATTGTGGGCGAACCTATTCCAACCGCAGCCTTGGTTGATCAAAACACCATCGGATTCCAAAGCCCAACACCAAAAACAGAGTTCCGTAAAGATGCCTCAGTGACGATTAGGCTGTATCAATTTAATCTCACTGCCCTGGTTCCCAGCCCTTAAGCTACCTCTCCCGGCAGCTGGTACATTAAGCTCGAAATGAGAAAGTACCGGTTGCCGGGCTCCGATTAAAAGCAAGCAATAGAAACATGAAGGTGTGAACAATGCCAAAGGCAAGAGTTACCAATAACGCAGCAACTCCGGTTTCCAGCAATCCCAGCGCTAACCGCACTCCGGTGAAGATCAATTCCACCGGCACCCCAATGTGGTACAAGGTGATCATGTTTGCCTTTATGATCATCGGCCTGGCCTGGTTGATCACCAATTACCTTGCTGGTGAGGATATTGCATTTATGGCTCAGCTTGGTGCCTGGAACTATGGCATTGGCTTTGGCCTGATGATCATCGGCTTGTTGATGACCATGGGTTGGCGCTAACCGCCACCAAAAAAGCTCTTAGCGGGAAACGCTAAGAGCTTTTTTATTGCGTTAACTAATTCGGGTTAAGGGACAAAAAGTGTGTCTGGCTCCGGCGTGTCACAGGAGCCAGTCCCCGGGTTATCGGCCTACCGATCCCTGCCGGATACCCATAGAGTATGAATACGTGGTGTCGATCGCGTTGTCGTAGGTAGCTGGCCGACCGTCATCGTGTCCGTGGATGTTTACGATGTCAGTCTCAGTTACTTCATGTGCAAGTAGACGTGCGTGGTGACCCCACTACTGGCGCCCGGCGATCCGAACAGGGTCGTCGGGTGCTTGCGTTTTTAAGTAAAGCCACCAGTCGATCGCGACGCGTTGGCGGTGTGTCGGCAGGCCACGGTGTAACCGGGCTTGTTCTTTCAGTGGGGCGTTGACGCCGCCTTCCAGCGCGTTGGTGGTCGAGGCGAGTGTTTCTGGGTCGAGGATGCCTGCTGGTGGTTGGAGCCAGGTGAATAAGAATCCCCGCTTGTAGGCGTATTCCAGCTGGTTGTAGGCCTTACGCACCCGGGCGTGGGTGAAAACCCATGCTTTGTCACCGGAGCGTTGATTTTTCGGTATGTAGGTTTTTTCGTCCATATAGCTGCGGTAGACGGTGTTGAAATCATGCAGGTGGGTTACCCAGGTTGCTGCTTGCTCTGGGGTTGTGACCTTGGTGAGGTTTAAGGCGATGCGGTAGATGGCTTTGCCGGCATCGGTTCTGGGCCTGCTGGTGGTGTTGCGGCGGACGTTGCGCTGGATATGGACCAGGCAGCGTTGGATTTTCGTGGTCGGCCAGAGGGTGTTGATGGCTGAGTAGGCTCCTTGGCCACCGTCGATGACCACGATTAGTGGTGGGGTCAGTGGTTGTAATAGGGCGGTGTAGGCGGCCTTGTTTTCTTTGTGGCACCAGTGCCAGGAGATAACGTGATCGGTGGTGGAGGCGATGAGCAAACAGCCGCCGTTGAGGTAGGTGCCGTCGAGGAAGATCTGGTCGTAGACACGATGAGGGTCTGGGGTGGTGGGTGGTTGGATCCACCAGCACCAGGTGAATTTCCTGGCCAGGGTACGGCGGTGGCAGCCGTGTTCGTGGGCAAGTTCAGACAAAGATTTCTTGCCCGTGATCCAGGTGATGAACAGTCTGAAAGTCGCGGCGTGTTGGTGGGTGGTTTGGGTGGTTCTGGTGAAGCTGTGTCCGCAGTGGGTGCATCGCCACCTGGTGGTTCCTTTGGTGGTGGTGCCGTTTTTCTTGGTGGTGTTGCTGCATACGGGGCAGCGTGGTCGGTTGGTTGTCACGGGGAAATATCCAACCGATGGCATCTACCAGATTGGTGGTTTGGGGTGGGTTAAGCAGTGGTGAATAGCTGTTGGGGAGCTATTTAACCTTGGTTTAGGGGTGGTGGTCTGGGGTTATTCCGGTATCCGGGAGCGTGTCAAGTTGTTTGTGTGTGGGGCTCCCGGATTTAAAAGTTAAAGGTAAGCCTCGAAGCGGTCTGGGAACGCCACCGCCATCTGATTAATCGCCTGCTTCCAATTGGCAACCTTGCGACCCTCAATCAACCGGCCGCTGCTGGCAGCCACCCGTTTTCCCTGCTTAGCGCGTTTCGCCGCCCGCTTATCCTCAATATTGCAGATCATCAACCACAGCGTCTTGATCGCAGACTCATCATTGGTGAACTGCACCCGGTTCCGGGTAGCTTTGCGCAGCTCATTGTTCATCGACTCAATCGAGTTCGTCGTATAGATCACCTTCCGTGCCATCGGCGGGAACTGCAGAAACGGGATAAACCGATCCCAGGCATCCCGCCAGACCTTCGCCGACTGCGGGTACTTGACCCCCAGTTCAGATGCTTCAAACTCCTCCAACGCCGCGCGTGCGGTGTCCTCGGTCGGGGCAGTGTAAATCTTTTTCAGCTGGGCCGATACCGCCTTGCGATCCCCGTAGGCCACCCACCGGTTCGCCGCCCGGATCAGGTGCACCACACAGGTCTGGACCATCGAATCAGGCCAGGTGGCTTCCACGGCCTGCGGCAGGCCCTTGAGCCCGTCACAGCACACGATGAACACGTCCTGGACCCCACGGGAGGCCAGGTTGGCGCACACATGAGCCCAAAATGATGCTCCTTCTTCCTTAGCCAACCAGATACCCAGGATGTGCTTGATACCCTCCATATCCACCCCAATAGCCAGGTGAGGGCGGATTTGTTGACCACCCGGCCCCCGTCACGGACTTTGATGCGTAGTGCATCGAGGAAGATCACCGGGTAGAAGTCATCGAGTTGGCGGTTTTGCCAGATCATCACCTCATCCAAAACAGCATCGGTGATCGCGGAGATCGTCTCGTGGGAAATATCGACACCCATGGAGGTGATCATGTGGTGTTGGATATCGCGTACGGTCATCCCGCCGGCATAGAGGCTGATGATCATGTCATCGACGTCGGTGAGCCGGCGGGAGCCTTTGGGTACCATCGTGGGCAAGAAAGAGCCGTTGCGGTCTCTGGGGACAGCAACATCGACGGGACCGTAGTTGGAATCGACCCGCTTGGGGTAGTAACCGTTGCGATGATTGCCCTGTTCAGCTTCTGTTTTACCATCCCGATCACCGTGCTCATAGCCGAGGTGGGCATCCATTTCAGCATTCAAACCCCGGTTGATCGAGGCCTGGAGTAGGCCCCTAACCAGGTCATTGGCGTCGGTGGTGGAGGTGCCGAGCTCACCGATGAGCTTCGCCATTTCGGGATTGGCGAGTAGTTTCTCTTCGATTGCTTTGATCCGTGCGGAATCTTCTGGATCTCGTTTAGCCACGGTAGTCATTCTGGTTCATCTCCTTGATGTGTGGGGATTCCCTCACACACAAACCATCTGACACCCTCGTATCCGGACACACTTTCTGTCACTTACCCCCTTAATTCTGCGCTGAGTACCTGCTTAATAATCTCCAACCCCCGCTTTAGCTCTGCCTCCGAAATAATCAATGGCGGTGCGATGTGGATTCGATTTTGTTGAATCATCGGCCACAAGCCAGCTGCCTTGAGGGCTGCTCCGATGCGTAACATTGGCGCATTTTCCTCCGCACTCGGATTAAAAGGCACCAAGGCTTCTCTACTGCGAGAATCCTTAACCAACTCTATTGCCCAGAATAAGCCCAGGCCACGAACCTCACCTACTTGCTCAAAGTCCTTGCAAAGATCAGCCAAAAATGGTGCCACCACTTCTTGCCCCAAGGTTTGAGTGCGCTGCAAGATATCTTCATCTTTAAACACTGCGAAGGTTTCCACACCTACCGCGCAGGCCAAAGGATGCCCGGAATAGGTCAAACCACCGGGATACACAGTATGAGCAAAAGTAGCGGCAATATCATCAGAAATAACCACACCACCCAATGGGACATAACCTGAATTCACGCCCTTAGCAAAGGTTAAAAGATCAGGTTCCACCCCAAAATTCTCCACTGCGAACATGGTGCCAGTCCTGCCAAAACCTGCCATGACTTCATCTGCGATATAGACAATTCCGTATTTATCACACAGGGCGCGCACACCTGGAAGATAACCAGGCGGTGGCACCAAAATGCCATTGGTTCCCACCACAGTTTCAATGATGATGGCTGCGATAGTAGCTGCGCCCTCTAAAATGATTTGTGCTTCCAAATGTGCCAAAGCGCGTTCACATTCTTCTTTTTCACATCCTGCCCAAAAGGCGGAGCGATAGGCGTAGGGGCCGAAAAAGTGCACAACTGAACTATCACTGGGCTCATTAGCCCAGCGGCGAGGATCGCCGGTCAAACTAATCGCCGTCGTCGTAGCGCCGTGATAGGAACGGTACATAGACATAACTTTTCTGCGTCCAGTATGTAAGCGAGCCATTCTTACCGCATGTTCATTGGCATCGGCTCCACCATTGGTAAAAAACACTTGGTTAAGCGATCTGGGTGCTGCCTCAGAAATTAAACGGGCCAGCTCAGAACGGGCATCATTAGCAAAGGCTGGCTGGATAGTAGCTAGTTTTTCAGCTTGTGCCTGCAGTGCCTTGACTAGTCGAGGATGCTGGTGGCCTAAGTTGAGGTTGACCAATTGGGAGGCAAAATCTAGATATTGCTGACCTTTGTCATCTTCAAAAAATACGCCTTGTCCGGCGACAACATGTAAAGAATCAACGTGGTCTTGGGCCGACCATGAATGAAAAACATGGGATGTTGGGGCAGCTACCGTTGTCATGTTCTTGCTCCTTTTAGTTGGTGGGGAAACCGAGGTTGATCTGGGATTCTTCGGGCTGTGGCCAGCGGGAAGTAACCACCTTGCGGCGGGTATAGAAGTTGAAGGATTCCGGGCCGTAGATGTGAGTGTCACCAAAAAGTGAGTCCTTCCAACCGCCAAAGGAAAAAGCACCAATGGGAACCGGGATGGCAACGTTGATGCCAACCATTCCTACCTCGATGGCGTACTCAAACTCGCGGGCAGTACGGCCATCACGGGTGAATACCGCTGTGCCATTGGCAAATTGGCAGTTGTTGATCAATGCCACGGCCTCATCAAAACTGCTGACACGGGCCACCGAAAGAACAGGACCGAAAATTTCTTCATCATAAACAGCCATGCCCGGGACAACATTGTCGATGAGTGTTGGTCCCACAAAAAATCCAGCTGCCGGCAATTCCAGTACGCGACCATCAACAACTACTGTGGCTCCGTCGGCTGTGGCTCCATCGATAAGGCCTTCGATACGAGTTTTAGCTTCGGCAGTAATTACTGGCCCCATTTCAGAAGTAGGATCAGTGCCAGCACCGATGGTAAGTTTTGCCATTCGTTCGGAGATTTTTGCGATGAGTTCATCAGCGATATCACCCACTGGAACCACCACACTAATGGCCATGCATCTTTCACCGGCAGCGCCAAAGCCAGCGGAAATGGCGGCATCCGCGGCTGCGTCAAGATCTGCATCAGGCATGACCACCATATGGTTTTTGGCGCCGCCGAGCGCCTGCACACGCTTACCTTGGGCAGTGGCCTGGGTATAAATAGCGCGCGCAATGGGTGTAGACCCCACAAAGCTGATGGCCTGCACGCGGGGGTCATCGATAAGCGTCTGCACTGCAGTTTTATCTCCGTGCACGAGGTTAAGCACACCGGCTGGCAACCCAGCTTCATGGAAGGCTTCGACGATCCAGTTAACGGCGCTGGGATCTTTTTCGCTGGGTTTGAGGATGACGGTGTTGCCGGCGGCAATGGCGGTGGTGATCATCCACAGTGGCACCATGGCGGGGAAATTGAAGGGAGTAATACATGCGACAACGCCGAGTGGCTGCCGGATTTGATGAACATCAAGACCCTGAGCTGCTTGTTCCAGGTACTCGCCTTTCATGTGATGGACCAGACCAGCGCAAAACTCCACATTTTCCAAACCACGGGTGATCTCACCCTGGGCATCGGACAGTACTTTTCCTTGTTCTTTACTGATAATCAGCGCCAGTTCATCCCGGCGCGAGGTGATGATCTCATGCAATTTGAACATCACAGCTGCACGTTTTGCCAGGCCAGTAGCCCGCCAACTCGGTGCGGCAGCCTGTGCTGCGGCAATTGCGGCAGCGACTGTCTCCGTGGTGGCTAGTGCTAAATGTCCAGTGACCTGCCCTGTCGCTGGGTTAAAGACCTTGCTGAAATGTTCGCTCTCAGTGTGTGGCTGGCCATTAATAATGTGCCCAATAATGGGTGGCTGTGCTGTTGCATTGGCCGTCGCAGGCGACTCCGAGGTAGTGCTGAGGGTGGCACTAAGGGTTTGTGACATTGCTTATCTCCTGGGGATTTTGGGGTTTTTAAAAAAAGTTGGCGAACCACACAATGACACTGTGTTAGTTACTTTTGTTTTCAAATCAGTTGTGATTTAACTTTTTAATGAATTTTTGGGCACTGCTGCGGAGTTAACTAAAAGCTCAGCTCAAAGCACCTTCAAGGGCAAAAACTGACGTTAAATACTTCCGTGGATCCCAGTATGACAGCAATATCTATAGCTTTATAGGTTCATACTGTGGCAGGTAAGTGGAAGAAAATTACACAATGTTCACACTTTTAGGCGGCAATATTGGGTGGCCGAAGAAATTTTCTATTGGTTGACAGTTATGATTGTCTTTAAAAGGCACCAACTAGCTGATGCCCATCCTTAAAGCCGAAAGTGAAGTCCATGCCTGTCCCAATGAACTCTTCCGCCGTGGGCCGGAGCACAGGGCAACAGCCTAAACTCCATCCCCACGCACGCACGCCTCTTTCTTCAGTTGAACCACCATCAACAATTACCTTAAAAGAGGTCCTTGAGCTCCCCGTTCTCAGACGTGCCCAGGTTGAAGTTCTCTATGGGCATGAGCAATTAGACCACAATGTGCGCTGGGTACATGTTGCCGAATCTCCCCGCGCTGGAAAATTACTGCGTGGCCATGAGCTGCTTTTAACCACTGGTCTTGGGCTTGGTGAGGACGATACCGAGATCAGGATGAATATTGACCAATTTGCCCGCGCAGAAGCCACCGGCCTTTTGGTGGAATTAGGCACTCATTGGAAGCAACTTCCCCCAGCTGTGCAAAAAGAATGTGAAAGACATCGTCTTCCCCTCATTGTTACCCACCGTGAGCTGCGCTTTGTCAGTGTTACTGAAGAAGTTCACACTCGCATTCTCAACGAGCAGTTTGCCCAAACTGCAGCCATGCGCGATATTTCAGAATCTTTTTGGTCCCTGATGTTTAATGGCGCACCCACTGAACAACTTGTTATTCATGCGTCCCGTCTCCTTGGTTGCCCCGTAGTACTAGAAGATCTAGCCCACCGCGTGATCTACTATTCGGAAGGTCATGAACTACCTTCTGAACTTCTTGCAGACTGGGAAAAGAAGTCCAGATTATGGTCTTTGGAAAACCGTCATCAAGGTCTTATTGCTGAACCAATCCGAGTATGTGACCCTACTGATCCCACTATCACCTGGGATTTTATTGATATTCAAGCTCAGGGAAGCCACTGGGGCAGATTGTATTTCCGCGGCACTACTGAAAATCCAGCGCACGGATCTTATATTTTGCGCCATGCAGCTATGGCCTTAGCCATTGAAAGGGTAGCTTCTGCCAATCCAAATTCTTGGAATGAATTAGTGGATCGTGTATCGCTGCAAAGGTTAATGGATAACCGCTTCACCACGGTCGATGGTGAAAGGACGGTACTGGAGGCTACCGGCTTCCCGACCCGGGATAGACAAATCTTAGCGCTGGATATTCGATTCCACGGCAACCGAATTGCAGCTGAAGAAGTCCGCCGCATTTTGGAATCCACTGCGCCCCGTTCCTTTGCCTTAGCTGCAGTTTCCCCAGAATTTCCCGATCGCATTAACTGTGCATGGACGCTAACTGCCGAAAGCAATATTCCGCAGCGTTGCAATCAACTAATGGATAGACTACGTTCCCTCGCACCACGGGTCTCCATTATTATTTCTAGCGATCTAACTGGCCCAGTCGACCTATCATCTGCATTGCACCAGGTCAGGCGTTCAGAATTCTTGGGAAGCGCCGATGGAGTGCATCTTTTTAGAGTTTCCCGTGACCGAATTGATGGACTTATGCATTCGCTTAGCGGTGATGTCCGAGTACAAGCATTTGTGGATTCCACCCTAGAGCCTTTGCTGGTTCACGATTCCCGCCATGGTTCAGATCTCTTGGAAACCTTGGAAACCATTCTGCGCTTCCCTACTTCCAGGTCAGCTGCAGCAGATGCCATGTATCTTTCCCGCACGGCACTTTATTCACGTATTTCCACCATTGAAAGGCTTTTGGGTGTTGATCTCAATGATGGAGATACCCAGTTCACCCTTTCACTAGCGGTGCGTGCACGATCCTAAACTCGGTTGCGTCGAAAAGCGCCGTTTTAAAACCCCTGCCACCTCTGGGTGGCATAAATAAAAACGCCATCTCCCTTAAAGGAGATGGCATTTTGTGATTTCTTAAAAATTTTTAGACCTTGGCAACTACTGGGGCTGCACCAACTACAGGTTCTGAGGTAGCTGGGCCAGCAACATCATGAACTTCAGGGAAAGGAATATCCTTTACGGTTTTGAAGTAACCCATATTTGGAACGTTGAGCAGCAGGTAGACCGCCATGCCGACCACAAAGCTGACAACCCAGTTGTAGTCATATAGTGGCTGCAAGATTGGGATGAAGCCATGCTCGGGGAACGGTCCGGTAGCTACGCCATCAACGATGTCGGAGTAAGCGCCACCCACTGCGGCAATGGCGCCAGCGATAAAGGCGATAACTGCCTTCATATTCCAACCCTTGTTGTAGGTGTATTCACCTTCACGGAGGAAAAGTGCAGGAACATTAAGCTTGGTGCGACGCATCAGCCAATAATCGGCGATCAAGATGCCACCGATAGCGCCGGTGACGCCACCGTAGAAACCAAGCCACACGAAGATATAGGATTCGGGACTAGCCAGCAGCTTCCATGGCAACATGCAGGTTCCGATGACCATTACCAGAATGACGCCGGTGCTGCGTGAGATATAACGCGGGAAGATATTGGTGAAGTCCAGTGCCGGTCCAACCATGTTCGCTGCAACGTTGGTGGAGAAGTTAGCCAGGGTAATAATCAGGGCACCGATGACAACAACTGCCGGGTTACCCAATACTGCAACAAGTGCATCTGGGCTCCAGAGGGTATCGGGAAGCACATCAAAAACATAAGCTGCGATGGAGGTGGTAAGTACAGCAAGCAGGGAGAAAGCCAACATTGAGGTGGGAAGTCCAAAGATCTGGCCACGGATTTGGGATTTCTGATCCTGTGCAAAGCGGGTGAAGTCTGGCATGTTGAGGGAAAGTGCAGCCCAGAAAGCGATATTAGCCATCAGACCAGGAGGGAAAGCACCAAGCCAGAACTCTTTGCCCCAACCAACTTGGGAAGGCTGGCTTACAACTGGGCCGAGGTTTCCACCACTGCGGATGAGCAAATAAACCAGCAGGACAACAATTGCCACGGTGATAATTGGTCCGGAGATCTGCTGGATCTGCTTTACAGCTTCAAAGCCCCTGGCGATGACAATAACCTGCAGAACTGCAGTAACTAGGAAGCAAGCCCAGAGGGTAATGCGCATTTCGCCGATAAATCCGAGGGAAAGAGTGGGAGCTTCAGTCCAGGCGGAGCCGACAACTGCGCCGATGGCGAGGTCGAGTGCAAGAGCGGTAAACCAAGTTTGGATACCTGCCCAACCACAACCGACGGTGGCACGAATCAGCGCAGGGAGGTTAGCACCGCGGGTTCCGAATGCTGCGCGGGAGAAAACCGGGAAGCAAATACCGTGTTTTGCACCGGCGTGACTATTACACACCATGGGGATGAGAATGATCATGTTAGCCACCACGATGGTCATAACTGCTTGGATCCAGTCCATGCCCATGGCAATGAGTGCTGCGGCTAGGGTCCAGGTTGCTGCGTTAATACACATGCCGATCCACAGCGCCATATATGCCCAGCTATTCCAGGTGCGGGCTTTGCGGGGAATTGGTCGGAGATCAGCATTGTATAAAGTGCTGTCATAATAATTGCTCGTCACTGGGGTACTCATGACAGTGGCTCCTTCGGGTGCGGTTCAAAAATGTATAAGGGCTCGAGAGATTCAAGAAGTTCAAGGTTTTTAGATTTTTCCAGTGGTTGTTGTGTACGGGTTTGAACGGGAACAAACGGGATTGTTAAAAACTTGACGTGTCAGGACGTGGCCGGCAAGACCGCAGGCCAGACCGAGAGCAAGACCAACGGCAAGACCGCAGGTAAATCGGGGCGACCCAAACTCCAGGCGCTTATTTGAGCGCTCATGGAGGAAGGGACAGCTTGGCGAGGTTAATGGATTTCAATGCCAACCTCCTCTCGCCATTTCTCCATGACATCCCAGTCATTGGCGATCTCGGGGTTGGCAGCGGTGAGTTGATTCCAAGTCACGGATTCCCGGCCGGAAGGCACACTCACCATGTCAATGCAGTCATCAACTGGGCAGACATTGGCACAAAGAGCACATCCCACACAATCGGATTCTCGGACCTGCGGAGTAGGCCTAATATCCAAGGTGATTTTTCCATTGAGATCAGGATTAAAGCCGGGATTAACCACGGTTCCATTGGGTCCGACCAGGTCAATGCATTGGTGGGCAGTGTCGTGGCAGGCAGTAACACAAAGATTGCAGCCAATACATTTGGAAGGATCAATGCGGGCTACTGATTTGTGGGCAAGGTCTAGATCATTAAAGTCGCCGTGAACGTCAATTGCCTTGCCACGGAAATCTGCAATGGTGTCAAAACCTTTGGAATCCATCCAATTGGAAAGACCATCGCAAAGATCATCGATGATGCGGAAGCCATAGGTCATGGCAGCGGTGCATACCTGCAGGGAGGTAGCACCGAGGAGTAAGAATTCCGCGGCGTCTTTCCAGGTGGAAATTCCGCCCATTCCAGAGATCGGCAAGCCGGATTCTTGGATAGTGGGATCATGCATTAGTTCAGAGAGCATATGCAAGGCGATGGGTTTTACCGCAGGTCCGGCATATCCACCGTGGGTGGAGCGTCCGCCAATTGTGGGGGAAACGGTGAAAGTATCTAGATCAACTTTGGTGATTGAGTTGATGGTGTTGATCAGGGATAATCCCTGAGCGCCGCCACGAACTCCGGCGCGGGCTGAGAGCCGGACATCGGTGACATTGGGAGTAAGTTTTTGGATTACCGGAATGCTGGCGTATTCGGTGACCCAGGCGGTGTTCATTTCGCAGGCTTCGGGCGATTGGCCAACTGCCGATCCCATGCCACGTTCGGACATTCCCTGTGGGCATCCATAGTTCAATTCGATGCCATCGGCGCCGGTATCTTCAATTTGTTTAACGATGGTGCGCCAGGCGTTGGGGTCTGCATCCACCATGGCGGAGACGATGACAGCACGGTCTGGCCAGCGCTTTTTCACCTCGGCGATCTCTTTAAGGTTGATTCTTAAAGGGCGATCGGAAATTAGTTCCACATTGTTAATCGCCATCATGCGGTGGCCATCTTTAGTAAAAGAGCCATAGCGGTTGGAAATATTTTGTACCGGTGGCCCGATGGTTTTCCATACTGCGCCGCCCCAACCAGCTTCAAAAGCTTTATCTACTTGGTAACCGGAGTTGGTGGGTGGCGCGGAGGCGAGCCAAAAAGGGTTGGGGCTTTTAATTCCGTGGAAGTTAGTGCTCAAATCAGCCATTGTGCTGCTCCTTTTCCAAGAAGGCAGTGATGGATCGCGCTGCGATTTTTCCATCTTGAACTGCCATGACGGTGGAGGCGTCGCCCGTTCTGCGGATGGCATCACCGCCGGCAAAAACGTTGTCCAACTCGGCTGCCGCGAGCGCTAGGTCCTTTGCAACATCCAAGTATCCGGAGTTAAGTGGCAGCTCAAAGCCAGTTTCTGAGTCGAATTTTTCTTGACCAATCGCTGCGATCACAGTGTCGCAGGCCAGGACAAGGTCTGCTTCCCCGGAGGGAATTGCTTGTCGACGCCCCTGCGCATCAGCGGGTCCCAGTGTCATCCGGGTACAACGTAGTCCGGTGACATTGCCATCTGTTGTTAATACTTCTGCCGGATTGGCTAAGAACACAAAGTTTATGCCCGCTTTTACTGCAAAAAGGTATTCATCTTCAAATGCAGTCATCTCGGCAGCGGTTCGTCGATAAGCAATGGTAGCCTGCGCACCCTGGGTGCGCGCCGTGGTTGCGGCGTCAATTGCCGTGTTACCTGCGCCAATAACAACCACGTTGCGAGGCTCGGGCGCCTGTGGCGCATTGGTTTTAACCTCAGAAATATAGTGCAGCCCATCCAAAATATATTCCGAACCGGGGATGTCCAGCGCGGGCACCGCGCCCAGTCCGAGGCCCAGGAATACGGCATCATAGTGCTTTGCGACGTCGTGTAGTTGCTCTGCATTTTTTAGAGAGGTGTTTGTTTCAATCTGAACACCCAGCTCACGCACCATATCCACTTCCCTTTGCGCAACCTCAACGGGTTCGCGCAAAGTGATAATGCCATAGGTGGACAAGCCGCCGGCAAGCTCGCGACGCTCCCAAATGGTAACCGCGTGACCGGCTTTGGCCAGCTCTGCTGCAGCAGACAAACCTGCCGGACCTGAACCAACCACAAGTACTTTCTTGCCGGTTGGAGTTCCTGCAGTAAATGGCTTAATCCCCTGTTCAACAAGGTGATCGGTGGCAAACCTTTGGAGGCGCCCAATTTCAATCGGCTTTTCCGCCATCTTGTTCATCACACAAGCGCCCTGGCAGAGTTCCGCAACCGGACAAACTCGGGCACAGGTGGCACCCAGAAAATTTTCTTCCAAAATGGTGGTGGCAGCGCCGGTGGTATTTTCCGTGGAAACCTTTCGAATGAATTCCGGAATATCAATATGTGTGGGACAGGCCTGCACACAAGCGGCATCTGCACAGTACAAACAGCGGTTTGCTTCCGCGACGGCTTCAGCAGCTGCCATCGGTGGATGTACTTCCCCGCCGCTTAAGAATTTTGGTGTCGGAAGAAATGTGGTCATGGTTTACTCCTCCCTGTAATTGGGATGTGGGTATTTGAGGTGTTCCTCAATGAGGTGAAGACCCTTTTAGTAAACCAATAGAACGACAGGTATTAAAGCCTCAATCTGTGCCGTCAATGACAATCTTTTGAACACAGTGCCCATGACAAAACAAGAAGCCTTCCCCATTTTCATGAGAAAGGCTTCTTGTTTTATAAATTTTTAGAAGTAAAACTGAGTGGTCGACCAAGTTTGACCCTTGGAATCAATGACGATTCCGGCGCCAATTACGCTATAGTCCGGGTTGAGCAGATTTGCATTATGACCTGGGGAATCAATCCACATTTGGACAATCTCCTGAGGGGTCATATTGTAGCTTCCCCAACCACAGTTTTCGCCAAGGTTAAGACCGGAGTGATACAAGCGTCCATCGCTTGCCATACGCTGTGACCACTGCTTCGCAGAAGCAGAAAGCTCGGCACTAACGGCAAGTGGAGCAAGACCATTGTTTGCGCGGTGCTGGTTAACCAAATTGATGATCTCAGCTTCTTGAGCATTTAAATCAGCTGCGCGAGAAGCAGAGTAATCAGCAGTACCACGAGAAGAGCTGAGCATTCCTGAGACATCATAGGCTGCAGCATCAGGCGCTGTTAAGGTGAAAATCCCAAGTGAAAGACTGGCCGCCACAGATAGGGAGACCAGGCGTTTAGCCTGAAAAATGCCGCTTTTTATTTCCTTCTTCCCCAAAAATTGGTAAAGCATTTTCTTAACAAGCCCTTATCCCTTATAAGGCGTTTCTAATATAAAACACAGGTGTTACCAGTGCCAAATTTTCTTGAATAAATCCTTGCCGCTCAGCGCGTTTTGAGGTAAAAATCACTTTCTTCAGGGTGGAGGTTTTGCTCACTAAAGCAATTTTTAGTGAGCAAACCCGGCATTTTTAGACATACAAAAAAGCCGTACTGCGCAATGCAGTACGGCTGGGGTGAGAAAGAAAATTTAGTTTATGACACTACTTCCCTAGTTTCAGGAACCTTGGTCAGCCAAATTGTCAGCAAGACAACGATTGCAAGCGCCAAGATATAAAAAGACGGCGCATATCCAACACCGGATTTCTCCACCATAAGCGTGCCAATAAAGGGAGCAGTGCCTCCGAAAATTGCATAGCCAACGTTATAAGCAAAGGCAGCGGAAGTCATTCGGGTGCGAGTATCAAAAACCTCAATGAAGAAGGCATAACAACCGCCACCATAACTGGTAATTGCCAATACGAAGATGATCTGACCAAGCAGTGCCAGCCACACATTTCCGCTGGATACCAACATAAATGCCGGAATGATTGTCACTGCAACCGCGATACTTCCGCTAATAAGCATCTTGCGGCGTCCGACCTTGTCGCCAAGGAGACCCCACAAAGGCAAAGCAACGGTATATAAAGTCATGGCACCAGCGTTAATAGCCAAAGTTTGAATTCCACTGAGGTTACCTGCAGTTTGCACATAGGGAATGAAATATCCCGACAGGAAATAGAATCCCATGGCAGTAAATCCCATGATGATAATGACCTGGAAGATTTTCTCTCCATTTAATTGGAAGGATTCGCGCAGTGGACTTCCGATATCCTTTTGCTCAGCAGCTTCCACCATCTGCATATAAGCAGGTGATTCCTCAGTCCGACGGCGAATCCACAATCCTAAAACGGACAATGGAATTGCCACCAGGAATGGAATCCTCCAACCCCATTGCATAAAGGTTTCTTCACCAAGCCAGGATTGCAGCGACAACACCAACAAAGAGGCAAAAACTGCTGGTAAGGCCGTAGCCGCAATAGTGATCGTGATAAAAAATCCGCGACGATCCCGTGGTGCATGTTCAAAGGCAAAAGCTGGAGAACCTACCGATTCTCCACCGGCGGAAAACCCCTGGAGCAAACGACAAAAAATTAGACCAACAGTTGCCGCGAATCCCCAGGTAGCTGTTGTGGGCAGGAATCCAATCAATCCTGTGGCAAAACCAATAAGCAAAATGGAGGCACTTAGCACCACTTTCCTTCCATAACGATCACCGAGCGAGCCGAAAAATAGCCCGCCAACTGGTCGAATAAAAACGACACTCCATAGGTGGCAAAAAGCATAAGCAGGCCGGCGGTGGCAGAACTTGCCGGGAAGAAGTGATGCGCAAGTGCTACGGAGACAATGCCATAAAGTGCAAAATCGTAAAACTCAATAAACTGTCCAACTCCGGCGCCCAAAAGTGCTCGTTTTTGCATCTTTGTTAAAGGTGGACGCGGTGTTTGCTTCAACGGTGGTGCGGAAAGAACTGTTGTGGTCATGCGATACCCAATCCAAAGCTGATGTTGTTAGTGCATAAGCACTTATTTCATGGCGTCTAGAGCGCTATCTACCTTTGCTTCATCGGCATCTAATGAGCCACCAACCAGCTGAAATGCGATTTCTTTAAGTACTTTAAGTCCTGCAACCAAGTCTTCATCGCGGGAGAATTCCCTTTCGCAGTGGGAAACTCCATCAACTGATGGCACAAAAACCATCACTGTTGGCACAATGCGATTTAGTGGAACTGAATCATGCCCAGCCATCGTCTCGATGCGCATACAACTGCGACCTGCTTCAGCAGCAGCTTTTTCGGTGAGTTCAATTCCATCGAGGGGATAATACTGATGATCACGAATATCAAAGTCTTGAGCCAAGACAGTTAAGCCGCGACGCTTTTCCAAATCTTTAAATTGGCTTAATAAGGTGGCGCGCGCTTCTTCTACTTGGCTGCGCAGGTGAGCACGAAGATCAATAACCATATCCACCTGGCGTGGCACCACAATTGGAGAGTTAGGTTCCACCGTTAATTGCCCTACTGAGGTGACAATTTCTTCGCCAGGGAATCCTTCCACCACGGCTTCTGTCATGAGGACAATTTCTGCAGCTGCAGTGAGTGCATCATGACGATCAGCCATATAAGTTGCACCGGTATGGGATTGTTCACCATTGACGGTGACCAGCAATTTTTGGGTGTACCACGACTGAGTTACCGCACCGATTTCAATTTCATGACGTTCAAGCAAACGGCCTTGTTCAATATGGATTTCGGCATATGCCACTGGAATTGGAGCTTTATCTGTGCCCAAATACCCAATTTCTTCCAAAGCGTCTCGAACCTTGATGCCTTTGGCATCCTTGGTATCGAGGATTTTCTTTTCATCCATGAACCCGGCATAAACCGAGGAACCCATAATCGAGGGCTGGAACCTAGCACCTTCCTCATTAAACCAATCAACAACACAAATATTGTGTTTTGGTTCGACTTTTCCAGCTAGTACTTCTTCATTAAGTTGCTGAGCTGCATGTAAGGCAGCAATGACGCCATAACATCCATCAAAACGGCCACCCAAAGGTTGGGAATCCAGGTGGGATCCCAACAGCGCATAATCTGCCTCAGGGTTCCAGGTATAAAGCGCAAAAACGTTTCCTACTGAATCAACACGTACCTCCATTCCGGCGGCTTGTGCCTTTTTAGTGAACCAATCTCTGATTTCACCATGTTCACGGGTGCCTGCTTGGCGATCCACTCCATTCGCCGGTGTTGCTCCAAATTGATAGGTGTCGTGAAAATCCTCGAGGAAGAGCTGTTCTGGGGTAAGCGAGATAGTCATGATGTAGTGCCTCTTTTCTCAATAGGATGTGGTTTTTAGACGAGGTATTGGCAAGCCTCGCGCTTGATGTACTTTCCGTGTCCTTTGCTGCCCAGGTAAGTATCGTTATCCACCACAACGCGGCCACGGGACATCACAGTGTCAACATGTCCCGAGATTTCAAATCCCTCCCAGGCGGAGTGATCCATATTCATATGGTGGGTTTTGTCTACACCAATAGAGGTGTGACCAGCAGGGTTATAAAGCACAATGTCAGCGTCAGCACCGGGTGCAATCACACCTTTTTGTCCGTACATGCCGAACATACGAGCCGGAGTGGTTGAGGTGATTTCGACCCAACGTTCCAAGGAGATTTGTCCATCAACAACACCCTGGTACATCAAGTCCATGCGGTGTTCCACAGATCCAATGCCATTGGGAATTTTGGAGAAATCTCCAATACCCATTTCTTTTTGTCCCTTAAAACAAAATGGGCAGTGATCGGTGGCAACCATTTGAATATCGTTGGTGCGCAAGGCCTGCCACATATGTTCCTGGTGATGTTCATGCTTTGAACGTAAAGGTGTAGAACAGACCCACTTTGCACCTTCAAAACCTTCTGCCCCCAATTGATCCTCCATTGATAAATAGAGGTACTGCGGGCAGGTTTCACCAAAGACATTTTGCCCATTGTCCCTGGCAGCTGCTAGTTGGGCGACTGCTTGTTTGGCCGAAACATGCACTACATAAAGCGGCGCATTTGTAAGGTTCGCCAGCATAATGGCGCGGTGGGTAGCTTCTTCTTCCATCTGCCAAGCGCGTGCCACACCGTGATAATAAGGATCCGTTTTTCCTTGGGCGAGCAGTTCCTCCACCATCGCGTCGATAGCCGGCCCGTTTTCTGCATGGATCATGGAAAGCAAACCGGTATCGGCAGATTTCCGCATCGCCTTGTAGATCTGGGCGTCATCACTATAAAAAACGCCTGGATAAGCCATAAAAAGTTTAAAGCTAGAAACACCTTCATCCATGAGGTGGTCCATGGCATCCAAGGAGTCTCGGTTTACTTCACCGATAATTTGATGAAAGCCATAATCAATGGCACATTCTCCACGAGCTTTGTCATGCCAGGCTTCCAGACCATCAAAGACTCTTTCCCCGTGCTTTTGGATAGCGAAGTCCACAATCGTGGTAGTTCCGCCCCAGGCTGCTGCGCGGGTACCAGTTTCAAAAGTATCGGAGGCTTCTGTGCCGCCAAAGGGCATTTGCATATGGGTATGGGCATCAATTCCGCCTGGTACCACGTATTTTCCCGTGGCGTCGACGAGATTATCTACATTTTCTTTAAGATTTTCCCCCAAGAGCACTGACCCTGGAGCTAATAGCGCCACGATCTTTTCATCTTCTACCAGAACATCCGCTGCTCCCCGACCAGTTGAGCTAACCACTGTGCCACCATGAATAAGTGTTGTTGGCATTATGCGTACCTCCTTTATGTTTTCCCACCTGAGCATTTCGAATGATCTATAGAAATTAAATCCCGGATTAGATGGGTAAACAATGCTAAAAGTGTCCGGCTTATGGGAAATGGGTACACAAAGTGTCAACCTCCCCAATTCACCTCTCGTTCACCTCCAAATTGCAATAGAAGCCGAAGCTAAACCACTTAGCGGATTATTAGTTATTTAAATCCATTACCCCCGAACCGTACGAAAATGTTTTCGATTCCGCAGTTTAAGGAACTGGAGGCGCCTTACCCTAGTTATCCACAGACATTCATAGTTCCCCACATTCTCCTGTGGATAAGTTTCTACCCATCCTTGACTTGAGAGTTATCCACAATCTGTGGATAAAAATGTGAATGGCTTGTTTTCTGCATTATTTTTCCACTATCCCCATCCATTCCACAGGCTGTGGATAACTCTGTGAACAGTTTCCACTTATCCCTCCGATGTTCGAATAAGGATTGTGAGGAAGCCAAAATTCCAGATTGAGTTCATGTTCGAATTTTACGACCACCTCAAAGGTCTTTAAATTACAAGAATGTGACTATCCACAGTGTGGATAACTCTTGTGGATAAATCTGGGGAATTAAAGTTATCCACAATTATTTCCAGTATTGTGCACAAGGTTGTTAGATTAAAGAGTTATTCTTGTGTATAAATGCATAATTATTCACTGCACACATTGTGGACAACCTTTTTCAAACCTGAGATTGCCTTAAATTACATTTTTGTAATTTAAAAGGGTACCTATTCAACAATAGGTACAAAAAATGCCCCCGCTTTGCTGTTTGTTAAGAGCAAAGAAAGGGCGATTTTTCTTTAAGTTAATCAGCTTTATGGATATGGAATTCCCCAAAAGAGCACAATGACAACTGCAATCAAGGCACAAATTGTAATCTTCCACTGTGCGCGTCGTGTAGTGGCCTTCATTAATGGCCATGCCAACAGTGCGCCGGTAATTAATCCACCAAGATGACCCCATAAAGAGACGTTGGTAGCCAAAAAGGTATATCCCAAATTGACCGCAATCAACACCATGGGCGCGCGTAGATCAGCACCACGACGTGCAAAAAGGCCCACCAAAATGGCCATCATGGCATAAATTGCGCCAGATGCTCCAGCTGTTGGAGAAAGCGGATCCATCCACACCACCGCCGCTGAAGCTCCAATGCCACCAATTAAATAGATGAGCATAAAGAGTGCAGCACCAAAGTACTTTTCTAGTTCTCTACCCAACAGCCACAGCAGCATTAAGTTCAGCAACATATGTCCGGGGCCAATATGCAAGAAGATGGCTCCCACTGCTCTTAATGGTCCAAAACCATGTGTCATGGCGGGAGCATAGAGAATCCACGAATCGCCCAGAGAACTGAAACTCAAATTATTGGCTAAGGATCGTGATTGAAAAGCTGTAATAAGATAAACCGCCACGATAGCCAAGGAAATAGTATTGGTAGCCGGGGCTTGGCGGAAGATGCGTTCAAGGTTCATAGGCAAGGGTCGTCTCCACATGGTGGTTTGTCAGCCGCCCAAAACTGAGCAGATAGTGCCCTTTATATTAGGTCGCGACATAAAAAATCAGGCCGTGCCAACATGTGGCAGGCCTGAAAGATTTAACAGGAATTATTCGACGATCTCGATGGACTCGATAATAACTGGCTCGGTTGGGCGATCGGAGTAATCGGTCGCGGTGGTTGCAATAGCATCCACAACCTTCTGGGACTCAGCATCGGTAACTTCACCAAAGATGGTGTGAGCGTTGTTGAGGTGAGGGGTTGGGGTCACAGTGATGAAGAACTGAGAGCCGTTGGTGCCAGGGCCGGCATTTGCCATAGCCAGCAGGTATGCGCGGTCAAAGCGCAGCTCTGGGTGGAATTCATCGCCGAACATGTAGCCAGGGCCGCCACGGCCGGTGCCGGTTGGATCTCCACCCTGGATCATGAAGCCATCGATAACGCGGTGGAAAACAGCGCCATCGTAGAATGGGCCTTCATTGCCACCCTTAGCGTTCTCGGAGCGGTACTCCTTGGTGCCCTGAGCAAGACCAACAAAGTTGGCTACGGTCTCAGGGGCGTGGTTGCCGAAAAGCTCGATTGAAATATCTCCGCGATTTGTATGCATGATCGCGGTTGCGGTCTTTAAAGTCATAGTCACCATCATAACGCCAACCACATGTCCCGTGGTTTCACTAGTGTGGAGTTTAAGAAAATCTACCGATCTAAGGAGAGTAGAACATGAGTGCTTTTGCCAATCTAAATCTTGCTTTGGCTGCAGGTCGCAAGGCTTATGATGCCTACAGCGACTACCGTGACCGTAAGGTTTCTGAAACCTATGAAGCTTTGTCCAGTGCCGCTGAAACCTATGCTCCAAAGGCAGATCAGGCTGTCGAATCTGCCAAGGATATCTATTCTGAGTCCCGCGATAAGGCCGGAAATGTCACCAAGGCTGCCCGCGTTCGCCTCGAAAAGGCGCTGGAGGAGGCACAAAAGCAAAGTGCTGCCAGCTTGAAGGATGCTCGTAAGTCCGGCAAGAAGCTCAGCAAGAAGGCGGCAAAGGTGCAGGATAAGGCAGTAAAGAAGGTCAAGGGCGAACCAGAAACTCACTGGGTTCGTAACCTTTCCCTGGCTGCATTGGCTACCTCCGGTGTGGCAGCAATTGCCTATGCCGTGATCAACAAGAAAAAGAAGGATGCCCCAGGCACCCAGCCTCCACGTGTTGAGGTACAGCTCAAGAAGGCCGCTGAGCAGCCAGAAATTGTAGAGGAAGAGCCAAAGTTGGTGTACTCCACCCAGACTCCGGTAAACGAAGAGGCTGAGCCAGTGGAAGAAGCTGTAGTAGACAGCGAAGTCCCCCTCGAAGCTGAAACTGAAGCTGAAATCGAGGAGGACCTTGCGGAGGAACTCACTGAGGCTGAAGAAATTCAGGCTGAGTTCGATAAAAAGGGCGACAAGTAGCACGCCCCTGCCGGGGGCGCCAGGCGGTGCGGGGCGGCGTCGAAAAGCGGGTTTTTAACGCTGTAATTCATGGCTGAGGGAGTCAAGCTCCCCGCCACCCGACATCTGCACGGTCAGTTCCTCGAGGGTGACCCCCGCGCGGGGCACGTCGAGGATCTGCTTGCCGAGGTTGAGCAAAATGAAATGATCGCCCACCAAATAGGCGTGGTGGGGATTGTGGGTAATAAAAATGACACCAATCCCCCTATCGCGGGCGGCGGCAATAAAACGCAACACCATGCCGGATTGTTTCACGCCGAGTGCTGCGGTTGGCTCATCCAAAATCAGCACGCGCGCGCCGAAATAAATGGCGCGCGCAATGGCCACCACCTGGCGTTGACCGCCGGAAAGGGAGGCCACCGGAACCTCCACATCGCGCAGCTCAATGCCCATTTCACGCAATTGCTGCTCGGTGATCTGGCGCATCTCGTCCTTTTTGAGGACTCCGAAAGCGCCGGTAAGTTCCTGGCCGAGGAAGAAATTGCGCCACACACTCATCTGCCCCACCACTGCCAAATCTTGGTAGACGGTGGCAATTCCGGCATCAAGAGCATCACGCGGGGAATTAAATTGATGCTCCTCCCCCTCTAATAAAATCTGGCCTGAGCTGGCATTATGCAGTCCGGCCAAAATCTTAATGAGGGTTGATTTGCCGGCGCCATTATCGCCCAGCACGCAGGTGACTTCCCCGGCGCGCACGCTCAGGTTGATATTGGAAAGTGCCTGGAAGCTGCCATATTTTTTGGAAATTTCACGTAATTCAATCAAGGCGGTCATGAGCGCTCCTTATTGAAATTTTCAAAACGATGGTTCAAAAGCACGGCGAGCAAAAGCGTTGCACCGAGGAAGAATTTGAACCAATCAGGGTTCCAACCTGCATAAACAATGCCTTGGTTGGTCATGCCGAAAATCAGCGCGCCAATCATGGTGCCAATGACCGTGCCACGGCCGCCGGTCATGGAAATTCCACCGATAACTGCTGCAATGATGTAGAGAAATTCATTGCCCACACCTTGGCCAGCTTGGATGGAATCAAACATAAAGAGGTTATGCATGCCCACAAACCAGGCAGCAAAACCCACAAACATAAAGAGCGAAATTTTCACTCGACGCACTGGCACACCCACGGCGCGAGCTGCATCTTCATCGCCACCAACGGCGAAAATCCAGTTGCCAAAGCGGGTTTTAAAGAGCACAAAGGTACCGAGCGCGACAAAGAGCAACCACCAAAACACAGTGATTCGGACATTTACCCCAAAAATAGGGATTGAGCTGGCAAAAACCGCGCGTGCAGAGGGGAAACCCTCCATATCAGCGATGGTGGGTGTGGCCACCGTACCGGAAATAAGCTTGGTCAGCGCCAGGTTAATACCCTGCAGCATGAGGAAAGAAGCCAGGGTAATCAGGAAGGACGCGATCTTGGTGCGCACCACCAGATAACCATTAAAAAAGCCGATGGCCAGGGAAATCACCAATGCGATCAGCGCGCCGACCCACGTATTTAGCCACAGATTATAACTAAACATCGAGGCCGCCAGCGCCGCCGTAATCACGGCCACGCCGGTTGATAGATCAAACTCATCAGCGATCATCAGCAGCCCCACGGCCACCGCCATAATGCCAATTGTCGAGCTGGCGTACAGCACCGTCGCCATCGCATCCCAGGACCTAAACGCCGGCGCCACCGCCATAAAAAGAATAAAAACAATAATTGCGCCAACCAGGCTGGTCAGTTCGGGGCGCTTCAGGGCGCGTTCAAGAACGCTTGTCGACGCACCCCTGCTTTTGGTATTTATGCTCATCGCAGACCTTCCTTGACGGCTTCTGCAATAACCTCAACATTGCTGGAATCCACAAAGCTTGGTCCGGTATAAACCGGGCGTCCGCCTCCTACGGTTGTGCCATTGCGGTGGGCTAACCACAGGGAATCCACTGCCATATAGCCTTGCAAATAAGGCTGCTGATCAATGGCAAATTGGATCTTGCCAGTGCGGATTGCATCCATAAGCTGGGCATTGGTATCAAAGGTGGCGATCTTGGCCGCAGAATTTGCCGAGGCTGCAGCATCAGCAATGGTCATAGACACAGCTGCATTTAGCCCCATCACCCAATCAATATTGGGATCCTGCGCCAATTTTGCCTGCAGAGTGGAGTTCACCGAGGTCAGATCCATGCCATTGACATAAAGGTTTTCCACCTTTTTGCCGAGGCCCTGGGCCACACCAGCGCAGCGTGCTTCCTGTGAAGAATTGCCTTGTTCATGAATTACACAAAGCACATCCTGTGCACCTTCTGCAGCCAAGCGCTCACCAGCTTTGGTGCCAGCGACAGTTTCATCCTGGCCAAAAAATCCAGACATTCCATAGTTTTGGTAGTCCGTCATTCCAGCATTAAGTCCCACCACTGGAATACCTGCATCAACAGCTTTTTGCGCAGCAGGTCCGAGTGCCTGGGAATTAGACATGGTCATGGCGATGCCATCTACACCAGAATCAATGGCATTTTGAATAAGGTTGGCTTGTTCAGGAACCTCGGGGTTGGAGGAATAACGCAGCTCAATATTGTCTTTTTGCGCAGCGTCTTCAGCACCTTGGCGGACCAAATCCCAAAAAGTATCACCAGGAGCGCCGTGGCTTACCATTGCCACGACAAGACGGGGCGTATCGACGGTTCCCCCGCCTCCTTCTCCTTGGGTATCCCTGGGGGCCCCACCGGTTGCCGAACAACCTGTTAAGAGGAGTGTTGCGCTAACTAATAACGCAGCGATTTTTGGAAGCTTCATTTGCTTAAGTCAACGCAGGTCAGAGGCACAAGTCAAACTTTCCACAGGTCACATTATCGATTCAGACGCTTTGTGCTGGCACTTTATCTCACCCCTTTCCAAGGTGATGGTCCGATCTGCATCTCGCGTCTGCGCTACATCATGCGTGGCGATGATGATGGTTTTGCCAGCTGCCTTTTCCTCTGCAATGACCTTGGCTATTAATAAAGTAGCATCGGCGTCGATGGCAGAGAGGGGTTCGTCGAAAAGCAAAAGCGGTGCCTGCTGCGCTAACCCCTGCGCTATAAGCGCCCTTTGGCGCTGGCCACCGGACAACTCGCCAAGCGGGCGGCTGGCGAGGTCACTGATACCCAGGCGTTCTAGTTCGCTGTTGATAATGTTGCGGTCGCTCGCGCTGAGGCGTTGCCAGGGGCGGCGGCTGAGCCAGCGTCCCATGCTCACGGTATGCCACACGCTGATTGGTAAATTTTCCGGAACGTGGCTGCGCTGCGGTACAAAAGCTATTTCTTTAGGCAGTCCGCTGATACTCCCCGAGACAGGTGTGATGGTGCCGGCTAGAGCTCCTAGAAGAGTGGATTTTCCAGAGCCATTGGAGCCGATTAGTGCCGTGAGACTGCCCTGGGGAAAGCTGGCGTTGATGTTCTTTAAGGCTGTGACATTGCGATATGCGCAGCTAAGGTCCTTTACTCTGATTTCTCCCATTCCTTAATGATAACGGTTATCATTTCCAAATGGAGTTTTTCATCGAACCTTTTGCCGCCTCATTTGTCTTCCGCGCACTAATAGCTGGCTGTCTGGTCGCCGTCTTATGTGCACTCATTGGCACCTGGGTAATTCTGCGCCGACTGACATTTTTTGGCGATGCCATGTCTCACGGCATGCTGCCCGGAGTCGCCATCGCATCCCTCCTTGGCGGAAACCTCATGATCGGCGCCGGAATTAGTGCGCTAATCATGTCCGGTGGCGTGGTGTGGACCGCGCGTAAATCCACACTTTCCCAGGATGTGAGCATTGGCCTGCAATTTATCACCATGCTTTCCCTTGGCGTGGTGATAGTCTCCCGCTCAGATTCCCAGGCAGTTGACCTTACAGCGTTTCTTTTTGGCGATATTTTAGGCGTACGGACGGTAGATATTTACCTCATCATTGCCGCAGTTCTGGTGGGCGCGCTGATGTTATGGATTTTCCATCGCCCTTTTTTGGCGCTGACTTTTGATGAACGCAAGGCACACACCCTCAACCTTCACCCCCGCCTTACCCACCTGATCATGTTGATCCTGATCGCTTTGGCGACAGTGGTTTCTTTCCAAATTGTGGGCACCCTTTTAGTCTTTGGACTGCTTATTGGACCACCTGCAACGGCATGTATTTTAGCTGCACACACCGGACGTATCCCCTTAATCATGACCCTTGCTGCAGCACTTGGATGTGCAGAAATTTATAGTGGCCTATTGATTAGTTGGCATGCCAATACCGCCGCGGGCGCCACCATCACCTTATTAAGTGCTGTGATTTTCTTTATTTGCTTATTGACAAAGAATGTCATTAGTAAGTTAAACTGCAACGCGTGATACTGAAACAAATTTTCAATAACAGGCAAAGGGTTGGTGCACGCAGTGCCGCTTTAGTGGCTATGTGCTGCACTTTTACCTTCGGTATCACCGCATGCTCCACCACTGACACCACCCCAGACATCGTGGTTACCACCAATATTCTGGGCGATGTTGTTAGCCAATTGGTGGGAGATTCCGCCGATGTACAGGTACTTATGAAGCCCAATGCCGATCCACATTCTTTTGGGATTTCTGCACAGGAAGCTGCTGCGATGGAAAATGCCGATCTGATTGTCGCCAATGGTCTGGGGCTTGAAAAGGGCCTCTTAGCCAATCTGGATAATGCACGCAGTCAGGGAGTTGAGGTGATTGAGGTGGGAGAGCTCATCAATCCCATTGAGTACTCCCCTGGCGTCAAAGATCCACACTTTTGGACCGACCCGGCGCGCATGATTACCGCCACCGAGATCATCGAGGCTGAACTCATCGCAAATGTGGATGAGGCGCAGGCCGCCGAAATTTCTCAATCTGCCAGCGCATATCGCACCCAGTTACAAGAGCTGGATCGAGAAGTGAGCACCTTACTTAATAAGGTGGCACCACAAAACCGCAAGCTGGTCACCAATCACCATGTTTTTGGATATCTCGCCGCGCGTTTTGATTATTCCGTGATCGCCACCATCATCCCGGGCGGCAGCACCCTAGCCGCACCTTCTGCAGCTGACCTGGCAGATATCTCAACTGCCATCACCGAGAACCGCGTGCCAGCCATCTTCACCGATTCCTCCAGCCCGCAAAAGCTTGCCGACGTGCTAGCCAGCAACGCCGGAATCAAGGTGCAAGTAGTGCCCCTCTATACCGAATCTCTCACCGCAGCTGATGGTGAAGCCGGCGATTACCTCAGCATGCAAAAGATCAATGCCCAACGCATCTCAGATGCACTGACCCAAGCCCATCTTTAGGAGATGATATGAAGCCTTCACATAAATTGCTGGCCATAGCAGCGATTTCCACCACCTCCATTTTGCTCAGCAGCTGCAGTTCCCAAACAGTTGATTCTGGTGCAACCTCCTCCAGCGCAGCGGCGTCGACAAGCGCTATGCACGCTGAAGATGGACACGAAGCTCACGGTAGTGGCACTGCCCAGGAAGCGGATTCTCCGCAGGCACGCATTGTGACCACCTACGATGGCGGCATTTTGACCCTCGATGCCAATACTTTGGAAGTTTTGGAAGATACCCCGCTCGAAGGTTTTAATCGCCTCAACTCCGCAGGCGATGGCCGACACGTCTTTGTCTCAACCGGCGCGGGCTTCCAGGTTTTTGATGCTGGTGCCTGGACCGAACCGCATGGCGATCATACCCACAGCTACACCGCCGAACCTGAGCTCACCGACACTGTTTATGGCACCCAAAAGCCAGGTCACGTAGTGCGACATGCTGGCAAAACCGTGCTCTTTGGTGACGGCGATGGCAAAATTCAAATTTTTGAATCCGCTGATCTCCAGGAAAATGGAGACGCTGAGCCAATGGTAAAAGAAGCCCTGGAACCTCATCATGGTGTGGCTGTGGCCTTGGAAAATGGCGATTTGCTGCACACCCTGGGAAATTCTGATTCTCGTAATGGTGCCATTGTTTTTGATGCCGAGGGCAAGGAAATTGCACGTAATGAACAATGCCCGGGAGTTCACGGCGAGGCCGCGGCAGCCAATGAGGTAATCGCACTGGGTTGTGAAGACGGCGTGCTGATCTACAAAGATGGCAAATTCAGCAAGATTCAAGCCCCCGATTCCTATGGACGCATCGGCAATCAGGCTGGCAGTGACATGTCTCCAGTGATCCTGGGTGACTACAAAGTTGATAAAAATGCCAAGCTGGAGCGTCCCGAGCGCATCTCCTTGACCAACACTGAAACCGGCCAGCTCACCCTCGTTGACCTGGGAACTTCCTATTCCTTCCGCTCCCTCGGCCGCGGACCTGCAGGCGAAGCCGTAGTGCTTGGCACCGATGGCCAACTGCATATTATCGACCAAAACTCCGGCTCAATTCTGCACACCTACCCGGTCATTGCGCCGTGGATGGAACCCGAAGTTTGGCAGGAAGCTCGCCCAACCCTCTTCATCCAGGGAGATCGCGCCTATGTTTCCGAGCCCGCCACCAATAAACTGCACGTTGTTGACCTAAGCAATGGCAAGATCCTATCCTCCGCTACCCTGCCTGCCACCCCAAATGAGCTCACCGGGGTGACTGGCTAGGCGCTTTAGAAAGCGCTTTTCGACGTCTCTTGTGGAAGTATTTCTTAAATGACAAATCCACTATCTGATGCACGCGACCAAGCTTTAGAAGTCCGCAAGCTGTATGAAATTCTCGAAGAGCGCTTTAATGGCAAAACCTGGTCTATGCACGAATTACAGATCGGCTTTGCCAACGATGTCGGAAATATCGGCCGTTTGCTGCTTGCCGAAGAAGGCACCTGGAATATCGACGGCGATGCCCGTGCCGAGCTAGAGCACAAACTCTCCGAAACCATGTGGTGGGTGTTTGTGCTTGCCGACAAGCTAAACATCGACATCACCGCCGCTTATCCGCAGACCATGGAGAAAATCCAGGCTGCCCTGGAAGAGACCATCTCCAAAACAGCTGAATAAGCAAAAACCTCCTTGGAAATAATTTTCCAAGGAGGTTTTCATTTGTGGAGCATAGGAGAATCGAACTCCTGACATCCTGCTTGCAAAGCAGGTGCTCTACCAACTGAGCTAATGCCCCAAATTGCTCTTATTATGTTACACCCGAACATGCTTTATAAAAAAATCCGCTGCCTGCTCCACATTTTCCGGCAACCGTCTTGATGTGGTCCCAATCCGCCCCAAAATATGCTTCACATTATCTACTTTACGTAGATTGGGCTCTAACTACCGGAATTTGGGGCCCTAATCTACGTAAATACATGGCCGCTCCACGCCAATTGGTCTGAATCGGCACACCTTGTGAATAAAACCCATTTTACAACCTGAAAACCCACGCGCTGTACGCCCCTCTAAGGCCTTAACATGTGGTGCCAAGAGCAAAAGGTCAACGACATTTTCGGGAGCCTTAAAACGCAAAGGATCCCGAGCCGTATTTCTGGCTCGGGATCCTTTAATTTGTGGAGCATAGGAGAATCGAACTCCTGACATCCTGCTTGCAAAGCAGGTGCTCTACCAACTGAGCTAATGCCCCAAATTGCTCTTCAAATCTTACACCCACACACCCTAAAGAAAAAAATCAGCAACTTTAGACGGCGGTTTGCGATTCATAAATAGCAGAAACAAGAGGGGCTAGCTCCGGCAGTTCCCTGGCTTGATCAAGTGCTGACGCCAATACTTCATCATGGGTTGGATGGGCGTCGTGGAGAAGCTTTTGCCCCTCGGGAGTGAGCTCAGTGTAGATACCGCGGCGATCATCTTCACACAAGATCCTGGTGAGAAGATTGCGATCTTCCAAGCGGGTGACCAGGCGAGTTGTAGCGCTACTGGATAAAGCTGCAGCACGGGCCAACTGTCTCATACGCATATTCCAACCATCCTGTCGGCTAAGTGCATCAAGAACCGTGAATTCTACGACAGAGAGTCCATGTTCCTTCTGCAGGCTGCGCTCCAGCTCAGCTTCAATAAGTCCGTGCAAGGCCGCTAAAGTGCGCCAACCACGTGCCCGAATCTCCACTGCATCATCCGTGATTCCCATGAACCCCTCCTTATTTTTACTCTTGCTCAGAATACACTACTTGCGCCGATAGTGCGCGTGTGCAAGTATATTTTCATTGCGTTTGCAACTATTGCATACGCGCTTAATTGCTTATGCATCTATCACTTCATTGATGCTCTTTCCGAAAGGACCACGCATTGCCTCTCGCACTGCTCGCACTCGCCATCGGCGGGTTCGGAATCGGACTCACCGAGTTCGTCATTATGGGACTGCTACCCGAAATTTCTGCAGATTTTAATGTCACCGAGGCTGTCGCCGGTTATCTCATCTCCGGCTATGCACTCGCCGTCGCTGTCGGCGCAATTATCCTCACCATTGCCATGACACGGCTTAATCGCAAGGTGGCGCTGGTTGCTTTGCTCGTCTTGTTCATCATGGGGAATATGCTTTCGGCACTTGCCCCAAGTTATGAAATTATTATGCTGGGTCGCATAATCGCAGCACTTTGCCATGGTGCGTTCTTTGGCATCGGCTCCGTCGTTGCAGCTGGACTAGTAGCTCCAAACCGCCAAGCTGCCGCAATTTCAATGATGTTCGCCGGCTTAACTAGCGCGAATGTCTTGGGCGTTCCACTAGGCACATTTCTGGGACAAGCAGCCGGATGGCGTGCAACCTTTTGGGCGATCAGCATCATTGGTGTCATCGCACTCATCGGCATTATTGTCCTAATTCCTGCTTCTGCTGCACAGCCACAAAACAATGGCAGCATCCTCAGCGAGTTCCGCATCTTCACCTCGGGGCAGGTGTGGGCCTCAATTCTGATTACCGTGCTTGGTTATGGCGGTATGTTCGGCGCATTTAGTTATATGGCATTCACTTTGACTGGCGTCTCGGGATTCGCCAGCACAACCGTGCCATGGCTGCTGGTTTTGTTTGGCGTGGGCCTCTTTGTGGGCAATTTCCTCGGTGGGCGTGCTGCTGACAAGAACCTTGGACGTACTCTATTAACTCTGTTCATCGGGCTAGTGATCATCCTCGCCATATTCTCTCAGGTGGCTGGCAATCAGATCGCTACCATCATTGCGCTATTCCTCATGGGTGGCTTTGGTTTTGCAACTGTCCCAGCACTTCAGATGCGAATCATGTCCTATTCCACCGAAGCCCCAACTTTGGGTTCAGGTGCGAATATCGCAGCTTTTAACGTCGGCAATGCTCTAGGTGCCTGGATCGGTGGACTAACCATCTCTGCTGGACTCGGATACGCATCTCCCCTATTGGCTGGCGCGCTAGTAACCCTCGCTGGTCTCATTGTCTTCCTTATTGCAGCTTTATCCGCTGGCGGAGAACTCCGACGAAGCACAGCAACATTAGAAGTTGCACATGAAAATGACCCTGCTTTTCATATAACAACCGCTAAGCCTGTTAATCAGGGCTAATCCGGCAGAAATCAAAAACACCGGGTGTTAAGAAAATTAATTCTTAACACCCGGTGTTTTAGTTATTTGGTGGGCCTAGCAAGAATCGAACTTGCGACCCCATCGTTATCAGCGATGTGCTCTAACCGACTGAGCTATAGGCCCTTATGGGAACAATGAAAGACTCTACCGACAAGCTTGGCAACTACCAAAACGGCAGCGCAAAGCCCCTTTTCCCAGCCCCTAAAAAACGGGAGAAAAGAAAAAGAACCACTCCCCGATCCGGAAAGTGGTTCTTTTTGAACTGTGGAGCATAGGAGAATCGAACTCCTGACATCCTGCTTGCAAAGCAGGTGCTCTACCAACTGAGCTAATGCCCCTTTATTCCTGGTGGGCCTAGCAAGAATCGAACTTGCGACCTCATCGTTATCAGCGATGCGCTCTAACCGACTGAGCTATAGGCCCCTTAGGAACGAGGTAAGACTTTACCCATAACTTCTTAAACTAACAAATCCCCTGCTTAAACCCTATTTTTCAAGGGTTTAAGCAGGGACTGTTTTAAGAGTTAATCAACTTCTTCTTGGAGCTGAATTCTCAGGCCACCAAAGAGATCAACAATCGCGTTGTAGATAATGGCTGCCAAAGGCGCCAGAATTGCAATGGTGATCGCGGCGATCGCACCCAGCAGTGCGGACACACTGAGTACTAGACCGAAGGTGATGGACTGTTCTGCGCCAACTCCACCGATGACAGTATTCAGGTTTTGCCAAACACCTGCTGCATTGAGTCCGAAATAAAGCAAAGACACGCAGATGATCCACGCCACGAGTCCGATGATGGACATGGCCAGTGCCACGCGGAAGGTGGCTAGTGGCGAAATTCGGGTTATGGATACTTCTCGAGATGCCAAGGTTTACTCCTCGTCGCTATCGTCTGTGCTTTCAACGGTGCTTTCTGCAGTTGCCTTGGAAGCTGGTCCTTCGACTGCACCCTTTGCTACTGCTTCTGCGGTTTCTTCGCCTTCATCTTCGACATTCTTGTCGATGGCTAGCAACTCGACGCCTTCTTCGAGGTTTACCAAACGCACGCCCATGGTGGCACGTGAAGATGGACGAATCTGGTTGACCACGGTACGGATTACGCCGCCGGCAGAGGTGATGGCGAAGATCTCGTCATCTTCTTCCACGGCGATAGCACCGATGAGACGTCCACGCTTCGGGGTGTATTTGAAGGTCACAACACCCAGGCCACCACGGCCTTGGGTGGAGTAATCCTCCAGTGGGGTGCGCTTGCCATAACCACCAGAGGTAGCTACCAGCAAGAATTCACCATCGCGAACTACACACATGGACAGCAGCTGATCGTTTTCACGGAAACGCATACCCTTCACACCGGCGGTGGCACGGCCCATTGGGCGCAATTGCTCATCATCAGCAGTGAAGCGGATGGACTGACCGTATTCAGAGACCAAGAGCAGTTCATCATTTTCGCCACACAAAGCGGCACCGATCAGACGGTCGTCCTCGTTGAGGTTGATGGCGATGAGTCCACCGGAACGGGCAGATTCATAGTCCAAAAGACGGGACTTCTTGACGCGGCCATGTGCAGTTGCCAAGACGAGGTAAGGAGCATCCTCGTAGCTTTCGATCTGGATAACCTGGGCAATTTGCTCACCTGGCTGGAATTCCAAAAGGTTAGCTACGTGCTGGCCACGTGCGGTGCGAGAGGTCTCTGGCAACTCATAGGCCTTGAGTCGGTAGACACGGCCATAGTTGGTGAAGAAGAGGATCCAGTCGTGGGTGGAGCTCACAAAGAAGTGGCGCACGATGTCGTCTTGCTTGAGCTCCGCGCCACGTACGCCCTTACCGCCACGCTTTTGGGACTTATAAGCATCAACCTTGGTGCGCTTTGCGTAACCGGTGGAAGTAATGGTGACCACCACATTTTCACGGGCAATGAGGTCTTCTTCAGAGACGTCGCCGGTAGCGGCAATGATCTTGGAACGACGCTCGTCACCGTACTTGTCGACGATTTCTTTTAGCTCATCGTGGACAATGCTGCGCTGACGCTCTGGGCTTGCCAGGATGTCCTTCAGGTCAGCGATTTCCAGCTCGATTTCAGCGAGCTCATCGATGATCTTTTGGCGTTCCAGTGCCGCCAGGCGACGCAGCTGCATTGCCAGAATTGCGTCAGCCTGCGCCTCGTCGACGTCGAGAAGCGACATGAGGCCGGTGCGGGCTTCATCTGGGGTTGGGCTGCGGCGGATGAGCGCGATGACCTCGTCCAGCATATCCAGGGCCTTGACCAGGCCGCGAAGGAGGTGGGCGCGCTCTTCAGCCTTGTCGAGGCGGTATTGGGTGCGGCGCACGATGACTTCGATCTGGTGCGCCACGTAGTAACGCAGCATCTGGTCCAGACGCAGGGTACGAGGCACGCCATCAACGATGGACAGCATGTTCACACCAAAGTTGGTCTGCAGCTGGGAGTGCTTAAACAGGTTGTTCAGCACCACGCGAGCTACGGCATCGCGCTTGAGGGTAACCACAATGCGCATACCAACACGGTCGGAGGATTCATCTTCAATCTTGGAGATGCCCACGAGCTTGCCGTCGCGAACCTGCTCGGCAATGTTAGAGATCAGGTTATCTGGGTTTACCTGGAAAGGCAGCTCAGTAATAACAATGACGGTGCGGTTGCCCTCTTCTTCAATAGAGGTCACGCCACGCATACGAACTGAGCCACGGCCGGTGGTGTAGGCATCGTGGATGCCCTTATCACCGATGATCAGGCCAGCAGTTGGGAAGTCCGGCCCCTTCACAAAGCTCATACAAGCTTCGAGTGCTTCAGATTCTTCGGCGTCTGGGTTTTCCAGAATCCAGAAGATGGCGTCGGCAAGCTCATTAAGGTTGTGTGGTGGGATGTTGGTGGCCATACCCACGGCGATGCCGCCGGAGCCGTTCATCAACAGGTTTGGCACACGAGATGGCAAAACATCTGGTTCGAGAGTCTTGCCATCGTAGTTTGGAGAGAAGTTAACGGTGTTTTCGCGAATATCGCGCACCATTTCCATCGCCAATGGAGTCATGCGGCACTCGGTATAACGCATTGCTGCCGGGCCGTCGTTGCCGCGGGAACCGAAGTTACCCTGGCCATCTACCAGCGGATAACGCATGGACCATGGCTGAGCCATACGTACCAAAGTGTCATAAATTGCGGAGTCACCGTGTGGGTGGAAGTTACCCATAGTGTCTGCCACTGGCTTTGCGGACTTCACATAGCTGCGGTCGGGGCGGTAACCATTGTCAAACATCGCATAAAGCACACGGCGGTGAACCGGCTTCATGCCATCGCGAACCTCTGGGAGGGCACGGCCGACGATGACGGACATGGCGTAATCGATATAGCTCGACTGCATTTCCTCATTGATATCAATGGGATTGATGCGGTCATATTGTGCGGTATTGTCGTCGCTCACTGATCACCTTTCTTCGTGTCAACCTGCCTAATTTTAGTCCACAGAGCTTTTTAACGCCCTGTAGCCCCATAAAGTGGTATCAAAGCGATACCATTTCTTCATGGCAATGACTTTAAGGCTTAACGACGCCCAGGACCGCGCGCTCACCCTGCTTGCCCGGGCACAAGGTTGCAGCAAACAGGAAGCTGCAATTCGCGCGATCATTGCGGCCGCCGGCCGCGCTTTGGAAGACGCCGAGGTCGCAGAGCTGGCACGCGGTTACGTGGCCGAGTATGCAAGCGTCGAAAAGCGTATTAGGCAGCAGCGATGAGGGGCTTAAGTCCCGAGCAATTGCTGGTAATCGCCGATGAAGTGGGGGCGGTACACGGCGTGGTAGTGCGCGATTTTGCAGCGCTGGCAGCGATATCAGCCGTGAGTACGGCCAGCTTTTATGGAGTTGAGGTACACGCTTCCGCAGAGGCCATGGCGGCGCGGGTCTCCGAGTTGATTCGCACTTTGGAGCCACTAAGCGGACGTAATGAAACTTTTGCCGCCGTCACTCAGCGCATCCTACTTAGTCGCAATATATAGACCAATTAGTCTAGATTTTCTTTATTTCCACACCTAAATGTGGTGAATTTTAATAATGACTTTAAAGACCACTCTGTCTAGCATGTGCCTATACTCACACAGCAAATCACGCCGATCCACATCTGCGCCCCGCAGCTTCCCATCGCCCGCGTTTTCCATCAAATTCGCGCCACCGATGCCGACCGCACATCGCTGCAACAAGATTTGGGATTTTCACAGGCTGGTATCACCCGGCATGTATCCGCGCTGATTGATGCTGGTTTGGTGGAAGAAACTCGGGCTCAAAATGAGGACGGCACGCGCTCCGGACGCCCCCGCACCAAACTGGGCATTGATGGCCGCCATTTGGTCGCCTGGGGTGCTCACATCGGTGTGCGCAGCTCTGAAATTACAGTCTGTGACCTGGCAGGACGTGTTATTAGGCACCAAAAGCTTGACCATGATGTCACTAATTTCACACCGCCAGAAACCCTCGATTTTGTGATTAATCAATTGCAAAATCTGGGTGCCGGGCTGCCCGATCCGCTTAATATTGGCCTGGCTTTTTCCGCCCATGTGGCACCGGACGGCACTGTTACTTCACCTGCTTATGGCTGGGAAAAGGTGGATATTCAGCAGTTTCTCCCCTTCCCTATCTCCATCGGAACCGGTGTAGCGGCGATGGCGGGCACCGAAATTATCAACGCCCCACTTAATCCCACGCCGTATTTTGAGCCTTCTACCTTGTACTTTTATGCGCGTGAGGTTGTTTCACACGCCTGGATTTTTAATGGTGCCGTGCACCGACCCAATTCCGGACGCACTCCACTAGCTTTTGGTAATTCCAATACCCTTAAAGAAGCGTCTCGACGCGGCATTGCTGCCCGTACTTTCGCCGAGCTGGTCAGCCGAGCTCGGACCGAAACCGTAGCCCGCGAAATCCTTAATGAACGCGCCCACAAGCTTGCTGACGCGGTGATTTCCGCAGTGGACGTAGTGGATCCTGATTCCATCGTTTTTGCTGGTGAAGCCTTCACTTTGGATCCAGATAGCTTGCGCATTGTGGTCACTCGCCTACGCGAATCCACTGGCAGCCAATTACGCATTCAACGTGCCGATTCCCATATCCTGCGCACGGCGGCCATCCATGTAGCTTTACATCCCATCAGACAAGATCCTTTGGCATTTGTTGCAGCATAGTTGTGAAGATATGTAAGCTTTGTGACTGTTGTGATTACAGAGGCTGTTGTGGTTTCAGTTTTTTGTGGAGGAAGGATCGCAACACTGTGTGCGAAAAAGGTCGGCCCCTCAAGTCCCATTTGAGCGCCGACCTTTTCTCATTCACCTAAGATGAGTCCATGACCACACTTAAAGAACTCATCGTCTCTGCAAACTTCGATGCCGCCGTTAATGACATGGCATCTTTTATCACCACCACCGTCGAAAAGCAGTCTGGCCTCACCGGTATGGCGCTTAAGGGCGCGCTTGCAGCCGCCACCAAGGTAGACGCCGATATCGTCGCCAAGGGCTCACGACGCCTCCTGCCTGAGATGGCAGACTCCCTTGATGGCCTGTGGCAGGAATATTCCACCTCCGGTGGCTCTGACTTCGGTGTATTCCTAGCCGCGAATGAGCAGCGTGCGATGGATGCCATCCTCAATGTCGCTGACCGCAATGCCGAAACCATCACTGTGCCAGGACTTGGCAAGGTCTACAAGGGCGTGCGTGGCAAGGCTTCCAAGGTCATTATTGAAGAACTCCCTGCCATCGGCGCACTTATTGAGAAAAACACCCACTAAGGCACGTGTCTCCTACCGATTCAGCTGCGCCGGAACCACAAAAGAAGCCCCTCGATCCGGCGCAGCGTTTTAACCTGCCGACTCGCTGGGCCATGTTTTTTATTGGCATTTACATCATGTCTTTTGCCATTGCCATGACCGTGCACGTGGGTTTGGGCACCACCACCATTTCCGCAATCCCCGCGGTGTGGTCGTTTATTAGCCCGCTCTCGGTTGGCACCACGACGATCCTCTTTAATGTCATTTTGATCATCGGCCAGATGATTGTGCTGCGCAAAGATTTCAAGATGAACATGTTCATCCAACTTCTTTGGGCATTTGTCTTCGGATTTCTTTGTGATCTCAACCTGTTAGTAACCGGCTGGGCGGAAACCGATAATTACATCTTGGCCTGGGTGTGGGTTATCAGCGCCACCTTATTGATGTCCATTGGTGTGTTTATCCAGGTGCTTCCAAATATCACCTATATCGCCGGCGAAGGTTTTGTTTATGCGCTGGTACGGAAGTTCCCCTCCATGCAATTTGGCTCTATGAAACAAATTGTGGACTGGACCTTGGTAATCATCGCCGGCATCATCTCATTGATTGCAATGGGAGAGCTAGTGGGAGTTCGCGAAGGCACAATCTTTGCCGCCTTCTTCATCGGATTTTTTGTTAAACAATGGCGCAAGCTCTGCCTGCGCTCAATCGGCTATTAAGCCTGCTTAAATAGCTCCACCGTCGCCGCTGGCTCTCGAGCCCAGCGATTATGTCCCAGCTCCCCTGGCACAATCAATTTGCACAGGGGCGCGGTGGGCAAAAAGCTTGCCAATGCATCAATAGAAGCCTCAGGACATTCCTCATCATTGGCACTTCTACACAAAGTCAGCGGTATGCTGACTTTTTTCATTTCCTGAACATAGTTGAGATCTTGGCCAGTGAGATTCTCGAGGGAATTCTTGCGATTAAAGTGCTGCCACTCTTTCATATGGGTGCCAGACTGCCTGCCATAACCCACAATGTCCTTGCCGAAGATCTTTCCGGGCCAAAATCCCAAAACATGCCCGCCGACACCACCTAATAAGACAGCGCCAGCACCCAGCCTTCTACGTTCTTTAGGGCCAAAAGCCTTAAAAAACGGTGAACCTGAACCAACACCAAAAATGCTTTGCAGATTATAAGTTTTCGCCTCGGGACGGCCTGCAAAAAGACAAGAAATCTGCCCACCCATCGAATGTGCAAGAAACCTCATGGGATGATCCGCTTTTAGACCCAAAGCCTGTTTAGCTGCGGCAATCTGTAATGGAAAATCAATGGCAGCCAGGTCATGATAGCCCCACTGATTTTTCTTAGTGGCCTTTGCTGTGCTTTGCCCTTGACCTCTTAACTCTCCGATTGCTACGTTAAAACCTGCTTTTAGCAGCAAAGATGCAAGTGGTCGATAATAGTATCCGCCCATTCCAAACCCAGGCCACACCATTACAAGTGTTGCCTGTGGATCTGCGGCAGCCCAGATCTGCACCGGAGTGGTTGATCCATCAGGCATTGGCACATGAGAAGTTGTGGTTGGTTCAATTGATTTCACTATTCCCAGGGTATTCACTTTGGGGAAATTCGCAGAACTTTCCTCTCTCCCATATAAGGCTTCGAGGTAGCGCAAATGAGTATTTGCCTCAACCTTGCTAATAAAGGGCCTTAAATCGCCTCTGAGAGCCTTAGTTTTTCAGCCTCTTTTGGAGTTTTATTCACCAGGCGTGCGGATTTACGCAAGCTGAGGTCTTGAGAGCCATTTTTGGGGCGAATAGGGATCAGAAAACGTCCCATGCGGTGCGGATTTACGAAGAAAAGTACAAATTAAGCCTGCACTTTCGTAAATCCGCACGCTTATTCCCTTCCCACCACTCGCGGGACTCAAAAACCCGCCTCCATCCCACAAAAATTGCAGGATAGGGCGAGTAATTGAAAATGATTCCCAAGCTTTAGACGTCCAGGAAGCGAACATCCTTAGCATTACGAGTAATGAAGCTGCGGCGGGCCACAACATCGTCACCCATAAGGATGGAGAAGAGCTCATCGGCACGCTGTGCGTCATTAAGATCAACACGACGCAGGATACGCACGGTTGGGTCCATGGTGGTTTCCCATAGCTCATTCGGGTTCATCTCGCCGAGACCCTTGTAACGCTGGATGCCGTCATCCTTGTTGATCTTACGACCAGCGGCCAGACCTTCAGCGAGCTGCTCATCGCGCTCATCATCGGAGTAGGCGAAGCCTGGCTCGCCACGCTGCCACTTCAGCTTGTACAGCGGTGGCTGTGCCAAGTAGACGTGGCCTTGTGCAACAAGTTCTGGCATAAAGCGGAAGAGCAAAGTAAGCAGCAAGGTTGCAATGTGCTGACCGTCAACGTCGGCGTCGGCCATCAACACAATCTTGTGATAGCGCAGCTTGTTGATATCAAACTCATCGTGAATACCGGTGCCAAGCGCGGTGATAATGGCCTGAACTTCGGCATTCTTTAGCACCTTGTCAAGGCGTGCTTTTTCCACGTTGAGGATCTTTCCGCGCAGCGGCAAGATGGCCTGGAACATGGAGTCACGGCCGGACTTTGCGGAGCCACCTGCGGAGTCGCCCTCCACGATGTAGAGTTCGGACTTCTCAGGATCCTTGGAACGGCAATCGGCAAGCTTGCCAGGAAGACCACCAAGATCGGTTGCAGACTTGCGTCGCACCAGGTCACGGGCCTTACGGGCAGCCATGCGAGCCTGCGCAGATCCAACGGCCTTGTTGATAATGACCTTGGCTTCAGCAGGGTTAGCTTCCAACCAGTGTCCCACGTGTTCATTGGTCATACGCTGCACGAAGGACTTGATTTCGGTGTTGCCCAGCTTGGTCTTGGTCTGACCCTCAAACTGAGGATCACCAACACGCACCGAGATGATGGCGGAAAGACCTTCACGGCAGTCGTCGCCGGTGAGGTTTGCTTCCTTTTCCTTGAGCAGCTTGTGCTCGCGGGCATAGCGGTTCATGAGGGAGGTTAGCGCAGAGCGGAAACCTTCCTCGTGAGTGCCACCTTCATGGGTGTTGATGGTGTTGGCGAAGGTATGTACAGATTCCTTGTAGGAGGAATTCCACTGCATAGCAATCTCTACCTCATGGTCTTCACCCTTGGCTTCAAAAGCCACGATAGATGGGTGAATGACAGTCTTGCTGCGGTTGAGGTAGTTAACATAATCCCCAAGACCGTTTGGGTAGTGGAAGACTTTTTTCTTCTCGCGCTTTTTAGGCTTCTTTGGCGCATCGCCGGCTTCTTCGACAAGTTCGGTTTCATTGTCGAGTTCATCCAGGGACAGCTCAGGGGCAGTTTCGCCCTGCTCTGCCAATGCTTCCAATTCGAGTTCTTGATCGGTAGCGCGGCTATCGGTCAAGGTGATGGTCAGGCCCTTGTTAAGGAATGCCATCTCCTGGAGACGTCGAGAAATTGTCTCAAAGTCAAACTCGGTGGTCTCAAAAATTTCTGCATCCGGCCAAAAACGGATGGTGGTACCGGTTCCGCGGGCGTTTCCGCCTTCGATGAGTTCATCGGGAACAGAGTTGGTGAAATTTTGGTACCAGTGCTTGCCGTGCAGCTTAATATCAGCCTCAACACGGGTGGAAAGGGCGTTAACCACGGAAATACCAACGCCGTGTAGACCACCGGAAACCGCATAGGAATCGGAGTCAAACTTACCGCCGGCGTGCAGCTGGGTCATCACGACCTGCACCGTTGGTGCACCTGATGGGTGCATATCGACGGGGATGCCACGGCCGTCATCGATGACTTGGACGCCACCGTCTTCGAGCAGGGTGACATCGACCTTGGTGGCATAACCAGCCATGGCCTCATCCACCGAGTTATCAACGACCTCCCAAATTAGGTGGTGCAGGCCGCGCGGTCCAGTGGAACCGATATACATGCCCGGGCGTTTACGTACCGCCTCAAGACCTTCAAGGATGGTGATCGATGAAGCGTCATAATTGTGTTCAGTGTTTGCCACTTTTAACGAACACTCCTCGCTACTTATCCGATACAGACCTTTTCATCTTACACGTTTAGGTCCCCACACGGTACGAGGCATAAGGCGTTAAACGGGAAAATAGGTAGGTTTTTGGCGATTTTTGTTTCCGAATTAACCATAAGTGTCGCGCGGACCGCGTCCTTTAACGTGCAAAGGACCTTTACGCCAACTGGGTGCTTGAGGGCCATAAATACGCAGCTCCACAATAATATTTGGACCCACCTTTTGGGCGATGACCTGCAGAATCTGCTTCTGCATCAGGCGTAAATTGGTGGCCCACGCGGTGGAATCACAAGTGATAAAAAGCTTCTTATCCTTGATCATTTCCACCTTGGTATGCTGCGCAATCTTCGGCCCCACCAGCTCTTCCCAATTTGTTGTGACCCAGCCACCCGCGATCTCCTTCGCCCAGCCCCGGTTCTGAATTTCCTTGTTAAGAATGGATCCCAAAGACTCAGCGCTGCGTTCATAACGCTTGTAGCGGCCGTCAAGGCCGGTGGGCCGGCCCTTTTTGTGCTTTTCGACGCTACCTTGTTGGCTACGGCGCGCAGGGGTTCGTCGAAAAGCATCCTTTTGGTGCAGGTCAGGCACCTTGCCGTTGCGCTTTTTGGCTTCTTGGCGGATGCGTTCAAAAGCCTGATCGATGGGGTCGGTCATGGCGCGTCCAGCAGGGAGATTCGGCCGGTTTCGGTGTCGGCGACGGAGACTGTGTGCTGCGCGGAAATCACATCCTTGAGGTTGTCAGGGAGGTCATCGCCAACGGCGGCGGTGATGATTACTTGTTCAGCATCTTGGGCGATGGACACCAATTTTTCGCGGCGGCCAGCGTCAAGTTCTGAAAAAACATCGTCGAGGATGAGGATCGGATCGGTGCCATCAGAGCGCAACAAATTGAACTCCGCGATTCTTAAAGAAAGCGCAAAAGACCAGGTCTCGCCGTGGCTGGCAAAGCCCTTGGCAGGCTGATCACCCAACAATAACTCCAGGTCATCGCGGTGCGGGCCGACTAGGCTTGATCCTCTTTCGATCTCGCGCTGGCGCTTGGCGGCAAGCTCTGTCAGCAGGGTTGCCTCGATAATGCCAGCATCAAATTCCTCGAATTGAGCAAGGCCGTGATCGATGGTGGTTTTGTAATTCACCTGCGCCGGGCGGGATTCCGGCGCGATCGTGGCATAGGCCTCGTGAATTTTAGGGCCCAACTCCTTGAGCAGCGCAAAACGCGCCGCCATCACCTGAGCGCCCAGCTGTGCCAACTGTCCATCCCAGGTGTCCAAAGTGCTAAGCGCTGCTGCGCCTTCCTCATTGCCATAACCGCGACGCAGCGCAATGGTAGCCGTCTTGAGCAGGGCGTTTCTTTGTTTGAGCACCTTGTCGTAATCAGCTTTAAGAGCTCCCATGCGCGGCTGGCGAGTAGCGATAATGTCATCTAGGTAGCGGCGCCGCTCGGCTGGTTCACCGCGCACCAATGCCAAATCTTCCGGAGCAAATAACACAGTTTTGATGACCCCGAGGATTTCCCGCGGGGACTTCATTTTGGTGCGATTTAGCTGCCCTTGGTTGGCGGCGTGGGGTTTGATCAACAAATGAGCCGCAAGTTCTCTGCCCTGATTAACTGCGATTGCAGAAATTCTGGCATTCGCAGCATTTGCCCTAACCAGCGGAGCATCCTGGGATACCCGGTGGGAGGATAAATGCGCTAAATAGCCAATGGCCTCGACGATATTTGTTTTTCCAAAGCCATTACGGCCGATGAACATGGTAATTCCAGGTTCTAAATCAACCTTGAGCTCTGGCCATGAGCGATAATCACGTAATTCCAAAGAACGGATGTACATGACTCATGGCCTCCTTTAAAGAAATTTGAGCTGAAAAGCCGCCTGCCTTGCTAAAAATTACAAGACAGGCGCTATTTGGGGTGCGAGGTTATTTAGCCTGGTAGGCGTACTGGCATGAGCAGGTAGGTGAAGTAGGTTTCCGGAGTTTGGAAAACGCCACGCTCATCTGCTTCAGGGAATTCTTCTGGTTCCGGAATCATAATTGCCGGGCGAGAAGGCTCGGTGAAACCAAAAACAGCCCGCGGAGTTGGAACTACAGAAAGTCCATCCTTGAGGTAACCCGGGTTGAAGGCGATGGTGAGATCCTTACCCACAAATGCGCAAGGCAGGGTTTCTTCAGCGTGTCCGGCATCGGAGCCGCCTGCGGACAAAATGACCTGGCCCTCGCTAAATTGCAAGATGACCTGGGCATTTCGGTCTGCCACGAGGGATACGCGTCGAATCGCATCAACCAGCGGAGAAATCTCTACCGAGGCCATTGCGGTGTGCTCTTTAGGCAACAAAGGTGCGATATTGGGGAAATCTGCGTCGAGCAAACGAGTGGTGGTTTCCCGGTTATCGGTGTGAATGCCAAAAAGTCCTTCGCGGCCAACCTGCTCGCCAGTGCCAACGGCAATGTCGATGGGATCGTTGATGCCGGTGTCGAGGGAACGTGCATTTTCCAGCAGAGTTTTTGCCGGGATGAGCAGCTTCGCATTGAGCTCTGGATCCTTGGAATCCCATTCAAAGGTGCGCAGTGCCAAACGGAAACGGTCGGTAGCAGCCAAATTAATGCTATTTCCGGTGATTTCCATGTTCACGCCGGTGAGCATGGGCAGGGAGTCATCCTTGCCGGCAGCAGCTGCAACCTGGGAAACAGCTTCGGTGAAAAGCTTGGCATTGATGGAACCGGTGGATTCTGGAAGCTTTGGCAATGAAGGGTAGTCATCAAGTGGGATTGATGGCAGCTCAAAGCGGGAGGAACCACAAGTTACCAGCACCTTTGAGCCGTCGATACGGAAATCAACTGGCTTATTGGGCAGGGTTCCGGTGATTTCGGAGAGCAGCTTACCGGCTACGGCGATGCGGCCAGGCTGGGAAACCTCTGCTGAAAGACGAACACGGGTGGAAACCTCGTAGTCGTAGCCTGCAAGTTCTAGGCCTTCATCATCGGCAGTGATCAGCATGGCGCGCAATACCGGCTGAGTCGGTTTGGTGGGCAGGTTTCGAGCAACCCAGGCTACCGCGGTAACCAGGTCCTCCCTGGCCACACGGAAGGACACATTTTGTGACTCCATGCTGTTTTAAAGCTCCTTGGGAAAGATAGATCAAATTAGTTCAAGGTTTAACTAAATTCAGATTTTCACTAATAGGTCAAACTTCATGATCGAAGTTTGGGCCTTGAGGGTTAATCCTCTGAATTACACAAACCCAACCTACCCGGGAACCCGGTAGTTCAGGAATTTGTAATTCCGTCTTTGCCGCTTGTTGCTCAATGAGCACGACCGGAAGTTTTGTCATTTCACGATGTTCTCCCCAACCCCTCTTTCTTTTATTTAACTCTTAGTAAGAAAATTGGTAGTAACAGTAAGTCCTGTTCAAACTGTGGATAGACCCTCATTAGCCAAGGTAGCTGCCAAATTCCGCCGTGTGAAGGCGCTTGTGAATTGCTTGTGGATAACTTCGAGGTGCTGTGGATAGATTCCGCGGGGTCATAGTTATACACATTTTAGCTAAATGTATCCCCAGCTTATCCCCAGTTTTGGGAGGTTTATGCACAGGGCTTTGAGTAAGCTCCTCCCTCTTTGAAAGTGATGAAGCTCACGGAATTACAAGTTTGTAATTACAGGGCTGTGACTAACATTGTGGATAACTTTTGAGGCCACTCCCCGAGCTGCGGAAATAACAAAAAATCACCCAAAAACCTGTGGAAACTTACCCAAAATGACAAAAAGAGGGCCTTACCGCAGCACATTGCAGCAAGGCCCTCTTTTGTAATTCGACCGGTGTCAGATATTTCTTAGTTTTATGTCCTAGTTTCGGCCGCGCGATTTGATCAGCTGGGTTAGTTGCTGGATCTCGTCATAAGTATCGCGCTTTTCTGTCATTTCCTGGCGGATCTTACGGTCGGCATACATCACGGTGGTGTGATCCTTACCGCCAAAAACATCACCAATCTTGGGCAAAGACATATCTGTCAATTCGCGGCAGAGATACATTGCCAACTGGCGAGCATGCGCAACCGCACGAGTTTTCCCAGCTCCGCGCAGGGTATCAACGGAAATCTCAAAATATTCCGCGGTGACTTCCATGATCACCGGAGCGGTAATTTCCATATCTTCTGGCTCTGGCAAAATATCGCGCAGCGCCACAATTGCCATTTCTTTGTCAATCGGCTGGTTAATCAAAGAAGAATAAGCAGAAACACGAATCAGCGCGCCTTCGAGCTCGCGAATCGAAGATTCAAAACGGCTGGCAATCAGCTCGAGAACTTCGCGATCCACATGGGTGCCATCGGTTTGGGCCTTCTTCATCAAAATCGCAATACGCGTTTCCAGATCTGGTGGCTGAATATCGGTGATCAGGCCACCTTCAAAACGGGTGCGCAGACGATCTTCCAGCGTGGTGAGCTGCTTGGGAGGACGGTCTGAAGACAGGATAATTTGCTTATCTGCCTGGTGCAATGCGTTGAAAGTATGGAAAAACTCTTCCTGGGTACCTTCTTTACCGGCCAGGAATTGGATATCATCAACCATCAAAATATCGAGGTTGCGATAACGCCTTTTGAAGGTTTCTTGACGGTCATCACGCACGGAGTTGATGTAGTCATTGGTGAATTCTTCGCTGGACACATACTTAATACGCAGGCCAGGCTGCAATTCTTGAGCGTAATTTCCCACTGCGTGCAGCAGGTGAGTTTTACCCAAGCCCGAACCACCAGAAATAAATAGTGGGTTAAATGCTTTCGCTGGGCTTTCCGCCACGGCCACCGCTGCCGCATTGGCAAAACGGTTGAAGGGACCAATCACAAAACTTTCGAAGGTGTACTTCGGGTTCAGTGACACCTCACGATTAGGGTTGTGAGCAGGGGTTTCACGCGGAATACGTTGCGGGGTGGGCTGTTCAAACCCGGGGTCAGCGTGGGTGCGTTCCCAACCATTGCTTTGCGACGCGTCCTGCTGCTGCCCCACTTCATATTGCCCGGGGGCCCTGTTGTGGTTGGCCGGCGCAGCTTGTTGCTGAGGCTGTTGGTGTTGCGGTTGCTGCTGTTGAGGCGGCTGATATTTGAATTCCTGCTGGGTGGGGGCAGGAGTTTCGGCTGGTTCTTGGTCTGGCTCGACACTGACTGCCAAGCTGAAAGAACGGCCCATACGCAGCGACAACACCTTGGTTAGTGATTCGCTGAGGTCCTGCTCGATGGCATGTTTTGCCATGGAGTGCGGGGTGGACAACACGGCATAACCATCAACAATGGCAATTGGCTTGGCAAGGTTGAGGTAGGCGCGTTGGGTGGGGGTTAATGGCGCAATGCCACTATCGGGTTGCTGGCTCAAAGTGTTGAGGTCGGCAACAACTTGCCTCCACGTTTCGAGCAAAGAAGATGAGTTCTGGCTCAC